>NZ_AP027056.1:0-1312231 GCF_027924965.1 Limnohabitans sp. TEGF004 | reverse complement strand
GGCTATTCCACGCTGGCGGCGCTGGTGATTGGCATGGCCATTGCCATCGTGATGGACCATGTGTTTCGTGCGGGCCGTTCGTTGCTGCTGCAACGCATTGGCGCGCGTGTGGAGGTCGAACTCGCGCGTGAGACCCTGCAGCGCATGCTCAACTTGCCCACCTTGGCACTGGAAGCGCGCTCGCCAGGGTTTTGGCAAGCGGTTTACCGCGACATTGAAATCGTGCGTGCCACCTGCTCGGGCGCGACAGCCATGCTGGTGATTGACTTGCCCTTTGTGCTGCTGTCATTGCTGGTGATTGCCTTTGTGGCGCTGCCTTTGCTCCCTGTGGCCTTGCTCACCATTGCCGCATTCGTGGCCTTGGCATGGCATTCGGGACGTGTCACCCGTGGCGCGAGTGAGACGGAGCGCGAGCAGTTGGTGAGCCGTGACATGGTTCTCAACGAACTCGCTTCTGTGCGTTTGAGCCTCAAAGCGTTGGGGGCCAACGAATCGGTCCACCGTCGCTGGGAAGACCACTATGCCAAGTGGCTGAACGAATCTTTGGCGCGCAGCCGCGAGGCGGACCATTTCCGTGAACTCGCGCACGCCATGACCACCGGCAACTCGGTGCTCACCACCAGCATTGGCGCCTTGGCCATCTTGAACCAGCTCATCACCATGGGCTCTTTGATTGCCACCAACATGTTGGGCGGGCGCATGGTTTCGCCCTTGATTCAATTGGTGGGCCAATGGCGAACCTTTGGCCAATTCCGCGCCGCCAAAAAGCGACTCGACACCTTGTTGTCAGCGCCACAAGACCGCAGCGAAAGTGTGATTGCCTTGCCTCGCCCTGTGGGTGCGATGCGCTTGGAAAGCGTGACCTTTCAATTCCCCGGTTCTGAAAACGCATTGCTCGAACCCATCTCGGGTGAAATTGGCCCATCTGGCTTACACGCCATCGTGGGGCCCAACGGCAGTGGCAAGACCACGTTGTTGAAAATCTTGCGGGGCTTGTACCCTCCAAGTGCTGGCCGCGTCTTGATTGACGGAGCCGATCTGCACCAGTTCACCCAAACCGAGCTGGCCCAGCGCATGGGCTACCTCTCGCAAACCAACCAGCTGCTGTCGACTTCTATTCGCGACAACATCGCCTTGGCCAACCCCGATGCCAGCGATGAGCAAATCATCCGAGCCGCCGAGCGTTCATGCGCGCACCACTTCATCATTGACCTGCCCGATGGCTACGCCACCCAAGTCGGGGAGGGGGCGCAACGCTTCTCAGCCGGTCAGACCAAGCGCATTGCCATCGCGCAAGCCTTGCTGAATGACCCACCTGTGCTCTTGCTCGATGAGCCGACGGCTGAGCTCGACCGTGAGTCCGAGCTGCGTTTTGTGCAAACCCTCAAGCAATTGGCCAAGGAGCGCACCGTCATCGTGGTCACGCATAGTCCTTTCTTGCTCAGTCACTGCAATGGCATTTTGGTGATGAACAAAGGCAAGTTGATGGCGGCAGGGCCCGCCACCGAGATTCTTCCCAAGTTAGGTATGAATGTTGCAAGCAACGCCTGACATGTCAAAAAATTCACAACATTTATCGTTAGACCGCGTCTTGCATGACCTGGGTGAACCGCGCTGGCGCGCTTCCCAGCGTCGGTTGCTGGCTTTCTTTGTGGTCATCTTTTTGTGGACCCTCATCGGCAGGGTTGACCGCGTCGTGACCGCACCCGGCAAAGTGATTCCCTTTGACAAAGTCAAAGTAATTCAGCATTTAGAGGGCGGCATCATCAAAGAAATCGTGGTGCGCGAGAACCAAGAAGTCAAAGCAGGCGACCCCTTGGTGCATTTGGACCTGGCATCCAGCAGCATCAACAGCGGTGAGATGAATGCCCGCATGGCCTCACTCAAACTGGCCAAGATCCGCTTAGACGCAGAGGCCGTGGGCACAGATCCCGTTTGGCCTGAGGACTTGGCTGCCAAGTTTCCGAACCTGATCGAAGTGGAAACCAACAGTTACCACAACAAAAAAGACGAACGCCGCAGCTCTCTGCAAGCGTTTGACAACATCGTCACGCAGAACCGCCAAAAGCTGGCCGAATCCCGTGAACGCCTGGCGGCACTGGAGGCCAGCATCAAGATTTCTAGGCAAGAGGTGGCCATCTCTGCCGACTTGGTCAAAGACAAACTCACCTCACAACTCGAGCACTTCCAGCGCCAAAGCAACTACGAGCGCCTGAGCGGTGAAATTGCCTCTTTGCGCCAATCCATCACGGGTTTGCAGGCGGGCATCAGTGAATCCATGGCAAGGCGCCAGCAAGAAGAGTCGCGTTTCAACCGCGAGTCATCGAGCGAAGCCGCCGACATGGAGCGAAAAATGGCCAGCCTCTCAGAGGAGCTCAACCGAGCCCATGACCAAGAAGACCGTTCGGTCATTCGCGCCCCGATTGACGGCGTGGTCAAAAACGTGCGCTTTCAAACCTCTGGCAACGTCATCAAGCCCGGTGAACCCATCATGGAAGTGGTGCCCGTCAAAGACCAATTGGTCATTGAAGTCAAGCTCAGCCCGAGCGACCGTGGCTACATCAATCTCAAACAAGACGCACTGGTCAAGATTTCAACCTATGACTATTTGCGCTATGGCGGCCTGAGTGGCACGGTCACTGGCATTGCCGCTGACACAGACCTGGGCCGCAACGAAGAACAGTTTTATCGCGTGGTCGTCAGCACAGACAAATCATGGCTTGGCAGTCACCAAGGCCAGTACCCCATCACACCCGGCATGGTGGGCGAGGTCGATATCAAGGTCGACACCCAATCCATCATGTGGGCGCTGCTGAAACCTGTTTTGAAGCTCAAAGCAGACGCGTTCAAGGAAATTTGAGAGAGTTCATATGAAAAAGCACATCATTTCAATCGCCATTGCCTGCCTCGGTTCGCAATCCATTGCCGCTGACTTGCAGTCTGAGTTGATTTACCTGCGCGACAACCACCCCATGCTGCGAGCCACCAGCTTTGCGGTCACCGCAGCCGAAAAACGTGAAACGGCCGCCAAAGCAGGCTGGTTGCCCAAGGTGGATGTGGGGGCTGAAAGTGGCTCCGAAAAAATCACCACCACCCCTTACGCCTCGGGTCAGCCCAGCTCCACCCCACAAGCCAGCGACTTGCAACGCAAAAAGCAATCTGTGACGGTGACGCAAAACCTGTTCAACGGGGGGCGCACCTTGGCCACCACGGGTGTCGCCAAGATTGAACGCCAGATGAAAGACGCCGACCGTAGCGCCACCTCACAAGAGGTGCTGCTCGAAGCGATCACGGCCTACATCAACGTGTTGAAAAACAAAATGCTCATCAGCTTGAGCGAAATCAACGAAGAGACGACCAAGCGCCAGCTCGAGATGGAGAAGCAACGCGTGGAGCGTGGCGGTGGTGTCATCGTGGACGAGTTGCAAGCGGCTACCCGTCTGCAAATCGTGCGCGAGCGCCGTGTGATTTACGAGCAGGGCTTGCGTGATGCCGTCTCGGGCTACGAACAGGTGTTTGGCAAAAGCCCCGACCTGAAGTTATTTGAAGATGTGGACATCATCAAATCTCGCATGCCTGCCTCTGTCGATGCGGCGACTGACGAAGCAGCCGAAAACAACCCCCGACTGGCAGGCGCAAGACTTGCCACCGAGCGAACCTATCGACTCATCAGCATGGAAAACGCTGGCTTCATGCCCAACGTCGACTTGGTGGGAACCCATAACCGCGAACGCGATGCAGGCCAGCTTTACCGCAAAGACGAAGACTCTGTTTTGCTCAAGATGAGCTGGAACATCTTTGCGGGTCGCGAGACCATCAGCCGCGCTCAAGCGGCTGCCTATGACTACCGTGAAAGCGCTGAAAAAGAGAAGAACGTCAACAACAAGACCAAAGAGTCCGTGCGTGTGGCGTGGAACCAATACAAAAAAGGCCTGGAGCGTTTGGATCTGTTGGAATCTGCGGTCAAAACCTCACAAGGCGTGATGCGCGGTCGTAAGCGTTTGCGTGACGCAGGCAAAGAAACCGCGTTGGCTGTTTTGGACTCTGAGGTTGAACACTTTGGCCTGCTGGCCAACAAAGTCAACGCCTCGATGGATGCGAAGTTGGGCAGTTACCGACTGTTGAGCGCATTGGGCAAGCTGGACATCGAGTCACTGAACTTGGACCAAGGCAAGTTCGAAATCCCAATCCAGTCGATTGACAAAGCGGTCAAAGAGCTGGTCGGTAACGAGCTGTTGGTGCGATGAAGATCTTATTCATTCATCAAAACTTTCCTGGTCAATTTCTACACCTCGCGCCGGCTTTGGTCAAAGACGGCCACGAGGTGCATGCATTGGTACTCAAAAAAGAGGTGCCCGCCGAATGGATGGGCGTGCGCATGCACGCTTACCACCCCAGCAAAGGCACGGCCACTGGGGTTCATCCATGGGCCTTAGATTTTGAAACCAAGCTCATTCGAGGCGAAGCTGTGTTTCGCAAATGTTTGGAATTGAAGGCGCAAGGCTTCACCCCAGACGCGGTGGTGGCACATCCTGGCTGGGGCGAGAGCCTGTTTGTCAAAGATGTGTGGCCCCAGACCAAGCTGGGTCTTTACTGTGAACTGAACTACACCGAAAAAGGCAACGATGTGGGGTTTGACCCCGAGTTCTTAAGCACAGACCCAGGCGATGCTTGTCGACTTCGCGTGAAGAACATCAACAACGTCATGCACTTTGACATGGCGGATGCGGCCATCTCTCCCACCAACTTTCAGGCAGATACCTATCCTTGGCCCTTCCGAGGAAAGATCAAAGTCATGCATGACGGCATTGACACCAAGGTCATTGCTCCCAACAACTTAGCCACATTTGCACTGCGCTCGGGCCGCGTGTTGGGCCGTGATGACGAGGTCATCACCTTTGCGAATCGCAACTTAGAGCCTTACCGTGGCTATCACGTGTTCATGCGTGCCTTGCCCAAATTGCTGCAAGAGCGCCCCAATGCGCAAGTGGTCATCGTGGGTGGTGATGGCGTGAGTTACGGCAAAGCGCCACCCGGCAAGACCAACTGGAAGCAGGTCTTCATCGATGAAGTCAAACCGCTGATCGATGACAAAGACTGGGCCCGTGTTCACTTTGTTGGGCACTTGCCGCACAACCAATTTGTGAGCTTGCTGCAAGTCAGCACCGTTCACGTGTACCTGACGTATCCCTTTGTCGCGAGCTGGAGTTTGCTCGAAGCGATGAGCGTGGGTTGCGCCATTGTGGGCAGCGACACAGAGCCGGTCAAAGAGTTCATTGAGCATGACAAACACGGTTTGCTCATGCCGTTTTTTGACCAAGAGGCGCTGATCCATCAGACCGTTCGGTTGTTAGACGACGCCGACCTTCGACAACGTCTGGGTCAAGAGGCGCGCAAAAAGATTCAGTTTTATTACGACATGCATTCCATTTGTCTACCCAAGCTCATTAAGTGGGTCGACTTTTTATCTCACGTGAGGAGTTGATCTATGAAACGACACGCTTATTGCCTTTTGTGTGCACTGGTTGTGGCCAGCGGCGCAACACAGGCCAACGGTTTCTCGCCCGATGCCGGCAGCCTGATGGCCAACCATCAAGACCTGCTGTCATCACGCACAGCCCCACAGCAGGAGGGCTTTGCGCTGGAGTACTACCCCAAGCTGCGATGGACAGATGACTTCAGCGTCCAAATTGACAGCATCACCATTCAAGGCAACTCCTTGGTACCAAACAACAAGCTGCAAGTGGCGGTGAAAGACTTTGTGGGCAAACGTGTGTTGGTCGATAAGTTGTCTGTTGTGAGCGCGGCGATCGCCAAGGCTTACAGAGATTCGGGCTACAGGGTCAAAGCCTATATCCCCGATCAGTCTTTTTCTCGTGGACGTTTGGTCGTGCAAGTCATCGAAGCCGATCCGATCAGCCGTTGATCCTCAGGATCTTCAGAAAACACACCTGGTGTCGATTACACGACACGAGCATTGGCATAGGGCGTGCTTAGCTCTAGCCACACTGAATTCTTATCCATGAAAAAACTACCAGTCCTTCTGACCCTCACTGCTGCCAGCGTCGGCATTTATTTGGCCTTGGATGCCACGGGTCAGCTCGACAGTTTTCGAAACGTACCGCCCACACCCGTGGTGGCGTCGGCGCCCGTGCCAGACATGGTGGAAGAAATCAAGGCGGCTGATGAACCTGTGCCAGAGTCGGTGCAAGCACAAGCCAGCGCGCCTGCCGCTGCGCCAGTGACAGCGCCAGCGGCTGCCCCAGTTTCAGTGGCCAAGGTGAAAGCGCCTCAGGCGCAAGACATCAAGCTCATTGTTCGTGAGATTAAATTTGAAGGCGCAACAGCCTTCAGTCAAGCCGAACTCAAAGGCGTGGTCAGCGAGTTTGTGGGCCAAGAGCTCACCATTGAACAAGCGATGGCCATTCCGGCGCAGATCTCTAAGCACTACCAAAACCACAACATGGTTGCGCGTGCGACCTTGGTGGGTGCTTTGGCGCGTGAAGATGGGGTGCTCAAAGTGGGCGTCATCGAGAGCCAAATCAAACCCGCACAGCTCGACAAAGCGCTGACCACCATGGTGACACCAGAGCCCATGCCCATGCACATGCTGTCACCGCCGCCAGTAACGTCAGCGCCTGTGCCAGCCCCAGCGCCTGTGGCTGTCTCGCAAGTGGCGAAACTAGAAGTCAGCGAAGATGCCAGCGTGGTGACCAAGTTTGCAGAGATGTCGCCCAACGTGCCGATGCCAAGCCCCAAATCGGGCGAGAGCCAAGAAGATGCCGAAACGGCATTCATCTTGAAACAATACGCCCACAAGTCCCGCCAGTACGAACTGCTGTTTGACAACTATGGTTACTCTTCCACAGGCAGCAACCGCATCGGGGCTGGCTTGGTATGGAATGACACCTTGTCCAAAGGCGACACCTTGTCGTTGCAAGGCTTGAAGTCGCAAGGCAGCCAATACCTGCAAATGGCCTACAACTGGACCACCGGCTTGGATGGCCTCAAGCTTGGCGCGAACCTATCTAGCTTCAATTTCGATGTGGTCAACGACTTGCAAAACGCGGTCAACCTCAGCGGTGACGGCATCAAAAAGGGCCTGTTATTGGCCTACGACCTGGTCAATAGCCCCAACCAGTTGAGCACTTTAGGATTGCATTACGACGTCAAGTCCATCCACACCACAGCCGCCACCTTCACCGATTCGGCCTACTACGACACCAAAGTCATGGGCATCAAGTTCAAAGGCTTTGAGCGCGAGATGGTGCCCGGCGGTGCGGTCTTCTCTTACGACGCTATGTTCTCGAAGGGCACGGTCGACATGGCGGGATCGCCCAACGAAGCCGCCGATCTCAGTGGCGAACAAACGGCGGGAGAGTTTTCCAAGTTTCGTTTGAGCGCTTCGGTATTCCAGCCCTTGGGTGGTGTCCATGCGTTTTATACCGGCTTGACGCTTCAACGCGCCAGCAAGAACCTCGATGGCTCTGAAAAAATCTACTTGGGTGGCCCTTTGGGCGTGCGAGCTTACGGGGTCGGCGAGGGCATGGGCAGCGATGGCGAGTTGGTGACTTTTGAATTCAGGCAAAAACTCACGGCCAACACCACGTTGTCTGAGTTCTATGACCGTGGCCATGTGCGTGCTTGGCACGATGGCAGCGCACCAGGTGCACCTGCCAACAACAGCGCCACCTTGCAAGGTTATGGCCTGAGTCTGACGCACCGCTTGGATACGGGTGCCACCCTCCGAGGCACTTGGGCCCACCGCCTTGGCGATGAGCCTGACACCGCCGCCATGCCACGCGGCCACAGCGGCCAATACGATCGCAACCGCTTCTGGGTCTCGCTGGAGTCACGTTTCTAAAACTGATGCGCGCACAGGAGAGAATGAGGCATGAAATTCAAGCTCGCCTGTCTTGCCCTGATTCTGGTCTCCCCACCGCTGACTGCCGCTGAACCTTGGCCCAGCTTCGACGAGGTCCGAAGCCGCTTTCGAGACACCAACGACATGGGTCGCGTGTCTTACCTCTACCGTCGGTGTGCGGCCTTGCAGCTCAATGTGTCGGCGCTCTTGGTGCGCAAAAAACAAAGCGACATGGCCAAAAAATACGAAAGCTTGGCCAACAACTACATGGTTTTGTCTGAGCGTGTGGACGTTGAACTCGACCGCAAGCAGGGGCGCAAAAGCAAAAAAACCATGGAAACCGTTTCTCTGGCTGTCAAACACTTGTCTGAAAGCTACAGCCAGCGCATGAACGACAACTGGGTCAAGCATGGCGCTCATATTTCAGGGGACCAGGTGCTGGAAGCCGAATTGGCCGAATGTGTCGACGTGGACCAATTTGTCAAAAGCTTTAAAAATTAAGGGCACCACATGGTGAACACAACATTTATGCGTCCCATCACGGTGCTGTGCTGGTGCGCGGCGGGGATGGTGCAGGCTCAGACCTTGCCAGATGCAGGCGCTTTGATGCGCCAAAACGAGCAAATGCTCAAGTTCGATCAAACCCAGCGTCAGGCGCAACGTCTTGAGTTGCTGCCACCCGCGATGACCTTGACACAGGCCAGCCTCGTGAACCCAAAGAAGATTAAGTTCTTAGGCGCCAAGTTGCTGTCGAGTGACCAGCTCCAAGCGATCGCTCAGCCTTATCTTGTTCGCCCGCTGAACCAACACGAGCTGGAGCATTTGACCGATACGGTGACTCAGGCTTATCGCCGCTCAGGTTGGTTGGTGCGTGTGTATATCCCTCAGCAAGACCTTTCTCAATCTGAACTGACGGTTCAAATCCTAGAGAACATGCCGTCTAGCGCGCGATAAAGCCTACAAACCCCTACAAAACCGTCAAAAAACAGCAAGGCACAGAACTTGCATTAAGACAACCCTTATGGTTGTTTTAGTACGCATTTTGTGAAATTAACTCGGTCGCGAATCATTGCTGCGATTGTTTTCCTGTGTCTTTTGGGTGGGGCGTTAGAGATCTACGACCCCGTTGTACCCAAAAACGCAGGCACAGTCCTGCGCGCGATTGAAGAAAAAACCGATCTGCCCGTCACCGAGTGGGCCGAGGCGGTCACTGGCAAATCCTTCGCCAAACCCAAGCAGCCACGCAATTTGGTCGATGCCGCCATGGACAAAATGGTGGAGCAGCAGGAGGTCGAACAGGCCGCCAAAGCACTCATCACGCTCAAAACCATCCAGTTCACTGGCGTCACGATTCTGGGCGACATGGAGCTCAAGGGCATCGTCGAACCCTTCATCAACAGCCCCATGACCTACGAGCAAATGCTCGAAATCGGCATGGTGGTCGAGTCGTACTACCGCAAAAACAACTACTTGGCCCGCGCCATCCTGCCGCCGCAAGACCTGAACGAAGGCGTTTTGACCGTCGACGTCATTGAATCCGTGTTCTCCAAGGTCGAAATCGAGCAAGAACTCGCTGACTTGCCCAACACCCAAGCCCACGTCACCGCGCTGATTGAATCCCAACAAAAACCAGGCGAGCCGCTCAACACCCAGTCACTGGGCCGCGCTTTGGCCTTGGCCAACGATGTGCCAGGCGTCAACGTGCAAGGCTCGCTGCGCCAAGGCCGAGAGGCTGGCGAAACCGAGCTGTTGCTCAAGCTCTACCAAGGCCGTACCCGTCAAGCTGAACTCAGCATTGACAACGCGGGCTCTCGCTCAACAGGTGCCATCCGCACCCTCATCACCCTCAATTGGTTCAACCCCAATGACTTGGGCGACTTGCTCAACGTCGTGGCTGTGCACACCCAAGGCAGCAATTACGCCCGTTTGGCCTACAGCCTCCCCGTCGGAACCGATGGCTGGCGCATGGGCTTGAACACATCCGCCATGAGCTACGAAGTGGTCGTTGGCGAGCAGGGCATGGTTGGCGCTTTTGGTAGAGCCGTCACCAAAGGCATGGAATTCATCTACCCACTCTTGCGTGCAGATGACCGCAGTGCAACTGTCACCCTTGCCGCAGATACCAAAAAGTTCCAAAACACCTCAGCCCAAGGGCTGATCATGTCTGACTACGAAGCCAAAGTCATGTCGGCGCAAGTCTCTGGCTTCTACCGTGACATCAACCCAGGCGGCGGAACGGGAACTTATGCGTTACAGCTTTCGCACGGTGACATCAACCTCGATGGCTCCTTGAGTCAGCAAACCGACAAAAACACCGTCAAAACCGAAGGCGTCTTCAACAAAATTCGCCTCAACGGCACGTGGCAGCAGCCCATCACGGCAAGAACATCCGCCTTTGTTTCCTACACAGGCCAGTTGAGCGACAAAAACCTCGACTCCTCCGAAAAAATGCAGCTTGGCGGCATGAACGGCGTGCGCGCCTACCCAACTGGCGAAGGCTCTGGCTCTGACGGCCAAATGGTTCAGCTCGAACTCCGACAACAGTTAGAAAACGGCATCAACATGGCCGCCTTCTACGACTGGGGCCAAGTCTGGCTGCAACACGACCCCAACTACCCAGGCGGTCCGCAACACAACCTCAATACCTACAAAGGCTTTGGCGCCAGCATCGGGTACACCACCGAAGATGGCATCAACATCAAAGCCACATGGGCAAGAAAGATTGGCAACAACCCCAATCCCAACCCCATCAACGGCAACGACCAAGATGGCACGCGCGATCGCAACCGCTACTGGCTGCAAGTCACTCTACCTTTCTAGCGCGTGAAGAAAAACTCAAGAAGTCCGCCGTCATTCCGAATCGGAATTGCAATGCCGCGCTTCGTAGAAACACGCCCCATCGATTCAGATGTCGTTCGACGTCTGGGTGGCCGCACGCCTGCGCGATTTGCACTTTCGCGCGTCTATCTATGTGTGTCGGTCAACCTTCTGGGCACGCTGGGTTTGTTCTCGGCGCCTGTGTTGGCGCAAACCACGGGCGCGCCCGTGGTCGCCACCCAGCTCCCAAGCGGAGGCCAAGTGGCAGCAGGCCAAGCCAGCATCAGCCAATCGGCCACCACGCTCAACATCAACCAAACCAGCCAAAGAGCCGTGGTTGACTGGACCAGCTTCAACATTGGCAAAGACGCCACCGTCAACTTCCAGCAGCCCAACGCCCAGTCCGCCACGCTGAACCGCGTCATGGACACCCAGCCCAGCCAAATCTTGGGGCGCATCACTGCGCCGGGCCAAGTCATCTTGGTCAACCCTGAAGGCGTGTACTTTGGTAAGTCGTCTAGCGTCGATGTGGGCGGTTTAGTCGCCACAACACATCAAGCTGCAGCCCAAGACTTCATGAACGGCCAGCTCAAGCTCACCCGCAACGGCGCCACGGGCAAGGTTGAAAACGAAGGCGAGCTGCGCGCCGCACTGGGCGGCTACATCGCCATGCTCGCGCCGGAAGTGCGCAACAACGGCGTCATCGTGGCCAACCTCGGCACCGTGGCAATGGCCGCAGGCGAAACCTTTGAGCTTAAATTTGACGGAGGCGGCGCCCTGAGCCGCGTCATCGTCACTGCCGCCGCCATCAACACCTTGGTGGACAACAAAAGCGCCATCAAAGCCCCAGGCGGCCTCATCATTCTGTCGGCCCAAGCTGCCAGCCGCTTGCAAAGCGGCGTGATCAACAACAGCGGCACCATTGAAGCCACAGGTTTGGTGCGCCGTGCAGGCCGCATCTTCCTTGAAGCCAGCAGTGCTATTTTGAACAGCGGCACCCTCAACGCCAACGCCACCGGCGGGCTCAACGCTGGACCTGCGGGCACCGTCAGCCTGAATGCCCCTGATGTTCAGAACAGCGGCACGGTCACAGCTAACAACGTAACAGCCACTAACTTAGCGGCAAGTTCTTTCCCCGACAGCGGCAACCTGGCGGCAGAAATTGGCCGCATCCAAATCAGCGCCGACACCTTCACCCAAACCGCCACAGGTTTGTTGGACGTGTCCGCCATTGCCGCCCAAGCCGGCAACATTGACATCGTGGCCGCACAGGCCATTGCCGTCAGTGGCCGCATCTTTGCCAACGGCGTGGTGACCGACCCCGCCCACATTGTGGCCAACGCCTTGGGCGGCACCATCCAACTGCAAGCCTCCCGCCGCGTGGACCTGGCCACCGCCGTGCTGGACGCATCGGGCGAGGGCGGCGGTGGGCGCATCCACATTCAGGCCGATGGCGTGCCGACGCCTATCAATAACCCAGCCGACAACTCCAACCCAACCCCCATCAAGGGCGCCGTGCTGCTCAGCACCAACACCGTGCTGCGCGCCAACAGCGCCCGCGCCTATGCGGGCCGCGTGGAGGTGGAGGGCGATGACATCAGCCTAGACACCGGCACCCTGATCGAAGCCAAAGGCGCCACCGCTGGCGGCACCGTGCTGGTGGGCGGCGACTGGCAAGGCAGCGGCACGATGCGCCAAGCCACCACCGTGGCCCTGAGTGCCGACAGCACCATTGACGCCAGTGCCACCGACAACGGCGATGGGGGCAAGGTGGTGTTGTGGAGTGATGTGCACAACGCCAGTTCGTTGACCTACACGGCAGGTAATCTATTTACTTATGGCGCTGGCAGCGGCAAAGGCGGGCGCATTGAAACATCCGGCGCAGTTCTGACGGTCTTTGGCAATGTGCAAGCGGGCGATGATGGCCTGTGGCTCTTAGACCCGTTAGACATTTATGTTGGGGCTAGTTATGGCAGTGTCTTGAGTTCCACGCTCTCGAGTGCGTTGAATTCCAGCAACGTGATACTCGATGCAACCGGTGCATCCATCTCGTGTACGGGGGTGGCTTGTTCAGCGGGCTCTGGCAGTACCGGCAATATCTTTATAGGTGGTGCGGTCACATCTACCAGTAATAAAACGCTCACGCTCAAGGCTGGTAAAGACATCTTCATCAATGCGCCCATCACGGGCACATCGGGCTTGAACCTGGACTTTCAAGCCAGTGCTGGCTCGGTACAAATCAACCAAACCGTCAACGTGAGCGGCTCTTTGTCGGTCACCAGCAGTGGCAAGTTCGTCACAGCGTATGACACCAGCATCACCGCCAACGCCGGTATCACCAAAGTAGCCGGCGGTGGACAGACCTCCTTAGGTGGCAACCTGACCACCACGACAGGCAACATCGCCATCAATGGCGATTTGCTCATTCGCAAAGACCTGACCTTGACCACCACCACGGGCAATGTGTTGGTCACAGGCACGATTGACAGCATCGCGACCACGGCCCAAACCTTTACCACTTCCACGGCAGGCACATCCAGCAGCACAACATGGACGGCACCAACGGGTGTGTCAGATGTTGAAGTATTGGTCGTCGCGGGTGGCGGTTCAGGTGGTTGGGGCTTGGCTGGCGGCGGTGGTGCGGGTGGCTACATCTACAACGCCAACTACGCCGTGAGCGCTGGCACGGGCTACAGCCTGACAGTGGGTGCAGGCGGCGCCCGAGTTGTCACTCTGGGTCAGCCAGCCAACGCGGGTGCTAACTCGGTGTTCGGTAGTGGTTTGACTGCCATTGGCGGCGGCGGTGGCGCGGGCGTACTCAACTACACAATTCCAAGTTCAGCCGGAGGCTCCGGTGGTGGTGGCTCTTGGTACTACGACTCATACAACATCGGCACTCCTAACAGTGCAAGCTCTGCCTTAGGGCAGGGTAACTCGGGCGGCAACTACACAGCTGGAACCACAGGCGGCGGCGGCGGCGGCGGCGCATTGACAGCCGGTTCTGTAGGCCCAAGTGGAAGTGGTGGCAACGGTATTGCCTTTGGTATTTCTGGCACATCTGTAACTTATGCAGCTGGCGGTGGCGGTGCAGGTGGTGGTATCGGCGGAAGCAGCGGCGTGGGCGGTGCGGGCACCCTGTTAGGTGGTTCCACAGCAGCTGCTGTCGCGAACACAGGCAGCGGTAGCGGTGGTGTGAACCAACACAGCGGTGCGGCTGTGACTGCACCTGGCGCAGACGGTGTGGTCGTCGTTCGCTACAAAACAACCGGCAACTCATCGCTGACCATCAATACAGGCGGTTCGCAAGGCATGCTGTATGGCGCTGTCAACCTAGGCGCTGGTAGCCTGACCAAGCAAGGTACGGGTAGTCTTTCGCTTCTTTCATCTAGCACTTATAGCGGTGGTACCACCATCAGTGCTGGTACTTTGGGCTATTACGCAAACGGTGCATTTGGCACGGGTACCCTCACAGGCGCAGGCGGTACGCTTCTGCTGGGTCGAGCCATCACCACATTCAGTAACAACATCAACCTCACTGGCAACATGACTGCCGCCTTTGACAACAAAGTGGATTACCTCATTGTTGGTGCCGGTGGCGGTGGCGGCGGTGATGGCGGCGGCGGCGGCGGCGGCGGAGCCATAGTGAGCCAAACCGGAATTGATATTGGTTCAGCCTTGTCGCTGACGGCCACCGTTGGTGTCGGCGGCACTGAGGGTGCTTGGGCTACAGGCGCTAGCGGCGGTGCAGGTGGTAATTCCAGTTTGAGTTTCGGTGCTTCAACCTCCACAGCCACGGGTGGTGCAGGTGGTATCACAGGTCCTAACAAGGCAGGTGGTGCAGGTGGCTCGGGCAATCAGTCCACCAGCAACGGCGGCGCAGGCGGTGCTGGAACGAGTGGCAGAACAGGTTTGAGTGGTACTAACGGTCCAACATCCAACATCACGGGTACTTTGACAAATTACGGCGGCGGTGGCGGCGGCGCCATAACGTTCACCGACTCGGGCGTCTTTACAGGTGGCGCTGGCGGCGCGGGGGGAGGTGGCGCGGGCACATCTATTGCAAACAATGCGCCGTCATCATGGTCTGTAGCGGGCGCAGCCAATACCGGTGGTGGTGGTGGCGCAGGCACCGCAAGTTACCTCGCCACCGGCGTTGGCGATGCCACTGGCTATCGAACACCCGGCGCCAGAGGTGGCTCTGGCCTTGTGGTTGTTCGTTACATCGGCAGCAGTGCAGGCACCGGTGGCACCGTCTCAACCGGTACAGATGCGGCATTGGGTTACACCTTGCACACTTTTACGACAACCGGTAGCGGCACCCTTGCGCTCAATGCACTGTCTGCTACCTTCAGCGGCACCATCAGTGGTTCAGGCTCGTTCACAGCCAATCCATCGGCCGGTGGCAAGTTCAACTTCACCGGCACCAACACCTACACAGGCGCCACCACCATCAGCAGCGGCACCTTGCAAATCGGTGGGGCTGGCTCATTAGGCTCGGGCAACTATGCCGCCAACATTGCCAACGCAGGTACGTTTTTATATTCATCTTCCGTGAATCAAACGCTGTCAGGTGCGATGACGGGCACAGGCGCATTGGTTAAAGACACCAGTGCAGCCTCCACACTCACCTTGTCGGGTGTCAATAACTACACAGGCGTGACGACCATCAATGCCGGCACCTTGAAGATCAATTCCACAGGCAAGATCTATTTGACCGACATCACCACTAATTTGTATGTCAATTCAGGTGGCGTGCTTGATGTCTACAGCTCGATATGGGACGGCAGCTTGGGGCGTTTGCGCTACGACTCGCCTAACTTAGTGATTAACGGCGGCACCATGCGCTACTCGGGGCCAACGGGCGGCGACTGGCGTTCATTCACAGTTGGCAGTTTAGGCGCCACCTTTGATAACCCAACTGCAGGGGTAAGTTGGAACTTCACCCAAGGCTCGGAAACCACGCCAATTTCAGGCAACCTCAAATTCACAGGTGCTGGCAATATCTCGATGGGACAGAACCTGACAGGAAGTGGTTACACCATCACCAAAGAGGGTGCGGGTACTTTGACGCTAGGCGGTACGAATAGCTACACAGGCCTCACCAGCGTCAACGCAGGTACGTTGTCGGTCATCAGTTCTAGCGGTTTGGGTGCCGCCGCAGCTGGCACCGTAGTCGCGAATGGTGCGACTTTGCAAATTTCTGGGGGTATTTCGTTAGCCGAGGGCCTGGCTCTGTCTGGTGCCGGTGCATCATCTGGCGGTGCATTGCGCAACCTGTCGGGTACCAACTCGGTCACGGGCTTGGTCACCCTCGCGGGCGATACCAAAATTCAATCCGATGCGGGCTATCTCACACTCATGCCAGCCTCGGGCAATGCCATCACGGGCAATTACAGCCTCACGTTTGATGGTGCGGGCGCTACCTCAGTGGGCGGACTGGGCATTTCTAGCGGCTCAATCACGAAATTGGGCTTGGGCCGTGTGAACCTGTTGGCAGCTAGCACCTACAGCGGCGACACAACCGTCAGCGCAGGTACTTTAGGGGTTTACAACAACACAGCACTTGGCACCAGCTTGGTCAAGCTGGCCGCAGCTTCAAGGCTCCAGCTGGGTAACGTGACCTTGGCTAATGACATTGAGCTGGTCGGCGATGCCACCATTGCTACAGGTGTGGATATGCAATACCTCGTCGTTGGCGGCGGTGGCGGCGGTAGCAACACCTCATGGGAGAGATATCCCGCCGTTGGTGGCGGTGGTGCAGGTGGCCAAGTGGTCAGTGGCTATGGCATTGATTGGGGCCAATACGCCATCACGGTCGGTGCTGGCGGCGCTCAAACAGTGACGGGTGGCGCATCGTCTATTGGCAGCGCCGTGACAGCGGCAGGTGGTGCTGGCAGTGTCTATGCCGCCAACGTGGCTGGCGCTGGCGCTGGCGGTGCTGCTTCAGGTTACACGGGTGGTCCGGGCGTGACCAGCGCCATCACCAACACAACAGCCACATACGGCGCTGGCGGTAACGCCAACAGCCCCGTAGCGGGCACAGCCAACACGGGTAACGGCGGTGGTGGCGCGTATTCCACCAATACAACCTATAACAACGGTGCCAGCGGTGGCTCTGGTGTGGTCGTGGTGGCTTACGCTGGTAGCAGCGTGCTCACCACGGGTGGCACGGCCAGCGTCATCTCCTCTGGCGCCATGGCGGGCATGGTGGTGGTGACATTCAATGCCTCGGGCACGTTGGGCATGAACAGCATCAACAGCACCTTGTTAGGCCGCATCAGCGGCGCTGGTGCGCTGACCACCAACGCCACTGGCGGCAAGATCAACTTGATGAACGCCAATACCTACACCGGTACCACCACCCTCAGTGGTGGCACCTTAGGGTTGTACAACGCCTCGGCCATCAGTGCTGGCGCTTTGACGGCGGCTAACAACACCACGTTGTTGCTGGGTCGCACCCTCACGGGCTTGACCAACAACATCACCCTCAACGGTGCGGTCACGGTGGCTTATGACGCCAATGTGGAATACCTTGTGGTGGCAGGTGGCGGCGGCGGTGCCGGTGCTTATGACTCTGGCCCTGGCGGCGGTGGCGGTGCGGGCGGCTTGCTGAATGGCATCCAAGCATTGAGCGGCACCAGCTACGCTGTGTCCGTCGGTGCCGGTGGCACTGCGGGAGCGACCTCAGGCAACGGCGGTAATGGTGGCAACTCAAGCATTGGCTCCGCTGTGGTGGCCATTGGCGGCGGCGGCGGTGCTCAGCGTACCAGCGGTTTAGCTGGCGGTAGTGGTGGCGGCGGTAGCCGCTCATTTGGTGGCTCTGGTGGTGTGGGCGGCGCTGGCACAGTGGGCCAAGGTAACAGTGGCGGAACCACCACCACCACCAACCGTGCAGGCGGTGGTGGCGGCGCAGGGGGTGCCGGAGGTGGCGGTGCCGCAAGCGGCACGGGTGGCCTAGGCTTGGCGATTGATATTTCTGGTCAGTCCGTGACTTACGCCACGGGTGGCGATGGCGGCAGCGGAACGACAGCTAGTGCGGGTGTCGCTGCAGTCAGCAACCTGGGTAACGGTGGTGGTGGTGCATCTTTCAACACCACTGGTGGTCGGGTGGGCGGCGCCGGTGGCTCAGGTCTTGTAGTGGTGCGCTATTTAGGCACAGCTGCAGGAACAGGCGGCATAGTGGCTGCGGGCACGGGCCGTGCCTTGGGCTATACCGTTCAAACCTTCACCTCGAATGGCACATTGACTTTGGGTGCGCTAGAGGCCACCTTCAGCGGCAACATCACCGGCACGGGCTCGCTCACGGCCAACCCAGCGTCTGGCGGTAAGTTCACTTTCACGGGGACCAATAGCTACGCAGGCAGCACCACGCTCAGTGCGGGTACCTTGCAAGTGGGCACAGGCGCAACAGCAGGCTCTTTGGGGGCATTGAATGCCGCTGTCATCAACAACGGCACACTCATTTTTAACCGCAGCGATGCCCTGAGCTACTCGGGCTTGTTCAGTGGCACGGGCGCTTTGACGGTGGCAACGGGTGGCCTCACGCTCGCAGGCGGGGCCACCTACACGGGCCTCACCACGCTGTCGTCTACAGCCACGGCCAGCAGCGTCACCTACACCAACAGCGCCGTGCCCAGCACCAGCGGCTTTGCAGGCAAGGGTGCAGTCACCATCCAGCCAGCAGCCAACGGCACTTTTAGCAGCGCGGTCAACACCAACATCTACAGCTTGGCCAGCACGCTCACGGGCTTTACCTTGGGCAGTAGCACGAACACGCAGGCTGTGACGGTAGGTTCGGCTATCAGCATTGCGGGCCCCATTGCTTTGTATGGTGGCAAGATCACGCTCAACGCCGACCTCACGGCTGGCGCCACATCTGGCAGCGGCATTGTGTTGCAAGGTACGCAAATCGTTCAGGCGGCAGGGGTGGATGTCGCCACCAGCGGCGCAAACATCTCTTACGCGTTAACCAACAGCCCTTGGACCTCGGCAGCAGATTACGGCATCTATCTCTCAGGCACATCCGCCAGCAAAGCCACCCTCAATGCAGCAGGGGGCGATGTGTCCATGACGGCCAGCTATGCCACCACGGGCACATCAGGCGGATACGACAGGCTGATGGAGTTTGATTACGCCAGCATCAAAACCAATGGCGCAGGCACCATCACGATTACCAGCGATGGTTCAAACAATGGCAACACTGGCGCGACCGACGTTTGGGCCATTGGTTTCAATACATCCACAGCCGGTACAGGGCTGATTCAGACAGAAAACGGCGCGATCACGCTCACTGGCACGGCTGGTAAATTGAGCGGCAACTCTCGTGGCATCGTGGCTCAAACCTCCGCCCTGAGCATTCTTTCTGCCAGCGGTGCTATTACCTTGAAAGACATTCAGCCTGCAGGCACAACCGGTTCTTACGGTGGAATGTATTTGAGAGCTAGCAGCACGGGCGCACATTACTATGGCGGCGATGGAACGACCGTGCTGACCGGCACGTCAACCGCCAGTTCCTCAGACATCACGATTCAGTCTGACAAAGTGGGCTTTGTGGCCAACGGTAGCTACAACGTCAATATGGTCACAACGGGTGATGTCGTGGTGGAGCCGGTGGGCAATGCGTTCACAGCTGACGTTGATGCCACGGCATTGAGTATTTCGGGCAACCCTTCGAGCGTACGTGTTGGTAAGACCACCAACACAGGCAACGTCACACTAGGTTCTGCCATTACGGCGTCGGGACCTATCAGCGTGTACGGCGGCAATCTCACCGTGAACCAAGGCCTCATCAGCACCGCTGCTGGAGAGCGCATCTTGCTCAATGCAACGGGCAACATCACCACGGCTGCCAACCTGACTTTCAGAACCAATAACGGTGATTTGGTTTTCTGGAGTGACAGGGCCGCAAGCAATGCAGGTGCTATCACGCTGGGCAATGCCAATACGATCAACACGGCCAATGGCTTGACCACCAGCGGCCTCTTGGTAGGTGGCCGTATTGTGTTGGCTGGTGGCGCAGACACCGATGCCGACGGCATACCCGACGGCTATGCTTCATCCAGCACGCTATCAGGTGTGAGCTTGGGCACAGCGGCAACAGACACGCTCACCTCGATGTACTCCGGCGGTGGTGATGTCACGATTCGCGGTAAGACTACAGGAACAGGCCTCTCTTCAGGTTTGTATCAGTACGGCAAGTGGCTGTTGAATTCAGGCAAGGGCGCCATTGTGTTGGATGCGAACAGTGCCAATTTCTATGGCTTGAATTTTGTTCATCCATCGACAAACTCGGCGAGCACCGGTAAATACTTGCAGCTGATTTCCGATAAGACCTCTGGCACGGCCATCTCCATTACGGGCGTATCGAGTTCCAACTATGGCGTGGTGTTCAACTATGAAAACCCCAAAGAAGTATTGGCCACAGGCGGTGGAGACATCGTGATCACTGGGACTGCAGGTGGCAACTACGGCCTGTTCTTCCAAAACACAGATGTCTTATCCACAGTTGGCACCATCACAGCTAACGGCGGCACACGCGGCATCACAACGCCAAGCGGCATGCGTTTAGCAAGTCGCAGTGGTACCACCATCACCAGCAGCACGTCCAATGTGCTGTTGATCGGCGATACGTTCAACTTCGGTGGCGCAACTCCCGTCCTCACCAGTGGCACGGTGAAGGTGCAGCCATTTGGCACCAGTTTTTCGAGCGCGCAAACTTTTACCAATGCCACTTATGGCAGCGCGGTGTCTGAGTTGACCTTGGGTAAGCCAGGTAATACCGCAGACATCACGATTGGCTCAGCCGTTAATGTGGCTGGACCTGTCAGTGTTTATGGTGGAAACATCACGGTCAACAACAGCTTGACCAGCACGGCTTCTGGCGCAGATATCTTGCTAAGGGCCACAGGCAACATCACCTCAATTGGCGATGTCAGCTACACCACCAACGCAGGTGACATCACCTTTTGGAGCGACAGCGATGGCTCGGGTGCTGGCTATGTCTATGTGCAAGACCGCAACATCATCGACAGCCGCACCAGTGCCAACCGCACCAGCAGCTTGATCAGCACAGCCAGCGGTGGCGGCGCCATTACCTTGGGTGGTGGCAGTGCCAGCACCACCTTGGTTTCGGGCACTGTGGTGCCTACTGGCTATGCCGTGGATAACTCGGGGGCTGCACCAGCTGGCGTGTCCTTGGGCTACTTCAACGTGAGTCACAACAGTGGCACATCGTTGTACTCGGGCGGCGGCAACATCACAGTGCGCGGCAAATCGACGGGTTCATGGTCTGGCGACTCGACCGGTATCAAAGCGATTGAAGGCTTGACGATGGATGCGGGCACCACCGGCAACATCACGCTGGACGGCGTGGGTGGCAACAGCGGAGCTACGTATTCGTCAGGTATTTATCTGAATTATTTGGGTAGTGCACCCACCGTTGGCACCTTGTTCAAGACCAAGGATGGCAACATCTCATTGACAGGTGTGGGTACGTTGGCAACCAACAAGCGAGGTATTTTGTTCATTGGCAGTGCTTCTAAGTCGGTTACGGTAGAAGCAACAGGCACCGGCTCAGTAACCCTAAACGGCAGTGGTGCCAACACAGACATTCAGTTATCCAGCGCTAGTATTTTGGCGGCCAGCGGCGCCATCAACATCACGGGTTTTGGTGCAGGCACATTGCAGGCCGACACGGCAGTCACAACGATTGGCTTCAAGGCATTGAGCGATGTGACCAGCTCGACCAGCAACATCACCATCACCGATGACAGTTTGAGCCTGACGGCGAGCAAGGGCTTGCAGTTGAACACCACAGGCAAGGTCACGGTACAGCCTTACAGCGATAGCTTCAGTTCTACGGTGACGTGGCCCATCACAGACTTTGCGGTTTCTTCGGGTGTGACAGGGCTGACGATTGGTAAAGAAACGGTTAGCACCACTCGAACCGACACGGTGACGATGGGTGGTTTGACCAGCATCAAAGGCCCCATCTCGGTGTATGCCAACACCATCAACGTGAATGCCAATTTGGACACCAGCACAGGTGGTGCCAACGGCGACATCTTGCTCAAAGCCAGCGGCGCCATCACCCAAGCCAGCAACGCATCGGTCACCACCAACGGCGGTGATGTGACGTATTGGGCCGATAGCGATGGTGCCAACGGCGGCTATGTGTGGTTCAAGTCGGGCAGCAGCGTCACCACCACCACGGCAGCCAACATCGTGGTGTCAGGCGGCAACGTGGCTGATGTGGCAGCACTCAGCACCAGCGGCTACGCATCGGGTATGACCACGATCATGGGTAACGGGGTGACTTTGGATGGCGTATCGCTTTATTCGTTTGGCGGAAACATCACCATTCGCGGCAAGAGTGCCACCAACTACACGGCTTATCTCAGTACCGAGAGCCCTGCCATGTCAAACGCCAACGGCATTCGCGCGCACAGCAATGTGACGGTGGACGCAGGTTCGGGCAAATTAAGCATGTGGGGCTATGGGCAATCGTCCTCGGGGTCTAGCAACGGCATTGAGCTCAGTATGTCGGCTGGCTCGAGCTCGGTTTACAAATCTTCTTCTACGGCGGCAGATGCCATCACTTTCAATGGTGTGGCCAGCAATGCCACAGCCAGCGATGCATGGGGCGTTTATCTTTGGGCTTATTCCAGCATTCAAGCCAGCAACGGTGGTGGTATCAGCATCACGGGTAGCGGCGCTAAAAACTCAGGTGTGGTGGTGCCAGCAGGTGCAGCGGTGCTGTCCACGGGTGGTCCCATCACGCTGACGGGTGGTGGTTATGCATCAGGTTTTAACGCGGTCGACATTGCGGGTTATGTGGGCCTGAAAGCGGGTATCAACACAGGCGCTTCCACATCTGACATCACCCTTGTGGGCGACAAGTTTTCGCTCACGGGTAACGTAGCCTCAAGCGGCAAGTTGACCCTCAAGCCTTACACCACAGGTGCCACGATCGGTGTGGGCTCAGGCTCAGGCACATTGAGCCTGGCCAACAGTTTGTTCAGCGGCACATCGGTGTTCAAAGACGGTTTCAGCGCCATCGTGTTGGGCGCGACAGACGCGGGTGACATCACCGTAGGTGGTGCCAACAGCTTTGTGGACAGCGTGAGCATGGTGACCGGCGGCAATGTGACGATCAACTCAGGCGCCACCATCACCGACAGCCAAAACAGTGGCTACATCGCACTGGCGGCTACAGGCAACTTCATCAACAACGCGGGTGCTTCTGCACTCAGTACCACGGGCTCCAGCAGCCGTTGGTTGGTGTACAGCGTGGCACCCACCAACGATGTGTTTGGCAGCTTGAACAGTGCCAACGGTGCGGTGTGGAATGCCAGCTACGCCACCATGGCGCCGTCTGCTGTGACCGCTACGGGCAACCGCTATTTGTTCACGGGTACGCCGTCGGTCACCGTCACGGCCAGTGCCACGAAGATTTATGGCACCACGCTCACGGCCGCCGATGTGTTGGGTTTGACCAGCAGCTCGGGCAGTTCGCCTGTGTACACCTTGCCCACTTTGGCTGACGTGTTCAGCGTGAACCCCACCGTGTCGTCGTTGGGCTTGGTGGCCACGGCCTCGGTCAGTGGCGGGCCTTATGCCATCACCGTGGCGCCGGGCACATCGACCGGTAGCTACACCATCACCTATGCCACGCCCGGCACCATCACGGTCAACCCCAAAGCGTTGACGGTGACGGGCACCACCGTGGCCAACAAAGCCTACGACGCCACCACCAGCGCGGTGCTGACCGGTGGCAGCTTGGTGGGCGTGGTCAACAACGACGCCTTGACTTTGGTGCAAGCAGGCACATTTGCCAGTGCCAATGTGGGCACGGGCTTGGTGGTGACAGCGGCTGACAGCATCACCGGTGCGATGGTGGCCAACTACACGCTGACCCAGCCCACGGGCTTGAGCGCCAACATCACCAAGAAGGCCTTGACCATCACGGCCAACAACGATGCCCGCTTTGCAGGCCAAACCGACGCCACTGGCTATTACGGCGTGAGCTATGTGGGCTTTGCCAGCGGCGAGAGCAGCAGCAACCTCACCACCTTGCCCACCATCGCACGCAGCAACAGCAGCGTGGGCACAGCGGGCAGCTACACCGGTGTGTTGGTGCCCTCGGGTGCGGCGGCGACCAACTACAGCTTTAGCTATGTGAATGGCAACTACACCATCGTTGGTGCCAATGAGTTGTTGGTGCGCTTGGGCACGGTGAGCAATGTCTACGCCACCACGCCCACTTACAGCGTGACCGAAGCCAAGTACATGCTGCCCAACAACGGCGTGGTCGACTTGCTCAACACCGGCGCAGGCAGTGCCAGTGTGAGTGGGGCAGGGCAGGTGACCATCACCGACACCAGCGGCGCTTCGGCCACGTTCAACGCCGTGGCTTTGAATGGCACCAAGAGCACCTCAGGCTGGCTGAATGTAGGCACGTATCAGTGGGCCGCAGACCCCGCCAGTGTGGTGTTGTCGAGCGGGGTGAACTTCAACAACACAGTCAACGTGGTGGGCTCACAAACGGTGACCACCAAGTTCTTTGCGCCCACGCCCACCATCAGCAAGGTGTATGACGGCACCACCACCATCGCCGGTTTGTCGGGCACGCCGATTGGTGTGGTCACGGGTGACGTGGTGACCATCAGCGGCGCAGGCGCGTATGCCAATAAAAACGTAGCCACCAACAAAACCTACACCCTCAGCAACATGGCCCTCAGCGGCACCGATGCGGCCAACTACGGCCTGACCACGGGCAGCAGCCTCACCGCGAACAACGGCACCGTCACGGCCAAAGCCATCACCGTCACAGGCATTGCCGCCAACGACAAGGTGTACGACGGCACCAACACAGCGACCTTGAACACAAGCAATGCCGTGTTCAACGGCATGCTGGCGGGCGACGCGCTGACCGTGGCTGCCACCGGCACCTATGGCAGCGCCAACGTGGTGTACAGCGGTGCTGCTTTGGCGGCGCAAGTGGTGGCATTCACCAGCACCTATGGCGGGGCAGACGTGAACAACTACAGCTTCGCGGGCAGCCCTACCACCACCACTGCCAAGATCACCCCCAAATCGCTCACGCTCACAGGCGTGGCAGCAAACGACAAAACCTATGACGGTGGCGTGGTGGCCACCATCGGAAACTTTGGCACGCTCAGCGGCGTGTTGGCAGCAGATACAGCCAACGTCAGCTTGGTCACCACAGGCGCTTCGGCCACCTTTGCCGACAAAAACGTGGCCTACAGCGGCAGCACCGTCATCGCCAAAACAGTCACCTTGACCGCGTCGAGCTTAGGGCTCTCAGGCACCAAAGCTGGCAACTACGCCATCGTGGGCAACCTCACAGCCAGCGCCAAAATCAACCCCAAAGCCGTGACCGTGTCAGGCATTGCCGCCAACGACAAGGTGTACGACGCCACCACCAGCGCCACCGTCAGCACCGCCAACGCGCTGTTCAATGGCCAAGTGACGGGCGACGACTTGCATGTGTCTGCCACCGGTGTGTTTGCTGCCAAGACAGCAGGCACGGGCCGCACCGTCAACCTGACCAGCAGCTACAACGGCACCGACTTGGCCAACTACACAGTCACCGACCAAGCCACCACCACGGCCACCATCACGCCCAAGGCGTTGACCGTGTCGGGCTTTGTCGCCAACAACCGTGTGTACGACGGCGGCTTGGTTGCCACGGTCGATGCCTCCAATGTGTTTTTGGCGGGTCTCATCAGCGGTGATGTGGTCACGGCTTCGGCCACCGGTGCATTTGCCGACAAAAATGTGGGCACAGCCAAAACCGTCACGCTCACCAGCAGCTACGCCGGTGCCGACAAAGACAACTACGCCATCACCGACCAAGCCACCAGCACAGCCAACATCACACCCAAGTCGTTGACCATCAGCGGTATCACAGCGGCTGATAAAACGTACGACAACACCACGTCCGCTGATGTGTCCGTGTTGGGTGCGGTGAAAACGGGCTTGGTGTTGAATGACGTGGTCAACGTCACCGCCACTGGCGTGTTCAGCGATGAGAACGCAGCCACAAGTAAAACCGTCACGCTCACCAGCAGCTACAGCGGGGCTGATGTGGGCAACTACACAGTCACCTCACAGGCCAGCACCACCGCGCACATCGCGCCGCTGGATGTGCAACTGCCCGCTGATGCCAGCTTGAGCAAGGTGTATGACGCCACCACCTTGGTCGCACCTGCTTTGTCGGGCAGTGCCACAGGCTACGGCAGCTTGGCCGTGACCAGCGCCAACAACAGCCAGCGCTACACCGATGCCTTGGCGGCAGATCAGTTGCTCTCAGGTGGCATGACCTTGACGGGTCGCCCCGTGTTCAGCAGTGCCGATGCAGGCACCGTGTCGGTGGACCAAGGCAGTGTGCAGCTCACAGGCGCACGCGCGGCCAACTACCGTTTGGTGTGGGCGGCATCGAGCGCCACCATCACGCCAGCGCCTTTGACCGTGACGGCCAACAACGATGCGCGTTTCTATTCGCTGGCCGATGACACCAGCTACGCGGGTGTGCGTTACAGCGGTTTTGTGGGTGGACAAACGTCGGCGGTGTTGACAGGCACTGCGGCAGTGACGCGTGACCGCAGCGTTCAATTGTTGGCAGACGCCAACAGCGTGGACACACAAGACGCAGCTGGCCCTTACGCCAGCAAGTTGGTGCCCGCGGGCGTGACGTCCAACAACTACAACATCACCTTCGTCAACGGCAACTACACCATCGTGCCCGTGGGCCAGTTGTTGGTGAAGGTAGCCAACATCAGCGCGATTTACGGCAGTGCGCCCACTTACACACTGACGGCGGCGGGCTATATGTCGTCCACCACAGTCGGCAGTGTCACGACATACCAAGTGACTGATTTGTTGGGGTCGAATTACGCCACGGTCAGTGGTGCACAAGTGACCGTCACCGATGGGTCTGCCACAGTGGGCAGCTTCACGCTGGGCGCAAGCAACCGTGTCAACAGCACATCGGGCACGCTGAAAGTGGGCTCGTACACCGTGGGCGCCACGGCCATCAGCACAACAAGTGGCAACTTCAGCAACACCATCAACGTGGTGGGTGGGTATGAAGTGACGCCCAAGGCAGTCACGGCCAGCGCCACCGGCGTGACCAAGGTGTACGACGGCAACACCGCCGCAGGCAGCTACACCTTGGCGCCTGTAGGTTTGGAGAGCGGCACGGTCAACAGCGTTGTTGTGACCGACACCGTCACCCTCAGTGGCGTGGGCACCTATGCCAACAAAAACGTGACAGGCGCAGCCGACAAAACCTACACCTTCACCAGCTTGGCATTGGGCGGTGCAGACGCCCCCAACTATGTGTTGACCGATGGCAACGGCACAGCCGCTAGCACCTTCACTGGCACAGATGGCGAAATCACGCCGCGTGCACTGACCGCCTCCTTCACAGGCGTGAACAAGGTGTATGACGGCGCCACCACCGCCACCGTGACCACCACCGACGACCGCGTGGCAGGCGACACCTTGACGATCAACCGCAGCGCTGACTTCGACAACAAAAACGTGGGCACCGCCAAAGCCATCAGCGTGAGCGGTGTGAGTTTGGGCGGCACCGACGCCATCAACTACACCGTGGCCGCCACAGGCAGCGCCAGTGCCGACATCACACCGCGTGCTTTGACCCTCAGCTACACCGGCGTCAACAAGGTGTACGACGCAGGCACCACCGCCAGCGTGACCACCGCAGACGACCGCGTGGCGGGTGATAACTTCATCGTCAACTGGACAGCCGCCTTTGCCGACAAGAACGTGGCCGGTGGCAAAACCATCAGCGTGACCGGTGTGAGCTTGAGCGACCCATCAGGCGTCACATCGGTCGATGCGGGCAACTACACGGTGGCCGCCACGGGCAGCACATCCGCCAACATCACCCCACGCGTGCTGACGGTGAGCTACACCGGTGACAACCGCGTGTACGACGGCGGCACAGTGGCCACCGTCGCCACCAGCGATGACCGACTGAGTGTGGGCGCGTCCTTGGATGACATCGTCATCAACCGCGCAGCCAGCTTTGCCGACAAAAACGTGGGTACCGCCAAAGCCGTCAGCGTGAGCGCTGTGAGCCTGAGCGGCACAGATGCCAACAACTACAGCGTGGTGGCCACGGGCAGCGCGACAGCCAACATCACACCACGCGCTTTGACGGTGGCGTACACCGGTGTGACTAAAACGTACGACGGTTTGCTAGACGCCAGCGTGACCACCAGCCTGACCTCGGCCAACGGCTATGTGAACGGCGACGTGTTGACGGTCTCTCGTACCGCCAACTTCGTTGACAAAAACGTGGCGTATGACAACGCCAGCAACGTGGCGCCCGTGAGCATCAACGTCACAGGTGTGAGCCTAGGCGGCACCGATGCGGCCAACTACAGCGTGGCCAG
This sequence comes from Limnohabitans sp. TEGF004, assembly GCF_027924965.1. Classification (NCBI taxonomy): domain Bacteria; kingdom Pseudomonadati; phylum Pseudomonadota; class Betaproteobacteria; order Burkholderiales; family Comamonadaceae; genus Limnohabitans; species Limnohabitans sp. TEGF004. The sequence continues at coordinate 1,284,106 of NZ_AP027056.1, read as the reverse complement.
CACCGGCAGCGCATCGGCCACCATCACGCCCAAGGCTTTGTCTGCGGCGCTGACCGGCAGCATTCAAAAAACCTATGACGGCAACACGGATGCCGCGTTGACCTCGGCCAACTACACACTCACAGGTTTTGTGACGGTGGGGGGTGTGACCGAAGGCGCCTCCATCACCCAAACGCTGGGCGCTTACAACAGCCGCAACGTGTTGGAAGCCAACAGCGTGACGGCCACGTTGGCTGATGCAGACTTCACGGCCAACAACGGCACCACGCTGAGCAACTACACCTTGCCCACCAGTGCCACAGGTGCGGGCAGTATTGGTCTGCGCAACTTGACCGTGGGCTACACCGGTGTGAACCGCACCTATGACGGCACCGCCGTGGCCACCGTGACCACCACCGACAACCGTGTGAGCGGCGATGTGTTTGACATCAACCGCACGGCCAGCTTTGCCGACAAGAACGTGGCCGCAGGCAAAACCATCAGCGTGTACGGCGTGGCCTTGGCGGGCACCGATGCCACCAACTACTTGGTGTCGGGCACTGGCAGCACATCGGCTGATGTGACGCGTTTGGACTCGGTCACTTGGGTGGGCGGCGCGACGGGTGAATGGTTCAACCCAGCCAACTGGGCGGTGACAGGTAACTTGTCGCTCACCGGCGTGGTGCCCGATTTGAACAACGTGCGAACCGTGCTGGTGCCCAGTGGTGCAGGCGGTGCCGCCATCAGCTTTGATGACAGCGTGGCAGGCCGCAGCGCGGGTGCCTTGTCGGGCATTGTGTTGGTGGACAGCATTACGTACCAAGACTCGGTGGCGTTGAGCAACCTGAATTTCAAGAACGGTTCTTTGGTGGTCAACAACAACGCCACACTCGGCGGCTTTGAAAGCGCAGCAGGCACCACCTTGACCGTGGGCGGCACCTTGGGCTTAGACATCGCAACGGGCGCCACACAAACCATGGCGGGCTTGTTCAACGGTGCAGGCAGTTTGAGCAAAGCCGGTGCAGGCACTTTGGTGATGACCGGTGGCAGCGCGTATACCGGCACCACTACCGTCAGCGCAGGCACCTTGCAAGTGGGCAACGCCACCACCACGGGCAACTTAGGCAGTGGGAACATCGTCAACAACGCCACTTTGGTGTTCAAGCGCAGCAACGCCATTGGCATTGCCAATGTGATTTCGGGCACGGGCGTGGTCAAACAAGAAGGTGCAGGGGCTTTGACGCTCAGTGCCACCAACACCTACACCGGCGCTACCTATGTGAATGCAGGCAGCTTGGCCATCAGCAGCGATGGCAACTTAGGTGCCGCGCCCTCCAGCACGCAAGCCGCACAACTGGTGGTGAACAACGCGACCTTGTATTTCTACCCCGTGTTCACCACGGCCACCAGCACCCACCGTGGTTTGACCTTGGTGGGCAGCAGCACCCTCAACACCGCGACCGACAGCAGCGTGACATGGGCAGGCCCCATCACCGGCACCGACTTGAACAAAGTGGGCGCAGGCACGTTGAAGTTGACCGGCGCCAACACCTACGCCGCGACCACCGTGAGCGCAGGCACCTTGCAAATTGGCAATGGCGGCAGCACAGGCACCTTGGGCACAGGCGCGGTCACGGTGGTGGACACCTTGGCGTTCCATCATTCAGCGGCTACCACGGTGGCTAACGCCATGTCTGGCGCAGGCAGTTTGAGCAAACTCGGCAGCAACACGCTCACCCTCACAGGCGCGCAAACCTACACCGGCGCAACCGATGTGGCCGGCGGTTTGGTGTTCCAAAACGATGTGGCACCCACCACCAGCGGTTTCACAGGCGCTGGCACCGTGACGATTGAGCCAAGCAGTGCGTCCTTTACCGCGGCATCGTTCACGCCCAGCTACACATTTGCCAGCAGCATTTCTGGATTGACGCTAGGAAAACCGGACTCAACGACCAATATCACGTTGGGTTCTAACTTGACCCTGTCAGGCCCCCTCAAAATTTACGGCGGCACGATTGACATCAACGGCAACCTCAACACCACGGCGGGTGGCAACGCGGGCGATGTGTTGCTCAAGGCTTCGGGCAACATCGTGTTGGGCAGTGGCAAGTCCATCACCACGACCGGCGGCGATGCGCTGTTGTGGGCCAACAGCGACAGCTCGGGTGCTGGCAATATTTCTTTGGGCAGTGGTGCATCGGTGCAAACCAGCGGTGGCAACTTGGTGTTGGCGGGTGGTGCTGACGATGGTGCCAATGGCGGCACTGCCAACGATGGCACACCCGATGGCTATGCCCGTGGTGTGGGCACCGCTGGCATTTCGACCACGGGCAGCTTTAGCTTGAACTCGGGTGCGGGCGCCCTGATGTTGCGCGGTTCGTCTGACTTGAAAGTGGGCGTGTTGTTGTCAGCCTCGACCTCTGGCAACCTCACCACCACCAGCGGCCGTATGGATGTGGTGGGTGTTGTCGACGCTGCTGCAACACCAAGCGACACACAGATGGGTGTTCTCACCACAGGCGGTGGCACCCTCAACATCACTTCTGTCACAGGACTGATCAACCTCAGCGGTGAAGCTACGCGCTACGGCGTTGCCTTCGGGGTGAACAGTACATCACCCTACGCATCAGATACGCTGACGCAAACGGTCATTCAGTCTGGCAACACCACGGCCAATGCCATTTCGATCGTGGGCACAGGCACAAGTGGTGGCAGTCATGGCCTGTCGCTGCGCGGCGCGTCTACCAAAATTTATGCCACCGCCGCGTTGGGTGGTATCACGCTGAGCGGTGTGTCAAGCAATTGGAGCTCGGCCATTTATAGCCCGGTGGACGTGTTGGCCGTCTCAGGCCCCATTCGTTGGCTCAACTCGGATGCCACCAATGGCATCTATGCGGCCACCACACCCATCACCTTCGGTTCTAAGTCGGGGGTGACGGGCTTAGACACCAGCGCGTCGGATGTGACGGTTTATTTGAAGCGCCTTGAAGGAACGCCCCAATTTGCGGTGGGCACCACAGGTGCGGTCAACGTGCAAGGTGTGGATGGCACGGGGTCGTTTGTCCAAGCTTTCAACAGCAGTCAGTTCGGTTTGAACGCCAACGGCCAAACGATGAGTGGCTTTGTCTTTGGCAGCCCGTTGAATACACAAGCGTTGACGATCAACCAAGCGTTGACTGTCAATGGCCCCATCACCGTTTACGGCGGAGCACTGGCGATCAACGCGCCGCTGACCGCGACCAACAGCACCGTTAAGCTGACGGGCACCACCATCACCGATGGCGCATCGGGCTTCATCACGGCAGACAAACTGGCTTTGCTCAGCGGCGCGGTGACCTTGGACCACACCAGCAACAACGTGGCCACCTTCGCCGCCAGCGGTGTGAGCAGCCTGACGTATGCGAACAGCGGCGCCATGACGATTGGCACGGTCAACCCCACGGGCGTCACAGCCACGGGTGATGTGCGCATCGAAACACTCAGCGGTGATTTGACGGTGGCTGCCGATGTGGTGACCACCAGCACCACCGCCAATGCCGTGTTGCTCAACGCGGGCAAGAGCACTGCAGCGGGCACAGCAACGGGTGGCAACGTTCTTATTTCAGGCACGCCCACGATCACGGCGGGCACAAACGGCGTGATTCGCTTGATGGGTGGCAGCGTGTCGGGCAGCACCGGTTTGACCACCTTGGTGGGCAGTGGCACAGGCCGCTTCCGGTACAACTCGGACGAATCAGCCGTCCGTTACACCTGGGCTTTGAGCCCCAATGTGGTGAACGCGATTTACCGCGAGCAACCCACGGCGACGACCCACATCGACAGCCTCACCGTGACGTATGGCTTTGACCACACGTTGACCCTGACTGGCTTGAAACCCGATGGCACATCTGCGTTGTCTACGCTGCGCACAGCAGTGAACGGTGACGAGAGCGTGTCGGGCTTGGGCGTGATCATTGAAGGCGCAACGTATTCGACAGGCACCAAGTTGAACTATCGCGCCACGCCTTACACCTTGACCGATGGCTTGGCCAAGTTGGGCTATGCCACTAGCCAAACCGGTGGCAGCCAATTGACGGTGCAAAAGAAGAGCGTCGACTTGGTGGGCTTCATCGTGGATAACAAGGTGTACGACGGCAACACCACCGCCACCTTCAGCGGCACAGTGAGCTTGGCTACGTTGGAAACCAATGACGTGGTGAGCTACACCTCGGCCACGGGCACGTTTGCAGATCGCCATGTGGGCACCCAACAAGTGGTGGTGAGTGGCGTGGTGTTGGCCGGTGCAGACAAAGACAACTACACCGTCAACACGGTTTCGGGCAACGCCAATGCCACGATTTCTCAGTTGGCTTCGGCCACTTGGGTAGGGACAGGGGCTGGCATTTGGTCCGACGCGTCCAACTGGGCTGTGACCGGTGCCTTGGGTCAAACAGGCGTGCTGCCTGACGGCGGCAACGTCGGTGTGGCGGTGTTGCCCAGCACGTTCGCCGGCACATTGACCAGCAGCTACGCCCACGCACATGAGGGCAAGATTCAAATCAACGGCGGCACTTTGGCTGTGGCTTCGGATGCCCATTTGGGCGCAGTGCCAAGTACAGCCGTGGCCGACAAAATCACACTCAACGGCGGCACCTTGCAAGCCACAGACACATTCACGCTCAACACCCACCGAGGCATCACCTTGGGTAGCAGTGGTGGCACGTTCAGTGTGGATGCGTCTAAGAGCGTGAACTACGCCGGCATCATCGCGGGCACGGGTGGTTTGACCAAGTCGGGTTCGGGCACGTTGACCTTGACGGGGGCCAATACCAACTATTCGGGTGTCACCACGGTGTCCACTGGCAATTTGATTGTGGGTGGTGCTGCCAATGCCTTAGGCACAGGCAGTGTGTCTGTGGCGAGTCGCTTGAGTTTTGACACCACAGCGCCCGTCTCATACGCCAACGCGTTCAGCGTGACAGGCAGCGGCATTTTTGAAAACATCGGTAGCAATGCCATCACGACCACGGGTGGCATCAATACCAACTTGTCGACCACCGTGGTGGTGGACGGCGGCAGCGCAGGCTTGACTATCGCCAACGTGATGACGCCGAGAGGCTCAGGTGCCAGCTACTACATCAAGGGCGATGTGACCTTCACGGGCCACGACATGAGCAGCTTGGTGGTGCGTGCCGCAGGTGAGGCCACGGCCAAGTTCACCTTGACCAATGGCGTGAGTTCTTTCAATCTTTGGTTCATTGGCAGTGACACGGCCGCCAATGCCATGAACATTGATGTGGCTTCGGGCGTGACTGTCACTGAAGATGCGACACAAGGTGCAGCTAGCCTGTATTACAAAAACATCACGGGCGCAGGCACCTTGTTCATGGGCGGCGCGAACAGCACCACAGGCTACGTGTTGGGCGACTCAACCATTGCCAATTTGAAGGGCAGCGGCAGCAAAACCATCAGCATCGGCAATGGCGGTAGTGCAGGGCGATTGCTCTCAGGCAATGTGCAAGCCACGGGTGGTTTGTTGCTCAACTCGACCACCGACTACACCTTCACAGGCGTGCACAGCGTGGGCAGCTTGACCAAGCAACAGGCCAACACGGTCAAGCTCACGGGTGCCAACACATCGACCGGTGCTATCACTGTGAGCGCCGGTATCTTGCAAGTGGGTGATGCAGGCACTGCGGGTTCGATCACCGGCAACGCAGCTGTGGCAACTGGTGCAGGCTTGGTGTTCAGCCGCTCAGACGCAGCCGCGTACGTGGGCAACATCAGCGGTGCTGGCACGGTGACCAAGCTGGGTGCCAATGTGCTCACGCTCACCGGCACACACACCTACACCGGTGCCACAGCCACGGGCGACGCAGGCGGTGGCATTGTGTTTACCAACAACACCTTGCCCGTGATACCCGGTGCTTTCACAGGCAATGGCACTGTGACGATTCAGCCCGTGTTGGCAGGCAGCTTTGGCAGCACTTTATCGAGCAGTGCTTACAGCTTTGGCAGCTCGCTCACAGGTTTGACTTTGGGCCGTGATGGCAACACAGCCACCGTCACCGTCAATGCACCGTTGACCATCAATGGCCCCATCAGCCTATACGGCGGCACCCTCAACTTGAGTGCAGATATCACCAGCAGCGCAGCCAATGCCGCGATGTTGTTCAAGTCGGCCGGTGACATCAACCAAGCGGCCAATGTGGATGTGCTGACCAACGGCGGCAGCACGGTGTATTGGGCCAACAGCGATGGCGGCAACAGCGCAGGCATGGTGTTGCTCGATACAGGCGCGACCATTACCACCGTGGGTGGCCATGTGTGGTTGGGTGGTAGTGCTACACCTAACGGCCAAAGCACATGGCACGGCTTGACCGTGGGTGATGGCTATGCCGCCAGCGGTACATCGGTGGCGTTTGCAGGTGGTGTTAATTGGCTGGGCGGCATTGTGCTCAAGCGCAGCCAAATTTCTTCTGGCGGTGGTGATGTGTCGTTGTACGGCTATGGCGCTGCAAGTGGCTCTGGCTTTGTGAACTTTGACAACTCGACGATCAACTCAGGCACGGGGCAGATTTTGATCAACGCCAAGTCGTCAGGCATCGTGGCTTTCTTGCCAGGCTTGCACCCCGCTGCATTACCCAATGCGGTGTTTGAGTTGCGCTCTGCCAATACAGGTGCGGATGCGATTCGTGTCATCACCGATGCCGTGGCCACCAACGACCCAGGTGCGGTGATTGAAGGTAACTTCCAAATGAATGCCACGAACGGTGGCGGTGTGACCTTGTCTGGTCGCGCCAAAGCCGGTGTGGCTGGTCTGCAAGTGGGTAGCCAGTGGGGCGGTGGTGTGATGAACGCGCTGTCAAACACGGGTGATATTCGCATCGATGCAGGTACTAACAGCATCAGCTTTCAAAACGCCGCCAGCGCCATTTACTTGGGCTCTAAAGCTGGCAGTGCGGTGACGTCTGCCACAGGCAATATCTTGATGACAGCCGACAGCTTGTCGCTGGCCAGTGCGTTGACCTATGCCAACACCACTGGCAGCTTGACGATTGCACCCACCTCGGCCAGCTTCACCAGCGCAGTCAACAGCACTGGCTGGGTGTTGGGCTCTGGCTTGAGTGCACTGACGGTGGGTAGCCTGACAAACACAGCCAACATCACTTGGGCTTCAACCAACACCGTCAATGGCCCCATCAGTATTTACGGCGGCAACATCACGCTCAACAGCGCCATCGGCACAAGCAACACCAGCACCGGTGATGTGTTGTTGCGTGGCGCAAACGTCAACAGCACCTACAACATCAGCTTGGCCACAGGCCGCACGCTCACGCTGGACCACAGCGGTAGCAGCAGCATTTTGTCGGGCATCATTTCTGGCGCTGACGCCAACTTGGTGAAGCAGGGCGCAGGTGCCATGTATTTGCGTGGCGTGAATACCTACAGCGGCCTCACCACCATTGACGCAGGTTTCTTGGCGCTGGACCAAACGGGTTCCATCGTGACTGATGTCGTCAACAACGGCGGCTTGGGCTTCAACCAAACAGCGGACTACACCTTTGGCAAGACCATCAGTGGCACGGGCTACTTGGTTAAGTACGCAGCCAACACGCTCACACTTAGCGCGGCCAACACCTACACCGGTGTGACCAACTTGCAAGGTGGCACCTTGTCTGTGTCTAGCTTGGCCGATGGCGGCGTGGCCAGCAACATTGGCCAGTCCACCAACGCGGCAGCTAACTTGGTCATCAACAACGCCACGCTCAAGTACACAGGCGCCGCCACCAGCACCGACCGTTTGTTCACCTTGGGCGACAGCGGCGCCACGGTAGATGCTTCAGGCACAGGCGCTTTGGTGTTCACCAATACCGGCGCGTTGGCCTACAGCAGTACAGCGAATCGTTTGCTGACCTTGACCGGCAGCAATACTGGCGAGAACACCATGACTCCCGTGTTGGCCAACAACGCAGGCATCAGCAGCTTCACCAAAGCCGGCACGGGCAAGTGGGTCATGCAAGGTGCCAACACCTACACGGGCGTCACCACTATTTCAGGCGGTACTTTGAATGTGGGTGATGGCACTGACGCTTCTGCCTCCTTGGGCACCAACACCGTCAGCCTTGCCGCAGGCACCACACTCAACTTTGACCACAACGCCGATGTGACGGTGGCCAACGCCATCAGCGGCGCAGGCCAACTCAACAAACGCGATGGCCACACACTCACCCTGACTGGCGTGAACAGCTACACCGGTGCCACAGGCGTGGGCAGTGCAGGGGGCGTCGTGTTTGCCAACAACACAGCACCCGCCACATCAGGCTTCACAGGTTCAGGCACGGTGACGATTGAGCCCACCAGCAGCTTTGCCAGCGCGGTGACAGCCAACTACACCTACGACACCGCGCTCAGCGGTTTGACGTTGGGCAAGTCGGGCAACTTGACGAACATGACCTTGAACAGCTTGGTCGACATTGCAGGCCCCATCACGGTGTATGCGCCTGTTATCACGGTGAACCAAGCGCTCAGCAGCACAGGCGGCTTGACGCTCAATGGCGCTTCTGTACTCAACGGCGGCACCATCAGCACCACAGGCGCGCAGACTTATAACGGCGCAGTCACCTTGGGTGCGGCCACTGTGCTTGCTAGCACTGGCAGTGGTGCCATCACGTTTGGCAGCACGCTCAATGGCGCGCACACCTTGGCGGTGAACACCGCAGGGGCCACCACCTTTGTGGGTGCAGTGGGTGACAGCGCTGCGTTGACCAGCCTCAGCACCGATGCGGTTGGCACGGTGGTCATCAACGGCGGCGCAGTCAACACCACGGGCTTGCAAAGCTTCGGCGAAGCGGCCATCTTGGGTGCGGCCACTGTGCTGACCAGCACAGGCAGTGGCGCCATCACGTTTGGCAGCACCTTGAACGGTGCGCAAACCTTGGCCGTCAATACATTGGGTGCGACCACCTTCACAGGTGCTGTGGGTCACAGCGCTGCATTGACCAGCCTCACCACCGATGTGGGCGGCACCGTGGCCATCAACGGTGGTTCGGTGAACACCACTGGCGCACAAAGCTATGGCGAAGCCGCCACCTTGGGTGCGGCCACTGTGTTGACCAGCACAGGCAGTGGTGCCATCACGTTTGGCAACACCTTGAATGGCGCGCAAACTTTGGCCGTCAATACATTGGGTGCGACCACCTTCACAGGTGCTGTGGGTAACAGCGCTGCATTGACCAGCCTCAGCACCGATGTGGGCGGCACAGTAGCGATCAACGGTGGTGTGGTCAACACCACGGGCGCACAGATCTACAACGAAGCAGCCACCTTGGGTGCAGCCACTGTGTTGAGCAGCACAGGCAGTGGTGCCATCACGTTTGGCAACACTTTGAACGGCGCACAAACCTTGGCCGTCAATACATTGGGTGCGACCACGTTCACAGGCGCAGTGGGTGGCACCACAGCGTTGACCAGCCTCAGCACCGATGCTGGTGGCACCATGGCCATCAATGGTGGTGTGGTCAACACCACGGGCTCGCAAAGCTATGGCGAAGCGGCCACCTTGGGCGCGGCCACCGTGCTGAGCAGCACAGGCAATGGCGCAATCACGTTTGGCAACACTTTGAACGGTGCTCACACCTTGGCTGTCAACACATCGGGCGCGACCACGTTCACAGGCGCAGTGGGTGGCTCGGTGGCGTTGATCAGCCTCAGCACGGATGCAGGGGGCACTTTGGCCATCAACGGTGGCGTGGTGAACACCACAGGCGCACAAAGCTACGGCGATGCAGCCACCTTGGGTGCAGACACAACGCTCACCAGCACAGCAACTGGCGCCATCACGTTTGGCGGCACGCTCGATGGCGCGAAGAACTTGACGGTCAACACCTCGGGCATCACCACCTTTGGTGGCGCTGTGGGTGGTACTACTGCCTTGACCAGCGTGACCACCGATGCAACTGGCAGCGTGGTCATGAGCGGCGGTAGCGTGCGCACCACAGGCGTGCAAACCTACAACGACGCGTTGAATTTGGGCGCGGCCACCACGCTGCAAGGTGTGAATGTGGCCTTGATGTCCACTGTGGACGGCGCTCAAGCACTGACCCTCAGCGACAGCGGCACCACAGTGTTGGGCGGCATCATCGGCGGCACCACGCCGTTGCTGAGCTTGACCACCGATTCGACCACCACGGCAGCGGGCGAAACCCAATTCAAAGCAGGCAGCATTCACGTCACCACGAACGCGGTGTTCAACGACATCGTGAAAGTCTTCACTGACGTGGCCGTGCAAACCGGCGGTGATTTGAAGTTCATGCAAACCGTCAACGGTGACACGGCCAACACGCGCAGCTTGACACTGGACGTAGGTAGCTCGGGCAACATCACCGTGCAAGGTGTGGTGGGTGGCAGCGCAGCGCTCAAAACCTTGGAAGTGGTCAACAGCAACACCGCCACGTTCAACAGCGCCGTGACCACCGGTACCCGCGTGGTGTTGACCGACACCGTGGATGCCCATGCCATTGCCTTCAACGCTGGCCTGACCACGCCTACGTTCACCGTGGCCGCTCAACCATTTGCGCTGACCCTGCGTGGCAACATCGCCGTGGCCAATGGCATCCACCTCGCCAACACTGGCGCTTTGCAGTTGGACGGCACACTCAGTGCGCCCAACCAAGCCATCACGCTGGGCCAAGCAGGGCAGACCACCACCTTGTTGGCCAACACCCGTTTGGACAGTGGCACAGCCACCACCACCGTTAACGGCAGCTTGAGCGGCAGCGGCTTTACCCTAGACTTTGCCAGCCCAGTGAGCTTCAGTGGCCCCAGCGCTTTGACTGCCAGCACTGTCACTTTCAGCAAGGGTGTGACCGCCGCAGGTGATTTGACAGTGAACGGCGCCACCGTGGTGAACGGCGGCAGCGTCAACGCTGGTAGCCACACCCAAACCTACAACGGCAGCGTGACCGTGGGTGGTGCTGCGACGACCAACACCACCTTCACCGGCGTGGGCATGACATTTGGCAGCACCCTAGATGGCACATCACGCGTGGTGGTGGCTGACAGTGGCAACACCACGTACACCGGTGCCATTGGCTCTGTGACGGCACCTGCGCACTTTGAAACAGACGCCGCTGGTAGCAGCACGTTCAGCGGTGGCTTGGTGCGCACCAGCAGCCCTAACTCGATTTACATCGCCGACGATGCAGTGGTCACAGCGGCCAGCACCACGTTTGACACCACCAACAACGGTGCCTTGGCAGCAGGGGCCAACATCACGTTTGCCAAGACGCTCAATGGCAGCACCAACAACGCGCAAGCGGTGACGATCAACGCGGGCACGAATGGCGTTGTGCTGGTCAGCGGTGCGATTGGCAACACAGCGCCGTTGAGCACTTTGACCTTGACCAACAGCAATGGCGCCACCTTCAACAGCGCTGTGACCACAGGCACCAGCGTGGTGTTGAGTGACACCGTGGCTGGCCAAACCATTCGCTTTGCCGACAACTTGAGCACGCCTGTGCTGACCACCACAGCCAACGGTTACCACCTTGAGTTGCTGGGTACAGCCACACACGTGAGTGCAGCCAACACAGCCACGACGTTCTTGAACACAGGCAATTTGGTGTTGGGCAATGCAGTGGGTGACACGCTGACTTTTGCCGGTGGCTTGACCGCTACTACACCTGCGGCTGTTCAAGCAGCGGGTACTGTGAACACGACCAACGCAGTGATGAGCTTGGGCGACAGCAACACCGCGCTCACGCTCACAGCGGATGTGGCCCTCCACACCGCCGGCGGCAGCTTGACCTTGGGTGGCTCGGTCAACGGCACCACAGCCAACACCGAATCGCTCAGCTTAAATGCTGGCACCACCGGCGCTGTGAGCGTGACAGGTGCGGTGGGACAAACCACCTCACTCAAAACCTTGACGTTGACCAACAGCAATGGCGCCACCTTCAACAGCGCTGTGACCACTGGCACCAGCGTGCTGTTGAGTGACACCGTGGCTGGCCAAACCATTCGCTTTGCAGACAACTTGAGCACACCTGTGCTGACCACCACAGCCAACGGTTACCACCTTGAGTTGCTGGGGACAGCCACACACGTGAGTGCAGCCAATACCGCCACGACGTTCTTGAACACAGGCAACTTGGTGTTGGGCAATGCAGTGGGTGACACGCTGACATTTGCTGGTGGCTTGACCGCTACTACACCTGCTGCTGTTCAAGCAGCGGGTACTGTGAACACGACCAACGCAGCGATGAGCTTGGGCGACAGCAACACCGCGCTCACACTCACAGCGGATGTGGCCCTCCACACCGCCGGCGGCAGCTTGACCTTGGGTGGCTCGGTCAACGGCACCACAGCCAACACCGAATCGCTCAGCTTGAATGCAGGCACCACCGGCGCTGTGAGCGTGACAGGTGCGGTGGGACAAACCACCTCACTCAAAACCTTGACCTTGACCAACAGCAATGGCGCCACCTTCAGCAGCGCTGTGACCACAGGCACCAGCGTGCTGTTGAGTGACACCGTGGCTGGCCAATCCATTCGCTTTGCAGACAACTTGAGCACGCCTGTGCTGACCTCCACAGCGCACGGTTACCACCTTGAGTTGCTGGGTGCAGCCACAAACGTGAGTGCCGCCAACACAGCTACGACGTTCTTGAACACAGGCAACTTGGTGTTGGGCAATGCTGCAGGTGACACGCTGACATTTGCCGGTGGCTTGACCGCTACTGCACCTGCTGCTGTTCAAGCAGCGGGTACTGTGAACACGACCAACGCAGCCATCGTGTTGGGCACTGCGCCTGTGACGCTGACTGAAAACACCAGTTTCAACGCAGGCAGCGGCCTCATCACGTTGGGCGGCACGGTGGATGGTGCTTACAGCTTGGTGCTCAACAGCACAGGCGTCACAACCTTGGGCAGCGCTGTGGGTGACGGTGCGGCACTGAGCAGCATCACCACCAACACAGGCGGCACCGTGGTGATTCAAGGGGGCCGAGTGACCACCACAGGCGCACAACGCTACGCAGAGCTGGTGACCCTGAGTGGCAACACCACGCTCACGGGTTCTGCCATCCGATTTGACGATGCGGTCACAGGCACAGGCAGTTTGAATGTGGTGGGCGCCACCACACTCAACGGCGCCACCGTGACCACGCATGGCGCACAAAGTTACGACGGTGCGGTGACCTTGTTGAAGAACACGGTGTTGGATGCAGATGCTGCACTCGTGACCTTCTTGAGCACTGTGGATGGTGGCTTTGATTTGACTGTCAACACCACAGGCACCACCAGTTTTGGTGGTGACATCGGAGCGGGTACAGCGTTGACCCGCCTGACCACCAATGCGGGTGGCATGGTGTTGATCGACGCGGCCACGGTACGCACCACCGGTGCTCAGACCTTCAACGAAATTGTGAGCTTGCAGCGCAGCACCACGTTCACTGGCAGTGTGGTGACGTTCAACGATGCCGTAGTGAGCGCAGGTGATGTGAGCGTGGTGGGCGCAGCCGTGTTGAACGCAGGCACCATCAGCACCTCGGGCGCGCAAAGCTACGGCGGGGCCACCACATTGATGCGTGACACAGTGCTGACCGGTGGAGCGGGTGGGGTGAGCTTTGTAGGTGCTGTCGATGGTGCTTATGCCTTGACCATCAACACCCGTGGCGACACCACGTTCCTCGACACCGTGGGCGCCACGCACGCTTTGACGAGCTTGACCACTGACGCCTCCACCGCTGGCCGCGTGCTGATGAGCGGCGGCAGCGTGACCACCACAGGCGCACAAAACTATGGCGAAGCGATGGTGTTGGGTGCCAACACCACCTTGACCAGCACGGCTTCGGGTGACATCAGCTTTGGCAGCACCCTGAATGGGGCGTACGGCTTGACCCTCAACACGGCAGGGGTGACGCGCTTCAGTGGTGCGGTGGGTGCTGGCAACGCATTGACCCGCTTGACCACAGACGCCCCAGGCTCTGTGGCGATGGATGCCGGGGAGGTGACCACTTCTGGGGCACAAACCTACAACGACGCGATGCGCTTGCTCAGCCACACCACGCTGACGTCGGGCGCTGATACCTTGCACTTTGTGAGCATTGCAGATGGTGCATCGTCCTTCGATTTAAATTTGAAGGCAGCCACCGCACTGGCGTTGGCAGATATCGAGATTGGCGGCAACTTGCACGTGACCACCCAGGCGACGGGTGTGACGCAACAAACAAGCACCCATGTGTGGGTGGGCGGCACCAGCACATTCACGGCAGACACAGGCACCCAGCAAGACGCAGCACTGAGCAGCACAGACAACCGCTTGACCGGCTTGCTCACGCTCAACGAAACGAACAACGGCTCATGGCGCAATGTGGCAGTGAAGGTCACTGCACCGCTGTCGTTGGCGCCGTTGCAAAGCGGTGGCTCGGTGAGTTTGGCCACGCAAGGCGCAGCGCTGACCACCAGCAGCATCTCCACCTCGGGCAGCGTGAGTGTGGACACACGCGATAGCTTAGGCGTGGGCGGCGCGTTGTCTTTGGGTGCCGCGACGGTGACGGGCGATGTGACGGTGCAAACTGGTGGCGGCAGCGTGGCGCAAACGGGGCAGTTTGTGGTGACGGGCAACACATCGGTCACAGCAGGCACAGGCACCATCACCTTGCTCAATGCCTTGAATAGTTTTGGTGGCACGCTGGCCTTGCAAGGCACCTCCACCTCCGTCGCGACCAGCGGCGATTTGCAATTGGCCCGTGTGAACAACACAGGCCCCATGGTGTTGCGCGCGCCCAGTGGCTCGATTGACCTAGGCTCGGCCTTCATCACGGGAGGGGATTTGACCTTGGTCAGCCGTGATGACATGAATTTGGGCGGTGCCAACATCACGGGTAGCTTGAACATGAGCAGCACCCAAGGCACGGTGTCGTTTGGCCAAGCCACTGTGACAGGTAGCCTGACAGCGACCACCGATGGCCAGCAAGTGGACTTGGGCTCTGCCAATGTGGGCGGTAGCTTGAACGTGCAAACCAACGGTGGTGACGTGGTGCAACAAGCGCCTACCAACAGCACCCCCAATGCAGCCTTGCGTGTGACGGGTGCCACCAACATCAATGCAGGCACAGGCAATGTGACCTTGCCCAATGTGCCTAACCAGTTTGGTGGCGTCATCAGTTTGCAGGCCAACGATGTGCAGTTGGTCGGCAGCAACAACTTGATCTTGGGCCCCAGCACCATCACAGGCAATGCACAGGTGACAGCCGCCACAGGCAACATCACGCAAACCGCACCTCTGAGCGTGGCGGGCACCAGCGCCTTGTCCGCCACTCAAGGCGACGTGACGCTAGACCAAGCCAATACCTTGACGCAAACCGTGACGGTGAGTGCGATGAACGCCACCCTAAACACCAACACCGCGCTCGCTTTGGGTGCCAGTACCGTGACTGGCAATTTGGCAGCGACTGTCGCGGCGGGTGACATCACCCAAACAGGCCCCTTGGTCGTTGCGGGCACGAGTAACTTGGCTACGCCAGCAGGCAACATCACGCTGACCGATGTCGCCAACAGTTTTGGTGACCGCGTGTCGGCCAGCACGCCGCAAGCCTTGAAACTCACGGCCAGCGGCCCCTTGAGCATGGGCGAGGTGAGTGTGGGCTTGACCACCGATTTACAAAGCCAAGGCCAGTTGGACTTGGGCACGAACTCGATTTACACCGGCAAGCTCATCGCCAAGAGCGGGGGATTTGACATCATCCAATCGGGCCCGTTGAAAGCTGGCAAAGACGTGGACTTTGATGCGGGCAATGCCAAGATTGACCTGTTCAACCCCAAAAACTTGTGGCTGGGTGCGCTGTACTTCAAGGGTGGGATCATCATGATCAACCACCCACAGTTGATGAATGCGGTGAACTCAGGCGTGCTGATGGTGCGCGCTGAAACCACCGTGGTCAGCACGGTGGCAAGCGTACGCGCAGGTGGTGATGTGGTGAATGCACCGCTGCGCGTGGCAGGCAGCACAGGCAGCAGCACGGTGTCCGTGGTGGTCAACCGTGCACCGAGCACATCCCAAACCGGTGTGATTCAAGTGCAGGTGTCTCCAGAGGCCGCTTCACCCGGCAAGAGCTTTAGCTTTGCGCTGGATCCTCACGCCGTGGCGGGCCACACGTCCGATGCGCCTGTGAAGATGTCACAAATGGATGGCAAGCCACTGCCCAACTGGTTGCGCTACGACGCGGCTAACAAAACGTTCACTGCCAATGAAGTTCCGGCAGGTGCGTTCCCAATTCAGATCAGAATTTCTGTGGCAAACACAGAGTCCGTGGTGATGATCAACGAAAAGCCGCCAGGGCAATAAAGCGCGTTCTTGGTCCCCTAGAATTTCGCGCTATGACCGAAGCTCTGTTCGTTTTGTATTTCGTGATATTGGTGGCCACGCTTGTCATCAAGACCCCCATCATCCGGGGACCATGGCTGTTTTTGTTGCGCGCATTTTTTCCGAATTGGAAGTTCTTTCATGCGGTGGGCTATGTGCCGCATCTGTATGCACGCTCTGCCGTGCAGCTGGCTTCGGGCGAGATGCAATGGTCAGGCTGGGTGCTGATTTACCCACGCCACTTGCGCCGCTTGAGCCACTTGGTGCACAACCCCGACACCAACATTGGACTAGCCCAGCAAAACATGGTGGACCACTTTTGGGCCGACTTGCATGACTTGCCCGAGGGCGAGGACCCACGCAGTTTGGTGAGCTACAAAATGATGCAGCGCTTAGTCGATCAAGTGCTGCGTGCGCATGATGTGAACTTCACGCATCGCCAGTTTGAACTGCGCATGGTGTTGGATGGCCGAAGTGACAACGTGGACACGCAAGTGATGATGACCTCGCCTGTGGAGGTGGCCACATGTTGATGGCGACTTTCATTCAAGCTTGGATAGAAGCTTTGGTCGAAGCGCCCACCTTGATGGCGATTCGCGCGACCGAGTTGGTGTTTGCGTGGAGCTTGGCCCTTCAAACGCTGGAGTATTTGCGAATGGGCAAGTACACCGCTGACGATGCGTTTTGGTCTTGGCCCTTGCAACGGGCAGATATTCCCAATGCGCCCATACGTGCTTTGTTGGATGTGCTGTTCAAGCCGCGCATGCACCAGCTGCATTTGTTGCTGCGCCTGTGTGCCGCTGTGTTGTTGGCAGTGCAGGGCGCTTCGTTGCCGTTGATTGGCTTTTTGTTTGTGGGCAACTTGCTCATCCTCATCCGTTGGCGCGGTGCGTTCAACGGCGGCAGCGATTTCATGACCTTGGTGGTGCTCACGGGCTTGCTCATCTCGCAAGTGGTGGGCGCGTTGGGTAATGCAGAGCTGGGCTGGCAAGCAGGCTTCTGGTACATCGCCATTCAAGCCATCACGTCTTACTTCATGTCGGGGGCGGTCAAGTTGCTGCGGCCTGAATGGCGCAATGGCTCGGCCATGACCATTTTTTTGAACGGTGCCATTTATGGGCCGCTGTCTGCCACGCATCCCTTGCGCAACAAGTGGCTGGCGATGATGGGCTCGTGGGGCTTTATCGTGTGGGAAATCTTGTTTCCTTTCAGCTTGCTTGACCCACGACTCGCCGCTGTGTTTTGCGCCGTGGCGGCCTTCTTTCACTTCTTGGTGTTTTGGTTCTTTGGTTTGAACCGATTCTTCTGGGCCTGGCTGTGTTCGTTCCCCGCCATCATTTGGTGCAGCGCGCAGTTCAGTGCACGCGTGTTGGGTCTGTGACACCACGTCAAGCGCACCATCTCTGATGCGCTTGAAGGTGTTTAGGCCATGGCAGCTTCTATGGCATCCATCGCTTCGGTCAGCTCTAGCCAACGCACTTCTAGCGCTGCCAACTCGTCTTCCACAGCTTTGAGGCGTTTACCTGCTTCTGCAATGTCAGCAGGAGGCAGGGGCGTGGCGAGTTTGTCGTGCAACGCGGTTTTCTCAGACTCGAGCGTGGCCATTGATTTCTCAATGCCATCCATCTCTTTTTTCAACGGGCGTTTTTTCTCGTTGATCTCTTTGCGCAGCTGAGCGTCTTCTTTGCGAACAACTTCAGCCACAGGCTCAACAACAGCAGGTTTGAGCGCCGCTGCGTTGGCCGCAGCCACAGCTTCAGCACGCAAGCGTTTGCCTTCGTCCAGCAGGTAGCGTTGGTAGTCGTCCAAGTCGCCGTCAAAGGGTTCGACGCCACCGCGTGACACCATCCAGAACTCGTCACACACAGCACGCAGCAAGGCGCGGTCATGGCTGACCAGCATCACGGTGCCTTCAAATTCGTTCAGCGCCATGCTCAGCGCTTCGCGTGTGGCCAAGTCCAAGTGGTTGGTAGGCTCGTCCATCAGCAAGAGGTTGGGGCGTTGCCACACCAACATGCACAGCACCAAGCGGGCTTTTTCACCACCGCTCATGCTGCCTACGGCTTGCTTGACCATGTCGCCGCCAAAGTTGAACTGGCCCAAGAAGCTGCGCAAGTCTTGCTCGCGTGTGGCTTGGCCGGCCAGCTTGCCGTCGATGGTGAGTTTTTTCGCCAACGCAATCATGTGGTCGAGCGGGTTGTCTGCGGGGTGCAACACGTCGAGTTCTTGCTGCGCAAAGTAGCCGATGTTCAGGCCTTTGCCCTCGGTCACTTCGCCGCCCAAAGCGCCCAAGTCACGCGCAATGGTTTTCACCAGCGTCGATTTACCTTGGCCGTTGGCACCCAAGATGCCAATGCGTTGACCTGCCAACACCGAGCGGCTGACGTTTTGCACGATGACCGTGGGTGGTGTGCCCGCAGGCGCGTCGGCAGGGGCGGGGTAGCCCACGCTCACGCCTTGCATGCTCAGCATGGGGTTGGGCAAGTTGGCAGGTTCTTTGAACTCGAAGCTGAAGTCGGCATCGGCCAACAACGGCGCAATTTTTTCCATGCGGTCCAAAGCCTTGACGCGGCTTTGCGCTTGCTTGGCTTTGCTGGCCTTGGCCTTGAAGCGTGCAATGAACTTTTGCAAATGCGCAATCTTGTCTTGCTGTTTGGAGAAAGCGTTTTGTTGCAGCTCCATTTGCTCGGCACGCATGTCTTCAAACTTGCTGTAGTTGCCGCCGTAGCGCACCAGCTTGCCTGCGTCGATGTGCAGGGTGACGTTGGTCACCGCATCTAAAAATTCGCGGTCATGGCTGATGACCACCATCGTGCCTTCGTAGCGTTTGAGCCAAGCTTCGAGCCACACCAAAGCGTCCAAGTCCAAGTGGTTGGTCGGCTCATCTAGCAGCAACAAGTCAGACGGGCACATCAGCGCACGCGCCAATTGCAAACGCATGCGCCAACCGCCGGAGAAGCTGTTCACAGGGTTGTCGAGCTCGGTCGTTTTAAAGCCCAGGCCCAAGATGAGTGCTTGTGCGCGTGACTGCGCATCGTGCTCGCCCGCGTCGTACAGCGCCATGTAGGCGTTGCCCAAGCGTTCGCCGTCTTCGGTCGTTTCTGCGGCAGCCACTTCGGCGCGTGCGTCGTTCAGCACGGTGTCGCCTTCAATCACAAACTCGGTCGCGCTTTGCTCGGTCTCGGGCATGTCTTGAGCCACTTGCCCCATGCGCCATTGCGTGGGGATGTAGAACTCGCCTGAGTCCTCCTGCAAGTTGCCGTTGAGCAAAGCAAACAGCGAAGATTTGCCTGCGCCGTTGCGGCCCACCAAGCCTACTTTTTCACCGGGGTTGAGGGTGACGGTGGCGCCTTCGAGCAACACCTTGGCACTGCGGCGCAAGGTGACATTTTTAATCGTGATCATTTGTTATTTGCGCCTTCGACAATTGCCTGGCGTGTGAGGAGTAAGACCTGGTCGTCACCAGCACTGGTCGATAGCCACACGACATCTAAATGAGGGAAGGCTGCTTCAAAGTAATCGCGTTCGTGGCCAATTTCTAAAACCAAAACCGCGTGCTCGCTCATGTGTGCTGGGGCGTCGCGCAGCATTTGGCGAATAAAGTCCATGCCGTCATCGCCGCCGGCCAAAGCAAGCGCGGGCTCGGCTTTGAATTCAGCGGGAAGTTCGGACATGCTTTGTGCGTTCACATAAGGTGGGTTGCACAGAATCAGGTCAAACACACCATCGGCTTGGGCCAAACCATCCGATTCGGCCAGCGTCATGCGGCCTTCAAGGCCGTGACGTTCGATGTTGATGTGGGCCACAGCCAAAGCGTCTTTGGACAAGTCCAGGCCTTGCACCGTGATGTCTGGAAAAGCGAGTGCAGCCAAGATGCCAAGGCTGCCGTTACCCGTGCACAGGTCGAGCACGCGTGTGGTGTTGGGGTCTAGCCAGGGGTCAATGCTGCCTTCGGCCAAGACTTCGGCAATGAGCGAACGCGGCACGATGGCGCGTTCGTCGATGTAGAACGACACGCCTTGCAACCACGCTTCTTGCGTGAGGTAAGCCGCAGGCTTGCGGCTGGCAATGCGGTGCTCAATGAACGCTTGCACGCTGGCCACTTGGGTGGCGGGCAGTTCGAGGTTGTGCACTTCATCTGACACATCGGTGTCGAGCGGCAAACCCAGCTTCCACAGCACCAGCCATGCTGCTTCGTCGGCGGCGTTGGTGGTGCCGTGGCCGAAGCTCAAATTGCCTGCAGTGTGGGCAGCATCAAGCTGCTGCGCGCTCTGTGCAATGAGCGCGCTGAGTGTGAAAGATGGGTTCATTGTGCGGACGTGTTGGCCTGTGAGGCCAAGCCGTGCAGCTGTTCCAGCACACGGCGATAAATGTTTTTCAGGGGATCCAAATCAGCCACGGCCACAAACTCGTTGATTTTGTGAATGGTGGCGTTGGGTGGGCCAAGCTCAATGACTTGCGGGCAGACTTGCGCAATGAAGCGCCCGTCGCTGGTGCCGCCGGTGGTGGACAGCTCGGTGTCAATGCCAGTTTCGTCGTGGATGGCGCGTTGAACGGCGCCCACCAAATCACCAGGTGTGGTGAGGAAGGGTAGGCCGCCAATGGTCCATTTGAGGTCGAACTCTAAGCTGTGTTTGTGAAGCACCGCAGTCAGGAGCTGTTGCAATTGCTCAGGCGTGGATTCGGTGCAGAAGCGGAAATTAAAGTCCACCACACATTCGCCAGGAATCACGTTGCTCGCACCTGTGCCTGCGTGGATGTTGCTCACTTGCCAGCTGGTGGGTGGGAAGAAGTCGTTCCCTTGGTCCCATTCAATCGCTACCAAATCGGCCAACGCAGGGGCCAACAAATGGATGGGATTTTTGGCGAGTTGTGGGTAAGCAATGTGGCCTTGCACGCCTTTGACGGTGAGCTTGCCGCTCATCGTGCCGCGGCGGCCGTTTTTGATCATGTCGCCGGTGCGCTCCACGGATGTGGGCTCACCCACGATGCACCAGTCGAGTGTTTCGCCACGGGCCTTCAAGACTTCGCAGACTTTGACCGTGCCATCAAGTGCTGGTCCTTCTTCGTCGCTGGTTAGCAAGAAGGCGATGTTGATGTTGGCATCGGCTTGAGCGGCAGCAAACTCTTCACACGCCACCACCATCGCTGCCAATGACGCTTTCATGTCGCTGGCACCACGACCAAACAATTTGCCGTCGCGGTGGGTGGGGGTGAAGGGGTCGCTGGTCCATTGGTCGATGGGGCCGGTGGGCACCACATCGGTGTGGCCTGCGAACACCAGTATTTTGGCGCCTGCGCGTGCGCTGCGTTTGACAGCCCAGAGGTTGCTAACGCGAAACGTGTCTGGCCCGCTGTCGATGCGCTCACACTCAAAACCGATGGGCGCAAGCCTTGCGGTGATGATGTCCAAACAGCCCGCGTCCTCGGGTGTGACCGAAGGGCGCGAGATGAGTTGCTCGGTGAGCTGGAGTGTGCGAGACATCGATATGACCTGTGCGAAAAATTAGTCGCGCAACAAGTCGTTGATGCTGGTCTTCGAGCGGGTTTGTGCGTCCACGCGCTTGACCACGATGGCTGCGTACATGCTGTAAGGCGCGCCGTTGGCAGCGACTTTAGGAATGTTGCCTGCCACCACCACAGAGCCAGAAGCCACGCGGCCGTAGCTGATTTCGCCGGTGGCGCGGTCAAAGATGGGGGTCGATTGACCGATGAACACGCCCATGCCGAGCACCGAGTTTTCTTCGATGATGACGCCTTCCACCACTTCAGAGCGAGCGCCGATGAAGCAGTTGTCTTCAATGATGGTGGGGTTGGCTTGCAAAGGCTCCAACACGCCGCCAATGCCCACGCCGCCAGACAAGTGCACGTTCTTACCGATTTGTGCGCATGAACCCACGGTGGCCCATGTGTCAACCATGGTGCCGCTGTCCACATAGGCGCCGATGTTCACGTAAGAGGGCATCAAAATCGCACCCGCAGCCACAAAGCTACCGCGACGTGCCACAGCTGGTGGCACCACGCGCACGCCAGCGGCTTTCATTTCTTCTTCGCTCAGGTGGGCAAACTTGGTGTCCACTTTGTCGTAGAAGGCCAAGTCGCCAGATTTCATGACGCGGTTGTCGTTCAAACGGAAAGACAACAACACAGCTTTCTTCAGCCATTGGTGCACGGTCCATTGACCCACGCCTTCACGGGTGGCGACGCGCAAGCGGCCAGCGTTCAATTCGGCAATCACGTGGTTCACGGCATCGCGCACTTCTTTGGAGGCGTCGGTCGCGCTGATGTTGGCGCGGTTGTCCCAAGCGTTGTCGATGACGTGTTGGAGTTGGTGTTGAGTCATGGTTGTCTTCTCTACGTTGAAATTAAGAATGAAATCAGGAATGGGTGTTTTTGATAAACGCCACGATACGTTGCGCGGCTTCTAAGCATTCGGCGGTTTCTGCCACCAAGGCCATGCGAATTCGACCAGCGCCGGGATTGAAGCCTTGGGCATCTCTGGCCAAGTAGCTGCCCGGCAACACTGTCACATTGTATTGAGCCAGCAAGTCGCGGGCGAAGGCTACGTCGTCCCCACCAGGAACCGCAGCCCACAGGTAAAAACCAGCGTCGGGCAAGCGCACATCCATCACCGCTTCAAGCAGTGGGGTCACAGCCGCAAACTTTTGGCGGTATTGCTCACGGTTGGCCACCACATGGGCTTCATCGTCCCATGCCGCTATGCTGGCAGCTTGCACCATGCCGCTCATGGCTGAGCCGTGGTAGGTGCGATACAGCAAGAACTGTTTGAGGATGTTGGCGTCGCCCGCCACAAAACCGCTGCGCATGCCCGGCACATTGCTGCGCTTGGACAAGCTGGTGAAGGCCACCAAGTTTTTAAAGTCGGTGCGGCCCAGCTTGGCGGCGGCTTCCAGGCCACCCAAAGGCGCATCTTCGCGGAAATAGATTTCGCTGTAGCACTCGTCGCTGGCAATCACAAAGCCGTACTTGTCGCTCAAGGCAAACAGCTTTTCCCAGTCGCTCATGGGCATCACAGCGCCCGTGGGGTTGCCGGGTGAGCACACAAACAAGAGTTGGGTTTTGGCCCAGACCTCGGCAGGCACGCTGTCCCAGTTGACGTTGAAGTTGAGCGCAGGGTCGCTGGGCGCGTAATAAGTTTGTGCACCTGCCAACAGTGCAGCGCCTTCGTAGATTTGGTAGAACGGGTTGGGGCAAACCACCACTGCGTCACGCGTGGGGTCAATCACCGTTTGCGCAAAAGCAAACAAGGCCTCGCGTGAGCCGTTGACGGGGAGCACTTGCGTGGCGGCGTCGAGCTTCAAGCCATAGCGGCGCTGCATCCAGTTCACGCACGACTCGCGCAGCGCTGGCAAACCAGCGGTGGCAGGATACGCAGCCAACTGGGCGGTGGCTTTGGCCAAAGCATCCAACACCAACTGCGGCGTGGCATGGCGTGGCTCGCCAATGCCTAGGCTGATGGGCGCATACGCGGGGTTGGGTGTGACGGTGGAGAAAAGTTGCTTCAGCCGCTCAAAAGGATAGGGCTGCAGACTCGAAAGAAGGGGGTTCATGGCTGCTATTATCCCCGCGCTCTGTGATCAATCTGAACCTTATGTCTATATCTCCCTTGCTTGACCTGACCCGTGCCAAAGAATTTGCCTTCGAGGCCGACCAATTGCGCGAGCTGGTGGTGACATTTGAGCAAAGCTTGGTCCAAGAAATGGCCATCATCCAAGCCGGTTTGGCATCTGGTGACGCCTTGAAGGTGGAGCATTCGTTGCATGCCCTGAAAGGCTTCATGCCTTTGTTTGCTGCGGAGTCTTTGGCCCAAGCCATGACTGACCTGTACCAAACCAGCCGTGAGAAGCCGCTGGACGTGACAGGCCCCATATTTACTGCATTAGTACCTAGTTTGGAGGCCTTGCTGGTCGAAGTTCGCGCGTGCCTCAGCGCTTTATGATTCAGGCTGTGTCTAGAGAGGCTTTTCAGTGCGTCTGAATTCAATCAAGTTATCGGGTTTCAAGTCCTTTGCGGAACCCACCAATTTCTTATTGCCCGGCCAATTGGTCGGCGTTGTAGGTCCCAACGGTTGCGGCAAATCCAACATCATGGATGCCGTGCGCTGGGTGCTGGGCGAGTCCAAAGCTTCCGAGCTGCGTGGCGAGTCCATGCAAGACGTTATTTTCAATGGCACGACCACCCGTAAAGCGGCCAGCCGCTCGAGCGTGGAATTGGTGTTTGACAACGCCGACCACCGTGCGGGCGGCCAATGGAGCCAGTTCCCAGAAATCGCGGTCAAGCGTGTGCTGACGCGTGATGGGGGCTCTAGCTACTACATCAACAACCAACCTGTGCGTCGCCGTGACGTGCAAGACGTGTTCTTGGGCACAGGTTTGGGCCCACGCGCCTACGCCATCATTGGTCAGGGCACCATCAGCCGCATCATTGAATCTAAGCCCGAAGAACTGCGTTTGTTCTTGGAAGAGGCTGCGGGTGTTTCCAAATACAAAGAGCGCCGCCGCGAAACTGAAAACCGCCTGAGCGACACCCGCGAAAACTTGACCCGCGTGGAAGACATCTTGCGCGAGTTGAATGCCAACCTTGAAAAGTTGGAGAAACAAGCCGAAGTGGCTCAGCGTTACCACGCGCTCAACGCCGATGTGACGCTGAAGCAGCACCAGCTGTGGTTCTTGCGCCGCGCCGAGGCCGAAGCCGACCAAGTGGGCATCAAAACCCAAGCGGACAAAGCGGTGAACGACCTAGAGTCGCGCATTGCCGATTTGCGCCACATCGAAGCCGACCTAGAAACCGTGCGTCAAGCCCACTATGCAGCGGGCGACCAAGTGAACCAAGCGCAAGGCTCGTTGTACGAAGCCAGCGCCGAAGTGGGCCGTTTAGAAGCCGAGATTCGCTTTGTGGTGGAAGGCCGCCAACGCGCCGAAGCCCGCCTGATTCAAATCAAAGAACAAACTGCGCATTGGGCGTCACAGTCCGAAACAGCACAACAAGAGATTGAAAACCTGGCCTCCATGGCCATGGACGGTGAAGAAAAAGCCGTCATGCTCGCCGCGCAAGTGGAAGAGCAGGCCATGCAACTGCCCGAGTTGGAAGAAGCCTTGCGCATCGCCCAACAGCGCAGCAACGAGCAACGCGGCAGCGTGGCTCAAGTGCAGCAACAAATTCAGGTGTTGGCTGCAGACCAGCGCAACATCGAAGAGCAAAGCCGCAACCTCAACGCCCGCCAAGAGCGTTTGAGCGCTGACAAAAACGCCTTGGCCGCACCCGATGAAGTGCGTCTGAACAACCTCAAAGAACAGTTGCAAGAGGCGCAAGCCCACGCCGAAGTGACGGCTGCGCAACTGGAAGAATTGCAAGCCAATGTGCCTGTGCTCGACGAAGCCCGCCGCACGGCGCAACAAGCGGTGAACGACGAGCAAGCCAAGCAAGCCGATTTGTCTGCTCGTTTGGAAGCCCTCAAAGCCTTGCAAGAAAAAGTACAGACCGACGACAAACTCAAGCCTTGGTTGGCCAAGCACGGCTTGGATGGTTTACAAGCTTTGTGGAGTCGCATCCACATCGAAGCCGGCTGGGAAAACGCACTTGAAGCTGCTTTGCGCGAGCGTATGGCTTCGCTCGAAGTGTCTCGCTTAGACATCGTGCGCGCCTTCCAAACGGATGTGCCGCCCACCAAGCTGGCTTTCTACACCGCACCTAGCGCGGCTGCTCCAGACGCACAAAGTGCGTTGCCAAAGCTTTCAGACCTATTGCGTTTGAACGATGCCGGCCAAAAAGCCTTGTTGACTGACTGGCTCAACGGCTGCTTCACAGCACCTAACCTCGACGAAGCTTTGGCCAAGCGCAGCAGCTTGCAACCAGGTCAAGTCATTTATGTGCCGAGCGGTCACGCCATCAGCGCACACAGCGTGAGCTTTTATGCGCAAGACAACGCGCAGTCGGGCTTGTTGGCACGTGCCCAAGAAATTGAAAACCTCGACAAGAGCAGCAAGGCGCAAATCTTCATCGCCGATGAAGCTCGCAACACCTTGGTGCGTGCTGAGGCGGCTTACAGCGAGTCATCGCAGCGCTTGATCAGCATCCGTGCTGAAGCCACCGCTGCCCAATCCACCGCGCATGAGCTGCAAGTGGAGACTTTGCGCCTGAGCCAATTGGCCGAACAAACCCGCGCACGCAGCGAGCAAATCAGTGGTGATTTGTCCGAGGTCGAAGCCCAATTGGCCGACTTGCAAGAACGCCGCGCCACCGCAGAAGCCCGCTTTGAAGAACTGGACATGCAATTGGCCGACAGCCAAGAGCGCCATGCCCAGCTTGACGAAGCCGTCATCAACGCCGAGCGCCGTTTGAACGACAGCCGCGAGCAACAACGCAGCTTGGAACGCCAAGCCCAAGAAGCCCAGTTTGCCCAACGCAGCTTGGCCACACGCGAAGCCGAACTCAAACGCATCATCGACACCGCTACGCAACAAGCCGCTTCGGTGTCAAGTGAAGAAGCGCGTGTGCAAGAAGACCTCACACGTTTGACCGATGCCGCAGCACAAGCTGGCTTGCAAAACGCGTTGAACATCAAAATGGAGCGCGAAGCCGCTTTGGCCGCCAAGCGCAGCGAGTACGACGACCTCACCACCAAACTGCGTGCCAGCGACGAACGCCGCTTGCAGCTCGAGCGTGAGTTGGAGCCCTTGCGCCAACGCATCACCGACTTCCAACTCAAAGAGCAAGCCGCTCGTTTGGGTTTGGAGCAATACACCAATCTCTTGACCGAGGCACAAGCCGACCTCGAAGCTGTGTCAGCCTCCATCCTCGCCAACAACGTGCGCTTGGGTGGTTTGCAAGGCGAGATTGACCGCTTGCACCGCGAGATCACCGCTTTGGGCGCTGTGAACTTGGCCGCGTTGGAAGAGTTAGCCAGTGCCAGCGAACGCAAGCTGTTCTTGGACGCGCAAACCAAAGACTTGACCGACGCGATGAACACGCTGGAAGACGCCATTCGCAAGATCGACGGCGAAACCCGTGAGCTCTTGGGCGGCACGTTCAAGATCGTGAACGAACACTTTGGCCGCATGTTCCCCGAACTCTTTGGGGGTGGCAATGCCCGCTTAGTGATGACAGGCGACGAAATTTTGGACGCTGGCGTGCAAGTGCTGGCCCAGCCTCCCGGCAAGAAAAACCAAACCATTCACTTGCTGTCGGGCGGCGAAAAAGCGCTGACTGCAATTGCTTTGGTCTTTGCGATTTTCCAACTCAACCCAGCACCGTTCTGTTTGCTGGACGAAGTGGACGCGCCTCTGGACGACGCCAACACCGAGCGCTATGCCAAACTGGTGTCGAGCATGTCCAAAGAAACCCAATTCCTTTTCATCTCGCACAACAAGATTGCTATGGAAATGGCCGAGCAACTCATTGGCGTGACCATGCAAGAACAAGGCGTTTCACGTATCGTTGCAGTGGACATGGAGTCCGCTGTGTCCATGGTGGATGCTTGATAGAAAAATAAGAACATGAGTACTCTTCAAATTGGTTTAGCAATTGCTGGTGGCGTGGTTCTCGCGGGTGTGGTGGCACACAGCACATGGACTTCGCGCAAAAACAAGCCACGTCAGGCTGAACCGCTGCCACAAGAAAAAAACATCGAGCCAGCCGCCTATACGCCTGATTACGGTCAGCCCCAAGAGCCATCGTTCGATGCCGCTCCTAGCGTGAGCTTTGACATGCACCATGAGCCTGAAGTGATTGCGCCCGTGCCGACGCCCACGTACCAAACGACAGGCAGCCTTGACCCCGTGACCGACATGGCGCGCAGCATGATGGAAGAGGCCACGGCCCATGCGCAGCGCGTGCCTGATGAAGCTGAGTTGGCCCGTATTGCAGAAAGCAAAGCCGCCGCTTCCAAAGTTGCAGAAGAGCGCGCCAAACAAAAAGCCGCACAAGCTCCTGTCATGAAGCCCGTTGTGGCCCAAGTGATGGAGTCTGCCGCCTCTGACTTGCCTCAGCCCGAAAAACGCCCCGCCTTAGATGCGTTGATTGACGTCATCGCCGCGGTTGAAATTGACCATCCCGCTTCTGGTGATGCCGCTTTGCAGGCCATGCCCGCCACACGCCGTGTGGGCAGCAAGTTATTCAGCTTGGAAGGCCTCAACACTGAAACCGGTTTGTGGGAACACCCACGCAACGGCCAACGCTACAGCGCGTTTCAATCGGGTGTGCAGTTGGCCAACCGCACCGGCCCCTTGAACGAAATTGAGTTCTCTGAGTTCGTCACTAAAACTCAACACTTCGCCGACACCATCAACGGTGCACCTGAGTTTCCCGACATGCTCGAGGAAGTGGCCCGCGCCCGTGAACTCGACAGCTTTGCCAGCGCCCACGATGCACAACTGAGCTTCACCTTGAAGGCCACCAAGGCCGCATGGAGCCCCGGCTACGTGCAACAAAACGCCGCGCGTTTGGGCTTTATCGCTGGTGTCTTGCCAGGCCGCATGGTGGTGCCCGCCCCCGTGCATGGCCTGCCCGCCATCTTGGGTTTGACCTTTGACTCGCAAGCCGCGATGTCGGAAGACCCCACGCAATCCGCCATTTACGAACTTGCCTTGTCACTCGACGTGCCACAGGTGGACCGCAAAGAAGAGCCGTACGCCCGCATGATTCAAACCGCCTACGAACTGGCGCGTGTGATGGACGGCGCAATCTCTGATGACAACGGACAGCCCTTGTCTGAGACCGCCATCGGCGCCATTGCCCGCGACTTGCTGGCGTTGTACGACACGCTCGATGCGCGTGACTTGTCGGCAGGCTCGCCGCAAGCGCGCCGCTTGTTCAGCTAATTTCAAGGTCACGCAGCATGAGCACCGCTGACTTATTTGGCAGCGATGCCAACGCCCGTGTAGGCGGCTCAGCCGCTAATCCTTCGAACGGTAACGACGTTGCAGCCCGCGCCGCCGAACTGCGCGAACAACTTCACCACCACGGTCACCAGTACTACGTGCTGGACGCGCCCACTATCCCTGATGCCGAATACGACCGCTTGTTCAAAGAGCTGCAAGCGATTGAAGCTGCACACCCCGAGCTGCTCACCCCAGACTCTCCCACTCAACGTGTGGGCGGCAAGCCGCTTGACAGCTTTGCCAGTGTCAAGCACGTGGTGCCCATGCTCAGCATTCGCACCGAGACCGACACCGAAGCCAGTGGCGCAGAAGCCTTTGACACACGCATCCGCAAAGAGCTGGCTTTGGCCGAAGCCGACCCGTTGGTTGACTATGTGGCCGAGCTCAAGTTTGACGGCCTCGCTATGAGCCTGCGCTACGAAAACGGCGTGCTGGTGCAAGCCGCCACACGCGGCGATGGCGAAACGGGTGAAGACGTCACACAGAACATCCGCACCATTGGCCAAATCCCGTTGCGCTTGTCTCACGACGCGCCCAAGGTGCTGGAAGTGCGCGGCGAGGTCTACATGGCCCGTGGCGACTTTGAAGCCTTGAACGAGCGCCAACGTGCTCGCATCGCCGCAGGCGAGAAGGGCGAAAAGACCTTTGTGAACCCACGCAACGCTGCTGCCGGTGCTGTGCGTCAGCTTGACCCCACCATTGCCGCGCAGCGCCCTTTGAGCTTCTTTGCTTATGGCTTGGGTGACATCACGCCTGTGGAAGATGGCGGGCCCACGTTCAACACGCATTTCGATTTGTTGATGAGTCTCAAGAAATGGGGCTTCCCCGTGGCCGCGCAAACCGCGTGTGTGCAAGGCGCGGCAGGCTTGGTGGACTTTCACCAACGCATGGGCCAAGCGCGTGATGCGCTGCCGTTTGACATTGACGGCGTTGTCTACAAGGTCAACAGTTTGGCTGCGCAGCGTCAGCTCGGCTTTGTCACCCGCGAGCCCCGCTGGGCCGTGGCCCACAAATACCCCGCGCAAGAACAACTCACCACCGTGCAAGCCATCGAGGTGCAAGTGGGCCGCACGGGCAAGCTCACCCCCGTGGCCAAACTCGCACCCGTGTTTGTGGGCGGCGTGACTGTGACTAACGCGACGCTGCACAACGAAGACGAAGCCCGCCGCAAAGACGTGCGGGTGGGCGACACCGTGGTGGTGCGCCGTGCAGGCGATGTGATTCCAGAAGTGGTGTCTGTCGTTTTAGAGAAGCGCATGCAAGACGCGCAAATCTTCACCATGCAACACGAATGCCCCGTGTGCGGCAGTCCAGCCGTGCGTGAAGAAGGCGAGGCCGATTACCGCTGCACAGGCGGCCTGTTTTGCAGCGCACAGCGCAAGCAAGCTATCCTGCACTTCGCACACCGACGCGCCGTTGAGATTGAAGATTTGGGCGACAAGCTGGTGGAGCAACTGGTGGATGCGGGTGTGGTCAAGACATTGCCCGACCTGTACCGCATGGGCTTTACCGCTTTGGTCACGCTGGAGCGCATGGCTGAAAAATCGGCCAATAACGTGCTGGCCAGCATTGAAAAATCCAAACAAACCACGCTGCCACGCTTTTTGTTTGGCCTAGGCATTCGCCATGTGGGCGAGGCCACTGCCAAAGAGCTGGCACGTCACTTCGGCAAGATGGACGCCATCATGGACGCCACCGTCGACCAACTGCTGCAAGTGGCAGACGTCGGCCCCATCGTGGCACTGAGCCTGCGCACCTTCTTTGACCAGCCGCACAACCGCGAAGTGGTGGAGCAGCTGCGTGCTTGCGGTGTCACATGGACCGAGTGCGAACCTACAGCGGGCGCAAGCTTGCCGCTGGCAGGCCAAACCTTTGTGCTGACCGGCACACTGCCCACACTCAGCCGCGATCAAGCCAAAGACATGCTTGAAGCCTTGGGCGCCAAAGTGGCAGGCAGTGTGAGCAAGAAAACGCATTGTGTGGTGGCCGGTGCAGAGGCGGGCAGCAAGCTCGACAAAGCGCAAGAGTTGGGCATCAAGGTGCTCGACGAAGCTGGCTTGTTGGCCTTGGTGGCTGAACACGCAGCTGAATAAGGACACGACATGGCCGTTCGCGAGATCTTGAAAATGGGCGACGAGCGTCTGCTTCGTATGGCGCAACCCGTGAAGGCTTTCAACACGCCAGAGTTGCAAGCACTGCTCAAAGACCTCGACGACACCATGCTGGCCGCCAACGGCGCTGGCTTGGCCGCGCCGCAAATTGGTGTGGATTTGCAAGTGGTGGTATTTGGTTCAGGCGAGGTCAACCCACGTTACCCCGATGCGCCTGTGGTGCCGTACACCGTGCTCATCAACCCTGTGCTCACGCCCCTTGGGGATGAGGAAGAAGAGGGCTGGGAAGGCTGCTTGTCAGTACCGGGCCTACGAGGTGTGGTGCCTCGTTTCAAACGTTTGCGTTACCAGGGCTTTGACGAAACAGGCCTGCCGATTGACCGCACGGTCGAGGGCTTTCATGCGCGGGTGGTGCAACATGAGTGTGACCACCTCATTGGCAAGCTGTACCCCATGCGCGTGCGCGACTTCTCTCGCTTTGGCTACACCGATGTGTTGTTTCCGGGCTTGGACGACGCGGACGATTAAGCCTGCAAGGCGGCGAGCAGTTCCGTCTCAATTTCCAGCTGCGCTCTGTTTTGCTGCAAAGCCGCGCCGTCAATCAAGAACGTGTCTTCCACGCGTTCGCCCAAGGTGCTGATTTTGGCCAGCAACAAGTTCACCTTGTGGTTGGCCAACACACGCGCCACGCTGTAAAGCAGGCCCACGCGGTCGCTGGCTGAGATGCTCAACAACCACTTTTGCGCACGTTCGTCGGGCTGCAAGGTCACACGCGGCGCGATGGGGAAGCTCTTGACGCGGCGTGACACGCGGCCTTTGCCGACCGTTGGTAAGGGTTTGGCTTCGACGATGGTTTCAGTTAACCCCGTCTCCACCATGTTGATGAGGTTGCGGTAGTGCTCTTCAAAATGGCTGCTCACCACTTGGAAGGTGTCTAGCGCGTAGCCGTTGGTGGCGGTGTGCACTTTGGCATCCCAAATGTTGAAGCCCGCTTGGTCAAAGTAGCCGCAGATGCGCGCAAACAAATCTGCCTGGTCAGGTGAATACACCATCACCTGCAAGCCTTCGCCCACGGGAGACAAACGCGCACGCACGGTCACACCCATGGGGGTGTTTTGCGCTTTGGCAATCGACAAGCTGCGCGAGAGCTGGCGTGTGTGCCAGGCAATGTCGGCGGCATCGTGGCGCATGAAGTAGCCCACGTCTAAGGTAGCCCATAAATCTTTGTGGGCCTCAAACGGCAGCGCATACAGCGCGAGCATGGTGAGGGCTTCGGTTTTACGAATCTCAACTTCAGCGGCTGCATCCGGCGCACGGCCACCTAAAGCGCGGGCGGTGTAGCGGTACAAGTCTTCCAGCAGCTTGCCTTTCCATGCGTTCCACACCTTGGGGCTGGTGCCGCGAATGTCGGCCACCGTCAGCAGGTACAGCGCAGTGAGGTTGCGCTCGTTGCCCACGCGTTTGGCGAAGGCTTGAATCACATCGGGGTCGCTCAAGTCTTGTTTTTGGGCGACGTTGCTCATGGTCAAGTGTTCGCCCACCAAGAACTCAATGAGCTTGGCGTCTTCTTTGTCGATGCTGTGGTCACGCGCAAATTTGCGCACTTCACCACGGCCCAGTTGTGAGTGGTCGCCGCCACGGCCTTTGGCAATGTCGTGGAACAACGCGGCTGCAAACAAGATCCAAGGCTTGTCCCAACCCGCAGCGAGTTGCGAGCAAAACGGGTATTCATGCGCATGCTCGGCCATGAAGAAGCGGCGCACATTGCGCAGCACCATCAAGATGTGTTGGTCCACGGTGTAGACGTGGAACAGGTCATGCTGCATCTGGCCCACGATGCGACGGAAGGGCCACAGGTAGCGGCCGAGCACCGAAGTTTGGTTCATCAAGCGCACCGCGTGCGTCATGCCGCTGGGGGCCTGCAAGATGCGCATGAACATCTCACGGTTCACCGGGTCTGCGCGGAACTTGCCATCCATCAAGGTGCGAGCGTTGTACAGCGCTCGCAGCGTGCGAGCCGACAGACCGCTGATGCCCACCGTGGATTCGTACAACCAGAAGGTTTCCAGAATCGCGTGTGGGTTGTTCATATACACGTCGTCGCTGGTCACTTCGAGCATGCCTGCCTTGTCGGCAAAGCGCTCGTTGATGGGACGCAGCTCGTGTTGGTTGCTGCTCAGGCGTTCTTCGATGTTGAGCAACAAAATTTGGTTGAGCTGGGTTACCGCTTTGGCCGCCCAGTAATAGCGCTTCATCAGCGCTTCGCTGGCCACGCGGGCGTTCAGCGTGCCGTCTTCTTCCACACCCAGCCCCAAGCTTTGGGCGACGGCGTGTTGCAAGTCAAACACCAAGCGGTCTTCGCGGCGTTTGGCCGCCAAATGCAAGCGTGTGCGGATGAGTGCCAAGGCGTCTTCGTTGCGTTTGAGTTGTTTGACTTCAAAGTCTGTCGCCAAGCCTTTGCGGCCCAAGCTCTCCCAGCTGTCACCCAAGCCTGCGGCTTTGGCTACCCACAGCACCACTTGCAAATCGCGCATGCCGCCTGGCGATTCTTTGCAATTGGGTTCTAGCGAGTAAGGCGTGTTTTCGAACTTGGCGTGGCGTTGACGCATCTCGGCGGTCTTGGCCACAAAGAAAGCTTTGGGGTCAAGCGCGATCGCGTAGTGTTTTTGGAAGGTTTTGAACAGCTTCACGCTGCCCACCAAAAAACGCGCTTCGAGCAACGAAGTTTGCACGGTGATGTCTGCAGATGCTTCTTGCACGCACTCGGTCACGGTGCGCACGCTGGAGCCAATTTCTAAGCCTGTGTCCCAGCAACTGCCGATGAATTTTTCAATCTTGGCTTTGAGCGCGTCGTCCTTCTCGGGCGATGTGCCATCGGGCATGAGCAAAAGCACATCCACGTCTGAGTATGGAAACAACTCACCACGGCCATAGCCGCCCACTGCCACCAAGCACAACTGCTGGTCAAAGCCTGCAGCGTCCCAGAGGTTACGTAAGGTGTCGTCAGTCATGCTGCACAGCTTGTGCAACAAGGTTTTCACGCTACGTGGGGTGGTAATTGATTTGGAATTTGGTTGGGACGCGGCCAGCAGCAATGCCGCCTTGTCCTTTCGGTAAAGGTTAGCCAAGGCGTTCATCGCAGGGGGTGCTTAACAGCAGGTGGTGGTCACAAAGTCGGGCAGGGCGGGGCTACCGTCGGACAGGGTCAACACTTCGTAGCCCGTGGGCGTGACGAGGATGGTGTGTTCCCACTGAGCTGACAACGAGTGGTCGCGCGTGACGATGGTCCAGCCGTCGCCCAGCTCTTTGATGTCTTTCTTGCCCGCGTTGATCATGGGCTCGATGGTGAAGGTCATGCCTTCTTGCAGCGTCTCACCTGTGCCGGGCTTGCCGTAGTGCAGCACTTGCGGCTCTTCATGGAACACCTGGCCAATGCCGTGGCCGCAAAACTCGCGCACCACAGAGAAGCCGTGGCTCTCAGCAAAGCGTTGAATCGCAAAGCCAATGTCGCCTAAACGTGCGCCAGGCTTGACCTTGACGATGCCGTGCCACATGGCTTCGTACGTCAACTTAGACAAACGCTTGGCCGCGATAGACACATCGCCCACCGAGAACATGCGGCTGGTGTCGCCATGCCAACCATCTTTGATGACGGTGATGTCGATGTTGACCGTGTCGCCCTTTTTCAGCGGCTTGTCATTGGGAATGCCGTGGCACACCTGATGGTTGATGGAGGTGCAGATGGACTTGGGGTAGGGGTTGTCACCGCTGGGGTTGTAGTTGAGCGGGGCGGGAATGGCCTGCTGAACTTGCGTGATGTAGTCGTAGCAGAGCTTGTCGAGCTGGTTGGTCGTCACGCCCGGCACCACGTGCGGGGTAATGAAATCGAGAACTTCGGAGGCCAGTTTGCCCGCGATACGCATGCCTTGTGCGCCTTGGGCGTCTTTGATGGAAATGGTCATGGGCTAGATTATCCCATCCGTCGCAAAACACGTCTCTGTCACCCTGAATTGTGTACAAAACACCATCGCTAGCCACGTAAAATCTAACCTTTTGCCGACCAGCCCCAGTCAGCGGCCCGGCCCGATTCGATTTCCGTCTTTTTCTCAAGGCTCCCTCGTGTCCCTGCACATCAGCATTTTCGAAGGCGGCAACGCCCTCAGCGATTTCCGTGTTCAACAGCTCTTGCCCCGTTTGGCGGCAATCTCCCCGCAAATCCAAGGCCTGAGTGCCCGCTTTGTGCATTTGGCTGCAACCGAGGCCACGTTGGATGCCGCTCAGCAACAAACACTGGCTGCTTTGCTGACTTATGGCGAGCCTGCTCACGTTGCCCCCGTAGGCACCTTGCTGGTGGTCACGCCACGTTTTGGCACCGTGTCGCCTTGGGCATCAAAGGCCACCGACATTGCGCACAACTGCGGTTTGCAGCTCAAGCGCATTGAGCGCATCACCGAGTTCCATATTCAGCTCAAAGACGGTTTGCTGAGCAAAGCCGCCCTCACGCCTGAGCAACTGGCTGCCGTAGCCGATGTGTTGCACGATCGCATGACCGAATCTGTCATGCGCACACGCGATGAAGCGTTGGGCTTGTTCACCGAACTGCACCCCGCACCGATGGAGCAAGTGGATGTGCTGGGCGGTGGCGAGGCCGCATTGCAAGACGCCAACAAGCGATGGGGCTTGGCTTTGGCCGAGGACGAGATTGCGTATTTGGTGAATGCGTTTACCCAACTCAAGCGCAACCCCACCGATGTGGAGCTGATGATGTTTGCGCAAGCCAACAGCGAACACTGCCGCCACAAGATTTTCAACGCCGAGTTCACCATTGACGGCGAGGCGCAATCGCACAGCCTGTTTGGCATGATTCGCCACACCGAAAAAACCAGCCCGCATTACACGGTGGTGGCTTATTCGGACAACGCCTCCATCATGGAAGGCCACCAGGTAGAGCGCTTCATCGCCACCAACAATGGCAAAGACCTGCCTCAGTACGAAAAAGTATCGGCCACCAACCATGTGTTAATGAAGGTCGAAACTCACAACCACCCCACAGCCATTTCGCCTTACCCCGGTGCTTCCACCGGCAATGGCGGAGAGATTCGCGACGAAGGTGCAACAGGCCGAGGCTCCAAGCCCAAAGCGGGTATGTCTGGCTTCACCGTGTCGAAGCTGTGGGATAGCAAACTGGGCCGCCCCTCACACATGGCCAGCCCTTTGCAAATCATGACCGAGGGCCCTTTGGGTGGCGCTGCGTTTAACAACGAGTTTGGCCGTCCCAACCTGACCGGCTACTTCCGCGAATACGAACAAGACGTGGCTGGCGTGACACGCGGCTACCACAAGCCCATCATGATTGCGGGTGGCTTGGGCGTGATTGACAGCGAACAAACCAAGAAGATTGAGTTCCCTGCAGGCAGCTTGTTGATTCAACTGGGCGGCCCCGGCATGCGCATCGGCATGGGGGGCAGCGCCGCCAGCTCGATGGCCAGCGGCACAAACGCGGCTGAACTGGACTTTGATTCGGTGCAACGCGGCAACCCAGAAATCGAGCGCCGTGCGCAAGAGGTGATCAACCATTGCTGGGCGCAAGGCGCGGCTAACCCCATCCTCGCCATTCACGACGTGGGCGCGGGTGGTTTGTCCAACGCATTCCCAGAACTCACCAACGACGCAGGCCGTGGCGCACGCTTTGATTTGCGTGCTGTTCCGCTGGAAGAGTCAGGCTTGGCTCCCAAAGAAATTTGGTCGAACGAAAGCCAAGAGCGCTACGTGATGGCGATTGCGCCCGAGTCGCTCGAACAATTCCAAGCCTTCTGCGAGCGCGAGCGTTGTCCATTTGCGGTGGTGGGTGTTGCGACTGAAGAGCGTCATCTGACTGTTGCCAATGAAGATGCGGTGCTGGCTCACCACATAGGTGAAAGTTCAGAGGCGGCAGTCAATATGCCCATGAACGTGCTGCTGGGTAAACCACCCAAAATGCACCGCGATGTGACGCGTGTAGAGCGCACCAGCGCCCCCATGGACCTGACTGGCGTGAGCTTGCAAGAAGCTGTGATCAACGTGTTGAGCCACCCCACAGTGGCCAGCAAGCGTTTTCTCATCACCATTGGCGACCGTGCCGTGGGTGGTTTGACACATCGTGACCAAATGGTTGGCCCATGGCAAGTGCCAGTGGCCGATGTGGCCGTGACCTTGGCCGATTACCAAAGCTTTGCGGGTGAAGCCATGAGCATGGGCGAGCGCACGCCGCTCGCGTCGCTCGACGCACCGGCCTCAGGCCGCATGGCGGTGGCTGAAGCCATCACCAATTTATTAGCCGCTCCGTTTGAGTTGCCACGCGTCAAGCTCAGTGCCAACTGGATGGCCGCTTGCGGCGAGGCTGGTGAAGACGCTGCGTTGTACGACACCGTCAAAGCCGTGGGCTTAGAACTCTGCCCTGCCTTGGGTATTTCCATTCCTGTTGGTAAGGACAGTTTGTCCATGCGCACGCAATGGAGCGAGAACGGCGACACCAAAAAAGTCACCTCGCCGGTGAGTCTGATCATCAGCGCGTTTGCGTCCATCCCCGATGTGCGTGGCACGCTCACGCCGCAGCTCAACAACACGGACGACACCACCTTGGTGTTGGTGCAGTTGGGCTCTGGCAAGCGCCGCATGGCCGGCAGCATCTTGGGCCAAGTGCTGAACCAAGCAGGCGACCAAGTGCCAGACCTCGACGATGCACAAGACTTGGTCAAACTCGTCAATGCGGTGAACGCACTGCGCGCACAAGGCAAGATCTTGGCGTACCACGACCGCAGCGACGGTGGCTTGATAGCCGCTGTGTGCGAGATGGCTTTTGCAGGCCAAGTGGGCGTGGCGCTGAATGTGGACATGCTCATCACCGAAGGTGACGGCATCAACGATAGCCGTGCCGAATACGGTGACACCAAAAACTGGGCTTCACAGGTAAGCGCCCGTCGCGAAGAGCTGACGCTGCAAGCCTTGTTCAACGAAGAGCTGGGCGTGGTGCTGCAAGTGCGCACGTCTGAGCGCAACGAGGTGATGCAAACCTTGCGTGAGCATGGCTTGTCCAAGCACAGCCACTTTGTGGGCAAGACACGCCCCCAATCGTCCACCATAGCCAAAGGCAAGGGCGAGATCAGCGTGTGGCGCGACACCAAAGAAGTGTTCGTTGGCAAGCTGGCCGACCTGCACCAAGTGTGGGATAGCGTGAGCTGGAAGATTTGCCAACAACGTGACAACCCTGCGTGTGCCGATGCAGAGCACGCCGCAGCGGGCAACCCAACAGACCCCGGCATGCATGTGCATTTGCCAGCGGGTATCAGCGACAACGTGGCAGCCCCCTTCATCAACTTAGCCGCTAAACCCAAAGTGGCGGTGCTGCGTGAGCAGGGCGTGAACTCACACATTGAGATGGCGTATGCGTTTGCCGAAGCTGGCTTTGACGCCTACGACGTGCACATGACCGACCTGCAAACTGGCCGCGCCAAGCTGCAAGACTTCAAAGGTTTGGTGGCTTGCGGTGGCTTTAGCTACGGCGACACCTTGGGCGCTGGCATTGGCTGGGCACGCAGCATCACGTTCAACCCCGTGTTGTCTGAACAAATGCAGCAGTTCTTTGCACGCACCGACACCTTTGGCTTGGGTGTATGTAACGGCTGCCAAATGTTTGCAGAGTTGGCCGACATCATTCCTGGCGCAGAACACTGGCCACGCTTCACCACTAATCAAAGCGAGCGCTTTGAAGCACGTTTGAGCATGGTGGAAGTGTTGGAATCACCGTCTCTGTTCTTCGCAGGCATGGCCGGTGCACGTTTGCCGATTGCCGTGGCGCACGGCGAAGGTTTTGCCAACTTCCAAGCGCGCGGCAACGCTGCCCAAACCATTGGCGCTATGCGTTTTGTGGACAATCACGGCCAAGCGACGATGCAGTACCCGTTCAACCCCAACGGCAGCTTGGCAGGTCTAACAGCTGTCACCACGGCAAACGGCCGCTTCACGGCCATGATGCCGCACCCCGAGCGCGTGTTCCGCAACGTACAAATGAGCTGGACCGACTTCGGTGCATCGGGTGGCGTGGATGCGTTCAGCCCTTGGATGCGTATGTGGCGCAATGCGCGTCAGTGGGTGGGTTGATTCACTCACGCCAATCAAAAAACGCAGCCACGGCTGCGTTTTTTATTTCATCAAATAGCTCACCCGCTGCTTGATTTTGTCTTGCCACACCTTGGCAATGTCGGGTGTTTCGGATAGCTGGCTTAACGCATCAAGATCAGGGCGATGCTCACGCCAAAGCGTCATGGCTTGATGCAGAGTAGGGGCTTGGCTTGCGGCCTCGTGCAACACCAAACTGTCGTTTGGGTTGACCGTGCCGGTTTGCAACACCCGCCAATACCAACCCGTGAGCAGATGTTGGTCAATGAACAAAGCCATGCCGTCGCAGCCAAAGCGCTCATCAATCTTCCAGCAAGGGTTGCGTGGTTGGCAGACTTGAATCAGTGCTGAACCGAGTTGCCACACATCACCTAAATGCACATCGTGCTCGTCTAGTTCAGACGTGGCAATGTTTTCGCCCATGCTGCCGGGCACGAGCAAGGGGGCTACATCGGCAAACTGTGCGGCCAGCTTGGCGTAGTGCGTGCTGGGGTAAAGATGCACGGCTTTTTCGGGGCCACCGTGTACACGCAGGTCAGCGTGACTGTCGCCAGCAAAACCTTCAACACCCAATTCAATCGGGCCTTGCACCTGTGTTTTGTACATGGCCGTGGGTCGGCCTGACACGGGCAGCGCTTGCACTTGGCCGATGAAGAGCGAGACCTTGGCCATTCTGGAGGCTGAGCTTTAAGGACGCGTTTTGTAAAACGTGATGGGCGACTCAGCCATCTCTTTGATGCGCTGGTTGAGCACCGACTTTTTCATCTTGCCCACCACATGCATCTCACACGGCTTGCAGTCAAAACGCAAGGTGAGTTTTTCGCTGCCGTTGATCAGCATCAGCGGCTCAGCCTTGACCGTGCCTTGCACACCTGTGACGCCTTTGGCTTGCTTGGGACACAAGCTCATGCTGAAACGCACACAGTGTTTAGTGATCATCAGGCTGGCTTCGCCTAGTTCTTCGTGGCTCTCATAAGCAGCCTCAATGACTTTCACACCGTGTTTTGCGTAAAAATCGTGCGCTTTTTGGTTGTAGACGTTGGCCAAATACGTGAGCGAGTCTTCGGGGTAACTCACGGGTGGCTCAACGGCTGCGGCGCGTTGCGGGCGGTCATAGGCCTTCAGGCGCACAAGTTCCAACTGCTCCACGGCATCGCGGCGCAATGCGTTGAGTGACGAGGCCGGCACAAACCAAGGCTGGCTGATATTGATTTGCAGGTTGAGCACTTCAAACACGGTTGCGCCAAACTTGCTCAAGTGCTCGCGCAGGCTGGCGTCGTTGCGCACCGCGTCTTTGGCGAGTTCTTTGGTGCAGCTCAGAGTCGCGCTGGCCGTGTGGCCGTCTTCATCGGTGAGCTTGAGCTCGAACCCTTGCGCTATTTCAGAAAACTCCACCCATGCGCCAATGCGGCGTTCGCTGGATGTTTTCTCAAGCCCGCGCACCCAATCCATGTCGCGATTGCGGTTGATGACCATGCCCGCACGCAAATCGCGAAAGCCTTCAATCGGGTCTTTGGGGTACAAGCGCCACACGCCTTTTTTGGGGCTAGGCTCTGCGCGGTTGATGGCCACGCCCACCAGTTCTTTTTGCAGGTCGTAGTAGCACAGGCCATCACCGTTGTGCAGCACAGCGGCTTTGTCATAGGGCTGCACTTCCAGCCAATTCGGGCCTGTGCCCATCACTTCGCCCAACACAATGCCCGGGTTCTTGGGCGAGTCAAATGCGCCGATGTCCTCTTTGCGGCCTTGCACAAAGTAGTCGGTGAACTCGCGGTTGAAGTTTTGTTCGGGGTTGGGCGAGAAGTACAACGTGGTGTTGCCGCTCGATGCGCGGCTGAGTGGGGGGCGCTCAGGATCGGCCGAGTATTGGCGCGCTTCAATCAGTTCGTCCATCAACACGCGGTAGTGGCCGGTGATGTTCTTCACATAAGCCATGTCTTTGTAGCGGCCTTCGATTTTGAAGCTGCGCACACCCGCATCCACCAAGGCAGCGAGGTTTTCGCTTTGGTTGTTGTCCTTCATCGAGAGCACATGCTTGTCGTGTGCGATGAAGCGGCCTTGGGCATCGGTGACGTGATAGGGCAGGCGACAGGCTTGGCTGCAGTCGCCACGGTTGGCGCTGCGTCCTGTGTGGGCGTGGCTGATGAAGCATTGGCCGCTGTAGGCCACGCATAAAGCGCCGTGCACAAAAAACTCTAAGTTGCATCGTTCAGCATCGAGCACATCGTGGATGGCTTTGATTTGCGGCAGGGTCAGCTCGCGGGCCAACACGATTTGTGAGAAGCCCACGTCTTGCATGAACTTCGCCTTCTCAGGCGTGCGAATGTCGGTTTGTGTGCTGGCGTGCAGCTGGATGGGCGGCAAGTTCAGTTCCAAAAATGCCATGTCTTGCACGATCAGCACATCGGCACCTGCGCGATACACATCCCACGCCATTTTTTGCGCAGCTTCTAGCTCGTCGTCACGCAAGATGGTGTTGAGGGTGATGAAGATTTTGCTGTTGAAGCGGTGCGCTTCTTTGCACAAGCGCTCGATGTCTTGCAGGGTGTTGGAGGCGCTGGCTCGCGCACCAAAGGCCGGAGCGCCGATGTAAACCGCGTCTGCGCCGTGATGAATGGCGGCAATACCGATGTCGGCATCACGGGCGGGGGCAAGCAGTTCAAGTTGGTGGTTGAGCAAAGACATGGCGTTAATTATCTAGATAAAACAAAAGCGGCCCGAAGGCCGCTGTGTGCATGGGGCAAAGGCGAGATTACTCGACCTTAGCTTTGGCGCGCAGTTCTTGTTGGAAAGCGGCCATGCGTTGTTGTGTCATTTGTTGGACGATTTGTGGCTTCACATCTTCGAGCTTAGGCAACTGGGCTTCGCGCACATCGTCCAAACGGATGATGTGGAAACCAAACTGGCTTTGCACGGGGGCAGACACTTGGCCTTTGTTCAAAGCCACCATGGCGTCAGAGAATTCTTTGACGTAGTTGCCAGGAGCAGCCCAATCGAGGTCACCACCGTTGGCGCCTGAACCTGGGTCTTTGGATTGCTTTTTGGCGATGTCTTCAAACTTACCATTCTTTTTCAGGCTGGCGAGGATGGCTTCTGCTTGGGCTTGTGTTTCCACCAAGATGTGACGAGCACGGTACTCTTTGCCGCCGTTGGCAGCCACGAACTTGTCGTATTCGGCTTGCACATCTGCGTCTGTGACCGCAGAAGTCTTTTGGAATTCAGCAAACAACTCGCGAATCAAAATAGTTTGACGGGCCAACTCGATTTGAGATTTGTATTCTTCAGTTGCATCTAAGCCGCGCTTTTGTGCTTCTTGCATGAAGATTTCGCGAGCGATGACTTCTTCTTTGATTTGGGCTTCCACCTCAGGGGTGATCGGGCGGCCAGAGCGCGCCACTTGCTGAGCCAATGCTTCAGCACGGGCGGTCGGCACAGCCTTGCCGTTGACGATGGCGATGTTTTGCGCGTTAGCGCCCATGCTCAAAGCTGCGAACGCAGCGGCTGCAACGGCGGTCCAAATCATTTGCTTTTTCATGTCAGGTCTCAGGGGTTTTCTATGACTTCAATGGCCAAGGCATGCAAGCCCTGATCGATATATTCTTGCAACGCATCATACACAAGGCGGTGGCGTGAAACCCGCGATTGCCCTGTAAAAATGTCACTTTGAATGCGTACGCGAAAGTGTGTGCCAAACCCGCTGTCGTTGGCCCCCACATGGCCTGCGTGCGCCGCACTTTCGTCTAAAACTTCAACAAAAGCGGGGTTTAGGCGTTCTTGTAATCGCTGTGTCAGGGCTTGTGCGGTGATGTTCACGCTGAGTCCTCAGGCTGCTCTTTGATGAAGCGACTCATGTAGACGCCTTGAGCCACGACAAACACCAACATCAAGCCCAAACCGCCAAAGAGTTTGAAACTCACCCACGTGTCGGTGTCAAAGTGGTTGGCCACCCAAATGTTGATGCAGCCCATGACTGCAAAGAAGCAGGCCCAGCTGTGCAACAACACGCCCCAAGCGTGTGCAGGCAACGCCACCTGAGCACCCATGAGTTGCTGGATGAAATTGCGCTTGAACACAAAGTGACCGACCCACAAAGCACTGCCCATGAGCCAGTACAAGACGGTGGGTTTCCACTTGATGAAGGTCTCGTCTTGGGTGAGCAGCGTGGCGCCGCCAAACACCACGATGACGCCAAGGCTGACCCATTGCATAGGTTCTACAAAACCATTTTTGTAACGCAAATAGCCAATTTGAACCAAGGTAGCGGCAATGGCCACAGCCGTGGCGGCCATGATGCCCCACGCTTTGAAGGTGCCAAAAAACAAAAGGATGGGGAAGAAGTCGAGCAATAATTTCATAAACGCTTTATTTGTTAGGCACGAAGTCTAACGAAGCCGAGTTCATGCAATAGCGCAAACCGGTGGGGGCAGGGCCGTCGTTGAACACATGGCCCAAGTGCGCACCGCATTGGCTACACACGGTTTCCACACGCACCATGCCGTGGCTGGTGTCGCGGTGCTCGGCAATCGCTTCTTCGCTGGCCGCGGTGTGAAAGCTGGGCCAGCCGCAGCCTGCGTCAAACTTGGTCGACGCATCGAACAGTTTGGCGTCACAACACATGCAGTGGTAGCTGCCTGGGGCCCAATGGTCTTCGTATTTGCCGGTGAACGGACGCTCGGTGGCGGCTTTGCGTGTGACCTCAAAGGCCACAGGTTCTGCGTTTTTGGCGGCCAGCAGGTCGCGCCATTCTTGTTCGGTTTTTTGGAGGGTCATGAGGAGCAGCTGATTTCGATGGATGAAGCCCATTCTGGCGCAAGGCCAGCCCAAGCTTCGTAGGTGGGGTGTTCGTCAAAGGGGGCGTGTAGCACTTGCAGCAGGTCTTGCACCATCGCAAAGTTGCCTGCCTTGGCTTGTCGAATGGCCAGCTCGCCCAAGTGGTTGCGCAAAATGTATTTGGGGTTGGTGCGCAGCATGGCGTCGCCTGTGGCTTGGCGGTTGGCCGCGCCTAAGCGCTCTAGGTAGCGAGCGCACCAAGCATCAAACACTTCGCGGTGCAGAAAGATGTCACGCACAGG
Organism: Limnohabitans sp. TEGF004; assembly: GCF_027924965.1. Classification (NCBI taxonomy): domain Bacteria; kingdom Pseudomonadati; phylum Pseudomonadota; class Betaproteobacteria; order Burkholderiales; family Comamonadaceae; genus Limnohabitans; species Limnohabitans sp. TEGF004. Next base: position 1,239,540 of record NZ_AP027056.1, on the reverse strand, counting down.
TTCAAACGCATGGGTGTTGTGGGCTGATTCGAGTACCGCAATGCTGAGCCTGCGCCAAAACACGGTGTAGTCCACGCGGTCTTGTTGCAGGGCTTGCAGCAAGTCTTCCACCAAGGCGCGGTCGCCCTCGTGTGCGCCGCTCAGGCCCAGCTTGTTGCGCATGCGCTGGTCCATCGCTTCGGGAAAGGCTTGTTTGTAGCTTTCCAGTGCAGCCAAGGCGGGAGCTTGTTCGTCAATCAACGGCATCAGGGCTTGACCTAGGCAGAACAAATTCCAGTAAGCAATTTGCGGCTGACGTGCGTAGGCATAGCGACCTTGATGGTCAGAGTGGTTGCAAATGTGGTTGGCGTCAAAACCGTCTAAGTATTGGAACGGGCCGTAGTCGAGCGTTAGGCCGAGGATGCTCATGTTGTCGGTGTTCATCACACCGTGGCAAAAGCCAACGGCTTGCCATTGAGCCATCAGGACGGCGGTGCGCTGGGTGACTTCGTGTAGCAAGGCCACATAGCGCTCAGCGCCTTGTTTGTCTTGTAGCGCGGGGAAGTGTGCTGTCACCAAATGGTCGGCCAAGGCGCGCAGTTCTTCGATTTGGCCGTTGGAAGCGAAATGCTCGAAGTGCCCAAAGCGCACAAAGCTAGGTGCTACGCGTGTCACGACGGCGGCGGTTTCTACTTCTTCACGTCGCACATGGGCGGGTGAGCCGGTCACGCACAAAGCCCGCGTGGTGGGAATACCCAAGCCATGCATGGCTTCGCTTGCCAAAAACTCACGAATGCTCGACCTCAACACCGCCCGGCCATCGCCACGGCGAGAGTAGGGCGTGGGGCCTGCGCCTTTGAGCTGAAGCTCTTGCAGGCCACTGGGCGTTTGCACAGAGCCAAGATTCAAGGCACGTCCATCGCCCAGCTGACCAGCCCATTGGCCAAACTGGTGGCCGCTGTAGACGCTGGCGTAGGTGGGCTGGTTGGCGACTAGTCGGTTGCCCGTGAACAGCTCTAACGCTTCTTGCTGCTGCCACAAGTCATCTGGCAAGGCCAGTTCATTGCGCAATGCCTCGTTGCAACCAACCCAATGGGCTGCAGGCAACGGTGTTGGATTGGTTGGCGTCGCGAAGGCTTCGCCCAATGAAGCAAACCCAGACCCAGACGCACGCATCCAAGGTAGATCGGCAATCGGAAGGTCAGGGTGGTGAAACATGGCCTGCATTGTCTCGGGTTATCCATAGGCTGGTTTTTTGTGGGCTTTCCCGAAAAATACACAAAGACTTGGCACAATACAGAAAAAAGCACGATCGTGCGGAAAAGTAAAAACAAGGAGACACCATGCTAGGACTGATGCAAAACCAACCGCTGCTCATCTCAAGCCTGATTGAGTTTGCAGACAAACACCATGGCGATGGTGAGGTGGTGTCACGCCGCGTCGAGGGCGATATTCATCGCTACACCTGGTCTGATGTGGCGCGCCGCTCGCGCCAAGTGGCCAATGCACTCGACGGTATGAAACTGGGTTTCAGCGACCGCGTGGCCACCATCGCTTGGAACGGCTACCGCCACCTTGAGCTTTACTTTGGTGTCAGCGGTTCAGGCCGCGTGTTACACACCATCAACCCACGCCTGCACCCAGAGCAAATTGCGTGGATCGTCAACCACGCTGAAGACCAAGTGCTGTGTTTTGACATGACCTTTTTGCCCATCGTTCAAGCCGTGCACAGCAAGTGCACATCAGTCAAACATTGGGTGGCGATGTGCGATGCGGACAAACTGCCAGCAGACACGGGCATTCCTAACCTCATCAGTTACGAAGCTTGGATGGGCACTCAAAGCACCAGCTACCAATGGCCGGTGTTTGACGAGAACACGGCATCAAGCATGTGCTACACCAGCGGCACCACGGGCAACCCCAAGGCAGCGCTGTACAGCCACCGCTCCACCACCTTGCACGCCTACGCAGCAGCTTTGCCCGATGTGATGTGCATCTCTGCGCGTGATGCCATCCTTCCAGTGGTGCCTATGTTCCACGTCAATGCTTGGGGCATCCCCTACAGCGCAGCGCTCACCGGTGCCAAGCTGGTGTTTCCAGGCCCCGGCATGGACGGCAAATCGGTTTACGAAATGATTGAGAACGAAGGCGTCACCTACGCCGCTGGCGTGCCCACGGTGTGGCAAATGTTGCTCGGGCACATGAAGCCCCATGGCTTGAAGTTCTCTACCTTGAAGCGCACCGTCATTGGTGGCTCGGCTTGCCCACCCGCCATGATTGATGCCTTCCGCGACGACTACGGCGTAGAGGTGTTGCACGCTTGGGGCATGACCGAGCTCAGCCCCTTGGGCACTTTGTGCACACTGAAGAATAAGCACCTTAAGTTGCCCAAAGAAGAGCAAATGAAATTGCTGATGAAGCAAGGCCGTGCGATTTACGGCGTCGACATGAAGATCGTCAATGACGCTGGCGACGAGCAACCTCACGACGGCAAAGCCTATGGCGACTTGTTGGTGCGCGGCCCTTGGGTGGTAGCCAACTACTACAAAGGCGAAGGCAACCCGCTGGTGAAAGACAAAGACGGGCAAGACTGGTTCCCCACAGGCGACGTGGCCACCATCGACGCCGATGGTTTCATGCAAATCACCGACCGCAGCAAAGACGTCATCAAGTCGGGCGGCGAATGGATCAGCTCCATCGACATTGAAAACATTGCCGTGGCTCACCCCGCTGTGGCCATGGCCGCTTGCATTGGCGTGGCGCATCCTAAGTGGGACGAGCGCCCCATCGTGGCCGTGGTGAAAAAGCCCGACGCACAAGTGAGCCGTGAAGAACTGCTGGCTTTCTACGAGGGCAAGACTGCCAAGTGGCAAATCCCAGACGACGTGGTGTTTGTCGATGCCATCCCGATTGGGGCCACGGGCAAGATGCTCAAAACCAAATTACGCGAGCTGCTCAAAGACTACAAGCTGCCCACCGTTTAACCCGACCAATTCGTTTAATGAAGGAAATGCAATGAGTGCAGACTACCAAGTACACGGCGATGTTGCTGTGATCACTTTGAACAACCCGCCAGTCAACGGCATGGGGCTCGAGACCCGCCGCGCCGTTGTGGCAGGCATTGCGCAAGCGCAAGCTGATGCCGCGGTGAAAGCGGTGGTCATCACCGGCCACGGCAAAGCCTTTTCGGGTGGTGCAGATGTGCGTGAATTTGGCTCACCCAAAGCCTTCCAAGAGCCCAATTTGTTGAGCGTGATTGCTTGCGTAGAAAACTGCAGCAAGCCCGTGGTGGCCGCCATGCACACCGTGGTGATGGGCGGTGGCTTAGAGCTGGCTCTGGGTTGCCATTACCGCATTTGCGCACCGGGCACCAGCATCAGCATGCCCGAAGTAAAGCTCGGCTTGATTCCTGGCGCAGGCGGCACACAACGTTTGCCACGCGCGTTGGGCGTAGAGCCCGCGTTGAACATGATCGTGAGCGGCGAAGCCATCAAAAGCGACATGCTCAGCATGTTGCCTGGCCAAAAGCTGTTTGACCAAATGGCCATGTCGCCACAAAGCCTGATGGACGAGGCTTTGGCCTACGCCCGTGAAGTGGCTGATGTGCGTCCACTGCCCAAAGTGCGTGACTTGCCTTGCAAGCATCCACTGGGCGACGCGTACTTTCAGTTCGCACGCAACATGGTCAAAGGCATGGCCAAGAACTACCCAGCGCCACCCAAAGCGGTGGACGCCGTGGAAATGGCCACCAAGAAGAAGTTTGACGAAGGCATGATGTACGAGCGTGAGCAGTTCATCAACCTCATGTGGACGCCTGAGAGCCGTGCTTTGCGCCACTTGTTTGGCGCACAACGGGCGGCCAGCAAGATTGCCGATGTACCCAGCGACACACCAGTGCGTGACATCAAACTCGTGGCCATCATTGGTGCAGGCACCATGGGCGGCGGCATTGCCATGAACTTCTTGAATGCAGGCATTGCAGTCAAGATGATTGAAACCAAGCAAGAAGCCTTGGACCGTGGCGTAGCCACGATCAAGAAAAACTACGAAGACCGCGTCAAAAAAGGCAAACTCAAAGAAGACAAAGCAGCCCAGCGCATGGCGCTGCTCAGCACCACACTGAGCTACGACGACATCAAAAATGCCGACCTCGTCATTGAAGCCGTGTTTGAAGACATGGGCGTCAAAGAAGCGGTGTTCAAACAACTCGATGCTGTGATGAAGCCGGGCGCGATTTTGGCGTCCAACACCTCGACCTTGGATCTGAACAAAATCGCCAACTTCACCAAGCGTCCGCAAGACGTGGTGGGCTTGCACTTCTTCAGCCCCGCCAACGTGATGAAACTGCTCGAAGTGGTGCGTGGCAAAGACACCGCCAAAGACGTGCTAGCCACCGCGATGGACGTGGCCAAGAAAATCAAAAAAATTGCCGTGCTCTCAGGCGTGTGCGATGGCTTCATTGGCAACCGCATGATTGACCAATACGGTCGCCAAGCTGGCTTTTTGCTGGACGAAGGCTGCACCCCTGCGCAGGTGGACCGTGCCCTTGAGAAATTTGGCTGGGCCATGGGCCCATTCCGCATGGGTGACTTGGCAGGCAACGACATTGGCTGGGCCATCCGCAAACGCCAATACGCAGAAAACCCCACACGTCGCTACAGCAAAACAGCCGACCTGTTGTGCGAACAAGGCCGCTTTGGTCAAAAGACGGGTGCGGGCTGGTACGACTACAAGCCAGGCAAACGCGATGCGATCCCGAACAAAGACGTGGAGGCCATGATTGCGAAACACCGCGAATCGCTCGGCATCAAACCGCGCAAGATCAGCGACGAAGAAATCGTGCAACGCCTGAACTTTGCTTTGGTGAACGAAGCTGCCCACATCTTGGCGGAAGGCATTGCCAGCAAGGCCAGCGACATCGACATGGTCTACATCAGCGGTTACGGCTTCCCCATCTTCCGCGGTGGCCCTATGAACTATGCCGACGAGTTGGGCCTGTTTAACGTGGTGCAAGCCATGCAGCGCTTTGCCACCAACCCCCACGATGACGCCGAGTTTTGGAAGCCAGCACCTTTGCTCGCCGAGCTCGCCGCCGAAGGCAAAACCTTCAACTGAACACAGAATTAAGGAATCCCTATGACCAACGCTGTCATCGTCTCTACCGCCCGCACACCGCTTGCCAAAAGCTGGAAGGGCTCTTTCAACATGACCCATGGCGCGACCTTGGGTGGTCACGTCGTCAAACACGCCATTGCACGCGCCGGCATTGAAGCCGCCGAGGTGGACGACGTCATCATGGGCTGCGCCTTGCCCGAAGGCGCAACCGGCACCAACATTGCCCGCCAAATCGCACTGATGGCTGATTGCCCTGTGTCGGTGTCGGGCATGACCATCAACCGTTTTTGCTCTTCAGGCTTGCAAACCATTGCCACCGCCGCGCAACGCATCATTGCAGGCGAGGGCGATGTGTATGTGGCCGGTGGCGTGGAAAGCATTTCGTGCGTGCAACAAGAGATGAACCAACACATGTTGGTCGACTTGGCATTGCAAAAGAAAAAGCCAGAGATGTACTGGAACATGCTGCAAACCGCTGAACATGTGGCCAAGAAATACAACATTGGCCGCGAAGCCATGGACGAATATGGCGCACGCAGCCAGCAACGTGCTTTTGCTGCGCAATCGGCTGGTTTGTTTGATGCAGAAATTGCCGCCATCACTGTCAAAGCCGGTATTGCCGACAAAGTGATGGGCTTGATGACCAAGCAAGTCACGGTCAGCAAGGACGAGGGCATTCGCGAAGGCTCCACCGTCGAAGCTTTGGCCAACCTCAAATCAGCCATGCCCGGTGGGTTGATTTCTGCCGGTAACGCCAGCCAGTTCTCAGACGGCGCAGGCGCTTGCGTAGTTATGAGCGAAGAGCTGGCAAGCAAACGCGGCCTGAAACCTCTTGGCCGCTTCCTCGGCTTTGCCGTGGCAGGTTGCGAGCCAGACGAAATGGGTATTGGCCCCGTGTACGCCATCCCCAAAGTACTCAATCGCTTAGGCCTGAGTGTGGGTGACATTGACCTGTGGGAACTCAACGAAGCCTTTGCCGTGCAAGTGCTTTACTGCCGCGACAAACTGGGCATCCCCGATGACCGCCTCAACGTCAATGGTGGTGCGATTGCGGTGGGCCACCCCTACGGCGTGAGCGGCCAGCGCTTGGTAGGCCACGCCCTGATCGAAGGCAAACGCCGTGGCGCCAAACGCGTGTGCGTGACCATGTGTATCGGCGGCGGCATGGGTGCTGCGGGTATCTTCGAAGTTCTGTAACACCTCAAGGAGAACACCATGCAAGAAAGCTTTGGCGCCTACATCCCGTTTGTCGACCATTTGGGTTTTGAGCTGGTGTTCTTTGATGAAGGACAGTCCGAGCTGCGCTACACCCCCGAGCCTGAGCACATGAACTCGTTCAATGTGACGCATGGCGGGGCGGTGATGACACTGCTAGACGTGACCCTGGCCACGGCAGCCCGCAGTGTGGACAAAGGCATGGGCGTGGTCACCATCGAGATGAAAACCTCGTTTATGCAGCCTGCAAAAGGTACTTTGACTGCCAAGGGCCGTTTGATGCACCGCACGGGCAGCATGGCATTTACAGAAGGTACGTTGTACGACGCAGAAGGCAAAGCATGTGCCCACGCGACGGCAACTTTTAAGTACGTGAAGCGTGAAGCTGCCCCCACGCAGCTGCACGAAATTCCTACGGACTGAGGTTCTTCTTACGTTGAGATAGCTTCATCTCTTTAGCTCGGGGTTGCGGCGGGCCTAGCACGCTTACATCACACCTAATCCCGCGAATTAGCACGTTAACTCGCCTTAAAGCCAGTGGGTTGGGGTGAGCCAAGGCGGCGCCATTCGTCGCGCAGCGATGTAAGCCGTCTTGGCTTACCACAACCCAGGCCAACGAAGGGAAGCTATGTTTTCAAGCACCCTAGAGAGCTAAGGCAAAATTGCCCGCTTTAGCGAATTCGACTGACTGAAAACATGCAAAAAATTACCCGCCAACTGGCGGACGAAATCAAGATCTCCGAAGCACAAGTGCGCTCTGCTGTTGAGCTGCTTGACGGTGGTGCCACCGTGCCCTTTATTGCCCGTTACCGCAAAGAAGTGACTGGCGGCTTGGACGACATTCAGCTGCGCGAACTCGAAGCGCGCCTGAGCTATCTGCGCGAGCTAGAAGACCGCCGCGCTGCCGTGATCAAGAGCATTCAAGAGCAAGGCAAGCTCACGCCAGAGTTGTTGGCTGCGATCGAAGCTGCGCCCACCAAGCAAGAGCTGGAAGACATTTACTTGCCGTTCAAACCCAAGCGCCGCACCAAGGGCATGATTGCCAAAGAAGCGGGCTTGGAGCCACTGGCCGACAAGCTGTTTGCCGACCCCACGCTCAACCCCAATTTGGAAGCCGAAGCCTTCATCCTGCCCGCAGGCAAGATTGAAGGGGCCGACTTCTCATCAGTGGCCGCTGTGCTGGATGGCGTGCGCGATTTGTTGAGCGAGCGCTGGGCCGAAGACGCAACATTGATTCAAAGCTTGCGCGAGTGGCTATGGGCCGAAGGTTTGTTCCGCAGCAAGATCGCTGCCGGCAAAGACGAAAACAACCCCGACGTGGCGAAGTTTCGCGACTACTTTGATTACGACGAACCTATTGGCCGCGTGCCATCGCACCGAGCATTGGCCGTGTTCCGTGGCCGTGCATTGGAAATGCTCGACGCCAAATTGGTTCTTCCCGTCGAGCCAGAACCCGGCAAACCCAGCTTGGCTGAAGGCAAGATTGCTTTGCACTTGGGCTGGAGCCATTCCAGCAGGGCAGGGGACGACCTGATTCGCAAATGCGTGGCATGGACATGGCGCGTGAAGCTCAGCCTCTCCACCGAGCGCGACTTGTTCACGCGTCTGCGTGAAGAGGCCGAGAAGGTCGCCATCAAAGTGTTTGCCGACAACTTGCGCGACTTGCTGCTGGCAGCACCTGCTGGACCACGCGTGGTGATGGGCCTGGACCCTGGCATTCGCACCGGCGTGAAAGTGGCCGTGGTCGATGCCACTGGCAAGCTGGTGGAAACATCTACCGTTTACCCACATGAGCCTCGTAAAGATTGGGATGGCTCGCTCTACACCTTGGCTAAATTGGCCGAGAAACACGGCGTGAACTTGATTGCCATTGGCAACGGCACAGCCAGCCGCGAGACTGACAAACTGGCGGGCGAGCTCATCAAACTCATGGCGAAGCATGACGCGAGCAAAGTCATCGACAAAGTGGTGGTCAGCGAAGCCGGCGCGTCGGTTTACAGCGCCAGTGAATACGCCAGCAACGAAATGCCCGATGTAGACGTGAGCCTGCGCGGCGCGGCCAGTATTGCGCGCCGCTTGCAAGACCCCTTGGCCGAGCTGGTGAAGATTGACCCCAAGTCCATCGGCGTGGGCCAGTACCAACACGATGTGAACCAAAGCGAACTCGCCCGTACGCTTGAAGCCGTTGTGGAAGACTGCGTGAACAAAGTGGGCGTGGACCTGAACACCGCCAGCGTGCCTTTGCTCACCCGCGTGTCGGGGCTTAGCACCACCACCGCCAAAGCCGTGGTGCGTTGGCGCGAAGCCAATGGTGCGTTTGCCAACCGCCAGCAGTTGCTCAAGGTCACGGGCCTAGGCGCGAAAACGTTTGAGCAAAGCGCAGGCTTCTTGCGCATTCGCGATGGCGACAACCCGCTGGACATGACCGCGGTTCACCCTGAAACCTACGCGACAGTCGAACGAATCATGGCTCACACTGGCAAGCCCGTGGCCGAGCTGATGGGCCGCGCAGACATGCTCAAAACTTTGAAGCCCGAGCTGTTTGCCAATGACACCGTGGGGGTGATCACCGTCAAAGACATCTTGAGCGAACTCGAAAAGCCAGGCCGCGACCCGCGCCCCGATTTCAAAGTGGCCAAGCTGCAAGACGGCGTGGAAGATATCAAAGACCTGAAGGTCGACATGGTGCTTGAAGGCACGGTCAGCAACGTAGCCGCCTTTGGCGCGTTTGTCGATTTGGGTGTGCACCAAGACGGCCTCATTCACGTGAGCCAACTCAGCAACAAGTTCATCACCGACGCGCGCGAAGTGGTGAAGACCGGCGACATCATCAAGGTGAAAGTGCTGGAAGTGGACGTGGCCCGCAAACGCATCAGCCTGACCATGAAGATGGACGCTGCACCTGCGCGTAAAGATGGCCCACGCGATAACCGCTTTGAACACGCAGGCCGCGACAACCGTCAACGTGGTGGCGGCAGCTACAGCAGTGGCTACACGGCACCACCGCAAGCGGCGGCAGGTTCGGCCATGGCGAGTGCATTTGCCAAGCTGCAAGGTTTGAAGAAGTAATCACAAGGCCACGCGTTGAAAGCCCTGCACATCTACGCTGGCCCGAAAGCCATGGCCCACATCGAGGCCAATGGCTTGAAGCCCGAACACATTGGCGTCATCCCCGCTGCGGCAGGTGGGCCCAAGGGTTTGATACTCGGGCCACTGGACCGTTTTTTGTTTGGCGAGTGGTTGCCGCAAAGCACACAGCCCATCGACCTCGTGGGCGCGTCCATCGGTGCGTGGCGCATGGCCACGGCGTGTTTGGACAATCCCGTGCAAGGCTTTGAACGCCTGTCGCACGATTACATCCACCAAGAGTACAAAGTACCCGAGGGTCAAAAGCGCCCCAGCGCAAAGCAGGTGAGCGACGAGTTCAGTCAAACCCTGCAAGCGTTTTATGGCGGCCATGTCAACGAAGTGCTCAACAACCCGCGCTATCGCTTGCATGTGGTGACCTCGCGTGGCAAACACATCCTGCACCACGAGCACCCGCTGCTCACGCCCTTGGGCTACGCAGGTGCATATCTGTGTAATGCCGTGCAACGCAAAGCCATAGGCGCGTGGCTAGAACGCGTGGTGTTTTCTAGCCGTGGTGAGTTGCCGTTTAATACGGCCGACTTTGTCACCCAACACATGGCGCTGAACGAGCGCAATTTCATGGCCGCGCTGCAAGCCAGTTGCTCCATCCCATTTGTGCTGCAAGCCGTGCACGACATTCCCGATGCGCCTTCCGGCGCGTATTGGGATGGCGGCATCACCGACTACCACTTGCACCTCAACTACAAGGGGCTTGTGCTGTACCCACACTTTCAAAAAGCTGTGGTGCCTGGCTGGCTAGACAAAGCCCTGAAGTGGCGACACAAAGCCACCCCGTTTTTAGACAACACCATCGTCTTGGCCCCCAACCCCGAGTGGGTCAAAACACTGCCCAACGGCAAGCTGCCAGACCGCAGTGACTTTGTGAGCTATGTCTCTGACTTTGAATGCCGGGTGAAGGTGTGGAAAGAGGCCGTGCTTGCGAGTGAGCAGATGGCACAAGAGTTTGCCGACTGGGCTGCACATCCCAGCATGGCTGCTGTGCAGCGTCTTTGAACAAGCAAATTGTGCGCATGAACGAATCCATCGACTACCTGCACGAAGTCTTTGATGCATTCGGTCCCATCCGCGCTCGCCGCATGTTTGGTGGCTGGGGCATTTATCACGATGGTTTGATGTTTGGGCTGTATGCCGCAGGGCGTTTGTATTTGAAGACCGATGCGCACAACGTGGCGCAGTTTGAGGCGGCGGGGTCTGAGCCGTTTACGTATATGCAACGCAACAAACCGGTGAAGCTGTCCTACTGGTCCGCCCCCGAGGCCGTGCTGGATGAGCGTGAGCAGGCTGAGGTGTGGGGACGCACCGCGTTTGAGGCGGCGCTTCGCACGCAAGCAGCCAAGATGAAGCCCAAGGCGAAGCAGGCTAAGTAATCTACGCTTGCGCGACCTTACATCGCCGCTTGCAGCATCGAGCGGTATTCCTGCGCCGTGGCCAAGCGTGGGTTAGTTTTGTGGCAATGGTCTGCCATGGCACCTTCGATGATTTTGTCAAACCATGCAGTTTTAACGCCCATCTCGGCCAAGCCTTTGGGTAAACCTAACCGGGCATTCATGGCGTTGATGGCTTGGGCAATGGCCTCAGCCGCTTCGAGCGGGTGGTGTATTTCGCCCAAGCCCATCGCATAGGCCATGCGCTGCATGCGGCGCTCTTTTTGCACCGACTCGGCTTGCGCATTGAAGCGCACCACCGCAGGCAAGAACATGGCGTTCAAGGTGCCGTGGTGCAAACGTGGGTTCACACCGCCCAAACTGTGGCTGAGCGAATGCACGCAGCCCAAACCTTTTTGAAACGCCATCGCTCCTTGCATGGAGGCGCTCATCATGTTCAGGCGTGCATCGCGGTCTTGGCCATCGTTGGTTGCGCGTTCGATGTGCGCCCAGCCACGTGTGAGGCCGTCAAGCGCAATGCCGTCAGCAGGTGGATTGAACGGCGCTGCCATGAAGGTTTCCATGCAGTGGGCAATCGCGTCCATGCCGGTGGCAGCGGTGAGGGCAGGGGGCAAACCGAGGGTGAGTTCTGGGTCGAGCAGGGCAGCCTTGGGCACCAAGTGCCACGAGTGAAAACCCAGCTTGCGCCCATCGTCCACGATGACGATGGCGCCACGCGCCACCTCGCTGCCCGTCCCCGCCGTGGTGGGCACCGCAATGATGGGTGACACCGCGGGCGTGATTTTGAGCGAGCCGCCTTCGATGGTGGCGTAGGTTTTGAGCGGGCCTTCGTGCGTGGCAGCGATGGCCACGCCCTTGGCGCAATCGATGGAAGAGCCGCCGCCCACGGCAATCAAACCATCGCAGTGATGAGCGTGATACACCGCGACAGCGGCGCGCACGGCGGCCTCGTTGGGGTTGGATGGCGTTTGGTCAAACACCGCGACTTCGAAGCCCTGCAACGCGTCTAGCGCTTTTTGCAAAATGCCCACGGCTTTCACGCCTTGGTCACTCACGATGAGTGGTCGTTTGATGTTGGCCTTCTCACACTCCGCCCCAAGGGTCGCGAGCACGCCAAAGTCAATCTGGATGTTGGTGAGGTAGAGGATTTGAGCCATGGCACACTATAAAAGCCATAGCCACAAAAGCAAACCCAGATGAGTCACCCACGTAACCCGCAAAGCCTGTTGACCCCCGCCATGCGTGATGTACTGCACGCCATTGCCAAAGCAGGCCGTCCGCCGATGGCACTGCTGATGCCTGAGCAAGCCAAACAAGCCTATGCCTTGGGCGCTGGCGTGCTGGAGGTGAACTCACAAAAAATGGCGCGTGATGACACACTGCACATCCCCACCCGCGACGGGGCGACACTGCGCGCCAAGCTGTGGGCCGAACACGCAAAACCTAACTTACCCGTGCTGTTGTACTTTCATGGCGGTGGCTTCACCGTGGGCAGCCCCGAAACGCACGAGGCCTTGTGCAAACACTTGGCCCACTTGGCACACTGTGCCGTGGTGTCGCTGGACTATCGACTCGCACCTGAATACACATTTCCCACCGCGCACAACGACGCATTCGATGCGCTGCAATGGCTAGCCACCAATGCAAGCAGCCTAGGTTTAGACGCCACACGCATTGCCGTTGGTGGCGACAGCGCTGGCGGCACACTCACTGCGGCCACTGCCATTGCCGCGCGTGATGCAGGCATTGACCTGAAGCTGCAACTCATGTTCTACCCCGGCTGTTCGCCGGAGCACATGGCCTCAAGCCACACCTTTGAAAAAGGCTTTTTGCTAGAGAAAGCCAGCATCGAATACTTCTACGGCCACTACATGCCCAACGCGGAAGACCGTCACGACCCACGGTTTTCACCTCTGTTGGCTGACGTGTCGGGCGTGGCCCCCGCATGGCTGGGCTTGGCCGAGTGCGACCCATTGGTCGATGAAGGCGTGACCTACGCCGACCATCTACGCTTGGGCGGCGTGGCTGTGGACTTAGAAATTTACAAAGGCGTGGTGCACAGCTTCATCCAAATGGGCCGCGTGATTCCTGAAGCGCTGACGGCGCACCTAGATGCCGCGCGCGCTTTGCGGCACGCGTTTGCATGAGCGCGTTAGGCTCAAAGCACTGTTTTACGAACCGCGTGTTCCCATTGCGCCATCAAATCGGTCGCGTAGTCAGGCGTGCGCTGCGGGCTAAAACGACGCTCCACACGCCACAGTTCGCTCAATTCATCTGTGCTGCTATAAACCCCCGTGGCTAGGCCTGCCAGATAGGCTGCACCCAGTGCTGTGGTTTCTACGACTTCAGGGCGCACCACATCAATGCACAATAAATCAGCTTGGAATTGCATCAACAAATCGTTCACACAAGCCCCGCCATCCACACGCAGTTCACGCACTTGGGCAACACCCGCCAAGGTCAAATCACGACTCATCGCTTGTAGCAAGGCAGCACTTTGAAAAGCAATGCTCTCTAATGCGGCTCTAGCAATATGCGCTACCGTGCTGCCGCGTGTGAGACCTGTGATAGATCCTCGTGCATCCGCGTGCCAATACGGTGCCCCCAACCCCGTGAATGCAGGCACCACCATCACACCACCGGAGTCCGGAACGCTTTCAGCCAAAGCTTGTACCTCACTGCTGTGACGAATGGCCCCCAAACCATCACGCAACCACTGCACCACTGCACCGCCCACAAAAACGCTACCTTCGATGGCAAATTGCGGTTGCGCCGTCGCTTGTGCAGCACTGGTGGTGATCAATCCATTTTGTGAGCGCATGCCATCAGCCCCCGTGTGCATGAGCATGAAGCAACCCGTGCCGTAGGTGTTCTTCACCATACCTGCACTGAAGCAAGCTTGCCCAAACAGGGCACTTTGCTGATCTCCAGCAACACCCCCGATAGGAATGGCATGTCCCAGCAAATCGGCACGCACTTCGCAGTACTGAGCACTAGAAGCCTGCACGGTGGGCATCATGACCTCAGGTATGCGCAGGGCCGCCAACAGCTCAGCATCCCACTGGTTGGTGTGGATGTTAAAAAGCATGGTGCGAGAGGCATTGCTCACATCGGTGGCGTGTACCGCACCCCCGCTGAGTTGCCACATCAGCCAGCTGTCGACTGTGCCAAATAGCAACTCACCACGTTCAGCTTGGGCACGCGCTTGGGGCACATGATCCAAAATCCATTGGAGTTTGGTTCCCGAAAAATAAGCATCGACCAGCAAACCTGTTTTGGCTTGGATGGTGTCGCTCAGGCCCTGCTCACGCAAGGCCACACACGCAGGTTCGGCTCGGCGGTCTTACCAAACAATCGCGTTGTAAATGGGTTGGCCTGTGTTTTTATTCCACACCACGCTGGTTTCGCGTTGGTTGGTGATGCCAAGCGCGCCTACATCACGGGCGCTGATGCCAGCTTTAGCCAGCACTTCTTTGGCGGTTGCCAACTGGGTCTGCCAGATTTGCATAGGGTCATGCTCGACCCAACCAGGATTGGGATAAATCTGCGTGATCTCTTGCTGAGCAATCGCCACGATTTGCCCGAGTTGGTTGAAAACAATGCTGCGTGAGCTAGAAGTGCCTTGGTCAAGGGCAAGGATGTAGGTCATGTGTTCTTCTTTCTTGGCGAAAAGTTCGTTCACTCAGCGATGTGCAGTTGTACTTGTGCTTCAGTAAGCAAGGCGCCAAAAGGCGAGGGTGGTGTGGCGTCTGTGAACAAACGATCAATCTGTGAAATCGCGCCAACCTCGACCATGGCTGGTCGGTTGAATTTGCTGTGGTCTGCTGCTAACCACACCTCTCTGGCGTGAGAAATGATGGTTTGTGAAACTTTGACCTCTCGGTAGTCGTAATCGCGCAAAGAACCATCCGATTCAATACCAGAGATGCCAATCAAAGCAATGTCCACTTTGAATTGACGAATGAAATCCACCGCAGCCTCACCGACGATGCCTTGATCCCGACCTCGCACAACGCCCCCCACCACGATCACTTCACTATTGGGGTTGGAACTTAGGATGCTGGCCACATTCAAATTGTTGGTGATGACACGCAAACCTGTGTGCCGCAACAAGGCACGTGCAATGGCTTCTGTGGTGGTTCCGATGTTCAAGATTAACGAACAGTCGTTAGGCACGGCGGCTGCCACGCTTCGTGCGATCCGCGTTTTAGCTTCTGAGTTGAGGTTGACGCGCTGCTGGTGGCCAATGTTCTCAGTGGTTGAGCTGGGAACACGCACGCCGCCATGAAAGCGCGTGAGCTGCCCCGTCTCCGCCATGCGCTGCACATCACGGCGCACCGTTTGCAAGGTCACACCTAATTTTTCAGCCAGTTGTTCGACCGTCACAGAGCCAAGCTCTTGCACAACTTTGAGCAAAGTAATTTGTCGTGGATTGGAATTCATAGATTCTGATTTTCATGCACAAACGAAGAGTCATCACTTTAAACCGAACTAAAACGAACATTCAAAGGGTAATTACCGAGCAAAAAAAGAAAAGTATCGAACAATAATGAATCTATCAAAAAGCGATACAGATCGTCGACGAACTCAAAGCGTAAAGGTGGTGTGATGCAGTTGTCTCTCGAAGGTGTCAGCAAAAAAGTCGGGCCTCAAACCTGGCTTTACGACATGAGCCTAGCGCCTCGCAGTGCCAATGTAACGGTGCTGCTAGGCGCCACCCAAGCGGGCAAGACCAGTCTGATGCGCATCATGGCGGGTTTGGATGTGCCCAGTTCTGGTCGTGTGCTGGTGGATGGACAAGATGTGGTGGGCGTTCCTGTTCGCGAGCGTAATGTCGCCATGGTCTACCAACAGTTCATCAACTACCCATCGATGAAAGTACGAGACAACATTGCTTCGCCCATGAAGCTGCGTGGCGACAAAAACATCGCCCAACGCGTGCAAGCCTTGGCCGAAAAACTTCATATCGACATGTTTTTAGACCGCTACCCCACGGAGCTGTCTGGTGGCCAGCAACAGCGTGTGGCCTTGGCGCGTGCATTGGCTAAGGGAGCACCGCTGATGCTGTTGGATGAACCCTTGGTCAATCTCGATTACAAGCTACGCGAAGAATTACGCGAGGAGTTGGGCGCATTGTTTGCCAGCGGTGACTCCACTGTGATTTACGCCACCACCGAACCTGCTGAAGCTCTGCTACTGGGTGGTTATACCGCCGTCATGGATGCAGGCGAGTTATTGCAATACGGGCCTACAGCCGAGGTGTTTCACAACCCTAAATCTTTACGCGTGGCACGGGCCTTCAGTGACCCGCCCATGAACTTGATGAATGCAACACGGCAATCAACGGGTGTTCAGTTGCTGGGTGGGCCGCTGATGGCGTTGACGTTGCCGTCCACCGCCACGCCCCAACTCACCTTGGGAATGCGAGCCAGCGCGGTTCGCACCCATGCACAAAGCGGCGACATCGCCATCGGTGGGCGTGTGGAATTGGCTGAAATTTCAGGCTCAGACACCTTCGTGCACGTCGCCACAGGCATGGGTAATTTAGTCGCGCAACTCACGGGTGTTCATTACTTTGATTTGGGAGCGCAGATTCAGGTGTATGCGAATCCGATGCAAATGTATGTGTTTGATGCGCAAGGCATGTTGCTGCTTGCACCTACTCGCACGAAGGGACACTGAGATGGCGCGGATTGACCTCGATTTGGCACACGCCTACAAAGCCAACCCACAACACGACAGCGACTACGCGTTGCTCCCCTTGAAGATGACGTTTGAGGATGGTGGTGCGTACGCTTTGCTAGGCCCTTCTGGCTGTGGCAAAACCACCATGCTCAACGTGATGTCTGGCCTGCTGACCCCATCACAAGGCCATGTCCTGTTTGATGGGCGTGATATGACTCACGCAACGCCGCAAGAACGCAACATCGCACAAGTGTTTCAGTTCCCTGTGATTTACGACACCATGACAGTGGCAGAAAACTTGGCATTTCCGCTGCGCAACCGTCAATGGCCCAAAGACAAGATGGACCAACGCGTGGGCCAAATTGCCGAGATGCTAGAAATGAGCGGCCAACTCAACCAGCGTGCCGCGGGTTTATCGGCAGACGCTAAACAAAAAATATCTCTGGGCCGAGGGTTGGTGCGCCCAGATGTATCGGCGGTGTTGTTTGATGAACCCTTGACGGTGATTGATCCACACCTGAAGTGGCAACTGCGTCGCAAGCTTAAACAAATTCACCATGAACTCAAGCTGACTTTGATTTATGTCACGCACGATCAAGTGGAAGCATTGACGTTTGCCGATCAAGTGGTGGTCATGACACGTGGGCGAGCCGTGCAAGTGGGCTCACCCGCTGACTTGTTCGAGCGGCCTAGCCACACATTTGTTGGCAACTTCATTGGGTCTCCTGGAATGAATTTTTTGCACGCCGAGGTGGATGCATCCGGTTTGCGTGTGGGCTCACATGTACTCGACGCTGCTGCAGCATTGCCGTTGGGCGGCATTAAATTGGGCATACGTCCTGAATATGTGGCATTGGCAGATGCCCAAACGCCAGGTGCTTTGCCCATGCTGGTGTCGCAAGTTCAAGATGTAGGCACACACAACATCGTCACCGCAAGCCTCCATGGCCAAACCGTCAAAGCACGTTTATCGACGGACAGTGCATCTGTACAAACCGGTTCAACCGTGTGGCTACAAGTTATGGGTGCCCATACATGCTTTTATAAAAACGAGGAGATCGTGGCATGAGCACGACCACCAAACCCGTCAACCAGAAAGCCTGGTTTTTGATTTTGCCCGTGTTGTTGTGCGTCGCGTTTTCGGCCATCTTGCCTTTGATGGTGGTGGTCAACTACTCGGTGCAAGACATCATTTCCACTGACCGTCGCGTGTTTGTGGGTACCGAATGGTTTGCTGCGATCATGCGAGACGAAGAGTTACACGGCGCGTTGTTGCGCCAATTGATTTATTCTTTTTCGGTGTTGGCTGTGGAGTTACCGTTGGGCATTCTGTTGGCCTTGTCTATGCCTGCAACGGGTTGGAAATCGTCGGCGGTGCTGGTCATCGTGTCGCTGTCCTTGCTGATTCCGTGGAACGTGGTGGGCACCATTTGGCAAATCTTTGGACGCACCGACATTGGCTTGATGGGCGCAGCGCTTCAAGGCATGGGCATTGCCTACAACTACACAGGCAACGCCAACCATGCTTGGTTCACCGTCTTGTTAATGGACGTTTGGCATTGGACGCCATTGGTGGCGTTATTGGGATACGCCGGTTTGCGCTCTATTCCTGATGCGTATTACCAAGCCGCGAGTATTGACGGCGCCAGTAAGTTCGATGTGTTCCGCTTTGTTCAGTTGCCCAAGATGCGCGGCGTCTTGGTGATTGCGGTGCTGTTGCGCTTCATGGACAGCTTCATGATTTACACCGAACCCTTTGTGCTGACCGGTGGCGGCCCCGGTAACTCGACCACGTTTTTATCGCAATTTTTGACACAAAAAGCCGTGGGGCAATTTGACCTAGGGCCTGCTGCGGCTTTCTCGTTGATTTATTTCTTGATCATTTTGTTGTTCTGTTTTGTTTTGTACAACTGGATGCAGCAAGTCGGTACAGAGCCGAAGGAGGGTGGACATGCATAAAGCAAAATTTCAAAAGCGCACAGTTTTTCTGTGGCTCTATCTTGTATTTGCTTTGCTGCCCATTTATTGGATGGTCAACATGTCATTCAAGACGAACAACGAAATCTTGGCGGGCTTCACCTTGTTCCCCGAGCATTTCACGTGGGCCAACTACGAAACCATCCTGACCGATCCGGCTTGGTACTCGGGCTACATCAACAGCCTGATTTATGTGGCGATGAACACCGTGATGTCGCTCATCGTCGCTTTGCCTGCCGCTTATGCGTTTTCGCGCTACAGCTTTTTGGGCGACAAGCATGTGTTCTTTTGGCTCTTGACCAATCGCATGACGCCACCCGCCGTGTTTTTGCTGCCGTTCTTTCAGCTCTACAGCTCGGTCGGTTTGATGGACACACACTTGGCCGTGGCGCTGGTGCATTTGCTGTTCAACGTGCCGCTGGCAGTGTGGATTTTGGAAGGCTTCATGAGTGGCATTCCCCGCGAGATCGACGAGACGGCCTACATCGACGGCTACTCGTTCCCGCGGTTTTTTGTGCAAATCTTTTTGCCCTTGATCAAAGCGGGTGTGGGCGTGGCGGCGTTCTTTTGCTTCATGTTCAGTTGGGTGGAGTTGTTGTTGGCACGCACCTTGACCAGCGTGAATGCCAAACCGATTGCCGCCACCATGACGCGCACCGTCTCGGCCTCGGGCATGGACTGGGCCACCTTGGCCGCAGCGGGTGTGCTGACCATCGTGCCTGGCGCCATCGTGATTTGGTTTGTTCGTAACTACATCGCCAAAGGTTTTGCGATGGGTCGCGTTTGATGCGGCTTCAAGAGGAGAACTGCAATGTTTGAATGGATGGCGTGGACCACCCCTGTGGCCGTATTTTTTTCTTGCATCGGACTGATGATCACTGGGATGACTGTCTGGGAAATGAAATCACCCACCTTGATGCGCAAAGGTTTTTTGCCCATGCAAACTACACGAGGCGATCGCCTGTTCATTGGCCTGTTGTCTGCCGCTTATGTGAATTTGGCATTTGTCGGCATCAGCGGTTGGTTGGCTCAAGTTTTGTCGTTGGAAGCTGATCCATCGATTTGGTTCAGCTTTGTCCTCTCCATGGTTCTTC
The DNA here is from genome assembly GCF_027924965.1 of Limnohabitans sp. TEGF004. NCBI lineage: Bacteria > Pseudomonadati > Pseudomonadota > Betaproteobacteria > Burkholderiales > Comamonadaceae > Limnohabitans > Limnohabitans sp. TEGF004. The sequence continues at coordinate 1,219,940 of NZ_AP027056.1, read as the reverse complement.
TCGGTTGGATCATGCGCAAAGGCTGACGCTCGTTTTCTAGAAAAGGACGGCTTGTTTCCCCCTGGAGCCGAAAGCACCTTCACACAGGGGTATCAAAAAAATGAGGAGATAGATATGAAGTTGCGTTACAGCGTCGTCGCAGTGGCAGTTGCCTGCTCACTGTCGTCTCAAGGTTGGGCTGATGAAGCTGCTGCCAAGAAGTGGATTGACAGCGAATTCCAGCCCTCGACCTTGAGTAAAACCCAGCAAGCGGCTGAGATGAAGTGGTTCATTGATGCGGCGAAGAAACTTCAAGCCAAAGGCGTGAAGGAAATCTCAGTCGTCTCCGAAACGATTGCCACTCACGAATACGAATCAAAAATACTGGCCAAGGCCTTTGAAGAAATCACGGGCATCAAAGTTAAGCACGACCTGATCGGCGAGGGCGATGTGGTGGAAAAACTGCAAACGTCCATGCAGTCAGGCAAGTCCATTTACGACGGTTGGATCACCGACTCCGATTTGATCGGTACACACTACCGCTACGGCAAGATCATGAACTTGACCGATTACATGAAGGGCAACGGCAAAGAGTGGACCAACCCCGGCATCGACATCAAAGACTTCATCGGCACCAGTTTCACCACAGCACCGGACGGCAAGCTGTACCAATTGCCCGACCAACAATTCGCCAACTTGTATTGGTTCCGCGCCGACTTGTTTGCCAAGCCTGAACTGAAAGCCAAGTTCAAAGCCAAATACGGTTACGAGTTGGGTGTGCCGCTCAACTGGAGCGCTTACGAAGACATCGCCGCCTTCTTCAGCAACGATGTAAAAAACATCGATGGCAAAGCCATTTACGGCCACATGGATTACGGCAAGAAAGACCCCTCGCTGGGTTGGCGTTTCACCGACGCTTGGCTGTCCATGGCTGGCTCGGCTGACATCGGTATTCCTAACGGCAAGCCCGTGGACGAGTGGGGCATTCGCGCCTCGGCTGATGGTTGTACACCTCAAGGCGCATCGGTCGCGCGCGGTGGTGCCACCAACTCACCAGCTGCTGTTTACGCCCTCACCAAGTACGTGGACTGGATGAAGCAATACGCGCCCAAGGAAGCCATTGGCATGACCTTCGGCGAAGCCGGCCCTGTGCCTGCACAAGGCCAAATTGCTCAGCAAATCTTCTGGTACACCGCCTTCACGGCCGACATGATCAAGCCAGGTTTGCCTGTGGTGAACGCCGATGGCACACCGAAGTGGCGCATGGCCCCAGGCCCCAACGGCCCGTACTGGAAGCAAGGCATGCAAAACGGCTACCAAGACGTGGGTTCATGGACCTTCTTCAAAGGCCATGACGAAAGCAAAACTGCTGCAGCGTGGCTCTACGCCCAGTTCGTGACTGCCAAAACCACGTCCTTGAAAAAGACCATCGTGGGTTTGACACCGATTCGCGAGTCCGACATCCAGTCCAAAGCCATGACCGACATGGCACCTAAATTGGGTGGTTTGGTGGAGTTCTACCGCAGCCCCGCACGCGTGGCTTGGACGCCCACCGGCACCAACGTGCCTGACTACCCCAAGCTGGCTCAGTTGTGGTGGAAAAACGTGGCCGTGGCTGTGACCGGTGAGAAAACACCGCAAGCCGCGATGGACAACTTGGCCAACGAAATGGACGATGTGATGGCACGTTTGGAGCGCTCCGGCATGGCCGTGTGTCCACCCAAGCTCAACGCCAAATCTGACCCCAACAAGTGGCTCAGCGACAAGGGTGCACCTTGGAAGAAATTGGCGAATGAAAAGCCAAAAGGCGAAACCATTGCGTACGACTCATTGTTGAACGCATGGAAGAACGGCAAGGTCCGTTAAACCAGATGGCCGTGTGGGTCACACACTCACACGGCCTTTTTTTGTTCGTTCTTGATTGATGGAGCGTTAGATTTCTATGCCAACCCAAGCACAGCCGCAGCTGACACGACGTGAAGATCTGTTGGCGCAGCTTGACCCTCAAGCGGTGTATGACATCGCCATTGTGGGTGGCGGTGCAACTGGTTTAGGTTTGGCATTGGATGCGGCCGCACGCGGCTACCGTGTAGTTCTTGTCGAATCGAATGATTTTGCAAAAGGCACATCATCGCGATCAACCAAACTAGTGCACGGAGGTGTACGGTATTTGGCGCAAGGCAATATTGCTTTGGTACGAGAAGCGTTGCACGAACGCAGCACACTTCTACACAATGCACCACACATCGCGCAACCACTCTCATTTGTGATGCCGTCTTATGCGTGGTGGGAGAAACCTTTTTACGGGATTGGTTTAAAAATTTACGATGCTTTGGCTGGCAGGTCTGGCCTTGGCGATACAGAATTCTTGTCATGTGAAGAGACCTTGGCGTATCTTCCCTCTGTGCAAGCAGATCGCCTCAAAGGCGGCGTGAAGTATTGGGATGGCCAATTCAACGATGCCAAATTGGCATTGGCGTTGGCACGCAGTGCGGCACTCGAAAGTGCATTGCTGTTGAATTACATGCAAGCCAAATCTTTGCTGTACTCAGATAAAAAAGTCTCGGGTGTGCGATGCCAAGACACGCTCACGGGGGCTGCGCATGACATTCAAGCACGTTGCGTGGTCAATGCCACAGGGGTCTGGGTCGATGCTTTGCGTGCGCAAGATGGGGATGTACAAGCGATGGTGGCACCGAGTCAAGGTGTTCACATCGTGGTGGACAAAAAATTTCTACCAGGCCATGCCGGTTTGATGATTCCCAAAACAGCCGATGGCCGCGTGCTGTTTGCAGTGCCTTGGTTGGGTAAAGTTATTTTGGGAACAACAGACACGCCTCGACATGACTTGGCCAAAGAGCCGTTGGCTTTTGAGGAAGAAATTGATTTCATCCTGAACGAATCTGCGCGTTATTTGCGAGATGCTCCTCAGCGAAGCGATGTTAAAAGTATTTGGGTTGGCTTGCGTCCACTGGTCAAGCCCCCCGAGAAAACAGGCCAAAACACCAAAGCACTGAGCCGTGAACACACCGTACTGGTCAGTGACTCAGGCCTCGTCACCGTCACAGGAGGCAAATGGACAACCTACCGAGCGATGGCTGAAGATGTTCTTCAAAAATGTTTTGACAGCACGTTACTCATGCCCAAAAGTAGGTCGTGCACCGAAATACTCAAATTAGTAGGTGCAGAAAATTTGAGTGATTTACCCATATCCATCTGTGAACCGGAAGGATTGCATTCGTATGGCAGTGAACAGACTTGGGTACAACAATTACCCGGTCACCAGACTTGGCTAACCGATGGGTTGAGCGAAGCGATGGTGCGATTTGCTGCTCGCTATGAATATGCGGTTCATGTCGAGGATGTACTGGCAAGACGCTCTCGCTTGCTGTTCATCGACGCGCGATTGGCGATGCGCATCGCACCAACAGTGGCAGCCATTTTGTTTTCAGAAACAGGCATTGATCCAGACATTCAAGGTTTTTTGGATTTAGCAGCGCAGTACACGCTGAACTAATTCGACAATATGGGCATGAAAACTGCCCCCACCATTACCCTCGGTCGCTGGCAAACATTGCATCAAGCTGCGCAATTCATCCGCACAGAAGTGTTTGTCAAAGAGCAAGGCATCGCCCCAGAAGACGAATGGGATGCAGACGATGCCACCGCTTTGCACGCGGTGCTGTTTGATGTGACTGGACACCCCCTGGGCAATGCCCGCTTGCTACAACCATCAGTCAATGTGGCCAAGGTAGGGCGCATGGCCGTGCTGAAAGAAGCCCGTGGCCACGGCTATGGTGCTCGCCTGCTAGAAGCCTTGGTGTCAGAGGCACGTCGACGCGGCAACAAAGAAGTACGCCTGAGTGCGCAACGCAGCGCTGAAGGCTTTTATGCAGCCTACGGGTTCAGCATCGTGGGCGAGCCGTTTGACGAGGTGGGTATACCGCATGTGGAGATGCGATTGAACTTGGTGTGACGGTCGTTTCAACCGTGTGAAAATACGCGCAATTAAAACTTTAAGAAACATTTCCTTATGAAAATCGCGCACCACTTCTTACCTGTGACTTTGGCTATCGCAAGCTCAATGGCGCTTAACACCCAAGCCATGGCGGGTGATTTGAACAACGTCAGCGCTCTCAGCCAAACCGAGTTTTTAGCATTGAGCAAAGACTTGGCGGCAGCCACCAGCACCAAGGCGATTGAACCAGCTGCGCCATTGGGCCTGACAGGTTTTGATGTCAGTGCGTCAACCACGATGACACAAACAAAAGCGGGCGCTGCTTGGCAAACCGCAAGCGGTGACAGCATGAACAACCTGATTCAAACCAAGTTGTCGGTTAGTAAAGGCTTGCCTGGTGGCTGGGATGTGGGCGGCTTTGTGTCCAAAGTGCCTTCGACCAATGTGTCGGTTGCTGGTGTTCACGTGAAATACGCCTTGCTTGAAGGCAATGCCATCACGCCCGCCATTGCCCTGCGCGGCAGCCACAGCCGCATGGGTGGCGTGTCAGGCATGGAGCTCAACAACACGGGTCTGAATGTGTTGATTTCCAAAGGCTTTGTGGGCTTCACACCTTACGCGGGTGTGGGCACGGTTTACTCCAATGCCAAAGCCACAGGCAAGAGCGATGAAAGCTTCACACAAAGCAAATCGTTTGTGGGCGTGAGCTGGAACGTACTGCTGGTCAATCTCTCGGCCGAGTACGACCGCACGGGCAAGAACGCATCGGTGGGCTTGAAGGCTGGCGTGCGTTTTTAAGCACGCGGCAGCTTAAATATCCTCACGCAAAGCGTAGGGCAGTGGCAGCAGGCTCAGCACTGGGCCATCTGCCGCCCCCAAATGCAAGCTGCTGTTTTTAGTGGCACTGAGTTGCAACTCAAGCACCGCCACATGGCTTGCGCCATCGCTGGCGGCTTGTGCCACCAAGCCGCATGGCTGCGTCGCGTCTAAGCTAGAAAACACTTCTTGACCCGCGGTGAACGGTGCCGCACTTTGCGCAATGAACCCACGGCGCTTCAAGGTGCCACGGAACTGGCTACGGGCCACCACCTCTTGACCGGGATAGCAACCTTTTTTGAAGTTCACGCCATCGACTGATTCGTAGTTGAGCATCTGCGGCACAAAGGCTTCGAAGGTGGCCAACTCGACCCATGCAATACCGCTCATCACTTCACCCACTTGCCACAGGTTTGCGCTGAGGGCTGGACCTGTGGGCGCTGCCACGTCTTTGGGCGCGAGCCAAAAAGCGCGTGGTTGACCTAGGGCAGGGTAGAGGGTTAGTACGTCGGCAGCATCCGCTACGTGGCGTTGCCATGCGTCTGCGGATGCACCATTCAATGCCGCCAGCGCTGCATCACCTGCCAGACCGAGCAACTGAAATTCATCACTGGCATCGCTCAGCTTGGCCTTGGCACGCAGCACAAACATCGACAAGCGTTTGACGGTTTGAGCCATCAGGTCTTTGCGGCAAATCAGCAGCACTTCTTCGGCGGAACGTTTGTAAACCACAAAGCTTGCTTGCATGCGGCCCTTGGCGTTGCAAAAAGCGGCCAAGCGGCATTGGCCTTCTTTCATCAACAGCACATCGTTGGTGAGTTGGTTGTGCAAAAAGCTGGCGGCGTCTTCACCCGCAGCGCGGATGATGCCGAGGTGGGGCAGGGGGGCGATGCCGTTCAAAGGCGCGGAGGTTGCAAATGTGGTCTGTGACATAGGGTGAATTATCATGCTCGCTTGATTAACGTGATTGGACATAGGGTTGTGATGCGGCTCATCAAGCGAATCTTTTGGACGGTGTTGAGTCTGGCCCTGTTGTTGTCAGCGGTCTCTGGCTGGTGGATGTTGACCCCCATGTCGATGCCCACGCCCACTGTGGACGTGTCCATTGAGCCGCAAACCCCTGTGCGCGGCATTGCCCAAGCGGTGGTCGATGCGGGTGTGGATGTGCCGCCCGTGGTGCTGTATGCGTTTTTCCGCGCCAGTGGCCAATCGCGCAAGCTTCGAGCGGGCAGCTACGAGCTGAGCCAAGGCAACACGCCGCTTGATTTGCTGCGCAAGCTCACCCGTGGTGAAGAAAGCCTCAAAGCCATCAGCCTGATCGACGGCTGGACATTCCGCCAATTCCGCGCTGCGTTGGCCAAAGCAGAAGGCCTCAAACACGACACCAAAGGCCTGAGCGATGACGAACTCATGGCCAAGCTGGGCATGCCGGGTGTGGCCCCTGAAGGCAGGTTTTTCCCAGACACCTATACCTACGGCAAAGGCACGTCTGAGCTGCATGTGATGGAACGTGCAGCCAAGGCCATGACCAAACAACTGGCCGCCGCATGGGGCAAACGCCAACCGGACATTCAAATCAAAACGATCGATGAGGCCTTGATTTTGGCCAGCATCGTTGAAAAAGAAACTGGCCGCGAAAGCGACCGCACCACCATCAGCCGTGTATTTCACAACCGTTTGGCCATCGGTATGCCTCTGCAAACCGATCCCACGGTGATTTACGGCATGTTCGACAACTTCGATGGCAACCTGCGCCGTGCAGACTTGCGCACTGACCACCCGTGGAACACCTACACCCGCAAAGGCTTGCCGCCTACGCCCATCGCCATGCCTGGGCGCAACGCGCTCAAGGCCGCCGTGCAGCCTGCGCCCAGCAATGCGTTGTACTTTGTGGCCAAGGGCGACGGCACGAGCTACTTCAGCGCGACGCTGGATGAGCACAATGCCGCAGTCAATCGCTACCAACGCAAAGCTGCTGGTCAGTGATGTTGAACAGGCAAAATAGCGGGCTATGACAAAAACAGGTCTGTTCATCAGTTTTGAAGGCATCGACGGCGCGGGCAAGTCCACGCACATCGATGGCTTGGCCGCGGCGTTCAAAGCGCAGGGCCGCCAAGTCACGCTCACCCGCGAGCCCGGCGGCACACCTTTGGCCGAAAAGCTGCGCGAGATGGTGCTGCACGATGCGATGGACTCGCTGACCGAAGCCCTGCTGATCTTCGCGGCCCGCCGCGACCATCTACGCAACGTGATTGAGCCCGCGTTGGCGCGCGGCGACGTGGTGCTGTGTGACCGTTTCACCGACGCCACCTTTGCCTACCAAGGCAGCGGCCGTGGGTTTGATTTGGGTATGCTCAAACAGCTTGAGCAATGGGTACAAGCGATTTCCACTGACGCAGTCAGCCCTTCAAGCAAAGGCTTTCGCCAACCCGATGTGACGGTGTGGTTTGAGCTTGACCCAGCCATTGCCGCTGTGCGCCTAGCCGGTGCACGTGTGCCCGACCGGTTTGAGGCGCAACCCGTTGAGTTTTTCCAAAAAGTGTCTGACGGCTATGCCGCCCGCGCCAGAGCCGACGCACAACGTTTTGTCCGCCTAGACGCCGCCCAAACCCGTGAAGCCGTTTGGCAGCAACTGCACCTCAACTTTGTGCAGCGCGGCTGGTTGAGCGCCAATTGATGGCTAGCGTCGCATGACAGAGACCACCACACACGCTAGGCCTGTCTTGAGCCCATGGCTACAAGGCCAACTCACCACCTTGCTAGAGCGACGCGGCCACGCCTGGCTGCTACAAGGCCCATCGGGCTTGGGTCAATACACACTGGGCCTAGAACTGGCCCGTGCTTGGCTGTGCGAGGCACCCACGAAGCAGGGCGCTTGTTACCAATGCCGCAGCTGCCACGCGGTTGATGTGCGCACCCATGCCGACCTGCGCACACTCATGCCGGAAGCTTTGGCGCTTGAACTCAGCTGGCCCTTGGACGAGAAAACTCAAAAAGAGTTAGACGACAAAAAGCGCAAGCCCAGCAAAGAGATTCGCGTCGAAGCCGCTCGCGACATGGTGGCTTTCAGCCAGCAAACCCGCTCAGGCGGATCGACCAAAGTGGTGTTTGTCTACCCAGCTGAACGCATGAACCATGTGACGGCCAACACAATTCTTAAAACCCTCGAAGAACCGCCAGGCGAATGCCGCTTTGTACTGGCCAGCGAAGCCGCTCACCAGCTGCTGCCCACCATCCGCAGCCGTTGCCAAACCCACACCATGGTTTGGCCCACTGAAGCCGAGGCTTTGAGCTGGCTACAAGCCCAAGGCGTACCAGCGGCAGATGCAGCCGTGTTGCTGCGCGCGGCCGGAGGCCGACCCGAGGATGGACTCGATCTAGCCAATACCGGACTCAAAGCCGCACACTGGGCAGCCCTGCCCAAGGCCGTCATGCGCGGCGATGTGGGCGCAGTGTCAGACGCTACACCATCGCAAGCCATCGCCATGCTGCAAAAGCTGTGTCACGACCTGCTGGCTTTGCGCACGGGCGCTGAACCACGTTTTTTTATGGCGGCAGATTTGCCAGCTGCGGGCACGGTTAGTTCACTCACCCAATGGTCCAAAGACCTGATGGATGCCGCCCGCACGTCTGAACACCCCTACAACGCAGGCCTCATGTTTGAAGCCTTGGTGGCACGTGCGCAAACGGCCCTGCGCGCCAAAGATTAAAAGAAAACCATGTTCACCGATTCCCATTGCCACCTGAATTTTCCAGAGCTGGTTGAAAACATCCACACCATCCGCGACGACATGGCCAAGGCCCAAGTCACGCGCGCTTTGGTCATCAGCACAACACTCGAGCGTTTTCCTGAGGTGCACGGCTTAGCCACGCAGTTCGACAACTTTTGGGCCACCGTGGGCGTGCACCCCGACAACGAAGGCGTGCAAGAACCCACGCTCGATGACCTGTTGACCCGCGCTCAACTGCCCAAAGTAGTGGGCATTGGCGAAACTGGGTTGGACTATTACCGCTTGGGCGAGCGCACCGTTACCGACATGGAATGGCAGCGCAACCGCTTTCGCATCCACATCGAAGCCGCGCAGCAAACCCAGCTGCCTTTGGTCATCCACACCCGCAGCTCGTCGGCAGACACCGTGGCGATTTTGAAAGAGCAGGGCGAAAACGGCTCAGCCGGCAGTGCAGGGGGCGTGTTTCACTGCTTCACCGAAACCGCAGACGTGGCCCGTGCAGGCTTAGACCTTGGCCTGTACATCTCGTTCTCCGGCATCTTGACCTTCAAAAATGCCCAAGACTTGCGTGACGTCGCGCAATTTGTGCCGATGGACCGCATCTTGATTGAGACTGACAGCCCTTATTTGGCCCCTGTTCCTCATCGAGGCAAGACCAATAATCCATCGTTTGTGCCGTTTGTTGCGCAGCAGATTGCAGAAATCAAAGGCATGACAGTGGAAGCCGTGGCTGAGGCCACCAGTCGCAACTTTGACCAACTTTTCAGCGGTGTTCTTAAATGAGAAAATACTTTAAGTATTTTTTTTATCTATATGTTTTTATTGGGTATTCTTTATCCAATGCAGGTTCGTATGATGATTTTTTTGCAGCAATGCACCTGGACCGAGCCGATGTGATTCAGAAGCTCCTAGTGCGAGGTTTTGACCCCAATACACCTAACGAGAAAGGTGTTGCAGGCCTGTTGGTCGCCATCCAATCAGAAGCGCCCAAATCAGCCTTGACTTTGGCGAAGCACCCACAAGCCAACCTGAATGTCCAAAACCAGTTGGGCGAAACACCACTCATGCTTGCAGCAATTAACAACCATCTAGAACTAGCCAAAGTGTTAATTCAGCGTGGCGCAGAAGTCAACAAAACAGGCTGGACACCCTTGCATTACGCGGCCACACGTGGCCATCGTGAAATGATGCGTTTGTTGCTAGACAACGATGCCTACATTGACAGCGAATCCGCCAATGGCACAACACCTTTGATGATGGCAGCTTATTCAGCGCCGCCTTTGGCTGTGAAGTTGCTGCTGGAAGAAGGTGCAGACCCCACGCTCGTCAACAACGGCAACGCATCTGCCTTGGACTTGGCTGTGCGTGTGGACCAGCCACAAAGCGTTTTCTATATCAAAGCATTCACCGAAGCTTGGTACATCCAAAATCCAATCAAAGAAGAGAGCGCCACCAAGTGAACGCAAGAACCGCAGATCTACGCGGTTTTCTTTGTTTATTTAACTTTACATAATATACATCGTATCAAACAATACAGATTTCAAATCAATGATCAGCATGTGCCCAAAGCAATAAGGCATCACGATCTTCCACCACCAAGTCAATCTTTTCGCCAACGGGTAAACAGAGCTTGGTTGCGACATGGCCAAACGGCAAATCAGTTAGTACGGGCGCTTTGATTTGCGCGCGCAGCCAATCGACGACGCTTTGAAGTTTGAAGCCTTTGTCGTGTGGCGTGAGCTTGTAGCTGTTGAACTGACCCAACACAATCGCTTTTTGATCAGCCAATACGCCTGCATGCAACAGCTGCGTCAGCATGCGTTCAACACGGTATGGATGTTCACCCACATCTTCTAAGAACAACACGCCATTTTTAATTTGGGGGAAATAGGGCGTGCCGAGTAAAGAAACCAATACAGCCAAATTACCACCCCAAAGTACGGCATCGCGTGCCCATACACCAGGGCGGCGTGTCTCATTAGCTGCAGCGCAAGCTTTAGACAATTGCCAACCCGCGCCCTCGCCCTGGCCGCTGACCATGTCGTCAAAACAAGCCTCCATGATGTCGTCTGGCTGCTCTGCACCAAAGTCTTCGCCCAAGGCGGGCCCCGCCCAAGTGACCGCCCCAGTTTTGGCAAGCAGTGCATTTTGAAAAGCCGTGAAGTCGCTCAAGCCCACAAACTGCGTGCCTTTGGCAATGGCTTTGGCCACTTGTTTGTATTTGATGGCTGGCAAGATGCGTGTGAGGCCGTAACCACCGCGTGAAATCAAGGCCACATCTGCGCCACTATCGGCTGCGCGATGGATGGCTGCTAAGCGAGTGGCATCGTCACCGGCAAAACGGGTGTGGCTGCTGAGTGCGTCAGCATCAAGCTCTACCTCGTGGCCGAGTTTTTTCAGGCGTGCCACGCCACGTTTGAAAGCTGCTTTGTCGCGCACCGCGCCGCTGGGAGAATAGATGTAAATATGAGCCATCCCTCCATTGTCGCGGCAAATTTAGGCGTGATTCACTCAACCACGTCTGTAATGGAGCAAGCGACCTCGATACGCACTCAGGTCGTGCAAAGGCTCATTGATGATGATTTCCGTCACGCCAAAACCCATGTTCGCCATGTCTTTGTGAAACGCGCTGCGGTTGCCACGGTTGGGGTCAATGATGAGCACTTCAGCGCCCTCTGCTGCATGCTGTTGGATAAAGCCCGACAACTGAGCCGGGTGGCTGCGCTCATACAACACATCGCTGGCGATGAGCAGGTCAAACGCACCTAAGCCTTTGTTGGACCTGCCCCAGTTACCCGTTTCGTAATGCAAGGGTGGCAATTTGTTCAACAACACATTGGCTTTGAGGAAAGTCTCGGTCAACGGGTGGCAATCGCTGGCGGTGATGTTGCCCTCGCGACGGTGCACCACCAAACTGGCCAAACCCAAGCCGCACCCAAGCCCCTCCTCCTACACCAACCCTCTGAAACTTCACTTCGTAACCGATGGTGGGTGTGGCGTTAGACATGCTTAACTTCGTTTCGGCGGTGGCGTGGATACAGGTGCCATCAGCAAGGTGCTCAAGGCACGAGGACCTGCCATGTGGCCACGGTCTGGATATGGCGCATCGCGCAAAGCAGCGGATAGCTCGGGTGACTCGACCCAATGGATAGGCAATTGCAAATTAGCCAGCAAAGGTGCCATCACACGCGGTGCATGCAAAGCCGACGGCGCGGGCTGTACGCTAGCCAAAAACTCGCGCAGCACTTGTGCGTGCCACGCCAAGCGATGCGTAGCGATTTTTTTAGGCTTGTCAGACAGGCCAAACCCAGGCAAGTCCAAAGCGATCACAGGCTCTGCCGATTGCAGTTGCGGCGCATATTGCACGCTCCAGTCGTCGAGCCCATGCAGATACACATGCGGTGAGGCTTGGGCTTGTGTGTTGCTGGTGCGGTTGTCAAACCAATGCAAACGCAAGCCGTCTAAAGCGGGTAAGTCAGCCGTGAAATGCGACAGCGCAATTGGCACATCCAAACTGGAAAATGCAGCGTCTGAAGTGCGCAAAGCATCTTCACGCAAAGGTACTTTGCTCAGCTGTTGCTGAGCACGGCGTTGTTCAAAAAAGCCTTGCAGCAGTGCCGCACATTCGTGGGCCAACACCCCGCCGGTCACTTGGGTTTGGTGGTTGATTTGTTCGTGCGCAAACAGATTGAGTACCGAACCCGCTGCACCTGTTTTAGGCTCGGTCGCGCCAAACACCACGCGCTTGAAACGCGCATGCAGCGCCGCGCCGCTGCACATGGCGCAAGGCTCTAGCGTCACATACAAGGTGCAGTCGTCCAGTCGGTAGTTGCCCAGCGCTTGGGCCGCAGCGCGCATAGCATTTACTTCGGCATGCGCTGTGGGGTCATGGCTGGCCAACGGTGCGTTGTGGGCCGAGGCAATCACCTGCCCTGCCCTCACCACCACCGCACCCACCGGCACTTCACCGGCATCGGCAGCAGCTTGCGCTTGGCGCAAGGCCAGCTGCATGAAGCCGATATCTTCAGGCGAATGCGTCATGGCTGCACCATGCCGAGCTTGACCATCCATTCAGCCAAAGCTTGCTCATCCGCGCTGCCCTGCGCATAGGCAGCATGCATGGCCGCGTGTGATTCGGGGCGGTGTTGGTTGAGTTTGAGCTTGCATTGCAGCTCGGTGATGCACAACTCAAACGCTACGATGGCGTTGAGCATTTTGTGTTGGTAGTCTTCACCCAAACCACGCCACTGCGCGGCATAAGGCGGCTCGTGGTCACCAATGAGTTGTTTGAGTAAGCGGTCTTTGGCAGCAGGCTCTTCTACCAATGTGGCATCAACCTTGGCATGCACTGCCAAGTAGCTCCACGTGGGCACGCGCGTGAGGTCTGGATACACCTTGGGCGACATATAGGCCTGCGGACCCATGAAGGTCACCAGTGCTTGGGGGCGCGACTGCAAATAACGCCAATGCGGGTTGGCCTTGGCACAGTGGCCCAGCAACACGTGCTGGCCATTGGCTTGTGTCAAATGAAGGGGAATGTGCGTGACGGCTGGAAAACCATCGTCGTCCACACTGATGAGGTTTGCAAACGGATGCGCTCGCATGAGAGCGAGCGCATGTGCCTCATCTTTGGCTTTGAACTGCGGGGGCAGGTACACGCCAAATTACCGCGTGGCGGCTTGTTTAAAAACGACGTTTGACCGCTGGGCCTGGACCCTTGCCTTCGATGTGGCGGAAGGTCACACGGGCTTTGTTCATGTCGTAAGGCGACAGTTCAACCGTGACCTTGTCGCCTTCGATGATGCGGATGCGGTGCAGGCGCATTTTGCCGGCGGTGTATGCGATCAGTGAGTGACCGTTTTCCAGGGTGACGCGGTAGCGAGAGTCGGGCAAGACCTCGGTCACGACACCCTTCATTTCGATCATTTCTTCTTTTGCCATGTACTCAGTGTTCTCTAATTTAAAAATTCAAGCCCAAATCGGGCAATTGCTAGCAGCCTCAGATTGTAGGCCGTTTGAAGAGCGGCTTTAGGCCTGGGTGGGCTGGCCGACAAAGGCCTTGTTCGCAATCTTCCAGCCGTCTTTGGTTTGCAGCAGCACGAAGTAGTCGGTAAAAGTCATAGCACCGTGCACAAGCGTGACGCGAGCGCTGGCGGCTGAGCCAGCCACTTCGATCCAATCGATGCTTCGGCGACGCGTTGCTTCGTCCGCCGCTGGCTTACCCCCAAAGCGTTCGCAGTAAATGTCGAGCGGCCAAGAAGTAAACACGCCTTCACGCATGGATTCAATGTGAGCGGTGGGCAAAAACGCCAGCCGCATATAGCTTGCGTCGTCGTGCGCATGACCCAAAAAATATTGCTCAATCGGCGCGCAGGCTGCAAGCTGCTCTGCCGTCAGTGTCGAATTGCTTTGGCTTGGATGTGTCATTTCAAGGTGTCCTTACGGAGTTATTCCCACTCAATAGTGGCCGGTGGCTTCGATGAAACGTCGTAAGTCACGCGGTTGATGCCACGCACTTCGTTGATGATGCGGCCAGACACTTTCTTCAGCAACGCATAAGGCAACTCGGCCCAGTCTGCGGTCATGAAGTCGCTGGTTTGCACGGCGCGCAAGGCCACCACGTAATCGTAGGTGCGGCCATCGCCCATCACGCCCACGCTCTTGACGGGCAAGAACACGGTGAAGGCTTGGCTGGTCAAGGCGTACCAAGATTTGCCAGTGGCTTCATCTTTGAAGTTGTGCAGCTCTTCAATAAAGATCGCATCGGCACGACGCAGCAAGTCGGCGTATTCCTTTTTCACTTCGCCCAAAATTCGCACGCCCAAGCCTGGGCCTGGGAACGGGTGGCGGTACACCATGTCGTGCGGCAGGCCCAAAGCCACGCCGAGTTCGCGCACTTCGTCTTTGAACAATTCGCGCAATGGCTCCAACAACTTCAAGCCCAACTGCTCGGGCAATCCGCCCACGTTGTGGTGGCTCTTGATCGTCACAGCTTTTTTGCTCTTCGCACCGCCGGACTCAATCACGTCTGGGTAAATCGTGCCTTGGGCCAAGAATGTGGCACCTTTGTGGCCGCCGTCACCTGCTTTGAGTTTGGCCGCTTGTTCTTTAAACACATCCACAAACAAGCCACCGATGATTTTGCGTTTGGCTTCTGGCTCACTCACGCCCGCCAATTTGCCCAAGAACAGGTCGCTCGCGTCCACGCGAATCACATGGGCGTGCAACTTGCCCACAAACATGTCCATCACCATGTCACCTTCGTTCAGGCGCAACAGGCCGTGGTCCACAAACACGCAGGTGAGTTTGTCGCCAATGGCGCGGTGAATCAGCGCTGCGGCCACGGATGAATCCACACCGCCCGACAGGCCCAAGATGACTTCTTCGTCACCCACTTGTTTGCGAATGGCTGCCACAGCTTCTTCGATGTAGTCGCCCATGATCCAGTCTGGGCGCGTGCCGCAAATATCCAACACAAAGCGGTTCAACAAAGCTTGGCCCTGCACCGTGTGCGTCACTTCAGGGTGGAACTGCACCGCGTAAAACTTGCGCGCTTCATCCGCCATACCAGCGATGGGGCAAGCTGGCGTAGACGCCATGACCTTAAAGCCTTCGGGCAACTGGGTCACCTTGTCGCCGTGGCTCATCCACACTTTGAGCATGCCGTGGCCTTCGGGCGTGTTGAAGTCTTCAATGTCTTTGAGCAATTCGGTGTGGCCGTGGGCTCGCACTTCGGCATAGCCAAACTCGCGGGTGGTGCCAGCCTCTACCTTGCCGCCCAACTGAGTGGCCATGGTTTGCATGCCGTAGCAAATGCCCAGCACGGGCAGGCCCAGCTCAAACACGGCGTCAGGCGCACGGTCATCCACCTCGTACACGCTGGCGTGGCTGCCTGAAAGGATGATGCCCTTCAGATTGCCGTCTTTGGCGTATTCGCGTACCCAGTCGCTGGTCACGTCGCAAGGATGAACTTCACAAAACACATGGGCCTCGCGCACGCGGCGGGCGATGAGTTGGGTGACTTGAGAGCCGAAATCGAGGATGAGGATTTTTTGGTGCGACATAAATAAAAAAGGGCCGTCAAATGGCCTAGCTGGATATTGTCTCAAAAAACAAAGCCACCCCGAAGGATGGCTTTCTAGGGAACACTTAAAGCTTATTCAGCTCTTATTCGGCGCGATAGTTAGGCGCTTCTTTGGTGATTTGCACGTCATGCACATGGCTTTCACGAATGCCCGCTGCCGTGATTTCCACAAACTGAGATTCTTCGTGCATGGCTTCGATCGTGGCGCAACCGCAGTAGCCCATGCTGGCGCGTAAGCCGCCAGCCATTTGGTAAATGATGGAAACGACCGAACCCTTGTAAGGCACACGGCCCTCAATCCCTTCGGGCACCAGCTTGTCGGCGTTGGGGTTGCCGGTGCTGGACTCTTGGAAGTAGCGGTCGGCACTGCCCTGCTGCATGGCACCGATCGAGCCCATGCCACGGTAGCTCTTGTAGCTGCGACCTTGGAATAACACGATTTCGCCCGGCGCCTCTTCGGTCCCCGCAAACATGCCGCCCATCATCACCGTGCCCGCGCCTGCTGCGATGGCTTTGGCAATGTCGCCGCTGTAGCGAATGCCGCCGTCGGCAATCAGTGGCACGCCTGTGCCTTTGAGGGCTGTGGCCACACTGTCCACCGCCATGATTTGCGGCACGCCCACACCTGCCACGATGCGGGTGGTACAGATAGAACCAGGACCAATGCCCACCTTCACGCCGTCCGCACCAGCTTCGACCAAAGCCAAAGCAGCTGCACCCGTGGCGATGTTGCCGCCGATGACTTCGATGTGGGGGTAGTTTTGTTTGACCCAACGCACGCGCTCGATCACACCTTTGCTGTGGCCGTGCGCGGTGTCCACCACGATGGCATCCACGCCAGCACGAGACAAGGCCTCGACCCGTTCTTCGGTGCCCTCGCCCACACCCACCGCAGCGCCTACGCGCAGCTTGCCTGCGGCATCGCGTGCGGCGTTGGGGAAGTTGAGTTGTTTGGTGATGTCTTTGACGGTGATCAGGCCTTTGAGCTCAAACGCATCATTGACCACCAACAAACGCTCGAGCTTGTGTTTGTTCAACAGGTGCTTGGCTTGCTCGGGCGTGGTGCCTTCAGGCACGGTGACCAAGCGCTCACGCGGCGTCATGATTTCGCTGACACGTTGGTCGTAGCGGGTCTCAAAACGCAAATCGCGGCCGGTGACGATACCGACCACTTTGCCGCCATCGCACACGGGAAAGCCTGACACACCCAGCTCTTCCGACAGGGCCATCACTTGGCGCACGGTGGTTTCGGGGGTGATGACCACGGGGTCACGCAACACGCCCGATTCATAACGCTTGACCT
Organism: Limnohabitans sp. TEGF004; assembly: GCF_027924965.1. Lineage (NCBI taxonomy): Bacteria > Pseudomonadati > Pseudomonadota > Betaproteobacteria > Burkholderiales > Comamonadaceae > Limnohabitans > Limnohabitans sp. TEGF004. Next base: position 1,203,069 of record NZ_AP027056.1, on the reverse strand, counting down.
TGGCCACTTGGGCCGCTTGCTCTTGCGCGGTGAGGTTTTTGTGCACGATGCCAATACCGCCCTCTTGGGCAATCGCAATCGCCAATCGCGCTTCCGTGACCGTGTCCATGGCCGCAGAGACCAAGGGCAAGTTCAGACGGATGTTGCGGGTGAATTGCGTTGCGAGGGACGTGTCCTTAGGCAGGACTTGAGAGAACGCGGGGACGAGCAGAACGTCGTCAAAAGTGAGGGCTTTGCCAAGCAGGCGCATGTTGATAGCTCCAAAAACAGCATTGTACGTAAGGGGTAAATACGACTTGTATACAGCAGCAAGATTGAACTATTCCTTAATGAATGGATGGCATTGACGCTTCTACGACAATGCCGTATCAATTTGCAAAATCTGCACAAAGGTGATTCGTTTGACATCGCACCCAAAACAACAACTGACCGCCCTGCTGCTGTGTATCTCTGCCACTTTCGGGAATTTAGCGTGTGCTGAATCTGTGAAACTCAACTTGCCAGATTTAGAAAACATGATGTTCACCCAAAGCCCTGCCTTGCGCAGCGCGACCAACGCCGTGGACGCAGCGCGTGCAGCCGTGGACACCGCACGAACCATCCCCAACCCACAAATTGAAGTGATGAACGGCACACGCAAGCCGCGTCCTGGTTACACGGACACACATGCGAACGCCAACCTGAAATCTATCAGCTTGACCCAAGACTTAGACATGCCTTGGCACCGCTTCCCCCGCGTGGACGGTGCGCTGGCCGGGCTAAGCGCAGCCCAAGCCAACGAACAATCATTCAGAGCCGACATGCGGGCCCAATTGCGTTTGCGCTACTACGACTTGGTCCGACGCACAGCTGAAAACCGCGTGGCTCGCGAAGACGTGAAGTTGATGGAAGGCATTCACAAACGCATTGAGTTGCAAGTTGAGACGGGTGAGAAAGCCAAGTTCGAACTGGTCAAAGCCAACGCCGAATTGTTGAACGCTCAAAAAATGCAAGAGTCCGCCACGTTGCGTGTGCGCCAGTCACGTGGCGCTTTACGTGCTTTGGTGGGCGTGACCTTGCCCGAAGCATTTGAGGTTCAAGAGCAAACCCACACGTTTGCGCCCCCTGCCCCGCTGAATGAAGTGCGCGACGCTGTGTTGAAAACCAACCCTGAACTTCAACGCACCCGCGCCGAACGCCAACAACTGGATCGCAAGCTGAGCGAAGAAAAATCTTTGCGCTTCCCCAAGTTTGCGCTGCGCGCAGACCAAGACAACGATCCTGAATGGCGCAGCAAACGCGTGGGCGTGGCGATGAACCTGCCCTTGTGGGACTGGCGTGGCGGCCCTGTGGGTGAAGCCGCTGCCAAGCTCTCGCAAACAGACAACCAACTGGCGTACCAAGAATTCTCTTTGCTGCAATCGCTGGAAGCGGCGTATCAGCAATACGACATTGCCAACGCACAAGTGGTTGCCCTAGAAGGCGGCATCGTTCGCCATGCAGCCAATGCTTTGCGCATTGCGGAGCTGGCCTACAAAGCTGGTGAGAAAAGCTTCTTAGATGTGATGGATGCGCAACGCGTCTACCGAGCCGCACGCAACGAACTCATCACCGCTCAGTTTGAGCTGGCCAGCGCTTGGGCCGAAATTGAACGCCTGCGCGCAAACACCTGATCACAAGAAGGTTTCCATGTATTTCAACCATCTCACATTGCGCACACTCACGGGCCTGTTGTTGTGTAGCGCCTTGGCTTTGTCGGCTTGTAAAAAAGCCACGGTGCAAGAAGCCACCAGTACCGAAAGTGATGCCATGCGCGTGTTTGCGCCTGAAAGCTTGAAGGCGCAAATTCAAGTCGCTGACGTGGTCAGCTTCGAGTTGTCTGACACGCTGCGCGTGGCCGGCCAAATTGACTTTGACGAACAAGCCCTCACCCGCATTGGCGCCAGTGTCACAGGCCGCGTGACCCAAATTCATGCACAGCTGGGCAACGTGGTGAACAAGGGCGACACACTGGCCTTGATCAACAGCAGCGAACTGTCGGGCTCGCAGCTGGCTTACCTCAAAGCACGCTCAGAAAAAGAGCTGCATCGCCGCAATGTGGAACGTGCCAAAACGCTGTTTGATGCAGACGTCATCAGCGCGGCGGAGTTGCAACGTCGTGAAAACGAATACGAAATTGCCTCGGCAGAAACGCGTGCAGCCCAAGACCAGTTGCGCGTGCTGGGCGTGAGCGCCAAAGCCATCGAGCGTCTGGCATCAACCGGCACCATAGACTCTGTGGCCAGCGTGGTGGCCACCATCAAAGGTGTGGTGGTCGAGCGAAAAATTGCCGCTGGCCAAGTGGTGCAACCCTCCGATGTGTTGTTTGCCGTGGCCGATTTGAGCCGTGTCTGGGCCGTGGCCCAAGTGCCAGAGCAGCAAATCAGTCAAGTCAAAGTGGGTCAATCGGTGAGCATCGAAGTGCCAGCCCTTGCCAATGAAAAACTGGTGGGCAAACTCATTTATGTCGGCCAAACCGTCAACCCGGACACCCGCACCGTGCTGGTTCGCACAGAGCTGGACAACAGCAGCGGTCGCCTCAAGCCATCCATGTTGGCCTCGATGTTGATCGAGTCCGCACCTGTGCCGCGCGTGGTCGTACCCATCACGGCGGTGGTGCGACAAGACGAAGTCGACCACGTGTTCGTGGAAGAGTCCAACAGCTACTTCCGCCTCATTCCCGTCAAGCTGGCGGCCGAGCAAAACGGCCAGCGCGTGGTGTTGGAAGGCCTCAAGCCAGGCATGCGCATCGTCTCAGAAGGTGCGTTCCATTTGAACAACCATCGCAATCTCGCTGAGATGGAAAACGGGGGCTAAGCACCATGTTGGAATCTCTCGTTCGCGCTGCGCTCAAGCAGCGCTTGGTGGTCTGCGTCATTGCCGTTGTCTTTTTGTTCTTTGGCTTGCATGCGGCCACCAAACTCTCGGTCGACGCTTTTCCAGACGTGACCAACGTACAGGTGCAAATTGCCACCGAAGCACCCGGTCGCTCGCCTGAAGAGGTTGAGCGGTTCGCTACTGTTCCCATCGAAGTCGCCATGACGGGCTTGCCCGGCTTGACCGAGTTACGCTCGCTCAACAAACCCGGTTTGTCGCTCATCACCCTCGTGTTTACCGACAGCACCAGTGTTTACTTTGCGCGTCAGTTGGTGATGGAGCGTTTGATGGAGGTGGGCCAACGCTTGCCCGCAGGCATCACCCCCGTGCTGGGGCCTGTGTCCTCAGGACTGGGCGAGGTTTACCAATACACGCTAGAACACGCCAACGATGGCAACCGTGAACTGAGCGAAGAAGAACTCACCCAACGCCGCGTGGTGCAAGACTGGGTGCTGCGCCCATTGCTGCGCTCGATTCCTGGCGTGGCCGAAATCAACTCGCAAGGCGGTTACGTCAAGCAGTACCACGTGCTGGTGAACCCCGAGCGTTTGCGCCATTACCGCATCAGTTTGTCTGAGGTGTATGACGCTGTCTCACGCAACAACGCCAACTCCGGTGGCGGTGTGCTACCCCAAGCGGCAGAACAATATTTGATTCGTGGCGTGGGCTTGATTCAAGGCGTGAACGACCTCGGCCAAATCGTGTTGAAAGAAATCAACGGCACACCGGTGTACATGCGCGATGTGGCCGAAGTCAAACTCGGCCACGATGTACGCCAAGGCGCACTCATCAAAAATGGCACCACCGAAGCGGTGGGCGGCATTGTGATGATGATGACGGGCGGCAATGCCAAAGAAGTGGTGAGTCGCATCAAAACCCGTGTGAAAGAGATCAACGACCGCGGCATGTTGCCCAACGATTTGAAGGTGGTGCCCTACTACGACCGCTCAGAGCTGGTGGATGCTGCGCTGTGGACCGTCACCAAAGTGCTGATTGAAGGCGTGGTGTTGGTGGTGATTGTGTTGTTCCTATTTTTGGGCGATGTGCGCTCCTCACTCATCGTGGTGGCCACTTTGGTGCTCACGCCTTTGCTCACCTTCATGGCCATGAACAAGCTCGGCATTTCTGCCAACCTCATGTCACTGGGTGGCTTGGCCATTGCGATTGGCTTGATGGTGGACGGCTCGGTGGTGGTGGTGGAAAACGCCTACGCCCGTTTGGGCCGTGCGGCTGAGTTGGGCGAAAGCAAAGTGCGCGGCATTTTGAATGCGGTGCTCGAAGTGGCCACACCTGTGATTTTTGGCGTGGGCATCATCATCTTGGTGTTCTTGCCCTTGATGACTTTGCAGGGCATGGAAGGCAAGATGTTTGCCCCCCTCGCCTACACGATTGCCATTGCACTGGCCGTGTCACTGGTGCTGTCCATGACTTTGTCGCCTGTGTTGTCCTCGTATTTGCTCAAGCCCCCCGAAGGCGATGGCGACCACGACACACCGCTCATCAAAGCGCTCAAGTCACGCTACTTGAAGTTGCTGGACTTGGCCATGTCCAACCAAAAACGCACGGTGCAGGTGTCGCTGGCCACCTTTGTGTTGGCTGTGCTGATACTGCCCTTCTTGGGCACGGCGTTCATTCCTGAAATGAAAGAAGGTTCGGTAGTGCCCGGCATCAACCGCGTACCCAATATTTCATTGAATGAATCCATCAAGATGGAAATGCAGGCCATGAAGTTGGTCATGACGGTGCCCGGCGTCAAATCTGCCATCTCAGGTTTGGGCCGTGGTGAATCGCCTGCCGACCCACAAAGCGTGAACGAATCCACGCCCATCGTCAGCTTGAAGCCTCGCAGCGAATGGCCTTCGGGCTGGGACCAAACCGACATCACCAACGCGATGAACGACAAGCTCAAGGTCTTGCCCGGCGTACAAATTGTGATGGCACAGCCCATCTCCGATCGCGTGGACGAGATGGTCACCGGCGTGCGTTCAGACATCGCGGTGAAAGTGTTTGGCGACGATTTGGATGACCTCAAACGCGTGGCCAACCAAATTGCCAAAGTGGCGCAAACCATTCAAGGCGCACAAGACTTGCGCGTGGAGCGCATCTCGGGTCAGCAGTATTTGCAAATTGACATTGACCGCCAAGCCATTGCACGCATGGGTCTGAACGTGTCGGATGTGAATGACATGATCGAAACCGCGATTGGCGGCAAAGTGGCCTCCGAGGTATTTGAAGGCGAACGTCGCTTCTCTGCCGTGGTGCGTTTGCCTGAGCGGTTTCGCGACAACATTGAAGCCATCTCCAACATCATCCTCAACTCGGCCAATGGCGCGCAAGCCCGCTTGGCTGACATGGCCAAGATTCAGGTGCTCGATGGCCCAGCCCAAATTTCACGCGAAATGGCCAAGCGCCGCATTGTGGTGGGCATCAACGTGAAAGATCGAGACCTCGGCAGCTTTGTGAAAGAGCTACAGGCCAAGGTCGACAGCAAGGTCAAGCTGCCTGAGGGCTATTACTTGGAATGGGGCGGCCAGTTCCAAAACATGGAACGTGCCTTGGGCCACTTGAAAATCATTGTTCCCATCACGGTGGCGGCGATTTTCTTCTTGCTGTTCTTGCTGTTCAACTCGGTCAAGTTCGCCACGCTGATCATCACAGTGCTGCCGTTTGCGTCGGTGGGTGGCGTGATTGGCTTGTTTATTTCTGGCGAGTATTTGTCAGTCCCTGCATCTGTGGGTTTCATTGCGCTTTGGGGCATTGCGGTGCTCAACGGTGTGGTGCTGGTGTCGTACATCCGCAGCTTGCGTGAAGGCGGTATGTCCGTCAAAGACGCGGTGCTTGAGGGTGCACGCCAGCGCTTCCGCCCCGTGATGATGACCGCCACGGTCGCCATGCTGGGCCTGATTCCGTTCCTTATTTCAGATGGCCCCGGCTCTGAAGTGCAGCGCCCCTTGGCCATTGTGGTGATTGGTGGACTGATCACCTGCACCTTGCTGACCTTGGTGGTGGTGCCCACGATTTATCACTGGTTCGACGAAGCCGAACCCGAAGCTTGAGTGAAAGAAAACGACATGAAAGAAATCAAAGCCATCATTCGCCCTTCCAAGCTGCCCACCTTGCGCGAAAAACTGCGCAGCTTGCCTGGCTTTCCGGGCATGACCGTGAGCAAGGCAGAAGGCTGCTCGGCACCCAGCCTGCACACCCCTGCAAATTTGAAAGAAGAGCTAACAGACTACACACCCAAAGTACGCATTGAAATTGTGTCGCCTGATGAGATGTGCGACAGCATCGTGGACCTGATTGTTCACACCGCACAAATCGGCCAAATTGGCGATGGTCTGGTGTGGGTCACCGATATCACGCGCGCGGTGTTTTTGTACAAGTCGGTCGCGGGGCCGATTGAGCGCCCCTGACAACGCAAGCCAAGCCTCAGTGCTTGGCTTTTTTTATGAGCGCTGTGCCAAAGGCAAATTCAGCAACAAGTTTTGCGGCTTAAGCTTCAAACGCTGATTGGCATCCACCGCCATGGCCAAGTACACGGGCTTGCCGCGCACCTCGGCCAACATGTCGTTGGGCTCCACGAATTCCAACTTGAACAAACACAGCAAGCGTTCCATGCGTTCAGCATCCACCTCTTTGCCTTGGTAGAGGTCGTTCAACACACCGCTGGCTTGGGCATCTAGGCCCACATGCCATACCCAATGGTCGTCGTTGATCTCGCGCTCGGTTTGGATACGCACCTGCACACCTAAGAAGTGTTGCACCCACTTGGCCAACACCTCACACAGCGCATTCAACGCAGGCTGGCCGCGGTTGAGGCTGACCACCCAATCAAAACTCTCGCTACGGGGCCAATACGCGTCTTGGTTGTCCTCGTTGAGCACATCCAAGTCCACGCTGCGCAGTTTGATGCCGCCTTGCTTGAGCAATTCACCAATTGAGCCAAAGCCACTTTGTGTGGCGTGGCGCTCGACCGTTTCGTCGTCAGCCGCCATGACAGAACCGTCTTCCAGCACGGTGATCTTTTGGGTGTGCATCAGCATCTCGGCCACACGCGCTTGCATGGCCGTGGGCGCTTCGCCCAAGACATGACGCAACAAGATGTGGGTGATGTGCTGCACCAGCAAGGGCGGCACATCCACGCCCTCGCCTTTGAACAAGGCGATGTAGCTGGCTTCTAAGGTAGGCAGCGTGGTGATGCGCTGGCGAAAGCGCAACCACACGGCGTAGTTGTCGGCGGCGTCTTTGTCTTGCAGCTCAGCCAGTTCTTGCGCGGGCACTTCTCGGCGCGGCTGCTCTACCAAGCTGTGGTGCAGCGCCACTTCGGCGGCACATGAGCTGGCAATGGGAGCCAGCTCAGGACGCTCTAAGAGAAAGCGCAAAAAGTCGTCCGTCACCACCAAGTGGCCGGCCTCATTGGATGTGAGCAGCGAATAGCCACAGGTGGGCCAGAGAGGATTTGTCATGGTTGTTTGCCTGAGTTTGGCTACGCTTAGTAGCCGGGCTTCGCGCCCGCGCGGCGCTTAGAGAACAAGCCTGCGCGGCTGGTGCCTTGTTTTTGGAATCGCTCACGACGCGCTACCTTTGGGTCAACGGTCAAAGCACGGCAAATTTCAATACGGTCTAAATCGCGCAACACATGGTTGGGCGTTGTCTTCTTGCCCCAAATGCACACGGTAAAGGCTTCGGGCTGGCTCAAGTCAATCTCTGGACATTCAGCCAGCATGCCGCTTTGTTGCAAGGCTTGCATCACCGTCACGCCAGCGCTGAGTGGCAACACGAACTCATGCACCACACGGGGTGCGGGCGAATACATCACGGTGATGTGGACGGTGGCATTCACGCTGTCAGTACTCACGCGACGTACACCTGCTCTGCCCGCTTCACAAACGCGTCCACCAAGGTGGCGGCGATTTTGTCGAACACGGGGCCTACCAAGGCGCCAAACATGCTCTCGAAGGCGTAGTTCAAGGTCAGCTCAATGCGGCAAGCGCGTTGGGGCTCTTGGGTGTTGGGGTCGAGCAGCGGATGGAAATCCCAGGTGCCATCCAAATGCTTAAACGGGCCATCCACGAGTTCCAACTTGACTTGGCGGCCTTCGATGTGCACGTTGCGTGTGGTGAAGCTTTTGTGAAAGCCACCAAAGGTCATACCCACTTGGGCTGTCGCACCATCGGCATGGGTTTCGAGCACTGCAGCGCGGTCGCACCAAGGCAAAAACTCAGGATATCGGGCCACATCAGTAACCAGCGCAAACATTTCTTCAGCGCTAAACCAGATAAGAACGGACTTGTGTACGGTTTTCATAGAATGGTCCACATTGTAAGAAGCTCTACTGTCCCCACATTACCTAAATGGCTACCAAAAAACCTGCAACTCAATCGCGCATCGCTGACAACAAAAAGGCGGCGTACAACTACTTCTTCGAAGAAAAGTTCGAGGCAGGCATGGTGCTGGAAGGCTGGGAGGTCAAATCTGCCCGAGAAGGCAAAGTGCAGCTCACCGACGGCTATGTGGTGGTGCGCAATGGCGAGTTGTTTTTGATCGGCTGCCAAATCAACCCACTGCACACAGCGTCCAGCCACGTCAACCCAGACAATGTGCGCACAAAAAAGCTGCTGCTGAAAAAAGACGAGATCAAACGTCTCATCGGCAAGGTCGAGCAAAAAGGCCACACCCTCGTGCCTATCAACCTGCATTGGAAAAACGGCAAGATCAAATGCGACATCGCGCTGGCCAAAGGCAAGGCTGAGCACGACAAGCGCGACACCATCAAGGACCGCGAAGGCAAGCGCGAGGTGGAGCGTGCGATGAAGTCGCGCAGCCGCTAAACACATCTGTCTGAGCGGTTCTCGCTCAGACTTCTCACATCAACGGTTGGGTTTTCGCTTGGCGACGTTGGCGCTGGGTTTGCCTGCGCCATTCACACGTGGTGGCAAACCTGTGTGCTGGGTGAGCACACGCCCCTTGGTAGGCGTAGCCGTGCTGTTCTTGCGACGCGCACTGGTGTAGCCACCATCCGTCAGAGGCTGGAAGGTCGGAATCAAATGCTGCTTGCCATTGCCAATCAGGTCGGCACGGCCCATGGCCTTCAAGGCCTCACGCAACAAAGGCCAGTTGTTCGCATCGTGGTAGCGCAGAAAAGCTTTGTGCAAACGACGGCGACGCTCGCCGCGCACGATGTCCACGCTCTCACTGGTGCGCGTCACGCGGCCCAAGGGGTTGCGGCCTGAGTGGTACATGGCCGTGGCCGTGGCCATTGGGCTGGGGTAGAAGGTTTGCACTTGGTCGGCGCGAAAGCCATTGCGCTTGAGCCACAGGGCCAAGTTCATCATGTCTTCGTCGCTGGTGCCAGGGTGGGCGGCGATGAAGTAAGGCACGAGGAACTGCTTCTTGCCCACTTCTTCGCTGAACTTGTCGAACATGGTTTTGAAGCGGTCATACGAGCCGATGCCGGGTTTCATCATCTTCGACAGTGGGCCACCTTCGGTGTGCTCAGGCGCAATCTTGAGGTAGCCACCCACGTGGTGCTGCACCAGCTCTTTCACGTACTCAGGCGACTTGACGGCCAAGTCGTAACGCAGGCCTGAGCCAATCAAGATTTTCTTGATGCCCTTGAGTGCACGCCCACGGCGGTAAATGTTGATGAGCGGTGTGTGGTTGGTGCCCAAGTTTTGGCAAATGCCGGGGTACACGCAGCTGGGCTTACGGCAGGCTGCTTCAATCTCTGGGCTTTTGCAACCCAAGCGGTACATATTGGCGGTGGGGCCACCGAGGTCGGAGATGACGCCGGTGAAGCCAGACACTTTGTCGCGGATGTCTTCAATCTCGCGAATGACCGACTCTTCACTGCGGCTTTGGATGATGCGGCCTTCGTGCTCGGTGATGGAGCAAAACGTACAACCCCCAAAGCAACCACGCATGATGTTGACGCTGAAGCGAATCATCTCCCACGCGGGGATTTTGGTGGCGCCATCGTGGCTGCCGTTCTCATCCGCATAGGCAGAATGTGGGCTGCGCGCGTACGGCAAGTCAAACACGTGGTCCATCTCTGCTGTGGTCAGCGGGATGGGCGGTGGGTTGACCCACACATCACGCGCGGTATGGCCTTCGCCGTGGGCTTGCACCAAAGCACGGGCGTTGCCGGGGTTGGTTTCTAAGTGCAGCACGCGGTTGGCGTGGGCATAAAGGATGGGGTCTGACTTGACTTGTTCGTACGCGGGCAGGCGGATCACGCTGCGCTCGCGTGGAGGCACTTTGAGTTTGCCTTTGCCTTGGAACGCTGGGTTCGGTACAAAGTTAATGACTTTTGCACCGACCTGCGCATTGGCGGCATCCGCCACCGCATTGGCCTCGTCTTCACGCGCACAGGTTTCACCCTGCGCTTTGGCTTGCTCGCTCACCATCAAATACGGATTGACGTGGGCCTCCACCCTGCCCGGCACATCAATGCTGGACGAGTCAATTTCAAACCAGCCTTCTGGCGTTTCGCGACGCACAAAGGCGGTACCGCGCACATCGGTGATGTCTTGCACCGGCTCTTTGGCAGCCAAGCGGTGGGCGATTTCCACAATCGCGCGCTCGGCGTTGCCGTACAGCAGCAAATCGCATTTGCTGTCCACCACGATGGAGCGGCGCACTTTGTCGGACCAGTAATCGTAATGCGCAATGCGGCGCAACGAGCCTTCAATACCACCCAACACGATGGGCACATCGTTGTAGGCTTCTTTGCAGCGTTGGCTGTACACCAGTGCGGCGCGGTCGGGGCGCTTGCCACCCACATCGCCTGGGGTGTAGGCGTCGTCGGTGCGAATTTTGCGGTCAGCGGTGTAGCGGTTGATCATCGAATCCATGTTGCCGGCGGTCACGCCGAAAAACAGGTTCGGTTTGCCCAGCGCTTTGAAGGGGGCAGCACTTTGCCAATCGGGTTGGGCGATGATGCCCACGCGAAAACCTTGGTTCTCAAGCATGCGGCCAATGACGGCCATGCCAAAGCTCGGGTGATCCACATACGCGTCGCCGGTGACGATGATGATGTCGCAGCTGTCCCAGCCGAGCTGTGTCATTTCCTCGCGCGACATCGGTAAAAACGGGGCCGTGCCAAAACGGGCCGCCCAGTATTTGCGGTAACTGGTCAGCGGCTTGGCGTTGCGGGGGAAAAGGGAGACGTCGGCGTAGGCATTCATGAAGGGCATAAGTGTACGGGTTAGCCCCTTCCCTTCGGGTTTTAGGGGCTATCGGCCCAAGCCTTTAAGGCAGCGCCTGCACCGTGAGCGGCGCGTCCCACAGGTGGGACATGACGGCTTGTGCCTGCGCCACATCGCCTGAGGTGAAAAACTGCACGTGTCCTTGCTGGCTTGCGCTAGACAAACTCCCGTTGTTTGCCAAACGACGGGCCAACTCTCGGGCCACAGCCTCGGCAGGATCGAGCAACGTCACGCCCTCACCCGCAACGCGTTGGATGGTGTCGCGTAAAAACGGGTAATGCGTGCAGCCCAGCACCAAGGTGTCTGCGCCCTGCTCTAGCAGCGGCGTGATGAACTGGCGCACCAGGCTTTCAGTTTCAGCGCTGTGCAAATCGGCGCGTTCGACTTGCTCCACCAAACCGGGGCAGCCTTGCAGCAAGATGCGTTTGTCCGCGCCATACAACTCAACCAGCTTAGCCACCGCCGCGCTTTGCACGGTTTGGCGCGTGGCCAACACGCCCACCACGCCGCTGCGCGTCAGTGCCACGGCGGGCTTGATGGCGGGCTCAATCGCCACCACGGGCAAATGCGTTTGTTCGCGCAAGGTTTTGGCGGCCACCACCGTGGCCGTGTTGCAAGCGATGGTGATGCCCTTCACGCCTTGCTCGGCCAACCAGTTGCCCACAGTCAGCGTGCGTTGGGTGATGTGCGCTTCAGATTGGTCGCCATACGGGGCGTGACCGGAGTCCGCCACATACACCAAGTGCTCATGCGGCAGCGCAGCGCGGATGGCGCGCAAGACGGACAGGCCACCGACACCCGAATCAAACACGCCAATGGCGCCTTGAAATGGGCTCGCTGTCGTGGATGAGGCAATGGGCTGGGACATGGTCCGAAGGTGCAGAAACTGGGTTGGGGTGAATCAACAATCTTGCACATTCTCGCCGAGACGAAGGCGGCTGTTAAAGCGCCGCGTCTAAGGTCGCTATATCGGGAGGTTGGCAGCCGACACGGCTGCAATTGATGGCGGCAGCCACCAAGGCGCGTTGCAAGGTTTCAGGCACACGTTGCATGGCAAGGCTGTTGTTGTTCAAGGTGTCGTGCCGTACCCAATCTGCCAAGCAACTGCCCCAAAACGTGTCGCCTGCGCCCACTGTGTCTTTCACATCCACCACGGGCGCTGCGCCTTGTGCATGTGCATCACCCACTTGCAAATAAGCGCCTTGCGCACCAAAGGTCAACGCCACACGCGAGCAACCTTGGGCCATCCAATGCGTCGCCAAGCTGGAGGCATTGGCCAAAGACACCTCTGCAAAACCGAGCAGTTCTAAATCTTCGTCACTGGCTTTGAGCCAATCGGCAAGGGCCGCCACTTCACGCACGGCTTGCAAGTACGCAGGCACATCATGGGCCACGCGTAGGCGCAGGTTCACGTCCACGCTGATGATCCAACCCAAACGCTTGGCAGCCGCAACGATTTGCAAGACCTTGTGGTGCTCGGGTGGCATGGCCATGAGCGAGCCCGTGTGCAAGATACCTGGCGGCGACGCCTCTAACAAAGCCACCACATCAGCCACTTGGTAGTCACGGTCGGCCACGCCTTCACGGTAAAAACCGTAACTGGGTTGCCCCTCATACACTTGCACCACAGCCAGCGAGGTGGGCAAGGCCGAGCGCGGCAACAAGCTGCGTGCATGGTTGGCTTGCAAATGGTCGAGCAATGCTTGGCCAAATGCATCCGTCGACAACGGTGCAATGAACCCCACCGACGCACCTTGCAGCGCTGTGGCGCAAGCCAAGTTGTAAGGGCTGCCACCCAAGTGCGGCACCAGCGAGCCATCGGGCTGCGCCATGCAGTCCATCAAGGCTTCACCCAGCACCCAGACCGGCGTGTGTGATGCAGTGCTCAAGCCAAGCACTCCGCAGGAATGTCTTCGGGCTTCATCGCGCCCGTCATCACAGCCACGGTGTCACTCATGCTGATGTTTTTCGGGTTCAACACGGCGGCACGCTTACCCAATCGAGCCACATGAATGCGATCAGCAATTTCAAACACATGGGGCATGTTGTGCGAAATCAGCACCACGGGCAGGCCTTTGTCGCGCACGCGGCGAATCAGCTCAAGCACCATATTGCCTTCTTTCACGCCCAGCGCAGCCGTGGGTTCATCCATGATGACCACGTGCTGCGCAAATGCTGCAGCGCGGGAGACAGCCACGCACTGACGCTGACCGCCAGACAAGGTTTCTACCGCTTGGGTCATCGAGCGAATGCCCACCTTGAGGTCGTTCATGCGCTCAATGCTTTCTTGCAGCATTCGCTTTTTGTCCAGCATGCGCAGCACGTTGCCTGCAAAGCCGGGACGACGAATTTCGCGGCCTAAAAACAAGTTCTCGGCAATGCTCATCGCAGGCGCGACTGCCAAATCTTGGTACACGGTTTCAATGCCTGCGCGGCGCGCGTCGATGGGCGATTTGAAATAGATAGGGTTGCCATCCAAAGAAATCATGCCTTCATCAGGCACCGTGGCGCCCGACAAACATTTGATGAGTGACGACTTGCCCGCGCCGTTGTCGCCAATGACCGCCAAAATTTCGCCTGCGCGCAGCTCAAAGTCTGCACCGTCCAACGCGGTCACTTGACCGTAGCGTTTGACCAAACCTTTGGCCGACATGACGATGTTGTGTTGTGTGCCGCTCATGATTAGCGTGCTCCCTTGCGTGAGAGTTGATCTGTGGCCACAGCCAAGATCACCAAAATACCTGTGACCAAAATTTGATAAACCGACGACACGCCCATGAGCGTGAGGCCGTTGCGGAAGACGCCAACAATCAACGCGCCGACCAAAGTACCCAACACAATGCCACGGCCACCAAACAAACTGGTGCCGCCCAACACCACGGCGGTGATGGCATCTAAGTTTTCGGTTTGTCCTGCATTGGGGTCACCCGCGCCTGTGCGCGCCACACCCAACATAGCGGCCAGCCCGTAGCAAAGCCCTGCCAAGACATACGCACCCAACAGCACTTTTTCTGTCGGGATGCCTGTCAAACGTGTGGCCTCAGGGCTGTTGCCCACGGCGTACACATGTCGGCCTGCTGCGGTTTCACGCAACGCAAACCAAGTAAATAAATAGAGACCGAGCATCATCACCACGCCGTAGCTCACGGTCGCGCCACCCAATGAAAATGTGTTGCCCAGCCAGTTCATGCCAGCAGGAATATCGGTCACGGTTTGTGAACCTGAATAAAGCTGCGTGATGGCAAAGGCAATGTTCAAGGTGCCCAAGGTCACGATGAAAGGCGGTAATTTGATGCGCGTCACCAGCACACCATTGAGGTAACCAAACAAGGTCGTCACCGCTAAACCACACGCCATTGCGACGGGCGTCGAAAGCCCATAGTCCGCTGCAAATTTGGTCATCACAATGCCACCCAGCGCCATGACCATGCCACATGACAAGTCAATGCCTGCAGTCAAGATGATGAGGGTTTGACCAATCGCAATCACGCCCACCACCATGACTTGCGCCAAGATGAGCGAGAAGTTTTGGGTGCTCAAAAACCGGTCGCTTTGGCTGGCAAAAAACACACAGGCCAACACCAGTGCAATCAGCGGCCCCAAGGTGCCCATGGGCGGGAGCTTGTCTTTGAAGGAATTCATACAGTGACTTTTTTCTTTGAAATCGGAGGGGGCCACACGGCCCCCTCACTCAAGCGTTTGATCACGCTTTACTTGTTACCCCAGCACAGGTCTGCGCCAGTTTTCACGTCTTTGCTGTCCACGCCCTTCATGGCCTTAGCAGCAATCAATGTCACACCCGTGTCGGTGTAGCCGCTGACTTTTTTACCGGTCTTGGCATATTCCACACCCGCAGCCACACCCATGGCGGCCATGCGCAAGGGGTATTGTTGCGATGTCGCTGCGATCACGCCAGCGCCCACGTCTTTGATGCCAGCGCAGCCGCCATCCACAGACACGATCAACACGTCTTTCTCTTTGCCTGCAGCCTTGAGTGCGTTGTAAGCACCAGCAGCTGCGGGTTCATTGATGGTGTAAACCACATTGATGTTGGGGTTCTTTTGCAAGCAGTTTTCCATGCCGGTTTGGCCCTTGGCGCGGTCGCCAAAGCTGTCGGCCATACACACCACTTCAGCAGGTTTGGCCAACTCGTTGCTCTTGGCGTCGAGTGAGGTCAAGCCGTAGCCTTGCAAGAAACCGTTGTGGCGCTGTGCGCCCACAGGGTGGCCTGGGAACAAATCGAGGGTGGCGATGACGGGCTTCTTGCCATTCAACGCGGCTTTGGCGTATTGACCAATGAAGACACCGGCTTTGTAGTTGTCCGTCGCAAACAACGCGTCAGTCGCGTTGGCAGGTTCTGTGGGGCTGTCCAAGGCGATGACCATCACGCCTTGTGCTTGTGCTTTCTTGATGGCAGGCACGATGGCTTTGGAGTCGCTGGGCGTGATCAAAATGGTTTTGGCACCGGCCGCAATCATGTTTTCCATGGCAGTGACTTGACCTGCGTTGTCGCCATCTGTCTTGCCTGCCGCAGACATCACCTTGGCACCGAGTTTGGTGGCTTCGGCTTGTGCGCCCTCTTTCATCTTCACAAAGAAGGGGTTGGTTTCGGTTTTGGTGATCAAGCCGATCACTGGCTCAGCCGCATAGGCGCTGGTTGCGGCCAAGGCAAGAGCTGTCAACATCAATTTAGGTGTGTTCAATTTCATCAAGGTCTCCACGTTGTTGGTAATCATCGCCGACGCACTTTTGCGCCGCGACTTAAATGTAAGATAACTCGACTTACTAAATCAAGTTAGTTTAGTTAGTACATACCCTGAAACACGAGTTGCCAAAAATTTGGCATCCTCCAAGGCCTGACAATATTGATGAATTAAGGACAGATACGTGCTCAAAGGAATTGACCCCATCCTCACCCCCGAGTTGCTCATGCACCTGTGTGCCATGGGCCATGGCGAATGGGTTGCCGTTGTGGATGCCAACTTCACCGCTGATTATTTGGCACACGGCAAACCCGTGGTGCGCCTCCCCGGCCTCAGCCTAGAACGCGTGAGCGACGCGGTGCTGTCGGTGTTCCCACTCGCCACCGATGTGGCGCAACCAGCCGCCCTCATGCATGTGTGCCACAGCGAGGCCAGCCATCGCACCGAAGCACAACAAGCGGTGATTGGTTTGGTCAACAAGGCGGGCTTTGCGTCGAATCAAGTCGAAGCTGTGGAGCGCTATGCGTTCTACGAGAAAATCAAAGGCGCCAGTTTGATTGTGCAAACTGGCGAAGGCACGGCCTACGGCAATGCCATGTTCTGCAAAGGTGTGATTCTTTTATGAAAACAATGCGTGGGTCTAACCACACCGGCATGCGCCAATTCAACGAGCGCACGGTGCTGCGCGCCATTCGTCACGAAGGCGCCATTCCCAAAGCCGATCTGGCACGCCTCACGCAGCTGTCGTCTCAAACCGTTTCCATCATCGTCAATCGTTTGCTCGACGATGGTTTGCTCATCAAGCAAGACCGGATTCGCGGCAAGATTGGCCAGCCTTCGGTGCCACTCGCCATCAACCCCGATGGCGCTTACAGCATTGGCCTGCAAGTGGGCCGCCGTAGCCTTGAGGTGGTGGTGACTGATTTCCTTGGGCAAATGCGCCACCAGTGGCAACACACCTATCCCTACCCTTCCCCCACCGAAGTGCTGCCCAAAATCAAAGAAGGTTTGAAGCTCATGCAAAAACGCATGGGCGCTGAAGCTTGGAAACGCGCCGTGGGCATTGGCCTGAGTGCGCCGCTGGCCATGCACCAATGGGGCGACTTGATGGGTAAGAAGGCTCAAAAAGCCATGGTGGATTGGGAGCACATCGACTTGGTGCAAGAAGTGCAAGCCATGTCGGCGCTGCCCGTTGAATTTGCCAAAGACACCACCGCCGCTTGCGTGGCTGAGTTGGTGCAAGGCTTGGGCCGTGATGTACCTAACTTTTTGTATGTCTATGTGGGCACATTTGTGGGGGGCGGCTTGGTCATGGATGGGCACATCGTCAACGGCCCACGCGGCAACGCAGGTGCGATTGGCTCCATGCCGATTGGCCTGCCACCTTTGGGCACACGCGCCAATGCAAACACACCCGCGCAGCTGTTGCAACTCGCATCGGGTTGGCAGCTTGAACAAGCCTTGATGGCTGCAGGACACGACCCGCTGCTGGTTCAGCAAGACGCAATCATGAGCGCCGAATTCAGCGCGTTCACACAACCCTGGGTTTCACAAGCAGCCAAAGCCTTAGCCATGAGCGCCACCAGTGCAGCTGCCCTGCTGGATTTGGATGCCATCATCATGGATGGTTCGCTCAACCCCAAACTCTTGCAAACCCTGATTCAACAAACCGAAGCCAGCTTGGCGCAATTCAGTTTTGATGGCATTCATCAGCCTCAAATTTTGGCCGGCCGCGTGGGCAACCATGCCCGCGCTTTGGGGGGCGCACTGCTGCCTTTGCATGCCCAATTTTTCCCTGACAAAGACATTTTTTTGAAGCAAGACGAACTCGGGTAATCATCCAGAAAAATGATCTGTAACCATGTTGACTAAAAACATGAAACTAAGTTACATTTGCGTTCATGTTGGAACGCATCAAATCGACCCTATCGTCCTTAGCCCCCGCCGAACAGCGCGTGGGCAAGCTTCTTCTCTCTGACCCACGCACGTTCTCGACGCTACCCGTCACCGAACTGGCCGAACGTGCAGGCGTGAGCAAACCGACCGTGGTGCGCTTTTGCCGCAGCATGGGCTACGAAGGTTTGAGTGATTTCAAACTCAAGCTCGCGGGCAGTTTGAGCGAAGGCGTGCCCTTCATCCATCGCAACGTGGGCGCACAAGACAACAGCAACGATGTGTTGGTCAAAGTCATTGACAACACCGTCACTGCGTTTTTGAAATACCGCAACGATGCCTCTTCAGCCGCCATCGACAAAGCGGCCGAAGCCATCGCCCTCACCCACAAAAAAGGCAAGCGCCTTGAGTTTTTTGGTGTGGGCAATTCAGGCATCGTGGCGCAAGACGCACAACACAAATTTTTTCGTCTGGGTTTTCACACCATCTCGCACAGCGACGGCCACATGCAAATCATGAGTGCCTCTTTGCTCGGCCCTGGCGACTGTTTGGTGGTGTTCTCTAACTCTGGCCGCACGCGTGATTTGCTCGACTCATGCGAGATTGCCAAAAAGAACGGTGCCACCACCGTGGTGGTCACCGCCTCTGGCTCACCTCTGGCCAATGCCGGAAAAATTCACCTCGCAGCGGACCATCCCGAAAGCTACGAAAAATTCAGCCCCATGGTGTCGCGCTTGCTGCACCTGATGATCGTCGACGTGTTGGCCACCACTGTGGCACTGCGCATTGGCAGCACTCAGCTGCAACCTTTGCTGCGCAACATGAAACAAAACCTTCTTAACAAACGTTACTCATGACACACCCCAATCCACCAGCGGGCACGCTGGACATCGTGATTTTTGGCGGCGCTGGCGACTTGTCCTTTCGCAAACTCTTGCCTGCGCTGTACATGGCGCATTTGCATGACAAGCTCGATGCATCCGCACGCATCATTGCTGTGGGCCGCCAAGACTGGACGCGCCAAGCGTATTTGGATTTCATCGACAAAAACTCGCCCGCCTTCATCGAAAAAGACGCCTTCACCAAAGACGATTGGCAAAGCTTTTTGAACCGCTTGGCCTACGTGAGCATGGACGTGACCAACGCCAACGACTTTGCCAAGCTCAAAGACTTATGCGGCACACCCGCGCTGCGCGTGTATTACTTGGCCACGGCGCCGAGCTTGTTCACGCAAATTTGCGCGCACTTGTCGGGCGCAGGTTTGGTGGATGCGCAGTCGCGCGTGGTGCTTGAAAAACCACTGGGCACCGACCTCGCCTCTGCTCGCGACATCAACAGTCAGGTGGCCCGTTACTTTGACGAGCAACAGATTTACCGCATCGACCACTACCTTGGCAAAGAGACGGTGCAAAACCTCATGGTGCTTCGTTTTGGCAATGCCATTTTCGAACCGCTGTGGCGCGCGCCTTACATCAAGAGCGTGCAAATCACCGTAGCCGAAAGTGTGGGCGTGGGCAGTCGTGCAGGTTTTTATGACGGCGCAGGTGCGATGCGTGACATGGTGCAAAACCACTTGTTGCAGCTTCTGTGTATCGTGGCCATGGAGCCGCCCATTTCCTTGGGCGCAGACGATGTGCGTGATGAAAAGCTCAAAGTGTTGCGCTCGCTGCGCAAGATGGATTTGGCTGACATCAAGCGCGACACCGTGCGCGGCCAATACACCGCAGGTGCCTCTGAAGGCGCTGCCGTCAAAGGCTACTTGGAAGAAGACAACGTGCCCGCCAGCAGCCGCACCGAAACCTTCGTGGCCTTGCGTGCGCACATCAACAACGCACGTTGGGCCAATGTGCCGTTCTTCTTGCGCACGGGCAAACGCATGCAGCGCCGCGAATCGCAAATCATCATTGAGTTTGCGGACCAACCGTTTTCCATCTTCGGCTCCACCGCACAGCAAGAGCCCAACCGACTCATCATCACCTTGCAGCCTGAAGAATCGATTCAGCTGGAGATGATGGTCAAAGAGCCAGGCACAGGCATGAACTTGCATCCGGTGAAGCTGGGCCTCGATTTGCAACAGTCGTCCGACAAGCGCCGCGCAGAAGCGTACGAGCGTTTGTTGATGGACGTCATCAAAGGCCGCCTCACCCACTTCATGCGTCGTGATGAATTGGAAGCGGCGTGGATTTGGGTCGAGCCCATCATCAACGGCTGGGCCGAGTTGGACGACAAACCGCGTGCCTACTCTGCTGGTAGCTGGGGCCCTGCAGCGTCATCAGCCCTGATGGCACGTGAAGAACTGTCGTGGTTTGAGGAAGCCTGATGACCTCCACATGGCATCCTGAATCGCGCGGCACGTTGACGGTTCACACCGTCAGTGCAGCCGAGTTGAATGTGCGCTTGGCAAAAGACATCGCGCAACGTTTAGCCGCAGCCATTCAAGCGCGTGGCTTTGCTGTGCTGAGCGTGTCAGGCGGTAAATCGCCTGTGGCTTTGTTTGAAGCACTGT
The DNA here is from genome assembly GCF_027924965.1 of Limnohabitans sp. TEGF004. Taxonomy (NCBI): domain Bacteria; kingdom Pseudomonadati; phylum Pseudomonadota; class Betaproteobacteria; order Burkholderiales; family Comamonadaceae; genus Limnohabitans; species Limnohabitans sp. TEGF004. The sequence goes on along the minus strand of NZ_AP027056.1, from coordinate 1,182,865 downwards.
GTGTGATTGACATCGATTGGTCACGCGTGCGCATCACCTTGGTGGACGAGCGCTGCGTGCCCCGCAGTCACCCCGACAGCAATGCACTGTTGGTGCAAACCCATTTGCTGCAAGACCTCGCCGCCAAAGCGCAACTGGTGTTCATGGTGGCCAGCACGGCAGAACCTTTGGATACACCTGCCACGCTTGCCAAAGCAGCCAGCCTTGCACTGACCGCTGCAGGCGTGGCCGATGTGTTGGTGTTGGGCATGGGGGCTGATGGTCACACGGCGTCGTTATTTCCGGATGCCCCCAATTTGACGGATGCGCTAGACCTGCGCAACACCCAAACCTGCGTGGCCATTGAATTGACACATCCCCCCGCCAATGCGCCCTATGCGCGCATCACGCAAACCTTGGCGCAAATTTTGTCGGCACGTCACATCGTGTTGCCGCTTTCTGGCACCGACAAACTCAATACCTTGCAGCAAGCTTGGAAGCAAGCCACACCTGCCCTACCGATTTCATGTGTGTTGCAACAAACCCAAACGCCTGTGGCGCTTTGGCTTGCGAACTGAAAGTTTTTATGACCGTACCTTTACATGCCACCCTCGCCGCCGTCACTGCACGCATTGAGCAACGCAGCGCCAAAACACGCCAAGCCTATTTAGACGTTTTGGCCAAAGCCAAAAAGCCCGGCCCTTACCGCGGTGGCATGGGCTGCGCCAATGCAGCGCACGCTTATGCGGCCATGCCTGCCAACGACAAGCTGGTGTTGCGCCAAGAGCGTCAGCCCAATGTGGGCGTCATCACGGCGTACAACGACATGCTCTCGGCCCATCAGCCGTATGAGCACTACCCAGAAAAAATTCGTGCGGCCGCACGTGCCGCAGGTGCCACAGCCCAAGTCGCAGGCGGCGTGCCTGCCATGTGTGATGGCGTGACGCAAGGCGAAGACGGCATGGAGCTGTCACTGTTCTCGCGCGATGTGATTGCCTTGGCCACTGCCGTGGGTTTGTCGCACAACGTGTTTGATGCCGCGCTGTTCTTGGGCGTATGCGACAAGATCGTGCCCGGCCTGTTCATCGGTGCGTTGCAGTTTGGCCATTTGCCTGCGGTGTTTGTGCCTGCTGGCCCGATGACATCAGGTTTGTCAAATGATGAGAAAGCCAAAGTGCGTCAGCAATACGCACAAGGCTTGGTCAGCCGCGAGGTGTTGCTCGAAGCCGAACAAGCGGCGTACCACAGCGCAGGCACGTGCACGTTTTACGGCACGGCCAACTCCAACCAAATGCTCATGGAAATCATGGGCCTGCACTTGCCCGGCTCCTCATTTGTGAACCCAGGCACACCGTTGCGTGAAGCCCTGACGGTAGATGCCGTCAAACGTGCCGTGGCTTTGTCACATGACAAAGAAACAGGTGTGGGTTACCAAATCAACGCCAAGGTCATCGTCAACGGCATCGTGGGTTTGTTGGCCACCGGCGGCTCGACCAACCACACGCTGCACATCGTGGCCATGGCCCGCGCGGCAGGCATTCTTGTGAACTGGGATGACTTCGCGGATCTCTCGGCTTGCGTACCCTTGCTCGCACGTGTCTACCCCAACGGCAACGCCGATGTGAACCACTTCCAAGCCGCGGGTGGCATGGGTTATCTCATGGCCCAGTTGCTCAGCGCAGGTTTGTTGCACGACGATGTGCACACCATCATGGGCCAAGGCCTGCATCGTTACACCGTTGAGCCTTGGCTCAACCCCGCACTTAACGGCCAACTCGATTGGCGCAATGTGCCAGCTAAGTCAGCTGACGAAGCTGTGTTGCGTCCTGTGACGCAACCCTTCAGCACCGATGGTGGCTTGCGTTTGTTGCAAGGCAACTTGGGCCGAGCCGTGGTGAAAGTCTCTGCCGTCAAACCAGAGCACCGCCAAGTGCGTGCGCCTGCCATCGTGCTGACTGATCAAAAACAACTCAACCAATTATTCAAAGATGGCAAGCTGGAACGCGACTTTGTGGCCGTGGTGCGCAACCAAGGCCCACAAGCCAACGGCATGCCCGAGCTACACCGCCTCACGCCTGTGTTGGGCGTGTTGCAAGACAAAGGCTTCAAAGTGGCCTTGGTCACCGATGGACGCATGTCGGGCGCATCAGGCAAAGTGCCGGCGGCGATTCACCTCAGCCCAGAGTCTGTGAACGGCGGTTTGATTGGCAAAGTGCAGAGTGGCGACATGATTGCGCTCGACTGCGATACACAAACGTTGCAGCTTGAGGTGAGCGATGCTGAACTTGCCGCACGCACCGCCCCCACCCCTGATTTGTCTGGCAACCAACACGGCACAGGCCGTGACATCTTTGCGCTGTTCCGCGCCAATGCTGCGCTGGCCGAAGAAGGCGCATCGCCTTTGTTCACAAACATCTAAAGCTCACTTGATATGACCCAACTCAACCCCGCATTCACCCGCCCCGCGTTCACCTCACGCGTGGTGCCTGTCATCGTTATCACCCATCCTGACCAAGCGGTGCCCATGGCCCACGCGCTGCTCGAAGGGGGTGTGGACGTGATGGAAATCACCTTGCGCCATGCCGCAGGTTTGCCAGCGATTGAACAAGTGGCCAAGCACGTGCCGCACATGCATGTGGGCGCGGGCACCGTCACACGCGCCGAAGAAATGGCCCGCGTGCAAGCCGCAGGTGCCAGCTTTGCGCTGTCGCCTGGCATGACCGATGCGCTCGTGCAAGCCGCCATTCAATGCAAACTGCCCTTCATGCCCGGTGTGATGACGCCAGGCGAAGTGATGGCGGCACGCGACTACGGCTTTGGCTTGGTCAAACTTTTTCCCGCAGCACAAGCCGGTGGCTTGGCCATGCTCAAAGCCATGGGCGGCCCCTTGGGCGATATGCGCTTTTGCCCCACAGGCGGTGTGTCGTTGGCCAACATGGGTGAGTTCTTAAAGCAACCCAATGTGGGCATGGTCGGTGGCTCATGGCTCACGCCTGTCGATGTGGTGGAACGCGGCGATTGGGCCGAGATCACGCGCTTGGCGCGTGAAGCCACCGACGCGGCTGCTGTTTAAGTTAATTCAACTGTCACATCAAAAGTTTCATTCGACTGCGACTAGAAACGCACTAAATTTGACGAAAATCCAAACATGACTTCATTCGTCCCTCCCCAAAAGCGCCAAGCTTGGCAAGCCCTGCAAGCCTTGGCCCAAGGCCCACAACCGCATTTGCGCGAGTTGCTCAAGAGTGCCGAACGCAACACGGCCTTGCACGCCAGTGGCGCTGGCATCAGCATCGACTACGAGCGTCAACGCGTCACACGCGAAGTCATGCAACAGCTCTTGGCTTTGGCAGACGAATCGCAAGTCATGCCACAAGCACAAGCCATGTTCAAAGGCGAGCCCATCAACGCCACCGAACAACGCGCGGTATTGCACGTGGCTTTGCGTGGCAGCCATGTACCCAACCCACCTTGGGGCCATGAAATTTCAAAGCAAGTGGCCAATGAGTTGCACCGCGTGTGTACCTTTGCCGAGAAAGTGCGCGAAGGCCACATGAAAGGCCATGGCGGCGAATCCATCACCGATGTGGTGAACCTTGGCATTGGTGGCTCAGACCTCGGTCCTCGTATGACCACCGAAGCGCTCAGCCACTTGACGCGTGACAGCTTCAAAAACAAAGTGCGCGTGCACTATGTGTCCAACGTGGATGCTTGGAGCCTGTACACCGCACTCGCCTACCTGAACCCTGCGCGCACCGCGTTTGTGGTGCAAAGCAAAACCTTCACCACGCAAGAAACCATGACCTTGGCTGCTTCGGCTAAGCGTTGGTTGACCGACGGTGGCTGCCCTGAAGACCAACTGGGCAAGCACCTGATTGCGGTGACGGCCAACCCACACATTTCTGCAGCACAAGGCTTCACGCCTGAGCACACCTTTGGTTTTTGGGATTGGGTGGGTGGCCGCTACTCGGTGTGGTCTGCCATTGGTTTGCCTTTGGCCATCTCCATCGGTGCGTTTGCCTTCCAAGACATGCTCTTGGGTGCACGCGCGATGGACGAGCACTTCATGACTGCACCGTCTGACCAGAACCTGCCTTTGCTCATGGCATTGTTCGGCGTGTGGAACCGCAATTTCTTAGGCGCGACCACGCACAACATTGCGCCCTACGCTTCGCCCTTGGGCAAGTTCGCCTCGTTCTTACAACAGATGGACATGGAGTCCAACGGCAAAGGCACACACGTCGATGGCAGCCCCGTTGAAGTCGCCACGGCGCCCGTGTTGTGGGGCGGCTTAGGCATCGACGGGCAACACGCTTACTTCCAACTCATCCACCAAGGCAAGCACTTGGTACCGATGGACTTCATTGGTTTGCGCACCGAGCGCAGCCCCTTGCCGTTTGCCGCTGAACACCACCGCGTGGTGTTGCTCAACATGCAAGCCCAAGCGCAAGCTTTGGCCATTGGTCGCACACCTGAAGAAACCATGCGTGAGCTACGCGACAGCGGCATGGACGAAGCTGAAGTGCAACGTTTGGCCCCACACCGCAGCTACCCCGGCAACGTGCCCAGCACCACCATTTGGGTGGATGCGCTCACGCCACGCAGCATGGGTGCGCTCATGGCCTTGTACGAACACAAAGTGTTCTGCCAAGCCGCCATCTGGGGCATCCACGCCTACGACCAATGGGGCGTGGAGTTGGGCAAAAAAATGGCCAAGGACATCGAAGCCGCCGAAGCGGCACGCCTGAAAGCCTGATGCATGTTTGAGTCACGCGACCCCGCCGTGGCCCATGCGCAGGCGTATCCGCGCTTGCTCGGCGACATCGGCGGCACCAATGCCCGCTTTGGTTGGCAAGCGCTTGAAGATGCACCCATCACCCACGTGCAAGTACTGCCCTGTGCCGAACACGAATCGTTGTTGGCAGCAGCACAAACGTATCTCAACGCACAAGGCTTAAGCGCCCCACCCTGCGCGGCATTTGGCATTGCCAACCCTGTCACCGGCGACCAAGTGGCCATGACCAACCACCACTGGAAGTTTTCAGTGAATGCTTTGCGCGAAGGTTTGGGCGTGTCACGCTTTCTGTTGCTCAACGATTTCACCGCACTCGCGTTGTCACTCACGCTATTGCCCGATACACAAAAACGCCAAGTGGGAAGCGGCACCGCTGCACCTGATGCCGCGATTGGTTTGATTGGCCCAGGCACTGGTTTGGGCGTGTCGGGTTTGTTTCCGGTGGGCTATCAAAACAAGTGGATGCCCATCGCCGGCGAAGGCGGCCACGTGAGTTTGACCGCGACCACGGAACACGAGTTTGCTGCCATTCAACAACTGCAAAAACGCTACGGCCATGTGTCTGCCGAGCGCGTCATTTCTGGTGCGGGTTTGGTGGATCTATACCACGCGCTGTGTGATTTGAAAGACGGCCAAGGCCGAGAAATCACGACGCCTGCCGAAGTGATTGAGCGCGCACAAGAAGTAGCAACCTCAACAGCCAATGAAGCCCTAGATATGTTCTGCGGTTTCTTAGGCTCAGTGGCGGGTGACTTGGCTTTGACACTGGGTGCACGCGGTGGCATCTACATCGGCGGCGGCATCGTGCCGCGCTTGGGCGAGCGCTTTGATGCGTCCCCATTTCGTGAACGCTTTGAAGCCAAAGGTCGGTTCAAGAAGTATTTACAAGAAGTCCCGACTTGGGTGATTCATAGCCCTGTTTCGCCGGCACTGCAAGGTGCGTCGCAGGCTTTGTCATTGACGCAATGGCAATAAAAAAACATTTACAAACCGAGCAATACATGACTGACAAAACTTCAGCCAAAGCCAAACCATCAGCTACTGCCAGAGCAACAGCACAAGCCAAAGAAAACGAACGTCCCTTGGTTGAAGACATTCGCCTCTTAGGCCGCATCTTGGGCGATGTGATTCGCGAACAAGAAGGCAAAGAAGCCTACGAGTTGGTCGAACAAGTGCGCAAGCTCTCGGTGGCGTTTCGCCGCGACGCCGATGCCAGCGCCGACAAAGCCCTGAAAAAACTCTTGGCCTCACTCAGCGCCGAAGCCACCGTGAGTGTGATTCGCGCATTCACCTATTTCAGCCATTTGGCCAACCTCGCCGAAGACCGCCACCACATTCGCCGCCGTGCGATACACGAACGTGCGGGCGATACGCAAGAAGGTAGCTTGCACATGGCGTTGAGCCGCCTCAAGGCCGCAGGCATCGCACCTAAGAGCATCGTGCAGACATTGGCGCACAGCCATGTGTCGCCTGTGCTCACGGCGCATCCCACTGAAGTGCAGCGCAAGAGCATCTTGGACGCAGAGCGTGGCATTGCACAACTCTTGAGCTTGCGTGACGACATCAAATCTCGCTCTGCCCTGCACGCTTCTGCCAAAGCACCAGATGCTTTGGCGCTGCGCGAACTGGCCGCCAACGAAATGCAATTGCGCGCACGTGTGTTGCAACTGTGGCAAACCCGTTTGCTGCGCTTCACCAAACTCACTGTGTCAGACGAAATTGAAAACGCGCTGAGCTATTACGAATCCACGTTCTTGAGCGAAATCCCGAAGCTCTACGCCGACCTGGAAGCTGAGCTGGGTCAAGCCCACGTGCACAGCTTTTTGCGCATGGGCCAATGGATTGGTGGCGACCGCGACGGCAACCCCAACGTCAACGCCGACACCTTGCGCTTTGCCTTGCGCCGCCAATGCGATGTGGCCTTGCGTCACTATTTGACAGAGATTCACTACCTCGGCACCGAGTTGTCCATGTCGGCCATGTTGGTCGATGTCACGCCTGAAATGCATGCACTGGCAGATCGTTCACCCGACACCAACGCACACCGCCAAGACGAGCCTTATCGCCGCGCCCTGACTGGCATGTATGCGCGCTTGGCTGCTACGCTCAAAAACCTCACAGGCGGTGATGCCGCACGCCATGCGGTGGCGCCACAAAACGCGTACCTTTCGGCCCAAGAGTTGCTGGCTGATTTGCGCGTGATTTCAGAATCACTGCAAGCCCAACACGGCAGCGCCTTGATGGCGCAGCGCCTCACACCGCTCATGCGTGCAGTGGAAGTGTTTGGCTTTCACCTAGCGACCGTGGACTTGCGTCAAAGCTCTGACCAACACGAGTTGGTGGTGGCCGAGTTGCTGGCCACGGCAGGCGTGGAAAAAAATTACGCCAAGCTCAATGAACCACAACGCATCGATGTACTGAACAAGTTATTGCACGACGCACGCCCGCTGCGCGTGATGGGTGCGAGCTACTCCGAACTCGCGCTCAAAGAGCTGGCGATTTTTGAAACCGCACGCGAGATGCTGGACACTTTTGGCAAAGACGCCATTCGCCACTACATCATCAGCCACACCGAAACCGTGAGCGATTTGCTCGAAGTGTTGTTGCTGCAAAAAGAAACCGGCTTGATGCGCGGCACCCTAGGCAACACATCAGGCAGCAAAACATCGACCTGCGATCTGATCGTCGTGCCTTTGTTTGAAACCATCGAAGACTTGCGCTGCGCCGCCGACATCATGGGTGGCTTTTACGCGATTGACGGTGTGGCCAACTTGGTCAAGCGCAGCGGTGGCGAGCAAGACATCATGTTGGGCTACTCCGACAGCAACAAAGACGGCGGCATCTTCACCAGCAACTGGGAGCTGTACCGCGCCGAGATTGCATTGGTCACGTTGTTTGATGGCTTGTTCAAGCAGCACGACATCACCCTGCGCATGTTCCACGGCCGTGGCGGCACCGTGGGTCGTGGCGGCGGCCCCAGCTACCAAGCGATTTTGGCGCAGCCCCCAGGCACGGTGCGCGGGCAAATTCGCCTCACCGAACAAGGCGAAGTCATTGGCTCTAAATACGCCAACCCAGAAATTGGCCGTCGCAATTTAGAAACGCTCGTGGCAGCGACTTTAGAAGCCACGATGCTGCAAACCACCAAGCCAGCACCACAAGCATTTTTGGATGCAGCGCAGTGGCTCTCACACGCCAGCATGGCCGCTTACCGTGGCTTGGTGTACGAGACACCAGGCTTCACCGAATATTTCTTTGCGTCCACGCCCTTGCGCGAAATTGCCGAGCTCAACATTGGCTCACGCCCTGCAGCACGACCCAAGAGCGGCAATGCATCGCCTCGCATCGAAGACTTGCGCGCGATTCCTTGGGGCTTCAGCTGGGGTCAATGCCGCTTGACCTTACCCGGTTGGTTGGGCTTTGGCTCGGCTGTGAACCAGTTCATCCACCAACACCCCACGCTCAAGCCCAAAGATGCGTTGGCCTTGCTGCAAAAAATGCAGCGCCAATGGCCGTTCTTCCGCTCGCTCTTGTCCAATCTCGACATGGTGTTGTCCAAGAGCGATTTGGGGCTGGCCTCACGCTACGCCGAGTTGGTGAGCGATGCCCGTTTGCGCAAAAAGATTTTTAGTTTGATTGAAGCCGAATGGCATCGCACATCAGATGCTTTGAAGCTCATTACGGGTGACAAACAACGTTTGGTCAACAACGCTGCGTTGGAACGCTCGATGCGCCATCGCTTCCCCTACATCGACCCACTGCACCATTTGCAAGTGGAGTTGATTCGCCGCTACCGCGAAGGCAAGCGTCCGCAAGACCGTGATGAGAAAGCCCAACGCGGCATTCACATCTCGATCAACGGCATTGCGGCAGGGTTGCGCAACACCGGCTAAACCACGCGACAGACAAAAGAAAAGCCACCCGAGGGTGGCTTTTCTCATGAAGCTTTAGACATTACTTCTTGGCACGCAAACGTGTCAGTTCTTTCTGTGTGTCATTCCACAAGTCCATGCCCACGTTGGTGGCAATGCCTGCGTTGATGTGCGTGAGCTTGTCACGCATGCGGTTGGTTTCAGCCACCGACAACTCGTTGATTTGCATGCCCTTGGCTTTCAGATCGCCCAAGGCTTTGGCAGCTTCGTCACGGGTGTCTTTGCGCTCAAAGTCGCGGCTCACGCGTGCGGCGTCGAGCAAGATTTTTTGTTCGGTCTTGCTCAAGCCATCCCACCACTTCTTGCTCACTGTGACGATCCAAGGGCTGTACACGTGGTTGGTCACGCTCAAGTACTTTTGCACTTCGTAGAACTTGCTCGACAAGATGGTGTTGTACGGGTTCTCTTGACCGTCGACTGTTTTGGTTTCCAAGGCGCTGAACAGCTCAGAGAAAGGCATAGGCACCGCATTGGCACCCAAGATCTTGAAGCTGTCGAGGTACACATTGTTTTGCATCACGCGCAGTTTGACGTCGTTCAAGTCTTCGAGCTTGGTCACGGGGCGCTTGCTGTTGGTCAGGTTACGGAAACCGTTTTCCCAATAGGCTAAACCGACCAAGCCTTTGTCTTGCAGCTTGTCCATCACCTTTTGACCGATGGGGCCGTCCAGCACAGCATCGGCTTCTTTGACGTTGTTGAACAAGAACGGGGTGTCCCACAAAGCCATCTCTTTGGTGATGCCCACCAAGGTGGCGGTGGAGCCCACCATCATCTCTTGTGCGCCGCCAATCAATGCTTGTTGCATTTGCGTGTCTGGGCCCAAGGCTGCTGCACCAATGGCGCGCACTTTCATTTTGCCGCCAGAGGCTTTTTCCACTTGCTCAGCAAACACTTTGGCTGCACGGCCTTGGTTGCTTTGCTCGTTCAAGCCGTAGCCAAAGCGAATCAAGCGTGGCTTGATGTCTTGCGCAAAGACAGAAAACGAGGCGCTGGCCACGGCCACGGTGGCTGCAGCAATCAGGGTTCGACGAAGAAAAGTCATGGGAAGTCTCCTTGGGTTAAAAACTTATCGCATCCACGCCACAGGGGCGGTCACGATTTGTGGGAACAAAACAAACGCAGTCAAGATGATGAGGTAAGTCACCAAAAACGGGTTCACCCCTTTGATGACTTGGTGCATGGACAAACGTCCCACACCCGCCACCACATTGAGCACAGTGCCGACAGGCGGTGTGATCAAACCAATCGCGCCATTGAGCACAAACATCAAACCGAAATACACGGGGTCAATGCCAGCCTTCACCGCGATGGGCAACATCACGGGCGCAAAAATCAAAATCGTGGGGGTGAGGTCCAACGCCGTGCCAATCAGCACCAGCGTGATCATCATCACCGCCATCAACACGCGTGGGCTCTCGACCAGCGGGCCCAACCAACCTGTGAGCACCGTGGGCAAATCTGCCAAGGTGATCATGTAGCTAGCCACTTGTGCGCCCGCACACAAGAACATCACCACCGCCGTGGTTTTGGCAGCACGCACCAAGACCTCGTGAATTTCAATCAGCTTCATTTCGCGGTGAATCACCAACGCGACGACCAAGGCGTAAAACGCGGCGACCACGGCCGCTTCGGTGGGCGTGAAGATGCCCGTCTTCATGCCACCAATGATGATGAGCGGCATGAGCATGGCCCAGAAGGCTTTGCGTGTGGCGTGCAAACGTTCAATCAAGGGAAGTTTTTCGCCGTGAGGCAAATCAATGTGACGCAGTTGAAGCTTCCACGCAATGATCAAGCCAATGCCCATGATGATGCCGGGCACGATGCCAGACAAAAACAAGGAAGAAATAGAAGTGTTGGTGGTCACGCCATAAATCACAAAGGGCATGGACGGCGGGATGATGGGGGCAATGATGCCGCCCGAGGCAATCAACCCCGCTGAGGTGTGCATGGGATAGCCCTGACGCTTCATCATGGGCAACAAAATCGTGGCCAAAGCGGCTGTATCCGCCAAGGCTGAACCACTCATGCTGGCCATGAGCACCGCAGCACCAATCGCGACAAAACCCAAACCACCACGGATGTGTCCCACCCACGCTTGGGCCATGTCAATGATGCGGCGGCTGATGCCGCCAGAGTTCATCAATTCACCGGCCAAGATGAAGAACGGCACGGCCAATAAAGGAAAGCTGTCCACGCCCGCCACCAAGTTTTGGGCCAGCAACTGGGTGTCCCAAAAATCAAGGGTCCAGGCCATGCCTGCGCCTGTGAGAACCAAGGCAAACGCCATGTTCAGGCCAATGCCCATGAGCAACAACATGCCCACCGAGAAAACAATGAATGCTTGTGCTTCTGGTGTCATGCTGTTTACTCCACGTCCACGCCGTGGTCAAAGTCCATAGCTTTGTTCTGAATCAATTCTTTGAATGCCATCAAGCCAATCGCCAATGAGGACAACAACACAGGCAATGGCAGCAACCAATTGGGGTAACCCAACACCACCGAGTTGCTGGCAAAGCCCACTTCCACCTGTTGCCAAGCACCACGGCCTAACATCACGCAGCTCAAGATCACCAAGCTCCGTATCAAAATCGTCAAGGCTTGGATGGTGTTTGGATGCTTGCGCAAACTGGCAATGAAACTGGTGAAGGCCATGTGCTCACCCGCTGGATAAGCTGCGGTGGCGCCAATGAACACCATCCACACAAACAACAAACGCGAGAGCTCTTCACTCGCCGCAATGCCGCTGCCAAAACCGTAGCGCAATACCACGTTGAAAAACACGGCCACCGCCATGACACCCAAACACGCGGCCATCATCACGTGCGCTAGTGCCTGACTGCGTGAGGTGGTTTGATTTGTACTCATGCACACTCCTTGGCTTGCAACCAAGCACACACTTGCACTTGGATCGTTTCAATACTTTGCGTGGCGTCTGCGGTGAACACACCGGCTTCGTCCACTGGTTTTTCTAAGGCCGCAAACTGGCTGTCTACCAACGCGGGCTGAAAGTAGTGGCCTGGTCGTTGCGTCACACGTGCGATGGATTGCTCACGCGTGAGGTCCAGGTGCACAAAACGCAAGGTCGGCACGCTTTGGCGCAAACGGTCGCGGTAGGCTTTTTTCAGGGCCGAACACGTGAGCACCGCATGCGGGCCACATTGCACCAGCTCATTGGCCAACGCATCCAACCAACCTGCACGGTCATCGTCAGTCAATGGAATGCCAGCGCGCATTTTGTTGACGTTTTCAGGCGGATGGAACTCATCCCCTTCAATCAACTGCCAGCCCAACGCCTGCGACAAAGCTGCCGCAAAGCTGGACTTGCCGCAACCGGCCACACCCATGATGACCACAGGACTCATCAACTCAGATTCATTCATAGACTGGATAGCGCTATCCCATTTTGGTAAAAAGTAGAGCGAACCCCGTGATAACCATCACATCGTTCACTCTTGGATAGCGCTATCATAAACAAACCATACAGCTCCCAACCTAGCAAAAACCCTGAGCCAAATGAAGTCCACCAAAACCCGTTCTCGCGCCACCGGCCGCGTCACGCTGGCGGATGTGGCCGCTTTGGCCAAGGTCAGCCCCATCACGGTGTCGCGTGCGTTACGCGGTGAACGTGCGGTGGCCTCTGATTTGACCGACCGCGTCAAAGCCGCCGCTTTGAAACTGGGCTACACCCCTGACCCCGCCGCACGCGCCCTCGCCTCGCGTCACAGCGACCACGTGGCGGTGTTGATTCCGATGTTGTCCAACAACCTGTTTGTGGACGTGTTGGAGTCCATCCAAAAAACACTGCGCCATGCGGGCTACCAAACCCTGATTGGCATCACCCACTACGACACCCGTGAAGAAGAACAACTTTTGCGCGAACAGTTGCAGCACCGCCCTGCAGGTATCTTGGTCACAGGCTTAGACCGCAGTGATGCTGCACGTGAGCTGATTGAAAAAAGCGGCATTCCGTGTGTGCACATGATGGAGCTCGCCCAATCGCCCGATGTCAACAGTGTGGGGTTCTCACAAACACAAGCGGCTATGACGTTGACCGAGCATTTGCTGCAACGCGGACGCCAACGCATTGCCTTTGCCGCCGCCCAACTCGACCCACGGACCATGCAGCGTTTGGACGGTTGGCGCAAAACACTCAAGGCGGCCAAGCTGTATGACAAGGCCTTGAGCTACACCAACAAGTCGCCGTCATCCATGGCTTTGGGGGGGGAGATGCTGCAACACATCATGGCCCAAGATCCCAGCATTGACGCCATCTTCTTCTGTAACGATGACTTGGCCCAAGGCGCGTTGTTGGCGGCTCAACGCTTGAAAATCAAAGTCCCTCAGCAGCTTGCGATTGCAGGTTTCAACGACCTCACAGGCAGCGATCTCGTTGGCCCAGGCCTGACCACCATTCGCACACCACGCGCTGCGATTGGTGAAGCCGCGGCGAAGATGCTGCTGAACCTGATGCGTGAAGAGGATGTGCCTACGCCCAGCGTGGACGTAGGCTATGAGCTGATGGTGCGCGGCAGCACCTGAACTTTACAAACGCAAGCCCGAGGCTTGGTCAAACCAAGTCACGTGTTCGGCTTGAATGTCCAAGCCCACAGCGTCACCAGGGCGCACCTGTGTTTGCGGCGCAGCGCGCACCGTGACTTTGCCAGCCGCCGTGTCCACCACCACATAGGTGTCAGCGCCTGTGGGCTCCACCAAATTCACCACACCACGCCAAGGCGCGGCATCATTCAAACGGATGTGTTCTGGTCGCAAACCCATCAAGGTGGGTTTGCTGGCGTTGTCGGGCACGGCCAAAGCCAGTTGTGCACCAGCCACCGTGAACTGCCCAGTCCCCGATGCCCTGCCCTCGACCAAGTTCATCGTGGGCGAACCAATGAAGGTCGCCACATAGGTGTTTGCGGGTCGGTTGTAAATCTCATCGGGGGTACCGAGCTGTTGCAACACCCCGCCCTTCATCACCGCGATGCGACTGCCCAAGGTCATGGCCTCGACTTGGTCATGCGTCACATACACGCTGGTGATACCACTGAGCTGGTGCAAACGTTTGATCTCGGCACGCATCTCCACGCGCAACTTGGCATCGAGGTTTGACAAAGGTTCATCAAACAAAAACAGCTGCGGGTTACGCGCCAAAGCACGGCCCATGGCCACACGTTGACGCTGGCCACCGGACAGTTGCGAAGGACGACGGTCAAGCAAATGTTCTATCTGCAACATGGCAGCCACTTCGGCAATGCGCGCTTGGCGCTCAGCTTTGGGTACTTTGCGGATTTCGAGAGCGAAGCCAATATTCTCAGCCACGCTCATCGTGGGGTACAGCGCATAGCTTTGAAACACCATCGCAATGTCACGTTGTGCGGGCGGTACACCCACCACGTTTTTGTCACCAATGGAGATGCTGCCCTCTGTGGGTTCTTCCAGGCCCGCAATGATGTTGAGCAAGGTGGATTTACCGCAGCCCGAAGGGCCGACCAAAATTAAAAACTCACCGGGTGCCACATCGATGTCGATGCGCTTGAGCACCTCCACCGTGTTGTCACCCTGACCAAAGCATTTGCGAATGCCGCTGATTTTCAATGCTGAAGACATGCTTATTCCTCTTAACCTTTCACAGCGCCGGCGGTCAGGCCGCGCACAAAATATCGTCCAGCCACCACGTAGACCAACATAGTGGGCAGGCCTGCAATCAATGCAGCGGCCATGTCCACGTTGTAGGCTTTGACGCTGCTAGTGGTGTTGGCCAAGTTGTTCAATCCCACAGTGATGGGTTTGGAATCCGCGCCGCTGAAGGCCACGCCGAACAAAAAGTCGTTCCAAATTTGGGTGAACTGCCAAATCAAAGTCACCATCACGATGGGCGTAGACATGGGCACGATGATGCGCAGAAAAATCATCCAAAAACCTGCGCCATCCATGCGTGCGGCGTTGAGCAAATCTTTGGGCACGGCGGCGTAGTAGTTACGAAAGAACAAGGTGGTGCTGGGCAAACCGGCCAACAAGTGAACCAAGATCAGGCCAGCGATCGAGCTAGACATACCGAGCCAACCCAACACTTGGCTCATGGGCAGCAGCACCACTTGAAATGGCATGAACACGCCAAAGAGCAAAAAGGCAAACAAGGTTTCGCTGCCGCGAAATTTCCACAGGCTCAGCACATAACCGTTGAGTGCACCCCAGGTAGTGGAGATCAACACAGCAGGAACGGCCATCCACACCGAGTTCCAAAAGAAGGGCTCTAAGCCAGAACACTGCGCGCCGGTGCAAGCGGAGTCCCAAGCCAAACGCCAGGCATCAAAATTCATCCCGCCAGGCAAACTGACCAAGCTGTTTTGGCGAATCTCGTCGGCATCTTTGAGTGAGGTCACGACCATCACATACAAAGGCGCCAAAAAGAATGCGGCGCCGACCAACAGCGTGACATACAGCAATGCACGCGAGAACATGTGCATCGAAAAAAGCTTAGTGCTCATGTGATTTACCTCGCAACTCGCTGTACAGATAAGGCACGACCAAGGCAGCCACCGTGGCCAACATCATGGTGGCACTGGCTGCCCCCAAACCAATTTGCCCACGCGTGAAGCTCATGGCATACATGAAAGTCGCTGGCACGTCCGTGGCATAGCCGGGGCCACCCGACGTCAAAGCCATGATGAGGTCAAAGCTCTTGATGGCCAAATGAGAAAGCACCATCAAGGTTGAGAAAAACACAGGGCGCAACGCAGGCAACACAATGCGCCAATAAATACGCGGCAGCGACGCACCATCTATCTGAGCCGCTTTGATGATGCTGTCATCAATCCCGCGCAAGCCCGCCAAAAACAAAGCCATGGCAAAACCCGCGGATTGCCAAATACCAGCGATCACCACGCAGTAAATAGCCATTTCGCTGTCGACCAACCAACCAAATCTGAAGCTTTCCCAGCCCCAGTCATGCATAAGTTTTTCTAAACCCATGCTAGGGTTGAGCAACCATTTCCAAGCAGTCCCCGTCACCACAAATGACAAGGCCATGGGGTACAGATACACCGTGCGAATGAAACCTTCTGCGCGTACCTTTTGGTCCAACAGCACAGCAAGGAACACACCGAGGGCCATCGCACCGCCGACATAACCGACGCCGAAAATGGCGAGATTTTTCAGGGCGACCCACCAGCGGTCCATCTCCCACAACTTGGCATATTGCGCCAAGCCAACCAATTCGTAATTGGGCAGCATGCGAGACGCGGTGACTGACAACACACCGTTCCAAATCATGAAGCCATAGATGAACGCAAAACCCAGCAACAAGCCAGGAGCGACCACCAATTTGGGTATCAACGTTTCTAAGCGATGCTTTTGCATCTGGATGCCTTTATGTAAGAAGCAAAAAAGGGAAAGGGTTGCCCCTTTCCCAATCCCTCGTTCAACCCTTGCTTACCACCACACTTCGTACTGGACGCCAGCGAGTGTTTGTGATTTTCTGCCGTTGGTACCAAACGCACCTTCACCTGTACCACCGTTGTTCGCATCAGAAGCAGCTTGGTTCCAGTTGGCTTTTGTCACGTAAAAACGCAACTCAGGACGTGACCAGAAGTCTGGAGACAAAGCCAATGTGGGCGCGATCGTCAGCTTGTTCAAGCGCTGTGCGGCTTGGTTGTCGCTGAACTTGCGTGATGTGGTGCCTGCTTCAACCAACCACTTGAAATTCTTAGAAACAGCGTAGGACACGCGGCCACCCAGAGAGGTATCTTTGATGGTGTAAGTGACAGCTGGGTCATCGGACTTGGTCGTTTGGTAACCCAAGATCGCTTGCCCACCAAACGCGCCTGACTGCCAGTTGATCGAGTCAGCAATACGGTTTGTTTTCTTGCCGTAGACAGTCGCTGCACCAGCGGCATCGTAGAACGCTCCAAATCGACCATTGATATTGGCGTAGCCACTAGAGGTTTGCAAGAACAAGCTGTTGGTCAAGCCCTTCACAACAAAGTCAGATTGGTTGTGGCTCACAGTGAAGCCAGAACCACCGCTGCTCTTCAAGCCTGAAGTGCTAACCGAGGTCACCAATACGCGGGCTTTACCACCAGGATTCGTCTTGATTTCAGACAGATCCAAATTCAACTTGTTGGCAGATGTACCTGCAATCATTTTTGCGTCAAAGGTATCGCCTGTTTGCAAAGCTGCGCCCAATTTCATGCCACCCACGGCCAAATCTGTGAAGCCTGAACCTTGGTTGACGCCGTAGTCCATCAAGAAGTGATCCACGATGTGCACGTCTTGAATACGAAGACGGCGTTGGCCAGCCCAGATTTTGGCTTCGGGTGCAAAGCTCAAACCACTCATCTCCACGAAGGCTTGTTCTGTGCCGACATTGCCGCTATTCCATTTGGTGGGCATGTAATCGAGTTTGTATTTCACGCCTTCGACGTCAAAGGTTTTGGCGATGTTGACTTCAACACCATAGTCACCCTCGTTACCCAAACGGTACTTTTGCAAATCACCGCCCAAGCTCAAGCCACCTTTGACCTGTTGGTCTTTGTTGTAGCTGTACACACCACCGCCACGGCTGTAGCCGGTGACTTCCACACCGCCCACATCAGCGGCCAAAGCGGCTGTGCTCAAGCAGCACAAAGCAGCAGCCACACAAGTTAATTTCATCTTCATTGTTTGTATCTCCAAGGTTTATGTTTCAACAGTCGAGCTGCTGCTTATTTGGTGGCTGCGGCCGCAACAAGACGCTTTTGACCGTCGTCAATGCTGATCTTGTCGTCGTTCCAGAACTGGCTCACCAAATCTTTGATTGCGCCTTCGGTCGCTGGCGAAATCGCCATGCCGTGGGCGACGGAGGGGACCAAGCCGCCAGTCTTGGCGGTGTCCACGAAATCTTTGCTTGAGAGCTTGGCGCAATCGTCAAACTTAGCCATCGACATGCTCAAGCGCACAGGGATAGAACCCTTGTTGAGGTTGAACACCTCTTGGAAGTCTGTGCTCATGATGGCGGCCGCCAAGTCACCTTGGGCTTTTTGTGCGCTGGCATCTTTGAGCTTGAACATCGCAAATGAATCGACGTTGAAGGTGTAAGACTTGGCGGTGCCTGGGGCTGCCGCACACAAGAAGTCTTTGCCAGGTTTTTTGCCTGCGGCCACAAACTCGCCTTTGGCCCAGTCACCCATGAACTGAAAGCCTGCTTTGCCTTGCATGACCATGGCTGTGGCCAAGTTCCAATCGCGGCCAGGCGAAGCCGCATCGGTGTAGCCCTTGATCTTGCGGAAGGTCTCAAGCGACTTTTTCATGGTCGGGCTGTTCAAGGCTTTGGGATCGAGCTTGACCAAAGCATCTTGGTAAAACTTGGCACCACCCACACCCAACACCACCGATTCAAAGGTGGTGAAGTCTTGCCAGTTTTGACCACCGTGGGCCACCGCAATAAAGCCTGCTTTTTTGATCTTGTCAGCTGCAACAAAGAACTCGTCGTAGTTGGTGGGCATGGCAGACACGCCTGCCTTCTTCAAAACCTCTGGGTTGGCCCACACCCAGTTCACGCGGTGCACGTTGACGGGCGCTGCCACGTAGTTGCCTTTGTATTTCATGACATTGGCCACCACCTGTGGCAACAAGCTGTCCCACTTCTCGGCTTGCGCCACGCTGTCCAAGTTGGCCAACACGCCCTCTTGCGCCCACTCTTGAATGGCGGGGCCTTTGATTTGTGCGGCTGAAGGTGGGTTGCCTGCCACCACGCGGCTCTTCAACACGGTCATCGCGTTGTCACCGCCGCCACCCGCAACTGCGAAGTCTTTCCAAGCATGGCCTTTGGCAGCCATGATTTTTTTCAGCTCAGCCGCTGATTTGGCTTCACCACCCGATGTCCAGTAATGCAGGACTTCGACCTCGCCCGCCACTGCTGCAGACACTGACAAAGCGGCAGCGCAGGCCAAAAACAATTGATTCAATTTCATAAGAATGTCTCGCTCCAAAATGTTGTGAAACTTGAATTAATCACTCAAGTTGATTTATTGTTACTTAATCACTCAAGTTGATTTATTAGGTTTTTCCCTTAATCTATATAAATGATTTAGTCGGTGTTTCCCCTTGTTGAGCCAGGTGCTTAAACTAAAGCCTATGAGCACACACACAAACACACACCACCAGCGGTTAAACGGCAAAGTCAGCGTCATCACGGGTGCCGCACAAGGCATTGGTTTGGCCACCGCTTTGAAATTCGCACACGAAGGCGCCATCGTCATCGTGTGTGACGTGAAGCAAGCTGCGGTCGATGACGCCGTCAAACAGTGCCAAGCCATCGGTGCACAGGCCCAAGGTTTTGTGGTCGATGTGACGCAGCGCGAGATGGTCGATGCCACTGTGAAAGCCGTGCTCGACAAGTTCGGACGTATCGATGTGTTGGTCAACAACGCAGGCATCACACAAGATGCGCGTTTGCAAAAAATGACCTTGGAACAGTTTGACCGTGTGATTGACGTCAACCTGCGTGGCGTGTTCCATTGCGCGCAAGCCGTGACGGATGCCATGGTGGCGCAAGGCAGCGGCGTAATTTTGAATGCCTCATCGGTCGTTGGCATCTACGGTAACTTTGGCCAAACCAACTATGCAGCCACCAAGTTTGGCGTGATTGGTTTCACAAAAACATGGAGCCGCGAGCTTGGCCCCAAAGGCATTCGTGTGAATGCCATCGCACCCGGTTTTATCCAAACGCCGATCTTGTCGACCATCCCTGAAAAAGTGATTCACGAGATGACTGACCGCGTGCCCCTGAAGCGCTTAGGCCAACCCGAAGACATTGCCAACGTGTATGCCTTCTTGGCCAGTGATGAAGCCGCTTACATCAACGGCACCGTGATTGAAGTGGCTGGCGGTCTCACCCTATGACCGCACAGCACAGTGCTGTGCCCAACGCACCTCAAAACAAAACCGATTTGTTTGTGTCGTTCACCGTGCTGGCCTTGCAAGGCTTTGGCGGCGTGCTGGCCGTTGTGCAACGAGAATTGGTGGACAAAAAGCAATGGCTCACCACCGATGAATTTGTCGAAGACTGGGCTGTTGCGCAAATTTTGCCGGGCCCCAATGTGGTCAACCTCTCGCTCATGATTGGTGGCCGACACTTTGGCATTGCGGGCGCATTGGCGGCACTCAGTGGTTTGTTGATTGCACCTACCGTGCTGGTGCTGCTACTCGCTGCCGCCGTGGCAGGTGTGGCAGAGACCCCCGTGGCACAAGGCATGTTGCGCGGCATGGGCGCCGTGTCCGCAGGACTTATTGCGGCAGTGGGCATCAAGCTCATGGGTGCTTTGAAAAACAACCCCATGGGCATGCTGACCTGCATTGGCATTGGTGCCCTCACCTTCGTGGCCATTGGCCTGCTGCGTTTGCCTTTGGCTTGGGTGCTGCTCAGCCTCGGCCCTCTGGCCAGCGTGTGGGCCGCGCATTGCATCAAACAGCGAGGTGTGGCATGAGCATCACCATGACCTTGGCTGATTGGGGTTCGCTGTTTTTGCACTTCATCTCGCTCTCACTCTTGGCCGTGGGTGGCGCTATCACTACTGCGCCCGATATCCACCGTTACTTGGTAGACGAAACACATTGGCTCAGCGACACGCAGTTCACCTCGTCCATCGCTTTGGCCCAAGGCGCACCGGGCCCCAACGTGATGTTCATCGCTTTGATGGGCTGGAACGTCGGGCTCAACGCAGGTGGCGGTCTAGCTGCAGGTTGGCCTGCCGTGGCCTTGGCCCTGTGGGGCGTGCTCATCACCATGGTGGGCATCATGATCCCGTCCTGCACCCTCACCTTTGTGGCCACGCAATGGGCGCACCGCAACCGCGAGATGCTGGCTGTCAAAGCCTTCAAAAGCGGCATGGCCCCCATTGTGATTGCGCTGCTGATTGCCACGGGATGGTTGCTCACAGGCAACCACGAAAACCCTGCGCGTGATTGGCCGCTGTGGGTCTTGGCCGGTGCCACCACACTGATTGTGTGGAAGACCAAAACGCATTTGTTGTTGCTATTAGGTTTCGGTGCTTTGCTGGGTGCTTTGGGATGGATTTAAAAATCCCTGCCCTGTATCAACAGCGCATTGCGCATTTACTGAGCAGCGGCGAGCGCCGCATTCTGGGCTTGGTCGGCGCACCAGGCGCTGGCAAATCCACGCTGGCTCATGCCTTGGCGATGCAATGGTCCCAAGACATTCAAGTCGTTCCCATGGATGGGTTTCATTTGGCTAATGTCGAGCTAGAACGCTTGAACCGAAAAAGCCGCAAAGGCGCACCTGATACTTTTGATGCGTTTGGCTTCATCGCTTTGCTCAAACGCCTGCGCATACCAGCAGCAGATGAAGTGGTTTACGCACCCTGCTACGAGCGCAGCCTAGAAGAAAGCGTGGCTGGTGCAATAGCCGTGCAGCCATCGACACCGCTCATCGTGGTGGAAGGTAATTACTTGTTGCTCAGTGATTCACCGTGGAACCAAGTGCAAGCGCTGTTAGATGAAACATGGTTTGTCGATGTGCCGCAAGACTTACGCGTGGGCCGTTTAACCCAACGCCATCAGCAGTTTGGTCGCAGCGCACAAGACGCTGCCGATTGGGTGAAACACACCGACGAGCCCAATGCGCGACGCATTGAGGCCGAACGGGCTAAAGCCGATGTGATGTTTCGCTGGGACGCTTAAAGAAGCGACTTAACCAACCGTGCGTTGACGGCGAGCTTCGTACAAGCAAACGCCACTGGCCACCGACACGTTCAAACTCTCCACTCCACCACACATAGGAATGCTGATGAGCTCGTCACACGTCTTACGCGTGAGCTGACGCATGCCGTCACCTTCTGCCCCCAACACCAATGCGGTGGGGCCTTTGAGGTCGACTTGGTACAAAGTTTTGGGCGCATCGTCGCTGGTGCCGATGATCCAAATGTTTCGCTCTTTCAGCTCGTTCAAGGTGCGCGCCAAGTTGGTCACCATGAAATACGGCACCGTCTCAGCCGCACCGCTGGCCACTTTGGCTACTGTGGCGTTGATGCCCACGGCATGGTCTTTGGGCGCAATCACCGCATGTGCACCAGCACCGTCGGCCACACGCAAACACGCGCCGAGGTTATGCGGGTCGGTCACACCGTCCAGTACCAAGATCAAAGGTGATTCGATTTTTTCGATGCCTTCCAGCAACTCGTCTAACGAGTGAACCATCTTGATTTCGCTCACACGCGCTGCCACACCTTGGTGGCCATGGCCACCTGAGAGCTTGGCCAAACGCGGGCCATCGGCCTCGATCAAACGGATTCCAGCTTCGGTAGCGCGGTCCACAAATTGACGCATACGTGCATCGCGGCGCGTGGGGTCGAAATAGATTTCGATGACGGATTGCGGCGCTGTTTTAACGCGCACGCCAACGGCGTGAAAGCCGAAGAGAACTTTAGGGGCTGAAGACATATGCAGGCATTATCCCTTGACCTGCCCCGCCTCAATCGTGATGGCTTGATCGCACCTTGCGGCCAGCTTTAAATCATGCGTCACCAACACCAACGTGGTGCCTAGTTCTTTGTTCAACTCGAACATCAAATCCATGATCCGCTCTCCGCTGGCGTGGTCCAGGCTGCCTGTGGGCTCGTCGGCCAGCAACAGCGCGGGCTTCACCACAAAGGCACGGGCCAAGGCGACGCGTTGTTGTTCACCACCCGACAGCACTTTGGGGTAATGGCCCAAACGCTCGCCTAAGCCCACGCGCACCAGCATGTCTTTGGCAGCGGCACGCGGGTTGGGCAAGCCTGCCAGCTCTAGCGGCAGCATGACGTTTTCTAGCGCGGTCATATTGCCTAAGAGCTGAAAGCTTTGAAACACAAAGCCCACTTGGCGGGCACGCACTGCGGCGCGTGCGTCTTCGTCCATCGCAAACATGTCCACACCTCCCAGCCACACGGTGCCCTGCGTGGGGGTATCCAAACCGGCCATGATAGACAACAAGGTGCTTTTGCCCGAGCCCGAAGCGCCCACGATGGCCAACGATTGTTGCGGCGCGAGATGGAAGTCGATATCGCGGAGAATGTGCAGTGTGCCACTGGCGTCTTGCACCGATTTCGACAAGTGCGAGACGACCATCAAAGGCGATGTGGATGATTTTTCAAATGAAGGCTGGGTCATGAAACGCAATGGGTGGTTAAGACGTGACTTTAACTTGGGCGCACTGGGCGCCGCTTTGCTGGGGGCATTGGGCACAAGCGTTGCCTCGGCCCAGCAAAGCGTCATCACGTCCACCGGCCAAGGCATGGAGGGTGACATCACCTCCACCGGCCCGCACCGCCGCCGTGGTCAACCCCAAAACAACGTGCCACCGCCCGGCTCGGCCCCCGCGCCAGGCACCATGCCTGCAGCCACTATCTTGGTGTTGGGCGATTCGCTCAGCGCCGAGTACGGCATCCCTCGCGGCAAAGGCTGGGTGGCGCTGCTGGCCGACAAGCTACAAGCCGAGCGCCCCGATGTGCGCGTGGTCAATGCCAGCATCAGCGGCGACACCACCGCCGGTGGCCGATCCCGCCTGCCCGCCATGCTCGACCAAGTGCGCCCCGTGCAAGTGGTGATTGAACTCGGCGGCAACGACGCTTTGCGTGGCCTTGATCTGAACAGCACTCAAAACAACCTCGAAGCCATGATTCAAGCCTGCCGCGCCGTCAATGCGCGCGTGGTGTTGGTGGGCATGCAAATACCGCCCAACTACGGGCCAGATTACAGCGCCAAATTCTCGGTGATGTTTACCAACCTCGCTAAAAAATACCGCACAGGCTTGGTGCCGTTTTTCCTCAAAGGCATTGCCGATGCGCCCGAAGCCACCGCACAGTTCCAACCCGACCGCATCCACCCCAAAGCCGAAGCGCACCCGCGCATGTTGGCCAATGTGTGGCCCGAAATTAAAAAGAATTTATAAACCGTGAGCGTTACCTTCATCTCGGCGCAAGACGCCATGGCCCGCATGGCCATTCCCCTTGGGGCTTCCGGTGGATTCAGTACCATCATCGACGCACGCAGCGAAGACGAGTACGCACTCGACCACTTACCCGCCGCCGTCAACTGGCCCTCGCTCAACAACGAAGAACGCATCTTCGTGGGCACCATGTACAAGCAGCAAGGCGCGTTTGAAGCCCAAAAGCATGGCGCTGCCATGGTGGCTGCCAACATTGCGCGACACATCCAACGCGAAGTGTTAGCGCTTCCGAAAAACTGGCAACCTCTGATTTACTGCTGGCGTGGCGGCAAGCGCAGTGGATCGCTGTCGTTGGTGCTGGGGCAAATTGGTTTCAAAGTGAACTTGATTGAAGGCGGCTACAAAGCGTTTCGTGCGGCCATCGTGGAAGACATTCCTAAGCGAGTGGCACCACTGCAATTCAAAGTCATCTCTGGCCCCACGGGCTCGGGCAAAACGCGTTTGCTCTATGCACTCGCTGCCGAAGGTGCGCAAGTGTTGGACCTCGAAGACCTCGCCAGCCACCGCAGCTCGGTGCTGGGCCACATTCCTGGGCAACCTCAACCCAGCCAAAAACGCTTTGACACCTTGGTATGGCAAGCCCTGCGCAGCTTTGACCCCGCGCGGCCTGTGTTTGTGGAATCTGAAAGCCGCAAAGTGGGCAATCTGTCTATCCCTGAATCGTTGATGCTGGCCATGCGCGACAGCCCCTGCTTTGAGCTGCAACTCAGCCTCGATGAACGCGTGGCCTTGCTGATGGAAGACTACAACTTCTTCGTCGATGACCAAGACTTGTTTTGCCGACGCCTAGATGCGCTGGTAGCCATTCGCGGCAAAGCGGTGGTGGATGCGTGGAAAGAACAAATTCACACCGGCCACATCGACCAAGTTGTGCGTGACTTGCTGGTGATTCACTACGACCCAACCTATGCGGCATCCATGGTGCGCAACTTCGCGCAAACAGGACAGGCCACGGCTTGTGTGGCAGACAACCGACATGCGGAGAGTCTGCGTCAGGTGGCACAAGCCTTGTGCCACCAAGTAGGTGCTTGAGGTTTAGCTCGCCTGTGCTGCCGTCACACGCACGGCAGCG
The DNA here is from genome assembly GCF_027924965.1 of Limnohabitans sp. TEGF004. Taxonomy (NCBI): domain Bacteria; kingdom Pseudomonadati; phylum Pseudomonadota; class Betaproteobacteria; order Burkholderiales; family Comamonadaceae; genus Limnohabitans; species Limnohabitans sp. TEGF004. Next base: position 1,158,104 of record NZ_AP027056.1, on the reverse strand, counting down.
CGGTAAGCGTGCCAACTGGCAAAGCCCAGCCAAGGCCCGACCACCAGCAAACCCGCCGCTGACGGCAACATGGCCAACACCACCAAGGCTGTGATGAGCGCCCCCCAAAACACCGACACGGCGGTGTGATCCACAAAGACACGCAAGCTGGTGATGCAGGCGGTGATGGCATCGGTGTCACGGTCCAAAATCATCGGAATAGACACCATCATGCTGGCGAAGACCAGCCCAGCAAAGAAGCCCCCCACGCATAGGTAGGCGGCAATGAACTCCCAGTTCTGCGGGTTGAACACGGCCTCTAGCACGGTGGCGGTGGTGGGCATTCCGCCCGTGTTGAAAAACACCGCAAACACCACCAACGATGCGCGCCCCCACAGCAGCTCCATCACCACCATCACCATGATGAGCATGCTCATGCTACGGATGTGCGACTCCCAACAAGTGAGCGAACTGCCCATGCTCGGCGGCTCATCGCGCTCCATGTGCATGCTCACGTCATACAGCCCCATGGCCAAAAAGGGGCCAATCAGCAAACAACCCGACACAGCCGACAAGGTGTACTCGGGATTGCTTTTGAACACGGCCAACAAGATCAACGCCATGAGCCAAAAGCAGACGCCGTAAAACAAAGAAATCATAGGTTGCGAGACCATGTCTCGCAAGCCCTGCCAAAGCCAACGCAACGGATCGCTCAAGCCAATCGGGTTGATGTCAATGCGGTCATGTGCCTCGTCTGGTACCAATTGCTGCATGTGTCTCCCCTCTTGTGGGTTTGGTTTTATAAGTTGGCGACTTTCAAAGCTCGCTCTAGGTCATTTTGCAAATCGATCACATTCTCTAGGCCAATACAAAAACGCACCACGCGTCCGCGTTGCCTATGCGACACCGAGCGTGCGCGGCTAGACGCCATGTTGTAGGGCATCACCAAACTCATGGGGCCGCCCCAGCTGTAACCAATTTTGAACAACTGCAAGGCATCGCAAAACGCATCCACTTGTTTGGATGTGAAACGCTCGTCCATCACCACGCTGAAAATACCCGCAGCCAAACCCTCAGGCTCATGCGGCGTCACACACAGTTGCTGCCAATGCACATGACCCGGCGAGCTGCTGAGTGCGGGATGCAACACTTGGCTGAATGCAGGTTGCAAAGCGCACCATGCAGCCAAGGTGCGTGCAGCCGCGTCTTGCGCTTTGTAGCGCAGCGGCAGAGAAGCCAATGAGCGCAACACCATCTCAGCGTCATTCGCGCCCACACCCGTACCCAAACGCATGTGCGTGAGTTTCAACACACGCGCCAATTCATCGCTGCGCGTGACGATGCTGCCCATCAACACATCACCGCCGCCGCTGGGGTATTTGGTGAGCGCGTGAATGGTCAGGTCCACCCCAAGCTCGCCCTGCCCTGGCGTGAGGTCAAACGCGTTGAAGGCCAAGCCTGCGCCCCAGGTGTTGTCGAGCGCGCACAGCACGCCACGCGCTTTGCACAGCTGCACCAAAGCCACGAGGTCGGGAAACTCCATCGTCACCGAGCCCGCCGCTTCGAGCCACACCAAACGCGTGCGCGGTGTGATGCGTGCAGCCAAGTCATTCACATCCAACGCGTCGTACACCTGATGCGTGATGCCAAACTGCGCCAACTCACCCTCGGCCAGCGACTTGTTGGGCGCATAGGCGTTATCAGGAATCAACACCTCGTCGCCCGTTTTGAGCAGCGCGAAATCCACATGCGCAATCGCCGCTAAACCGCTGGGCGTGAGGATGCAATGCGTACCGCCCTCTAGCGTGGCCAAACGCTCTTCGAGCGTGAACGTGGTGGGAGTGCCATGCAAACCGTAGGTGTAAGCCGACTTGTCCATCCACTCACGCGTGCGCATGGCGGCCACATTCGGAAAGATGACCGTCGAGGCTTTGAACACCCCCACCTGCGGCGCTTCAAACTCAGCGGGGGGAAGGTAGGTGTGGTGAATGAGATCGGTGCTGCGGGTCATGCACTGATATTAACCAGCCGAGAAACGAAAAACTCCGCCGAAGCGGAGTTCTTAAAACCAACAAGGGGAAAGTTAAACCTTCCACTTCTCCAACAAAGCCACTGGGCGCATGCTGTCATAGGGCTCAAACGGTTGGTGAATCCATGGGTTCGTGGCCAAATAGTCCATCGAGTAATCAGGTTTGAATTCAGACACGCCCTTGGTCCAAATCACGGCAGTGCGCAATTCGGTGATGGGTGCGTAGTTGTTCTTGAGCTGGTCCACCACCGCCTTCAAGGTGTGGCCGGTGTCAGCCAAGTCGTCCACCAACAGCACTTTGCCAGCGATTTCGCCTTTAGGTGTGGTGATGAAGCGGGCGATATCCAAATGGCCTTGCACCGTGCCTGCATCAGCGCGGTACGAGCTGGTGGACATGATGGCCAAAGGCTTGTCGAAGATGCGCGACAAGATGTCGCCTGGGCGCATACCGCCACGGGCCAAGCAAAGGATGGTGTCGAATTCCCAGCCCGATTGGTGAATCTTGATGGCGAGTTTTTCAATGAGGTTGTGGTACTCGTCGTACGACACGTACAGGTGTTTGCCGTCTTCGGTCAACATGGTCTAGTCCTTTAAAAAATTAAGCGATGTAGGGGTGTGTCAGCAAGATCGTGTGGTCACGGTCTGGGCTGGTGGACACCATGTGAATGGGCACGCCAGTGGTGTCAGCAATGCGGTTGAGGTAGTGCTGAGCGGCTTTGGGCAACTTGTTGTAGTCGGTCACGCCAACGGTGCTGTCGGTCCAGCCAGGGATGGTTTCGTAGATGGGTTTGCAACGCGAAATCTCGTCTGCGCCCATGGGCAAGATGTCGATGGTTTCGCCGTCCAATTCGTAACCCACGCACAAGAGCAATTCGGTCAAGCCGTCGAGCACGTCGAGCTTGGTGATGCACAAGCCTGTGAGGCCGTTGACTTGTGCGCTGCGCTTGAGCAACGCGGCATCAAACCAACCGCAACGGCGTGAGCGCCCCGTGGTCGTGCCCTTCTCTGCGCCAATGGTGGCCATGTGGTAACCAGGCGTGCCTTCTTTTTCCCAATCGAGTTCGGTGGGGAATGGGCCGCCGCCCACGCGTGTGCAGTACGCCTTGGTGATGCCCAAGATGTAGTGCAACATGCCAGGGCCAACGCCTGCACCTGCAGCGGCGTTACCGGCCACGCAGTTGCTAGACGTGACGAAGGGGTAAGTACCGTGGTCCACGTCGAGCAAGGTGCCTTGTGCGCCTTCAAACAACAGGTTGGCACCGGCTTTGTGGGCTTCGTTCAACTCACGTGACACGTCTGCCACCATCGGCAAGATTTCTTTGGCATAGGCCATAGCTTCGTTATAGACGGTGTCGTAGTCCACAGCGGGCGCGTGCAAGATGTCGGTCAACACATGGTTGTGCAGCTCAAGGTTCTCGCGCAGTTTGGTGGCGAAGCGCTCGGGGTGCTTCAAGTCTTGCACGCGCAAAGCACGGCGTGCAATTTTGTCTTCGTAGGCGGGGCCAATGCCGCGGCCTGTGGTGCCGATCTTGGCGGTACCGGCCTTCTCTTTGGCGGCTTCACGCGCGATGTCGATGGCGGCGTGGTAAGGCAAGATAAGTGGGCAAGCTTCGCTGATGCGCAAGCGTGAGCGCACTTCCACGCCCGCCTTTTCCAAGCCCGCAATTTCTTCAAGCAGCTTAGGTGCAGACAACACAACACCGTTGCCGATGTAGCACTTCACGCCCGGGCGCATGATGCCGCTGGGGATCAAGTGCAGCGCGGTTTTCACGCCGTTGATGACCAAGGTGTGTCCTGCGTTGTGGCCACCTTGAAAGCGCACCACGCCAGTGGCGGTTTCGGTCAACCAATCGACCAATTTGCCTTTGCCTTCGTCACCCCATTGGGTGCCGACCACGACGACGTTACGGCCTTTGGTTGCAGCCACGGTTTGTCCTTGGGTAGTGCTCATATCCACTCGATTACTTAAAAAATTAAAGGGCTTGACCAGCGGGAACAGCTTGCACTGCCCACTGGCCGGCGACTTCGATCAGTTCACGATCGCAGTCAAATTCATCGACTTCGCTTTCGTGGCCTGGCAACACGCAGACCACGGTTTCACCATTGGCACGCAAGGTGGCAATGGCTTCGCGCAAACCTTTGGCGGTTCCCCAGGGCGCACGAATGGCGGCTTTGAGGGCGCGCTCTGGCACCACGCTGACCAACTCTTTCAAGTCCAAACTGAATCCAACGGCGGGACGCTTACGGCCAAACACCGCCCCCACTTCGTCGTAGCGGCCACCGCGCACCAAGGCGTCGCTGGCACCGCGCACAAAGATGGCAAAGCGCACGCCGCTGTAGTAGGCGTAGCCGCGCAAATCGGCCAAGTCGAATGTCACGGCCACACCGCTCAAGTCAGCGGCAATTTGGCGCAGCTCAGCCAAGGCTTGCATGACCACAGGCCATGCAGCAAATGCTTTTTCGGCTTGGGCCAACACGGACGCATCGCCATACATGCCGACCAAAGCGACCAATGCCGTGCGCACGTTGGCAGGCAAGTCTTTGGAGAGAGCTTGAACGCCTGAAGTGTCTTTGGCGGCCAAGGCGCTGTGCAAGGCATCGCGCACGTCAGCCGTCAAGGTCACACCATTGAGCAACGCGGGCACGATGCGCGCATCGCTCAAGTCCACCGTGAATTGGTGGATGGACACGGCTTTGAGGGTGTCCAACGCCAAGTGCAGCACTTCAAGATCGGCCTCGATACCTGCATGGCCATAAATTTCGGCACCAAACTGCAAAGGCTCACGGGTGGCGAATGGGCGGTCTGGGCGTGTATGCAGCACAGGGCCGCAGTAGCACAGGCGCGTCACGCCAGTACGGTTGAGCAAATGGGCGTCAATGCGGGCGACTTGCGGCGTGGTGTCGGCGCGCAGGCCCAAGGTACGACCAGAGAGTTGGTCGACCAGTTTGAAGGTTTGCAAATCGAGTGCGCGGCCTGTGCCCGACAGCAATGATTCGAGGTACTCAAGCAACGGTGGCATGACCAGCTCGTAGCCATAACCTCTAGCTGTGTCGAGATACAAGCGACGCAGCTCTTCGATGTGCCGGGCCTCAGAAGGCAGAACATCGGCGATGTGATCCGGCAGAACCCAAGCAGACATGTAATTAAGGGAGGCTGTTAAAACCGAGATTTTACAGGGCTAAACGCCCTCAACCCAGCCACCAGAGCATCAAAAGACCGACCATGACGCAGACCAAGCCGAAAAAGCGGATCTGACCGTCTTCCAACACCATGAGTTGGGCCATTTTGTCGCGCCAACCGTGGGGCGACACGAAGGGGAAGATGCCTTCAAAAATGAGCATCAACCCGAACGCGACCCACAGCGTATCGCTGTCCAAGCTCATACGAGGGGCCTTTTACTTCTTAGGCGCTGGGGCGCTGCCGCCACTGCTGCCACGCAGGGCTTTGAAGAAGTCGCTCGATGGGTCGACCACCATCACGTCGCTCTTTTTGCTGAACGTGGTTTTGTAGGCTTCTAAGCTGCGGTAAAACTGAGCAAAGTTAGCATCGCGGCCAAACGAGTCAGCATACAAACGCGCGGCTTCGGCGTCGCCCTCGCCTTTGATTTTTTGCGCTTCGCGGTAGGCATTGGCTACAGTCACTTCGCGTTGTCGATCTGCATCGGCGCGGATTTTCTCGCCTTCGGCGGCACCGGTCGAACGCAGCTCGTTGGCCACGCGCTTGCGCTCGGCTTCCATGCGGCGGTACACCGATTCAGTGATGGCGTCCACATAGTCAGCACGGGTGATGCGCACGTCAATCACGTCCACGCCCCAAGGCTTGGCACCTTTGACTGCCGTCAACACTTCGCGCTTGACATCGGCCAGCAACTCTTCGCGCTTCAATGAAAGCAGTTCTTTCACCGTGCGCTTGTTGATCTCTTCTTGGAAAGCATTGCGCACAACACGGGCCAGCTGCACAGCGCCGGCGTTTTCGTCCAGACCCACGTTACGGATGTATTGCGATGGGTCGGTGATACGCCAACGGGCATACCAATCAATCACCACACGCTGCTTTTCAGCGGTGAGCATGGGCTCGGTGTCCGCGTTGTCCAGCGTGAGCAAACGCTTGTCGATGTAGCTCACGTTTTGGAACGGTGGCGGCAGCTTGATGTTCAAGCCAGGCTCAGTGATGACGTTCTTGATTTGGCCAAAGGAATACACCACGCCAAACTGACGTTGGTCCACCACAAACAGGGTGGAGCTGAGCAGCGCCAAAGCCACGAAGGCAGAGGAAATGTAAAAACCGATTTTGTTTTGTTGCATGTTCGTGTCCCCTATCAACGGCCATCACGGTCGCGTGCGCGGCCATCGCGTGCGCGCGCATCTGTGGCAGGCGTGCTTGGGTTAGCGGGTGTGTTGGCGGCATTTTGCGCAGCGTCAGCAGGTGACGCAGCAGGTGCTGTGCCATTGGCTGCATTGGTTTGCTGGATGATTTTGTCCAAGGGTAAATACAACAAGTTCGAGCCTTGCTTGGTGTCCACCAACACCTTGGTGGTGTTGCTGTAAATCTGTTGCATGGCGTCGATGTACAAACGGTCACGCATGACTTGTGGCGCCTTTTGGTATTCGCCCACGAGCGACTTGAAGCGTTGCGCATCACCCTCGGCTTGCGCCACGATGCGGGCTTTGTAACCATCGGCTTCTTGCTTCAAACGCGAAGCGGCACCCACAGCACGTGGCACCACGTCGTTGGCATAGGCTTCGGCTTCGTTTTTGGCGCGTTCGCGTTCTTGACCCGCTTTGAGCACGTCGTCAAACGCAGCTTGTACTTGCTCTGGGGGGCGCACGCCACCTTGTTGCAAGTTGATGCCCACCACTTCGACACCGACTTTGTATTGGTCAAGAATGGCTTGCATGATGGTGCGAATGCGTGGACCAATTTGGTCACGCTCGTCGGACATGGCAGCGTCCATCTTCATCTTGCCCACCACTTCGCGCACGGCTGTTTCGGCAGCTTGCACCACGGTGTCCGTGGGGTTCTTGGTTTCAAACAAATAAGCGCGTGCATCTGTCAAACGGTATTGCACGGCAAATTTGATTTCAAGGATGTTTTCGTCTTCCGTCAACATGGCCGACTCGCGCAAGCCCGTGGACTTGACGATGGTGTCACGGCCCACATCGACCGAACGAATTTGCGTCACGAACACCAGCTCTTGGCGTTGGAAGGGATAAGGCAAACGCCAGTTGAAACCGGCACCCACAGTGGAGTGGTAGCGGCCAAACTGCGTGATGACCGCTTGCTGACCTTCTTGCACGATGAAGAAACCGGTGCTGAGCCAAATGGCCAACACCACAGCGCCAATCACACCGATACCAAAACGCGCCACTTTGAAGTCGGGGCCTGTTGGACCACCGTTGTTGTTTGGCGGCTCAGAGCCACCTTTTTTATTGCCAAGCAAGCCTGATAGCTTGGCGTTGAAATCGCGCCACAACTCATCCAAGTCAGGCGGACCGCCCGCGCCTGCTGCGGGTGGGCGCTTGGGTTCGTCTTGCGGCTTTTTCTCGTCGCTCGAAGGCGGAATGGCCTGACTGCCATTGGGGTCAAACGTGGGGTTGCCGTCTTTGTCGCGACCCCAGCGGCCATCGTTGAGGTTGAACATGCCGAGCAGTCGCGCGCACCAAGATTTGGGGCTGACCGTGTGGGTGTTGGAGTTCATGCGCATCGTTGTTTTTTCTTTGAAGTCTTCGATTGTGCCTAAGGATTCAAGCCTCATTCCAATTCCTGCGTATTTGCATGGTCTTCAGGCATCGTCGACAGAGCTTCCTGTGCCAAAAATTCACGCAAAGCTGCGACGCCCTCACCTGTTTGAGCGCTGACAAAAAAGCGCGGTACGCTCAAGCCGTCTACCGTGTAATGGTCTTGTAACTGCACAGGACGCGTTTCGGGGCTCATGGCATCGAGCTTGTTGAACACAAAGACCTGCGGCACATCGGCCGCACCAATCTCGGCCAACACTTTTTGAACCTCGACCATTTGTTCGGGGTAATTGGGGTTAGACGCGTCGACCACGTGCATCAGCAGCGTGGCATCCGCCGCTTCTTGCAAGGTCGCTTGGAAAGCATCGATCAAACCGTGCGGCAAATCGCGGATGAAACCCACCGTGTCTGACAGCGAGACCGAGCGGCCCGTGCCATCGGCATTGCCCAAATACAGCTGACGAGTGGTGGTGTCCAGGGTGGCAAACAACTGGTCGGCGGCATAGGCCCGGGCTTTGACCAGGGCGTTGAACAAGGTCGATTTGCCCGCGTTGGTGTAGCCCACCAGAGAGATGGTGAAGGCATCGCGGCGGTTGCGCTGGCGGCGCTGGGTGCTGCGCTGCTTTTTGACCTTGTCCAAACGTTCTTTGGTGCGCTTGATGGAATCATTGATCATGCGGCGGTCCAGCTCAATCTGGGTCTCGCCGGGGCCACCGCGCATACCGATACCACCGCTTTGGCGCTCTAAGTGCGACCAGCGGCGCACCAAGCGCGTGCTGAGGTATTGCAGCTTGGCGAGCTCGACTTGCAACTTGCCTTCGTGGCTGCGCGCGCGTTGGGCGAAGATTTCCAAAATCAACAAGGTGCGGTCGTTCACCGCCACGCCCATGTGACGCTCTAGGTTGCGCTGCTGTGCAGGGCTGAGCGATTGGTCAAACAGGATTTCGGTGGCACCGTGCATGAGGGCCAGCTCTTTGATTTCGTCGGCTTTGCCGCTGCCTACAAACAGGGCAGCATCGGGCGCTTTGCGCTTGCAGGTGATGCGCGCCACAGGCTTCAGGCCCGCGGTTTCGGCCAAAAGCCCAAGTTCTTCTAGCTCGCCATCGAAATGCGGCAAGCCAAAATCGACCCCTACCAAAATGGTGGCGCCGGCGGTTTTTTGAGGTGTGTCGTTCAAGCGGTCAGTCTAGAAAATAAGGCGTAAAAAAAGGGCTGAAACAGCCCTTTTTGCAGAGCGTTCAAGCTCAGACTTCAGGCGAACTGCCTGTGCCGTCGGTGGGGTTGAAGTTGACAGCGCGGCCCGGCACGATGGTCGAGATGGCGTGTTTGTAAACCATTTGCGTCACGGTGTTGCGCAGCAACACGACGTATTGGTCAAACGATTCGATTTGGCCTTGCAGCTTGATGCCGTTGACCAAGTAGATGGACACGGGCACATGCTCGCGGCGCAGGATGTTCAAAAATGGGTCTTGCAACAGTTGGCCTTTGTTCTTTGAGTTTTCGGTGTTCACGATATGCTCCGTGTCTGTGTAGTTGAAAGAAATGCCACGTTACCACAGAGCTAGAGGGCTTGTAATATCAGTCGTCTTTGCCTGCGTAAGGGTTACTTGAGGTCTTCATCTCAATTCGCAAGGGGGTACCTTCTAAATTAAAGGCCTTGCGGAATCGCCCTTCCAAGAACCGTTTGTAGGTTTCGGTCACGTGCTCCAGCGAATTGCCGTGAATCACGATGATGGGCGGATTCATGCCACCTTGGTGGGCATAACGCAGCTTGGGGCGGTACATGCCGCCGCGCTGTGGTGACTGAAACTGCACGGCTTCTAGCAACAAGCGTGTGAGCAAAGGCGTTGGCATCTTGCACATCGCCGCTTTGTGGGCTTGCGCAATCGCGCCCCACAACGGCCCCAAACCTTGGCGTTTCTTGGCGGAAATGAAGTGCATGGCCGCAAACTTCAAAAACGGCAAACGCGTCTCAATCGAGCGCATCAGCAATTCGCGCTGGTAAGAGTCCACGGCGTCCCATTTGTTCACAGCCAACACAACGGCACGGCCGCTTTCCAAGATGTAGCCTGCGATGTGCGCGTCTTGGTCGGTCACGCCTTGGGTCGCGTCGAGCAACAACAGCACCACGTTCGCCGACTCGATGGCTTGCAAGGTTTTGACCACCGAGAACTTCTCGATGGCTTCAAACACTTTGCCTTTGCGGCGCAAACCAGCCGTATCGATGAGTTCAAACATTTGGCCATTGCGCTCAAATGGCACGCTGATGGCGTCACGTGTGGTGCCCGGCATGTCAAACGCCACCAAGCGTTCTTCACCCAACCACGTGTTGATGAGGGTCGATTTTCCCACGTTGGGGCGGCCGGCCACAGCGAGCTTGATGGTGCCGTTGTCTGCGTCGGCATCTTCTTCGTTAGGGTCAGCCAAATTCAGCGGTGCCAAGGCCTGCGCCATCATGTCGCGAATGCCTTGACCGTGCGAGGCGGACACAGGCAACACTTCGCCCAAGCCCAGCTCGTAGAACTCAACCAGCTGAGCGCCCTCTTTCATGCCCTCGGCTTTGTTGGCCACCAAAATGGTGGGCTTGCCCAAGCGGCGAAGGTAGTTGGCAATGTCGTGGTCTTGGGCAGAAATACCGCCACGCGCATCCACCACAAACACCACCACATCGGCTTCGGCCACGGCTTGTTGCGTTTGACGCGCCATCTCTTTGTAGATGCCGTTGTCAGCGGTGGGCTCAAAGCCGCCCGTGTCAATGACGATGAATTCGTGTTTATCAAAACGGGCGTTGCCGTAGTGACGGTCGCGGGTCAAGCCTGCGAAGTCGGCCACGATCGCATCACGCGATTTGGTCAAACGGTTGAACAACGTGGACTTACCAACGTTGGGGCGGCCCACTAAGGCCAATACGGGTTTCAAAACTTAATCCTTTAACTTTCCCAATTACGGGATTTGGAGGCCAGTCACGCGACCTTCGCGTGTGACCACCACATAGCGACCACCTGCAAACACAGGGGCAGTTGCCAATTCTTCGGTATCGAGCTTGATGCGGTTGAGCAATGCGCCGTCAGCGAGTGACAGCAAATACAACCAGCCGCCGTTGTCAGCCACCAACACGCCGCGCGGCGTGACCAGTGGTGCGCTCAAGATGCGGTATTTCAAACGCTCGGTGTCCCACAGACGTTCGCCATTGCTGCGATTGAACGCTTGCACCACGCCGTTGGACAGTGGCGCGACCAGCAAGGTGTCGTTGCCACTCACGCCCATCTCGCCTGCGGACGGACGTGTCCACACGCCTTGACCACGGTCTGCATTCACACAACCGACAGCGGTCTGGAAGGCACGCACGCACACCACGTCTCCCACGCGGTCAAACGGGGCGACCAAGTCGACCAAACGCTCCACGTCGTTGGTGCCGCGCGGTGTGGCAATGGCTGATTCCCAACGAATTACGCCCGTGTTGGGGTCAATGCCCGCCAAGCGACCAGACAGGCCGACCACCAAGGTGTTCTTGAATGCAAGCATCACACCTGCTTGCTTCAGCACCAAAGGCTCGCCAGGGCGCTGCTGGGTCCAGAGTTGGCGACCTGTCGCACCATCAAACGCGATGACTGAACGATCTGCTGTCAGCACAAACACGCGTGAACCCGCCACCAAAGGCGCGGTAAACGATTGCGCAGGCAAGCTCTTGCGCCATTGCACTTTGCCGTCTTGCAACGCAACCAGTTCGTTGTTGCGAGTCACCACTGCCAGCTGTTGGCCATCACTGCCCACGCCCGCTGAAATAGCTTGGTCCAACTTCAAACGCCAAATGTCTTTGCCGGTGGCGGCGTCCAACACGGCCACCACGCCTTGGCTGTTGGCCAGAGCAATGCGATCTTCGCGAGCTGACACGACCAAGGGGAAGTCCACCTTGCCCACATTGGCGGTCCAGCTCGTGCGCATGTCTTGCAACACGGGGACGCCAGGAATTTCGGTGGGCTTAGGACGCGAAGGACCCGAGCATGCAGCCAAGGCCACGCACGCGCCAACTAGCGCAACGCGTGTCAGAGATAGGCAGCGAGACGTTGTTGTGTTCACTTTTTGCTCTCCACGGCAGCTGTATCTTCAGGGTCTGCGCCCAAAGCAGACAATTTCACAGCCACCAAACGGCGGTACTCGGCGTTGGGCTCAAAGCCCTTCCACGCATTTTTGTAGTGTTGAACAGCTTCAGCCGGTTGCGCTTGCAACATGGCCAAGTCACCCAAGCGATCGGCCATCAAGGGGGCGAAGGCTTCTGGCACTTTGGCAGTGAGTTGCTTGCGGGCTTCGTCATACGCTTTGTCTTCCACCAACAAAGCAGCCAAACGCAAACGTGCCAAGGCTTGGTAGCCCTCGTCGCTGGCTTTCTCAACAACCCAGCTCAGCTGAGCTTTGGCATCGGCTTTGCGGTCCTTGTCGTTGTAAACGCGGGCGGCCAACAAAGCGGCTTGTTGAGCGTAAGTAGTGCCGGCAAATTTGTCTTTGATGTCGCTCACCGAGCGGTCAAGCAAAGCAATGTCGCCACTCAACGCGGCGCGTTCCACCGTGTCATACAAGGCCGCAGATTGGGCCGCTTGTTTGCCTTGGTAAGACTGCCAACCCATCCAAGCGGCATATCCGCCCAACACGGCAATCAGCAGCCACGTGATGAGGTCGCCCCAGTTTTTCCAAAAGTGCTTGAGTTCGTCGATTTGTTCTTGGTCTTCAAGGTTGAGGTGCGATGACATGGTGTGAATGCTTTGACTTAAAAATTTAGCGAATTGTAGGGCTCGGCTTATCAGCCAGCGGTTTGAGACGGGGCCACGCCCTGCGCAAGTTTGGCAGCCACACGGGTGGTAACGTCTGCCAAGGGCAACGCCTCTTGCGCACCCGCGCCATCGCGCAAGGCTTTGAGGGTAACTTCGCCGCGCGCCAACTCATCGCCGCCAAAAATCAGGGCGAACTGTGCGCCGCTGCCATCGGCTTTTTTGAACTGCGATTTCATGCTGCCCATTCCTTCACCTGCCCCCGCATGCATTTGCACGGACATGCCTTGCGCACGCAGGATTTGGATGGTTTTGAACACAACAGGCAATGCAGTCGCGTCGGGCACGATGGCGTACACATCAGGCCCCACAGCCTCGGGCAATGTGCCCTGCTCTTTGAGCAACTCCAGCACACGCTCCACACCCAAGGCCCAGCCTACGGCGGGCGCAGGCTTGCCTCCCACTTGCTCAATCAGATAGTCGTAACGGCCACCGCCGCAAATGGTGCCTTGCGAGCCCAAGCGGTCGGTCACAAACTCAAACACGGTGAGGTTGTAGTAGTCCATGCCACGCACCAAGCGTGGGTTGATGCGGTAGGCCACGCCACTCGCATCCAAAATGGCTTTCACCGCGTTGAAGTGAGCCAGTGAAGCCTCGCCCAAAAAGTCGATCAACTTCGGTGCGGCTTCGACCACGGCTTGCATCGCTGGGTTTTTGGTATCCAAGATGCGCAAGGGGTTGGTGTGCAAACGGCGCTTGGCTTCTTCGTCCAGCACATCGACATGAGCTTCTAAGTGAGCAATCAAAGCAGTGCGATGCGCCGCACGCTCGTCGGGTTGGCCCAAGCTGTTGAGCTCCAAGCGCACGTCTTGCAAACCCAGTTCTTGCCACAGCGTGGCAGCCAACAAAATGAGCTCGGCATCCACCTCGGCGCCAGGAAAACCCAAAGCCTCTGCGCCGATTTGGTGGAACTGGCGATAGCGGCCACGTTGTGGGCGCTCGTGGCGAAACATCGGGCCCATGTAATACAGGCGCTGACCACCGTTGTAGAGCATGTTGTGCTCAACCACTGCACGCACCACACCGGCTGTGGCCTCTGGGCGGAGCGTGAGCTGCTCGCCATTCAGGCGGTCTTCAAAGGAGTACATCTCCTTTTCCACAATGTCGGTCACCTCGCCCAAGCCACGCACAAACAAGGCGGTGGGTTCAACGATGGGTGTGCGCAAGTTGCGATACGCGTGGCGTGCCATCAGACCGCGAACCTTCTCTTCCAACCATTCCCATTGGGCTGAGGCTGGAGGCAACAAGTCGTTCATGCCTTTGACAGCGGTCAAGGCTTGGGCTTTGGCAGGTTTTGTTGTTTTGTTTTCTGTCGTCACGATAGGCAGGCGCACGGATTAACCGAAGCGTTTTTCAATGTAGTTTTCAACAATTTGGTGGAACTCTTGCGCGATGTTGTCGCCGCGCAAGGTCATGGCTTTTTCGCCGTCGATGAACACGGGCGCTGCAGGCGCTTCTCCGCTGCCAGGCAGGCTGATGCCAATGTCAGCATGCTTGCTTTCGCCAGGGCCATTCACGATACAACCCATCACCGCGACCTTGAGGTTTTCCACCCCGGGGTATTGGGTGCGCCACACAGGCATTTGCGCGCGTAAGAAGTCGTCAATCGACTTGGCCATTTCTTGGAAGGTCGTGCTGGTGGTGCGACCACAGCCAGGGCAAGCCGTGACGCTGGGCACGAAGGTGCGCAGCCCCAAGGCTTGCAAAATCTCAGAAGCAATCACCACCTCTTGCGTGCGGGCTTCGCCGGGCTGAGGTGTGAGCGAGACGCGAATGGTGTCGCCGATACCTTCTTGCAAAAGAATAGACAAAGCCGTGGCCGAAGCCACTGTGCCCTTGGTGCCCATGCCCGCTTCGGTCAGGCCCAAATGCAGCGGATAGTTGCAGCGCTGAGCCAGCTCACGGTAAACCGCGATCAGGTCTTGCACACCACTGACTTTGCAACTGAGCAAAATTTGTTCAGCGGGCATGCCCATGCTCTGTGCCAATTTAGCTGAGTCGATGGCGGAGGTGATGAGCGCCTCGTACATCACTTGCTTGGCTTCAAAGGGCTGCGCACGCAAAGCGTTTTCGTCCATCAATCGGGCCAACAGTTCTTGATCCAAACTGCCCCAATTCACACCAATGCGCACAGCTTTGTTGTAGCGCATCGCGGCTTCAATCATCTGGCCGAATTGCTTGTCGTGCTTATCGCCCTTGCCCACGTTGCCGGGGTTGATGCGGTACTTGGACAAGGCTTGCGCACAGTCTGGAAATTCGGTCAGCAAACGGTGGCCGTTGTAATGGAAGTCGCCAATCAGCGGCACGTTGATGCCCATCTTGTCGAGCTGCTCACGCACGTACGGCACGGCGGCAGCTGCCTCGGGTGTGTTGACGGTGATGCGCACCAATTCAGAACCGGCCAATGCCAATTCTTTGATTTGAATAGCCGTGCCAATCGCGTCTACCGTGTCGGTGTTGGTCATGGACTGCACGCGCACAGGCGCATCGCCACCCACGGTCACCACGTGGTCGCCCCATGACACGCGGGCTTGCAAGCTGCGGCGTGCTTTGGGTTGTGACAACGCAATGCCGTGCGTTTGAGGCAAGGCGAAGCCTTGGGTGTGCGCGTTATTTACCATCCGAGGCTCCCGGTGCGCTGGCAGGTGCTGCAGCACTGGCCGCTTGTGCGGACACGGCTGCCGAATGAACCGTGGTCACCACCATGTTGCCGGACACGTTGTCAACCACGGGCGCAGGCACTTCGGTGGAAGGCAAAGCAATGGCAGGCTCCACGGGGACCACCACGGTACCCGCGGTGGGATCGTCTTTGAACACCAACAAGCCATGAATTTCTGGCCACAAACCAATCCCCAAGGCCAAGACCAACACAGCCACAGCCGCCCAACGCATGGGGGTGAACAAACGTGCCACAGCGACAAAGCTGGACTGCGGTAAAAAGGAAGGACGGTCCAAAGGAAAGTCCAAACCACGTTCGTTTTTAGCTGCTAAGCGCGACACATCTTGGGTGGGCAACAAGGCCAGCACGGGGGCTGCATCGGTCTTCAATTGGCGGCACACGGCCAAGGTCAAGGCGCGCGCAAACATGGCGTCTGGTAACGCATCCAAATGGTCGGACTCCAAGGCCTCTAGCTTGGCAGGTGACACGCGCAAGGCTTGCGCCAACACGTCGAGCTTGAACCCTGCGTCTTTGCGGAGTTGACGCAACAAGGCTCCAGCTGTCGTGCTCGAGGTAGTCGATGTGGTGGTTTCTTCAGTCATCAGGCTTCAAAAAAGAATGAGGGGTTTGTTCAATGATTGTGTTGGCGCGTGTCAGCGGGTGTCGCACGCTTTTTACAAAATTCAATGGCTTTGTTTGTTTTGTCAGCACTGGCGTAGCCCGGTTGCGACAGCGCACGGCCCAACTGGGTTTGTGCTTCTGCAAAACGGTTTTGTTCGCACAAGAACCAACCGTAGTTGTGTTGAATGGCACCTAGCTCGGCTGAGCGCACAGGCGGCTGAGACGCCAGCTGCAGGGCCTGCTCAAAACTTTGTTGCGCCAAAGCAGGCGCTTTTGCGCGCTGGTGAATCAGTCCAAGCAAGCTATACGCATCGGCATAGTTCGCGTCAATTTGCAAAGCGGCGCGCACTTCTTGCTGCGCTACGTCGTTTTGGTTTTGTTCGTAATACGCACTGGCCAAACTCAGGCGGCGCATCGCGCGTTGGCGGGTGCTGTCGGGCTCGACTTGCGTGAGCGTGTCGAGCTGCGGCGTAGCACTTGTGCATGCGACCAGACCACAAGCAGTGGCAAGCCAAAGCAACGCGCCACTTGCCAAGCTCCTTGACGTGCAACTGGCAAGGCCACTGATCGCATACCACACGCTCATGACGACACCTGTGTCAGTGGAATCACGCGCTGCTTGGCCATGCGGGCATCGACCTTGGTGCGGTCTTTCACGTCACCCGCAAGCTGGCCGCACGCGGCATCAATGTCGTCACCGCGCGTTTTGCGCACCGTGGTGATGATGCCGGCTTCACTGAGCTGCGCCGCAAACGCTTTGACCGTGGCGGCACTGGAACGTGTGAGACCCGAGGCTGGAAATGGATTGAACGGAATGAGGTTGAATTTGCAAGGCACGCTCTCACCTAAACCGCGTTTGGGCTTGACCAAATCAATCAAGGCTTGCGCGTGTTCGGGCTGGTCGTTCACGCCATCCAACATGCAATATTCAAAGGTGATGAAGTCACGTGGGGCGTGCGCCAAATAGCGGCGGCAAGCGTCCATCAATTCATGCAAAGGGTATTTGCGGTTGAGCGGCACCAAATTGTCGCGCAAAGCATCGGTGGGTGCATGCAGTGATACGGCCAAGGCCACGGGGCAGTCTTCGCCCAAACGGTCCATCATGGGCACCACGCCCGAGGTAGACACCGTCACGCGGCGGCGTGACAAACCGTAACCATGGTCGTCCAACATCGAACGCAGCGCAGGCACCAAGGCGCTGTAGTTTTGCAGCGGCTCGCCCATGCCCATCATCACCACGTTGGAGATGACGCGCTCAGTCGTGTTGAACTGTTTGCGCAGCGTGTGCTCGGCAAACCACAGCTGCGACAAAATTTCGCCAGTGGTGAGGTTGCGGCTAAAGCCTTGGTGGCCCGTGGAGCAAAAGCGACAACCCACGGCGCAACCGGCTTGCGACGACACGCACAAAGTGCCTCGATCGTCTTCGGGAATGAACACGGTTTCAACGGCGTTGCCGTCACCCACGTCGAACAACCATTTGATGGTGCCGTCGGCGGAGTCGTGTCGGGAAATAGGAGTGAGTGGCTGAACCTGTGCGCAGGTCTTCAGCTTCTCGCGCAGCGACTTGGCGAGATCAGACATCTGATCAAAGTCTTGTGCGCCTTTTTGGTGGATCCACCGGAACAGCTGCGTGGCACGGAAGCGTTTCTCGCCCAAGCGCTCACAAAAAACGGCCAAACCGTCGAGATCAAAATCAAGCAGGTTGGCCGTCATTTTTTTGCTTAGGCATTGCTGCAAGCAGCAACACCAATTGCCTCTTAGTGACCGTAAACGTTCATGCCAGCGAAGAAGAAGCCGATTTCGACAGCGGCAGTCTCAGCGGCGTCAGAACCGTGCACAGCGTTGGCATCAATGCTGTCAGCGAAGTCAGCGCGGATGGTGCCAGGAGCAGCGTCTTTAGGGTTGGTAGCGCCCATCAAGTCACGGTTTTTCAAGATTGCGCCTTCGCCTTCGAGCACTTGGATCATGACAGGGCCGGAGACCATGAAATCAACCAAATCTTTGAAGAAAGGACGCGCTTTGTGCACAGCGTAGAACTGTTCGGCTTCGCCGCGTGACAGGTGAGCCATGCGAGCTGCGACAACTTTCAAGCCAGCAGCTTCGAAGCGTGCGTAGATTTGGCCGATGACGTTCTTAGCAACTGCGTCTGGCTTGATGATGGAGAGAGTACGTTCGGTCATTTGGATTTTCCTGTATTGACTGTGATTGAAACTTTTATACGCGATGTGCGAAGCCCGCTATTTTAACCGTTTCAAGGGATTTCCCTTGAACGGGCAAGCGTTTTTGGTGCATCTTGCGTGTGATTTATCGGCCGCCTCGCCCGCCTTGGCCACGATTGCCACCTGAACCGCCAGCGTTGCCGCCGCCCGAGCGGCCACCACCAAAGCTGCCCCCTGCCGAGCCACCGCGGCGTGGACCGCTGCTGGAAGGACGTGGACCACCGACCAGGCCGGCTTTGAATGCTTTTTGGCCATCTTTTTTGCGTTGACGCTCCTCGGCGTAGCTGTCTGCACCGATGTAGCCCACTGAGGTTTGCATTGGATCTGGCTGTGGTGCGCGCTCTGGCGCTTTGCCACCGCGGCGGCGCTCTGTACGCACCAAACGCTCGGGGCCACTGCGCTCTTCAGCCGCACGCGGTGTGGATGGACGCGGACCAATGCTGTTGCCGCGACGGCGGCTGTTGGCGCGCTCGCTGCGGTCATGGCGTGAGGGGCCGCTTTGCATCGGTGCTTCAGCACCAGCGGCTTCCATCAGCGCGCGAATGTCGCGCTCACCCAGCTCTACAAACGCGCCGCGCTTCAAGCCGCGTGGCAACACCATAGCGCCGTAACGAATACGAATCAGGCGGCTCACGGCGTGGCCCACGGCCTCGAACATGCGGCGCACTTCGCGGTTGCGGCCTTCAGAAATGGTGACGCGGTACCAGCAGTTAGAACCTTCGCCACCGCCCTCTTCGATCGAGCCAAATTGGGCTGGACCATCGTCGAGCTGAATGCCCGTGATGAGCTGTTCTTTTTGGTCTTTGCTGAGTTTGCCCAGCGAGCGCACCGCGTATTCGCGTTGCAAGCCAAAGCGTGGGTGCATCAGCTGGTTGGCCAACTCACCAGAGCTGGTGAACAGCAACAAGCCTTCGGTGTTCAAGTCCAAACGGCCCACGGATTGCCATTTGCCTTGGTACAGGCGGGGCAAGCGGCGGAAAACAGTCGGGCGGTTTTGTGGATCATCGGTGGTCACCACTTCGCCCGCAGGCTTGTGATACGCGATCACGCGCGGTGGCGGTGGTGCAATGCGCACCTTGAGCTGACGGCCATTGACCTTGATCTGGTCACCAAACTGCACGCGTTGGCCGGTGTGGGCCACTTCGTTGTTCACAGCCACATGGCCTTCGGCAATGAGGCGCTCCATCTCGATGCGCGAGCCCATGCCCGATTGGGCCAAGACTTTGTGCAGCTTCGGCGATTCAGGTTGTGGCAAGAGCACTCGCTTTTCTGGCGCAGCTTCGGCGCGGATCAGCTCGGCATCGAACTCGCCAGAAACGACGTCGTCAAAGTCAAACGCGGTGTCGTCGTCATCCAAAAATTCGTCGTGTGATTCGGTTGGCTTGCCACCCAGGTCGTGGTGTTTAGTGTTCATGCGTGTCGTCGCCGGTTGGGGCGGGGTCTCTGGGTGAGGAAAGTTCAAAAATAGGGGCATCGTCGCTGAGCGCCGTTGGGGCTTGTGCGGCCACTTCTGCAACCGCCTCGCCTTCGACTGGCGTGGCAACTTCAGTCGCATCAGCAGACTCAAGGGCCATGTTCATTTGTAAAGATGGGTCGTCTTCGCCCAAACGGGCAAAGGCGTTGGCTTGCGCCTGGGCGCTGTCGTACACAGGCAATTGGTCGAGTGAGGCCAAGCCTAAGTCGTCCAAGAACTGGCGTGTGGTGGCGTACAAAGAAGGACGGCCCACGGTTTCGCGGTGGCCAATCACTTCGACCCAGCCACGGTCTTCGAGTTGTTTGATGACGAGTGAATTAACGGTCACGCCACGGATGTCTTCCATGTCGCCACGGGTCACCGGTTGGCGGTAGGCAATGATGGCCAAGGTTTCCATCACGGCACGTGAGTATTTAGGAGGCTTCTCAGGGTTCAAACGGTCCAAATATTCACGCATTTCTGGGCGGCTTTGAAAGCGCCAACCGGTGGCCACTTGCACCAGCTCAACGCCGCGCTGCGCCCAGTCGAGCTGCATTTCTTCCAGCAAGGTGCGAATGGTGTCTGCGCCCAAGGCGTCAGAGAACAGCACGCGCAAATCGCGAATCTGGATGGGTTGGTGCGAACAAATCAGGGCGGTCTCAAGTACGCGCTTGGCATCCACGGTGTTCATCGTGAGAGTTCCGGGTCAAGGGTCGAGGAAAAGGCCTACGAAAATTCATCTCGAGGCAGTAAGGGCCATGCGGGGCATGGCACGAGTCAGAGCCAAAGGGCTCACCGCTTTCACAAGCGTGAGCCTATATTGTAACGGAGGTGGCTGGAAAGACCTAGTCGGGGCGCTTGAGGCCCAAACCGGCCAGTAAATTGACCATATCGTCAGGCAATGGCGCTTCAAATTTGAGAGGCTCGCCGGTGATGGGATGGTCAAAGCTCAGGCGGAAAGCATGCAAGGCTTGGCGGTCAATGCCAAGCGTCATCGGCCCTGCATAAAGCGAATCGCCCACCAGCGGATGACCAAAGTGCGCCATGTGCACGCGAATTTGATGCGTGCGGCCTGTGTGCAAGGTGCATTGCACCAAACAAGCTTCTTCTTGACTGCTCAGACATTCAAAGGTGGTGTGGGCTTCTTTGCCTGGCAAGCGCTCCAGATCAACCACAGCCATGCGCAAGCGGTTGCGGTAGTCGCGGCCAATGGCAGCCACGATGTCGCGCACAGGTGTGCCACTCCATTTGCGGTAGGCCACGGCCAAATATTCGCGGTGCACTTCACGTTCTGCAATCATGGCCACCAAGGCATCCATGGCGCGACGCGTGCGCGCTACGATCATCAAGCCACTGGTGTCTTTATCAAGGCGGTGCACGATGCCCGCGCGGGGCAGCATCACCGCTTGTGGGTCCAAGGCCAGCAAGCCATTGAGCAGTGTGCCGCTCCAGTTACCGGGCGCAGGATGTACCACCAAACCTGCTGGCTTGAACAGCACACGCAGATCTTCGTCTTGGTAAATGACGTCCAACGGGATGTCTTCTGGTTTGAAAGCCTGACTCTGCGGCGTAGGCCTCAAGATGAGTTGATAACGCTCGCCCATACGCACCTTGGCCGAGGCCTTGGTCATCACGCGAGAGGTGGGCAACACGCAGCTGACACACCCTTCGCTGAGCAACTGCTGAGAGAAGCTGCGCGAGAACTCAGGCAACAACACAGCCAGAGCGCGGTCTAGACGCTCGCCATGCAAATCGTTGGGGATGGAGAGTTCACGGGTTTCCACCTCTGGCCCGTCGATGAGGTCGACATGCTCATCGAGCAAAACATCCTCCTGAACAGGCGTGGGGGATGGTGGCTGAGCCGATAGAATGGATTTACTTTGCTTCAAGAGGTTGACCTGTGGTGTTACGACTCAAATTATCGACTGTGTGGATGGCCATTGGCCTATCGACTGCTATTCTTTTCACAGGATGCGCCGACAGCAACTACGACCCCACCAAAGACTGGAGCAACGACAAGCTCTACAACGAGGCCAAAGACGAAATGGCCGCGGGCGGTTACGACAAAGCCATTGGCATGTATGAAAAGCTCGAAGGCCGTGCTGCGGGCACGCCTTTGGCACAACAAGCTCAGCTAGACAAAGCATGGGCACAGTACAAAACCAACGAACCCGTGCAAGCTGTCGCCACACTGGACCGCTTCATCAAGCTGCACCCTGCCAGTCCAGCAATGGACTATGCGCTGTACCTCAAAGGTTTGGTCAACTTCAACGACAACTTGGGACTCATGTCATCTGTCGCCGAACAAGATTTAGCTGAACGCGACCCTAAGCAAGCGAAAGAATCGTTTGAAGCCTTCCGCGAATTGGTGAATCGATTCCCAAGCTCAAAGTATGCAGAAGATGCACGCTTGCGCATGGCATTTATCAAAAACTCACTGGCGCGTTCAGACGTCCACGTGGCGCGCTTCTATTACCAACGTGGCGCCTATGTAGCGGCGATCAACCGCGCACAAACTACGGTGCAGGAGTTCCGCGATGTGCCAGCGGTCGAAGAAGCTTTGTTCATCATGGTGCAGTCCTACGACAAGTTAGGTCTGAACCAGTTGCGCGATGACACCAAACGCGTGTTAGAAACCACCTACCCCAATACAGCCTTCTTGTACCCAGAGCGCGCAGCGACTAAAAAGTCGTGGTGGAAGTTCTGGAAATAAAGTCTAGGTTGAGCGCCTCCAACGACTGAGCCAACGCCTCAGTCGTTTGCAACTGACGCATGGGCGGCAAAGCCGCCATCAAACGACGGCCATACCCTGTGGTGACCAAACGGTTGTCACACAGCACCAAGACCCCTTGATCAGACTCGGTGCGAATCAACCGCCCAGCCCCCTGCTTCAAAGCCACCACAGCCTCTGGCACAAAGTAGTCGTTGAACGGGCTGCGGCCTTGGGACTCTAAGCGCTTGCTGCGCGCCTCGACCAATGGATCGTTCGGCGGCGGAAACGGCAGCTTGTCGATGATGACCAGCTGCAGCGCATCACCCGGCACATCAAAGCCTTCCCAGAACGTGGCTGAGGCCACCAACACGCAACCGCCCTCACCCACTTTCGCACCTTCGCGAAAACGCTCCATCAAATGACGCTTGGGCCATTCACCTTGCACCAACACCTCGATGCCTGAGCCTTCGAGCTGTTGTTTCATCACATCGCCAATCGCACGCAAGGCACGCAAGGTGGTGGTGAGCACCAAGGTGCGACCACCCAAGCGACGCACAGCATCGCTGGCGATGGCTGCCACCTGCGCACTGTGCGCGGGGTCATTGGGGCGCACGATGTCACGTGGCACATAGAGCGAGGCTTGTGCAGGGTAATCAAACGGGCTGCTCACGCGCAAGATTGTGGCGGACTCCAAGCCACAAGGCTCGGTGAACCAACGCAGGCGTGGGTCGTCCCCCAAAGTGGCCGAGGTGAACACCCAGCTGCGTGGACGCGTGTCTTCTGCGGGGCGCATGGGAAACGCGCTCTCAAACGGAGAAGCTTCGGCATCGTGATCATGTGTGCTGGATGCGTCTTCTGCTTCGTGCGAGGCCACAGCATCGTCGAACATAGGTTCATCGTGCCAAGGGGGCGGCTCTTGGTCTGCGCCATCCTCTGCCATGGCGGCTGACTGCTTCATCAAACGTTCACGCACAGTTTCAGCAATGTCCAAAGGTGCTTCCATCAAACGCATTTGCGATGCGCTCACGTCCACCCAACGCACGGCATCGGGTGCACACGGATTCAAGAAGGCATCGACACGTTTAGCCACTTCAGCCACACGGTCATGCAGGCGCATGAAGTCGGGAGCAATTTCACTCACCGTATCGAGTGCCTGCAAAGCTTGTACGCAAGCAACGCCCACATCTTGCAGCGATTGCTCCCATGCGCCCGCGTGAATGCCCTCCGGCGCCTCCTCGGTCCAACGCAGCTTGACCGCACCCATGCGTTTGCCGCCCATCAAGCGCAGCTCGCGAGCAGCGCGCTCCAGCCCTGAGCACACACCTTGCCAATCGGCTAAGCCACGCGCCAATTGCAACCCGGTGGCCAACATGTCACGCGTCACATCGAGCAACTGTGCCGTCCCCAATTGGTGACCTAAAAAATTCACACCCACTTCGTTGAGCTGGTGCGCCTCATCAAAAATCACCACGCGCACACTGGGCAGCAACTCGGCCATGCCGGTTTCGCGCACGGCCATGTCGGCAAAAAACAAATGGTGGTTGATGACCACCACGTCTGCCCCCAGCGCCTCACGCCGAGCAGCATTGACATGACACGTTTTGAACTTGGGGCATTGCGAGCCCAAGCAGTTTTCACGGTTGGACGTGATGAGCGGAATCAAAGGTGAACGCTCATCCAAACCGGGCAACTCGGCCAAGTCCCCCGTGCGCGTACTGAGTGACCATGTCTCCACACGCGACAACAAATGCACGGTGTGGCGGTCAGGGATTTGTGTGTCGCGTCGCGCCATTTCCATGCGGTGCGTACACAGGTAGCTGGAGCGCCCTTTGAGCAAAGCCAAGCGAATGGGCAAGTTGAGGGCTTGCACCAAACGCGGTAAATCACGCGCAAAGAGTTGGTCTTGTAAGGCCTTTGTGGCGGTAGACAACAACACGCGCTCACCACTCAGCAACGCTGGCACCAAATAGGCAAAGGTCTTGCCGACACCTGTTCCCGCCTCGACCACCAAACTGCCACCGTGTGCCACCACATCGGCCACAGCGAGCGCCATGTCAGTTTGACCTTGGCGCGGGTTGAAATGGTCAGTGGCGCGTGCCAACACACCCAGCGGTGCAAAGGCTTCTTGCACCAAGTCGCGCAAGGGATGTGTCATCGGCCAGGCACTGGCAGCGGCGCTGCGGGTTCTTTGGTGCGTTCGCGCAATTTCTTTTCTACATCGGCACGGCGCTGTGCAGCTTCGCGTTGCTTTTGCTCGTATTCACCGCGTTTGGTGCCTTGCAGCTCATGCTCCATTTGCTTTTGTGCATTGGCATCGGCTCGGTCTTTGCTCGCTTGAACGGCTTGCGCGCGATTGGCTTGCGCTTCCTTGGTTTTGGCTTCGCTGGTTTTTTCTTCTGTCCGCTGCACCGCCTCTTCGGCTTGGATGCGGCGCTCAGTGGCGTTGTAACGCAGCTCTTCCTTGCGCAAAGCGGCATTGGCTTGGATGCGACGCTCGCGTGCTTGAATGCGACAACTCGTCACATCAAAGTTTTGATAGCAAGCCTTGAGCTCTTGTTGATAGGTGTCTTCCAGCTTTTGCCTGAGTGCAGACAAGCGCTGACCTTCTGCTTGACGCGCTTCTAAGCTTGGCGCACTCGCAGGCACTTGCGTTTGCGAGTAAGAAGCTGTCCAAATACAAGCCGCGCAGGTGAAGAAAAGAATCTCTTTTTTCATGTCAACCCCGTATCCACGGTACGACGCTCCAACGCCAAGAACTCAGCCGATTGCATCTCGTTCAAGCGAGACACCGTACGCGGGAACTCGTGCGACATCGGGCCCTCGGTGTACAACTCTTCAGGGGGCACAGCCGCTGACAACATGAGCTTGACGCGACGGTCGTACAACACATCTACCAGCCAAGTGAAGCGGCGAGCTTCGGCAGCCTTGTTCACAGGCATGAGTGGCACATCGCTGAGGAGCACCGTATGAAATTGGCTGGCAATTTCTAAGTAGTCGTTTTGCGAACGAGGGCCACCGCACAAGTCTTTGAAGTCAAACCACACCACACCACCGGCGCGACGACGCGCTTTGATTTGGCGGGCCTCAATGTGCAGCACAGGGTCTTCGTCTTGGCACTCGGCTAAGCGGTTGAAGGCATCAGTCATCGCCGCATCGGCCTTTTCACCCAATGGGCGTAAATAGAGTTCTACCTGCTCCAGTGTGCGACGACGGTAGTCAGTACCGTTGTCGACGTTGATGATTTCCAGCTCTTTGTTGAGCAACGCAATCGCCGGCATGATGCGATCGCGGTGCATCCCGCCTGGGTACAAATCATCCGGCTTGAAGTTAGAGGTGGTCACAAAGCCCACACCGTTGTCAAACAGGGCATCAAGCAAGCGATGCAAGATCATCGCGTCCGTGATGTCGGCCACGTGAAATTCGTCAAAGCAAATCAGCTTGTACCGCTTGGACATTTGTTTGCCCAACACATCCAGCGGGTTGACCGTGCCTTGCAGTTCACGCAGCTCACGGTGCACCTCACGCATGAACTCATGGAAATGCAAACGGGTTTTGCGCTTGATCGGCACAGCCTCGAAAAAGCAATCCATCAAAAAGCTTTTGCCGCGCCCCACCCCACCAAACATGTACACGCCACGCGGAATAGCGGGACGGTTGACCATCTTCTTCAACGCGTTGGATCGCTTCTCTTTGTAAGCGGCCCACTCGCTGGCGCAACGCTCTAGGGCATCAATCGCTCGCAACTGCGCAGGGTCGCTTTTGAAGCCTCGAATTTCGAGTTCTTTGAGGTAGTTTTCGTGGACGGGTTGTTTGGCTGACATAGGGCTCTATTGTGCCTTGCCCATGAAAAAAGCCCGCTGTTGCCAGCGGGCTTTTTAGACGCAAGACGGATGAATTTGCTTAGAAATTCAACGTGCGTTTATCCACCGCCAAAGCAGCCTCTTTCGTTGCCTCAGACAACGAAGGATGTGCATGGCAAATGCGTGCGATGTCTTCGGCAGAAGCCTTGAACTCCATCGCCACCACAGCTTCAGAGATCAACTCTGACACCTGTGGGCCCACCATGTGCACGCCCAAGATTTCGTCGGTCGTGGCATCGGCCAAGAACTTGACCATACCGGTGGTGTCGCCCAAAGCGCGTGCACGGCCGTTCGCGAGGAACGGGAACGTGCCGGCCTTGTACGCCACACCGTCGGCCTTGAGCTGTTGCTCAGTGCGGCCCACCCAAGCGATTTCGGGGCTAGTGTAGATGACCCAAGGGATGGTGTTGAAGTTGACGTGACCGTGTTGGCCTGCCATGCGCTCTGCCACAGCAACGCCTTCTTCTTCGGCTTTGTGCGCGAGCATCGGGCCACGCACCACGTCGCCCACCGCCCACACGCCGGGCACGTTGGTTTTGCAATCGCCGTCCACAACAATCGCACCGCGCTCGTCGAGTTGCAAGCCAATGGCTTCGGCGTTCAAGCCGATGGTGTTAGGCACGCGTCCGATGGATACGATGAGCTTGTCAGCATCCAACACAATAGCTTCGCCTTTGGCGTTGGTGTAGTTGACGGTGACGCCCTTCTTGCCGTTGACGATCTCGCCAACTTTCACGCCGAGTTCGATCTTCAAGCCTTGCTTGTCGAATGCTTTCTTGGCTTCTTTGGCAATTTGCTCGTCCACAGCGCCGAGGAATGTGGGCAGGCCTTCGAGGATGGTCACGTCAGCGCCGAGTCGACGCCACACAGAACCCATCTCCAAACCGATCACGCCTGAGCCGATCAAGGCCAACTTCTTAGGTACAGCGCCCACGCGCAATGCACCGTCGTTGGACAACACGTTGACTTCGTCAAACGGTGTGCCGGGCAACGCACGGGCGTTCGAGCCTGTGGCGATGATGACTTGCTTGGCTGTGATGGACTCTTCTGTTTTGCCAGCCACGTTGATGGTGTAGCCGCTTTCAGCCTTGCCAGCAAAGCTGCCACGACCGTGGAAGAAAGTGACTTTGTTTTTCTTGAACAGGTACAAGATGCCATCATTGTTTTGTTTCACAACGTTGTCCTTGCGGGCAATCATCTTGGCCACATCCATCTTCACGTCCTTGGCAGTGATGCCGTGCTCTGCGAAGTGATGGTTGGCATGGTCAAAGTGTTCGCTGGACTGCAGCAAAGCCTTAGAGGGAATGCAACCCACGTTGGTACATGTGCCACCGGGCGCTGGGCCACCGGCTGCGTTTTTCCATTCGTCGATACAAGCGACTTGGAAACCGAGTTGTGCAGCACGAATCGCTGCGATGTAGCCACCGGGACCACCACCAATGACGACGACGTCGAATTGTTTACTCATGGGAATATCTCTTGAATGAACAACGCCCCCAAAAGAGGGGGCATTGAAAATGGGTGAATTAAATGTCGAACAGCAAGCGAGCTGGATCTTCCAGCGCTTCTTTCATCGCCACCAGACCCAAGACAGCTTCGCGGCCGTCAATGATGCGGTGGTCATACGACATCGCGAAGTAGTTCATGGGGCGAACCACCACTTGGCCGTTTTCCACCATAGCGCGGTCTTTGGTCGCGTGCACGCCCAAAATCGCAGACTGTGGTGGGTTGATGATCGGGGTCGACATCATGGAGCCGAAAGTACCGCCGTTGGAGATAGAGAAAGTACCGCCGGTCATTTCTTCCAAGCCCAACTTGCCATCACGCGCTTTCACGCCGAATTCAGCAATTTTCTTCTCGATGTCGGCAAAGCTCATTTGATCGGCGTTGCGCAAAATTGGCACCACCAGACCGCGTGGCGAGCCCACAGCGATACCGATGTCGAAGTAGCCGTGGTAGACGATGTCATTGCCGTCGACCGAAGCGTTCAACACGGGGAACTTCTTCAAGGCGTGCACTGCAGCTTTGACGAAGAAGCTCATGAAGCCCAACTTGCAACCGTGTTCTTTTTCGAAACGCTCTTGCATGCGCTTGCGCATGTCCATGACGGGAGCCATGTTGATTTCGTTGAACGTGGTCAGGATGGCGTTGGTCGATTGCGATTGCAACAAACGCTCAGCCACGCGAGCACGCAGACGTGTCATGGGCACGCGTTGCTCTGGGCGGTCACCCAAAGCCACGACAGGTGCCGCAACTTGTGGCAGTGACTTGGCAGGTGCGCCAGTAGGAATCACAGCAGCAGTGGATTGCACACCACCAGCCACAGCAGACAACACATCACCTTTGGTAACGCGACCGTCTTTGCCTGTGCCAGACACAGAGCCGGCAGCCAAGTTGTTGTCAGCCATCAGTTTGGCTGCAGCGGGCATGGCCACGCCGGCTTTGCTGCTAGAAGCAGCTGCAGCTGCTGCAGGAGCAGCAGCGGCTGGTGCGGCAGCAGGTGCTGCGGCTGCGGGAGCGGCAACTGCGCCAACTTTGCCATCGGTGTCGATGCGAGCGATGAGCTGCTCAGCAGCCACTGTGCCGCCATCAGCGACCACGATTTCGCACAACACGCCAGCAGCTGGTGCGGGCACTTCGAGCACCACTTTGTCAGTCTCGATGTCGATCAAGATTTCGTCAGCAGCAACTGACTCGCCCACTTTCTTTTTCCATTGCAGCATGGTGGCTTCGGCCACGGATTCGGACAGCTGAGGAACTTTTACTTCGATGATTGCCATGTTTATCTCTCTTTATTTGAGTGTTCGTTTCAACGATTTATTTGGTCAGAACAAAGCCCTTGAGCTTGCCGAATGCGCCTTCGACCAGCGACTTTTGCTGCTCTTGGTGCAAGTGTGAATAACCCACGGCAGGCGACGCAGAGGCGGCGCGGCCAGAGTAGCCAAGCTTTTGGCCGGGCAACATGTTTTCGTGGATGTAATGCTGCACGAAGAACCATGCGCCTTGGTTTTGTGGCTCGTCTTGCGTCCACACCAATTCAGTGGCGTTGGGGTACTTCTTGAGTTCAGCCGCGAAAGCTTTGTGTGGGAATGGATAGAGCTGTTCGGCGCGCAAGATAGCAACGTCGTCAGCACCCAACTCTTCACGCTTCTTGACCAGGTCGTAGTAAACCTTGCCTGAGCACACCAACACGCGTTTGACCTTGTCGGCCTTGAGCGCTTTGTTTTCAGGAATGATGGTTTGGAACGAACCCTTGGTGAATTCAGACACGGGTGATGTCGCGTCTTTGTTACGCAACAGCGACTTCGGTGTGAAAATGATTAATGGCTTGCGCAAGTCGCGCACCATTTGACGACGCAACACGTGGAAGATCTGGCTGGCCGTGGTGGGCTGCACGATCTGCATGTTGGTGTCAGCGGCGAGCTGCATGAAGCGCTCGAGGCGTGCCGAGCTGTGCTCTGGGCCTTGGCCTTCGTAGCCGTGTGGCAGCATCAAAGTCAAGCCGTTGACACGGCCCCACTTCACTTCGCCAGAAGCAATGAACTGGTCGATCACCACTTGGGCGCCGTTGGCGAAGTCGCCGAACTGGGCTTCCCAGATCACCATGGTGTTGGGATCGTTGGAGGCGTAACCGTATTCGAAACCGAGTACCGCTTCTTCAGACAAGATCGAATCGATCACGGTGAAAGGCGCTTGGTTTTCAGTCACGTTTTGCAACGCAACATAAGTACCGGTGTCCCACTTTTCACGCTTTTGATCGTGAATCACAGCGTGACGGTGCGTGAACGTGCCACGACCGCAATCTTCGCCCGACAAACGCACGGGGTAGCCGCTGGCCACCAAGGATGCGAAAGCCATGTGCTCGCCCATGCCCCAATCCACAGGCGTGTCGCCACGGCCCATGGCGGCACGGTCGTCGTACACCTTTTTCACCAACTGGTGAGGCGTGACGGATGCGGGGATGGTGGTGATTTTCTCAGCCAAGCGCTTCCACTCAGACATTGGGATCGCGGTGTCACCTGCATCAGTCCACTTCTTGCCCATGAAGGGCGACCAGTCCACAGTGAACTTGGTTTTGAAGTTGGTCAACACAGGATCATCCGTGTGTTTGCCAGCGTCCAAAGCGGCGCGGTAAGCCTTGACCATGTCGTCCCCCAAAGTCTCGCCCAAGCCTTGTGTGGCCAACTTGTCGGCGAACAGCTTGCGGGTGCCAGGGTGAGCGGCAATTTTTTTGTACATCAGCGGCTGAGTCAGCGCTGGTGTGTCTTGCTCGTTGTGGCCGAGTTTGCGGAAACACACGATGTCGAGCACCACGTCTTTGCGGAAGGCCATGCGGTATTCGAGGGCCAGTTGCGTGGCCAACACCACGGCTTCTGGATCATCACCGTTGACGTGCAACACAGGTGCTTCGACCATCTTGACGATGTCGGTACAGAACACGCTAGAACGCATGTCACGTGGATCTGAAGTGGTGAAACCGATTTGGTTGTTCACAATGATGTGCACCGTGCCGCCAGTGGTGTAACCACGGGTTTGGGCCAGAGCCAAGGTTTCTTGGTTCACGCCTTGACCGCCGAAGGCAGAGTCACCGTGCACCAGCACTGGCAAGACTTGGCTGCCCGTTGGGTCTGCACGGCGGTCCATGCGTGCGCGCACAGAGCCTTCCACCACAGGGTTGACGATTTCCAAATGCGAGGGGTTGAACGCCAATGACAAATGCACGGGGCCACCAATGGTGGACACATCCGAGCTAAAGCCTTGGTGGTATTTCACGTCACCAGCTGGCAAGTCTTCAGGCGCTGTGTGGTCGAACTCAGCGAACAAGTCAGAAGGCAACTTGCGCATGGTGTTGACCAACACGTTCAAACGGCCACGGTGGGCCATACCGATCACAACTTCTTGCACGCCCTTGAGGCCGGCTTGTTGAATCAGTTCGTCCATTGCGGCAATGAAGCTTTCACCACCTTCGAGCGAGAAGCGCTTTTGGCCCACGTATTTCGTGTGGAGGTAGCGTTCCAAACCTTCAGCGGCGGTCAGGCGCTCAAGGATGGCTTTCTTTTTATCAGAGTTGAAGTTGGCTTTGCTGCGGATGCTTTCCAGCTTCTCTTGCCACCAACGCTTTTCGGATTGCTCCGAGGTGTACATGTACTCGGCGCCCAAAGTGCCGCAGTAGGTTTCACGCAAAGCGTTGAGCAACTCGCGCAAGGACATATTGTTCTTGCCGAAGAAAGTGTTGCTGGTGTCGAAAACGGTTTCTTGGTCGGCATCGGTGAAGCCGTAGAAAGCGGGATCGAGATCAGGAATATTGGGGCGCTCAGTGCGCTTGAGTGGATCAAGGTCAGCCCAACGTTGACCCACGTTGCGGTAGGCGGCGATGAGTTGCTGCACAGCAGTGCGCTTGCGGCCCATTTCAACGTTTTCGCTCGCCATGACAACTTTGGTGCCGCCAGATTTGGCACGTTCAGCAAAGGCATTGATGACGGGCAAGTGAGGCACGTCTTTGGCGTTCGAGCCATCGACTGCGGGCACATGCGACAACGCATCAAAGTACTCGCGCCACGAATCGGGCACGCTACCTGGGTTGGCTAGATAGTTTTCATACATCTCTTCGACGTAGGGGGTGTTGCCCCCGAAGAGATGGGTATTGCCTGAATAGGCTTGATAGACGGTTGTCTCACTCATTTGCGCTGACCTCCGTTTCCCTGCAGGAAACATTAGTTGGTTGGAAAAAAACCTCCGCGACACGGCTGGACCGGTTAGCGGATGCGACTTTGATCAGGATTGACCTAAGTTACACCCAAGATTGTGCCACCGAAACCAGCCGCAGGCGGCTCAATTAAACGATTTGGTCCTTGATTTGCTGCAAAGCGGCGGGATCGTCCATGGTGGTCAAGTCACCAGGATCGCGCCCTTCAGCTACCGCTTGGATGGCACGGCGCAGCAATTTACCGCTGCGTGTTTTGGGCAAAGCCGAGACAAAAATCACGCGTGATGGGCGGGCCACTGCACCGAGTTGGCTGTCCACCACCTTCATGACTTCGGCTTCCAGGGCTTTGCGGGCGGCATCGTCGGTCAGGCCAGAGGTGTCTTTGGCGATGGCAAATGCCATGGCCACTTGACCCTTGAGTTGATCGGCGACACCAACCACGGCCACTTCAGCGATATTGGGGTGACTGGAGATGCTTTCTTCGATTTCGCGGGTGCCCAAGCGGTGACCGGCGACGTTGATCACGTCATCGGTACGGCCCAAGATGAAGTAGTAGCCATCTTCGTCACGCACAGCCCAGTCGAAGGTGCTGTACACGAGTTTGTTGGGCACGGTCTTCCAATAGGTGTTGACGAAACGGTTGTCATCACCCCAAATGGTTTGCAAGTTGCCAGGAGGCAGTGGGCCTTCGATGGTCAACACGCCTTTTTGGTTAGCGCCTGTGAGCTCTTCGCCCGTTTGGTCATCCACCAACTTGACGTTGTAGCCATACACCGCCTTGCCGGGTGAACCAAACTTGCTAGGCGCTTTTTCCACGCCGTTGCAGATGGTCAAGATAGGCCAGCCGGTTTCGGTTTGCCAGTAGTTGTCGATGATGGCTTTACCGTTAAGACCTTCAGAAATCCACTTGGCCGTTGGCTCGTCCAAAGGCTCGCCAGCCAAGAACAAGGCCTTGAGCGTCGACAAGTCGTACTTGGTGAGCAACGCTGGGTCTTGTTTTTTGAGCACGCGAATCGCTGTGGGCGCGCTGAACATGACAGAGACTTTGTATTTCTCCACCAAGCTCCACCAGATGCCGCCGTCTGGACGGATGGGCAGACCTTCGTACATGATGGTGGCCATGCCACCAATCAGTGGGCCATAGATGATGTAGCTGTGGCCCACCACCCAACCGATGTCGCTGGTACAGAAGAAGGTCTCACCAGGCTTGCCTTGGTAGATATTAGGAATGCTGGAAGCCAAGGCCACGGTGTAGCCACCGGTGTCACGTTGCACGCCTTTTGGCTTGCCCGTGGTGCCTGATGTGTACAGGGTGTAGCTGGGATGCGTGGACTCGACCCACTCGCAAGGCACTTGCGTGTCCATGTGTTTGGCGCGCTCGGTGGCGTAATCCACATCACGGCCAGCCACTGGCGTGAAAGCCGCCAATTTGCGGTCCACCATGATGACGCTCTTGGGCTTGTGCGCAGACAAGTTGATGGCCTCGTCCAGCAATGGCTTGTAAGGCACGCCTTTGCCGCCACGTGAACCTGCGTCCGCGCTGATGATGACCTTGGGTGACGCATCTTCAATGCGAGTGGCCAAGGAGTGAGATGCAAAACCGCCGAACACCACCGAATGGATCGCGCCCAAACGCGCGCAAGCCAACATGGCAAATGCCGCTTCGGCAATCATGGGCATGTAGATCAAGACGCGGTCGCCTTTGACAATGCCCAAGTCTTTCAAAATCGCTGCCATGCGCTGCACTTCAGCGTGCAAGTCGCGAAATGTGTACGTGTGTTCTTGGTTGGTTTCTGTGGAAACGAAAATCAACGCGGCTTGGTCAGCGCGGTCTTTGAGGTGACGGTCGACCGCATTGTGGCAAATGTTGGTCTTGCCACCCACAAACCACTTGGCAAAGGGAGGGTTGCTGTAATCGCAGATTTGCTGGGGAGGTGTTTCCCAATCCACCAATTTGGCCTGCTCAGACCAAAAAGCGTCGCGGTCCTCAATGGAACGGCGGTGAAAATCTGCGTACGCAACCATCTATTTCTCCTAAAAACGAATCTGTACTGAATTCATAATTATGAGAAGGACGGACTTGCAACAAGCTGACTTTTCAGGTGGGTAATTACCCTTTATTTGATCAGCGCATGGATTTCTTTGAATGGGTCCGCCTCTGCTGTGCGCAGCCATTCAAACAACACCATCTCGGTGGTCACCAGCTCTGCACCGGCTCCGGCCAAGCGGTCAAACGCGGCGTCTCGGTTGCGCTCGGTGCGTGAACCACAAGCATCCGTCACCACCCACACCGAATACTCTTCTTCTAGCAAATCCAAGGCAGTTTGCAGCAAGCACACATGCGCTTCGCAGCCCGCAATGACGATGCTTTGGCGTGTGGGCTCTTGCGGCACGGCCTTTTGCAAATGCTTGGGCAAGCTGCGGGCGTTGCCAGCAGGTGCGCGTGCTGCGGGGCGCAACACTTCGCTCAAGCCATCGGGGCAAGCGCTGAAACTCATCTTGGGGATGGTCCGTCGGCACAAGGCGCGCAGTTCGGCAGGGTTTTGGCCTAGCTTGTCTGGGTTTTGCTCGGTGCCGTAGGTCGGCACTTCCATCCAATGCGCGGCTTGCGCCAAACGCATGGCATTGGCCAACACCAAATCAGCTTCAAAAATGGCGGGCATCAGGCGGGCTTGGTAGTCCACCAGCACGAGTTGGGATTCTTGGTCGTCGAGCAACATGCGAGGGTCGAATAGGTTTGTAGAAAAGCGCAAGTATCGACGATATGAAATTTGCAGCCTGTCAATATCGTTTACTTTAGGACTAACCCTAGTGAAATCAACAACTTAGGCGCTGTATTTGATAAGTTTTCGCAGATAAAGCAGCTAGAATAGCCGGCTATGTTGAAACGTACCCTACTCATCCTCTGCTGCGTCGCCAGTGCACATGCTGCACCGTCAAACAATGCAGCGGAAGATATCGAGCGCTATTTGGCCGAGCGTGGCATCGTCGCGCAAATGGACCAGGTACGCCAATCGGTGGGTGATACGGCTTCCGACTTGGTGGGCAACGCCATGACCTTCTTGGGCGTGCCCTACCGACGTGGCGGCACCAGCGCTGCCACGGGATTTGACTGCAGTGGCTTTGTGCGCTCCATGTTCGAGCAAACCGTGGGCAAGGTCTTGCCCCGTCGCGCCAGTGAACAAGCTGCCGCAACCGAGAAAATCGACAAGCAAGATTTGAAGCCAGGCGACTTGGTGTTCTTCAACACCATGCGCCAAACTTTCAGCCATGTGGGCATCTACGTGGGTGACAACAAGTTCATCCACTCACCTCGCTCAGGCAAAAGCGTACGCGTCGAGGACATGCGCGATGCTTATTGGGACCGCCGCTTCACAGGCGCCCGTCGTGTGCCCGCCGCAGGCAACAACGACAACTAAGCGTCAGAAACGCTCGCCTTCGGCTAGGTAGCGCCAAGTCCCCTCCTCCAGATCGCCCAAGCTCACGCGTCCCAAGCGGATACGTCGCAGCGCCAAGATTTCCAAGCCTGCCAATTCGCACAAATAAGGCGCCAAGCCTAGCTGCGAGCCTTTCACCGCCAAACGCAGCTTGCTGCGCTCGGGGTTGGCACTGCCCACGCTGATTTTGAAATCAGGCAAACGCAGGCGCTCATCGCGCATGGCGCGTTCAATCGGACGCAAGGCATCAGGCAAGACTTCTCCACGCACATCCACGATCAGCTCTTGCTCGATGAACGCCATGTCTTCCATCAGCTTGCGCTGCACACGGAAGTCTTGGGTGAACGCCACTAATCCGCTGGCTTCGTATTCCAAGGGCACGCTGGCATCAAGCTTGGCCAAATGGCTTTTCAAAAAGCGCACACCGCTGTGGTCGTGCTTGCTGTGCTGCTCAGACGTGAGCAAGGTGCGAACGTTTTGCGGACCTCTAGGTGCGCGGACTGGAGGGCGAACAGATGCACCAGGCTTACCAGCAGGCGCTGACCGCGCCAGAGGCTTTTGGGCGGGCAAAGGCTCTAAGCCATCGGTCCATCCCGCAGGCTTGTTCAAGATCAGCGTGACTGACATGAGGTTGAGCAAACTGGCATGCGCATCCACCGCCACGTTTTGCGTGGTCACACGAAACTGCGGCTCTTGGACAACCGCCCCATCCACGCGCACAAAGCCCGCTTCGATGTATTGCTCGGCTTCGCGGCGCGAACAGTCGCGCAGTTGCATGATGCGTTTAGAAAGGCGTTCGCCTTCGGCTGGGCGCTCGCCCATGGATTTACTGGAATTCATAAGGGCTGAATCCTCCCACAGTTAATCGTTGTATCGTTCACCCATTCAGCTCTTTGTGGAGAGATTTCGTTGAACTTGGCTCATTTACTCAAGCGGATGGCGCGGCAGTTTCCCAAACGCGCTGCTATTTTTCATGGCACACAGGCTGTGGCTACTTACGCGCAATGGGCACAACGCTGCGCGCATTTGGCCCAACAGTTTCAAAACGCAGGCTTGCAGCCTGGCGACCGCGTGGCCATCTTCATGCACAACCACCAGCGTTACCTAGAAGTTCTGTTTGGCGCATGGTGGGCAGGCTTGGCCGTAGTGCCCATCAACGCCAAGCTGCATGTGCGCGAAGCGCAGTGGATCATCGACAACGCGCAAGCCTGCTGGGCCTTTGTCACGTCTGACGTGATGGCCGACGTCACCACCAACACACCCCAACAATTGACCGGCTTGCAACGCGTCATTGATGTGGACAGCCCAGAGGCCAATGCCTTGTGGACCATGCCTCAAGCCAGCGATGCGCCACCAACAAAGCCCATCATTGAACGCCAGTCAGACGACCTCGCTTGGTTGTTCTACACCAGTGGCACGACGGGCCGCCCTAAAGGTGTGATGATCACCCACCGCAACTTGATGACGATGGGCTTGGCTTACTTCACCGACGTGGATGCCATCACTGACCAAGACGCCATCGTCTACGCCGCACCCATGTCACACGGTGCTGGCTTGTACGCCATCCCACATTTGATGGCAGGTGCACGTCATGTGGTGCCAGCTTCTGGCGGCTTTGATGCAGCGGAGTTGTTTGAACTCGGTCAGTCGGTTGGGCCACTTTCCATGTTTGCAGCACCCACCATCGTCAAACGCTTGGTCGACCATGCCGAGCAAACCTCACTCACACCCAAAGCTTGCGCCCTAGCTTTCAAAACTATCGTCTACGGCGGTGCACCCATGTACGCCGCAGACATCCAGCGCGCCCTTCGCATCATGGGCCCATGTTTTGTACAAATTTACGGCCAAGGCGAAAGCCCGATGGTGGGCACTGCCCTGTCGCGCTTTCATTTGAGCGACAGCACTAACCCCGAACACGCCCAACGCTTGGCATCTATCGGCATTGCCCAAACGCCGGTTCAAATCCGTATAACCGACAAACATGGCCACGACTTGGCGCTAGGCGAAGTAGGCGAAGTGCTCATCAAAGGCGACAGCGTCATGGCTGGCTACTGGCGCAACCCTGAAGCCACCCAAGCCGCCATTAGAGATGGCTGGCTCTTCACGGGCGATATGGGCTGCTTAGACGCACATGGGTTCCTCACACTCAAAGACCGAAGCAAAGACCTCATCATCAGCGGCGGCTCCAACGTGTACCCACGCGAA
The DNA here is from genome assembly GCF_027924965.1 of Limnohabitans sp. TEGF004. NCBI lineage: Bacteria > Pseudomonadati > Pseudomonadota > Betaproteobacteria > Burkholderiales > Comamonadaceae > Limnohabitans > Limnohabitans sp. TEGF004. The sequence continues at coordinate 1,120,657 of NZ_AP027056.1, read as the reverse complement.
GTGGAAGAAGTGTTATTGCAAGCCCCAGGCGTGAGCGAGGTGGCCGTGGTCGGCGCACCCGACCCTGAGTGGGGCGAAGTCATCGTCGCCTTTGTGGTGCTGCAACAAGGCAGCGCGGTCAGCGCCCAAGACCTAGACGCGTATTGCCTCAACGAAATTGCCCGTTTCAAGCGCCCCAAACGCTATGAATTGGTCGACAGTCTGCCCAAGAACAACTACGGCAAAGTGCTGAAAACCGAGCTGCGACTCAGACTCACGCAGCCCTAGTGGTATCGTGCTGCCCCATGCACACACAAATAGACCACCTCGTCATCGTTGCCAAAAGCCTAGAACAAGGCGTGCAATGGTGCGAAGACACACTGGGCATCACGCCCGGCCCCGGCGGCGAACACACGCTGTACGGCACACACAACCGCTTGTTCAAAGTGGCCTCGCCCGCTAACCCGATGGCCTATGTCGAAATCATCGCCATTGATCCCAAAGCCGTGCGCCCCAAACGCGCCTGCCCCACACGCTGGTTCGATATGGACGACCCAGCCCTGCAAAAAGCCGTGGCCAAAGAGCCGCGCTTGGTGCACTTTGTGGTCAACACCCCTGACATTCGCGCCGCACGCATGGCCATTCGCATGCAAGGCATTGACCGCGGCCCCGCCATCTCGGCCAACCGCCGCACGAATCGCGGCACGCTCAACTGGCAAATCTCGGTGCGTGCCGACGGTCAGCGCTTGTTTGACGGCTGCATGCCCACCCTCATTCAGTGGGGCAAGCCCGAAGCCACCGACCCACTCAAGCTCCATCCCCGCAACACCCTCACCCGCTCAGGCGTGACGCTGCAAAGCCTAGAGGTGATTCACCCCAGTGCGGCCAAACTGCAAGCAGCCTATGACGCGATTGAACTCAACCGTGTGAGCGTGACCGAAGGTCCTGCCAACTTGAAAGCCACGCTGCAAACACCTAAAGGCGTGGTGGTGTTGGAAAGTTTAGGCATCTAAGCCCGCAGCGCTTGCACCTCAAGCACTCATGAAAAAGCCGCTTTGAAAAGCGGCTTTTTTGTTTGCGTTCGGTTACTTGTACTCTTGCACTTTTTCGTAGGCCGCCCACAACTTGTGTTGCATCTCGCAGCCCTCCATCATCAAGCCAGGCGCTGAGATGCCCATGAAGCGGTCAGTCTGCATGATGAGGGCGTGGGCTTGCTCAAACACACCCGCGCCAAACAGCTGGCGAATCGCACCCACATAAGGCGCAGTGTCGCCACGGTCGGTCAGCAACACCAAGGTTTCGATACACGCATACACAGCACGGCGTTGTTGCGGAATTTGGTCAAAGTGGCGAATCCACTCGCAGCCTTCTACGGTGGCGGCTTCGTCGCCACAGGCCAAGGCCAACAACGTTTTGAGTTCGCCTACGCGCAAGTCGGCCCAGAAGCTGCCTGCGTCTGCGGCCATGCCAATCAGGCCCGCCACGGGGCGTTCATCGGCCAAGTTGGATTCGTTCAACGAGGCCAACAAGTCTGAACACTCTTCGTTATCGAGATCCGTCAAATTAAGAATGGCCTCGCGCATTTCGTTGGCGATGCTGTTGTTCTCAAAGTCAAGGTCGTCCACGGGGTAAATCTCAGACATACCTGGCACGAGCACGCGGCAGGCATACACGCCCAAGTGCTCGAAGTCAGCGATGTAAATGTCAAACCCATCGTCGTGCATGCGCTTCACACAATACGCGTAGTCTTCAGGCGTGGTGTTGGCAAAGTTCCAGTCCACAAACACATAGTCTGGAATCTGGCCCAAGAACTCCCAGTGAATCACACCACTCGAATCCACAAAATGAATTTCGATGTTGGGTGCACTCGCCGCTTCTTCCAAATCAAATGTGGGCGCAGGAAAACCGCTCAAACTATCCAACGCGCGGCCTTGCAGTAGTTCGGTCAATGCACGCTCCAGTGCCACCTCAAAACGCGGGTGCGCACCAAAGCTGGCAAAGCAGCCTTGGTCTTCGGGGTGCAGCAAAGTCACGTTCATCACGGGGTACTTGCCACCGAGCGATGCGTCTTTCACCAAAATACCAAAGCCTGCTGCACGCAAGGCTTCAATGCCTGCAGCGATACGCGGGTAGCGATTGATCACCGCTTCTGGCACATCGGGCAAGCAAATGCCTTCGCTGATGATCTTGGCTTTCACATGGCGTTCGAAAATCTCAGACAACGCTTGTGTGCGTGCCTCCAGCGCGGTGTTGCCCGCGGACATGCCGTTGCTCACATACAAGTTGCCAATGATGTTGACGGGGATGTAGGCTGTCTCGCCATCACGCTGGCGCTCATACGGAATGGCGCAAATACCTCGCTCCATGTTGCCCGAGTTGAAGTCCACCAAGTTGGCGCAATCAATGTTGCCCTCGGGGTTGTAAAAGGTGTGCAGCTCAGCGTTGAGTAAACCCTTGGGCCAAGAACCGTCATCGGTCAAATCAAACCAACGCTCTTGCGGGTAGTGCACAAACGAAGCATCTGCCGTGAGGGGACCAAGGTAGAAATGCGTCCAAAAATAATTGGTGGCCAAGCGTTCAAAGAACTCACCCAACGCGCTGGCCAAACACGCCATGCGAGTCGCGCCTTTGCCGTTGGCAAACAAAGCGGGGCAATCGCGGTCGCGGATGTGAACCGACCAAATGCCGTCCACGGGATTGAGCCAACTTTTCTCTTGGATGTGAAACCCCATCGCCTGCAACTTGGCCTGCATGGTGTTGATGGTGGATTCGAGTGGCGCGTCTTTGCCAAGAATAAAACTTTGAGTGGGCACGGTAAATCGCTTTAAAAAACAGCAGGGGCGCCCTAGAGCTAACGCCCTATTGTGAGGCCTGAGCTACCCCGTCACAGGCTGGGGTTTTCGCTCAAATCCTTTGCGAAATGCTGTGCTTTCAGTCGTCTTTGGGCAAAGTCGCCAACAGGGCCATGCCTGCGGCCATCACCCCAGCGGTCAGCCACAACGCACCTTTGAACGTGCCCGTGGTCTGAGCCATGTAACCCGCCACCACAGGGGCCAGCATTTGCGCGGCGCCGTAGCTGAGCGTGAGCTTGGCCATGGCTTTGCCTGGGTTGTTGGGTGCTCTGCGGCCCACCAAGGCCAGTGTCATGCTCACAATGCCAATGAACGTTGCGCCATAGCCCACAGCCCCTGCAAGCGCAGCCCACAACTCGCCCGACATCGCAGGCAACATGACCGAAAGCGTTTGCAAACCAAACGCCAACAGCAATGCCCGCTTGTCGCCCACACGCCGCGCCACCAAATCCCAAATAAACACCGCGGGCATGGCCGCTAACCCCACCATCGCCCAAGCTAACGGGCCTTGGCCCGCCAGTGCAGGCTCGCGCTCAACAATCGCCACCGTGAAAGTGGCGCTGATCACAAAGCCCCAACCCGCCGCAAAGTAACTGGTGAGCATGGTCCACGCCCAGCGGCGCGAGCCTAAGCCTGCCGCAGGCGCTGCGTCATGCGCCACCACCACCTGCGGTGGCACAGGCGGACGCCACTTCCAAGCGGGCACAAAAAACAGCAAGCCCAGCGTCGCAAACGCCAACCATTGGTCCGACCATGTGGGCCACAACTGCGACAAGCCCCAAGCACCCAACGCCGACACCACAATGCCCAGCCCCAAGCCAATGAAATACAAACCCAACTCAGGCCGGCGCCCCTGCCGCATCAGCCAACCCAAAATCAATCCGGAGCCCAGCAACATGCCAGTTGCGCCACACAAACCACCGATGTAGCGAATCAAAGCCCACGCAGGCATCCAAGTGGTCAGCGCCATTGCGGCCACCGTGACCAAAGCCATCCACAAGCCAGCGCTGTAGAGCCAATGCCGCCAGCGCACATCGTCAATCCAGGTGGCCGCCAATGCACCGCTCATGTAGCCAGCGTAGTTGATGGCGGCCAAGCCGCCTGCGGCAGCGTCGGTTAATCCGGTTTGAATTTGCAGGCTTGGTAGCAACGGCGTATATGCAAAACGCGCCAAGCCAATGGTCAACACCAAACCGCAAATGCCGCCTGTGAGGACTTGCCAAGGGTGGAGGTGTGTTTTAAGACTTGCAGGTGGCATGCATTACTCAACCCAGTTTTCAACGCGTAACCCCTGCACTCGGCTGAACTCACGCGTGTTGTTCGTCACCAAAGTCCAACCTTCGGCTAGAGCATGAGCGGCTAACCAAAGATCGTTATTTCCAATTGGCATGCCCTGCTGCTGTAAGGAGGCTCGCACATGACCGTAATGTTCAGCCGCCGCCATGGGTAAGGCACACGGCTGGATCATTTGAACCAATTGCGCAATAGTCGCTAACGCACGATCACGAGACTGACTTTTTTCTGCACCAAACCGCAATTCACCCACCGTGATCGTAGACATGGCCAACTCTTGAAGCGTGTGCGACTCAAACCGATGGCGCACAGCCAGCGGCTGTCCCTTAGCGATGTAAATGCAAATATTGGTATCTAAGAGATAGCGATTTAGCTGCACGGCCATCTTCAAAGCGCCTCGCGCTCTTGAGGCGGTGCGTCTTGGCGGCCATCGGCCATAAAGTCTGCGGGCAAGCTACTTAGTAAATCGAACACGGCGCCCGCGTTGGTAGGCACTTGGCGCAGCACAATGTCACTGCCCTGTCGAAATATTTCGACCTGATCTGTGTCAAATCGAAACTCTTTAGGTAAACGCACAGCTTGGCTGTTGCCAGACTGAAAAACACGGGCATATGTCATCAAAGCTCCCGATATAAATGTATTTACATCAAGTATATACACCCAGCATCATTTGTTCAAGGCTGCAAATGCAAAGCCAACAAAAGTACCTGGTTGACACCTTGCTCACGTAAGAGCGCCGCCGCAAGCGTTGAAGCCCAACGAGTTCGCACATGGGTAGCCACGAGAAGCACGGTGCCATCAGATAGCGCGACATCTGTTGCAAGCCTCATCACTGACTCTAAATGAGCCACTACAAGCGTGGAGGCTGCGTCATCAGGGGGCATTCCACCAGCCCAGCTAAATACATCGTGCAACGGCAAACGACCTTTTTGAGCAATGTACGCAGCTAGGGCGCGGTTGGACGCCATGTTGTGCGCTGGCATCGGCACAACACACACCGGACGGGCGGGCCAGGTTTTGGCCCAGCGCCCAAGAGTGGCCACGGCCCCTGCCAACAAATCGGTGGGTACATCGCCCGGGGCAGCCATACGCAAAGCCTGCAACTCGACCACCCAACCCGGATCATCGGCAAAAGCCACAGCTCGGCCCGCGTCAAAGCCGCGAATCGCGCCCTTACGCCCCACCCCACTCGGCCAGCGTTTGCGCGGTTCGATGTCCACGTCCATGCCGCGCAAGAAGTCACGCGCAGCGATCAGTTTGTCTTGTGAAGGCATGAGGCCCGGAAACGGCAAATGCCCGGTGCACACCGAGCAGCGCCCGCAAGGCTCGGGCGACGGGTCGTCCAGCGCGGTTTGCAAATACGCCATCAGGCAGCCCGCACCCTGGGCGTATTGGCGCATGATGCCGGCCTCTTGCTGGCGCACTTGCGCCAGCGCCGTCCATTTGGCCGTGTCGTGTTCATACGGCACACCCGTGGCGCGCCAAGTGGGGCCTTCTTTGTCCACCACGCCCTCCACCGCCAAGATTTTGAGCAGCGCTTCCAGCCGCCCTCGGCGCACGCCCGTATCGGCTTCGATCTCCAGCAAACTGCGCCCGTCGTTTCCCAGACTTTGCAACACCTTGGCGGCCGTGGCCGCATCCGGGATTGACGCGGTGGCGAAGTAATCCCAAATCCGTTCGTCGGCGTCCGACGGCAGCAACACCCCTTCGGCATGCGCCACGGCGCGCCCTGCCCGCCCCACCTGCTGGTAGTAGGCCACCGGGGTCGAGGGCGAGCCCACATGCACACAAAAGCCCAAATCCGGCTTGTCGTAGCCCATGCCCAGCGCTGAGGTGGCCACCACCGCTTTGACCTGGTTGTGGCGCAAACGATCTTCCACTTTGAGGCGCGTATCGGCGTCGGTCTGACCGCTGTAAGCATCGACCGCATGGCCGCAGCTGCGCAAAAACGCGGTGAGCCGCTCGGCCTCGGCCACCGTCAGCACATACACAATGCCCGAGCCCGGCAACTGCGCCAAGGCATCGGCGATCCAGGCGTAGCGCTGCAAGGGCGACAAACCCGGCACCACCGACAGCGTGAGCGAGGTGCGGGCCAGCGTGCCGCGAAAGGTCACCGTGTCCGCGCCCAACTGCTTGCCAATGTCCAAGGTAACGCGCTCGTTGGCCGTGGCCGTGGTGGCCAGCACGCTGGCGGTCGGCGTAGACAAAAGCGCCCGCGCCAAGCGCTGGTAATCAGGCCTGAAGTCAAAACCCCAATCGCTGATGCAATGCGCCTCGTCGATCACGATCAAGCCCACCCGGGCCAGCAAAGCGCCCAGCCGCGCCGCAAAACGCGGGTTGCCCAGCCGTTCAGGCGAGACCAGCAGCACGTCGATGGTGTCCTCGTCCAGCCGTTGGAACACATCGTCCCAGTCATCGATGTTGGTGGAGTTCACGGTAGCTGCCTTCAAGCCCGCACGCTCGGCGGCGCTGACCTGGTCGCGCATCAGCGCCAACAGGGGCGAGACCACCAGCGTGGGGCCAGCGCCCGTGCTGCGTATCGCGTGCGTGGCCGCCCAATACACCGCCGACTTGCCCCAACCCGTGGCCTGCACCACCAGCACACGGGACGCCGGTTGCAGCACGGCGTGCACCGCGTCCACTTGGTCGGCACGGGGCACCGCACCCGGACCGGCCAAGCGGGCCAGGATGGTGTGCATGTGTTGCTCGGCGAATTCGCGGGGGTAAGTAGATGTAGGTTTCATGCCGTCATTCTGCGAAACCCACAAGGCTGCGGCACGAGCAAAGCTCACGCAACTTGAAACACCAGCTTTCAAGACACCGAGTCATGCGTGGGATCAACCACGCCCCTTCGTCATCTCAAACCCCGCATCCACCCAAGCCTGTGCCGTATTGCGGTTGAGCTTGTAGCCCGCGTCCACACGCACCTCGGCCAGCGTGTCGCCGCCCTCGTCTTGCGCGCTCAGTGTGGCGTAGGGGTTGTCGTCATCGGGCACGATGTCTAGCAGCACGGTCACGCGACCTGTTTGGCCGTTGACCGTGACGGCCTGGTGCAGCGTGGCGTGCAACTGCTGCTCGCTGCGGCGCACAAACTCTGAGGCGGTTTTGACCAAGGTGATGAAGGCGTTGCCATCCAGCGGCTTGGGGTTCTTTTTGTCGCGACCCATCGTCCATGGGCCAATCAGCGCGGCTTCGGATTCGCCGTCTTTGAACATGGCCACCGCCCACCCATCGTCATCGTCGTTTTTGATGACCTTGGCTGTCCACGTTTCGTTTTGCCAAAGGCGGGGCTCTTGCGCGAATGCGTTGTCGTCGATGGCGTCTTGGGTGTTGTCGTCGGTCATTGATGTGTAGGCATGGCGTCAAACCATGCGTTGATGTCTTTGGGGCTGGTCAAGGTGCGTACATGTTGGTAGGCGGCCTCGGCGTCGGGGTAGTACTTGCGCAAAAAATTCAGCCATTGTTTCAAGCGCCCAGCTTGGTGACGCTCGCTCACATGGCCCGACACAATTTGCCAAAACGTGTGCAGGTGTGGCGGCAGGTCTTGCCAGCGTACTTCGGGCGCGGGTGCGGGCAAACCATTTGCAGCAGCGTCGTGCGCTTGAATGTCCCAGCCCAGGCCAGGGTTGGTCACGATGCCGCGGCCCAACATCAAATCAAAGCAGCCCGACTCGGCGCGTGCATTGATGGCGTCTTGCACATTCCAAATTTCGCCATTGGCCACCAAGGGTGTTTTCACCTTGGCTTTGATGTCGGCAATGCGATGCCAATACGCCGGCGGTCGGTAGGCATCTGCCTTTGTGCGGGCGTGCACCACGATCTCACTCGCCCCACCCGCTTCTAGCGCCAAGGCGCATTCTTCGGCGGTGCTGTCGTCGTTGAATCCCAAGCGCATCTTGGCCGACACCACTTGGTGTGCAGGCACGGCGGCGCGGACGGCTCGCACAATTTGGTACAGCACTTCTGGGTCTTGCAGCAGCACCGAACCGCCGCCGTGGCGGTTCACTTGTTTGGCGGGGCACCCAAAGTTCAAGTCCACCCCATCGCAACCCATGCCCGCCACACGTGCGGCGTTGTCGGCCAAACATTGGGGGTCTGACCCCAATAACTGAGGGCGCACAGGCACACCCGCAAAAGTACGGCCGCCATTGGTCAGCTCGGGCACGATGCGCAAAAAAGTGCGCTCGGGCAGCAAGGTGTTGGTGACGCGGATGAACTCCGACACGCAGCGGTCCACCCCGCCGATGCGGGTCAGCACGTCGCGCAGCACAAAGTCGAGCAAGCCCTCCATCGGGGCAAGAATGAGCATGGGTTCGGGAGTTTGAAAAAGAAGGCTGCTAGCAGCGAAGGCACTACTCTACCTAAGTCTTAGCCGAGGATGGATTTACTGGGACAATAGCGGTCTTATCTGTTTACCGAATTTCCCCTCTCCATGTCCGACCTGACAACTGTTGAAGTCCGTCCCGCCACGATGCGCGACGCCGCCAAAATCGCCGAGCTGTACGCAGCCACCGCCAAAGAAGCTTTCAAAACCATGCAAACCGGCGCCAAAGTGCTGCCAGTGCCCGAAGAAAAAAACACCGTTTACTGGCGCGAAGCCATTGAATACGCCGAACCCCAAGTCCAAGTGGCCGTTGACGGCAGCAAGATTGTGGGCTTTGTGGGCTACGACCGCTCACGCGACAAAGGCACACCCAACACCCTCGGCGAAATTTGGGACATCTATGTGGACGCCGCCTACTGGGGCAAAGGCGTGGGCTTGGCCCTGTGGGACGCCGCCCGCGAAGGCCTGCAAGAAGAAGGCTGCACCCATGTGTCTATTTGGGTGCCTATTGCCAACGACCGCGCCATGCGCTTTCACGAGTTGGCTGGCTTCAAGCGCGAAATGTCTAGCGCCAAGACCGTGCCCATGGGCCCCGTCAAGGTCGAAGAAATTCGCCTAAAGCAATCGCTTTAATTTCTCAACCGCTGTCATTCAACAAGAGTTTCACGTGTCTGAACACTACGCCGCCTTAGGTCTCAAAAGCGATGCCTCGCTGTCGGACATCAAAAAAGCGTTCCGCCAAAAAGCCTCGCAGTTTCATCCGGACCGCAACAGCGACCCCGATGCGCCTGCGCGTTTTCGTGAAGTGCAAGAGGCGTACGACGTGCTGTCAGGCAACGACAAACGCAAAGCCTACGACGACAACCGTCGCCGCAACCTGTTGGACGACCCCGCACAAACGGCACGCGAAATTTGGCAAGGCTACTTTCAGCAAGTGCTGAACCGGACATAAATCATCATGAGCATTTCCCCATTCTTCCAAGAGCTGCGCTCTGCCTACCAAGCCGAGTTGGACGACCTCAACTCTGACTCCGAAGGCCACTACATCCTTGACAAGCGCTTGGCGGAAAAGCGCAAAGAGTTGGACTTCTTGTTGCAAATGATGGACCTCAGCCCCGAGATGGTGGCCGTGGTCTTGCACCAAGCCTTTGAGTTTCACGAGCCCGAGTTGATGGCCCACTTCATCACCCGCGATGCGGATGATTTGCTGAGCTGGGATGCCTTGTCTGAAGGTGTGCGCATTGCACCTTGGGCACAACCCATCGTCGACAAAATTTTGGCTGAGCCAGTTGGCGCTTGGTTCATGACCGTGGCCGCTGCACTCGAATACATGCATGGCACGCCAATGCGAGCTGGATTACACGGTGGTGCACAGTCAAACGACGCCGATGCCGATGAAGATTTGCAAAACGTCGAGCGCGGCGACCAAGCCGAGGATGACGAAGAGCGCGAAGCCCGTGAACGCGAAGAAGCAGGCAACGCGTGGATGGTCGAACAAGGCTTCGACAGCAAAGAATAAGGAAACGTCATGACCGACAAAACAAACGCCATCGCACTGATTACCAAAACGCAAAGCCTCATCGCCGCAGGTGACATCACCGGCGCAGAGGCTGCGTTGGTCGAGCTGGCCGATGCCGAAGGCGATCAAGCACTGATGGTGGTGCTGGAGCAGCTGCCTCCCAAAGACATCTTGGCTGTTATTCGTGAGTACGACACGTCTAAAGAATCGGTCATCAACCTGCTGGTCACGCCCGAGCAATTTGCCCGTGCCGTAGTGATTGAAAAACAATACAAAGACCTCACCCGCACCCACCTGCGCGGCATGATGAACTCCATCATCTTCCGCGAAGACGCAGACACGGTTGAGTTCCTCACCGCCATTGGCGACCTAGAAGGCGGCGCAGAAGCGCTGGCCGACTACTTCAGCGAAAAGTGGAGCCGCATTGAAGCCTTTGCGCGCACCGGCACATTCGACACCATGGAAGACGATGGCGACATGCTGACCGAAAGCGCCCTACTCGGCTCGGCCTATGTGAAGCCACGCGTCGAAGAAGACGAAGTGGCCGACCAAGACTGGATGCAACTCGCTTGGATCTTGCGCCACAAAATTCCAGACCTCTTCATCGAAATGCTCTTGGTGCTGCGCGCCAAAGCACGCGCCCACGATGCAGGCCTGTCGGAAGAAGACGAGGAAGAGGACGATGGCAAGGTCGAAACCAGCGCCACCGACCGCGGCCAAGCCACACCCGCTGCCCGTGACTCTGACGAAGAATCAGCCATCTAAATCCACAGACCATGACGCAATCTGTTGTTGCCCTTTTTGATGACCGCCCTTTCTTTGAAAAGGTGTTGGCCTTCGGCGTGCAACACGGCGTATTAGACCAAGCCAAGCTAGACGCCATCCAAACCGATGCGCCCAAAGGCATGGTGCAAATTGCGCGTTACTTTGGCAGCGAGTTCTTACGTCCCGAGCTTGAAAAAGCCAAGGACCGCATCGTCAACATGGTCAGCCTCACGCTGCAAATTCAAAGCGGTGGCGATCTGCGCAAAGCCGCCGAACACTTGCGCGAGCACTCATTCATGTCACGCTCTAAAGCAGCATCAGACATGCTCAAAGCCCTCATCGTCATGCCGCGAAATACGCACTTTGGCATGAACGAGCATGGCGGCTTCAGCGACAAACACATCCCGCAATTGGCCAAATGGTCGCTCTGCAATCTGGCCGACTACCAAGCCGAGCTGGCCAAACGCCAACAAGTGGCCCACGTCATCGACGCCGCTATTTGGATGGCCGACGAGCTGGGCCTGCACGCCGATGATTTAGAAGAAGCTGGCTGCGATGCCGAAGCCGTCATTCGCACCGCCTTGTTAGCAGCCGCCACCAAACACAAAGACATGCCTGACTGGGTGGCCTTTCAAAAAATCATCGCCACCCTGCGCAAACCCAGCGCCACCAAAGCCATCAACTTGGCTGCGCCTAAAAACCTGCCTGCTGAGTTCAAAGAAGCAGTCGAGCAAGTGCGGCAAAGCGTGGAAGCCGACTTGGCCAAAATTTTGGACGGTGCCATCACATGCCAAAAGCTCTTCAACCAAACACCAGCTTTTGTAGGCCGCTACTTTTGGGTGGAAGACGGTTTGTCCGAGGTCGACCACTTTGACCGCCAAACCTCTGCCGCGTGGACCAAAGCCACAGGCGGCCACAGCGACGACAGCTCGTTGCTCACCCTCTTCTTGTGCATTGCTACGGGTAGCACAGGCAAAACGCTGTTGACCGAAAAAACGGCTGCCACGCTGATTCGCAAAATTCGTAAATCAGGTTTAAAGACTGAACTGGCCACCGAATTCATCCAGGCCAATGCACCGGCTGAGCATCAAGACGATTACATCGACATGTGGGAGTCGTTCATCGACGATGCGCTCGTCACTTTAGAGAGCGACCATGATTACAAATTACACGATGCACTGTCGCTCTTGCGCCGCGAGTGCAATGTGTCTGAATAAGCTTTCGCTGCCCAGCAATAGCCACCGCTCCAGCCGTCAACTTCCCCAGTCGTGTCCGTCTACTTGCCCCACGCGGTTTCTCGCCTTCGCGCCTCGCGCCTAGCCCGCAGCGTCAAACCCTTTCTAGCTCGTGGCGGCCCCAAAGGCGAACGCTGCGCTGGCTGCCGCTTGGTGCCCACCCACTGCATCTGCGCGCTTCGCCCCAACGTGCCCACACGCGCAGGCATGTGTTTGCTCATGGCCGACATCGAGCCGCTCAAACCCAGCAACACCGGTTGGCTGATTGCCGATGTGGTAGCCGACACCTTTGCCTTTGGTTGGGCGCGTACCGAAGTTGACCCTGCGTTGTTGGCTCTGTTGAACGACCCACAATGGCAACCCTATGTGGTCTTCCCTGCTGAATTTGCTGATGACACACGCGTGGTGCATGAGGTGACGCACAACGCCAACACGCAACCTGTGAAGCGGCCCTTGTTCATGTTGCTCGACGGCACATGGGACGAAGCCCGCAAGATGTTTCGCAAAAGCCCCTACCTGCAAAACTTCCCCGTGCTTAGCCTGCAGCCCGAACAACTCTCACGCTACAAACTGCGCCGCGCCCAAAGCGAAGCGCACCTGTGCACCGCCGAAGTGGGTGCGATGTGTTTGGCACTGGCTAACGACACCCAAGCTGCCGAAGCCCTCAACGCCTACTTTGAAGTGTTCACCGAGCACTACATCAAAGCCAAGCAACAACTCCCCGTCGATTTAACGGATGACGTGCATCTGCGATTGCAGACAGCCACCCACTCCGCGTGAACGACAATCAAGACTATGGCTATTCAATGGTTCCCCGGACACATGCACCTCACGCGCAAAGCGATTGGGGAGCGCATCAAAGAGATTGACGTTGTCATCGAAATGCTTGACGCCCGTTTGCCCGGCTCTAGCGCCAACCCGATGCTGGCCGAACTCATCAAAACAAAGCCTGCACTCAAGGTGCTGAGCAAGCAAGACTTGGCTGACCCAGCTCGCACCGCGATGTGGCTGGCCCACTACAACGCCATGCCCGGCGTGCGTGCCATTGGCCTCGACACCAGCATGTCGTCACCCGCCAAAGCGCTGATCGACAACTGCCAGCAACTCGCCCCCAACCGTGGCGGCATGGTCAAGCCCATGCGCGTGCTCATTTGCGGCATTCCCAACGTGGGCAAGTCCACCCTCATCAACACCCTCAAAGGCAAGCGCGCCACCAAAACGGGCGACGAAGCCGGTATCACCAAAACCGAGCAACGCATTGCCTTGGCCGATGATTTTTATTTGTACGACACACCGGGCGTGCTGTGGCCGCGCATCATCGTCGAGCAAAGCGGCTTCAACCTAGCCGCCAGCGGCGCGATTGGCGTGAACGCGTTTGACGAAGAAACCGTTGCGCTTGAGCTGCTCAACTACCTCATTCCGCACTACCCCAACGAGCTCAAGCAGCGCTACAACATCGACGACGTGGCCAGCCACACCGACGAAGAAATGCTCGAAGCCATTGGCCGCAAGCGCGGCGCAGTTCAAAGCGGCGGCCGCATCAACACTACCAAAGCCGCGCACATCGTCATCCACGATTTCCGCACCGCTGCGCTGGGCCGCGTCACACTAGAAACGCCAGAAGAATTTGCTGCGTGGCTGGCCGAAGGCAAGATTGCTGATGCCGAACGTGCCGTGCGCAAAGAGGCGATTGAGAAAAACAAGAAAACGGCGTTCAAATCTAAGAAGCGTTGAGATCAGCCACACATGACACAACGCCGCGACACCCCCGACAAAGAAGCCATCGCCCTGCTTCCAGAGTTTCCTCGTTTGGGGCTTGACCGCATCACCTTGGTCAACACCGGCAAACAAGCGCAACAGGCTCACGATGCGTTGATCACATCACCCGCTTGGGGCTTTGACACTGAATCAAAGCCCACCTTTCGCGTGGGCGAAGCGTCTGACGGCCCGCATGTGTTGCAGCTTTCCACGGGCGAACGCGCTTGGGTGTTTCAGCTACACGACCCCGAGTGCAGAGCTGTGGCTGCCGACTTGTTAGCGCGCGAAGGCATTGCCAAAGCAGGCTTTGGTTTGGGCGACGACCGCAAACGCATCATCCAAAAATTTGGCGTCGAGCCTGCGGGCATCTTGGAGCTCAACACCATTTTCAAAGCCCAGGGCTATCGCAAAGAAATGGGCGTCAAGGGCGCAGTGGCAGTGCTGTTCAACCAGCGTTTTCAAAAGTCAAAGAAGGCAGCCACCAGCAACTGGGCCAATCTGCGCTTGAGCGAATCACAGCTGGTTTACGCCGCCAACGATGCGTATGCGGCGTATCGCGTGTGGGAAGCGTTGCAGCTGTAAAGCACCTTCAGCGGTCATACACACATCGAAACCCGATGTAGACCGCATAAAAATCTGCAGGCTTAAACGCCTTCACATCGGCTTTCATGTTGAACGCGCCGTACCACCAAGAGCCACCCACCGTTCTGCGTTCGCGACCTGTGGCGTCTGTGCTGTCGGTGGTCCATTCCCACACATTCGCGCCCATGTTATACAAGCCATTCACACCTTGGCGTGTCGCGCCTGCGGGGGCGGCACGCGGCCATGGGTCGGGGTCGCTGGTGTTAGCGCCTTGCGGGCTGTCGCCTGTGGTCCATGGGTAAGTGCGGCCTTTGGCCCACGGTGCAGGGGTGCATCGCGCAGCTCGGTAAAGCCTGCCTTTTGCCACTCGTCCCCCGTGGGCAAACGGCCACCCGCCCAGCGGCAATAAGCCTGTGCCTCGGCAAAATCTAAATGCACCGCAGGCATGTCGGCACGGGTCGTCTGCCCATCGGGCTTTCGCCAGCTCCAGCCGGGGCGGCGCTCCCACCCTGCCCCGTACTCAAAACCACCGCCTTCTTTCTCGGCCCGCGTCACCGTGCCCGTGGCTTGCACATAGCGCTCAAACTGCGCGATGGTCACCTCGGTTCGGTCTATCGCAAAGCTTGGCAACACCACGCGCCCCTCATCCATTCGCACGTGCGCGTGCGCGGCAGATGCAACCAACAAGAGGACCGATAAAGCGTGTTTGATAGACATGCATCAAGTCTAAACAAGCTGCCCTTGTTGCGCAGCACGTGGTGAAGATGCCCTGAGGCTAAGCCCTAAAATTGGCACATCATTCGCCCGTTGTTCGGGCCTAGCCTCTACCCCACTTCACCATGTCCACCCCTTCGGGCCTCAGCGCCGCCACTCCATCTGAACCAACCACCTCGGTGCTGGAATTTGCCAACTGCCAGTGGCGCGTGCGCAGGCCCAAGCCCTTTGTGTTGGTGATTGAAGGCGAGGAAAAAAACTTCAAGGGCAATGAGGCGGAAGCCCCCACCGACTACCTGCACGACAAACTGCTATTGCCTGAATGGCGCGAAGCCTTTTACAAGTTGGTCGATGCCACGGGCTTGGTGGTGTGCCTGAACGTTCACACCCAACACCCCACCTACCGCGACGTGCGCGGGCGCTCTAGCAAAGGGCGGCTGAGCCAAGGCGAGTACTACCACCACGACGGCTGCACTGGGCCCGTCAAGCCGCGCTTTGTAGAAATTCGCTGTCCCATCCAACCGCAAACACGCGGCGTGGCCACGGCTGTAGCGCCCCATCACGATGTGGTCAAAGCCATGGTGCAAGTCTTAGCCGCCGAGTTACCCGCCGAATTGGCCAAAATAGCCGCACTGGCCACACAAGACATGAGCCCAGAAGCCTTGGACCAGATGGACTACGCCGCGCTAGACCATATGCAAGGCCTCATCACGCGCACTGTGCGCAAGAAGCTCAACGCCGAAGGCGCACGCAGCTACTTCCGCCAAGTCGATGCAAAGGCCAATGCCTACTTTGAACCTTGGGCCTTGGGCGAAAGCCGCTTTATTGCCAACGCCAACAGTGGCGTGACCATGCAACACCGCCGCGCCTACCAAGCCCCACACACTGGCGGCGTGGCCAATGGCCACTTGGTCAAGCGTTGGACCAATGAAGAGCTGCTGCTACCTGGCCAAGTGGCAGACCTTGCCTTGATTGCTGCGCTGTGCAGCGAAGAAGGTGATGAAGTGGATGGGGAGCGGGCTGAGGGGTGTTACCTCGGGGCGCATTGAGTGCGGTGAATACGCGGCCTAATCACCGCACAGAATGCGGTGAATACAGAGCTTAATCACCGCATGAAATGCGGTGATTAGCAAACTTAGACCTGCCCACCCACGCCTTTGAACTTCTCTACAAAGGCAGCGATTTTCTGAAACACGCTTTGCTTCTTAGTCAAGTATTGCGGGTTGAGTGGGCTCATCTTTGGCAAGATGGCATTGAGCTCTGTTCCATTGTCACTGGCGTACTCACGCTTTAAAGAGTTAGTGATGTAACGCTTGGCCGCTTCTGCATTCAGGCTCTCAGAGCTAATCAGCTCTTGTGCTTCGCGTTGTTGCTCTGCTTGCGCAAAAGCAAAGAAAGCTTCAATCACGCCAGCCTTGTCGCCCATCTTGTCTAAGTCCGACTGGTTGATGAAGTCAACCAGCAAGCTTTCTTTGGCTCGATTACCTAAGCTAGATCGAATCAAACGACGAACGTCTTCAACCAGCGCTACTTTGTCTTTGACCTTTTTGTTGTTGTCAAAGATCAACTCCAAAATGAAATCAAGATTGATCTCTTGCGACTTCAACAGGTCAACCTCAAACACCACATCGTCCCAATCGACGCTGGACTGCTCGGGTTGCTTGCCTTCTCGCTCACGGCGTAGCCAATCGCGAATATCGTTGTAGGCAGAACGGTAATCCTGAAGCGCCCGCTCGCTAGGGATGTTCAGGCCCTGCATGGCAGTCAGCTCGTTGTCTGTCAGTCCATGCTGCGCCTTGAAGGCCTCGACAGCTGTCGCGTCACGCACGTCCAAGCTTTGCGCGGCGCGCAGGCTGGCAAATTCATCAAAGTTTTGCAGCACATTTTCAATGCGCAAATACTCGCCAAACAGTTTGGCAAAGGCTTTTTTATCGGCCTCTTTTTCGATGGCCGCAGGGTCTGGAAAGCGCTGCTCCAACTCACCCACCACCTCAACGAAGCCGCGTCGCGCCTCACCCGTCACCACATCGGTGAAGCCTTCCATGTATTCCTTGTAGCTTTTCTCCAGCACCACGTTTTTGGTGTTCTTGTCACCAAACAGAGTGATGGCGTCTACCGTGGCTTTTTCCAAATCTCGAAAAGTCACGATGTTGCCAAAGGTCTTGGTGGCATCAAAGATCCGGTTGGTGCGTGAATAGGCCTGAATTAAGCCGTGGTAGCGAAGGTTTTTGTCAACGAACAAGGTGTTGAGCCTTGGCGCATCAAAACCTGTCAGGAACATACCCACCACGATCAACAAGTCAATTTCACCCGACTTCACCTGCTTGGCCAGGTCTCGGTAGTAGTTTTGAAACCCGTTGCTGTCCACACTGAAGCTGGTCTTGAAGTGCGCGTTGTAATCGGCAATGGCGGCGGTCAAAAACTCTTTGGCGCTGCTGTTCAGGGCAGACACATCCAGGCTCTCGTCTTGAATATCGCCAATGGCTTCTTGCTCTTCATTGGCTGCAAACGAAAAAATGGTGGCTACGCGCAAAGGCTTGTCGCTATCCTTTTGCAGGTCTTTGAGCGTCTCGTAATACAGCTTGGCCGCGTCCACACTGCTGACGGCAAACATGGCGTTAAAGCCCTTGCTGCCCGTTTGCAAGCGATGGGTTTTGCGGCGGAAGTTGTTCAGGATGTAATGCGAGATTTCCTCAATTCGTTTGGGGTGCAGCAAGGCCTGTTTGTTCTCGGCTGCGCTCAGCTTCTTCTCATCCTGCTCCGTTTCAATGGCTTTGAACTGTGGGCGCACATCGTTGTAATCCACCTTGAACTTGAGCACCTTCTCATCGCGAATGGCATCGGTAATCACATAGGAATGCAGCTCTCGTCCAAACACACTGGCCGTGGTCTCTGCGCCCAAAGCGTTTTGGGGAAAGATCGGCGTACCCGTAAAACCAAACTGATAGAACTTCTTGAACTTTTTCTTCAGGTTCTTCTGCGCTTCGCCAAACTGGCTGCGGTGGCACTCGTCAAAAATAAACACCACCTGCTTGCCGTAAATGGCTAGATCGGCCTCAGTACGCATCAAGTGATTGAGCTTTTGGATGGTAGTGACGATGATCTTGTTGTCATCCTTTGCCAAATTGCGCTTTAGGCCCGTCGTACTCTCAGAGCCGTTCACGCTGTCGGGTGAAAAGCGCTGGTACTCCTTCATGGTCTGGTAGTCCAGGTCCTTGCGGTCCACCACAAAAAACACCTTGTCCACAAAGTCCAGCTCGGTGGCCAAACGCGCGGCCTTGAAGCTGGTCAGCGTCTTGCCCGATCCGGTGGTGTGCCAAATAAAGCCGCCGCTTTCTGTGGTACTCCAATTTTTAGCCTGATAGCTGCCACCAATCTTCCACAAAATGCGCTCGGTAGCGGCAATCTGGTAAGGGCGCATGACCAGCAAGGTGTCACTCGCATCAAACACCGAATAGTGCAGCAACACCTTCAGCAAAGTCTGCTTCTGAAAAAAGGTAGCCGTGAAATCCTTCAGGTCCTTAATCAAACTGTTGTCCGCCTTCGCCCAGTTCATGGTGAAGTCGTAGCTGTTTTTGTTGCGCTGCGTTGTGTTGGCAAAGTAGCGGCTGTCTGTGCCGTTGGAAATCACAAACAACTGTAAATACTTGAACAGTGAGTTCGCGCTGTTAAAGCTCTCTTTGCTGTAGCGGTGTACTTGGTTAAACGCCTCGCGAATGGCTACGCCGCGCTTTTTCAGTTCTACCTGCACCAGTGGTAAACCGTTGACCAAAATCGTCACGTCATAGCGGTTGGCATGTTTACCTGTTTGCTCAAACTGCTTGATCACTTGCAACTTGTTGCGAGCAATGTTCTTCTTATCCAGCAAATAGATGTTCTGAATACGCCCATCGTCAAACACAAAGTCGTGAATGTAGTCATCGTGAATCTTGCGGGTCTTCTCCACAATGCCATCACTTGCTTTGTCCAGCCAGCTCTCTACAAAGCGCTGCCACTCGGCATCTGAAAACGCCACGTTATTGAGCGCTTGTAATTGCACGCGCACATTGGCCAGCAAGGCCTCGGGCGTGCTGAGGCCGGGTACGTATTCGTAGCCTTGATGACGCAGGTCTTGAACCAGCTCACGCTCTAGCTCGCTCTCGCTCTGGTAGCTCTCGTTGACTTGCCACTCTTTGGTGTACTTGTCCAAAACAATAAAATTTTTGGACTCGGCAATGGTTTTGTAGTCGCTCACTCGTCAGCGCTCCCTTTGTGCAACAGCTTTTTGACTTGGCGGTCGAAATCGGATTCGATGCGTTGCTGCTTGTTGAATTTTTCATACTCGGCCAGCGCTATTTGGTCAGCCTGCTCACGGCTGATACTGCCGTAGCCTTCCAAAACACGGTATTCATTGAAGGCCAAAAACTTGTCCACGCTCTCGGCAAAACCCGCCATGGTGAAGCTGGTGCGCTGCTCGATGATGCGTTCGATGTAGTCAAAAAATGCGGCCACTGCACGCTCCAGTTTTTTGATATCCGACTCGCTCAAATAGTTTTTGGCCACCAGCGTGTCCGACTTCAGCACGCGGCCAGCGGGTGCATTTTTAAAGGTGCTCAAGCCCATCAACGGCTTGCTGGCATCGGCTTGGCGCGAAATAATCTCTGCCGACGTCTGCCCTGTGATTGCGAAGTGAAACTTGTCTTGCACATGGGCGTAAAAAAGCCGCGTGGTCTCTGACTTGGGGTCGTAGTCGATGCTGCACTCGGCAAAAATATCGGTGATCTGCTGGTAAATACGCCGCTCACTCGACCGGATGGAGCGCACCCGCTCCAGCAGCTCACGAAAATAATCCTGGCCAAAAAAGCTCCCGTTTTTCAGGCGCTCATCATCCATGGCAAAGCCCTTGATGATGTATTCCTTGATCAGCTGGGTGGCCCAAATGCGGAACTGCGTGGCCTGTGCCGAATTGACGCGGTAGCCCACCGAGATGACGGCGTCGAGGTTGTAATACTTGACCTGCTGCGTCTGCGTCAGTCCAGCCACAGCACCGTGCTCACTGGTTGTTTCCAAAATGGAAATAACCACTTCTTCCACCAGTTCACCACTGTCAAAGATGTTTTTCAGGTGTTTAGAAATGGCTGGCACCCCCACGCCAAACAACTCGGCCATGCGCTTTTGGGTCAGCCAAATGGTTTCATGGCTGAGCAGCACCTCCACCTTGATGCCCCCATTGGGCGCGGTGTAGAGCAGAAACTCGGTGGTTTGGTCGCGGGTGGTGAGCTTCTTCATGCTTTGCCCCTTGTTTTGGGGCCGGGGTTCTGCCCCAAGGCCCGCAGTTGCTTGGCGTTTTGCGGGCTGACCAGCTTTTTGCCCGTTTCGGCTTCCAGCTTCAGCCGCGCCTGCCGGGCCACGCCGCCACCGCGCTTGGCCACGGATTCGTGTTCGTCCAGCGTTTGCGGTTGCACGGCTTCTGAGATTTCTTTGGTGGACAGCTCGGCCAGCATGCTCATGATCAACTCTTTGTTGGTCATGTTGTCGCGCAGGTTTTCTTTCTTCAGGCCCTTGTGCTGCTTGTATTCCTTGGCGGTTTTGTCGGCCCAGGTTTTGTAGATCACATCGGTCAAAAAGGCGAACTGCGGCCCTTCTTGCAAACCGTGCTTTATCCACTCGTCGGTCAGCTCCTTGCGGATCTCGATGCTCTTGAGCCGCTGGTTGATCCAGTTGTCTGTGTAGCCAAGGCGCTTGTAGTCCCGCATGGCCTGCTCAATGCTGAGTTCAGGGTCTTGCAGTTGGTCTAGGCGCTGGCTGCCCACTTCGGCCAGCCAGAGCTTGAAGGGTTCGGCCTTTTTAGAAGGGATGGACTGAACGATGCGCAGCAGATGCTGGGTCGTTGCGGCCAATGTTTTTCTGGCTTTGCCAGTCTCGGTGGGCATGGCTACCTGGGGACAATTTGTCCCTATGTAGTCGCGCAACTGTTCGTCCCGTTTGCGCAGCTTCTTCAAATAGTCCGTCGGGTTGACGCTGTCTGTGAGCGCAGCGACCACATCGACAATGGAAAAAAACCATTCTTCACGCTCGGCATCCCAATGGTTGCGGATATGGGTGGATTCAAACAACTGCACTTTGACAGGGCGGTCATTGGGCATGGGCATCTCCATGGCTTTCCGACTTCGGAAAGCTCAGCAGCAAATCGCGGTAGTGCTCGTACTGCTTCTGGCGCAGTTCGATTTCGCGGGGCAAGCCTTCGCTTATGGAGTTGGTCAGCGCATCGAATTTATCGAGGATGGCGACGATGCGTTTTTGCTCTTCGAGCGAAGGAAAGGGTATTTCCAGTTGAACAAGGTCAGACTTATTGACGGCAGGAACCCCACCTTCTTTTTTTAAGCCCAGTAGCAGTTCGCTTCGTGATTGAAGGAAGTAAAAAAGATATTTGTTGATCAGAACCGTCTTATCTGTTGACTGCAACTTGTAGCACAAAGGCCCCAACCAGAATGGTTCGTTTTGATATCCCACATAGCCAATGCCGCCTTGACCTCGCGACGGAGTTGTGACGGTATCGCCTGCACAATTACTTGCTGCGCTGTATCCGGATCGGGATGTTCCAGCATTGATGTAATCAAAGCTTGTTGCTGTTTCAAGAATTTCCGTCGGCTTTGAACCAGTGTTTACATCAGCCAATTCCCCCAACGTCTTCCACTCCACTTCCCCATCTTCAAAACTCAACAACTGATCGCGGTAGTGGTTGTATTGTTTTTTTCGGGTGGTCAGCTCGGTGGTCAGCTCGGTGGTCAGCTCGGTGAAGGCGTCCAGGATGCGGACGATTTCGGCTTGAATTTCAAGCGACTTTTTGGGATTGTCTGGACAGGGGATTGGGATTTGAAAATCCTCCAAAGTTGACAGCACGATGTACGTCATAGCGGCGCTGTTTGTCCTTTCCTCAAGATACTTTTTGAGGTCGTTACTGAGTACGTAAAACAGAAATCTAATGTTTACGCCACTTGCGAAGCTGGTCAGCACGTAAGTGCGCTGATACGCGTCAAATTTCCCAGAATAATGCTTTACCTCGCCAACATTTGCATTTCCCGCAATAAGTAATGCTTCCGTATCCCAGCGATATTTATTTATCCTGCTAGTTTCTTTTGCGGTCGTGAAAAACATAAATTCACCATCATCAACCGCTGCATTTGCGTTTAGTTTCCCGGTCTCAATCTTGCAGACGCTTGCGAGTGCCTGCCACTCCACCGCCCCCCCATCCAACAGCTTGTTCATAAAGTCCAAACTGCTCATGCCTGCTGCTCCTCGCCTTCAATCTCGGCCACGATGGCGTCAATGTCTTTGCGCAGTTGGTCGATCTTGGCCACGGTGGTTTTCAGCTCGGCGTTGAGCTGGGTAATGTCCACCACTTCGCGGGTGTCTTTGGCCTGCACGTAGCTGCTGACGGACAGGTTGTAGTCGTTGGCAGCAATCTCGGAATGGCTGACCGAGAGGGCGAAGTGGTCCACATTGGCCTTGCTGTCGAACACGGCCATGATTTGGTCAATGTGCGTTTCGAGCAGCGTGTTGGTGTTGGTGTCTTTCTTGAACAGTGCGCTGGCGTCTATGAACTGGGTGGTAGTGTCCGCCTTGTGTTTGGACAGCACCAAAATGGTCACGGCAATGGTGGTGCCGTAAAACAAATTGGGCGCGAGCGAGATGACGGTTTCCACATGATTGTTGTCCACCAGGTATTGGCGGATTTTTTGCTCCGCACCGCCCCGGTAAAAAATGCCCGGAAAGCAAACAATGGCGGCGCGGCCCTTGCTGGATAGGTAGCTGAGTGCGTGCAACACAAAGGCAAAGTCAGCCTTGCTCTTGGGGGCCAGCACGCCTGCGGGAGCAAAGCGGTCGTCGTTGATCAGGGTGGGGTCGTCGCTGCCGATCCACTTCACCGAGTAAGGCGGGTTGGAGACGATGGCATCAAACGGTTTGTCATCGCCAAAGTGCGGCTGGGTGAGAGTGTCACCCAGCTGGATGTTGAACTTGTCGTAGTTGACGTTGTGCAAGAACATGTTCATGCGCGCCAAGTTGTAGGTGGTGTGGTTGAGTTCTTGGCCCCAGAAGCCGTCTTGAATCAAATGCTGGTCAAAGTGTTTTTTGGCTTGCAGCAGCAGTGATCCCGAGCCGCAGGCTGGGTCGTAAATTTTATTAACACTGGTTTGCTTGTGCATGGCCAGCTGGGCAATCAGCTTGGACACATGCTGGGGCGTGAAAAACTCACCGCCCGATTTGCCGGCGTTGGCCGCGTAGTTGGAAATCAAGAACTCGTAGGCGTCGCCAAACAGGTCGATTTGGTTGGTCTCGAAATCGTTGCCGCCAAAGTCGCCAAAGTCCAGCTCGGCCACGCCTTTGAGTACGGCGGCTAAACGGATGTTCTTGTCTTTGACGGTATTGCCAAGGCGGTTGCTGGTGGTGTCAAAGTCGGCAAACAGGCCTTTGATGTCTTTTTCGGATGGATAGCCATTGGCCGAGCTTTCAATGGCGGTAAAGATAGCGGCTAAATCGGTGTTTAAGCTTTCGTTGGTGTTGGCACTGGCAACCACTTTGGCAAACAGCTGACTGGGATAGATGAAATAGCCCTTGGTCTTGATGGCATCGTCTTTGATGTCTGCGGTGATCACGCTATCGGCCAGCTCTGCGTAGTTGATGCTGTCGTCACCCGCTTCGATGTAGCTGGCAAAGTTTTCGCTGATGAAGCGGTAGAACAAGGTGCCCAACACATACTGCTTGAAATCCCAGCCGTCTACTGCTCCGCGTACGTCGTTGGCAATTTTCCAGATTTGGCTTTGCAGTGCGGCGCGTTGTTGTTGGCTGGTCATTCTTATGTTCCTGTTCTTTGCAGCCGATATTGTCGCTTCTAAGTAAGTGGAAAACACTCAAATTCAGAGGCAATTTCACACCAGCTAATCGGTTGATCGCGTAAACATAGAGACTTGTCAAATTAATCCAATGGATTAGAATGAAATCTCTACTCACCATCGCCGAGCTGCCCGAATACATACGTCGCGCTGAGAAACTGATGAGCGCGTCTGAGCGCTTAGACATCATCAACTACTTGGCTGCGCATCCGAAAGCGGGCGACTTGATGGAGGGCACAGGCGGCATTCGCAAACTGCGTTGGGGACGGGGTGCACAGGGCAAGTCAGGTGGTGTGCGCGTGATCTATTACGTTCACAGTGAACAAATGCCGCTTTACCTGCTGACACTGTTTGCAAAAAATGAACGTGCCAACATCAGCAAAGCTGAGCGCAATGAGTTGGCAGAAGTGGTCGATTTGCTCGTGCAAATTTGGTTTGAATCGTGAAAGGAAAACACATGACAAATGCATTCAACAGCATCAAACAAGGTTTGACTGAAGCCGTTGCGCACGCCAAAACCAAAGACACCAAAACATCTGGTGTGAAGCTGTACCAACCCCATGCAGTTGATGTGTCAAACCTGCGCCAACGCCTAAGCCTGACACAAGAGCAGTTTGCAGCTCGCTTTGGTTTTTCAGTGGCTACATTGCGTCATTGGGAACGTGGTGACCGTTCACCCAGCGGTGCTTCGCTGGTGTTGCTCAATGTGATTGATCGCAACCCAACAGCGGTACTGCAAGCATTGCAATAAAAGAAGCTGCCAAGCCTTTCAGGTTGGGCGGTATACTTTTTCTCGTAAGCACTGAGGACCCCACTCCCGCACCTGTAAAGGTACCTAAGCCGGTGATGCCCTTTGATGCACCAGAGCAAGACGCCACCCTCGAGGTGGCGTTGCGCTTTGTGGGGCTAGATTAGCCCAAGGGTCGAAAAAATATTTGATTTGCACTTGCATTGAAATCACTCCACAAGAAAAAAAGCCGCCAACCCTCTTAGGTTGGCGGCTTTTTTATTTACAGCGCGAAACGTTTACTTCTTGCTAGGCGGCAAGTCCGTGCAGCTACCGTGCGCCACTTCTGCCGCCATGCCGATGCTTTCGCCCAGCGTGGGGTGTGGGTGGATGGTTTTGCCGATGTCCACAGCGTCTGCGCCCATCTCGATGGCCAAAGCGATCTCGCCAATCATGTCGCCCACATGCGTGCCCACCATGCCGCCGCCCAAGATCTTGCCGTGGCCGTGGGCCTCGGGTGAATCGTCAAACAGCAGTTTGGTCACGCCTTCGTCGCGGCCGTTGGCAATGGCGCGGCCCGAGGCGGTCCAAGGGAACAAGCCTTTTTTGACCTTGATGCCTTGCGCTTTGGCTTGGTCTTCGGTCAAGCCCACCCATGCCACTTCGGGGTCGGTGTAGGCCACGCTTGGGATGACGCGTGCGTTAAACGCAGCGGCTGCCAGCTCTTTGTTGCCTTGAAGTTCGCCCGCAATGACTTCGGCCGCCACGTGCGCTTCGTGCACCGCCTTGTGCGCCAACATGGGCTGGCCCACGATGTCGCCAATGGCGAAGATGTGCGGCACGTTGGTGCGCATTTGAATGTCGACGTTGATGAAGCCACGGTCGGTCACAGACACGCCGGCTTTTTCAGCGGCGAGTTTTTTGCCGTTGGGCGTGCGGCCCACAGCTTGCAACACAAGGTCGTACACCTGCGGCGCGGGGGCTGTGCCACCCTCTTCTGCCGGTGCAAACGTGACTTCAATGCCTTCGGGCAAGGCGCGTGCTGACACGGTCTTGGTCTTGAGCATGATGTTGTCAAAGCGCTTGGCGTTCATCTTTTGCCAGATCTTCACCAAGTCACGGTCAGCGCCTTGCATGAGGCCGTCCATCATTTCCACCACGTCCAGGCGTGCGCCCAGCGTGCTGTAAACCGTGCCCATCTCTAGGCCGATGATGCCGCCGCCCAAGATGAGCATGCGCTTGGGCACTTCTTTGAGTTCCAAAGCACCGGTGCTGTCGACCACGCGTGGGTCGTTGGGCATAAAAGGCAAACGAACGGCTTGAGAGCCTGCAGCGATGATGGCCTTCTTGAAGGCGATCACTTTTTTGCTGCCGTTTTGTTCTTGTGCAGTGCCAGTGGTCTCGCTCACTTCGAGGTGGTTTGCACCCACGAACTGACCCAAGCCGCGCACGGTGGTGACCTTGCGCATCTTGGCCATGGCAGCCAAGCCGCCTGTGAGTTTGCCAATGACTTTTTCTTTGTGGCCGCGCAGCTTGTCGATGTTGACAGCGGGTGTACCGAAGTCCACACCGAGGTCAGCCATGTGGGCCACTTCGTCCATCACCGCTGCGACGTGCAGCAGGGCTTTGGATGGAATGCAACCCACGTTCAAACACACGCCGCCCAAGGTGGCGTAGCGCTCGACGATGACGACGTTCAAGCCGAGGTCAGCCGCACGGAATGCAGCCGAGTAGCCACCAGGGCCACCGCCCAACACGAGCACATCACACTCGATGTCGGCAGAGCCGCCAAAGGATGAGGCTGTTGGTGCGGGGGCTGCGGCCACTGGAGCAGCGGGTGCTGCGGCTGGAGCCGCTGCGAGCGCAGGTGCAGAAGCGGTTGGCGCGGCAGGAGCAGCGGCAGCGCCTTCTGCATCCAACACCAACACAACAGAGCCTTCTTTGACCTTGTCGCCCAGCTTGACTTTCAACTCTTTCACCACGCCTGCGTGTGAGGATGGAATTTCCATCGACGCTTTGTCGGACTCCACAGTGATGAGCGATTGCTCAGCTTTGACTGTGTCGCCGGGTTTGACCAGCAACTCGATCACGGCCACTTCGTCGAAGTCGCCGATGTCTGGAACTTTGATATCAATCATTGCCATATCAGTTCCTTGGGCTTAGAGCAACACGCGACGGAAGTCGCCGAGGATTTGACCGAGGTACGCATTGAAGCGTGCCGCCGCTGCGCCGTCGATGACGCGGTGATCCCACGTCAAGCTCAGAGGCAACATCAAGCGTGGCACAAATTCTTTGCCGTTCCACACGGGTTCCATGGTGCTCTTGCACACACCGAGGATGGCCACTTCGGGCGCGTTGATGATGGGCGTGAAGTACTTACCACCAATGCCGCCGAGGCTAGAGATGGTGAAGGTTGCGCCAGTCATTTCGGCGGGGCCGAGTTTGCCGTCACGGGCTTTCTTGGCCAGCTCTGACATTTCGGCGCTGATTTGCAGCACGCCTTTTTTGTCGCAATCGCGGATGACGGGAACCATCAAACCATTGGGCGTGTCAGCGGCAAAGCCGATGTGCCAGTAGTTTTTGTAGACCAGTGCATCGCCGTCGAGCGAGCTGTTGAACTCTGGGTATTTCTTGAGCGCGGCCACGCAAGCCTTGATCAAGAAAGCAAGCATGGTCACTTTGACGCCGCTCTTCTCGTTCTCTTTGTTGGTCGAGACGCGGAAGGCTTCGAGGTCGGTGATGTCACAGTCGTCATGGTTGGTGACGGCCGGAATCATGATGGCGTTGCGAAGCAAGTTCGCGCCGCTGATCTTCTTGATACGGCCCATTTCTTTGCGCTCGACAGGACCGAACTTGGCAAAGTCAACCTTCGGCCATGGGATGAGGCCCAAGGCTGCACCATCACCACCCGCAGATGCGCCACCCTTGGCTGCTTGAGCCTTGGTTTGTGTCGCGCCCGACATGACGGACTTGGTGAAGGTTTGCACGTCGTCTTGTGTGATACGGCCTTTGTGGCCAGAGCCTTTGAGCTCTTCCAACGGCACACCGAGTTCGCGTGCGAACTTGCGCACAGAAGGTGATGCGTGTGGCAAGCCCAATGTGGGTGCGCCTGGGGCGTGTGCTGGTGCGGCCACGGCAGCCACTGCAGCGGCAACCGCAGTAGGTGCAGCAACAGCGGCAGATGCTACGGCTGCAACTGCAGATGCGGCTGCAGACACAGGTGCAGCAGCGGCAGACACGGTGCCTTCCAAAATGGCCAACAAGTCACCAATGTTGACGGTGTCGCCCACTTTGACTTTGAGCTCTTTGAGCACGCCCGCGTGTGAGGATGGAATTTCCATCGAGGCTTTGTCAGACTCAACCGTGATGAGCGATTGCTCCACCTTGATGCTGTCGCCAGGCTTCACAAACACTTCGATCACGGCGACGTTTTTGAAGTCGCCGATGTCTGGCACATGAATTTCGATGGAGCCGGATGCAGCGGCGGCTACGGGAGCTGCAGCTGCAACGGGTGCAGGCGCAGCGGCGGCTACAGGCGCAGCTGCTGCGGCTGCAGGGGCTGCGGCCGAAGCTGCAGCAGCACCAGCGGCTTCCACCACCAACACCACTGAGCCTTCTTTGACCTTGTCGCCCAAGTTCACGCGCAGCTCTTTGACCACACCAGCTGTACTCGATGGAATTTCCATTGAGGCTTTGTCTGATTCGACGGTGATCAGGGACTGTTCCGCTTTCACGGTGTCGCCCACTTTGACCAGCAGTTCAATGACTGCGACTTCGTCGAAATCCCCGATATCCGGGACTTTTACTTCTACCAATGCCATGTTGTGTCTCCCGAATTTTTATGCGTACAGCGGGTTGATCTTGTCGACTTTGATGCCGTACTTTTTGATGGCTTCAGCCACTTGTGCCACTGGCACAGTGCCTTCTTCGCTGAGGGCTTTGAGGGCTGCCACCACGATGTAGTGGCGGTTAACTTCAAAGTGCTCACGCAGCTTGCTGCGGAAGTCGGAACGACCAAAGCCGTCTGTGCCCAACACTTTGTAGGTGCGGCCTTTAGGTATGAACGAACGAATCTGTTCGGCATAGGCTTTCATGTAGTCGGTCGATGCAACGACTGGGCCGACGTATGGGTCCAACTGTGCAGTGACAAACGGCACTTTTGGTTTGTCGGTGGGGTGCAACAAGTTGTAACGCTCAGCGTCTTGGCCGTCGCGTGTGAGTTCGTTGAAGCTTGGGCAGCTCCACACGTTGGCAGCAACGCCCCAATCAGCAGCGAGCAAGTCACGTGCAGCCATGGATTCACGCAAGATAGTGCCCGAGCCCAACAAGTTCACGCGTGGTGCAGTTTTCTTGCCCTCGCCTTGTTGCAGCAAGTACATGCCTTTGATGATTTGCTCTTCCGTGCCAGCTTTGAGGCCGGGCATGGCGTAGTTTTCGTTCAACAAGGTGATGTAGTAGAAGACGTTGTCTTGCTTCTCGACCATGCGCTTCAAACCGTGGTGCAGGATGACGCCGACTTCGTGTGCGAAGGTGGGGTCATAAGACACGCAGTTAGGAATGGTGTTGGCCATGATGTGGCTGTGACCGTCTTCGTGCTGCAAGCCTTCGCCGTTCAAGGTAGTACGGCCCGATGTGCCGCCCAACAAGAAGCCGCGTGCTTGCATGTCGCCAGCAGCCCATGCCAAGTCGCCAATGCGTTGGAAACCAAACATCGAGTAGTACACGTAGAACGGCACCATGATGCGGTTGCTGGTGGAGTAGCTGGTGGCAGCTGCAATCCAGCTCGACATACCGCCGGCTTCGTTGATGCCTTCTTGCAAGATTTGGCCAGCTTTGTCTTCTTTGTAATACATCACTTGGTCTTTATCGACCGGTGTGTATTGCTGACCTGCAGGGTTGTAAATACCGATTTGACGGAACAAACCTTCCATACCAAAGGTACGGGCTTCGTCCACAAGAATAGGCACCACGCGTGGGCCCAAAGCTTGGTCACGCAAGAGCTGCGTGAGGAAGCGCACATAGGCTTGAGTGGTCGAGATTTCACGGCCTTCGGCTGTGGGCTCCATCACCGATTTGAAGATGTCCAACGACGGCACAGTAAAGCTTTCTTCAGCTTTCGTGCGGCGGTGTGGCAAGTAGCCACCCAAGGCCTTGCGGCGCTCGTGCAGGTAACGCATTTCGGGGGTGTCATCCGCAGGCTTGTAGAAAGGCACGTTGGCCAACTCACTGTCTGGCACTGGGATGTTGAAGCGGTCGCGCATGTAGCGGATGTCTTCGTCTGTGAGCTTTTTGGTTTGGTGAACGTTGTTCTTGCCCTCGCCTGCTTTGCCCATGCCAAAACCTTTGACGGTTTTGATGAGCAACACAGTGGGTTGGTCTTTGTGCTTCACGGCTGCGTCGTAAGCTGCATAGACCTTTTGTGGGTCATGGCCGCCGCGCTTCAAAGCCCAGATTTCGTCGTCGCTCATGTGCGAGACCATCTCGAGCGTGCGTGGATCGCGACCGAAGAAGTGCTTGCGCACATAAGCGCCGTCGTTGGCTTTGAACGCTTGGAAGTCGCCGTCCAAGGTTTCCATCATGATCTTGCGCAGTGCGCCGTCTTTGTCGCGAGCCAAGAGCTTGTCCCACTCGCTGCCCCACAAGAGTTTGATGACGTTCCAGCCTGAGCCACGGAATTCGCCTTCGAGTTCTTGAACGATCTTGCCGTTGCCGCGCACTGGGCCGTCTAAGCGTTGCAAGTTGCAGTTGACCACGAAGATCAAGTTGTCGAGTTTTTCGCGAGCGGCCAAACCAATCGCACCCAAGGATTCGACTTCGTCCATTTCGCCGTCGCCGCAGAACACCCAAACCTTGCGGTTTTCGGTGTTGGCAATGCCGCGTGCGTGCAAGTACTTCAAGAAGCGCGCTTGGTAGATGGCCATCAATGGGCCAAGGCCCATCGACACGGTGGGGAACTGCCAAAACTCAGGCATGAGTTTGGGGTGTGGGTAGCTGGACAGACCTTTGCCATCGACTTCTTGACGGAAGTTGAGCAATTGCTCTTCGGTCAAGCGGCCTTCAAGGTAAGCACGGGCATAAACGCCGGGCGACACGTGACCTTGGATGTACAAGCAGTCGCCACCGTGGTTTTCGTTTTCAGCGTGCCAGAAGTGGTTAAAGCCAGCACCAAACATGTGGGCCAGTGACGCGAAGGAGCCAATGTGGCCGCCGAGGTCGCCGCCGTCGATTGGGTGGTGACGGTTGGCTTTGACCACCATCGCCATCGCGTTCCAACGCATGTAGGCGCGCAGGCGTTCTTCAATTTCGATGTTGCCGGGGCAATGGGCTTCTTGATCGGGTTCGATGGTGTTGACGTAACCCGTGGTGGCAGAGAACGGCATGTCGATGCTGCTCTCGCGTGCGTGTTCGAGCAGTTGCTCTAACAAGAAGTGCGCACGTTCAGGCCCTTCTGCATTGATGACGGCGGACAAAGCGTCCATCCATTCACGCGTTTCTTGGCTGTCCACGTCGGTACGCAGATCGTTCGGTTGTGCTGACATGCTTGTCTCCTCTTGTTGCACTTGTTTTTACTCGAATGTAAATAGTTTCTCACAAATTTCTGAAATTTCAAATAGCGACTATTGATTTCTTATTATGAAATCTAGTAATTACCTGAAGGAATGATTTCACGGCAGACATAAACTCACCGCACATGTCAAAAACATTGCCCATTTCCCCTTTCACGCAACTCATCACCCACTGGCGTCAGTGGTGGCGCCGACAAACCCCCAACCGTCAGGACCGCTTCGCGTTCATCGCCCCGCTAGCGGCGGTGGTGCTGTTCATGGCCGCCATCACCACCGCGTTTTGGTACCTGCGTTACGAAGAAATTGTGCGCGAACAAGAAGTCGTTCGCCGGGATGTGGAGTACGCCCAACAACGTTTACGCCTACGCCTGCTTGATAAACAAGAACAAATCATGCGCATGGCGCGTGACATTGCCAACAGGGAAACCGATAGCAAGGCTTTTTCTAGCGAAGCCCAAACTCTGTTAAATCAAAGCCCTGAATTGGCGAGCCTGACATGGGTAGACGCGCGTCAACGTGTGCACATCAGCTATGCCAGTGCCAGCAACAACTCGACCATGAGTTTTCTGAGCGGCACGACCATCACCCATGCCGAGACGATCAGCACGTTTCATTTGTCGCGTGATTTGCAACAGCCCGTTTACTCGCAACCCATCATTGAAAAACGCAGCAGTGCAGCGCCATATACGCACTTGCAGCTTCATGTGCCGATCATCAACCACGGCAAATTCGAAGGCGTGTTGTTGGCCGAATACACGATGGATGGCATGCTGCGCTTTGCAGTGCCCAACGAAATAGCCAACCGATATGCCGTGTCTTTGCGAGACGTGAATAACCACGTGCTGGCAGGCCAAGCCAACAAAGCGCGCCCCAAAGTGACCGAGGTGTTGCCTTGGTTGTTCCAAACCAATGAGTACGAAGTACCCATCACCCCTGTGGGCTATGCACTGTCATTGCACGCGCAGGCCTACCGCACCTCGCAAGGTTTGATTGGCAATGGTGTGTTTTGGTTGGTGGCCGTGCTCAGTGCCATGACCGCATGGATGTTAATTGGCACTTGGCGCCACACCCGCCGACGCGTGCAAGCGCAACAGGCCTTGGTGGCCGAGACCAACTTTCGCCGCGCGATGGAAAACTCCATCCTCACCGGCATGCGTGCGATGGACCTCAAGGGCCGCATCACCTACGTGAACGCTGCGTTTTGCCAAATGACAGGCTGGACCGAAGAAGAGCTGGTGGGTCGTGAACCGCCCTTCCCCTATTGGCCCGAAGAAGACCGCGCGACCTTGGAAGAAAAACTTGCCCAAGAACTGCAAGGCGACACCACGGCCAGCGGCTTTCAAGTTCGCGTCAAGCGCAAAACAGGTGAAGTGTTTGATGCGCGCTTGTATGTTTCACCACTCGTGGATGCACGCGGCCAACAAACCGGCTGGATGACGTCGATGACCGACATCACCGAGCCCAACCGCGTGCGCGAACAACTCTCCGCAGCCCACGACCGATTCACCACCGTGCTCGAAGGTTTGGACGCCTCCGTGTCTGTGGCGCCTTTGGGGAGCAAAGAACTGTTGTTTGCCAACAAGCTGTATCGCCAATGGTTTGCCAGCACCACGCAAGGTCACCTGAGTTTGGTTTCGCAAGCTGGCCAACCACGCCCCTCGACAACATCAGACGCCGCAAACGATGACGGCCAAGATGAAGACGATGGCTTGATGGGCTTGCCCACCGAAGGCATCACCGAAACCAAGGCAGAGAACGCCGAAATTTATGTGCCGGAATTAGGCAAGTGGTTAGAGGTACGTTCGCGCTACCTCAACTGGGTGGATGGCCGCTTGGCGCAGATGGTGATTGCCTCAGACATCACCCCACGTCGCCAAGCCGAAGAGCAAGCCCAAGTACAAGCCGAACGCGCGCAATCGGCCAGCCGCCTCATCACCATGGGTGAGATGGCGTCTAGCGTGGCACACGAGTTGAACCAACCACTGACGGCCATCAACAACTACTGCAGCGGCATGGTGTCGCGCATCAAAGCCAACAACTTGACCGAAGAAGAGTTGCTCAAGGCTTTGGAGAAAACCGCCCACCAAGCGCAACGTGCGGGGCAAATCATTCAACGCATTCGCACCTTTGTGAAACGCAGTGAACCCAACCGCACCCCCTCCGATGTGACCGCCATGGTGGCTGAAGCGGTGGAATTGGCCGGCATTGAGATGCGTCGGCGACAGGTGCGGTTGAGCCAAGTGCTCGCGGCGCGCTTGCCCGCGGTGAACGTGGACCCCATCTTGATTGAACAAGTGTTGGTGAATTTGATGCGCAATGCCGCAGAGTCCATTGACCTGGCCCAGCGCCCGCTCACACGCCGCGATGTGGAACTAAAGGTATTACCACGCAGCGAAGAAGGCCAACCTGTGATTGAGTTTTCAGTCACTGACACAGGGCGAGGCTTGCCGCCCGAGGTGATGGAACGTTTGTTTGAAGCCTTCTTCTCCACCAAATCAGAAGGCATGGGCATTGGCCTGAATTTGTGCCGCTCCATCGTGGAGTCGCACCAAGGCAGGATGAAGGCCGAGAACCTCTACAATGGCGAGGAAATAACGGGCTGCCGCTTTTCCTTCTGGATACCGGTCCGATAGGTTGGAGTTTTTTTGATGAGTTTGATTCCCAAAAAAGGTACGGTCTACGTTGTAGATGACGACGAGGCTGTACGTGATTCCTTGCAATGGTTGTTAGAGGGCAAGGACTACCGCGTTCGTTGCTTCGATTCAGCTGAAACATTCCTCAGCCGTTACGACCCACGTGAAGTGGCTTGTTTGATTGTGGACATCCGCATGGGTGGCATGACAGGCCTCGAATTGCAAGACCGTTTGGTCGAACGAAAGTCGCCTTTACCCATCGTGTTCATCACCGGTCACGGCGATGTGCCCATGGCTGTGGACACCATGAAAAAAGGCGCGATGGACTTCATTCAAAAGCCTTTTGACGAAACCGCTTTGGTGAACTTGGTCGAACGCATGTTGGCGCAAGCCACCACGTCGTTCGCCGAATCACAACAAGCCGCCAGCCGCGACGCGCTGATGGCCAAGCTGACTACCCGAGAAGCCCAAGTGTTAGAGCGCATCGTGGCTGGCCGTTTGAACAAGCAAATTGCAGACGACCTCGGCATCAGCATCAAAACCGTGGAAGCGCACCGTGCCAACATCATGGAAAAGCTCAACGCCAACACCGTGGCCGACTTGCTGAAAACCGCACTCGGACAAAACGCTGCCAAAGCCTAAACACAAGCCTTTGGCAACCTCTTGAACGCCCCTTTAAACGCCCGTATTTCACGGGCGTTTTCAATTCAACTTCCTCTCTGTATACACAAGACCATGACTGCACAACTCATTGACGGCAACGCCCTCTCCAAACAACTGCGCGCACAAGTGGCCGCCGACACAGCCGCCTTGAAAGCCAAGGGTTTGACACCCGGCTTGGCTGTGGTTCTGGTGGGCGACAACCAAGCCAGCCAGGTGTATGTGCGCAACAAGGTCAAAGCATGTGAAGACGCAGGCCTGCACTCGGTCCTCGAGAAATACGAAGCCACCATGACTGAGGCCGATTTGTTGGCCCGCGTGGAAGCGTTGAATCACGACGACAGCATTCACGGCATCTTGGTGCAACTGCCCTTGCCTGCTCACATCGATGCGCAAAAAGTGATTGAAGCCATCAGCCCTGCCAAAGACGTGGATGGTTTTCACATCGCCAGCGCCGGTGCATTGATGACGGGCATGCCCGGCTTTTGGCCATGCACACCGTATGGCTGCATGAAGATGCTGGAGAGCATTGGCTACGACCTGAAGGGCAAACACGCCGTGGTGATTGGCCGCAGCAACATCGTAGGCAAGCCCATGGCACTTATGCTTTTGCAAAAAGATGCCACCGTCACGGTGGCGCACTCGCGCACACAAAACCTCAAAGCACTCACCTTGCAAGCCGATGTGATCGTGGCCGCTGTGGGCAAGCGCAATGTGCTAACGGCTGACATGGTCAAGCCAGGCGCTGTGGTGCTGGACGTGGGCATGAACCGCAACGATGAAGGCAAGCTCTGCGGTGATGTGGACTTTGACGGTGTGAAAGAAGTAGCCGGCTACATCACCCCTGTGCCGGGTGGGGTTGGACCGATGACCATCACAATGTTGCTGGTCAACACCTTGGAATCGGCGCAACGGGCCTTATCTGAGAAGCATTGAAAGTTTTCTTATGACATACGCTAACAATCCGCTTCTCGACTTTTCGAATCATCCGCTGTTCGATGTCATCCAACCATCGCACATCGCGCCTGCACTTGACCAGCTTTTGCCAGCAGCAGATGTCGCATTAGAGCAAGTCACAGCAGCCGACTTCCCCGCCGAGTGGAAAGCAATTGCATCGGTGCTGGATGTGGCCACCGAAAAACTCAGCCGCGCTTGGGGTGCTGTGAGTCATTTGCACTCTGTGGCCGACACGCCTGAGTTGCGTGCTGCGTATACCGAAGCGCTGCCACGCGTGACTGAGTTTTACACGCGCCTCGGTGCAGACGAGCGCTTGTATGCCAAGTACAAAGCCATCAATGTGGCGAGCTTGAACACCGAACAAAAACACGCCCACACTTTGGCCATGCGCAACTTTGTGTTGTCGGGTGCTGAGCTGGTGGGTGCTGCCAAAGAACGCTTTGCTGCTATTCAAGAGCGCCAAGCGGAAGTGAGCCAAAAGTTCAGCGAGAACGTGTTGGACGCGACTGACCAATGGTCGGCCATCGTCACCGCCGAAGAGTTGGCTGGTGTACCAGACGACGTGCTGCAAACCACACGCGCAGCAGCTGAGAAGGATGGTGTGGCTGGCCACAAACTGAATTTAAAAATGCCGTGCTACCTGCCCATCATGCAGTTTGCGCACAGCTCGGCCCTGCGTGAAAAGCTGTACCGCGCTTATGCCACACGCGCCTCTGACCAAT
The DNA here is from genome assembly GCF_027924965.1 of Limnohabitans sp. TEGF004. Taxonomy (NCBI): domain Bacteria; kingdom Pseudomonadati; phylum Pseudomonadota; class Betaproteobacteria; order Burkholderiales; family Comamonadaceae; genus Limnohabitans; species Limnohabitans sp. TEGF004. The sequence continues at coordinate 1,084,498 of NZ_AP027056.1, read as the reverse complement.
CGGAAGCGGTGCAAAACGGCAAACCCGAACAAGACAACACACCGTGGGTGAAAGAAATCTTGGCCCTGCGCCAAGAAGAAGCGCAGCTCTTAGGCTATGCCAACTACGCCGAGGTGTCGTTGGCTGCCAAGATGGCGCAGTCGCCCGCCGAGGTGATGGCCTTCTTGCGCGACCTCGCCAAACGTGCCCGCCCTTATGCTGAAAAAGACGTGGCCGAGATGCGCGCCTTTGCTGCCGAACACTTGAACCTTCAAGACCCACAACCGTGGGACTGGCCGTACATCGGCGAGAAGCTCAAAGAAGCGCGCTACGCTTTCAGCGAGCAAGAAGTCAAACCGTACTTCACCGAGCCTAAGGTGTTGGCTGGTTTGTTCAAGATTGTGGAAACCTTGTTTGAGGTGAGCATTCGCCGCGACGACGCGCCGGTGTGGCATCCAGCGGTGGAGTTTTATCGCATCGAAAGACATTCGGAAGCAACCCGCGCCCGCGGCTTGCCGCCTGAGCTAGTGGGCCAGTTCTACCTCGACCCAGGCGCTCGCGCGGGCAAACGCGGCGGCGCGTGGATGGACGATGTGCGCGCACGGTGGTTGCGCCCCGACACAGGCGCGTTGCAAACGCCCGTGGCGCACCTCGTGTGCAACTTCTCCGAAGCCGTGGGTGGTAAACCACCATTGCTCACGCACGACGACGTCATCACCCTATTCCACGAATGCGGCCATGGCTTGCACCACATGCTCACGCAAGTGAATGAGCGCGATGTGTCTGGCATCAGCGGCGTCGAGTGGGACGCGGTCGAGCTGCCCAGCCAATTCATGGAAAACTTCTGCTGGGAGTGGAGCGTGTTGCGCCACATGACCGCGCACGTGGATACAGGCGAGCCTTTGCCACGCGCCTTGTTCGACAAAATGCTGGCAGCCAAAAACTTCCAAAGTGGTTTGCAAACGCTGCGTCAAATTGAGTTTTCACTCGTGGACATGCTGCTGCACTCTGACGGTGACAAAGCCCAAGACTTCATGCAAGTGCTGCGTGATGTGCGCGCCGAAGTGGCTGTGTTGCAAAGCCCTGCATGGGGCCGCACGCTGCACACCTTCAGCCACATCTTTGCAGGCGGCTATGCGGCCGGCTATTACAGCTACAAATGGGCCGAGGTGCTGAGCGCCGATGCCTACGCCGCGTTTGAAGAAACCGCAGGCGCAGATGGCGAACCTAGCATTGACACAGGCCGCCGCTACCGCGAAACCATCCTAGAAGTCGGCGGCAGTCGCCCTGCGATGGAATCGTTCAAAGCCTTCCGTGGCCGTGAGCCTCAGCTGGATGCGCTGCTGCGACATCAAGGCATGAGCGCCGCGCATTGAGCATCACCAAGGAATCGCTGCGCCTTTGTAATCCACAAAGTGCGCAGCGGCTTTCGCTGGCAAATCATCCAAAGCACTGAGTAAACCCGCCACCGATTGCGCGGGCGTAAGGCAGTCTTGCGCCGGCACAAACGGCGCTGACAAATTGGATGCCACTGTGCCGGGCTGCATAGCAGCCACTACGAGTTGTGGGCGTTTACGGGCGGCTTCAATCGCTGCGGTTTGCAGCACCATGTTCAATGCTGCTTTGGCTGCACGGTAGCCATACCAACCGCCTTTGCCGTTGTCGCTGATGCTGCCCACGCGCGCTGATAGCTTGGCGTAAATGCTGCGCTGCTCAATAGCGAGCAAAGGTACAAAGTGTTTGAGCAACAACGCGGGGCCAATGGTGTTGACTTCAAACGCACGCGCCAGTTGCGCGGCGTTGAGTGCACCCATGTGTTTTTCTGGCCCCTGCCCGTCAATGCTGAGCGCACCTGTGGCATCGATGATGAGGTGAAACGGGCCTTGAGATTGGGCGGCCAGCTCAGTAGCCGCAGCTGCCATGCTGGCCTCGTCTTCTAAACGAAATGCAGGTTGCGAATTGCGCGACAAGCCCACCACGTCGGTGCATGCTGCGTCGCCCTTCAAGGCTTCAACAAAAGCACTCCCCAGCGCACCTGATGCACCCAGCACCAAAGCTCGATACGAAGTGCCTAGGCTTTTCAAAACTTCAGCGTCTTCACGCCGGTCGATGTGCCCAGCAAACACACCTGCGCTTTTTGATGGGCAAACACACCCACCGTTACCACGCCCGGCCATTGGCTGACGTCGGTTTCAAACTGCAGCGGGTCGCTGATTTTCAAACCCGTCACATCGACGATGTGTTGGCCGTTGTCGGTCACCAGCGGTTGACCGTCTTTCAAACGCACCTTGGCGCTGCCGCCCATCGCAGCGAATTGGCGCATCACGCGCGCGGTGGCCATGGGGATGACTTCCACGGGCAACGGGAACGCGCCCAGTGCATCGACCAGCTTGCTTTCATCGGCAATGCACACAAACATTTTGGATTGCGCAGCCACAATTTTTTCGCGGGTCAACGCCGCACCGCCGCCTTTGACCATGTGGCCTTGGTGATCGATTTCGTCCGCACCGTCGATGTAGACCGACAGGCTTTCCACCTCGGCGGCTTCAAACACTGGGATGCCTAAAGCTTGCAAGCGTTCAGTGGACGCCACCGAGCTAGACACCGCGCCTTTGATTTGGTCTTTCATGGTGGCCAAGGCGTCGATGAACTTGTTCACCGTTGAGCCTGTCCCCACACCCACCACTTCGCCGGGCACCACATATTGCAAGGCGGCTTGGCCCACCAAAGTTTTCAATTCATCTTGAGACAAAGGTGTGGCAGCTGTGGGCGTGTTCATGGGCGAAAATCCGAGGGTTTTATAAAAGCTTGAGATTATCCATGTCGTTGTTGCCTTATTCCCTCGCCCGCCCATTTCTGTTTGCTTGTGCTCCCGAAACCGCCCATGAGCACACGCTGGCCATGCTGGCCCGCACGCAAAACACGCCGCTGGCGTGGGCCTATTGCCAAGAGCGCGTGCAAGACCCCGTTCAACTGGCAGGTTTGAACTTCCCCAACCGTGTGGGCTTGGCCGCAGGCTTGGACAAAAACGCGCACTGCATTGACGGCTTGGCCGCGATGGGTTTTGGTTTTGTGGAAGTGGGCACCGTCACGCCCAAAGGCCAGCCGGGCAACCCCAAGCCGCGCATGTTCCGTTTACCCGAAGCCAATGCATTGATTAACCGCTTGGGCTTTAACAACGAAGGTTTGGATGCTTTCTTGGCCAATGTGAAGCTGGCGAAGTTCCGCAGCAACTCAACCAAGCATGGTGGCACGCCCATGTTGCTTGGCCTCAACATCGGCAAGAACGCCGCCACGCCCATTGAGAATGCGGCTGACGATTATTTGATTTGCCTTGATGGCGTCTACCCACACGCCGACTATGTGACGGTGAACATCTCCAGCCCCAACACCAAAAACTTGCGCGAGCTGCAAAGCGACGAAGCGCTGGATGCACTCATTGGCACGCTCGCCAAACGCCGCGCGGAGTTGGCTCAGCAACACAACAAGCAAGTGCCGGTGTTCATCAAGATTGCGCCTGATTTGGACAGCGATCAAATCGCGGTGATTGCGGCCACGTTGAAGCGTCACTGTGTGCACGAAGGCACGCCATCTTGGGGCGTGATTGCGACGAATACAACGATCGCCCGCGACGCCGTGCAAGGCATGGCACACGCCGACGAAACAGGCGGCCTTTCAGGTGCCCCCGTGTTCGAGAAAAGCAACGAAGTCATTCGCCAGTTGCGCGCGGCGATGGGCCCCAACTTCCCCATCATCGGCGTGGGTGGCATCTTGAGCGGCGCCGATGCCGTAGCGAAAATCAAAGCAGGTGCGGATGTGGTGCAGATTTACACCGGTCTGATTTACAAAGGCCCAGCACTCGTGAAAGAGGCTGCGTTGGCCATTCGCGATCGCACTAAATAAGCAGCAAGCTTTCGTGACGGGTAACTCCGCGCGAAAAGCAAACTGGCCTACGGCTCAACCTCAGGCAAAAACCGTGCGATAACCCTCAAAGCGTTTTGACCAATAGCTATGGCTCAAGCGCTCGGTTTTCACACCGGTTCGCTCGTTGGCTGCGTGCACAAATTTGCCATCGCCAATGTAGATGCCCACATGGGAAAACGGACTGCCCAAGGTGTTGAAAAACACCAAGTCACCAGGATGGGCCTGCGACGCATTGACGGGACGTGCAGCCTCTGCCATTTGTGCCGCGCTGCCTTTGATCGCAATGCCAGCGGACTCTTTGTACACAAAGGTCACCAAGCCCGAACAGTCAAACCCCGTATGGAGTTTTTTACCGCCATAGGTGTAGCCGCGATCTAGCATGGCCATGGCTTGCATGACGATGTCTTGGCGCTTAGCGGGGTTGTTGGGGTAGCTTTGCGATGTGGTCGATTGACGCGACACCGTCGAGCAAGCCAACAAAAATTGCGTCATGCAAACGCCAAGGAATAAGCGTTTATTCATGCGTGCAACTTTACTGCAAGGCCTGAACAACGGCATCACCGATCGCCAGCGCACTCGTCAAGCCTGGTGACTCAATGCCAAACAAATTCACCAAGTCTTTCACGCCATGCACGTCTGGGCCTTGGATACAAAAATCAGCAGCTTCGGCGTTGGGGCCAGATATTTTGGGGCGAATGCCCGCATAGCCAGCTTGCAACGCACCATCACCCAAGGCTGGCCAATACTTGCGTACGGCGTCGTAAAACGCTTGCTCATGCTCGGTGGACACCGCCAAATCATCAGGGCCGTCCACCCATTGCACATCAGGTCCAAACTTGGCCTGACCGCCCAGGTCAAGCGTCAAGTGCACGCCCAAACCTGCGGCTTCGGGCACGGGATAAATCAAACGCGAAAACGCTGACTTGCCTGAGAGCGTGAAATAGTTGCCTTTGGCAAAGTAAGCCTGCGGCACATGCTGCGCGGCCAACCCTTCAAAACGTTTCGCCAACCAAGGCGCGGTCAGCCCTGCTGCATTCACCACCGTTTGCGCCAACAACTCAGAGCCATCGGCCATGCGCACCACGATGCCATCTTCGCGACACACGGCTGAAGCAACAGGCGAATTCAAGGCCACGATGCCGCCTGCATTTTCAAAATCACCTTGCAAACTCAGCATCAAACCGTGACTGTCCACAATGCCCGTGCTGGGTGAATGCAAGGCTGCCACGCATGACAGCGCGGGCTCCATCGATTGCGCTTGCTCGGCGGTAAGCAGCACCACATCGGTCACGCCATTGGCGTGGGCCTTTTGCAAAACGGCATGAAGTGCAGGGAGTTGCTCCACATGTGTCGCCACAATCAATTTGCCACAGCGCTGGTACGACACACCGCGCTCTGCCGCATAGGCATACAGCATGTCGCGACCTTGCACGCACAACTTGGCCTTGAGCGAGCCTTGCGGGTAGTAAATGCCTGCGTGAATGACTTCGCTGTTGCGCGAACTGGTGCCCGTGCCAATGGCGTCTGCCGCTTCCAACACCAACCACTCGCGAGCAGTTTCTGGTGCCGCCTGAATCAAAGCACGCGCCGCAGCCAAGCCCACCACACCTGCGCCAATCACCACACCATCTACTTTATCCACCGCTGCTCTCCTGTGTTTTGACCCAATGTTAAGCACATACGAAAAACGGCTCCCGAAGGAGCCGTTTCAGTTGTCTTGGAGGACCTTGAAAATTAACGCTTCTTAGCAGCTGGCTTAGCTGTTTTCAAAGCTGTTTCTGTCATGTTTTTGTAGTTGGCTTCAGCAACATCAGTGGCTTGCTTGACAGCTTTTTGCACAGATTCCAAAGCGTTGTTACCAGCGGCAACTGCAGTTTTGAATGCAGCCACAGCAGCTTCAGAACCAGCAGGTGCGTTTTTAGCAGCGTTGTCCACCATGTCGTGGAAAGCTTTTTGCGCTTCAGCCACTTTAGATTCCACGTGACCTTGGAAATGTGAACCTGTACCTGTGGTGATTTCAACCAAGTGACGGTTGTAGGCCACAGCTTTTTCAGCCAAAGGTTGGAACAGGCTGGCTTGCAAAGCCAACAACTCTTGTGCGTCTTTCACGCTCAAAGCAGCGTTGGTTTGTTTTTGTGAATCAGCCAAAGTGCTTTTCGCAGCGGCCAAGTTCAACTCGATGAGTTGCTCCACGCCAGAGAAAGCTTTGGTGGTCAAACCCACCAGAGTTTCCAGATTAGCTTTGTTAGCGGCGATTACTTGTTCAGGTGTCAAAGTCATTTCATATCTCCAAAATTTAAAAGGATGGTTAAAACTGCTCTGAACCTGGCCATTTGGCTAAAGTTATGTTGCAGTGCAGCATGACGCGTATTTTAGGGATAAGTTTCACACTGACAAGGGTTTTGCGCCGAAATGGTGCGCTTTTAGAGCTGGCAGACTAAATCTGGCTTTTCAAACCCTTACTCCACTCCGTGCGCCCAATGGTGTTGCCACTGCTGGCTGTACTTTTCGGCCAAGTCTGCGGATCTCAAAACCAAAAAGTTTTCTGCGTTTCGGGTGGACGCAGAGTTGGTGAAATTGAAACTGCCCGTGATGACGATGGTTCGGTCAATCACCATCACCTTGTTGTGAGCGATGGCATGTTTGCCGTCTTGGCGCAATTCAATTTGGGCATCGCTCAGCACCTCCATCACATAGCGGTTTGAACTTTGGCTTTTTCGATCCAGCAACACGCGCACCTCGACACCACGTTGGTGCGCTCTTATCAAGGCTTGTGCAATGGCGTTGTGGGTGAAGCCATAGGCTTGCACCAAAACTTCGCGCTCACTGTCATCAATCGCTCTCACAATAGCTGCCACAGCATTTGCAGGTGGCGTGAAGTAAACGCCCAACACCTCAGCCGTCATGGCGTCTTGGTTGGGTTGTGCCCAAGCCCATGAACACACCCCACTCAACAAACCAATTAACAAAGACACAAAAAATTTCATAGTGCCAATGCTAAACCGTCATCTCATAGTTTTCGACTTTGACTTACAAGCGACAGCACCCAACGCGGGTAACGGGTAAAGTCAGACCGCTTTGAAAACAAACACATCTGCCCCTGAAGCTCTATCGCCCACCACCCGTCGGGCGATTTTTTTGTTGTCGCTGGCAACGTTTTGCAGCATGGCCTTGCAGCGCATTTGCGACCCCATGCTGCCCGAGCTGTCGCGCGTCTTTGATGCGCCCATCAGTGAGGCCTCACGAGTCATTTCATTCTTCGCCATCGCCTACGGTTTGATGCAGCTCTTTTATGGCCCCGTAGGTGACCGCTTAGGCAAATACCGCGTCGTCATGCTGGCCACCATCGGTTGCAGCGTAGGCTGCGTGCTGTCGGCGCTCAGCGCAGACTTGACGTTTCTTGTGGCCGCGCGTGTCGGCACCGCATTGGCGGCAGCCGCCATCATTCCGCTCTCATTGGCGTGGGTGGGCGATGTGGTGCATTACGAGCATCGCCAAGAAACCTTGGCCCGTGTGGGTTTGGGCACCATGCTGGGCATCACGGCTGGCCAGTTGTTTGGCGGACTGCTGACTGACACCTTGGGTTGGCGCTGGGCTTTTGCACTGATGGCCGCGGCTTTTGCCACCGTGAGTCTTTTGCTTGGCCAACAGCTCAAACATTTGGACCCCACCGCGCACCCAACACATGCACCCACAGGTTTTTTCAAACAGCTGCAACAAGTGGCGCATAACCCATGGGCACGCACCTTTCTGAGCATCACACTGATTGAAGGCGCCACTGTATTTGGCGTATTGGCCGTGACAGCGGCGCACTTGCATCAGGTGCACCACATCTCCCTCACGTTGGCAGGCGGGACCACGGCGCTCTTTGGATTAGGGGGCATGGCTTACATAGCCACGGCCAAAATCACCATTCGACGCTTTGGAGAAGTGGGTTTGGCGCGTTACGGCGGCATGAGCTTTGGCGCCGCATTTTTGGTGATTGCGTTTGCACCTTGGTGGCAACTGGCGCTGCCCTCTTGCTTTATTGCTGGCTTTGGGTTTGCCATGTTTCACAACACCATGCAGGCCAAGGCCACGCAAATGGTGCCCACCGCACGCGGCACAGGCGTGACGCTGTTTGCTGGCTTTTTATTTTTAGGCCAATCGCTTGGCGTGTTGATACTGGCTGAACTCTTGAGCCACTTCAACTCGCCGTTGATTTTGGGCGCTGATGCTTTGGTGGTTTGTGCGATGGGCATCTTTTTGTCACATGCCATTGCCAAACGCAACGCGACACAGGCCGACCACGCTTAACATTAGCCCCTATGACTCAAGACATCGAACAACTCGCCCAACAACTCGAACAACACCCAGACTACCGCGTGCTTCGCCGCCTCGTGCCTGGCCGTGTGTTCAACACCCCCGCCCCCGGCCAAAAGCTCAGCAAAGGCGTGGTGCTCGACACCGAGACCACCGGCTTTGACGTGGCCCAAGACCGCGTGATTGAGCTGGGCATGCTGGCCTTTGAATTCGACCCCGTCACAGGCGTGGTCTACCGCGTGAGCGATGTGTTTGATGAGCTAGAAGACCCAGGCTTTGCCATTCCCCCCGCGACCATTGCCGTGCACCACATCACCGACGAGATGGTGAAAGGCCACCACATTGACGATGCGCGCGTGGCTGAGTTTTTGAAAAACGTGGACGTGGTCATTGCCCACAACGCCCAATTTGACCGCCCCTTCGTCGAAGCTCGCTGGCCGCTGTTTGAGCAGCTCAACTGGGCATGCAGCATCAAAGACATTGACTGGCGCGAAGAAGGCTTTGGCTCCGCCAAGCTGGAGTATTTGCTCAGCACCCAAGGCTACTTTTACGAAGCCCACCGCGCCGAGGCCGATTGCTGGGCGCTGCTTGAGCTACTCAATCAAGTACTGCCGCAAAGCCAACAAACGGCTCTGCTTGCCGTGCTGATGACTTTGAACAAGCCGCAGCAAAAGGTGTACGCCATCAACTCGCCGTTTGAGACCAAGGACAAGCTCAAAGCACGTAACTACCGCTGGTCTGCAGAGCTGCGCTGCTGGAGCCGCGTGGTGGCTGGTGAAGCCGAAACCAAGCAAGAGCTGGAATGGCTCAAGCACCATGTATACGCAGGCCGCAGTGCTCGCGTGGAGCTAGAAACCACGGGCGGCAAAGTGCGTTACTCAAACCGCTTGGGTCACAAAGAAGTGGTCACGCTCTAACCATGTGATGCATGCGCCTCAATGAAGCGCATGACGCACAACAAAAAGCCGGGCTAGCCCGGCTTTTTGTTTGAGTGACTTTGTTAGTAGTTCACAGGCTGCCAAGGCACTTGGCAGGTGGGCACATTGGGGTAGTACTGCTGCGCTGTCGGGCAGAAATACGCCACACGGCTAGGCGGCGCATATTGCTGTTGCACCACCACTGTTTGTGGCATGGCATAGCTGGGCGTGCTGGCGGCATACATCACGCTGCCCACCAACGCAGCACCCAACACGGGGGCGAGCCAATAGTTGCTAGAGCCACGGTAGTGACCACCGTAACCATGACCGCCGTAGTTGTGACCATAACCACCGTGGCCACCGCCATATCCACCATGCCCACGGCCATCCGCTTGCGCGGGCAAGACCACGGCAAAGGCCAACATACAAGCCAACAAGGTAGAAAAGCGTTTCATAGAAAACTCACTTTGTGAAAAGGTAGCTCTACAACGCGCGGCACTTGCAAACGGATGACAGCTTTACAAACCCAAGGCCGCAGCAAACAAACCCACCACACTCAGCAGGCCCACCAACCAGCACAAAGAACGCAAGCTGGCTTTGTCGGTCACGTAGCAAACAATGAAGCCCACGCGTGCTGCAACAAACACAAACGCGTACAAATCAATACGTGCTGCATCCACTTGCGCCAAGGTGGCAATGATCACGCCCGCAGCAAACAGTGGAAACGACTCAAAAGTATTGGCCTGCGCCGCATTGGCGCGCGCACGGAAACCCGTTTGCTGAGCCAACCATTCACGTGGATTGTGGTTGTCAAACTTTTTGAACCCCCACTTCGCAACCATGGCACACACATAGGGCAACAAGCCCGCCACCAAGACACACAGATAAGCTTTGTTCATCGCATCACCACCAACCAAGGACTGACACAGGTTTGCACCATCGGAAAATACTGGCCTGTTTCGCGACAGTAGTACGCCTCAACAGGTTGCTGCACCGGCTGACTGTTCACCCACTGCGTAGGCTGGGGGTTGCTCATCACCACCGCAGGTGGGCTGGTGATGATGACGGTAGATGGCTGCACAGGGCGCGACAAATAAATCGACGTGCCCACAATCGCTCCGCCCACCAAAGCTGGGCCCCAGAAGTAATCGCCACCGCCACGGTAATAACCACCACGGTAACCGCCGTAGGGGCCATGCGCCATGGCTGCGCCTGCCGTCGCGGCTAGCAACAGGCCTAGCGCGAATGTGCGAAATTTAGAAGTCATAGCGTGCTCTCTTTCTCTCAACGCTTGGATTGTGGTCTAAGCGCGTCAAGAATTGATTAAGTTTTCTAAAGCCAACGCCACGCGCGCCAAATGCGCGTCCTGGCCGGCAACGCTAGACACCATCAAACCCACAGGCAACTCACCCGCTTCATGGCAAGGCAGGCTCCACGCGCAGCCGTCCATGTAGTTGATAGCCGAGGGGTTGCGCAGCAATAAGCGATTCACTTTGAAAAATGCCTCATCGTCTTTGAGCAAAGGCTCAGTCAATGGCGCGACCATGGGCACTGTGGGGCACAACATGGCGTCAAAGCCTTCCAGCGTTTGTTGGGCTGCAGTAATCCACGCGTTGCGGCGGTTGTGTAGCTCTAGGTAGTCTTGGGCGCTGATGCCTTTGCCCAGCATCATGCGAGCCACCACGCGGTGGTCAATTTGGTGTGCACCGCGCTCCAGGCGCGCGTGGTGTGCAGCGTAGCTCTCGATGGGCGAAAAACCACCGGGCATGCTGAGCGCAGCAATGTCGCCCAGTGCTGTGAAGGGCATCTCCACCACTTGCGCACCCGCCTTGTTGATGCGATGCAAAGTGCGCACAAAAGCCTGGGCCACGGTGGCATGCACATCGTCCATCATCAAAGTTTGCGGCACGGCAAAACGCAGGCCGCGCAACTCTGTGGCATCAGTAGGCAACGCTTGTTGCGACAGCACCGCATCCACCGCCAAACACGCCCGCACCGAGCGTGTGATGCTGCAAACGGTGTCCAGCGTGCGCGACAACTCCATCACACCCGTGCACGGAATACGCACTTGCGTGCTCTTGTAGCCCACCAAGCCACACAGCGCGGCGGGTATACGGATAGAGCCGCCCGTGTCTGTGCCAATACCGGCCTCGGCCAGCCCCAAAGCCACAGACACTGCAGCGCCCGACGACGAACCTCCGGGCACGCGTGCATGCGCTGGGTCAGCAGGATTGGCAGGCGTGCCGTGGTGTGGGTTGATGCCCACGCCCGAGAACGCAAACTCGCTCATATTGGTTTTGCCCAGCACCACCGCACCTGCATCGCGCAAGCGTTGCACCACGGGTGCATCGTGCAGCGCAGGCGCTTCGCCCGCGCACACCACGCCACCGGCCATGGTGGTTTCGCTCGCCACGTCGATGTTGTCTTTGAGCGTGATGCACACGCCGTGCAACACACCTAGGCTGCGGCCTGCTTTCGCCTCAGCATCACGTTGCTGCGCTGAGGCGCGTGCGGCATCGGCATAGAGCTGCGTGAACACATGTTGCGCAGCTGGGCTGGCTGCGCCCTCTAGCGCGCTGGCCACACGTTGTGTGGCGGTGGTGGATGTATCAAAGCAGGCTTGGGTCATGCGATCAATTCTGCCCGATTACCCTTTGTGCAGCACCGCGCTTGGTAGGCGTGCTAGCCTACGTTCCGATGCAAACCACAACTGCCACCACCACGCCCGAACTCACGCTGTACTACGACGGCCAGTGCCCGCTGTGCGTGGCTGAGATAGATTTTTTGCAAAGCCGCAATGCGCAGGGCCAGTTGGCCTTTGTGGACGTTACCCACACTGGCTTTGAGGCTGCGGGCCACAACATCTCGTGCGAAGCCGCCATGGCGCAGATTCATGGCCGCACCGCCGATGGCCAAGTGCTGGTGGGTGTGCCCGTGTTTGCCACCGCTTACCGGCTAGCCAAACTGCCTGTTTTGGCTTGGGTGTTGTCACGCAAATGGCTCATGCCGGTGCTGCAACCGGCCTATGTGCTGTTTGCCAAACACCGCCAAGCCATCTCAAAACGCATTGGGCCCAGCGTTTTGAAGCTTTCCAAGCGCTTTTTGCGGTGAATTTTGAGGTTTTTGAGGGCCGGTTGTCAGAACGGTTGATAAATTTGCGAAAATACCGTCTTTGCCTCGAGAACTACAACGAATGTCACGCCCAGAAAAAACAGAAATCTCCAACGACGGTTTGCGCTACAAATCGAAAAAAGGCGGTTCACCCTTCGAAGGCCTCGGCCGCACTGGCGACACCATGAGCTGCATCAAGTGCGGCGTTCACAAGCCCCGCAACAACGGTTCATTCAAGCGCATCTTGGGTTCATCCATGTTTGTGTGCTTCGACTGCAGCCCTCCCAAGAAAGAGGCAGCACCTGCAGACGGTGCCACCCCAATGGCAGCTACCAAAGAAAAAGCCAAAGCTTAATTCTTGCTACCCCACAAAAAAGCGGCTCGTTGAGCCGCTTTTTTATTGCCCCAAACAACCTAGCAATTGAAAACGGCCCTTGCAAGCAAGGGCCGTTTCTATTTGGCTAGCCGGGGCGTCGCGTTATTCCACCCGCACCACAGCATTAGGCTTAAATCCCAAGTCAGCCACTTTGCCCTTCTTGCCGCGTGCCGCTTTGGCGTTATTCAAGCTGCGAATTTCCAGCGTTTCTTCGCGCACTTTGCCGCCACGGCCAATGCCTTCGATGCGCACGCTGCGTGTGTACGCAGCCGCACCGGCCAAGGTATCTTTGGCTTCTAGGTCAATCAGCATCAAGCCGCGACCGCCCTTTTCCATGGCTTTGAGTTCTGACAACTCAAAGGTCAAAAAGCGGCCGCCCGTGGACGCACAAGCCACATGCGTAGCAGGTGCCACAGGCTGTGCGCCCGAGCCACCGCTGGCAGGTGATGGGCGGCACACGGTTTCGCCCTCACCCACGGTGATGAAGGCTTTGCCGCCTTTGTTGCGCGAGATCATGTGCTCGATGTTGGCCATGAAGCCATAGCCACCCGAGCTGCTGAGCAAGTACGTCGCGCCCGCAGGGCCAGCCACGTAGTGCAGCAACTGAGTACCTGATTCCAAATCAACCAACGTGGTCACGGGCTGGCCGTCGCCACGCGCGCCCGGCAAAGCGGCCACAGGCACAGAGTAGATGCGGCCGTTTGAGCCAAACGCGATAAAGGTGTCCACCGTGCGGCACTCAAACGTGCCGTACAAGCCGTCGCCTGATTTGAAGGCGAAGGCACTGGCTTCGTGGCCGTGGCCGGTACGTGCACGGACCCATCCTTTTTCAGAGACCACCACGGTCACGGGCTCGTCTACCACCTTGACTTCGGCCACTGCTTTTTTCTCTTCTTGAATGAGCGTGCGGCGTGGGTCGGCAAAGGTTTTGGCGTCGGCTTCAATTTCTTTGACCATCAAGCGGCGCAGCGCCGATGGGTTGCCCACGATGTCTTCAAGCTTGGCCTGTTCGTCGCGCAACTCTTTGAGCTCTTGCTCAATCCGAAAAGCTTCCAAACGCGCCAGCTGACGCAGACGAATTTCTAAGATGTCTTCGGCTTGTCGCTCGCTGAGTTTGAAGCGCTCCATCAGCGCCTGCTTGGGCTCGTCGCTCTGACGGATGATGGCAATCACCTCGTCGATGTTGAGCAACACCAACTGACGACCTTCCAAGATATGGATGCGGTCCAGCACTTTGTTCAAACGGTGCTGAGAGCGGCGCAGGATGGTGGCAGAGCGAAACTCAATCCACTCGGTCAACATCTCGCGCAGCGACTTAGGCACAGGACGGCCATCGATACCCACCATGGTGAGGTTGATAGACGACGAAGTTTCTAAGCTGGTGTGCGCCAGCAAGGTGGTGATGAGTTCTTGTTGCTCAATGGTGCGGGTCTTGGGCTCGAACACCAAACGCACAGGGGCGTCTTTGCTTGACTCATCGCGCACCACGTCCAACACAGCCAAGATGGTTGCCTTGAGTTGAGTTTGCTCGGCGCTCAGCGCCTTCTTGCCTGTCTTGACCTTGGGGTTGGTGAGTTCTTCAATCTCTTCCAGCACGCGTTGGCTGCTCACGCCGGGTGGTAACTCATTGACCACCAGTTGCCATTGGCCACGGGCTAATTCTTCAATGGTCCAGCGAGCGCGCACTTTGAGTGAGCCACGGCCTGTGCGGTAGGCGTCGGCAATGTCGGACGCGCTGCTGATGATTTGGCCGCCACCGGGGTAGTCGGGTGCGGGCAAGATTTGCAGCAACTCGGCGTCGCTCATCTTGGGGGTCTTGATGAGTGCCACGCACGCATCGGCCACTTCGCGCAGGTTGTGGCTTGGAATTTCAGTGGCCATACCCACTGCAATGCCGCTTGCGCCGTTGAGCAGGGCAAATGGCAAACGGGCGGGCAACTGCTTGGGCTCTTCGGTGGAGCCGTCGTAGTTGGGCTGGAAGTCCACCGTGCCTTCGTCAATCTCGTCCAGCAACAGCGTGGTAATTTTGGCCAAGCGTGCTTCGGTGTATCGCATGGCCGCAGCGCCGTCGCCGTCGCGTGAGCCAAAGTTGCCTTGGCCGTCGATCAGTGGGTAGCGTTGTGCAAAGTCTTGCGCCATGCGCACCAGCGCTTCATACGCGGCGCTGTCGCCATGAGGGTGGTAGCGGCCCAGCACGTCACCGACCACGCGGGCGCACTTGACGGGCTTGGCACCTGAGTTACCGCTGAAGCCCAAGCCCATGCGGGACATGGAATAAAGAATGCGGCGTTGCACCGGCTTTTGGCCGTCGCATACGTCGGGCAAGGCGCGGCCTTTGACCACGCTGAGCGCGTATTCAAGGTAGGCGCGTTGGGCGTAGTGGCCCAGCGCGATGTCGCCGTCGCCATCATTGTTATTGTTGTTGGCGGTGGGCAGTCCAGGGGTTAACAAATCGGTCATACGTCAATCTCAATCGAATCGCCATGCAGTTCCATCAGCTCACGGCGTGCGGCGGCTTCGCCTTTGCCCATGAGTTGCGTGATCAAACCTTCGGTGGTTGCAAAGTCCAGCAAGCCCAGTTGCACGGGCATGAGGCGACGGGTGTCAGGGTTGAGGGTGGTGTCCCACAGTTGTTCGGCGCTCATCTCACCCAAACCTTTGAAGCGGCTGATGCTCCACTTGCCCTCGGCCACGCCGTCTTTGCGCAGCTTGTCGAGGATGGATGTGAGCTCACCCTCGTCCAAGGCATACACCTTGGTAGCTGGCTTTTTGCCACGCGCCGGTGCGTCCACACGAAACAGCGGTGGACGCGCCACAAACACATGTCCCGCTTCGATGAGCTTGGGGAAGTGACGGAAAAACAAGGTGAGCAACAACACTTGAATGTGCGAGCCGTCAACGTCCGCATCACTCAGGATGCACACCTTGCCGTAACGCAGACCACTCATGTCGGGGCTGTCTTTTGGACCGTGAGGGTCAACACCCACGGCCACCGAGATGTCGTGAATTTCGTTGTTGGCAAACAAGCGGTCACGCTCGACTTCCCAAGTGTTCAGCACCTTGCCACGCAGCGGCAGGATGGCTTGGTTTTCTTTGTTGCGACCCATCTTGGCGCTGCCGCCCGCAGAGTCGCCCTCGACCAAGAACACTTCGTTGTGCGCCGTGTCTTTGCTTTCGCAATCGGTCAGCTTGCCGGGCAACACAGCCACACCTGAGCCCTTGCGCTTCTCTACTTTTTGGCCGGCTTTTTGGCGACTTTGTGCAGCTTTGATGGCCAACTCAGCCAGCTTTTTGCCGTACTCAACGTGCTGGTTGAGCCACAGCTCCATGGTAGGGCGCACATAGCTTGACACCAAGCGCACAGCGTCGCGCGAATTGAGGCGTTCTTTGATTTGACCTTGGAACTGCGGGTCAAGCACCTTGGCGCTCAGCACGTAGCTGGCACGGGCAAACACGTCTTCTGGCATGAGCTTGACGCCCTTGGGCAGCAAAGCGTGCAACTCGATGAAGCTTTTCACCGCCGTGAACAACCCATCGCGCAAGCCGCTGTCGTGTGTACCACCAGCGCTGGTGGGAATCAGGTTGACATAGCTTTCGCGCACAGGTGCGCCGTCTTCGGTGAAGGCCACAGCCCATGCTGCGCCCTCGCCTTCGGCAAAGCTGTCGTGGTTGCTATCGGCATAGCCATCGCCTTCAAACAAAGGAATGACGGGGTCGCCATGCAGTGTCTGCATCAAATAGTCACGCAGGCCGCCTTTGTAGAGCCAGTTTTGCGTGTCTTTGGTTTTCTCATTGATGAGCGTCACGCTCACGCCGGGCATGAGCACAGCTTTGCTGCGCAGCAAGTGCACCAACTCGTTCATCGGCAAGGCCGAGGATTCAAAATATTTGGCATCGGGCCACACGCGCACGGTGGTGCCTTGCTTGCGGTCGCCTGATTCTTGTTTGCGGGTGGTGAGTTTTTCCACCACGTCGCCACCTGAGAACACCAAGCGGGCCACTTGGCCTTCACGGTACGAGGTGGCTTCCATGCGTTTGGCCAGCGCGTTGGTCACGCTCACACCCACGCCGTGTAAACCGCCAGAGAAGCTGTATGCGCCGCCCGAGCCTTTGTCAAACTTGCCACCTGCGTGCAAGCGGGTGAACACCAGTTCAATGACGGGTGCTTTTTCTTCGGGGTGCATGCCAAACGGAATGCCACGGCCATCGTCGTCGATGCTGACCGAGCCATCGCTGTGCAGCGTGACGCCAATTTTTTTGCCGTGTCCAGCAAGCGCCTCGTCAGCCGCGTTGTCCAACACTTCTTGAATGATGTGCAGCGGGTTGTCGGTGCGGGTGTACATGCCCGGACGTTGCTTGACGGGTTCGAGTCCTTTGAGGACGCGAATCGAGCCTTCCGAGTACTGGGGCGGTGTAGTGGGTTGCTTTGTAGCCATGGGGCAGAATTGTAGACAGATTCAAACGCAGCACTGTATAAAACAACAGACTCATCTTCTTTGCAAACCGAATCGGCTCAGAACCTGAGCATTTGCGGCATCCAGCCGACTTGGCACAACGCCTTTGACAGCAGCTGTGCAACACATTGGGTAAAGTCGACCTATGACCAACCAACACAAAACACTGCCCATGTGGCAGGTACTGGCCTGCGGGGCCGCCATCGTCACCTTGTCCATGGGCGTGCGTCACGGCTTTGGCCTGTGGCTGCAACCCATCACCCAAGCCCAAGACTGGACACGCGAAAACTTCGCCATGGCCATTGCCATTCAAAACCTGACTTGGGGTTTTGCAGGCATCTTCTCGGGCATGTTGGCGGACCGCTTTGGCGCCTTCCGAGTCATTGTGACCTGTGCAGTGATGTATTCGCTGGGCTTGATTGGCATGGCGTATTCAGACACGCCCGCCTTATTCACCGCGACTGCTGGTGTCTTGATTGGCATTGCCCAAGCAGGCACCACCTACGCCGTGATCTACGGTGTGATTGGCCGCAATGTGAGTGCAGCCAAGCGTTCGTGGGCCATGGGTGTGGCAGCGGCGGCGGGCTCGTTTGGCCAGTTTTTGATGGTGCCCACCGAGGGCTACCTCATCAGCACCTTTGGTTGGCAAGAGGCCTTGGTGTGGTTGGCGCTGTCGGCCATGCTCATCATTCCCCTCGCCTACGGTTTGCGTGAACCTGGCTTTGGAGGAGGTGCGACACCGCACCGCGACCAATCCATCCTGCATGCGCTGCGTGAGGCCATGGGCTATCGCAGCTTTCAACTGCTGATGGCGGGCTACTTTGTGTGCGGCTTTCAGGTGGTGTTCATTGGCGTGCACATGCCCAGCTACCTCAAGGACCACGGCTTGTCGCCTGAAGTGGCCAGCATTGCTTTGGCGCTGATTGGTTTGTTCAACGTGTTTGGCACCTACATCGCAGGCAGCTTGGGCCAGCGCATGGCCAAGCGCAAAATTTTGTCGTTCATTTATTTCTCACGCTCCATCGCCATCGTGCTGTTTTTGCTCGCGCCACTCACACCCATGAGCGTTTACATCTTCTCTAGCGTGATGGGCCTGCTGTGGCTCTCCACCGTGCCGCCCACCAATGCGGTGGTGGCTCAGATTTTTGGCGTGGCTCATTTGTCGATGCTGGGCGGCTTTGTGTTCTTCAGCCACCAAATTGGCAGCTTCATGGGTGTGTGGCTGGGCGGCTACTTGTACGACAAGACGGGCAGCTACGACATTGTTTGGTACATCTCGATTGCGTTGGGCGTTTTTGCCGCACTCATCAATATGCCGGTCAATGAAAACGCGATTGAGCGTAACGATGTGCCAAAGACCGTTGCTGCTTAACCATCCAAAATCCAAGCCATGATGCGCCGCCTGATCAGCACCACCTTGATTCGCAAAGTTGCGATTGGCTTGGTGTGCGTGGCCATTTTGTTGGCGGTTTTGTCTATGTATTTACGGCCTGAGTTCTTGCTGACCTTGGCCGACCAAGTCTGGGGATGCTTCTGAGATGAGTACTGTGCTTCATGGGCAAGAGCCCACATCGAGTTGGGTGGCCCGTTGGGCGCACCTATTGCCTGCGGGCTGCCATGTGCTGGACTTGGCCTGCGGACACGGCCGTCACATGCGCCACTTTGCGGATCTTGGTTACCCCGCCACAGGGGTGGACCGCAACCCAGACGCCATTGCCGCCGTCAGCGCCTTGGGCGAAGCCATTTGTGCAGATATTGAAAACGGGCCTTGGCCGCTGCAAGGCCGAACTTTTGGTGGCGTGGTCGTGACCAACTACCTGTGGCGCCCTCTTTGGCCGCACATCTTGGCCAGCCTCGCGCCCAATGGCGTGCTGATTTACGAAACCTTTTCTGCAGGCAACGAAACCGTGGGTAAACCTTCGCGCCCAGACTTTTTGCTGCACCCTGCCGAACTGCTGGCCGTGTGCAAAGACTTACGCGTGGTGGCGTTTGAAGAAGGCTTTTTGTCTCAGCCCGAGCGCTTTGTGCAACGCATCGTGGCGGTGCGTGAGACCAGCAGCGCACAAACACCCGTTCGTTACCCACTTTCTCACTAAAAACGTCACTGGCAATCGCTAGAATGAACGTTTTTCCTTGACCGAACTCGCGGACATGACACCCATTACCGGCAGCATCGTGGCTTTGACCACCCCCATGCACACAGACGGCAGCGTCGACTACCCTACTCTGCGCAAACTGATTGATTGGCACATTGCCGAGGGCACCGATTGCATCGGCGTCGTGGGCACCACCGGCGAGTCACCCACCGTCAACGTGGAAGAACATTGCGAAATCATCCGCGTGTCGGTCGAACAAGCGGCCAAACACACCGAACGTCATGTGCCCATCATGGCGGGTTGCGGCGCGAACTCGACAGCTGAAGCGATCGAGCTGGCTAAGTTCGCCAAGAAAGTTGGCGCACATTGCCAACTGCAAGTGGTGCCCTACTACAACAAGCCCACGCAAGAAGGCCAATACCTGCACTTCAAGGCCATCGCCGAAGCGGTGGACTTGCCCGTGATTTTGTACAACGTGCCCGGCCGCTCAGTGGCCGATATGGCGCACGACACCGTGCTGCGTTTGGCCCAAGTGCAAGGCATCGTGGGCATCAAAGAAGCCACAGGCAACATCGAACGCGCCGAGTGGCTGATTCGCGATGTGCCCAAAGGCTTTGCCGTCTATTCAGGCGACGACCCCACCGCTGTGGCGTTGATGCTGTGCGGCGGCCAAGGCAACATCAGCGTGACCGCCAACGTGGCCCCACGCTTGATGCACGAGCTGTGCGTGGCTGCCATCGCTGGTGACGTCAAACGCGCCATGGAAATCCAATTCAAATTGATGCCCGTTCACAAACAGCTGTTTGTGGAAGCCAACCCCATCCCCGTGAAGTGGGCCATGCACCGCATGGGCCTTGCCGGCCCAACGCTGCGCTTGCCCATGACCGAACTCACCAAGGCCAACGAGCCTGTGGTGGAAGGCGCCTTACGCGCCGCTGGTTTGATCTGATTGTTAAAAAGGCCTTGGCTGTGAACATTTCTTTTGCTTCAAATCGTGCAACGCTTGCGCTAACCCTCTTGGTTTTGCTCAGCGGCTGTGGCTCCATCATGGACGGCGACAAAGTCAATTACAAAACTGAAGGTGGCACCAAGGTGGTACCGCTCGACATTCCACCCGACCTGACTCAACTCACACGTGACACACGTTACGCCGTGCCTGGCGGTGCAGTCACTGCCAGCAGCATGGGCGTTCGCCCTGTGCAAACAGTGGCCACAACTGCTGCCAAACAAGTCAACGATGTGCGCATTGAACGCGACGGTAAACAACGTTGGTTGGTTGTCAACCGTACAGCCGACGTGGTGTGGCCGATTGTTCAAGGCTTCTGGAAAGAAAATGGCTTTGAATACGTGATCGAGCAACAACAACTGGGTTTGCTCGAAACTGAATGGGCTGAAAACCGTGCCAAGATTCCGCAAGACTTCATCCGTCGCAATTTAGGCAAAGTACTCGATGGCCTGTATTCGTCTGGCGAACGCGATAAGTTCCGCACACGCATTGAACGCAACAGCACAGGCGGCGTAGATATCTTCGTGACCCACCGCGGCATGAGCGAAGAATACAAAGATCAAACCAAGTCAGGCACGATTTGGGTTCCACGTCCAAGCGATCCAGAATTAGAAGCTGAATTTTTAAGCCGTTTGATGGTCAAACTCGGCGTTTCAGCAGAGCAAGCCAAAGCCAGCACAGCAACGGCTCAAGTCGCACACAGCAAAACCAGCTTGACCACCAAAGGTGATGCGGCAACATTGAATATTCCAGACTCATTTGATGTCGCTTGGCGCCGTGTGGGCTTGGCCTTAGACCGCACAGGCTTTACGGTTGAAGACCGTGACCGTGCACAAGGCGTTTACTTTGTGCGCTATGTTGATACGACGAAAGAAGAAAAAGGTTTCTTCAGCAAGATGTTCAGCAGCTCCACCGCTGACACAGGCCCTGTCAAGTACCGTATTGCTGTACGTAAAACCGACAGCGTGACAGAAGTCACCGTTCAAAACGCTGCAGGCAAAGCTGAAAACAGCCCCGTCGCTCAGCGCATCTTGAAGCTGGTGGCTGACGACCTGCGCTGATTCAGCGCGGTCTGAGCTTGCGCCATGTTGCGCTTTAAAAGCCTGGGCAGCGGCAGCTCGGGCAATGCCACTTTGGTTGAAGCCCAAAGCGGCGTGCATACGACCCGTTTACTCATCGACTGCGGCATTCGCCTGCGCGATCTTGAAGCCCGCTTGATCGAAGCCGGCACTTGCGCTGAAGACCTCGACGCCATCTTCATCACACACGAGCACGGCGATCACATTGGCTGCGCACGCAGCTTTATCAAACGCTATTCAACACCGCTGTGGATGAGCCAAGGCACGTGGCTGGCTGTGTGTGACGATGCGTGGTTGCCACACCAGCGCTTATTGAATCTAGCACGAGACGGTAACACGATCGAAATAGGTGCTTTGCAAGCCCTGCCGTTCACTGTGCCGCACGATGCCCGAGAGCCCTTGCAGCTGCGCTGCAGCGACGGCAACCGCCACTTGGGTCTCGCCACCGACCTAGGCCATCCATCGGCTCATATGGTGTCGTCTTTGCAAAGCTGTCACGCCCTGCTGCTTGAAGCCAACCACGACCCCGAGATGCTGCAAGCTTCCAGCTACCCCAGCTTCTTAAAGCAACGCGTGGCAGGCCCATGGGGGCATTTAGCAAACCACGCAGCAGCCGAACTGTTGGCCCGCGTGAAACACAAAGATCTGAACTTTGTGCTGGCCGCCCACTTGAGCGAACGCAACAACACCCCAGAACTGGCACGCGCCAGCCTGAGCAAGGCCATGCAATGCGCGCCGTTAGACATTGCCGTGGCCGATCCGATCACGGGGTCGGCCTGGGTGCAGGTCTAAGCCATTTGCGATGCGCCCATGAAAAAAGCCACCCGAGGGTGGCTTTTGAATTCAGTCCGAAAACTGATTACTTGCTGGCAGCGTCAGAAGCTGGGGCAGCGGCTTCAGAAGCCACAGCAGAAGCGGCTTCAACAGCAGCAGAAGCGGCAGCAGGAGCGGCTTCAACAGCAGGAGCTTCTTTTTTGCCGCAAGCGACGAGAGCGGCAGCAGCCAACAAAGATGCCAACAGGATTGACTTGTTCATTTTGATATTCCTTAAAGGGGATGAAAACAATTTCCGGAAATTGCTGTGGCTTGCACCACAACCAAGCAGAAGGGCTCGAGCCTCTCAACTTAGGGTCAAATTATAGGGTAATTCCTATACGCATTTCAAGCAACTTGTCAGCCAGACGTCAAGGTCTGAATATTTAGGCACCGGCGTGGAGCCAGCCGTCGTCACACCACTCGAGCAGAAGGTTTAATGCTTCCATACTCGCTTTAACCAAATCAGATTGAGACAAAGAACGTGTATCTGCAAGTTGACGCATCAGTGCAGCATCCTTACCCGCAGCACGCCAACTTTCACCATTCAAGAAAATATGGTGCGCGTCGTACATCATCTTGCTTCGTCGATCTAAACGCACTGAAGTGAGCTGATCTGGCACATCGCCTATTTCAAACCACACACTGGCTTTGGGTTCCGTCAAATACTCACCCAAAGCACGTTGCAGAGCTTTGGGATCTTTTAACGCTTTTTGAAGTGCTGATTTGGCAAAATCAGCCAAACCGTCGGGCATCGCCGCTGGCTTTGACACAGCAAGTTGAGTGGCGTCTTTGTACAAGTCATCACCTGCAGCCTCTTCGGCACCTTCGCTCAAACGCACCAACAACTCGCGAGCCAAATCGCCAGTTTGGGGCACGCGAAAGCCCACCGAATAGGTCATGCACTCGCCTTGTGCAACGCCATCGTGGGCATAGCGCGGTGGCAAGTACAACATGTCACCAGGGTTGAGCACCCAGTCGTGCTCTGGCTTGAAATTAGCCAAAATCTTCAACGGCATGTCGGGCACGAGCGACAAATCTTTTTGTCGGCCAATGCGCCAACGGCGTTGGCCGTGGGCTTGCAACAAAAACACGTCGTAGCTGTCAAAGTGCGGGCCCACGCCACCGCCTTCGGTGGCGTAGCTGATCATCACATCGTCCAAACGGGCATCTGGGATGAAACGAAATTGCTGCATCAAGGCGGCCACACGGTCGTCGTGCAAATCCACACCTTGCACCAACAAGGTCCAGTCGCGCTCAGTCAGCTTAGGGATGGCTCGGCGTTTGAACGGGCCGCGCTGCATTTGCCAGTCGCGTTTGCCGCCGTTCGCCCCCATCACCAAACGAGATTCGACCTCGTTTTGTTCGGCCAAATCAAACAGCTCAGGACGGCTGAGCAAGGCTTTAAATTCAGGGATGGCTTGGCGCACCAACAGTGGCTTGCGCTGCCAATAGGTGTTCATAAATTCGGCGGGACTGATGCCGCCGAGCAGGGTCAGGGGTTTATTCACATGCATCGTGCGACAATTTTGCCCTATGGAAATTACACAACACTGCGTGGTCGGCTTAACTTGGACCTTGAAAGACACTTTGGGCGAGGTGCTGGACGAATTGGACAGCCCTGTTGAATTCTTGGTGGGCGGCGATGACTTGCTGGCCAAGATCGAAGAAGCGCTGCAAGGCCACAGCGTGGGCGACCACATCGACTTGCAACTCGAACCCGAAGAAGCCTTTGGAGACTACGACGAAAACTTGGTGTTTTTAGAAGCCCGCTCGCTTTTCCCAAAGGAGCTAGAAGAAGGCCACACGGTTGAGGGTCACGCCCTGCCCGCTGGCTGCAACCCCGACGCACCACAAGACTTGCTCTACACCGTGACCGAGCTCTACCCCGAGCATGTGGTGTTAGATGGCAACCATCCGCTGGCCGGCATTGCGATTCGCATTCACCTCGATGTGCAATCGGTGCGCGAAGCCACGCAGGAAGAACAAGAACGCGGCACTTTGGGTACAGGCTTTTTCAAGATCGAAGCCCAAGCGCCGGGCAACGATTTGCTGCACTGATTTATTTCTTACCGGTCGAACCGTAACCGCCCTCACCGCGCTCAGTCGGCGCGGCAAATTCATTCACCACATTGAACTGGGCTTGCACCACGGGCACGATGACCAACTGAGCCAAGCGCTCCATGGGCTCGAGCGTGAACGCCACATCGCTGCGGTTCCAAGCGCTGACCATGAGTTGACCTTGGTAGTCGCTGTCAATCAGACCGACGAGGTTGCCCAACACGATGCCGTGTTTATGACCCAAACCCGAGCGCGGCAAGATGAGCGCGGCATACGCGGGGTCAGCCAAGTGGATGGCAATGCCCGTGGGCACCAATTGCCAAGCGTTGGGCTCTAGTGTGATGGGCGCATCCAAACATGCGCGCAAATCAAGGCCAGCGCTGCCAGGCGTGGCGTATTGCGGCAGTTGTTCGGCCATGCGGGTATCGAGAATTTTGACGTCGAGTTTCATTGTTTGATCAGATGAAATAAATGGATATTGCAAATTTAAATGTGAATCTTGCCAGCACGCACGAGGTTGAATCGGGCAGCTGATATCAAGCGGCTTTCAAACGCCGCGAAATCTCAGCCACCAACTGGCGCGCCAATGTGAGCTTGCTGGCATGCGGTAATTCATGGCTACCTTGCGCATCGACCAATAACAACGCGTTGTCATCCAACCCAAAGGTGGCAGGGCCAATATTGCCTACCAACAACGGCACACTTTTGCGTTCGCGTTTGGCCGTGGCGTGCTTGAGCAAATCATGGCTCTCAGCTGCAAAGCCTACGCAATACAAAGCGCCGCTTTGAGCGCGGGCTGATTGGGCGACACCAGCCAAGATGTCTGGGTTTTCCACAAAGTTCAGTTGCGGTAATTGACCGGAACCGTCTTTTTTGATTTTTTGTCCCGCCACATCGGCCACACGCCAATCAGCTACCGCGGCCGTCGCCACAAACACAGAAGCCGCATCCACATGCTGAGCCACAGCCGCTTGCATGTCCAAGGCCGATCGCACATCCACACGCTGCACGCCGCGCGGCGTAGGCAGATGCACGGGGCCAGCGACCAAGATCACTTCGGCGCCCGCTTCGCGTGCAGCGCGGGCAATAGCAAAACCCATCTTGCCGCTCGATAAATTGGTGATGCCGCGCACAGGGTCCATCGCCTCGTAGGTAGGGCCTGCGGTGATCAGCACATGCTGGCCCGCCAAAACTTTAGGCTGGAAGAACGCAATCAGGTCTTCCAAAATTTCTTCTGGCTCCAACATGCGGCCGTCACCGGTTTCGCCGCAGGCTTGTTCACCTTGGCCTACGTCCAACACATGAGCGCCATCCGCTAAGAGCTGCGCCATGTTGCGCTGCGTAGCGGGGTGTTGCCACATTTCGCGGTTCATCGCGGGGGCCAAGATCAGGGGCACGCTTTCAATCGGGCGGGCTAAGCACATGAGGCTGAGCAAATCGTCAGCGCGCCCATGCAGCAGTTTGGCCATGAAGTCGGCGCTGGCAGGTGCCACCACGATGGCGTCGGCCTCGCGGCTCAGGTTGATGTGCGCCATGTTGTTGGGCTCACGGGCATCCCATTGCGAGACGTACACCGGACGATTCGACAAGGCTTGCAGGGTGACGGGTGTCATGAACTGGGCCGCAGCCTCAGTCATGACCACTTGAACCGTAGCTCCCGCCTTAACCAAGGCACGACACAGTTCCGCCGCTTTGTAGCAAGCGATGCCACCACTCAAACCCAAAACAATGTGCTTATTTGACAGATCAGACATGGCTCGCAATGTAGCAGAGCGCCTATAATTTCGATTTCCACCTACCGGGAGACAGTCTCTCGATCTGGCATGACCCAATTTGTATTCGTCACCGGCGGTGTTGTCTCTTCCCTTGGTAAGGGAATTGCAGCCGCCTCACTCGCCGCCCTGCTTGAGTCGCGCGGCCTCAAAGTCACCCTCATCAAACTGGACCCCTACATCAACGTAGACCCAGGCACCATGTCGCCGCTGCAGCACGGCGAGGTGTTCGTCACCGAAGACGGCGCAGAAACCGACCTCGATTTAGGCCACTACGAGCGCTTCATCACGACGCGCATGAAAAAGGCCAACAACTTCACCACTGGCCAGATTTACCAAAGCGTGCTCGACAAAGAGCGCCGCGGCGACTATCTGGGCAAAACGGTGCAAGTCATCCCCCACATCACCAACGAAATTCAAGAGTTCGTCAAACGTGGCGCAGCCTATGACACGCCTGACGCCGTGGATGTGGCCATTGTTGAAATCGGTGGCACTGTGGGCGACATCGAGTCCCTGCCCTTCCTCGAAGCCGCTCGCCAAATGAGCCTGAAGATGGGTGCACACAACACAGCGTTTGTGCACCTGAGCTACGTGCCTTGGATCGCCGCCGCTGGCGAACTCAAAACCAAGCCAACCCAACACACCGCACAAAAACTGCGCGAAATCGGCATCCAAGCTGATGCACTGCTGTGCCGTGCAGACCGCCCAATTCCTGAAGAAGAACGTCAAAAAATCAGCCTGTTTTCGAACGTGCATGAGTCGGGTGTGATCTCCATGTGGGATGTGGACACCATCTACAAAGTGCCACGCATGTTGCACGAGCAAGGGCTGGACAACTTGGTGTGCGACAAGCTGCGCATCAACGCCAAACAGGCCAACTTGCAACGCTGGGACGACTTGGTCCACGAAGTGGCCAACCCCAAAGAAGAAGTCACCATAGCCATGGTGGGTAAATACGTCGACCTGTCTGACAGCTACAAATCGCTCAACGAAGCCTTGCGCCATGCTGGCATGAAGAACCATGCACGCGTGAAGATCGAGTACGTGGACTCTGAATTCATCACACCCGAGAACGTCAAAGACCTCGGCAAATTCGACGCTATTTTGGTGCCCGGCGGCTTTGGTATTCGCGGCGTGGAAGGCAAGATTTCTTCTGCTCAATTTGCCCGCGAAAACAAAGTGCCATACCTTGGCATTTGCTTAGGCATGCAAGTGGCTACCATCGAATACGCCCGCCACATGGCTGGCTTGAAAGACGCCAACAGCACTGAGTTTGTGCCAGACGGCCCTTACCCCGTCATCGCCCTCATCAACGAGTGGAAAGACGCAGACGGCAGCATCCAAACTCGCACAGCCGACTCCAACCTTGGCGGCACCATGCGCTTGGGCGCACAAAGCTCAGATGTGGCCCCCGGCACCTTGGCGCACAAAATTTACGGCGACGTGGTGACCGAGCGCCACCGCCACCGCTACGAAGCCAACGTGAACTACCTCGACGCCCTGCGCAAAGCGGGCTTGGTGATTTCGGCGCTCACACAGCGCGAGCACCTCACCGAAATCGTCGAGCTGCCACAAACCGTTCACCCTTGGTACATGGGCGTGCAGTTCCATCCCGAGTTCAAATCGACCCCATGGGATGGCCACCCCTTGTTCAACGCCTTCGTCAAGGCAGCGTTGGACCACAAAGCTAAAGCCTAATTTTTAGAACACAGGACACGCTATGAAACTTTGCGGATTTGACGTCGGCCTCGACAAGCCTTTCTTTTTGATCGCAGGCACTTGCTCGATCGAAGGTTTAGAAATGTCCATCGACGTGGCAGGCCAGCTCAAAGAAATCTGCTCGAGTCTCGGTATTCCTTTGATCTACAAAGGTTCGTTCGACAAAGCCAACCGCTCGTCTGGCAATACCAAGCGCGGTGTGGGCATGGATGCGGGCTTGAAGATCCTCGACGAAGTGCGCCGACAACTGCACCTGCCCATCCTGACCGATGTGCATGACGAGTCGCAGGTCAAAACAGTGGCCAGCGTGGTCGACGTGTTGCAAACCCCAGCTTTCTTGTGCCGCCAAACCGACTTCATCCGTGCCGTGGCGCAATCGGGCAAACCGGTGAACATCAAGAAGGGCCAGTTCTTGGCTCCTTGGGACATGAAAAACGTCATCGACAAAGCCCGCGACGCCGCTCGCGAAGCTGGCTTGCCCGAAGACAACTTCTTGGCCTGCGAACGTGGCGTGAGCTTTGGCTACAACAACCTCGTAGCCGACATGACCAGCTTGGCTGAGATGCGCAAATCTGGCGCGCCGGTGGTGTTTGACGTCACCCACTCGGTGCAAAAGCCGGGCGGTCAAGGCACAGTCAGTGGTGGCGCTCGCGAGATGGTGCCCGTGTTGGCCCGCGCTGGCGTAGCCGCTGGCGTGGCTGGCCTGTTCATGGAAACACATCCATGCCCTTCAGAGGCTTGGTCTGACGGACCGAATGCTGTGCCCCTGAACAAGATGAAAGCTTTGTTGGAAACTTTGGTCGAGCTCGATGCCGTGACCAAAAAACACCCCTTCTTAGAAAACAACTTTGAGGCCTGAGTGCACTGCACACAGTCACAAACTCTTTTTAAAAACTTGAAATAGGAAAACACAAATGAGCGCTATCGTCGACATCGTCGCCCGTGAAATCTTGGACAGCCGCGGCAACCCCACCGTGGAATGTGATGTGTTGTTGGAGTCCGGCACCATGGGCCGTGCTGCTGTGCCATCAGGCGCTTCCACCGGCAGCCGCGAAGCGATTGAACTGCGCGATGGCGACAAAAGCCGCTACCTTGGCAAAGGCGTGTTGAAAGCAGTTGAGCACATCAACACCGAAATCTCTGAAGCCATTTTGGGCTTGGACGCTTCTGAGCAAGCCTTCCTTGACAGGACCTTGATCGACCTCGACGGCACTGACAACAAGAGCCGCTTGGGCGCCAACGCCTTGTTGGCTGTATCCATGGCTGTGGCCCGTGCTGCCGCTGAAGAGTCTGGCTTGCCTTTGTACCGTTACTTCGGTGGCATGAATGGCAACCAATTGCCAGTGCCCATGATGAACGTCATCAACGGTGGCGCACACGCCAACAACAACTTGGACTTGCAAGAGTTCATGATCATCCCCGTGGGCGCACCTACATTCCGCGAAGCCGTGCGTTACGGCGCTGAGGTGTTCCATGCCTTGAAGAAAATCATCCACGACAAAGGCATGAGCATTGCTGTGGGCGACGAAGGTGGCTTTGCCCCTAACGTCACCAGCCACGAAGCCGCCATCCAAATGATCTTGGACGCAATTGCTGCAGCAGGCTACACCGCGGGCGAACAAATCGCCATCGGTTTGGACTGCGCGGCCAGCGAGTTCTACAAAGACGGCAAGTACCACTTGTCTGGCGAAGGCTTGCAATTGACGGCTCAGCAATGGACCGACATGCTCGCCACTTGGTGCGACAAGTACCCCATCATCAGCATCGAAGACGGCATGGCCGAAAACGACTGGGATGGCTGGAAAGTGTTGACCGACCGCTTGGCCAAGAAAGTGCAAATCGTGGGCGACGACTTGTTCGTGACCAACACCAAGATCTTCAAAGAAGGCATCGACAAAGGCATCGCCAATTCGATCCTCATCAAGATCAACCAAATCGGCACCTTGACCGAAACGTTTGAAGCCATCGAGATGGCCAAGCGCGCGGGCTACACCGCCGTGATCAGCCACCGCTCTGGCGAAACCGAAGACAGCACCATTGCCGACATCGCAGTGGGTTTGAACGCCGGTCAAATTAAAACCGGTTCAATGAGCCGTTCTGACCGCATGGCCAAGTACAACCAACTCTTGCGGATCGAAGAAGACTTGGGCGACGTGGCGGTGTACCCAGGCCGTTCTGCCTTCTACAACCTGCGTTAATCGCTGGTCTCCTGAGTCTGATTCATGCTGCGACCACTCCACCTCGTGCTGATTGCCCTGCTGCTTGTGCTGCAGGGCCAGCTGTGGTTTGGTCGCGGCAGCATCCCTGACGTGATGCGTCTACGTCAGACCTTGAATGACCAAAAGCAGCAAAACGCTGCCGCGCAATTGGCCAACGACCGCCTGAGCGCTGAACTCCACGACCTCAAAGATGGTCTGGAAATGGTCGAAGAGCGTGCCCGCTCTGAAATCGGCATGGTCAAGCCGAACGAAGTCTTCGTGCAAATCGCGAAGTGACCGAACTCCTTTTCTCGATCGCATTCACCCTCTGGGGCCTCGACACTTCTTGGCTTGAACTCATCGCTGTGCTGCTGGCCTTCGCGATGATTGTGTGCAACATCGTCGAGTGGCATTGGGGCTGGCCTTTGGCCGCCATCAGCTCGGTGCTGTATTTCTTTTTGTTTTGGAGCCAGCGCCTGTATGGCGATGCGCTGCTGCAAGTGCTGTTCGTCGTCTTGGCCCTGTGGGGCTGGTCGGTATGGTTGCGCGGCGTGGAAGGTGCGCCGTTGCCAGTGACACGCATGCCTGCGCACCAGCGCTTCACCTTGACTTGGATGGGCAGCTTGCTTTGGCTTAGCACAGGGGCCGTGCTGTTGAACTTCACCGACACCGATGTGCCTTGGTGGGATGCCTTTCCCACCGCTTTCAGTTTGGTCGGCCAATATTTGCTCGCGCACAAGCGCTTAGAAAACTGGGCGGTATGGATAGGGGTCAACATCGTGGCTGCAGGTCTGTTTGCGTGGAAGGACTTGTGGCTCACCACCCTGCTCTACCTCGTGTTCATTGCACTCAGTGGACTGGGTTGGCGCACATGGGCCAAGCACGCCGAAGTGGAAGCTGCATGAAGATTGCTCTGCTCGGCGCAGAAAGCACAGGCAAGTCACAACTGGCCCAAGCACTGTGCGCACGGTTGCAGAGGTCTGGCTTGGTAGTACACCTCGTGAATGAATACCTTCGCGAATGGTGCGACACCCACCAACGCACACCTCGCCAAGACGAACAGTTACACATCGCCGAGACACAAATTGCACGGGTGCTCGCAGCGCCAGCGAATACCGTGGTGATTGCAGACACCACCCCGTTGATGACGGCTGTCTACAGCCAAATGCTATTCAACGACGACAGCTTGAATGCTCTGGCTATGGCTCATCAGGCGGTGTATGACGTGACCCTACTCACGGGACTTGATGTGCCTTGGGTGAGCGATGGTTTGCAACGCGATGGCCCACATGTGCGTGAACCCGTTGATGCGGCTGTGCGCCACATGCTAGGCCTAGCTGGCCTGCCTTACCAAGTGGTGTACAGCACGGGCGCACAACGCTTAGACAACGCTTTGTTTTGCATTGGCCGCCAAGCACCAGACTGGGCAAAGCAGCTAGAGCGCCCCGAGACCCTCACGCGCTGGAACGGCCCATGTGAGACCTGCGGTGACGGCGACTGTGAACACCGCTTGTTCACCAGCCTCGTCAAAGGCTAAACCGCCTTATTGCAACGACGAAGGTGCTGGTGGGGGCGTTGGTGTGCCGGTGAAAATTTGCGCCGCATCCACCGCGTCATAGCGGTATTGCTCGCCACAAAAATCGCAACCCACTTCCACATCTCCGCGCTCGGCCAAGATGCTTTCCACCTCTTCGGTACCCAAGCTACGAATCATGTTGCTCACACGTTCACGGCTGCATGAGCACGCAAAACTAGGCGTGAGTGGCTCGAAGCGCACCAGTTTTTCTTCCCAGAACAAGCGGCGCAGAATTGTTTCGGCATCCAAATTCAGCAACTCATCGGACGTCAAACTTGAGGCCAAGATAGAGATGCGGTTGTAGTCCTCGCTACGACCAATTTCATCTTCGTCTTCCATGGTCGCCTTGGCAGCCAAGTTGCCTTCACCTTTGATGGGCAGGCGCTGAATCAGCAAGCCCGCAGCCGTGCTGTCGTTTGCAGCCAGCACCAAGGTGGTGTCCAGCTGCTCGCTTTGCAGCATGTAGTGCTGGAGCACGTCGCTGAACTTGTCGAGTTTGTTGCGTTGGTCGTCAAACAGAGGCACCACACCTTGGTACGCCTGTTGGCCGGGCATCTTGTTGAGTGGGTCCAGTGTGATGGCACATTTGCCCTCGTTGTTGACGTTGACCATCTCTGACAAAGTGCTGGCATCGCCCAACTCACCCACCACTTTGGCTGTGGCTCGCAAGCTTAAATTTGGATTGACTTCAACCACCGCCAACTTCAGCGGGCCATCGCCAAAAATTTGCATCACCAAAGCGCCATTGAATTTGATGTTCGATTGCATCAACACGGCAGCCGCCGTCATCTCACCCAACAAGTGGCGCACAGGCTCTGCATAGGGGCCGGTTTCCACGTTGGCCGCGCGGCGCTTGAGTACCTCTTGCCACACATCGGTGAGCTGCACCAACATGCCACGCACAGGCAAACCATCGAACAAAAATTTATGCAGTTGAGACATTAAGCAATTTTCTTTAAACCCGCTTTGAAGCGGTTTTTGTTAGTCACATAGTGCTGCGCGCTGCGGCGCAACCCTTCAATTTGCTCAGGCGTGAGCTCGCGCACCACCTTGGCAGGGCTTCCCAAAATCATGGAGCCATCTGGAAACTCTTTGCCTTCGGTCACGAGCGAGCCCGCTCCCACCAAACAGTTCTTACCAATCTTCGCGCCGTTCAACACCACAGCACCAATGCCAATGAGCGATTCATCGCCAATCGTGCAGCCATGCAGCTGAACCATGTGACCCACCGTCACATGCTTGCCAATGGTGAGTGGAATCCCCACGTCAGCGTGCAACACGCTGCCGTCTTGGATGTTGGTGCCTTCGCCAATGCGGATGGTGGCCGTGTCGCCACGCACCACGCTGCTGAACCACACGCTGCTGTCAGCGGCCATGTGCACATCGCCAATCACTTGGGCGTTGTCCGCCACCCAAGCAGAGTCGGCAATGTCTGGGGTCAGCGTATCGAGTTGGTAAACAGCCATGAAAGTCTCCTGCGATTTTGGTTTTCTACAATTGTAAGGATGAGCCTACGCCCCTTAGCATTGACCGCCCTTTGTATATGCGACCCCGCCGCGAAAGTTCAAGCGGTGCAGTCGCTGTGGGCTAAGCAAAAAGATGTGGTGGTATTGACGAATGAAGTCATCGTCAACGATTCTGCCCAAACACTGCCTGGCCGCCCTGAACTGCCACACTTGATTCCAGCCCAACAAGTGCCCACACGTACACCCTTCACGCCCGAGGGCTTGGCAGCCTTGATGCATGCGGTGTGCCACATCGAGTTCAATGCCATCAACCTCGCATTGGATGCGGTTTGGCGCTTCTCCAACATGCCTGCGCCCTACTACACCGACTGGCTGCGCGTGGCCTATGAAGAGTCGCAACACTTTGAGATGCTGCACACGCACTTGCAAAGCCTAGGCCACCGCTACGGCGACTTTGACGCCCACGATGGCATGTGGCACATGTGCCAAAAAACAGCCAACGATGTATTGGCCCGCATGGCGCTGGTGCCCCGCACCCTAGAAGCACGCGGCCTAGATGCCACGCCCTTGATTCAAACCAAGCTACGCAAAGCGGCTACGCCCGCCGCCTTGCAAGCGGCAGATTTGTTGGACATCATCTTGCGCGAAGAAGTTGGCCATGTGGCCATTGGCAACCACTGGTACCGCTGGTTGTGCGAGCAGCGCGGCCTAGACCCTGTGGCTTTTTACAGCGAATTGGCCAAGCGTTATGAAGCGCCGAAGCTGCGTCCGCCCTTCAACAAAGAAGCCCGCAAGCGTGCGGGCTTTACCGAGGCAGAGCTGGACTATTTGTTAGGCGGCTGATAGCAAGTCAGCCACGCGGATGGTGCTGCCCGTGCAGGCTCTTCAAACGTTCACGCGCAATGTGCGTGTAGATGGTGGTGGTGGAAATATCGGCATGGCCCAACAACATTTGCACCGCCCGCAAATCAGCCCCGTGGTTCAGCAAATGCGTGGCAAACGCATGGCGCAAGGTGTGCGGTGAAATCGGCACATGAATTTGCGCTTGCAAGGCATAGCGTTTGATGAGCTGCCAAAACATGGCACGCGTCATGGATTCTCCTGCGTTTTTTCCCCGCACTGTCACAAACAAAGCTTCGGTTTGATGACCTGCCAGCAATGCGGGGCGCGCCTCACTCAAGTAGCGCTGCAACCAATCGCGCGCCACTTCGCCAAACGGCACCAAACGCTCTTTGCTGCCCTTGCCCATGATGCGCAGTACGCCGTCGTTCAAACTCACATGCAGGGTCTTAAGGTCGACCAACTCACTCACGCGCAAGCCACTGGCGTAAATCAACTCCAGCATCGCGCGGTCGCGCATGCCTAGGCCCGTGGACACATCGGGCGCGTTGAGCAAACTCTCAACCTGCGCCTCAGTCAAACTTTTGGGCGCACGCACAGGCTGCTTGGCCGTGAGCAGTTTCAACGTGGGGTCAGCCACCAACATGCGCTCGCGCAAGGCCCAACGGTAAAAGCGCTTAAACACCGTCAAGCGCCGATTGGCACTGGTGGCTTTGGTCTCGGCGTGGCGGTGCGCAAAGTACTGCTGCAGGTCTGACTCTTGCGCGGCAAGTAAATGCGTGCCCTGAGCATTCAGCCATGCAGACAACAAATTCAAATCACGCCGATAGGCCGCCAAACTGTTAGCAGCCAAACCGTGCTCTAGCCAAAGTGCGTCAATGAAGATGTCGATGTTGGCGTCAGGTGCAGACGCCGATAGGCCTGTCAATGCGATCAATCCAAGGTGAGTTTTTGTTCCGTCACCACGCGTTTGTAAACTTCAAACTCGGCTTTGATTTGCGCTGCAAATTGCTCGGGCGTGTTGGCCACAATGAGCGAACCCGTGTCTTCAATGCGTTTACGCACAGCTGGATCTTCCAGCGCTTTGCGTACGCCGGCATTGATTTTGTCCACGATATCTTTGGGCATACCCTTGGGGCCGTAAATGCCATAAAACGCCATGCGGTTCACAGGTTCTAGGCCTATTTCTTTGAAAGTAGGCACGTTAGGCAACACGGCCAAGCGTTGAGGTGCGGCCACAACAATTGGCACCAAGCGGTTGTCTTTGATAAAGGGCAACGCCGATGGCAAGTTATCAAAAATCATGGGAACTTGGCCTGCCACCGTGTCATTCAAAGCTGGTCCTGCACCACGATAGGGAATGTGCGTGACAAAGGTACCGCTCAAGTTTTTGTACAACTCCATCTGCAAATGACCAATGCCACCAGTGCCGGATGATGAGTATGAATACTTGCCTGGCGAACGCTTGAGCTCGGCGATGTAGCCCTTGTAATCCGTCGCGGGGAAATTGGGATGCACAGCAATGATGTTGGGGGTCGCCGCAATGTTGATGATGGGTGTGAAGTCGGTCAACGGGTTGTACGGAATTTTGCTGTTGATCGCAGGATTCGCTGCCGTGGTCGACACGGTGGCCATGCCTAGCGAATAGCCATCGGGCGCAGCTTTGGCTGTTTCGTTGGCACCCACCACGCCGCCACCGCCTGCTTTGTTGATGACCACCACCGTTTGCCCCAACGCTTTACCCAATGGGTCTGCAATCGTGCGTGCAATGATGTCTGTGGTTCCACCTGGGGCAAAAGGAATTTGCAACTGAATAGATTTGGAGGGATAAGCTTGCGCAAAGGCAGAGCCAGCCGCGGCAAGCAAGGAAAGAGCAAACCAATGACGACGTTGCATTTATGTATCTCCTAAAAAGATCCGACCAATTGACCCGTGTTTCAATCCTATACGCTTTGAGATCACTCAAGAATTGAAGTAAGGGTATTCTCTGTCCCGTGAATTACGCCCAACTCCTTTTCCCCGACTTCTCACTCATCCTTTGTGGTTATTTAGTTTGTAAATACACAGCCCTCAATCGCACCGTTTGGGAGCAGGTTGAGAACTTGGTTTATTTCTTTCTCTTCCCCGTTTTGCTGTTTCATTCCATCGTGCGCACGCCTTTGGATTTGCAAGCCGCCTCCCACCTCATCATGGCGGGCTTGACACTGGGGCTGAGCAGCGTTGGCATGTCCTATGCCATTCCCAAGCTGCCGTTTTTGCGCAAACACATTGACACGCGCTTGCATGCAGCCAGTGCGCAGGTTGCGTTTCGCTTCAACTCTTTCATCGCCCTGGCATTGGCAGAACGGATTGCGGGACCGCAAGCCTTGTTATTGATTGCGGTGTTGATCGGCGTCTGTGTGCCCCTGTTCAACGTAGCAGCGGTTTGGCCCATGGCCCGTCATGCTCAGCGCAGCTTTGGGCGCGAACTCATTCGCAACCCGTTGATTTTGGCCACAGGTTTGGGGCTGCTCGCCAATATTGTCGGTTTGCACATCCCAAGCTGGACAGAGCCCACACTGCAACGCATTGGCGCTGCGTCGTTGGCGTTGGGATTGATGGCTGCAGGTGCAGGCATGCAATTTGGGCACTTGATGAAAGCAAAAAGTTTGGCCATTTGTCTTTTGACTGTGCGCCATCTACTCACCCCGCTGCTGGCGTGGTGGTTGGCTGGCGTGTTTGAGCTCGACAGGACCCAAACCAGCGTGCTGCTCGCCTTTTCAGCCCTACCCACCGCCTCTAGCTGCTATGTCTTGGCAGCTCGCATGGGCTACAACGGGGCCTTCGTGGCGGGCTTGGTCACCTTATCGACGGTTTTAGGCATGCTCAGCCTGCCATTTGCCTTGGGTGTTTTGCGATAAAAGGCCACTCTTTCATGGCATAATGACGCGTTTTGCGGAAAGTGTGTCGAAATAGGTCGGCGTGGCTACCGCAGCTGCTCAAGGAAAAGCGATGAAAGAAGGCATTCACCCCAACTACCGTGAAATCTGTTTCATGGATATGTCTAACGGTTTCAAATTTGTGACGCGCTCATGCGCCAGCACAAAAGAGATGATCACCATGGAAGACGGCCGCGAATTGCCGTTGTACAAGCTGGATACCACCAGCGAGTCACACCCCTTCTACACAGGCACACAAAAATCTGTCGACAACATGGGCGGCCGCGTCGAGCGCTTCCGCAACAAGTACGGCAAGACGATCGCCAAGTAAGCCACGCGCTCACTTCAAACAAGGCAGCCCGGCCCTCCGCGCTGCCTTTTTTCATTCAAAAAGCTTGTGACCCAACCCACCCCCGCCATCGTTCCTCAAAGTGCCGTGCGCCGCTTGCCGCGTGTTGCGCTGTGGCTGTTCTGCGCAGCCTATGTGCTGCCCGGTTTGTTTGGCCGTGAACCTTGGAAAGGTA
Source organism: Limnohabitans sp. TEGF004 (assembly GCF_027924965.1). Taxonomy (NCBI): domain Bacteria; kingdom Pseudomonadati; phylum Pseudomonadota; class Betaproteobacteria; order Burkholderiales; family Comamonadaceae; genus Limnohabitans; species Limnohabitans sp. TEGF004. The sequence continues at coordinate 1,047,367 of NZ_AP027056.1, read as the reverse complement.
ATGAGTTCACGGCATTTGGTCACATGCTGGCCTTGGCTGAGGGTGCGAGCGATTGGTTCAACCCCAGCGTCTGGGGTCAAGCCCCCGAACTAGACGCCTTGCTGCCTTATTGGTTAGGCGCATGGGCGATTCAAATCGCCCCCAGCTGGCTATCTGCTGGATTTGCCGTACGAATCCCTTTTGCGGGTCTCTTGGGGCTGACCTTAGCGAGCACTTGGCATGGGGTTTACTACTTGGCGCTCAGTCCCCAAGCCCAGCCCGTACCCTTTGCTTTTGGCGGCGAAGCCCAACCCAAAGACTACGCTCGCACCATTGCAGATGGTGCCGTGCTCGCGCTGATTGCGTGTTTGGGCCTCACCTTGCTCTCCCATGAGGCAAGTCCCATCTTGATGCAACTGGCTTTCGTGAGCTTTGCTTTTTATGGCGTCGCTGCTTTGCCTTACCACCCACGCTACAGCTTCAGCGCATTGAGCACTGGGCTGCTTGGTTTGTGTTTGAGCGGCGCACCTAGCTTTGCTGTTTTGATGGCCATCGGCAGTGGTTTTTTGTGCTTGCTAGATCGTCAAAGCACATCACACCAAACAGGCCGTCAACACGCACTGTGGCTCTTGCTCATGGGCTTGGCTGTGGCAGCCTTAGCCACACTATTGGATGTGTGGCAGTGGCGTTTGATGCCTTTGCACAACGACTGGCAAGAATGGCGTAGCTTGCTACGCTTGGTGGCATGGTTCACATGGCCTGCATGGCCACTGGCCGTATGGACTTTATGGCGCTGGCGTCGCCAATGGACATCACTGCATTGGAGCCGCCACTTGGTGCTACCCATGTGGTTCACCGCATTGACCCTCACCACGGCCATGGTCACACGCTCATCGGAACAAACATTGCTGTTGGCTCTTCCCTCCTTCGCAACCTTGGCAGCCTTTGCTTTGCCGACCTTGCGCCGAAGTGTGGCCGCGTTGATTGATTGGTTCACTCTGCTATTTTTTTCGGGATGCGCCTTCATCATTTGGGTGATTTGGATAGCCATGCAAACAGGCTGGCCAGCACAACCTGCAGCGAACGTCGAGCGCTTATTCCCAGGGTTCCAACCCAGTTTTGGATGGATGGCATTCATCGTGGCCTTGGCTGCTACTGCGGTGTGGATTTGGCTTGTCACATGGCGCACAGCCAAACACCGCCAAGCTTTATGGAAAAGCATGGTTTTACCCGCAGGCGGAGCTGCACTGTGCTGGCTATTGCTACTGACCTTGTGGCTACCACTGTTGGACTTTGCGCGCAGCTACAAACCTTGGGTGCAACAAATTCAAGGCGTGATGGCCAAACAAGAAGCGTATGAAGCACGCACAGGTTGCTTGCTGAGCTATGGATTAGATGTGGGCCAAATGACCGCCTTTCACTACCACGGCGGCTTTGATATCAAGTCCATTGAAACCACCTCCAATGAACAACAAAGCACTTGCCCGTGGCTATTGGTCGACAACGACTTGCGACCAGAGCTAGCGAGTGTGGTTAGGCTGCATGAATGGAACCGTGTTCGCACCATCCGCCGCCCATCTGACAACAACGAGGATGTGACGCTGTACCACCGCCGTCACCCCTGACACACCGATGAGTACCGAACGCGCCACCATCATGCGGCACGCTGGCACCGTGATGGTCGGACAGCTGGCCGTGATGGCCTTTAGCATCACCGACACCTTGGTAGCGGGTCACTTCGCAGACACCGCCTTGGCCGCACTGGCCGTGGCATCGGCCACTTACGTCACGGTGCATATCTCCCTCATGGGCATGTTGCAAGCGTTGCTGCCTGTGTGGGCCGAGCTGCATGGCGCTCAGCGCCACGCAGAGGTGGGCCGCTCGTTGCGGCAAGCTTTATATCTATGCGCCATCACAGCCAGCCTTGGCATGTGGGCATTGTTGAATCCTGACTTTCTTCTGAATTGGACGCAAGTACCCGCCGATTTACGCGTCGAAATTCACGACTACCTCAACATCGTGGCCTTTGGATTACCCGCCTCCTTGCTGTTTCGCATGTACAGCACGCTGAATCAAAGCCTAGGGAAGCCTAAGCTGGTGACGTGGGTGCAAGTGGGCGCCTTGATGGTCAAGATTCCACTGTCCATCGTGCTGGTTTTAGGCATTCCAGGTGTGCTAGCGCCCATGGGTTTGGCAGGATGTGCATGGGCGACCTTGGTGGTGACGCTTCTCATGCTGAGTCTTGCGCTCTGGCTATTACGTACACAAGACTTTTACAAGCCCTACCGCATCTGGGCTCCAATGGAAAAACCTCACGCAGCCACCTTGCTTCGCTTCGTGCGCTTGGGGCTGCCAAGTGGTTTGGCAATTGGCGTTGAAGTCACCTCCTTCACCCTCATGTCTTTGTTCATCGCGCGCTTGGGCGTGGTGGCCACCGCGAGCCATCAAATCGTCTCCAACATGACGGCTGTGCTCTACATGATTCCCTTGTCACTGTCCATCGCCAGCAGTTCGCGTGTGAGCTATTGGATTGGTGCTGGGCAAATTCATCGTGCGCGTCAGGCACTGCGCACAGGTCTTAGCTTGGTGCTATTGCTCAGCCTAAGTTTGGCGGGTTTGATGGGTTGGCAACACCAAGCCATTGCTGCGTTTTACACCCAGTCTCCCGAGGTCGCCGCGCTGTCTGCCACCTTGTTGCTGTGGTTGATGCTGTACCACGTGGCCGATGCCGTGCAAGTGTTTTGCGTGTTCACGCTGCGCTGCTATGGCATTACCGTCCTGCCACTCATCACTTACACCGTCTTGCTATGGGGCTTGGGGCTTGCGGGAGGTTATGTGGTGGCTTACGACGTGGGCTTTGATGCGTCGGGTTTGAGCTGGCTCATGGGTTGGCTCACACCGCAGTCACCCATTGCGTTTTGGCAAACGGGCAGTTTGGCGCTGTATGTCACCACGGCTGTTTTATTGCCTGTGTTGTGGCGAGCGGCCTACCGCCCGACACAAAGCACACACACAGGTCAGAATCTTTTGCCGCAGCCTTAAACCGACAAGGTGTCGGCAATGCGCTTGGCACATGCGTTGGCTTGCGCTTCATCACGGGCCTCTACCATCACACGCACCAGCGGCTCAGTACCACTGGCGCGAATCAGCACACGACCGGAATCGCCCAATTCGGCCTCAGCCTTTTGCACTTCCTCTTTCATGCGTGCATTCGACTGCCAGTCTTGACCGGGACGCAAACGCACGTTGATGAGGGTTTGCGGAAACAGCGTCACATCTTTGAGTAACTCAGCCATGGCCTTGCCGCTGCGCACGCAGGTTTGCAAAATTTGCAAAGCGCTCACCAAACCGTCACCCGTGGTGTGTTTGTCCAGCGCTAACAAATGGCCTGAGCCTTCGCCACCCAAAATCCATTGGTGTTTGGCCAGTTCTTCCAGCACATAGCGGTCACCCACCTTGGCACGCACAAACTGCACACCACGTTTTTTCAAGGCCACTTCCACGGCCATGTTGGTCATGAGGGTACCCACCACGCCGGGCACCACTTCGTCATTGGCCAAGCGGTCGTCTGCCATCAAATACAACAACTCATCGCCGTTGTACAAGCGGCCTTGGGCATCCACCATTTGCAAGCGGTCGGCATCGCCATCCAGCGCAATGCCAAAGTCGGCATGGTTGGCTTTCACGGCACGCACCAAAGCATCCGGATGCGTGGCACCGACTTCATGGTTGATGTTCAAACCATCGGGGCTGCAGCCAATCGCAATCACATCGGCACCCAGCTCGTGGAACACCTTGGGTGCGATGTGATACGCCGCACCGTGCGCCGCATCCACCACCACCTTCAAACCTTTGAGCGTGAGGTCGTTTGAAAAAGTGCTCTTACAAAATTCAATGTAACGACCCGCCGCATCGTCCAAGCGTTTGGTCTTGCCGAGGTTGGCCGAATCCACCCACACAGGCGCTTCTTCCAACGCAGCTTCTACTGCCAGCTCCCATGCATCGCTGAGTTTGTTGCCATTGGCACTGAAGAACTTGATGCCGTTGTCGGCAAACGGGTTGTGGCTGGCACTGATGACCACACCTAGGCTCGCACGTTGGGCGCGTGTGAGGTAGGCCACACCGGGGGTTGGCAAGGGGCCGAGTAACACCACATTGACGCCTGCTGAGTTGAAACCAGACTCTAGAGCTGACTCCAACATGTAGCCAGAGATACGGGTATCTTTGCCAATCAACACCGTAGGGTGTGCTTCGGTTTGCTTGAGCACACGACCCACGGCATGAGCCAAACGCAAGACAAAGTCAGGGGTGATAGGCGCTTGGCCCACCGTGCCGCGAATGCCATCTGTGCCGAAATATTTGCGTGTCATTGTGTTTGCCTTGGATGTTATTTTTGTTTGCGATCGATTTGAATGCATTGTCTCAAACTTGCGCGACTTGCCAAACCTTGAGTGCCTGCACAGTTGGCGCCACATCGTGCACACGCACAATACGCGCGCCACGCTCAACAGCCAGCAGAGCCGCCGCCACGCTAGGCACCATACGCTCCCCCACCTCACAGCCTGTCACTGCACCGATGGATGACTTACGCGACCAGCCGACCAATAAGGGATAGCCCAAGACCAACAATTGGTCTTGATGCGCAAGCAGTTCAAAGTTTTGCGCCACGGTTTTGCCAAAGCCTACACCTGGGTCTAAGGCAATGCGCTCGTGTGCGACGCCCAAGGCTTGTAACCCTTGTGCGTGGGCTTTCAAAAACTCAGCCACCGGCTGAATAGAGCTGCCGTGCATGGGCAAGGCTTGCATGGTTTGTGGCTCGCCATGCATATGCATCAGGCACACACCACATTGGGCATGCGCAGCCACCACTTGCTGCGCGCCGACCTGACGCAAAGCCCACACATCGTTGATGATGTCGGCGCCTGCATCCAGCACAGCTTGCATCACCTCAGCCTTGTAGGTGTCGACAGAGATGGGCACATTCAAGCGCACGGCTTCGCGCACCACGGGCAACACACGCGCTAACTCATCGTCGAGTGACACCGCAGGCGCGCCAGGACGGGTGGACTCACCACCAATGTCCAAGATGTTTGCACCTTCTTTGAGTAACTGTTCGCAATGCGCCAAAGCAGCACGCGTGTTGGCATGCTGACCACCGTCAGAGAAAGAGTCGGGCGTGACATTGACAATGCCCATCACCTGCGGCTGGCTCAGGTCAATGCGAAAACGTGTGGTTTGCCAAAACATAAGTGCTCCATGAAAAACGGGGCTTGCGCCCCGTTCTTGGTTCAACCCAATCGCTTAAGCCGCGCTGGGCGCTGGGTCTGCTTGCACCGCTGGGGTGCCGCCGCTGTCACCGCCCGAAGGGGTGCGTGGTGTCCAGTCTTTTGGTGGACGTGGTGGGCGGCCTTCCATGATGTCGTCAATTTGCTCTTTGTCGATGGTTTCCCATTCGAGCAAAGCTTTGGCCATGGCGTGCATCTTGTCGCTGTTGAATTCAATCAAACGACGGGCCAAGTTGTATTGCTCATCAATGATGCGGCGCACTTCCACATCCACCTTTTGCATGGTGGCTTCAGACATGCTGGTGGTCTTGGTGACCGAGCGGCCCAAGAACACTTCGCCTTCGTTCTCTGCATAGACCATAGGGCCCAAAGCATCGGTCATACCGTAGCGCGTGACCATGTCGCGTGCAATGGAGGTTGCGCGCTCAAAGTCGTTGCTCGCGCCAGTCGTCATTTGGTTCATGAAGACTTCTTCGGCAATACGACCACCGAACAGCATGCTGATTTGGTTCAACATGTATTCTTTGTCGTAGCTGTAGCGGTCTTTCTCAGGCAAGCTCATGGTCACGCCCAAAGCACGGCCACGGGGAATGATGGTCACTTTGTGCACGGGGTCACACTTGGGCAACAACTTGCCAATCAAGGCGTGACCAGCTTCGTGATACGCCGTGTTGCGGCGCTCTTCTTCTGGCATGACCATGCTCTTGCGCTCAGGGCCCATCAAGATTTTGTCTTTGGCCTTTTCAAAGTCTTGCATCTCGACCACGCGTGCGTTGCGACGTGCGGCCATCAAGGCAGCTTCGTTACACAAGTTGGCCAAATCAGCACCACTCATACCAGGTGTGCCACGTGCAATCACGCTGGCATTGACGTCTTGGCCAATTGGCACTTTGCGCATGTGCACGTTCAAGATTTGTTCGCGGCCACGGATGTCCGGCAAGGTCACATACACCTGACGGTCAAAACGACCGGGGCGCAACAGCGCGGCATCCAAAATGTCGGGACGGTTGGTGGCAGCCACCACGATGACGCCGAGGTTGGTTTCAAAACCATCCATCTCGACCAGCATTTGGTTCAAGGTTTGTTCGCGTTCGTCGTTACCACCGCCCACACCGGCGCCACGTTGGCGACCCACAGCATCAATCTCGTCAATGAAGATGATGCAAGGTGCATTCTTTTTGGCGTTCTCAAACATGTCGCGCACACGGGCTGCGCCCACGCCCACAAACATTTCAACGAAGTCAGAACCTGAGATGCTGAAGAACGGCACTTTGGCTTCGCCCGCAATGCCTTTGGCCAACAATGTTTTACCAGTACCGGGAGGGCCCACCAACAACAAACCGCGTGGGATACGACCACCCAGTTTTTGGAAGCGTTGTGGGTCTTTCAAAAAGTCCACCACTTCTTTGACTTCTTCTTTGGCTTCGTCGCAACCTGCCACGTCAGCAAACGTCACTTGGTTGTTGTTCTCATCCAGCATGCGGGCTTTGCTCTTGCCGAAGCTGAACGCCCCACCCTTGCCGCCGCCTTGCATTTGGCGCATGAAGTACACCCACACACCAATCAACAGCAGCATGGGGCCCCAGCTGACCAACAGTGTCATGAGGAGTGAGCCCTCTTCGCGAGGCTTGACGTCAAACTTCACGCCATTGGCGATGAGGTCGCCCACCAAACCGCGGTCGAGGTAAGTGGCCGTTGTGCGAATCTTGCGCTCGTCATTGGTGACCGCCGTAATTTCTGTGCCGCCCTGACCTTCTTGGATGGTGGCGGTTTTGATGCGCTTGGCGCGAACTTCTTCGAGGAAGTCCGAATAGCCAAGGTAACCAGAGCCTGCGCCTGGGCGTGTTTCAAACTGTTTGAAGACGGTGAACATCACCAAAGCGATGACCAACCAAACAGCGACTTTTGAGAACCATTGATTGTTCAATGTGGGCTCCGAAATAAAAAGAGTACGAGATGTACTGAGATGGGCCTGATTTTAGGCGTTTCAAGCGCTTGGGGCGGCTTTATTCACCGCAAGCAGCCTTAGAAAAATCAAGGATTTGCTGAAACGCGACTTTTCACACCCATACCCACCAAAAAGGTTTCACTTGATTTGTCACGACTGGCCTTGGGCTTGATGGGCTTGACCACGCGAAACGTGCTTTTGAAAAGGGTCACCAAATCGCTGTAGCCGCTGCCATGAAACAGCTTGACCACCAAGGCACCATCATCTTTGAGGTGTCTCTGCGCGAAGTCCACAGCGAGCTCAATCAAATGGGCAATGCGGGTCGCGTCGGTCGACTCAATGCCTGTGAGGTTGGGCGCCATGTCTGACACCACCACATCCACGATACGGCCTTGCAAGGCCGCTTCCAGCTGAGCCAAGACATCTTCCTCACGGAAGTCACCCTGAATGAAGGTGACGTCCTCGACAGGCTCCATGGGCAAGATATCCAAACCAATGATGCTGCCGTTCAAAGTGCCGGTGGCGGCGCCTGTGGGCGACATGCGACGGCGCAGGTATTGGCACCACGCACCCGGCGCACAACCCAAGTCCACCACCACGTTGCCAGGTTTGACAAGGCTGAGCTGCTCGTCAATTTCTTTGAGCTTGTAGGCCGCACGCGCACGGTAGCCCTCTTTTTGGGCCAGCTTGACGTAGGTGTCGTTCACATGGTCGTTCAACCATGTTTTGTTAACTTTTTTGCTTTTAGTTTTAGCTTTCAATTCATACCTTTGAGCGAGCGGGGATAATACCCGCATGTCCGCAATACAACTCACACCTGCTCAACGCAAAATTCACCGCGCCGAAGCGCACCATTTAGCCCCCGTCGTCATGATTGGCAACGATGGTTTAACGCCTGCCGTCATCAAAGAAGCCGAGATGGCGCTCAACGCGCACGGCCTCATCAAAATCCGCGTCTTGGGCGACGACCGCCAAGCACGCGAAGCCATGTTTGTAGCTTTGGCCGACCAACTCAACGCAGCCCCCATTCAACACATCGGCAAGCTGTTTGTGTTGTGGCGCCCACGCGCTGAAAAAGAACGCACCGTCGACGAAGACCGCATGGCAGGCCCTCGCGATGTGAAAGTACTCAAGTACAGCAGCCGTGGCGGCCAACGTCCCGAAGTGAAAACTTTGCGCGTGCTGGGCAACCAACGCCTGACCTCTGGCGGTCAAGTCAAACGCGCGAAACCGAAAAAGATTTCGGTCAAAAAACGTACACTGGGTTAATCGGTTTGCGCAGAGTCTGCTGCAATGGCAGGCTCTGGATTCGCAGGGCACAGTGACCAAAGCACCTTGCCAGCACACAGCCACTGCAACACGTAAAACGCAGAGCCTAGGTTGTGCCACAAAGCCAAGTTATCTCGGGCCATGATGTGAGGCTTCACAGCTAACTCAATCAGCAAAGCCAACAACATGCCCGTAATCACCCAGGGCGAAGGTGCATGGACTCGGTCTAAGTTTTGGCGCTTGGCTGCTAACAACGACAAAACGCCGCAAGCCACTGCCAGCCATGTTTGGGCACTGAATAATTTGCCAGCCATCTGACCCGCGATGGCGGGTGTTTCCAAATGCATAAACAGCATAGGCACCACCATGAAACCCACGGTGGTGAGGCTGCCCCACCACAGCGCCGCCAAAAAGATTTGTAGCCGCGCCATGTGAGGGGTTTAGAGGTAAGAGACCTTGACCACTTCGTAGTGCTTCACACCGCCTGGCGCTTGCACTTCAGCCACATCGCCCTCTTCCTTGCCAATCAAGGCACGGGCAATGGGGCTGCTGATGTTGATGAGGCCAAACTTCAAATCGGCTTCGTCTTCGCCCACGATTTGATAGGTGACTTTGTCACCTGTTTCCTCTTCTTCCAACTCCACCGTGGCACCAAACACCACACGACCGCCCGCATCCAGTTCGGTCGGGTCAATGATTTTGGCCACCGACAACTTGCCTTCAATTTCTTGAATGCGGCCTTCGATGAAGCCTTGACGGTCTTTGGCTGCGTCGTACTCGGCGTTCTCGCTCAAGTCGCCTTGTGCGCGGGCTTCTGCAATCGCAGCAATCACAGATGGACGCTCAACGGTTTTGAGTTTATGCAACTCATCCTTGAGCTTTTCTGCACCGCGTTTGGTAATGGGAACTGTACTCATCGTGTGTCCTTAGGCGGTCAGTTGAGCGTGCATTTCCTGCACAGAAATGACATCCAACTTGTCCATGTACTTCATGCCTTCCACAGCGGCTTCTGCGCCTGCGATGGTGGTGAAGGTGGTCACACGGTTGAGCAATGCCGAGGTGCGAATGTGGCGTGAATCAGCAATCGCATTGCGACGCTCTTCCACGGTGTTGATGACCAACACCACTTCGTTATTCTTGATGCTATCCACAATGTGTGGACGGCCTTCGGTCACTTTGTTCACCACATCACAAGGCACGCCGGCTTCAACAATGGATGCCGCTGTGCCCTTGGTTGCAATCAATTCAAAACCCAAAGCAGACAACTGACGGGCCACCTCAATGACGCGTGGCTTGTCGTTATTCTTCACCGAGATGAACACCTTACCGGTAGAGCGACCATCAGCATCACGAGGACGAGGCAACTTGGTGCCTGCACCCAATTGGCTCTTCACAAAGGCTTCGCCAAATGTTTTGCCAACGCCCATGACTTCGCCAGTGGACTTCATCTCTGGACCCAGAATCGTATCGACGCCTGGGAACTTCACGAACGGGAACACCGCTTCTTTCACACTGAAATAAGGTGGCGTAACTTCTTTGGTGATACCTTGCGACGCAAGTGTTTGCCCCGCCATGCAACGTGCAGCGACCTTGGCCAGCTGGATGCCCGTGGCTTTAGACACATAAGGCACGGTGCGTGAAGCACGTGGGTTGACTTCGAGCACGTAGATGACGTCTTTGCCGTCGACATGTTGAATCGCGAACTGCACGTTCATCAAACCGACCACATTCAAAGCACCGGCCATCGCGGCAGATTGGCGCTTGAGTTCAGTCACTGTGGCTTCGGACAAAGAGTAAGGGGGCAACGAGCAAGCCGAGTCACCGCTGTGCACACCTGCTTGTTCGATGTGTTCCATCACGCCGCCGATGAAGGTCTTGCCTTCGGGGTCGCGCAAACAGTCCACATCGCACTCGATCGCGTCATTCAAGAAACGGTCGAGCAACACAGGTGAGTCATGCGACACCTTGACGGCTTCGCGCATGTAGCGCTCGAGGTCGCGTTGCTCGTGCACGATTTCCATGGCACGGCCACCCAACACATAGCTGGGGCGCACCACCAAGGGGTAACCCAAGGCAGCCGCTTTTTCCAAAGCTTCTGGCTCTGTGCGTGCCGTGGCATTTGGAGGCTGGCGCAAACCGAGGTCGTGCAACAACTTTTGGAAACGCTCACGGTCTTCGGCAGCGTCAATCATGTCCGGGCTGGTACCAATGATGGGCACGCCAGCCGCTTCCAAATCGAGCGCCAACTTCAAAGGCGTTTGACCACCGTATTGAACGATGACACCGGTTGGCTTTTCTTTGTCGACGATTTCGAGCACGTCTTCGAGCGTCAATGGCTCGAAGTACAAACGGTCAGATGTGTCGTAATCGGTCGACACGGTCTCTGGGTTGCAGTTGACCATGATGGTTTCGTAGCCGTCTTCGCGCATGGCGAGCGCAGCGTGAACGCAGCAGTAGTCAAACTCAATACCTTGACCAATGCGGTTAGGACCGCCGCCAAGCACCATGATTTTTTTATTGTTGGTGGGTTCAGCTTCGCACTCGGCGTCTCCCACGCCGAAGGCGTTGCCATTACCTTCGTAGCACGAGTACATGTAAGCGGTGTCGGTCGAGAACTCGGCAGCACAGGTGTCCACACGCTTGTAGACAGGGCGAATGTTGAGTTCATGGCGACGTGCACGCACCACATGCTCAGTGGTTTTGAGCAACTTGGCCAAACGACGGTCTGAGAAGCCCTTCTTTTTCAAGGCGCGCAATTCTTCGGCCGTGATGGCTTCAAGCGTGGTGGTTTCAACTTCGAGTTCGATCTTCACGATCTCTTCGATTTGCACCAAGAACCAAGGGTCGATCTTGGTCAAGGCAAACACCTCGTCCACGCTCAAGCCCATGGCGAATGCATCGCCCACATACCAAATGCGCTCGGGACCAGGTTCGCCCAGTTCTTTCTCGAGCACTTCGCGGTCTTGGGTTTTTTCGTTCATGCCATCCACGCCCACTTCCAAACCACGCAGGGCTTTTTGGAAGGACTCTTGGAAAGTACGGCCCATGGCCATTACCTCACCCACCGATTTCATTTGGGTGGTCAAGCGGCTGTCAGCCGTGGGGAATTTCTCAAACGCAAAACGTGGGATCTTGGTCACCACGTAGTCGATCGATGGCTCAAACGAAGCTGGCGTTGCACCGCCTGTGATTTCGTTGCGCAGCTCGTCGAGTGTGTAGCCCACAGCCAACTTGGCTGCGACTTTCGCAATCGGAAAACCTGTGGCTTTAGAAGCCAACGCAGATGAACGCGACACGCGTGGATTCATCTCAATGACGACCATGCGGCCGTCTTTGGGATTGATCGAGAACTGCACGTTCGAGCCGCCAGTGTCCACACCAATTTCGCGCAACACAGCCAAAGAGGCGTTACGCAAAATTTGGTATTCCTTGTCGGTCAAGGTTTGTGCGGGTGCCACAGTGATGGAGTCACCGGTGTGCACGCCCATGGGGTCCAAGTTTTCGATCGAGCAAATGATGATGCAGTTGTCCGCCTTGTCGCGCACCACTTCCATCTCATACTCTTTCCAACCGAGCAAAGATTCTTCAATCAACAGCTCGTTGGTGGGCGAAGCTTCCAAGCCGCGCTTACAGATGATTTCAAACTCTTCAGGGTTGTAGGCAATACCGCCGCCTGTGCCGCCGAGCGTGAAGCTGGGGCGAATGACGGTGGGGAAACCCAAACTCTTTTGCACATCCCATGCTTCTTCCATGCTGTGCGCAATACCTGAACGTGCTGAGCCCAGACCAATCTTGGTCATGGCGTCTTTGAACTTCAAGCGGTCTTCGGCTTTGTCGATGGCCTCTGGGGTTGCGCCAATCAGCTCAACCTTGTACTTGGCCAACACGCCGTGGTGCCACAAATCCAACGCGCAGTTGAGCGCCGTTTGGCCGCCCATGGTGGGCAGGATGGCGTCTGGACGCTCTTTGGCAATGATCTTCTCGACCGTTTGCCAAGTGATGGGCTCAATGTAGGTAACGTCTGCCGTGGCAGGGTCAGTCATGATCGTGGCGGGGTTGCTGTTGATCAAGATGACTTTGTAACCCTCTTCACGCAGAGCTTTACAAGCTTGCACGCCAGAGTAATCGAACTCACAGGCCTGACCAATGATGATCGGGCCTGCGCCAATGATGAGAATGCTTTTTAGGTCGGTGCGCTTTGGCATGATTATTTCGCCTCCATCAGTTTGATGAAGCGGTCAAAGAGGTAAGCAATGTCGTGCGGGCCGGGCGATGCTTCAGGGTGGCCTTGGAAGCAAAACGCGGGCTTGTCGGTGCGGGCCAAGCCCTGCAAAGTGCCGTCAAACAAAGACACGTGGGTGGCACGCAAGTTGGCGGGCAACGATTTTTCATCCACTGCAAAACCGTGGTTTTGGCTGGTGATGGACACGCGACCTGAGTCGAGGTCTTTCACAGGATGATTCGCGCCATGGTGGCCAAACTTCATCTTGAAAGTTTTCGCTCCACTGGCCAAGGCCATGATTTGATGGCCCAAGCAAATGCCAAATGTGGGAATGCCAGTTTCAATCAACTCAGCAGCCGCAGCAATTGCGTAGTCGCAAGGCTGAGGGTCGCCAGGGCCGTTGGACAAGAAGATGCCGTCGGGGTTGTGCTTGAGCACATCAGCGGCTGGCGTCTTCGCAGGCACAACAGTCACTTTGCAACCGCGCTGAGCCAACATGCGCAAGATGTTTTTCTTCACGCCAAAGTCATATGCGACCACATGGAACTTAGGTGCGGTCAAGTTGCCGTAGCCTTCGCCCAATGTCCACTCGGTTTGTGTCCACTCATACGACTTGGACACGGTGACTTTTTGCGCCAAATCGAGGCCGGCCATATTGGGCGCGCCTTTGGCGGCTGCCACCGCTTGGTCGATCACCGTTTGCGTGACTTCTTGGCCTTTGGCCAAGCCCACGATCGCGCCGTTTTGCGCGCCCTTGGTGCGCAAGATGCGTGTGAGTTGACGTGTGTCGATGTTGGCAATGGCCACTGTACCTGCATCAACCAAATAGGCCGACAAGGTTTGGCTAGAGCGGAAGTTGCTTGCGACCAAAGGCAAGTCTTTGATGATCAAGCCAGCAGCATGGACTTTGTCAGCTTCGATGTCTTCCACGTTGACGCCGTAGTTACCGATGTGCGGGTACGTCAAAGTGACGATCTGCTGGCAGTAGCTGGGGTCAGTGAGGATTTCCTGGTAGCCGGTGAGTGAGGTGTTAAACACCACTTCGCCGACTGTGGAGCCGGTGGCTCCAATCGAGTTGCCGATAAAGACCGTGCCGTCTGCGAGCGCCAAGATGGCGGGCGGGAAGGTTCCCTGAAGAGACAAAAGCACTGGGTTCTCCGGAATAGTTCGGGTACGCCTCAGCGCTCACAAGAGAACGTGTCTCTTTGGCTGCTTTGTTCGAGGAATTTGCCTAGGTTTGAGCTGGGGCGTACAGGTTGATGCGGGAAAGCCTCTCATTATATCCGAGGCACTGGTTTTCCCGAATCAAAGTAGGCGAATTAAGGCAAATGACAGGTGGCGCTGGCGTGTAAGCAAATAGCAGCAGCCGAGGCTACGTTGAGTGACTCTTCCCCGCCCGGCTGGGCAATGCGCACATGTACGGCGGCACGATCCGCCAAAGCGGCAGACACGCCCTGCCCTTCGTGGCCCATGAGCCATGCGCAGGGCATGGGCAGCTTGGCTTCGGCAAGCAAACTGTGCAAAAACGGGCCTTGGTGTGAACTAGTGGCTACCCAAGGTATGTCCAACGTATTCAAATCGTCGGCGCTCAGGCCTTCTACCAAATGCAATCCGAAATGTGCGCCCATACCGGCACGCAAGACCTTGGGCGACCACAAAGCAGCCGAGCCCTTGATGGCCAGAACTTGTCTGAAGCCAAAGGCTGAGGCACTGCGCAGAATTGAACCTACGTTGCCTGCATCTTGCACACGGTCAAGCACCACCGTTGGGATTTTGGCTTGGATGTCTAGGGCACTGGGTGCCGCCAAGATAAAACCCATCTTGGCGGGTGACTCTAAGCTGCTGATTTCGGCAAACAGAGCATCCGGCAGCACGGTGTTGCGCTCGGCCGCTTGCGTCCACTCACGCGGTGCAGTGGCCCACAAAGATTCAGCAAATACCGCATGCTCAGGCTTCACGCCACGCGTTAGCGCAGCACGGCAGAGGTGATCGCCCTCTAACCATACACGACCAAGTTTGCGGTAGGCCGTGCTGTCTTGCGACAAGCGGCGCAGATCTTTGACCAAGGGATTGTCACGCGAGGTGATCAAGTTCATTTCAAGACCTCTGCCACGGGCGAAAACGATTTACGGTGCCAAGGCGTAGCACCGTGTTCCTTGAGGGCTTGCAAGTGCGCCGCTGTGCCATAACCTTTGTGGCCATCAAAACCGTACTGCGGATACTGCGCGTGCAACTCTTGACACCAACGATCGCGATGCACCTTGGCCAAGATAGAAGCCGCAGAAATGGCTTGCACCTTGCTGTCGCCTTTGACAATGGCTTCAGCCAACACATCAAGCACGGGCAAGCGGTTGCCATCTACAAGTACCTTGGTAGGCTTCAAGCGCAGGCCTTCTACGGCGCGACGCATGGCCAGCATGGTGGCTTGCAAGATATTGAACTCGTCAATCTCTTCCACCGTCGCTTCTGCAATGGAGCAGCACAAGGCTTTGGCACGAATCTCATCATACAAACGCTCGCGCTTCAAGGCGGTGAGTTTTTTGGAGTCGGCCAAACCCGCAATGGGGTTCAAGTCATCCAAGATCACGGCAGCAGCGACCACGGGGCCAGCCAGCGGCCCACGGCCAGCCTCATCCACCCCAGCGATTAAGCCTGGGGCATCCCAAATGAGCGCGGCTTGTTCAGCCCGCAAGAACTTTTTCGATCGCATGGGCCGCCAGTGCGGGGGTATCGCGGCGCAGCATGTCGTGCAGCGCCGCAAAGCGTTGTTGAACCGCGGCAGCAGCCGCAGGGTTGGCCAACCATTGCAACACCTCATGCGCCAAAGCATCAGGTGTGGCTGCATCCTGTAGCAACTCAGGCACCACAAAGTCTTGGCACAAGATGTTAGGCAAACCCACCCAAGGCTGTAGCTTTTTGCGGCGCATGATTTGCCAGCTGAGCCAGTTCATGTTGTAGGCAATCACCATGGGGCGCTTGAACAATGCAGCTTCTAGCGTGGCCGTACCGCTGGCAATGAGCGTCACATCGCAAGCGGCCAATGCCGCATGCGATTGGCCGTTGAGCACCAAGAGATTGGGCACCTCGCCCACATCCTTGGCAATGGCATCGATGCGCGCACGCAAAGCGGGCATAGCCGGCAACAAGAAGTGAATACCAGGCTGCTGCTTGGCCATGCGCTGCGCAGCTTGCAAAAAGCGATGCGCCAAATACTCAATTTCAGAACTGCGGCTGCCAGGCAGCAAAGCCACTACCGTGGCGTCTTGCGGCAATCCAAGCGCTGTGCGTGCGGCAGCGCGGTCTGGCACGTCGGGAATATTTTTGGCTAAAGGATGCCCCACATAAGTGGCGTCGATGCCATGCTGCGCGAGCAAATCGGCCTCAAACGGAAAGATGCACAACACGTGGTCCACGCTTTGGCGAATTTTCTCCACACGATCTGCGCGCCACGCCCAAATGGATGGGCACACAAAGTGAATCGTGGGAATACCTTTGGCTTTGAGATCGCGTTCTAAACCGAGATTGAAGTCTGGCGCATCCACACCAATGAAAGCGCTCGGTGGATTGGCCAGCAAGCGTTCACGCAGTTGATTACGAATACCTACGATTTCTCGGTAGTGGCGCAGTACTTCGACATAGCCACGCACGGCGAGTTTTTCGTAAGGCCACCAAGGCTCAAAGCCCTGTGCAGCCATACGAGGGCCGCCAATGCCGGCGCTGTGCATGTCAGGCCATTGCTCGCGCATGCCACCTAGCAACAGGCCGGCGAGCAAATCACCCGAGGCCTCGCCTGCGACGAGCGAGAAAGACAGGGCCTCGGCCATCAGGTTTAACGAATGATGCCGCGTTGCGGCGAGGTGTGGTTCAAGAAGTCCAGCATCATGGCAACATCGGGTGCGGCTTCTGGTTTTTCTTGGGTCAATGCAGCGATGCGTACTTTGGCTTGATCCAAGGTTAAGTCGTCGCGGTACAAGGCTTTGTGCATGGCCTTCACAGCGCTGATGCGCTCAGGAGAAAAGCCGCGACGGCGCAGGCCTTCAAAATTCATCGAGCGCGGCTCGGCAGGTTGGCCTTGGCACATCACAAACGGCGGCACATCGGCAAACAAGAGCGAATGCATAGCTGAGAAGCTGTGCGCGCCAATACGAACAAACTGATGCACCACGGTAAAGCCACCCAAGATCACCCAGTCACCCACATGCACATGGCCTGCCAACTGCGCGCTGTTGGCGAAGATGGTGTGGTTACCTACGATGCAGTCATGCGCTAAATGCACATAAGCCATGATCCAGTTGTCATTGCCCACTTTGGTGATGCCAGCATCGCCGGGTGAGCCAATGTTGAACGTACAAAACTCACGGATGGTGTTGCGGTCGCCGATGATCAACTCACAAGGCTCGCCTGCGTACTTCTTGTCTTGCGGAATCGCGCCCAAAGAATTGAACTGAAAAATGCGGTTGTCGTTACCAATCGTGGTGTGACCTTCGATCACGCAATGCGGCCCCACGGTCGTACCTGCACCAATGCGCACATTGGGCCCGATGATGGTGTAAGGCCCCACCTGCACCGAGCTATCAAGCTCGGCTTTGGGGTCAACAATGGCGGTGGCGTGAATGAGGCTCATCGTCAGGCAATAGAACGCATGGTGCACATCAAATCGGCTTCCGTCGCCACGACATCACCCACTTTGGCACGTGCCTTGAATTTGAAGATACCGGCCTTCATGCGGTCTAACTCCACTTCCAAAATAAGCTGATCACCGGGCTCAACGGGGCGCTTGAAACGTGCACCATCAATGCCAGCAAAGTAATACACGGTCTTGTCATCGGGCGCAGCGCCCAAGGTATCGAATGCCAACAAGGCAGCAGCTTGCGCCAAGGCTTCCAGAATCAACACGCCCGGCATCACGGGGTGATGCGGAAAATGACCACCAAAAAATGGCTCGTTCATCGTCACATTCTTGAGGGCCCTGATGCTTTTGCCCTTTTCAATTTCCATTACGCGGTCCACCAACAAGAATGGATAACGGTGTGGCAACTGCTTCAAGATTTGGTGAATGTCCATGCTCATTTTTTTTGACTTTCTAAAACGGATTCAAGAGATTTGATACGGTCACGCAAGCGATGCAATTGGCGCAGCGTGGCGGCGTTTTTCTCCCACGACGCATTGTCGTCGATTGGAAATACACCGCTGTATTGACCAGGCTGACGTATGGAGCGCATCACCACCGACGCGGCAGAGATATGCACCCCATCGGCAAGTTCCAAATGGCCCAACACAATTGCGCCGCCACCGACTGTGCAGTTGGCACCAATACGTGCACTGCCAGCCACACCTGCGCAACCAGCCATGGCTGTGTTCGCACCCACGTGGACGTTGTGCCCGATTTGGACCAAGTTGTCGAGCTTGACGCCATCTTCAATGATGGTGTCATCTAAAGCGCCACGGTCTATGCAAGTGTTTGCCCCGATTTCCACATCGTTACCGATGCGAACAGCACCAAGTTGCTCTATCTTTTCCCAGCGGCCTTCAAACAGCGCGAAGCCAAAACCATCAGCACCAATGACGACGCCCGCGTGCACGATGCAACGCTCACCAATGCGGCAATCCTCACCCACAGTGATGCCAGATTTCAGCCATGTATTTGCGCCGATGTGTACACCGCGTTCGACCACACACAATGGACCGATACGCGCAGTGACATCGATGTGAGCTTGCGGGTGAATCACCGCACTGGGGTGAATTAAGGGTTCATCTGTCACACGCGTGTGTTGACGCCACAGCTGGGTCAAACGTGCAAAGTAATGGTATGGGTTATCTGCCACGATCAAGGCCATACTGACCTTGGCAGTCTCGGCGACTGCAGGCGACACAATGACGCAACCCGCCTGCGTTGTGGATAGTTGCGACTGGTATTTGGGGTTGCTTAAAAAACTCAGCGCGTCAACTTGAGCGGTGTCAAGCGGCGCGAGTTTTTGGATGATGTGTTGGGAGTCACCAACGAGGCGACCACCCAAACTTTCAACGATCTGGCCGAGACTCAGTGCCACGGCAGATTATTTAGCGGCGTTGATGACCTTGAGCACTTTGTCAGTGATGTCGTGCTTAGGGTTGATGTAGACAGCTTCCTGCAACACCAGGTCATATTTTTCAGCTTCAGCCACTTGTTTGATCACGCGGTTGGCGCGCTCAAGCACCTGTTGAAACTCTTCGTTCTTGCGTGCGTTGAGTTCTTCTTGAAACTCACGGCGCTTGCGTTGAAAGTCGCGGTCTTGTTCGCCCAATTGTTTTTGGCGCGAGACACGTTGAGACTCTGACAACGTAGGCGCTTCACGTTCGAATTTTTCAACTGCTGTTTTCAACGCATTGCCAGAACCCTCGAGATCCTTTTCACGCTTAGAAAACTCTTGCTCCAACTTGGCTTGCGCTTGCTTGGCCGTGTTGGCTTCTTTGAAAATACGGTCGGTGTTGATAAAGCCAATACGGATCTCTTCCGCTTGCGCACACAACGCAGCCAAGCCCAACACAACAGCTAAGGAAATTTGACGAGTAAACATGTTCATCAGAAGGATGTCCCGATTTGGAATTGCAATTGTTGGATTCTATCGCCTGAGAATGCGCGCACGGGACGAGCCCAAGCGAAGCGTAACGGGCCCATAGGAGAGACCCAACTCAGACCTACGCCGTAAGAACTACGCAGCAGCTTTAAATCAAACTTTGACTCTTCACCATACACGTTACCCATGTCATAGAAGCCATAAAGGCGCAGAGTACGGTCATTACCAGCGCCTGGGAACGGCATTAAAAATTCAGTGTTCAAAGTGAATTTTTTTGCACCGCCAATAACGAGTGCGTTAGACACATCGCGAGGACCTAAAGTCCCTTGCTCAAAACCACGCACAGAGCCTAAACCACCAGAGTAATAATTTTTATAGAACGGCAAGGATTGACCGTTAAGGCCCTTGCCTAAACCCAGATCGGCATTGAATGCAAAAGTGTATTGCTTGGTAATGGGGAAATACTGCTGATATTGCCCTCCAAGCTTGGCATATCGGGCATCGCCGATGGCGCCGAGCTCAGTATTCAGACGAACAAATTTTCCATTGTTAGGATTCAAATAACTGTCACGACTATCTCTGGCCCAACCTGCAGTAACAGGAATATTTTGAGCTTTACAGCCAAACTGTGTACACAACTCCGCGTATTTGGCTGGCATATTCGTTCCCTGCACAAGCTCAGTTCGCTCAGCGGCAATTCCCACAAACACTCGATCGAGTTCGCTGAAAGGAATTCCAAACCGTAAACCTAAACCGGAGGTGACCATGCGGTAGTTACCACCCTGCTCCACATACGGCTTGCTCGCGCGGTGGTACAACTCAAACGTACGTGAAACACCATCCTCTGTGAAATACGGATCCGTGGTGTTCAGCACGTAATACTGGTTGTACTTGCTGGTACTAACTTGCAAACCTAAATTATGTCCAGAACCGAACACGTTGTCTTGCTGGATACCAAAAGACAGCGTCACTTTTTCAGCGCTGGAGAAACCAGCCCCCAAAGTCAGCATGCCAGTTGGCTTCTCGACAACGTTCACGTTCAAATCGACCTGATCTTGGGATGATGGGACTTCCTGCGTATCAATATCAACATCTTTGAAATAGCCCAAACGGTTCACACGGTCACGCGACAAACGAATTTTTTCGCCGTCATACCAAGATGATTCTGTTTGGCGGAATTCACGACGCACGATTTGATCGCGCGTGCGGTTATTGCCCACGATGTTGATTCGGCGTACATACGCACGGCGCGCGGGGTCAGCCACCAGAACCAACTTCACACGATTCGTGGTGCGATCAATCTCTGGACGCACATCCGTGCGTGCGAATGCAAAACCGAAGTTACCGAAGTATTCGTTGAATGCCTTGGTGGTTTTGGCCACGTCATCGGCGTTATAGGCTTGCCCTGCCTTGATTTCCACCAGCGATTTGAATTCATCATCTTTGCCGAGATAGTAGCCTTCCATCGCCACTTCAGACACGACAAAACGATCGCCTTCTGTCACATTGATGGTGACGCTGATGTCTTGTTTGTTTGGAGAAATCGCGACTTGGGTTGAGTCAATACGAAACTCTAAATAACCACGAGACAGGTACCACGCACGCAAAGTCTCCAAGTCCGCATTGAGCTTGGTGCGGGAGTAACGGTCTGACTTTGTGTACCAGCTCAACCAGTTACCCGTGCCTTGATCGAACTGGTCCAAGAGTTTGGACTCGTCAAACGCTTTGGCGCCCACCACACGCATTTCTTTGATTTTGGCCAAATCGCCTTCAACCACCGTGAAAGAGAGGTTCACACGGTTGCGCTCAGCTGGGGTGATCGTGGTGATGATTTCAGCGCCATACAAACTGCGGTTGACATACTGACGCTTGAGCTCCTGCTCAGCACGGTCAGCCAAAGCTTTGTCGAAGGGACGACCTTCGGCCAAACCAATATCTTTGAGCGCTTTCTTCAAAGTATCTTTGTCAAACTCTTTGGTACCAATGAATTCAACCGCAGCAATATTGGGACGCTCTTCGACGATCAGCACCAACACATCGCCATTGACTTCAATGCGTACATCCTTGAACAGGCCTAAGGCAAACAAGCTGCGAATCGCTGCTGCACCTTTGTCGTCGGTGTAGTCGTCACCCACGCGGAAGGGAATCGAGGCAAACACGGTGCCAGGCTCCACACGCTGCAAACCTTCCACACGAATGTCGCGCACATTGAAGGGGTCAGCCGCCAGCGCATGGAGTGCCATCACGGTGCCCGCAATGAATGCTGCCGTTTGGGCCAGTGTGGTGCGACGAAATAAAGAAAATTGCATAGTCATGGAATATATGGAGAGACTCAAGGAAGCCAACCTAGGCGAACCACGTCGTTAAAAATAGAAAAAACCATCAGTGCCACAAGTACCGCCAAACCCGCGCGCTGCATGGCGTCTAGCCATTGAGGCGAAGGAGGATGACCTGTGCAGGCCTCGTAAAGATAATACAACAGGTGCCCGCCATCGAGGACCGGTAAAGGCAGCAGGTTGAACACACCAAGGCTGATGCTGACCAACGCCAAATAGCTGAGATAAGCCCCTAGCCCAAGACTTGCAGAACGCCCCGCGTAGTCCGCCATGGTGAGCGGGCCACTCAGGTTATCAAGCGACGCATGTCCCGTGAGTAAACGACCCAACATGTCTAAGGTCATGACCATGACCTCCCATGTTTTGCTGATGGCTTTGGATAGCCCATCGAAAGCGCCGTATTGAACCCACACCTTGCGCGGAGGCTCTCCCACCTGAGCGCCTATGCGCCCAATGAAATGATCACCTTCAACCGTTTGTTCTGGCGTGACTTCGAATTGAAGCACATGTCCATCGCGTGACACGTCCCAAATTTGAAGAGCTGGTAATTGGTGCTGACCGCTGGCACGCACCAGCGCACGCAAGGCACTGGCATCGCTCACCACACGGCCATCTATGCGTAACACTTCATCACCACGCTGCAAACTCGCTTTGTGCGCGGGCAGTTCTTTTTGGACTTCACCCAATACAGCACGACTCCACGCACCAGTGAAACCACGCGCTTGCCAAGCATTGCTGTCTTTTGAAATTGCGTCAGCTGACAATTCAGGCAAATGCAACACATGCGGTGTTTGCTTGCCGAGCGGCTGTACTTCCAAATACACCGGTGTCGTGTCTTGCTGAAGCATCCACCAACGCAAGGCATCGAGAGACGCCATTTCTTGCAAAGCATCGGCAGACTCCCCCGCACGCACCACGGTGTCGCCGCTGCGCAGGCCTGCCGCTTCTGCGACTGAACCCACCACAGGCGCAGATAAGGTGGCTTGTGTTTCGTGCTGCCCTATCCAAAAAGTTGCCGCATACAAACACACGGCCAACAACAAATTGGCCAACGGGCCTGCCGACACAATCGCAGCCCTCGCCCACAAAGGCTGTCTGTTGAAAGCCATCGCCACATCTTGCGGTGCAACTTCAGCCTCATTCTCATCGAGCATCTTCACATAGCCGCCCAAAGGAATGAGGCTGATGCAAAACTCGGTGTCTTGTCCTGCGTGTGGGCGGCGAGATTTCCAACGCAGCAAGGGCTGACCAAAACCGATTGAAAACGTGAGTACTTTCACACCACAGGCCACGGCCACACGGTAATGCCCCCACTCGTGCACGGTGATGAGCACACCGAGTGCGAGCAAAAAGGCCAGAAGGGTCATGGTTTATTTGGCCAACAGACGCACAGCGTCCTCAGCCACAGCCCGTGCTTGCGCATCAAGCGCCAACAGATCGTCCAAGCTATGCGGTGCAGATGGCGACAAATGCGCCATGCAGTTTTGATTCACCACATGGATTTGGTCAAAACGAATGCGACGGTCTAGAAAAGCTGCGACGGCAATCTCGTTGGCCGCATTGAGCACAGCCGTGGTGCCGCGTGGACCACGCAAGGCCTCCCAGGCCAAATGAATGCCGGCAAAACGTTCGGGGTGACCGTGGTCATCCAAGGCTTCAAACGTCATGGCTGACAAGGCATGAAAGTCCAAAGCTTGCGCACCAGAAACCATACGCTCTGGCCAGCTCAAACCATAGGCAATGGGCACACGCATATCGGGCGTACCCAACTGAGCCACCACCGACATATCCCGGTACTGCACCATCGAATGGATGATGCTTTGCGGGTGAATCACCACCTCTAAACTTTCGGGCGGTAAGCCAAACAAATAACGCGCCTCAATCACTTCCAGCGCTTTGTTCATCATGGTGGCCGAGTCCACCGAAATTTTGCGGCCCATCACCCAGTTGGGGTGCGCGCAGGCTTGCTCAGGTGTCACGTCTTTCAAGGTAGCCAAGTCGCGTGTGCGAAATGGGCCACCAGATGCTGTGAGGATGATTTTTTCGACACGTGCATCCCAAGTCGAGGCGTCTTCTGGCAACGATTGAAAAATAGCGGAGTGCTCGCTGTCAATGGGCAGAAGTGTGGCACCGCCTACTTTGACTGCATCTAAAAACACTTCAGCACCAACCACCAACGCCTCTTTGTTAGCCAAGAGCAAACGCTTGCCTGTTCTTGCAGCAGCCAAGCAAGGCGACAAACCTGCAGCGCCTACGATGGCAGCCATCACCGCATCAACCTCGGGATGTGCAGAAATGTCATCCAAAGCCGCAGCACCGCTGAGCACTTCGATGGATAAGCCTTCGGCTTGAATTTTGTCTTTGAGTTGTTGTGCAGCTTCGGCGTGAACCATCACCGCAAAGCGCGGTTTGAACTGCGCACATTGGCGCAACATCAAATCGACTTGGGTTGCACCGGAAAGTGCAAACACTTGAAAGCGTTCGGGGTGACGCGCAATGACGTCTAGGGTGTTCGTGCCGATAGAGCCTGTCGAGCCCAGAACCGTGATGTGCTGCACCTTGCCCATGCCATCCGCATGCATATCGGTGTGCATGTGCATCACACCGATTGCGCCAACATCATGGCCAATGGCAAGGCGGGAAGCAGTGCATCCACGCGGTCCAGCACACCACCATGACCTGGCAGCAATTGGCTGCTGTCTTTCATACCGGCACTACGCTTGACCAATGACTCAACCAAGTCACCCGCCACACTCATCATGGTAAGGAACAGTGTCGCCAAAACCAAGAATGGTGCGCCACGGTTGTACAGGCGGGTATAGAGGCTTTCGCTGTCTACGGCGTATTGGGTATCCACCCAAATCCACACGCAAGCCATCAGCAACACGCCCACCATGCCGCCCCAAACACCTTCCCAGCTTTTGCCAGGACTGATGGCGGGTGCAAGTTTGCGACGGCCAAACGCACGACCCGAAAAATATGCAGCAACATCAGCCATCCACACAAGGAAGAGCACCGACAACAAGAAGTTCACGCCCATGACCTTGGCTTGATACATGGCCACCCAGGTCAGCCACAGAGCCAATACGCCCACCACCAAACGCAAGGTGCGCGAAATGCTGGCCCAACGCTCCACGCCGTGGCGAATCAACCAAGCGGCCACCAGCACCCATGCAGCACCCGTGATGATCCAGACATTGGCAGGCGCATCGTAAGCCCAGCGTGTAGACCAGGCGTACAAACACAGGGTCACACACACCGCAGCTACACGCAACGAGCCACGCATGGCGAAACCATTTAGACGGCCCCACTCCCATGCGCCTGCAGCAATGAGCACCAAGGTGAGGCCAGCCAAAGGCTCGGCCGTATCTGCCAACAATGCTGGCAGCAACAGCGCCAACAAAACCAGCGCGGTGATGACGCGTTGCTTGAGCATTTGGCTTAGACCGCCATGATTTCGTGTTCTTTGCTGGCGATGAGCTTGTCAATCTCAGCAATGTGGCTGTCTGTCACTTTTTGGATGTCGGCTTCTGCACGTTTTTGATCGTCTTCAGAAGCGAGTTTGTCTTTCACCAATTTCTTCACAGATTCGTTAGCATCGCGGCGCAAATTGCGCACCGCAATCTTCGCGTTTTCGCCTTCGGTGCGAACCACTTTGGTCAACTCTTTACGGCGCTCTTCCGACATCGGAGGCATGGGCACGCGAATCAGCTCGCCCATCGATGAAGGGTTCAAACCCAAATCGCTGTCACGGATGGCTTTTTCAATCTTGGCGCCCATGGGCTTTTCCCAGGGCTGCACGCTCAGGGTGCGGGCGTCCAACAATGACACGTTGGCCACTTGGCTGATTGGCACCATAGAGCCGTAGTAATCAACTTGAACGGTGTCCAACAACGATGGGCTAGGACGGCCTGTGCGAATTTTGGTCAAGCTGTTACTGAAGGCCGCAATGGATTGACCCATTTTGGTTTCGGTGGTTTTCTTGATGTCAGCGATGGTCATGTTGTGCTCCTGAGGCAGCGCAGTGTGAGATTCGAAAAAATGGGAATTAGGCGTGCACCAAAGTGCCTTCGTCTTCGCCCATGACGACGCGCTTGAGCGCACCGTTCTTGAAAATAGAGAACACCTTGATTGGCAATTTTTGGTCACGGCACAGCGCAAAGGCGGTGGCGTCCATGATGCCGAGGTTTTGGCCAATGGCATCATCGAAGCTGAGCTCGGTGTAACGCGTGGCGTTGGGGTCTTTCTTCGGGTCTGCGGTGTACACACCGTCGACCTTGGTAGCTTTGAGCACCATCTCAGCACCAATCTCTGCGCCACGCAATGCGGCAGCCGTGTCGGTGGTGAAGAAGGGGTTGCCAGTACCGGCCGCAAACACCACCACTTTGCCCTCTTCGAGGTATTGCAAAGCTTTGGGACGCACATAAGGCTCGACCACTTGGTCAATGGCGATGGCGGACATGACACGCGCGGTCAAACCTGTTTTGTTCATAGCATCAGCCAAAGCCAACGAGTTCATCACCGTGGCCAACATGCCCATGTAATCGGCTGTGGCACGGTCCATACCGACAGAACCGCCTGCAACACCGCGGAAGATGTTGCCGCCACCAATGACGATGGCCACCTCGACACCGAGGTGGATGACTTCAGCTACCTCGTCCACGATGCGAACGATAGTGGCACGGTTAATACCGAACGCATCGTCACCCATCAAGGCCTCCCCCGACAGCTTGAGCAAAATGCGCTTGTAGGCTGGCTTTGGTGAGGTCATGAAAAGGCTCCTTGATGTGTGCAGTTGAATGTGATGTACGGGGGATATCAAAAGGGGAGCCTAAGCCCCCCTTTGTGATTAAGCAGTTTGCTTAGCGGCAGCGACTTGAGCGGCCACTTCGGCTGCAAAGTCGTCGACCTTCTTCTCAATGCCTTCGCCCACCACATAGAGGGTGAAAGAAGCCACTTTGGTGTTGGCAGCCTTGAGCATTTGCTCAACGGTTTGCTTGTCGTTCTTGACGAAAGTTTGGTCGAACAAAGACACCTCTTTGAGGTACTTCTGCACAGAACCTTCCACCATCTTGGTGACGATGTCGGCAGGCTTGCCAGACTCAGCAGCCTTAGCAGCAGCGACTGAACGCTCTTTTTCGATCAAGTCAGCAGGCACATCAGCGCTGGTCAAAGCCACTGGCTTCATGGCAGCCACGTGCATCGCCACATCTTTGGCAGCAGTTTCGTCGCCGTCGAACTCGACCAACACACCAATGCGTGTGCCGTGCAAGTAAGCAGCCAACTTGTGCGCGCCGTCAAAACGCTTGAAGCGGCGGAAGCTCATGTTCTCACCGATCTTGCCGATCAAACCTTTACGCACGTCTTCGAGCGTTGGACCGAAGCTGTCTTGCTCGTAAGCCAAGGCACCCAAGGCTTCGATAGAAGCTGGGTTGTGCTCAGCCACCAGCTTGGCGGCAGCTTGAGCCAATGCCAAGAAGCTGTCGTTCTTGGTCACGAAGTCGGTTTCGCAGTTCACTTCCAACAAAGCGCCAGTGTTGCCACTGATGAAGCTAGTCACCACGCCTTCGGCGGTCACGCGGCTAGAAGCCTTGCCAGCTTTGCTGCCGAGCTTGACGCGCAACAACTCTTCTGCTTTGGCCATGTCGCCTTCTGCTTCAGTCAAAGCTTTTTTGCACTCCATCATGGGAGCGTCAGTTTTTGCGCGCAGTTCAGCGACCATGCTTGCGGTAATTGCAGCCATTTAATTTCTCCGTATTCAGTTCAAAACAATTTGGGTGTGAAAAAGGGGCTTCACAAGCCCCTTTTCAAGCGTGGGTCGCGTGATTAAGCAGCGACTTCAACAAACTCTTCGCCACCTTCGGTCACAGCTTTGACCAAGTCGTTGGTGGCGTTGGCACGACCTTCGATGATCGCGTCAGCGATGCCGCGCGCATACAAAGTCACAGCCTTAGAAGAGTCATCGTTACCTGGAATGATGTAGTCGATGCCTTCAGGTGAGTGGTTAGAGTCCACCACACCGATCAATGGGATGCCCAATTTCTTGGCTTCAGCGATGGCGATTTTGTGGTAACCGACGTCGATCACGAAAATCGCATCAGGCAACACAGCCATGTCTTGAATGCCGCCGATGTCTTTCTCAAGCTTTTCCATTTCGCGCTTGAACATCAGTTGTTCTTTTTTAGACAAAGCGTCCAAACCAGCTTCTTGCTGGATCTTCATGTCTTTCAAACGCTTGATCGATGTCTTGACTGTTTTGAAGTTGGTCAACATGCCGCCCAACCAACGTTGGTCAACATAAGGCACGCCAGCACGTTGTGCTTCGGCGGCGACGATTTCGCGTGATTGACGCTTGGTACCGATCATCAACACAGTGCCACGGTTCGCAGACAACTGCTTGACGAACTTGACAGCGTCTTGGAACATCGGCAACGATTTTTCCAAGTTGATGATGTGAATTTTGTTGCGGTGACCGAAGATGAACGGGGCCATCTTGGGGTTCCAGAAGCGAGTTTGGTGACCAAAGTGGACGCCGGCTTCCAGCATATCGCGCATAGTGACTGACATAGAAATACTCCAAAGGTTGGGTCTAAAATCCAGCCCATCATCACCGCCAGTTTTCATTCTTGAAAAACTCTTGGCAACACCTTGATTGGACTGGTTTGCGAGTGATGTTTGTCCGAATTTGAGACAAAGCCTCAACCTCGGAAAAACCCAATGATTCTAGCACAGCAATACATGCCCCTCGCCCCCAACCAGCCGCCTTCAGCAAGGATTCGCCCATGAAGGTCGCCGTGATTGGCGCAGGCGTGATTGGCATCTCCACCGCGTACGAACTCGCTGCGCAAGGCCACCAAATCAGCGTGTATGAGCGCAATGGCGCAGCCGCCGAAGAATGCAGCTTCTCCAACACAGGCGTGGCCTCTGCGGGTTATGCCGCGCCGTGGGCACGCCCTGGCATGGTCAAACACGTGCTTTCACACCTGTGGCAGCGTGACACGCCTCTGCGCATCTCCAGCCCCAGCATGGCCGATTGGCGCTGGCTGTGGCAGATGCGCAAAGCCAGCAGCGCCACCACCTTTGCGCGTAACCGCGCCAGCATGCTACGTTTGGCCGAGTACAGCAGCCACCGCATGCGCACCCTGACCGACACCTTGAACTTGGAGCACGAACGCAGCCAAGGCTTCATGGTGCTCTTGCGAACCGAGCGCGAAATTCAGCTCATGCAAGACAGCTTGCAAGTCATGCGCGATGCAGGCCTGAGCTTCAAAACACTGAGTGCCGAAGAAGCCCGTGGCATTGAACCTGCGCTCAATCCCGAAACCGCTTTGGCGCAAGCCATTCACTTTCCCGAAGACGAAGTGGGCAACTGCCGTCAGTTCACGCTGCTGCTCAAAAGCGAAGCCGAAGCCTTGGGCGTGAAATTTCACTTCAACACCGGCGTGCTGCCGCTCTCCAACGCGCAACCCAAAACCATTCGCACCTCTGCGCAAGACATGGGCGAAAAATTTGACGCTGTGGTGGTCTGTGCGGGCTTGGCCAGCGCACAATTGGTGCGGCCTTTGGGCTTGCGCATTCCCCTCGCAGCCGTTCACGGCTACGCCATCAGCGCAGCGGTACGTGAACCACTGGATGCACCTCGCAGCGGTGTGATGGATGAGCAATACAAAGTGGCCATCAGCCGTTTGGGCCAACGCGTTCGCGTGTCGGGTGGCTCTGAAATTGGGGGCAATGCCAAACGCCACGATCCAGCCAGCATCAAAACGCTGTACCGCGTGCTGGACAACTGGTTTCCGGGCGCAGCACGCACACAAGACAACGTGCAAGTGTGGAAAGGTTCTCGCCCCATGCTGCCCGATGGCCCGCCCATCGTCGGGGCCAGCGGTGTGTCGGGTGTGTGGCTGAATCTAGGACACGGCGCGAGTGGTTGGACCTTGGCCTGCGGCAGCGCCCGCGTGGTGGCTGACAGCATCAACGGCAAAAGCCCAGACATCGATTTGCAAGGCTTAGGCCTTGAGCGCTTGCACCTCCAACGATGAAAACCCTGGGCCTCACTCAACGTATCGACAGCCAAGCCCTGTGGCCGCTGTACGACGTGACGCAGACCCGAAGCATTGAGGCTCAAGCACAAGCTGCCCTGTCCGCTCACACCTTGATGCAGCGTGCAGGCTTGGCCACCGCGCAACTGGCTTTGGCCATCGCGCCACATGCGCAAAAAATTTGGCTGGCTTGTGGGCCGGGCAAC
Organism: Limnohabitans sp. TEGF004; assembly: GCF_027924965.1. Classification (NCBI taxonomy): domain Bacteria; kingdom Pseudomonadati; phylum Pseudomonadota; class Betaproteobacteria; order Burkholderiales; family Comamonadaceae; genus Limnohabitans; species Limnohabitans sp. TEGF004. Next base: position 1,017,526 of record NZ_AP027056.1, on the reverse strand, counting down.
AACGGCGGCGACGGCCTTGAAGCCGCAGTCCATTTGCAGACATGGGGCAAGCAGCCCATCGTCACTTGGTTAGGCAAAGACGGTACCGGCCCTGCTGACGCTCAACAAGCGTGGCAACGCGCCAAAGCAGCGGGTGTGACGTTTGCCCAGCAAATCCCAGAACAATTTGACCTCGCCATTGATGCACTTCTTGGGATAGGCACACAACGCACACCTGACGGCGCGATAGCGCAATGGCTAGAAGCCTTGCAAATCACCGACATGCCAGTGTTGTGCGTGGACATGCCGACGGGTTTGAATGCCAACACCGGTGAATGGCTGGGCAAAAGTACATCGCGTCACGCGAATGCCCAACGCCACACCTTGAGCCTGCTCACCCTGAAACCAGGCCTGTTCACCGCCGAAGGCCGTGATGCTTCGGGTCAAGTTTGGTTCAACCACCTTGGCATTGAACCCACGCAAGCCCCTACAGCTTGGTTGCAACAAAATATCGAAGCACCAAGCGACAGGCCGCACAGCAGCCACAAAGGCAGCTTTGGCGATGTGAGTGTCATGGGCGGCGCACCAGGCATGTCTGGCGCTGCGGCACTGGCAGGGGTAGCCGCTTTGCACGGCGGCGCAGGTCGCGTATTTGTTGGCGTCATGGATGCATCAACCCGTCATGCCATCACCGCAGCACATCCACCCTTGATGGTGCGAGCACCTGAAGATTTGGACCCACAAACATCCACCGTGGTTTGCGGCTGTGGCGGCGGCGCTGACATTCACGCTTTGCTGCCCCATGTCATGTCATCGTCAAAACAACTGGTGCTCGATGCCGATGCATTGAACGCCGTTGCACGCGATACATCGCTGCAAAGCTTGCTCAAAAAACGCAGCGCCCGCAGCAAGCCCACCGTGCTCACGCCACACCCACTGGAAGCCGCACGGCTGCTGAACTGCACAACCCAAGAGGTGCAACACAACCGGTTGCACACCGCACAGCAATTGGCCGATATGTACCAATGCGTGGTGGTACTCAAGGGCTCCGGCAGCATCATTGCCAGCCCACATCACACACCCGTCATCAACGGCTCAGGCAATGCTTTACTTGCCACAGCAGGCACAGGCGATGTACTGGCTGGTTTGATTGGTGCATACATCGCACGCCATGAAAATGTATTTGAGGCCGCTTGCCACGCGGTGTTTGCACACGGAAAAGTGGCAAACGATTGGCCCAGCGCTGGACCTGCACTCGATGCGGCATTACTTGCCGCATCGGTGCGTTAAAGCTCAATCGCGAAAGCGCGATTTACTTGCGCGAGCGTCGGCTTTTGGCGCCGGCTTTTTTATCGGTGGATTTACCTACGCGAGCAGACGGCGATTTAGATTCACCACGTCCATCTTTGCCACTGATTTTGGTGAAGGCTTTTTTCACCGCAGTTTTGAAGTTCTGCATGGGCGAGCCTGCGGCGTCTTTGCCATGGCGTGGCAACAACTCATCGGCTTCACGCACCAAGCGGAAATCAATCTTGCGGCCATCTAAGTCCACGCGGCTCACCTGAATGCGCACGCGTGAACCAATACCGTAGCGAATGCCAGTGCGCTCACCGCGAAGCTCTTGACGCATTTCGTCGAAGCGGAAATATTCACCACCGAGTTCGGTGATGTGCACCAAGCCTTCTACATACATGGCGTCCAAGGTCACGAACAGACCAAAGCCCGTAGCAGACGTCACGACACCGCCGTACTCTTCACCCAAATGCTCGCGCATGTATTTGCACTTGAGCCACGCTTCCACATCGCGGCTGGCTTCATCGGCGCGACGCTCATTGGCGCTGCAATGCAGACCAGCAGCTTCCCAAGCTTGCTGGTCGGGCGTCAGTTTGGTTTTAACAACCAATTTGTTTTCAGGCTCGCGCACGCGCGAGGCCAATCGACGCGCCAGTTTGGCATGTGCCTCACCTGGCGTGGGTAGCGTTGGCAAGGTGTATTTACGCTTCGTCAGAATTGCTTTGATGACACGATGCACCAACAAATCTGGGTAGCGACGAATCGGGCTGGTGAAATGGGTATAGGCCTCAAACGCCAAACCAAAGTGGCCGTTATTGTCGGGCGTGTACACCGCTTGCGACATCGAACGCAACAGCATCGAATGAATTTGCTGCGCGTCTGGACGCTCTTTGGTCGCATCAGCAATCGCTTGAAATTCTGAAGGCTTGGGCTTGTCCCCGACCGTCATTCCCACGCCGGTGGCTTTGAGGTAGCCGCGTAGCACATCGATCTTCTCTGGCGTTGGCCCCTCATGCACACGGAACAAACCGGGGTGCTTGCTTTGCAAAATAAAGTCCGCGCTGCAGACGTTGGCGGCCAACATGGCCTCTTCAATCAGTTTGTGCGCATCGTTGCGCACACGCGGAATGATTTTGTCGATACGACCACTTTCGTCACACACGATTTGTGTTTCGGTGGTTTCAAAGTCGACCGCACCACGCACATGTCGAGCTTTGAGCAAAGCCCCATACACATCGTGCAGGTTGAGCAAATCATCAATACGGTCTTTACGTTTAGCCGCTTCCGGTCCACGCGTGTTAGACAAAATAGCCGCCACTTCGGTGTACGTGAAGCGTGCATGGCTGAACATCACCGCAGGGTAAAACTGATAAGCCTCTACATCGCCTGATGCGCTGATAAGCATGTCGCACACCATGCACAAGCGTTCAACATCGGGGTTCAATGAACACAAACCGTTGGAGAGCTTCTCAGGCAACATCGGAATCACACGGCGCGGGAAGTACACGCTGGTGGCCCGGTCATAAGCATCCACATCAATCGCGCTGCCGGTTTCCACATAGTTGCTCACGTCAGCAATGGCCACCAACAAGCGCCAGCCTTTGCCCTTGCCTACTTTGGCAGGTTCGCAATACACGGCGTCGTCAAAGTCGCGCGCATCTTCACCATCGATGGTGACCAAGGGCACATCGGTTAAATCAACGCGGTCTTTTTTGTCTTGCGGACGCACCTTATCGGGCAGGCTTCGAGCCATGGCCAAACAAGCGTCTGAGAACTCATGCGGCACGCCGTACTTACGCACAGCAATTTCGATTTCCATGCCGGGGTCATCCACTTCGCCCAACACCTCTTTGATACGGCCCACAGGCTGCCCATACAAACTGGGCGGCTCGGTCAGTTCAACCACCACAACTTGGCCGACCATCGCTTTGGCGGTCGCGCCTTTGTTGATCAACACATCTTGGCCGTAGCGCTTGTCTTCAGGCGCCACCAGCCACACACCGCTCTCTTGCAGCAAACGACCAATGATGGGTTGCTTTGAGCGTTCCAAAATTTCAACCACGCGCCCCTCTGGGCGACCTTTGCGGTCTAAGCGAACAACACGTGCTTTGACGCGGTCACGGTGTAACACCGCGCGCATTTCATTCGGGGGTAAAAAGATGTCGGGCGATCCATCATCTCGTTGCACAAACCCATGACCATCTCGGTGACCCGAGACGGTGCCGACAAACTCTTCCAGTAATCCACTGGTATGAACGGAATTCTTGATACAATGCTCTCTTTCCTGAAATGCCCAGGTGGCGGAATTGGTAGACGCACTAGTTTCAGGTACTAGCGAGTAACATCGTGGGGGTTCGAGTCCCTTCCTGGGCACCAATATAAGTTAAATGAAAGCCACCTTTTAGGTGGCTTTTGTTTTTTGTGAATTTAAATCGGCAATGCGACAAGGTCATGACCATCTGTAGCCACCACTTTGGCACGGGTGAACTCACCCACCTTGAGCACTTTGCTGAGTTTTTCAGGTGGCAACAACTTCACGACGCCATCGATCTCAGGTGCATCTGCGTAGCTGCGGCCCACGCCACCTTTGCGGCCACCGGCGGGCGCTGAATCCACCAGCACTTGAATGGTGGAACCAATGCGGCGTTTGAGCTTGGCAATCGATACCTCTTCGGCAACCGCCATGAAGCGGGCTTGACGTTCTTCACGCACCTCTTGCGGCAACATGCCCGGAATGTCGTTGGCAGCAGCGCCGTCTATAGGGCTGTAGGCAAAGCAACCCGCGCGGTCGATTTCGGCTTCACGCACGAAGTTGAGCAAGTGCTCAAACTCTTCTTCGGTCTCACCAGGAAAACCTGCAATGAAGGTGCTGCGAATCACAATTTGCGGGCACAGCTCGCGCCAGCGGGCGATGCGCTCCAGGTTTTTCTCACCGCTGGCTGGGCGCTTCATGCGCTTCAACACATCGGGGTGGCTGTGCTGGAACGGCACATCCAAATACGGCAACACATGACCTGTGGCCATTAACGGGATGATGTCATCCACGCTGGGGTATGGGTACACATAGTGCAAACGCACCCATGCGCCATAGGTTTGAGCCAACTTGGCCAAGGCTTGCGCCAGCTCTAAAGTGCGCGTCTTGATGGGCTGACCATCAAAGAAACCAGTGACGTACTTCACATCCACGCCGTAGGCTGATGTGTCTTGGCTGATGACCAACAACTCTTTCACGCCGCCTTCAAACAAAGCACGCGCCTCTTTGAGCACATCGCCAATCGGACGACTCACCAAATCGCCACGCATAGACGGGATGATGCAAAACGTACAACGGTGGTTACAGCCTTCGCTGATTTTCAAATAGGCATAGTGCTTGGGCGTGAGCTTGACGCCCGCTTCACCAAAGCTGTTGGGCACCAAGTCGATGAACGGGTCATGCGGCTTGGGCAAATGCGCGTGCACGGCGTCCATCACCTCTTGCGTGGCGTGTGGGCCAGTAACGGCCAACACACTAGGATGCATTTCCATCACCAAATTGGCACCGCCTTCGGCTTGGCGGGCACCTAAACACCCCGTCACGATGACCTTGCCGTTTTCGGCCAAGGCTTCGCCAATGGTGTCTAGGCTTTCTTTGACGGCGTCATCAATGAAGCCGCAGGTGTTGACAATGACCAAGTCAGCGCCAGCAAAAGTTTTAGACGTTTGATAGCCCTCGGCGCTGAGTTGCGTCAAGATCAATTCGGAGTCGGTCAAAGCCTTGGGGCAGCCCAAGCTCACGAAGCCAACTTTAGGTGCGGTTACTTCTGTCATTTACGTTTCAGTCCCATCACATCCATCATGTGTTCGGTTTGTTTTTGCAATTGTTCGGCATAGCTGCTCACCAGTGTCGGCACGATGGGCAGTTGTGGCACGTTGTCCATGAACGTTTGCACGTTCTTTTCAAGGTAAGAGCCCATGAAGCCTTGCATCGAATGCCCATAAAAGCGAATGATGTTGGCCAAGACCTGCTCGGTCAGGATGGGTGAGCCTTCCGACTCATGCTCCAAGATGATTTGCAACAAGATGCTACGCGTCAGGTCTTCCCCCGACTTGGCATCTACCACCCGAAAAGGGGTGTTGTGCATCACCAGTTGTTTGATATCTGCCAAGGCCACATAGCTGGATGACGCGGTGTCATACAAGCGGCGATTGGGGTACTTCTTGATCACGCGGTCTTGCGTGTCGTCGGAAGTGTTTGATTTTTTGCTGCTCATGAAGTCAGCTCCCGTTGAAAGAGAAAAGCCCAGTACTGTTCAAACAGTGCCGGGCTTGACGGGGAACAATATGGTAGGCGCGATTGGAATCGAACCAACGACCCCCACCATGTCAAGGTGGTGCTCTAACCAACTGAGCTACGCGCCTACATTGTTCGAAGCTGGAAGTATAGCAGACTTCAGCGACGTTTCGCGGTCCGCACCCCACGAACCTCTTTGACCAAGCCCAAAACCTTTTGCAAGCGGCGTGAATCACCCACTTCCACAGTGAATGTCATCCACGCCAAGTCTTTCACTGACTGGGTTTGCACGCCAATCACATTCATCTTTTCTTTGGCAAACACTTCCGAAATGTCACGCAACAAGCCCTGACGGTCCAAGGCTTCGATATTTACATCTACTGGATAGACCAAGGCTTGCGCCGAAGCCGATTGCCCCCAGTCCACCTCAATCACACGGTCACCGCTGCGCAATGCCATTTGACGGAAGTTGCCGCAATCGGCCCGGTGAATGCTCACACCTTTGCCGCGTGTCACAAAGCCACGAATGTCATCGGGCGGTGCGGGCTTGCAGCATTTGCTGAGTTGCGTGAGCAAGGAGTCAATCCCCACCACCAACACCCCGCTCTTAGAGGCCTTGTCGTTAGACTTGGCTTTCTTAAGGCGGACATAGTCATCCGCCACCATGGGCGCGGCGGGGGGATTGAGCAATGTCTCGATGTTGCGCAGCGAAAACTCGTCTTTACCCACCACCTCAAACAAGGCTTCGGCCGACTTAAAGCCCAGTTGCGAGGCTAAGTCATCCAGCTTCATCGCTGTTTTGCCTTCACGCTGCAAAAGCTTTTCTACAGCCTCGCGGCCTTTGGCCGCGGTTTCTTGCATGGCTTGGGCGTTGAACCATGCCCTCACCTTCGAACGCGCACGTGAGCTGGCCAAGAAGCCAAGCTCCGGATTCAACCAATCACGCGAAGGACCGCCTTCCTTGATGGCGGTCACCTCCACCGTCTGGCCGTTTTTGAGCTGCGTATTCAGGGGGACCATCGCGCCATCCACGCGCGCACCACGGCAACGGTGACCGAGATTGGTGTGCAAGGTGTAGGCAAAGTCAATCGGTGTGCCGCCTTGGGGCAGCTCGACCACAGCAGCATCCGGTGTGAGCACATAAATGCGATCACTCAGTGCATCGGTGGTGGCTTGGCTTTGTGCACCGGCTGAGAGCTCGCGCTCCCACGCCAAGAGCTGACGCAACACCGCAATCTTGGCGTCGTAATCGCCAGAGGCACTCACGCCGGCGTAGCCTTTGGCCCCCGCCTCTTTGTAGGCCCAATGCGCGGCCACACCGTGCTCGGCATGGTCGTGCATCTCTTGGGTGCGGATTTGAATTTCAATTGGGCGGCCTTGTGCGTCGCGCACCACCGTGTGCAAGGACTGGTAGCCATTGGATTTGGGCTTGGCAATGTAATCGTCAAACTCCGAATCAATCGGTGCAAACTGGGTGTGCACCATGCTCAATGTGGCGTAGCAATCGGGCACCGAAGGCACCACCACACGTAAAGCACGCACGTCAAAGACGCGTGAAAAGTCGAGCGACTTGCCGCGCATTTTTTTCACGATGCTGTAAATGTGCTTGGGTCGCCCCGCCACTTGCGCTGTGATGCCTTGGGCTTTCAAGTCAGCCTCAAGACGCTCGCGCAACTGCACCATGTAGTTTTCGCGCTCCACACGCTTTTCATCGAGGAGCTTGGCGATTTCACGGTAGGTCTCAGGCTCAAGGAAGCGGAAAGACAAATCTTCCATTTCCCATTTGATTTGCCAAATACCCAAACGGTTGGCCAGTGGCGCAAACACATGCAAAGACTCATAAGCCAAGCTGTGCGGCACTGGCAGCTTGCTAGCGGCAAAGTGGCGCAGGGTTTGCAGGCGCGACGCCAAGCGCAGCAAAACCACACGCAAATCACGCGAAAACGCCAGCAACATCTTGCGCACGTTCTCGGTTTGCAAGGCTGCCACTTGTGATTCCGCTGCCACAGCGCGAGCTTGGCGCTGCACACGAATCAAGCGCGTGGTTTCCAAAGCCAACTCGGCGTAGCTAGCGCCAAAGGCTTTGGCAATCACCTCCTCTGGCTTTTGTAAATGTTCAGAGGCGTAAACCAAGTAGCAAGCAGCTTGCATGGCCTCAGAGCCACCAATCACGCTCAAGATTTGGGCGACCGCGTCCGCATGCGCCAACACGTCTTCGCCCGTATCCAGCGTCGCACCCATCAGCAAAGGCTGTGCAAAGGCGCGCGCACGCATCAGCGCCTCAGGCTGGTCTGGCAAATCTTGCAGCGAGGCACTCAAGAGCGAGGTGCGCTGCGTTTCTCCGTTATGTTTCATGTAAGCCGCTGAACCACATAATGTCTATAGGTTTCTCATCGTAATGCATGGAGTTTTCAAAAATGTCAGAACGCACACTCATCGGTAAAACAGCTTTGGTCACGGGCTCCACCAGTGGCATTGGTTTGGGTATTGCCAAAGCCTTGGCTCGTCAAGGCGCCAACATCATCCTCAACGGCTTTGGCGACACCGAAGGCCCCAAGGCCGAAATAGCAGCCTTGGGCGTCCAAGTTGCTTATCACGGCGCAGACATGAGCAAAGCCGCAGACATCGAAGACATGATGAAGTTTTCAGCCGACACCTTTGGTGGCGTGGACATTTTGGTCAACAACGCGGGCATCCAGCATGTGGCCTCGGTGGAAGACTTCCCCGTGGAGCGCTGGGACGCCATCATCGCCATCAACCTCACCAGCGCTTTCCACACCTCGCGCTTGGCTCTGCCCTACATGCAAAAACAAAACTGGGGCCGCATCATCAACGTGGCATCCATTCACGGCTTGGTGGGCTCTGCCCAAAAGTCTGCCTATGTGGCGGCCAAACACGGCATCGTGGGTTTGACCAAAGTTACCGCCCTTGAAAACGCCACCACAGGCGTGACCTGCAACGCCATCTGCCCTGGCTGGGTACTCACCCCCTTGGTTCAAAAGCAAGTCGATGCCAAAGCAGCGGCTTTGAACATCTCGAATGATGAAGCCATCAAGTTGCTTTTGGGTGAAAAAGAGCCGTCCATGCAATTCACAACGCCTGAAGAGTTGGGTGACTTGGCCGTGTTTTTCTGCTCTAAAGCCGGCAACAACGTGCGCGGTGTTGCCTGGAATATGGACGGGGGTTGGACTGCACAGTAATTAATTTGAGAGATTTGGCTGTATTTGTAATACTTTTCAATTAAATGCGATATTTTTTTTACTTACAATTACATCATCGAGTCAAATCTCTCTTACCTTCGAGGTATGACACAAACCTACCCTAAAGAAACCAGTAAATTTGCAGATCGTTTTCGCGCCGCTCTCAAAGATGCGGGCGTCCGAGTTTCTGCAACTGTCGTCGCAAATGAGTTCAACTTGCGGTACTGGGGAGAGGGCATCTCTTCACACGCTGCACGCAATTGGCTCATGGGTGTGTCCATTCCTAAGCAAGACAAGCTCTTGGTTTTGTCCAAGTGGCTCAAAATTTCACCCGAAGGTTTGTTGTTTGGTACGCCACCACCCCGCCCTGCGGATGAAGCCTTGACCGACGAGCGCATCAATTTGGTCGACCAACAGTTGATTTCTCGCTACTTCGGCTTGCAACCCGAACACCGCCGCGTGGTGCGCGAAGTGGTAGAAGGTTTAGCCGCCTTAGGCCCTAAACCTCCCAGCCATCAATAAATCAACGCCACTGCGCGAGCTTCCATACTTAGGCCCTGTCCCACAGGGCCTATTTTTTCGGCTGTCTTGGCCTTCACATTCACGCGCGACACATCAATCTCTAACGCCTCAGCAATGCGTTGACACATCACTGGCATATGCGCTGCCAGCTTAGGGGCTTGCGCAATCACGGTGCTGTCGATGTTGCCAATCTGAAAACCTGCAGCACGCACCATCTCAGCTGTCTTTTGCAGCAATACCCAAGAATCTGCACCTTTGTAGGCAGCATCTTTGTCTGAGAAGTGCCGACCAATGTCACCCAGCGCTGCAGCACCCAGCAACGCATCAGTGATGGCGTGCAGCAACACATCGGCATCTGAGTGACCTAGCAAGCCGTGTGTGTGCTCAATGCGCACACCACCCAGCATCAGCGGGCGACCTTCCACCAGAGCATGTACATCCCAGCCTTCACCAATTCGAAATGAGGGTACGGTCATCGTGTGTTCTTTCCATCAAGCGTCAATGACGCGAATTCAAAATAGCAGCTGCCAAGGCAAAGTCTTCGGGGTAGGTCACCTTGAAGTTTTGTGCGTTGCCGGAGACGAGCAAAGGCTTGAAGCCCATCGCCTCGATGGCACTTGACTCATCCGTCACAGCAGCACCCGCTTGCTCCAAGGCTTTGAGCAAGACGCCTAAGCGAAACATTTGCGGCGTTTGCGCCAACCACTTGTCAGACCGGTCCACCGTTTGGGCCACGCGGCCATTGGCTTCAGCCTTCAGGGTATCGGCCAACTTATGGGCCAGCAAACCGCCCACTGCATCGTCTTGGCAAGCGTCTATCAATGCGTTGATTTGTTCAGGCGTGACCAAGCAACGCGCAGCGTCATGCACCAGCACCCAATCGGTGTCGTGTGCGCCCTGCGTGACCAATTCACGCAAGCCTGCCAACACGCTCTGTGCACGTGTGGCTCCGCCTGTGCGCGATGTTTCAAACATAGGCTGCGGATGCGCAGCCAACACACCCGCCATGTGCACATCATCAGGCGCCAGCACCAACACACCTTTTGCCATGCGTGCCACTCCGGCAAAGGCCTTGAGCGTGTGCACCACCATGGGCAGGCCTGCAATGGCTTGGTATTGCTTAGGCATTGCCGTGCCCGCGCGGCTGCCAAAGCCTGCGCAAGGAATGACGGCAAAAAAACGAAGATGGCTGTGGGTGTGTAAGGACATTGAATAGGTTTGAGCTTCATTAAGAAGAAAGCCCAGCCCCCATTCTAGAATTACCCCAATGCACCTGCCCTCTTTGAGTCCCGGCAAACGATTTGCCATGCCCCGCCCTGTCGGCTCTGCGGACGCATTGCTGCTCGCACAGCTGGGCACGCGCGAAAAAGCCAAACAACAACGTGTGGCCATCATCACCGCCGATGCGGTGGATGCCCAACGTCTGCAAGACGAAATGGCGTTCTTCGCCCCTGACTTGCGCTGCGTGTTGTTCCCCGACTGGGAAACGCTGCCCTACGACAGCTTCTCACCCCACCAAGACCTCATCAGCGAACGCTTAGCCACCTTATGGCGCATCTCGCAGGGCGACGCCGATGTTGTGCTGATTCCAGCCACTACAGCGCTGTACCGCTTGGCCCCGCCTGCATTCTTGGCGGGTTACACCTTCCACTTCAAAGTCAAGCAAGCCCTCGACGAAGCCAAGCTCAAATCACAACTCACGCTGGCGGGCTACACGCACGTCACGCAAGTGGTCAGCCCTGGCGAATACGCGGTGCGTGGCGGCTTGATTGACCTGTTCCCGATGGGTTCACTCGTGCCCTACCGCGTCGATTTGTTTGACAACGAAATCGACTCTATCCGGACCTTCGACCCCGACAGCCAACGCAGCCTCTACCCCGTGCCCGAAGTGCGCTTGCTGCCCGGCCGCGAGTTCCCGATGGACGATGCCGCGCGTGCGCTGTTTCGCAACCGTTGGCGCGAAATGCTCGATGGCGACCCAACCAAGAGCCGCATCTACAAAGACATTGGCAACGGCGTAGCCACCGCAGGTATTGAGTACTACCTGCCTTTGTTCTTCGAAGAAACTGCCACAGTGTTTGACTACCTAGGCACATCGGCCACCGTGGTGTTGCACGGCGACTTAGAGCCCGTGTTCCAACGCTTTTGGCAAGACACGCAAGATCGCTATCGTTTGGTGCAAGGCGACCCCGAGCGCCCTGCCTTGCCGCCTGCCAATCTATTTTTAAGCGCCGAACAGTTTTACGCATCGGCCAACAGCTACGCGCAATTTGCGCTGCGCCCGCACGTCACCGACGTGATCGACAACGCGTTTGCCCAAACCCTGCCCGACCTCACCGTGGTGCGTGGCGCGGCAGACCCGCTGCAAAAACTGCAAGCGCACGCTGGCAAAACAGCCAACCGCTTGCTCATCTTGGCCGAGAGCGATGGCCGCCGCGAAAGCTTGCTCGACTTCTTGCGCTCGTCCAACGTCAGCCCACCTGCGTTTGATTCGCTGGCCGAGTTCGAAGGCAGCGCCGAGAAAATCGGCATTGCCACCGCCGCATTGCAAGTTGGCTTTAGCTGGACCGAAGCAGGCTTAGACCTGATTACAGAGACCGAACTGTTTGCCGTCGGTGCGACCACCCGCCGCCGCAAGAAGCAAGAACAAGTCAGCGATGTCGAAGCGCTCATCAAAGACTTGTCCGAGCTCAACTTGGGCGACCCCGTGGTGCACAACGCCCACGGCATTGGTCGCTACCGTGGTCTGATCAACATGGATCTGGGCGAAAAGAACGCCGATGGCACGCCCGCGCTACAAGAGTTCTTGCACCTCGAATATGCCGACAACGCCGTGCTCTATGTGCCGGTGAGCCAGCTTCATTTGATTGGTCGCTACACCGGCGTGAGTGCCGACGAAGCACCGCTGCACAAACTCGGCTCCGCCCAGTGGGACAAAGCCAAACGCCGCGCCGCCGAACAAGTGCGCGATGCCGCCGCTGAGCTGCTGAATATCTACGCCCGCCGCGCCGCACGCCAAGGTCACCCTTTCCGCTACTCGCCGCAAGACTACGAAACATTCGCCAACGATTTTGGCTTTGAAGAAACCGCCGACCAACGCGCAGCCATCCACGCCGTCATGCAAGACATGATCAGCCCTCGTCCTATGGACCGTTTGGTGTGTGGCGATGTGGGCTTTGGCAAAACCGAGGTGGCCCTACGCGCTGCATTTGTAGCAGTGACGGGTGGCAAACAAGTGGCATTCTTGGCCCCAACCACTTTGTTGGCCGAGCAGCATTACCAAACATTGGTAGACCGTTTCAGCAAATGGCCTATCAAAATTGCCGAGATGAGCCGCTTCCGTTCGGCCAAAGAAATCACCGCTGCCGCCAAAGGTTTGGCTGAAGGCCAAGTCGACATCGTGGTGGGCACGCACAAGTTGCTCAGCGAGTCGGTCAAGTTTAAAGACCTGGGCCTGCTCATCATCGACGAAGAACACCGCTTTGGCGTGCGCCACAAAGAGGCCATGAAAGCCATGCGCGCAGAGGTGGATGTGCTCACGCTCACCGCCACGCCTATTCCGCGCACGCTCGGCATGGCGCTGGAAGGCCTGCGTGATTTGAGCGTCATTGCCACTGCGCCACAACGCCGCCTGGCCATCAAAACTTTTGTGCGCAACGAAGGCAATGGCGTGATTCGTGAAGCCGTGCTGCGCGAACTCAAACGTGGCGGCCAGTGCTATTTCTTGCACAACGATGTGGCCACCATTGAAAACCGCCGCGCGCAGCTCGAAGAGCTGCTGCCCGAAGCACGCATCGCGGTAGCCCACGGCCAAATGCCTGAGCGCGAACTTGAACGTGTCATGCGCGACTTCGTGGCCCAGCGCTACAACATGCTGCTGTGCTCCACCATCATCGAAACTGGCATTGACGTGCCCAGCGCCAACACCATCATCATGAGCCGCGCCGACAAATTTGGTTTGGCCCAGCTACACCAGCTGCGCGGCCGCGTGGGCCGCAGCCACCACCAAGCCTACGCCTACCTCATGGTGCCCGACACCCAGGGCCTGACCAAACAAGCCTCTCAACGCTTGGATGCGATTCAACAAATGGAAGAACTTGGATCAGGCTTCTACCTCGCCATGCACGACCTTGAAATTCGTGGCGCGGGTGAAGTGCTGGGCGAAAACCAAAGCGGCAACATGCTGGAAGTGGGCTTTCAGCTCTACAACGAAATGTTGTCTGAAGCCGTGCGCGCTTTGAAGAATGGCGAAGAACCAGACTTGCTCAGCCCCCTGAGCGCCACCACCGAAATCAACCTGCACGCCCCCGCCCTGCTGCCCGACGACTACTGTGGTGACGTGCACCTGCGCTTGTCGTTCTACAAAAAATTGGCCACGGCTAAAACGGGCGACCAAATTGACGCGCTGCTCGAAGAAATTGTGGATCGCTTTGGCAAACTGCCCTCGCAAGCGCAAACCCTCATCGACGTGCACCGCCTGCGCGTGCAAGCCCGCAGCTATGGTGTGACCAAGGTAGACGCTGCACCCGGTGTGACCCACATCAGCTTCAAACCAAATCCACCGTTTGATGCCATGCGCATCATCGAGCTGGTGCAGAAAAACAAGCACATCAAACTGGCGGGCAACGACCGCCTGCGTATTGAGCGTGATCTACCCGAACCCAAAGCCCGTGCGCAAATGGTTCGCGATGTATTGCGCTCGTTGGGTACGCCCAATGTGCCAGCAGCCAAAGCGGCTGAAGTGCAGCCATGACAAACAGACTCACACCATAATTTCCTTATGACTATTGCTACAGAATTTGCACCCGGCCTTGCCATCCAAGGCTTCACTGCCCCCCTGAAACTTCAAGACTTCAAACTCATTGCGTTTGACATGGACTCAACGCTCATCAACATTGAGTGCATTGACGAGATCGCAGATGCTGCAGGCCGCAAGGCCGAGGTGGCAGCCATCACCGAAGCAGCGATGCGCGGTGAAATCACCGATTTCAAAGACAGCTTGCGCCGCCGCGTGGCGCTGCTCAAAGGTGTGCCCGAAGCCGCCTTGCACGAGGTGTTTGAACAGCGCCTGCGTTTGAACCCCGGCGCCAAAACATTGGTAGACACCTGCAAAGCCCACGGCATGAAAGTATTGTTGGTCAGCGGTGGCTTCACCTTCTTCGCCGACCGTGTGTGCGAAATGCTGAACATCGACTACGCCCGCAGCAATGTGCTGGCGATTGACAACGGCCACCTCACAGGCGATGTGGTCACGCAAGACTGGGGCGATATTTGTGACGGCGCAGAAAAACGCAAGATGCTGCTGCACATCTGCGCGCAAATGGGCATCAGTCCAAAACAAGCCATTGCAATGGGTGACGGCGCGAACGATTTGCTGATGATGGGCGAAGCTGGCTTGTCGGTGGCGTACCACGCCAAACCCAAAGTGCGCGAGCAAGCGATGGTGGCTATCAATGAAGGCGGCTTAGACCGTTTGTTGGAAGTCGTCAAAGCCTAAAACTATTGTGGTTTGCGACGGTGCTGCTGAATGCGCGCCACTGCGCAACACACAGCCAGCAGTTGACTTAGCGCAGCGCGTTGTAAATCGTTTGCGCCAACTCTTCCGAAATACCTTCCACCGTGCAAAGGTCTGCCACGCTGGCATCGCCTACGCCGCGTGCACCACCAAAACGCTGCAGCAACTTGGCGCGCTTCTTTGGCCCCACACCCGGAATTTCTTCTAGTTTGCTGCCACCCACACGCACTTTCGCACGTGCGGCACGCATGCCGGTGATGGCAAAGCGGTGGGCCTCGTCGCGAATTTGTGCCACCAGCATCAACGCGGCTGAGTCACGACCGAGATACACCTTTTCGCGACCATCGGCAAACACCAACTCTTCTAGGCCCACTTTGCGGCCCTCGCCTTTTTCCACGCCCACGATGCGCGAGAGGTCAAGCCCGAGCGACTCAAACACCTCACGCGCCATCGACACTTGGCCTTTGCCGCCGTCAATCAGCACCAGATCGGGCAGCTTGCCCTCGCCGGCACGCACAGCCTCGGCCAGCTTGCTGTATCGACGCACCAGCACTTGGCGCATGGCGGCGTAGTCGTCGCCGCCGGTGATGCCGTCAATGTTGTAACGGCGGTATTCGGCGCTTTGCATTTTGTGGTGATGGAACACCACGCACGACGCTTGCGTGGATTCGCCAGAGGTATGCGAAATGTCAAAGCACTCCACACGGAACTGCTCTAAATCTTCTGGCGCTAAATCCAGCGCATCCACCAACGCACGCGTGCGCGCTTGTTGCGAGCCTTCTTCGGCCAACAAACGGGCCAGTTGAATATCAGCGTTTTGTTGCGCCATTTCTAGCCACACGCGGCGCTGCTCGCGCGGGTTGTGCACCGCCGTTATCTTCACGCCGGTCTGTTCGGTCAACGCTTGCAACAGCTCTTTGTCTACCGCGTGGCTGGTGATGAGCGCGGGCGGCACAGGCACATCCAAATAGTGCTGACTCAAAAACGCTTCCAGCACTTCGATGGGCTCGGCATCGTCCACATGTACGGGAAAGTAAGGCCTGTCCCCCAAATGGCGGCCACCGCGCACCATGGCCAAGTTGACACACGCTTTGCCGCCTTGCACTTTGACGGCGAGGATATCGACGTCTTGATCGCCCACGGTGTCCACGGCTTGCTGGTGCAGCACTTTAGAGAGCGCACTCATTTGATTGCGCAGCTCGGCGGCTTGTTCAAACTCAAGCTTCTCGGCATGCGCCATCATGCGCGCTTCGATGCTGGCCATCACCTCTTGGGTTTCACCGCGCAGCAAACGCATGGCGCTGTCCACATCGCGCTGGTAGTCAGGCACAGAAATGTGGCCCACACACGGCCCCGAACAACGCTTGATTTGAAACAGCAAACACGGGCGCGTGCGGTTGTTGAACACCGTGTCTTCACAGGTGCGCAAGCGAAACACTTTTTGCAGCAGCTGAATAGCCTCGCGCACCGCCCACACGCTGGGGTATGGGCCAAAATAGTCGTGGCGTTTGTCTACTGCGCCTCGGTAGTAAACGACGCGGGGAACTTGTTGGGGGCTGGGGTTGACGCTTGGCTTAGGCGGCTCGTCTATCTTGACTGCCACACCACGCGTCATCTTCAAATACGGATAGCTCTTGTCATCCCGAAACAAGATGTTGTACTTGGGCTTGAGCGTTTTGATGAGGTTGTTTTCCAGCAGCAGCGCCTCGGCTTCTGAGCGCACCACCGTGGTTTCCATACGCACAATCTTGGTCACCATGTGGCCAATGCGTGTGCCACCGTGGTCTTTTTGGAAATAGCTCGACACCCGCTTTTTCAGGTTGATGGCTTTGCCCACGTACAGCACCTGCTCTTGCGCATCAAAGTAGCGGTAAACGCCTGGTAATGCAGGCAAGCTGGCCACCAGCTCTAACAGCTCGGGCGGGTGGCGTGGTGCGGTTTTTTCTTCCATCCCTGTATTGTGGACAATCTGAGGCGTGAAATTCGATACCCCTTCATCACCCAGCCTGCGTTGGGATATTTTTTGTCGCGTCATCGACAACCACGGCGACCTCGGTGTGTGTTGGCGGCTATGCGCTGATCTCGCGCAGCGCGGCCACGCTGTGCGCTTGTGGGTGGATGACGCTTCAGCACTCGCCTGGATGGCGCCGCAAGGTTGTGCGGGTATCACTGTTCATGCTTGGCCTGATGATGCAGCCATGCAATCCCTGGCTCAAGATAGCACGTTCAACATAGGCGATGTGGCGATCGAAGCCTTCGGCTGCGAGCTACCCGAAGCGTTTCAAGCACTTATGGCGCAAGGCACATCGCCAGTGTGGATCAACCTCGAATACCTGAGCGCCGAGGGCTACGTGGCCCGCTCGCACGGCTTGGCTTCACCCGTGATGAGCGGCCCTGCACGCGGGATGACCAAATGGTTTTTCTATCCGGGCTTCACGCCCGACACGGGTGGTTTGTTGCGCGAGCCAGATTTAACTGCACGACAAGCAGCGTTTCAACGCCAAGCGTGGCTAAGCGCACTGCCGCTAGACAAACCCATTGCAGCCAACGAACAACTCATCAGCCTGTTTTGCTACGAACCCGCAGCCTTGCCCGATTTGCTAAAACAACTCAGCCTAGCAGCCACCCCCGCCCGTTTGCTTGTAGCCCAAGGTCGACCCAGAGCGGCCGTAGCAGCGGCCACCCAGGCCCTGCACATGTCCAGCCGCGGCGCAGGCCTGCTACACATCAGCCAACTGCCCTACCTCAGCCAAACAGACTTTGACCACTTGCTGTGGGCTTGCGACTTCAACTTTGTGCGTGGCGAGGATTCGCTGGTGCGCGCCCTATGGGCAGGCAAACCGTTCGCATGGCACATCTACCCGCAAGATGATTTGGCTCACCACGACAAGCTGCATGCTTTCGAGGCGGCGCTGGACATGCCCGCCAATTTAAGAAAATTTCACGCGGTATGGAACGGCTTAGAAACAGGGCCACTTCCTGCGCTATCCCGCACCGCCATTGACCATTGGCATGCTTGGGGCCATCAAACGCAACAGCGTTTATTGGCCCAAACCGACCTCACCAGCCTATTACTCAGTTTCGTGGCCCAAAAACGCTAAAATAAGTGGCTTTGCGAACCCCGTCGCAGCCAATGCTGCTTGGGCCACACCCCTCTTAGAAAACTTCACATCACTATGAAAACCGCACAAGAAATCCGCGTTGGCAACGTCATCATGCACGGCAAGGACCCCATGGTTGTCCTGCGCACCGAATACCAACGTGGCGGCCGTGGCTCTTCCACCGTTCGCATGAAATTGAAAAGCTTGATCGCCAACTTCGGTACCGAAGTCGTGTTCAAAGCTGACGACAAGATGGACCAAGTCATTTTGGACAAGAAGGATTGCACCTACTCTTACTTCGCAGACCCTATGTACGTTTGCATGGACGCCGACTTCAACCAATACGAAGTCGAAGCCAGCAACATGGGCGACGCCCTGAACTACCTCGAAGACGGCATGGAACTCGAAGTCGTGTTCTACGACGAGAAAGCTATTTCTGTCGAATTGCCCACCAACGTGGTGCGCGAAATCACTTGGACTGAGCCAGCTGTCAAAGGCGACACATCAGGCAAAGTGTTGAAGCCCGCCAAACTGGCGACTGGCTTTGAAGTGTCAGTGCCTTTGTTCGTGGCTCAAGGCGACAAAGTCGAAGTCGATACACGCACGGGCGAATACCGCAAGCGCGTCTAAGCCTTCAACGGTTTAGCCAATCAAGGCTCCTTCGGGAGCCTTTTTTATGGCCCACGTATCCGTCATGTCTGCCATGTAACATCACTGCATGGATGGAATGCTAGACCCTCACGACCGACGCCTTGCCGAAGCTTGGGAAACTCTCAAAGCGCATTACGACAACGGCGACTCCCTCAAGCCAGAATCGAACCGATTGGCGTTTGCCGACCCCGAGTTTTTGCTGCGTCGCGAAACGCGCGGCTTGCGCATCCAAATGGAAATCCTCAAGCCCGATTTGGCGCAAATCGAGCGCGGCATCGAGCACACGGTGGTGATTTTTGGTAGCGCACGTTTTCGCAGCGAAGAAGCATCACACCTGCAACTCATGCAAGCACGCGCCAGCGGCGATGAAGCAGCGATTGCCAAAGCCGAAGTCTTGGTGCGCAACGCGCGTTATTACGAACAGTCACGCGCCTTGGCCCACACCATCACCAAATTTAGCGAAGGCAAAACCAACGGGCGCAAGCTGTTCATCTGCACGGGCGGTGGCCCCGGCATCATGGAAGCGGCCAACCGTGGAGCACAAGAAGCGGGCGGCATCAGCGTAGGGCTCAACATCGCCCTACCCCACGAACAAACACCCAACCCCTACATCACGCCCGGCCTGAGCTTCAAGTTCCACTACTTTGCCTTGCGCAAAATGCACTTCATGATGCGCGCCAAAGCCTTGGTGGCATTCCCTGGCGGCTTTGGCACCTTGGATGAGTTGTTTGAAACACTCACGCTGGTGCAGTGCAAAAAATCCAAGCCCGTGCCCATCGTGCTGTTTGGCAGTGCATATTGGAAGCGCTTGTTCAACCCCCACGTGCTGGTGGAAGAAGGCGTGATTTCCGAGGAAGACTTGGACTTGTTCACCTACGTCGACAGCGTGGACGACGCTTGGAACTTCATTCGCTCTTTTTATGAACTCTGAGCAAATACGCGCTGCGTGAGCCCAAGCCCACCACGGCTGACACACACCAAAACACCCCGCTGATGCCAATGACGGTGCCTGCTGCACCGAACACCATGGGCATCAGCACGCTCGATGCATTGATGCCCATCAAGCGCAAGCCCAGGGCCTCGCCATGCCGATGCTCTGGCGTGATTTGGTGCAAGGTACTCATGATCATGGGCTGAACACCGCCCAACGACAAGCCCACCAACACCGAGCATGCGCCCATCAACCAAGCCGTCTCGGTAAACGGATAGACGGCCAACATGAACGAAGTGACCAACATCGCACCCGTGACCACTTGCCACTCGTGCAAATGTGCGGCGATGAACGGCATCATCATGCGAATGAACGCTGCGGCCAGTGCAAATACGCCCAAGATGGTGCCAATCGCCGAAGCACTCAAGCCGCGTTCATGACCCAAGATGGGCACGACAAAGGTGTGCACATCCCAGCATGCTGACAAAAACCAATTGACCATCAGCAAGCGCCGAAACATGGGGTCGTTCAACAAATCCCAAGCGCTGTTGTTTTCGTGGCCTTCAGGCTTCACCACCTTGGGCAACTCATGCACTTGGCGAATCCACAACCAGGCGATCACGGGCAACAACGCCATGGCGGCAAACGCCCATTGAAAGCCAGTATGGTCAATCAACAAGCCCGCAACAAACGGGCCAATGAAGTTTGAAAATGCAGGCGCGATGGACAGCCAACTGAACGCTTGCTTCATCTGCGCCAAGCCCTGCGCGGCACGCCCCACGTGGCGTTGCAAAGCAATGATGGCAATGCCCGTGGCACCGCCCGTCATCAAACCACTGAAACACAACACAGGAAAGACGGGCCATACCGCGGCAGCGCCTGCACCGATGGCCCCCATGAGCACGCTCCACAACACAGGACGTTTCAAACCATGCAGGTCCGCATAGCGGCCTGCGGGCAAGGCCAAGAACACTTGGGTCAAGGCAAACATGGCGAGTAAAAAGCCAACGGCTGCTTCGCTCTGGCCATTGCGCAACGCCAGCAAAGGGGCGGCCATGCGCATGCCCGCCATACAAGCGTGCAGGCACACCTGGCCTGCAATCAGCTTGGTGAGTTCACGTTTCAAACTTTGGCGTCCGTGTCATCCAAGGCGTCGTCAAATTTGGGCAACAGGGCTTGCGCTTCGCCTTCAGGCAAGGCCTCTACATTTTTGAGCGCACGGCGCATTTGACGACTGCGTGTGTCAGCACGGTCCAAAGTGTCGGCCGCTTTTTGCACTTGCTCGCGCACCTTCTCCACCCAATCGCCATAACGCTCAAACTCGGTTTTGACGGCGCCTAATACTTTCCACACCTCAGAAGCTTGCTGTTCCAGCGCCAATGTGCGAAAGCCCATGTGCAAGCTGTTGAGCATGGCCAGCAAGGTGGTGGGGCCAGCGAGCGTAACGCGGTAGTCACGCTGCAAGGTGTCCATCAAACCGGGGCGACGCAACACCTCGGCATACAAGCCTTCTGTGGGCAAAAACAAAATCGCAAAGTCGGTGGTGTGCGGCGGTGCCAAGTAGCTCTCGGCAATGCTCTTGGCTTCGGTACGAATGCGCACTTCCAGCGCTTTGGCCGCCACCTCGGCAGCCACACCATCGGCGCGGTCCTGCGCATCGAGCAAGCGCTCGTAGTCTTCACGGGGAAACTTGGCATCAATCGGCAGCCACACGGGCTCACCATCTGCACCACCTCGACCGGGGAAGCGAATCGCAAAGTCCACACGCTGGTTGCTGCGCGGTTTGGTTTCCACTTGCTTAGCGTATTGCTCAATCGTGAGCACTTGTTCAAGCAAGGCTTCGAGTTGCACTTCGCCAAACATGCCGCGTGTTTTGACGTTGGTCAGCACGCGCTGCAAGCTGCCCACACCATCGGCCAGCTTTTGCATTTGACCCAGACCGTTGTGCACTTGCTCCAGTCGCTCCGCCACTTGTTTGAAGCTTTCAGACAAGCGCTTTTCCAGCGTGGTTTGCAGCTTCTCGTCCACCGTACGGCGCATTTCATCCAACTTGTCGGCATTGCTTTTTTGCAGCTGCTGCAACTGTTGGTTCAACGTATCGCCAATGCTCTTTTGCATCAGCGTGAGTTGCTGCACTTGGCTTTGCTGAAACAGCGCCAAGTTTTGCGTCAGTTCTTGGCGACCACCGCGGGATGACTCGGTAATTTCGGTGCGCAGCTCTCGCTCGATGCGCTCTAGCTTTTCATGCATGCTTTGCAGGCTCTGCTGCAAAGCTTGGACGGCGGCTTCGTTGTTGCCGCTGGGCCTGCGCAACAACACCAACAAAAGCAAGGCATTGAACGCGCCAACGCCTACCGCAATCCAAACTTCCATCACGCAGTCACCGTGTTCAAGGGGGTCACAGATTTGCCTTGCGTGAAATAGCTGATGAGGTTGTCAGCGGCCAAGTTGGCCATGGCCATGCGTGTGGGAATCGACGCGCTGGCAATGTGCGGTGTCAGCACCACATTGGGCACAGTTAACAAATCTGGATGCACTTTAGGCTCGCCTTCAAACACGTCCAAACCAGCGGCTGCAATTTGTTTGTTGCGCAAGGCCACAGCCAAAGCGGCATCGTCCACGATGCCACCGCGTGCGATGTTGATGAGCGTGGCCGTGGGCTTCATCTGCGCCAACTCCGCTGCACCAATGGTGTGATGCGATGCCGCGCTGTAGGGCACCACCAACATCACATGGTCTGCGGTTTTCAGCAACTCTTCTTTGCTCACATACGTGGCTTTGCATTCAGCTTCAGACTCGGCACTCAAGCGTGAACGGTTGTGATAAATCACCTTCATGCCAAAGCCATGTGCAGCCCGGCGGGCAATACCTTGGCCAATGCGGCCCATGCCCAAAATACCAATGGTGCTGCCGTGCACTTCGGCTCCCGCAAACATGTCGTAGCGCCATTGCGTCCACTCGCCACGGCGCAGGTAGTGTTCGCTCTCGGTGATGCGGCGCGCCGTGGCCATCAACAACGCAAAGCCAAAGTCGGCAGTGGTTTCAGTCAGCACATCGGGCGTGTTGCTGGCTTGCACACCTTGGGACGTCATGGAGGGCACATCAAAGTTGTTGTAACCCACGGCCATGTTGGCCACGGCTTTGAGGTTGGGGCAGGCGTTCAACACTTCTGCATCCACAGGGTCAGAACCGGTGGTGAGTGCACCCACGTGCTGGGACAGCGCTTGCGTCCAAGAAGCTTTGGTCCAAGGTGTGTCCGCTTGGTTGTCGGTCACAACAAAATGCTCGCGCAAGCGAACAAGCGTCTCTTCAAAAATAGGACGGGCGACGATGATTTTGGGTTTCATAGACAACTTTCAATTAATGCGTGAGCGCGTACTCAACGATGTAAAACACAGCACCAGAAAAGTAGCCAATCAAAGCTAGCCCACTGATTTTTTTAACGTACCAAACAAAATCAATTTTTTCCAATCCCATGGCTGCCACACCAGCGGCAGAACCGATGATCAAAATCGAGCCACCCGTGCCTGCGCAGTAAGCCAAGAACTCCCACAAGAAACTATCAGCGGGGTATTGCGTGAGGCTGTACATGCCCATCGATGCAGCCACCAGTGGCACGTTATCAACAATGGCACTGACCACGCCGATGATCATCACGATCACATCTTGACGCCCCACCGATTGGTCTAGCCAAGCGGCCAGGTCAGACAAGATATGGGTGTGTTCCAAGGTGGCGACTGACAACAAGATGCCAACAAAGAAAACAATGGACGGCATGTCAATGCGTGTGAGTGCATGCGTGAGCGACAAATGCGCTTTGTCTTCATGGTCTTTTGTGCGGTGCACCAAATCACCCACAAGCCACAGAACGCCCAAGCCAAACAGCACGCCCATGAAAGGCGGCAAGTGCGTCCACGTCTTGAAAGCTGGCACTGCGACCAAAATTCCAAGCCCTAAGAAAAACATGAGATTACGTTCAAACGCAGTGGTGACGTGCAAAGACTGCTCAGACACATTGGCCACGGGGGGCACCACAGCTTTTCCTTTGAGCAAAAAACTGGTCACAAACAACGGCACCAACAAGTTCACCAATGACGGTAAGAACAAGCCTTTGATGATTTCCAAAGCGGTGATTTGCCCGCCAATCCAAAGCATGGTGGTGGTCACATCACCAATGGGTGACCAAGCACCGCCTGCATTGGCCGCGATGATGATGATGCCGGCAAAGAACAAACGGTCTTCACGTTTGTCGAGTAGCTTCTTCATCAACGACACCATGACGATGGTCGTTGTGAGGTTGTCCAAAATAGCGCTCAGAAAAAACGTCACAAAACCCACCAACCACATCAGGCTTGAGAGCTTCGTGGTTTTGATGCGTGAGGTGATGACTTCAAAACCATTGTGCGCATCCACCACTTCAACGATGGCCATGGCCCCCATCAAAAAGAACACGATCTGCGCCGTACTGATGAGCGACTCGCTCAGGTGCTCACTCACCACATGGGCATCCCCTGTGTTCACAGCGTAGATGGTCCACAACAAACCTGCCCCCACCAAAGCCGATGCAGATTTGTTAATTTTGAGCGGATGCTCAAACGCGATGGCAGCATAGGCCAAGACAAAAATAACAACCAAAGCAGTCAACATACAAGCTCCAAAATTAAGCAGGTTGTGCGATGTCAAACACTTGACGCAAATACGCCAAATAATTTTCATCGTCACACATCCCTTTGCCAGGTGTGTCTGACAGTTTGGCCACAGGCTGGCCATTGCACTGCGTCATCTTGATGACGATTTGCAATGGCTCGTAGCCCAAGTCATTGGTCAAATTGGTGCCGATACCAAATGCCAATTGGCAACGGCCACGGAACTGTTGGTACAGAGCAATGATTTTTTCAACCGTCAATCCGTCAGAAAAAATCAAGGTCTTGGTCAGCGGATCCACACGGTTGTTGCGGTAGTGCGCAATCATGCGTTCACCCCACGTGAAGGGGTCGCCACTGTCATGGCGTGCGCCATCGAACAGTTTGCAAAAGTACATGTCGAAGTCGCGCAAGAACGGCTCAATGCCATACACATCGCTCAGGGCAATGCCCAAGTCACCACGGTATTCACGCGCCCAGGTCTCAAACCCAAACACTTGGCTGTCACGCAAGCGTGGCCCCAAAGCTTGGCAGGCTTGCAAGTACTCATGCGCCATGGTGCCCAAAGGCGTGAGGCCAAGCTTCATCGCAAACAAGGCATTGCTGGTACCCGCCAACTGCCCAGAGGGGCCCGTACCCAGCTTAGAGGTCAATACACGCAGCAACTCTTCGTGCCAAGCCCTTGAAAAGCGTCGACGTGTGCCGTAGTCGGCAATTTTCAAATCGCTCAAACGCTCGGCGTGCAAGGCATCAATCTTTTGATCCAGGCGCTTGCGACCCTCCAAGAAGTCAGGCACGGTTTGTGTGTTGCGAAAGTACACCTCATTGACGATGGCCAACACAGGAATCTCAAACAGAATGGTGTGCAACCAAGGGCCTTGAATGCTGATGTCAATCTCACCGTTTGGGAGTGCATTCACCTGGATGTATTTTTCATTCAGGCGAAACAGCCCCAAGAAGTCGACAAAGTCACTCTTGATGAAACGCAAGCTGCGCAGCCAAGTCAACTCGGCGTCTTGGAACTGCAAGCTGCACAGCGAGCGAATTTCGTCACGAATTTCCTGCACGTACGGTGCCAGTGCCACGCCGGGGTTGCGGCACTTGAATTTGTACGACACCTGCGCACTCGGGAACTGATGCAGCACGGCCTGCATCATGGTGAATTTGTAAAGGTCGGTGTCGAGCAGGCTGGTGATGATCATCGCAAACTAACTTAATAAACTCAGGCCACCCAGTGGGTGAACTCATTCACAGGCACGCGCGGCGTGACCAAGGTATTGACCTTGTCGCTCTCGTCGGCAAAGCCCAGTGACATACCGCACACCATCATCTCACCCTCGCCTGCACCGATGTGCGGCAGGATGATGCTGTGAAAACCATTCCACGCCGCTTGGGGGCACGTGTGCAAACCACGCGCACGCGCTGCGAGCATGATGTTTTGAATGAACATGCCGTAGTCGAGCAACGAACCACGGCCC
This sequence comes from Limnohabitans sp. TEGF004, assembly GCF_027924965.1. Lineage (NCBI taxonomy): Bacteria > Pseudomonadati > Pseudomonadota > Betaproteobacteria > Burkholderiales > Comamonadaceae > Limnohabitans > Limnohabitans sp. TEGF004. Next base: position 991,943 of record NZ_AP027056.1, on the reverse strand, counting down.
ATGATGGGGTCGATGGTGAACATCAAGCCCACGGGTGCATCGAAAAACTTGAAGTTGCGTTGCTGTTGCTCGTGCATACGGTCTTTGTCAGCTTTGCCAATGCCCAACAAGCCGTACAAGCTCCAGCCGTTTTCACGGCGGCGGTCGATGTAGGGGCTGACCCATTTTTCAGGGTAATAGTCGTATTGCTCTTGGTACTGCTGGGCCACTTCGGGGTTGGCGCGAATGGCTTCGTGTGCGGCACACACTTTGTCAGCCAAAGCATCACGCGTGGCACCTTGCAACACATAGACCTTCCAAGGCTGGGTGTTGGTACCCGAGGGCGCGCGGCTCGCGACTTGCAAAATTTCGGTGATGAGTTCGCGTGACACGGCTTGCTGTGTGAACGCGCGTGCAGACATGCGTGAAGTGATGGCGTGGTCCACAGCGGACACCGAAGCTGAATGCGTCATTGGTGAGTCTCCATAGGTTTGTTTGAATCTTTGTGTAGATTTTGCCAGCGTCGCCAGTACGCATAGGCGACACGGTAGGTGTTGACTTGCGCCTGCACTGTGTCAGCCATTTCTTTGCCGTAGCCCCCCGCCATCGAGAAAGCCAAGGGAATGCGTTTGGACCATGCCCAGTCAAACACCCGGCGGTCACGGGCCTCTAGGCCATCAAAGCTCAGGCTCAAGCGCCCCAAACGGTCGCCCTCGTGCGGGTCAGCGCCCGCCAGATAAATCACCAAACCTGGTGTGAAGCGGGCTTCTAGCTCGGCCAAAGCGTGTTCTAACGCCTCTAAATAAGCCGCATCAGCACAGCCATCGGGCAGTTCAATGTCTAAATCACTGGTTTCTTTGGCAAACGGAAAGTTGCGCGCTCCGTGCATGGACAGGGTGAACACCTGCTCGTCTCGCGCAAAGATGCGCGCTGTGCCGTTGCCTTGGTGCACATCCAAATCAATGATGGCCACCTTCAAGGGCTGCTTGTGCACACGACCCCACTCGGCTTGCATCAGGCGCGTGGCCACGGCTGCATCGTTGAACACACAAAAACCACTGCCCTTGTCCGCATACGCGTGGTGCGTGCCCCCTGCCAAGTTGGCCGACACCCCCTGCCCGCCAAACAAGGCCGTGCGTGCAGCCATCACCGTGGCACCTGCCGAGCGACGTGAGCGCTCAACCATGGCGGGCGTCCATGGAAAACCAATTTCTTTTTGCTGAGCCTCGCTCAATGTGCCTTGCACCACGGACTGGATGTAGCTGGGTGCATGCACCAAAGCCAGCTCGCCGTCACTCGCGGGCTCGGCTGCGGCCAACTCGACTTCGGGTAGTTCTGCGCCCAAACGCTCGCGCAGCAAGCGGTACTTGGCCATGGGAAAACGGTGGCCAGGCGGCAAGGGCAACACGAATTGGTCCGAATAGAAAGCGCGCATAACCCTTGAAAACCGCATGAAACAGGGATGCATTGTCACCAATTTGCAAAAACCTTCAGTTTTAGAACCTCACCTCTAATCAGCCCTTCCAAGCCCCAAACCCTCTTGCAAAGCTGCGGGATAACCCTAAACTTCAACCCAATGCTGCACCGCAACATTTTTTGCAAGCTCACTTAACTTTCTGGAGTATTCACATGATCAACGTCGAACAAATCGCCGCCACCAACAAAGCCAACCTGGACAACCTGTTTGGTTTGTCAAACAAGGCCTTCGCTGGCGTTGAAAAAATGGTTGAACTCAACCTCACTGCTGGCCGCGCCGCTTTGGCTGAGTCTGCTGCTCACGCACAAGCTGTGATGGGCGTGAAAGACGCACAAGAACTGATCGCTTTACAAACTAGCTTCTTGCAACCTTTGGCTGAGAAGTCTGCTGCTTACAGCCGCCACATCTATGACATCGCTCAAGGCACTGGCGCTGAATTCACCAAAGGCCTCGAAGGCAAAGCTGCTGAAGGCCAACACGCTGTTCAGGCTTACATCGAATCTGCTTTGAAAAATGCACCTGCTGGCTCTGAGCAAGCTGTGGCTTTCTTCAAACAAGCTGTGACTGCCAGCAACACCGCTGTGGAATCTGTGCAAAAAGCCGTCAAGCAAGCTGCTGACATGGCCGAGTCACACATCCAAACCGCCACTGAAACAGCTGTGAAAGCTTCAAAAAGCGCTGCTAAGAAGCGTTAATTTGTAACGATTGTCTCCTCGGATTCTTCGTCACCTCTGGGTGCAGGAATCCCTTCAAGGGCTCGCCGCAAGGCGGGCCCCTTTTTTTCGCCTGTCGTTATGGCGTTGCTAGAGCGGCCTTGAGTTTGGGCAAGGCTTGCAGCATGGCCGCACGACCTGCTTCAATCGAACGACGACGCGCCTTGAAGTCAGCGCTGCCTACATCGTGCAAGGCAGGGCGCACCACGAGGTCGGCATCGCGCAACTCAAGGGTGTTGATGCTCTTGCCCATGATGGTGAAGGTCTGCATCAAGATGTCAAACATGTCACCCGTTTTGCCGGACTCAGGCGGACTGGAAATGTCGATGGCCAACACATACTCGGCCCCCATCTGACGTGCATAACGCACAGGCACAGGTGACACCAAGCCACCGTCCACAAACTCTCGATTGCCAATGCGCACCGGCTCAAACACCGAAGGCACCGCACTCGACGCGCGCACCGCCGTGCCCACATCGCCACGCTGAAACAAAACGCCCTCGCCCGTTTTCAAATCAGTGGCCACGATGCCCAGTGGAATCTTCATCTCCTCAATGCGACGGCCACCCGTTTGCTTGCTGATGTAGCGGGCCAAGCCATCGCCACGCATCATGCCGCGCCCAAGCAGTGGCACAGTCCAGTCGGTGATGGTGGCTTCTTCCATGGTCTCTGCTGCTTTTTGCAGCTGCGCACCGTCTTTACCACTGGCATAAAACGCCGCCACCACGCTGCCGGCCGAGGTGCCCACCACCAAGTCGGGCTTGATGCCGGCCTCTTCAAGCACCTGAATTACACCCACGTGTGCAAAGCCACGCGCCGCACCCCCGCCCAAGGCCAAGCCCAACTTGGGCACGCGCTTGGTCACGGACGTTTCTGACGGACCAGTTTCGATGGGCGCCAAAGGCCCACGCGAAGAACAGCCGGCCAATACAGCCAGAATCAAAGCCAACACCCACACACGCGCACTGGACGCCGCCATTAACAAACGCAAATTCATGCAAAAACTTTCAACAGTCGATTTCTCTACTAGGGATTGTCCTAGATAGCAGCCAGAAGCCTTTGGCATCCCGCATAATTGACGTTTACGTAAACGTAAAGCAACCATCTAAATTTTGGAGACCCTCATGGACATCAAAGGCAAAGTTTTCATCGTCACCGGCGCAGCCTCTGGCTTGGGCGAAGGCACGGCACGTGCACTCGCTGCGAAAGGCGGCATCGTGGTCATCGCCGACATGCAAGCCGAGAAAGGCGAAGCCGTGGCCAAAGACATTGGTGGTGCCTTTGTGAAATGTGATGTGAGCAACGAGGCCGACGGCCAAGCCGTGGTGGCCAAAGCCGTGTCATTGGGCAAGCTCATGGGCTTGGTTAACTGCGCGGGCATTGCTCCAGCCGAAAAAACCGTGGGCAAAAACGGCGCGCATGCTCTGGCCTCGTTCAGCAAAACCATCACCATCAACCTTATTGGCAGCTTCAACATGATCCGCTTGGCCTCTGAAGCCATGTGCCGCAACGAACCCGAAGCCACAGGCGAGCGTGGTGTGTTGATCTCTACCGCGTCTGTGGCAGCGTATGACGGCCAAATTGGCCAAGCCGCTTACAGCGCCTCCAAAGGCGGCATCGTGGGCATGACCTTGCCCATCGCCCGCGACCTGGCCCGCAACGGCATTCGCAACATGACCATCGCCCCCGGCATCATGGGCACGCCCATGCTGTTTGGCATGCCCCAAGAAGTGCAAGACGCACTGGCCGCTGGCGTGCCCTTCCCTTCGCGCTTGGGCACCCCGCAAGACTACGCCAAGCTCGCTTTGCACATTTTTGAAAATGATTTGCTCAACGGCGAAGTGATTCGTTTGGATGGTGCGATTCGTTTGGCACCGAAATAAGCGCGAACTGGGCTTTATATACTGGGTACTCACGTGGTCGCCACCCTGGCGACCACTTTGTTTTGAGTCCTGTTTTTAAATATCGCCCATGGAAATCAAGGTCAACTTTCTCGACAAGCTTCGCCTAGAAGCCAAGTTCGATGATTTCACCGTCGTCGCTGACCAGCCCATCCGTTACAAAGGCGATGGCTCAGCCCCTGGCCCTTTCGATTATTTTCTAGCCTCGTCGGCTTTGTGTGCGGCATACTTTGTGAAGCTGTATTGCGTCACACGCAACATCCCCACCGAAAACATCCGTCTCTCGCAAAACAACATCGTTGACCCAGAGAACCGCTACCAACAGATTTTCAAAATTCAGGTGGAGTTGCCATCCGATATTCAGGAGGTCGACCGCCGCGGTATTTTGAATTCGATTGAGCGCTGCACTGTCAAAAAAGTGGTGCAAGCAGGCCCCGAGTTTGTCATCGAAGAAGTTGAGAACTTAGATGCCGATGCCCAGTCGCTGCTCACCCTCCAACCCAGCGCAGACACCCGCACCTACATCGTGGGCAAGGATTTACCGCTAGAGCAAACCATCGCCAACATGTCGAGCCTCTTGGCTAATCTAGGCATCAAGATTGAAATTGCCTCGTGGCGCAACATCATTCCCCATGTGTGGTCGCTCCACATCCGCGACGCCCATTCGCCCATGTGTTTCACCAATGGCAAGGGCTCAACCAAAGAAAGCGCGCTAGCCTCAGCCTTGGGCGAATACATCGAGCGTTTGAGCAACAACCATTTCTACGCCGGTGCTTTTTGGGGCGAAGACATCGCCAACGCGGCGTTTGTGCACTACCCAAATGAGCGTTGGTTCAAGCCTGGCAAGAAAGATGCGCTGCCCAAGGAAATTTTGGATGCGTACTGCCTCAACATCTACAACCCCGATGGTGAGTTGCGTGGCTCGCACCTCATCGACACCAACTCTGGCAATGCGCAGCGTGGCATCTGCGCACTGCCTTATGTACGCGAATCGGATGGCGAGGTGGTGTACTTCCCCACCAACCTGATCGAAAACCTGTTCGTCAGCAACGGCATGAGCGCCGGCAACACACTGGCCGAAGCGCAAGTGCAATGCCTGTCTGAAATTTTCGAACGCGCCGTCAAACGCGACATCATCGAAGGCGAAATCTGTTTACCCGACGTGCCTAAAGACGTGTTGGCCAAATACCCCAGCATCCTGGCGGGCATTCAAGGTTTGGAAGAACAAGGCTTTCCAGTACTGGTGAAAGACGCGTCATTGGGTGGCACCTATCCTGTGATGTGCGTGACGTTGATGAACCCGCGCACTGGCGGTGTGTTCGCCTCGTTCGGCGCGCACCCCAGTTTTGAAGTGGCGTTAGAGCGCAGCCTCACCGAACTGCTGCAAGGCCGCAGCTTTGAAGGCCTGAACGACTTGCCTGCGCCCACATTCGAAAGCAACGCCGTCACCGAACCCAACAACTTTGTAGAGCATTTCATTGACTCCAGCGGTATCGTGTCGTGGCGCTTTTTCAGAGCCAAAGCTGACTACGAATTTGTGGAATGGGACTTCTCTAGCCAAGGTGAAAACTCCAACGCGCAAGAAGCCTCGACTTTGTTTGGCATTCTCAAAGACCTAGGCAAAGAGGTCTACACCGCGGTGCATGACCAGCTAGGCGCCATCGCCTGCCGCATTTTGGTGCCTGGCTACTCAGAGGTGTACCCCGTTGAAGATTTGATTTGGGACAACACCAACAAAGCGCTGCTATTTCGCGAAGACATCCTCAACTTGCATCGCTTGGACGACGCCCGCTTGTCTGAGCTACTGGAACGCTTAGAGAACAACGAGTTGGACGACTACTCTGACATTGCCACGTTGATTGGCATCGAATTTGATGAAAACACCGTCTGGGGACAACTGACAGTGCTGGAGCTCAAGCTCTTGATTCAACTTGCCTTGAAGCACCATGAAGAAGCCCAAGAACTTGTGAGCGCTTTTCTTCAATACAACGACAACACGGTCGATCGCGGTTTGTTTTACCAAGCCTTGAACGTGGTGCTGGAAGTGATGCTCGATCCAGACCTAGAACTGGAAGACTACGACGTGAATTTCCGCCGGATGTTTGGCAACGAACGAATGAACGCTGTCATGGGCTCTGTCGATGGCAGCCTGCGTTTCTACGGGCTCACCCCCACAAGCATGAAACTCGAAGGTCTGGATAGACACCACCGCCTCATCGACAGCTACAAGAAACTGCACCAAGCGCGCGCCGCAAAGGGCGACGCCTAAAATCAGGCGACACCCTTTTCACTTATGGCCATCCCCCAGTCCTTCATTCAAGAGCTTCTAGCACGCGTCGATGTGGTCGAGGTGGTCGGCCGCTATGTGCAGCTCAAAAAAGGCGGGGCCAACTTCATGGGGCTGTGCCCGTTTCACGGCGAGAAGTCGCCGTCGTTTTCGGTGAGCCCCGCCAAGCAGTTTTTCCATTGCTTCGGCTGCGGCAAAAACGGCAATGCCATTGGCTTCTTGATGGAGCATGCGGGCATGACCTTCGTCGAAGCGGTGAAGGACTTGGCGCAAAACATCGGCATGCAAGTGCCAGAAGACGATGCGTCGCCGCAAGACCGCGCCCGCGCTGCCGAGCAACGCCAAAAGCAAGCCACCCTCACCGACGTGCTGGAAAAAGCAGGCGAATCGTTCCGCAAACATTTGCGCAACTCACCGAAAGCGATTGAGTATTTCAAAGGCCGCGGCCTGAGCGGCGAAATTGCCAAACAGTTTGGCCTGGGCTACGCCCCCGAAGGTTGGCGAAGCTTGGCCAGCGTGTTCCCCGATTACCAAGACCCGCTTCTGGCAGAGAGCGGCTTGGTCATCGTGAACCAAGAAGACGGTGAAGAAGAGAAACGCTACGACCGTTTCCGCGACCGCGTGATGTTCCCCATCCGCAACGTCAAGGGCGAATGCATTGGCTTTGGTGGCCGCGTGTTGTTTGAGGGCACGCCCAAATATTTGAATTCCCCCGAAACCCCTGTGTTCAGCAAAGGCCGCGAGTTGTACGGCCTGTTTGAAGCCCGCAACGGGCTGCGAGACGCCGGCTATGTGCTGGTGACCGAGGGCTACATGGACGTGGTGGCCTTGGCGCAGCTGGGCTTTCCCAATGCCGTGGCCACACTGGGCACAGCGTGCACAACAGACCATGTGCAAAAACTGTTTCGCTTCACCGACAACGTGGTGTTCAGCTTTGACGGCGATGGCGCAGGCCGCCGCGCTGCACGCAAGGCGCTGGATGGCGCATTGCCCTACGCCACCGACGTGCGCAGTGTGAAGTTTTTGTTCTTGCCTGCTGAGCACGACCCCGACAGCTACATCCGAGAATTTGGCAAAGAAGCCTTTGCCCACTGCGTGACCGAAGCCATGCCCTTGAGCCGCTTTCTCATCGAAGTGGCCCGCGAAGGCTGCGACCTGCACACGGCTGAAGGCCGCGCCCACATGGCCAGCAACGCCAAGCCGATGTGGATGGCCTTGCCTGATGGTGCGTTGAAGCGCCAGTTGCTCAGCGAAATCGCCGAGCTGGCCGACTTAGGCAACCACGAGCTGCAAGACCTGTGGATGCCAGCCCCCGCAGCTGCGCCCGCACGCACCGGTGAATTTAAAAAATCATCCAAGTTCAAACCCCGTGAACCCTACGCGCCCAAAACCTACAAGCGTGGCACACGCCTGATTCCACAAGGCCGCGCCGACCACGCTGCACGGGTGCTGCTTTCGCACATGGACTTGTGGGACGACCTCTCCACAGAAGACCACAACCTCTTGTGCGAACTCGCCCCACCCCACGGCCCGCTGTTTGTGTGGCTGGACCACCAACACCACGAACACGGCAACCAAGCTTGGGGCGCATTGCGCGAAGGCCTGCGCGAGCATGAATCAGAAGACCTCGCCCTGCGCGTCATGGCCACCGCCTTCACCCCACTCATGGACGACGAAGGCAAGCCCATGCCCGAGAGCCTGACGCCCGAGCAACAACACAAAGAAGCTGGCCTAGAGCTGCGCGGTATCTTGAACAAAATTTTGTTTGAAAGCCTGGACGCGCAAATGAAAGAGGCCATCGCCGAAGCCGCCGCCGACCCAACGGCCATGCTGCGCTACAAAGCCCTGTTTGAGCGGCGCAAGCAGCTGGGCCTGATTCCGCAAAAACTGGTCGAAAGCCAAGATTGATGCGCCTGCGGCCAATCTAAGGCCACCGTTTTGGGTATAATCCAAACTTAGCAAGTGCGACAGCAGCACCTCCGGGCCCGGCCAACCGTGACACAAGCGCACGACTCGCCACTTCACCGCAAGGACTGCACACCAAATGTTCGCCCAATCCGCTTGCTTCTAGAGGTTCACACTTCACCCCCCTTTTCTCTTTTCCCGCGCCGGGTTTTTGTGGCGCTGTGTATTCGTTTCTTTGATGTCTAGGAGTTTTCATGCCTGTTGACCGCAATTCCAAGAAGCCTGCCAAGCCTGTAGCCAAGAAGGTGGTTCCCAAACCTACCGTCAAAGCCACAACCAAAGCAGTTACGAAGCCAGTCGCAAAACCCGTTGCAAAAACGGCTACCAAACCGGTAGTCAAAACCGCTGCTAAACCAGCAGCCAAGCCCGCAACGAAAGCCAAGTCAGTGCCCGCATCGAAAACAAAAGCTGCTGAAAAGCCAGTCACCAAACCCGTCGTGAAATCAATCCCCAAAGCCGAGGACACGAAGAAAAAAGCTTCGGCCGTAGAAGCCCACGCCCCTAAAGCAGCTGCCAAAAAAGCCCCCGCAAAAAAAGCAACCAAGGCCAAAGGTAAAAAAGCCGGCGGTGACGACGAAGACCTCGGCGACATCGAAGCCGACCTCGAAGGCGAGCCCGTCATCGAACCAGGTGCAGAAAAGGTCAAGCCCCTGCGCATGAAGATCAGCAAGGCCAAAGAACGTGCCTTGATGAAAGAATTCGGTTTGGACGAAACCGTGCTGTCTGAAGAAGACATGCAAAAGCGTCGCTCACGCCTGAAAACCCTGATCAAACTCGGTAAGACACGTGGCTACCTGACCCACGGTGAAATTTCTGACCACTTGCCCGACAAGTTGGTCGATGCTGAAACCCTCGAAGTGGTGATCAGCATGTTGAACGACATGGGCGTCGCTGTTTACGAACACACGCCTGACGCAGAAACGCTGCTGCTCAACAACAACACGCCCACCGCCGCCACCGAAGAAGAAGCCGAAGAAGAAGCCGAAGCGGCTTTGTCAACGGTGGACAGCGAGTTTGGCCGCACGACCGATCCCGTGCGCATGTACATGCGCGAAATGGGCACGGTTGAGTTGCTGACACGTGAAGGCGAGATTGAGATTGCCAAGCGCATCGAAGGCGGCTTGATGGACATGATGGCCGCGATCAGCGGCTCACCTGCCACCATCGCTGCGGTGTTGGCCATGGCTGAAGACATTCGTGAAAACAAAGTGGTCATCTCCACCATCGTGGACGGTTTCAACAACCTCAACGAAGCCGATGACTATGTGGCCGAAGAAGACTTCGACGAATTTGACGAAGAAGACGATGACGACGGCAAAGGCGGCTCTAAAGCGCTGACCAAGAAATTGGAAGAGTTGAAGAATGCAGCCCTTGAGCGCTTCGACCGCATGATTGTGTTGTTCGAAAAACTGCGCAAGACCTACGACAAAGAAGGCTATGGCACCCCTGCTTACATGAAGGCACAAACCGCATTGACCGCAGAGTTGATGGGCATTCGCTTCACCGCCAAGACCATTGAGAAATTGTGCGAATCTGTGCGCGGCCAAGTCGACGATGTGCGCAAGAACGAACGCGAACTGCGCCGCATCATCGTGGACAAGTGCGGCATGCCGCAAGCCACGTTCATCAAAGACTTTCCACCGAACTTGCTCAACCTCAAGTGGGTTGAAAAGCAAGCTGCTGCTGGCAAACCATGGTCGACCACCATGGGCCGTTACATCCCACCGGTTCAAGACTTGCAGCAAAAATTGATGGACTTGCAGTCCCGAGTGGTCGTGCCTTTGGAGCAACTCAAAGACATCAACAAACGCATGAATGCCGGCGAGCGCAGCTCACGCGGCGCGAAGAAAGAAATGATCGAAGCCAACTTGCGCTTGGTCATTTCCATCGCCAAGAAATACACCAACCGTGGTTTGCAATTCCTCGACTTGATCCAAGAAGGCAACATCGGTTTGATGAAGGCCGTGGACAAGTTTGAATACCGTCGCGGCTACAAGTTCTCGACCTACGCCACATGGTGGATTCGCCAAGCGATCACGCGTTCTATCGCCGATCAGGCACGCACCATCCGTATTCCTGTGCACATGATCGAGACCATCAACAAGATGAACCGCATCAGCCGCCAACACTTGCAAGAGTTTGGTTTCGAGCCCGATGCCAGCGTCTTGGCCGAGAAGATGGAAATTCCAGAAGACAAGATCCGCAAGATCATGAAGATCGCCAAAGAGCCGATCTCTATGGAAACACCGATCGGTGATGATGACGACAGCCACTTGGGCGATTTCATCGAAGATGGCGTCAACACAGCGCCTATCGAAGCCGCCATGCAAGCAGGCTTGCGTGATGTGGTCAAAGACATCTTGGATGGCCTCACCCCACGCGAAGCCAAAGTGCTGCGCATGCGCTTTGGTATCGAAATGGCAATGGACCACACCTTGGAAGAGGTAGGCAAACAGTTTGACGTCACGCGCGAGCGCATCCGTCAAATCGAAGCCAAGGCTTTGCGCAAGTTGAAGCACCCCAGTCGCAGCGACAAACTGCGCAGCTTCATCGACACGATGTAATGCCCCTGCCCCGCTTTTGCGGGGCAACAAAAAACCCCGCCTGTTTGCACCGGCGGGGTTTTTCTTTTGCGGCTTTTTTTTATTCGGTCGCCAACGCCATCACGCCAGTGGCTGTGTTGGAAATTGGGATGTGATAGTTCTGGTGCACAGGCTTCACATGGTCGCCCAAGGCGCCGCGCATGGCCAACCACATGACCAGCTCCACGCCTTGCGTGCCAGTCTTTTCGACCAACTCGTGGATGCTGAACTGCGTGGCCCACTCGGGGTTCTTTTGCAGACTGTCCATGAATTCCAAATCAAACGCCTTGTTGATGTGGCCTGCCCGCTCGCCGTCGAGTTGATGGCTCAAACCACCGGTGCCCAAAATGGCCACGTTCAAGTCGCTGTCCCAGCTGCGAATGGCGTCGCCCACGGCTTTGCCCAGGTTGTAGCAACGCTTGGCCGATGGCAAGGGGAACTGCACGGTATTGATACAAATCGGCACGGTCAGCACAGGGCATGTGTCGCCAGGCCAGAACAATTTGAGCGGCAAGGTGAACGCATGGTCGACCAACATTTCTTGACACGTCACCACATCAAATTCTTTCTCCACCAGCTCGTTGATGATGTGCCATGACAAATCAGGCGCACCTTTAAACGGTGGCAAGGTGGGAATGCCCCAACCTTCATCGGCGTTGTTGTACTGCGCTGCAGCACCCACGGCAAAGGTGGGCATTTTGTCGAGGAAGAAGTTCAACCCGTGGTCGTTGTAGAACACCACAGCCACATCGGGCTTGACCTTGCCCAACCACTCGTGAATAGGTGGGAAGCCATCGAAGAATGGTTTCCAGTACGGGTCTTGCTGAATGCCTTTGGCAATCGCGCCACCAATAGAAGGGATGTGTGATGAGGCGAGGCCGCCAACGATGTGTGCCATGGTGTGTCTCCTAGATGTTTATTGGTGGGCCGCAGCGCGCAGCTTGGCTTTGAATTCTTCTTTGGTCATGCCGGTTTGGGCAGCACCCAGGTCTTGCACGTCCAAACCCAAAATGCCGGCGAATTTCGCGAGGTAGTACACATTGCCACCAGCGGCAATCAGGCCCAAGACGTTGCGCGTGCGAATGGCATCGGCTTGTTGTGCGTTCAAGCCGTACTGCAGCATGTACGCCTCTTCATCCGCTTTAAAGGTAGCGCGGCTATCGGCGCTGTTGAACGAGTAGCACATCTTGTTGAGGGCATAGCCTTTTTGGGCTTGGTCACCGTCAAACAAAGTGGTTCCAAAAATGGGTTCAGGGTTATGGCTCATGTGTGTCTCCGTGATTGAAGTTTTTCAATGGAACGGAGTGTGGGCGTTTCAACCCATAAAATAAACAAGGCAATACTCATTTATTCCATGAAAAAATTTAATCATTTGGATTTGGACGGTCATCTGCTGCATTTGCTCAGCACCGTGATTGAGCAAGGTTCTGTCACCGCAGCCGCCAACGCACTAGGCATCACGCAGTCCGCGGTGAGCCACCAGCTCGACCGCTTGCGCGCCATCGTGGGCGACGCCTTGTTTGTCAAATCGGGGCGCGGCATTGTGCCCACGGCGCGAGCTGAAGCTTTGGCCTTGCAAGCGCAAGGGCTGCTGACTCAGCTGCAAGGATTTGTACACAGTGGTGCGTTTGAGCCTGCGCGCCTGACCCAATGTTTCACCATCGCCGCCAACGATTTGCAACGCGACTTGCTGCTACCGGGCTTGTTGAACCGCTTGCAAGCCCAAGCGCCAGGTGTCACGCTGCGCGTGGAGCCATCCGATGTGCCCAGTGCCGACATGCTGCGCGCTCAAGACTGCCAGCTGGTCATCAGCCCGCGCCCGCCAGATGCCACCGACATCAAACACAAGCGCCTGTTCGCCGACAACTACCGTGTGTTTTATGACCCGCAGATGCGCAAAGCCCCGCGCTCGCTGAAAGCCTATGAAGCGGCTGAGCACATCACCGTGGTACACCAACCGCGTCGCAGCTTAGACATTGACGAATTACTGCTTAAAAAAGGCGTGCAACGCCGTTTTGCGGCCACCCTGAGCAGCTTTGCAGGCGTGGCGGCGTTCGTGGCTGGCACGGAGCGCTTGGCCACCCTGCCCGGCTTGCTGCGTCAAGGTTTGCTGCGCGGTTTGGCAGATGCGCCCGTACCCTTTGACACGCCAGACATGCCCATGTACGCCATCTGGCATGTGCGGCACCAGCAAGACCCAGTGCATATTTGGCTGCGCGAACACTTGTTTGCTAGTTGATACGCTTAAGCAAACTCTTCGGTATCCACCTCGGAAGCATTCACCGCGTTGTAACGCGGCCCCTTCACAGTCTGCGGGTTGATGAGCGCTTCTAAGCGCTGCATCTGCTCAGCCGACAGCACCACATCAGCGGCAGCGATGTTGTCTTCGAGGTGATGGATATTTTGTGTGCCGGGAATCGGAATGAGCAAGCTGCTTTTGTGCAGCAACCAAGCCAAGGCCAATTGCGCAGGTGTACAGCCTGCTTCGCGTGCAATGGATTGGTAGGCATCGAGCAAAGGCAAATTGGCAGCATAAGTGTCTGCGTTAAAACGTGGCATGGCGCGGCGAATGTCATTGGCCGCCAAAGTACTCACATCACGCAAATCACCACACAAGAAACCACGTGCGACAGGACTGAACGCGACAAAGGTCGTGCCCAACTCTTCGCAGGCTTTGAGCACGGCAATTTCGGGGTTGCGTGTCCACAGCGAGTATTCGGTTTGCACTGCCGCAATGGGGTGCACGGCATGCGCTTTGCGCAAGGTGGTGGCAGAGACTTCGCTCAAACCAATCTCACGAATCTTGCCTGCACGTACCAGGTCGCTCAGCGCGCCTACGCTGTCTTCGATGGGCACTTGTTTGTCCCAGCGGTGCAAGTAGTACAGGTCAATCACATCGGTGCCCAAGCGCGACAAGCTGTCATCACAGTTTTTACGCAAGGTCTCGGGGCGGCCATCAATCACGCGCTTCACACCGTCAGGGAAGGACACTCCCGCCATGCCACCTTTGCTGCACAAGGTGATCTGATTGCGATGCGCTTTGAGCGCGCGACCGACCAACAACTCGTTGGTGCCAAAGCCATACAAAGCCGCCGTATCAAACATCGTCACGCCGAGGTCTAGGGCGCGTTGAATGAGAGCCTCGCCCGCTTCCGGCGCAGGTGGTGCGCCATAAGCGTGGCTGAGGTTCATGCAGCCTAGGCCAATGGCTGAAACTTGGTAGGGGCCGAGTTGACGTTGTTTCATACGGAAGCGTGTGTGCGTGTCCAAGCAGGCAATGGGGCTGAGCGGTGCAGCACGTTGTCATGCAACCATGTGGCGCTCTTGCGCGCACGCTCGGCCACAGTGGCCAAGGGCAGTTGTTGGTAGTCGTCGTTGAAGACTTCAAAGCTGTAGTCGCCACGGTAACCAATGCGGTCAAGGCGCAGCACCAAATCGGCCAAAGCCTCGCTGTGCACGCCTTCGCCCGGGAACACGCGGAAGGTACGTGCGGTGGTCATGCGGTCTTCAAAGGTGGGCGTTTCGTGCCACATGAAGTCAGACAGTTGCACCAAGAAAATTTTCTCGGGGTCAAGGTCTTCAATTGCGTCCAGCGGCGTGTTGGCCGCGAAGATGTGGAACGAGTCAATGCCAATGCCAAGGTTGGGGCAATCGGCGCGGCACACCACATCCCACGAGGTGGTGAACTCGTTGACCGTACGGCCCCAAGACAAACCTTCGTAAGCCACTTTGATGCCTAAGGGTAAGGCCATCATGGCGAGCTTTTTCAAATCGCGAGCGATGTGGTCTAAATCATCTGTCGCGTGGCGTGAGGTGGACGAACACGCCAACAACACTTTGCTGCCCGTGGCCGCGCACATCTCCAGCATCGACTTGGCGATGTCAACTTTGTAGCCATGCAAGTGACCAGACAAACCTTCAAAGTCGCGCAGCACCTGAAAACCTGTGGGGCGCAAGCCACTGGCCTGCACTGCAGCCACAGCAGCAGGCACGCCGCCAGGGTGCGTGACCAAGTCACGCGCCATGAGCATGACTTGTGAAAAGCCTGCGTCTTTCATCGCCGACAGCTTGGCTTCTAAAGAGCCCGCCATCGTGATGGTGTCCATACCGAAACCATCGAGCAAGTTCATGGCATGCCCCTTCATTGGTCTTTGTGAACCAGCTCAAACGACACTGAGCCCAAGGCGCTGCGTGTGAGCGCGCCACGGTCTTCGGGGTGCAACTGGGTGGACTCGACAAACTCCACGCCACGCGCTTTGAGTGCCGTCACCGCGGCGCCCACATCGACCGCGCCCAAACCAATGCGTTGCAAGCACTCGGGCGACTCATCGGTGTCCATCCAAGGATCGGGTTCGATGAGTTGCCACAAGAAGTTGCCGCAGGGGCTTTTCATCAACTTACCTTTGGGCAAGATGCCAAAGCGTTGCTCGTCGGGCACAAAGCTGAAATCAAACATGTGTTCAAAGTAGGCCAACCAGTCGGCACTGCGGCCTGCGCCGATGTACTGCACCACACCAAAGTAGCTCATGCCAGCGGTGGCTTCTGGGTGTTGGTCCACAGTAGGAATAGGTTTGAAATCGATGTCGTAAATCGAGAACTCTTGCCAACGGTCCACAAAGTAAAAGCGGCTGCCACCTGGGCCGTGGATGGCCGGAATGTGCAACTCCATCGCTTGCGCTTGGCTGGTCACATTCCATGCACCCAACTCCATGCAGCGGGTGTGCGCTTGCAGCGCATCGCGCACGCGGAAAGCCACAGCAGAGATGACAGGTTGGCCATCGGTGGTGGCGCTCACACGCGCATCATCGGGGCTGGCGTTGACCACCAAGTTCATACCGCCTTGGCGGTACAAGGTCACCTCACGCGAGCGGTGGCGTGCAACGGGGCGAAAGCCCATGTTTTCTAACACTTGGCCCAGCGCCTGTGGGCGGCTGGTGGCGTATTCGATGAACTCGATCCCATCCAAGCCCAAACGATTGGGCATATCGGGCACGGACTCGCGATGTTGAGATGTCAATGTCATCAAATACTCCAAGAAAAATTAATAGCTCAAAACTCAATAGCTCAGCTGCGCCACATCGCGCAGCACGTCAGCGGTGGTGGTGGGCAAGCCGAAGTATTCCAAGTAGGCAGGAATTTGCTCAAACAACATGTCCGAGCCCACCTGCACGCGGCAGCCTCGGTTTTTGGCGGCTTGCAAGAATGCAGTCATTTCGGTCTTCATCACCACCTCACCCACAAAGGCGTCGGGCGAAATGCGCGATACATCCATGGGCAAGGCATCGCCTTCGTTCATACCCATGGGCGTGGCGTTGACCACCAAGTCGTGGTCCGCAGGATCGTTCGAGCCTGTGCGCACATCGATCTGAGGGTAGTTTTGTTTCAAGCGTTGGCCCAAGGCCTCGGCAGATGCGGTGTTCACATCAAACAAGCTGATGGCGGCAATGCCTGCACCCGCGAGCGACGCCGCAATGGCGCACCCCACACCGCCAGAACCGACCACCAACACGCGCTTACCCGTGAGGTCAAAGCCCTTGCGTTGCACGCCGCGCACAAAGCCAGCGCCATCAAACATGTCGCCGACCAAACGGCCATCCGCGAGTTTTTTCACGGCATTGCAAGCACCGGCCACGCGCACGGTGGCGGTTACTTCGTCGAGCAAGCCCACCGTCACCACCTTGTGCGGCATGGTGATCAACGCACCACAAATGTTGGTGAGGCTGAACACCGACTTCAAGAACACCTGATAGTCAGGCGTTTGGCAACCCATGGGCACCACCACTGCATTGATGCCCGCACTGGCGAAGTACGGGTTGTAAATCATGGGCGACTTGAAGGAATGCGTAGGAAAACCAATGTGGGCAATCAGCTGCGTGTTGCCATTGATAGAAATGCCGTGCTTGCTCATGGTGTTTTATTTAGAAGATTGAACAGCAGACACCGCGGCACGCAAAGCCAGCTCGTAGCTGTCAGCACCAAAGCCGCAAATTTGGCCTTTCACAATTTCAGCGAAGACTGATTTGTGACGGAATTCTTCACGCGCATGGATGTTGGACATGTGCAACTCGACCACAGGGCAAGTCAACACGGCCAAGGCATCGCGTATGGCGTAGCTGTAATGGGTCCAGGCGCCGGCGTTGATGAGCACGGCGTCCACGTTGTCAAAGTAGCCTTGATGAATGCGCTCGCACATGTCGCCTTCGTGGTTGGTCTGATAGCACTCAACCTCAGCGCCGAGCTCTTTGCCCAACTTGTGCAAATTGGCATTGATCTCATCGAGTGTGATGGTGCCGTATTGCTTAGGGTCGCGTTTACCAAACATGTTGTGGTTCACGCCGTGGAGCATCAAGACTTTCATATGCAACTTCCCTTGAGAGTTTTTATATTCGTTCAACAAAAAAAGCTTCGCCGCATGCAAGCGGCGAAGCATCACGAAGTCAATTACTTGGACTTCTTGGCAGGCGCAGCTGAACGCACTTTGTCGATTTCAGCTTGCAACTCTTTCACCACGTCTTGGCCCACGTTCACGCCATGCTTGGCGGTCACAGGACGCATCTTGTCGCGCAAGATCGCCATTTCAGACTCAGGCAACTGAGTGACTTGCATGCCGTTTTTCTTGAGATTGGCCAACAAGCTGGCTTCCAAGTTACGTGCAGTTTCGCGTTGGAATTTGGCAGACTCAGTCGCCGCATCAGCCACCACTTTCTTCTCAGCAGCGCTCAAGCCATCCCAGAATTTTTTGCTGATGATCACAGACTGTGGGTTGTATTGGTGTGCTGTCAAAGCCATGTGCTTTTGCACTTCGTACAACTTGGCGCTGTTGATGGTGGGAATGGGGTTCTCTTGACCGTCCACGGCACCTTGCTCCAAAGCGGCATACACCTCTGGCCATGGCAGTGGTGTAGGGTTGGCACCCAAAGCTTTCACCCAATCCACGTTGATGGGGTTAGGAATCACGCGCAACTTCAGGCCTTCGATGTCAGACACTTTGTTGATGGCGCGCTTGCCGTTGGTCAAGTGACGGAAGCCCAGTTCGTAATAAGCCAAACCGATCAAACCTTTTTCTTCCAACTTGGCGTGCATCTTCTTACCGAAGGCGCCGTCGACCACAGCATCCGCTTCTTTGGTGGTCGCAAACATGAAGGGGAAATCGAACACGGCGAATTCTTTGACTTGGCTTGCGAAGATGCCAGAGTTCATGGAAGCCATTTCAAGAGAGCCGCCTTGGATGGCAGACACGTTGGCTTGGTCGCTGCCCAAAGTGCCACCTGGGAAGATGTTGACTTTGAGTTTGCCGCCGGAGTTCTTCTCGACGATTTCTTTGAACTTCTCCATGCCCTGAACAATGGGGTGACCCGCATTGTTCTGGTTGGCGAACTTGATGGTTTTCACTTGCGCCGAAGCGATGCCCATGGCGGCCATGGCCACAGTGGCGATCACGGTCTTGATAAATACACGTTTCATGTCAGTGTCTCCTGAAGAACTTTGCGGTCGTACGCGAATCAAGGGAACCACTGCCAGGCGTACCCGGGCTGACAGTGGAAAAGAATCAATAGAACCAGCGTGCGGGCACCATCACCAATTGTGGGAAGGCCACCATCGCAAACATGATGATGAACTGCGCCACCATGAATGGCATCACACCGCGCGTGACTTCATCCATGCTCACTTTACCAACACCGGCCACAGCATTGAGCACTGTGCCCACAGGTGGTGTGATCAAACCAATCGCATTGTTGATGATGAACAAGACGCCGAAGTACACAGGGTCAATGCCAGCAGCTTTCACCACAGGCATCAGCACAGGTGTGAGCAACAAAATCGTTGGTGTCATGTCCAAGGCGGTGCCTACCAACATGGTGATGACCATGATGGTCAGCATCAACAAACGTGGGCTGTCCAACAAGGGTTGAAGCAAAGCGACCAATTCAGCAGGCAAGTTAGCCACCGTGATCAACCAAGCAGACACCATGGCCGCTGCCACCAAGAACATCACAATCGCGCTGGTCTTGGCAGACGAAACAAACAAGGGATACAAGCTCTTCAAATTCAGCTCTTTGTACACAAAGGTCGAGATGAGCAAGGCGTACACAGCAGCCACCACCGCAGCTTCTGTCGGTGTGAACACACCGAACTTCAAACCAAACACCACGATCACAGGCAATACCAAAGCCCAAGTTGCCTCGCGCAGCGCTTCACGAATTTCGCCAAACGATTTACGTGGGGGCACGGTCACCACTTCTTGACGGGCCAACCACCACCACGTGATCCACAAAGACGCACCCAACAAAATGCCGGGCACGATGCCGGCCATGAACAATTTGGAAATCGACACGTTGCCGGCCACACCAAAAATCACAAAGCCAATGCTCGGTGGAATCACGGGCGCGATGATGCCGGCAGAGGCAATCAAGCCCGCCGAGCGGGCGCGGTCATGGCTAGCCGCCACCATCATGGGCAAGAGCAAAGAGGCCAAAGCAGCGGCATCGGCCACGGCAGAACCAGACAATGCAGCCATGATGACCGCAGCCATGATGGTCACGTAGCCCAGGCCACCTTTGATATGGCCCACACACGCCATGGCGAAGTTCACGATGCGGCGTGACAAACCACCCGCATTCATGATCTCGCCAGCCAACATGAAGAATGGCACAGCCAACAACGGGAAACTGTTGGAGCCTTCGATCAAGTTTTGCGCCAAGATTTGCGCGTCAAACATGTTCATGTGCCACATCAGCGCAGCACCGCACAACAGCAAAGAGAAGGCGATGGGGATACCCAACGCCATGGAACCCATCAGGGAAAAGAGAAATACAGCGATCGTCATGGTCTTGTTCCTTGGATGGGTTTAGTGGTTGTCGCCGTGTGGGGCTTCTTCAGACTCTTGAATCATCACCAAATCTTCGTCGCGCACGTGCCCAGTCAACAAGCGAATGAACTCTGCACTCAAAATCAAACCGCCCATCACAGCAAACAAAATGCCGGGCAAGTAAACCCAAGCCATCGAAGCCTCCATCACGGCGCTGGTGCTGTCCAAATTGATGACGGCTTGCTCATAAGCGCCCTTGAGCAAAAGCCAGCAAGCAAACAACATCAAAATGTATGACGCACCCAAGCACACCTTCTTGCCGAATGGGCCCAAGCGGCTCACCAACATGTCTGTCCCCAAATGGCCGTGCTCTTTCAGGGCCACGATGGCGCCGAGGAAGGTCATCCACACGAAAGCCCAACGCGACAGCTCTTCAGACAAGGTGATGCCTGAGTTCATGGCGTAACGCAGAAACACATTACCGAACACCAGGACCACCATCAGGGCGAGGCAAAAGGCGATCGCTGCTTCAAGCACTTTGCAGCAGCGATCCAAAATGAGGTTGAACATGAGGATGATCCTTAAAGAATATGGGTTGAAACAAAATGTACAAAACAGTTACTTTGTGACATGTTAGTGAAAACCCGCATTTAAATCACGCATAGCCAACTACCTGCTATGCCAAATTTGAATAGCTAACAAAACGCAGAACCATGTCCACCACGCTTTGGCGTCGTGCCGACAGAGCTTTGGCTGTTTGGCCGTTGCGTTTGAAAATCAAATCGAAGGTGTAGCGGTTGGAGACATTGAAAAAAGTCAACGCCGAGATAGACGCGTGGATATCAATAGGATCCAGCCCCTTGCGGAATACACCCGCCTTGACGCCACGCTTGTACAACTCTTCGATGGACTGAATGGCCGACACATTCAACTCTTGGATGAGCTTGCTTTGTGCCAAATAGCTACCGTGTTGGATGTTTTCGTTCATCACCAAACGAATGAAATCTTGGTTGCTGTGGTGGTGATCAAAAGTGAAGCCCACCAATGCTTTGAGGGCGTCGACAGGCGACAGATCGGACAAGTGCAGCTCGGACTCGGTGGCGCGAATGCGGCGATAGGCGTCTTCTAGCACAGCCAAATACAAGCCCTCTTTGCTGCCGTAGTAGTAATAGATCATGCGTTTGCTGGTGTGCGTGGCCGCTGCAATCGCGTCGATGCGTGCGCCCGCCAAGCCCTTGGCTGCAAACTCTTGGGTCGCCACGGCCAAGATCCCCGCCATCGTCCGCTCAGGATCGTTGGTGCGCTTGGGCGCTTTGCGAGAAGAATGTACCGTTTCGTTCATTATCAAAGTATAGAGTGCACAGAGCAGACATCTGTCTCCAGAAGAACCCTAGTACACAGCCAGGTGTCATCGCGTGCGTAAACTCAAGCGACGCACACACAAAACCACACATGTCATTTGATTCTTACTTCGTCTTAGCTGGTCTCGCCTCGCTCTTGGTGGGCTTGTCCAAAGGCGGATTGCCCACGGTGGGAATGCTGGCCGTCCCCCTGCTCTCACTGTTCATGTCACCGGTGAAAGCGGCGGTGTTGTTGCTGCCCATTTACATCATCTCGGATGTGGTGAGTGTGTGGCTGTATCGCAAAAATTTCAGCGCACCGAATTTAAAAATCCTCATTCCTGCCGGTGTGTTGGGTGTGTTCATTGGGTGGCTCACGGCCTCGGTGACTTCGGACAGCGCCGTGAAACTGATCATTGGCTGTATGGGCATCGGTTTTTGCCTCAACACATGGCTGCGCAAAACGCCACAAGACAAACAACCAGTCAATGCCAAGAAGGGTTGGTTCTGGGGCACGGTAGCGGGATTTACCAGCTTCATCTCGCACGCGGGAGGGCCGCCGTTTCAAATTTATGTGTTGCCACAGCGACTGCCTAAGGTTCAATTTGCAGGCACCGCCACGTTGTTGTTTGCTGTGATCAACGCGGCCAAGATTTGGCCCTACCAACTTTTGCAGCCTTACTCTTACGACGACTTGATGCGCGCCGCAGACCTGATCCCGTTCGCCTTGGTGGGCACGGTGCTGGGCGCGTACATCACCCGAAAGATTGCCGACGTTTGGTTTTACCGCTTGGTGCAAGCGGGCCTGTTTGCGGTATCCCTCAAACTCATTGCAGATGTTGTTCTATGACCACCTCACATCACACCTCTTTACGCACTGCCCCATTGCGCTTGGGCATCCTGGGTTGCGCCAACATTGCCAAACAATTTACACGCGATGTGCACGGCAGCAAGCAGGTGTCCATCCAAGCCGTGGCCAGCCGCGACTTAACCAAAGCGCAAGCCTTCGCGCAGAGCTTTGACATCGCACGCGCTCACGGCAGCTACGAGGCGCTGCTAACTGATGCTGCGCTAGACGCCATCTACCTCCCGCTGCCCAACAGCCTGCATGCCGAGTGGGCCATTCGCGCCATGCAAGCGGGCAAACATGTGTTGTGCGAAAAACCGCTGGCACTCAACTTGGGCGAAATCACACGCATGTTTGAAGTCGCGCGCCAACAAGGCGTGATGTTGTTAGAGGCTTATCCCTATTGGTTCCAACCCCAAACCCGCGACTTGTTGGCGTGTTTGAGCCACGACAAGATTGGCGAGGTGCGCAGCATGCAAGCCAGCTTTGGCTTCACCGTGGGTAACACCGACACCAACATCCGCATGAAGCCTGACCTCGGCGGCGGTGCCCTGCTGGACGCAGGCTGCTATCCACTGAGCTTGATTCGTTTGGTCATGGGCTGCGCCCCCGAACGTGTGATGGCCCATGCCACGTGGGCTGACACGGGCGTGGACATCAGCCTGATGGCCACCTTGTTTTACGCTGATGGCCGACGTGCGCAGATGTCTTGCGCCATGGACACCGCCAACCACCGACGCGCCACCATCGTGGGCTCACACGGCACGGTCGAGACCGAATACCTCAACCACACCAGCGACTCGCACACGCACCCTTGGGGCTACTTGCCCAGCCAAATGCGCGTGCGCCAAGGCGTTGCCAACAGCATTCCGTTTGAAGACGTGCATTCAGCGTCAGGCAGTGGTTTCCGCTTTGCCGCAGAAGCCTTTGCCCAGGTGGTGCGCGCGGGTGACATGGCCGCCATCGAACGCACAGCAATGGCGAGCCACGACATTGCCGCCACCTTGGATGCGATTCAAGCCAGCGCGAAAACGGGACACATGGTGCGATTGAGCCGCTGAGTGCCAGCCGGCGCAACACGCCCTGCGCGCCAAGTTCAAGTTTCGCTTAAGCGAACGGTTTGCTGATTTGCCGCCGCCTGCGCAATGGCTTCGACGACCCGTAAGTTTTGCAAGCCGTCGTGCGCGCTCACCAGAGGTTCTTCCGCACCTTGGATCACACGGATGAAGTGGTCCATCTGCAAACGCAAGGGATCTTCTCGCTCTAACGCCACAGTGCTACTTTGGTAAGGCTTGAACCACGAACGGTCTTCAGCTTTGCCGTAGGTTTTCAAGCGCATGGTGGGCACAGACAAACTGCCCATCGTTCCTGCAATGACGTAACAGTCTTCATCGTCATAGCTGGCGTAGGCTTTGTTCTCTTGGCTGGTTTGCTCCCAACTCTGCGCCGATGCCGCTGTGTCGGAGAGCATGAATGACGCCAACACACCCGATGCAAAACGGAACGTGATGGATGCCGTGTCTTCCACCGCAAAGCCACGCACCGCATTCGAGGTCATGGCCTGCACTTGCGCGATCTCACCGCACAACATGCGCAAGTTGTGAATCTCGTGAATGAGGTTGATCAGAATTGGGCCACCGCCCACCTCACACCGCCAAGGCGCTTGCGTGAAGTAGTCATCGGGCTTGTAAAACATGGCACTGCCAACCACGCTCACCAACTGCCCCAAACGCCCCTCGTCAATCACCGCTTGGGCTTGACGCATGATGGGGCTGTGGGCTCGGTGGTGACCGATCAACACCTTGGCTTGATGCGCTTGCGTGGCTTGCACCAGCTTTTGTGCATCGGCCACGGTGTGTGCGATCGGCTTCTCCACCAACACCGGCACACCTGCGGCAATGCACTGCAGGGCTTGCGGCACATGCATGGCATTGGGTGTTGCCAGAATCACGCCGTCTGGCGAGACAGCAGCCAGCAGTTGGTCCAAGGTGGCAAACCAAGGCACGCCATGCTCTTGAGCCAAGGCTTGCGCAGCCTCAGACGGATCGGCAATGGCGCTCAATCGGCACTGCGAAGATTGCGCAATGACGGCGATGTGAGCGCGACCAATCACGCCCGCACCAGCGACCGCGATGTTCACTGGGGGCATGCTTAAACGGTCGCTGCTGCTGCCGTGGTGGTGTGTGCACCACCCAAGAACAAACGTTCCATTTGTGGATCAGCCAAAATTTCAGCGGCTGATTTGTACAGCACCAAACGACCAGACTCCAAAGCAATCGCGTTGTCTGAGTACTTGAGCGCACTCTTCACGTTTTGCTCCACCATCAGCACCGTGGTGCCTTGGTCAGCCAACTTGCGCAAGAGCTTGAACACGTCTTGCACCACCATGGGCGACAAACCGATCGAGGGTTCATCAATCAACAAAACTTTGGGACGCAGCAACAAAGCGCGACCAATTTCAAGTTGCTTTTGTTCACCACCCGAGAGAGAAGATGCCAAGGAGTTCATGCGCTCTTTCACGCGCGGGAAAAATTCCAGCACTTCAGGAATGCGCTCGTGCGTGGTCTTCATGCCCAGCGTGATGCCGCCCAACTCTAGGTTTTCGTAGACCGAGAGTTGACCAAACAAATTGCGACCTTGCGGCACAAAGGCAATGCCACGCGCGAGCAAGTCTTTTTGTGTGGCGCCAGTGATGTCATCGCCATTCAAACGAATCTTGCCTTGGCGCGGCGTGAGCAAACCAAACAAGGTTTTGAGCACGGTCGACTTGCCAGCGCCGTTGGGTCCAATCAACAAGGTGATGGAGCCCTTGGGCACAGAAAACGACAGGTTGTTCAAGATCATGAAATCTTTGTAGCCTGCCACCACATCGTCAAATTCGATGCACGGTGTTGTGTTGTTATGTGTTGTCATGATCAGCTTCCCAAGTAGGCGTCGAGCACTTGTTTATTGGCACGAATCTCGGCCGGTGTACCAATGGCCATCACCTTGCCTTCGACCATCACCATGATGCGGTGGCACAGGTCCATCACAAAATCCATGTTGTGTTCGATCACCACGAAACTACCCTTGCGGGTTTTGTTCAGGTCTTTCAGCAAGGTGCTGATGCCACCCACCAGCGAAGGGTTCACGCCCGCGCAAGGTTCGTCAAGCAAGACCAAGTCGGGTTCACTCATGAAGGCCATGGCAATGTCGACCAGCTTTTGTTGACCGTAGCTCAACTCACCCGCTTTTTTATCGGCCACGTGCTTGATATGGAACTGGTCAATCAAGGCATCTGCCTTGGCACCTAAATCTGAATCGCTGGGTGCGAACATGCGGCTGAACATGGTGCCTTGGTGCTCTTGCGCGGCCACGATCAAGTTGTCGCGCACGGTCATCTTGCCAAACACTTGCAGGGTTTGGAAGGTGCGCCCCACGCCCAAGCGGTTGAGCTCCAAAGGACCCAACTGCGTCACGTCTTGGCCATTGAGTTCGATCTTGCCGGTGTCCGGTGTGATTTGACCCAACATGCTGTTGAACAAGGTGGTTTTGCCCGAACCGTTGGGGCCAATGACGCCAAAGATTTCACCAGGGCGCACTTCAAACGACACGCCACCCACCGCTTGAATCGCGCCATAGGCTTTCTTCAAGTCGGTGACTTTGAGAACGGGTTGAATGTTTGAATTCGTCATGCCTTCACTCCTGATTGGCCTGCAGCCGCACGTGCCGCTGAGGCTTCACGCGACTGACGTTTCGCACGGATGCGGTCTGGAATGCTCAGCAAACCGTCGGGCAGCCAAATCATCAACATCACCACGGCCGTGCCGAACACGAACAAATACCAGGCCTGCGCAAAGCGCAACCACTCCGGCAAGATCACACCCACTGCAGCACCCAGCAAGGGGCCCAAGAAATAACCGGGGCCACCCACCACCACCATGAGGTACATCATGATGGACGCTTCCACCGTGAATGGCGCGGGGTCAATGAACTGCACCAATGAGCCAAACAAACCACCGGCAATACCTGCATAGGCCGCGCCAATCGCAAAGCTCAACAAGGTGTAGCCACGAATGTCCACGCCCAAGCTTTCCGCACGGATGGGGTTGTCACGCAAGGCGGTGAATGCTTTGCCCCATGGCGAATGCAGCAAGCCCCACAAAAGCAAACCCAACACCACGGCAAACGCCAACACCAAGTAGTAGTAAGCCAAGTTGCCATCAAAGCTGATGCCAAAAACTTCAGGACGTGCAATGTTGTTGATGCCAAACGTGCCGCCCGTGAGCCACTCTTCGTTGCGCATCACCAACCACACCGCGGTGTTGAAGCCAAGCGTGGCAAACGCCAAGTAAATGGTTTGCACGCGCAGCGCAGGAAAGCCCAGCGCCAAGCCCACCACAAAGCAGCCCAAGGCTGCGAGTGGCATACCGAGCCAAAAGCTGTAACCCGCTTGCATCATCACCGCCACGGTGTAGGCACCAATGCCAAAGAACGCGGCATGGCCGAGTGACTTTTGACCGGCATAACCGATGGTGAGGTTCAAGCCCATGGTGGCGATGACGTAAATCAGCCAGTAGGTGAACAAATAAATGCCGTGATTTTTGAGCAGCGTGGGCACAAAAATACAGGCCAACAGCCCCAAGAGGCCGGCAAGAATTGCGAGCTTCTTCATACTTTGCGCTCCACTTTTTTACCGAGCAAGCCTTGTGGCTTGAACAAAATCACGACCATGAAAATGATCAACGCCACCGCGTCTTTGTAGGCCGGCGAAATGTAGGCTGCAGCCAAGTTTTCGCACACGCCCACAATCACACCCCCCAACAACGCACCGCGTGAGTTGTTGAAGCCACCAATGATGGCAGCGAAGAAAGCCTTCGTACCCAAAGCTGCGCCCATGTCGAACTTGGCCAGATACGTCGGCGTCACCAAAATCGCAGCGGCTGCTGCCAGCACCGCGTTGATGGCGAAGGTGTAAAAAATCATGCGGGGCACGTTGATGCCCAACACCGAAGCGCTCTCGGTGTTTTGTGCCACCGCTTGCATGGCACGACCGGTGACGGTCTTGGCCAAGAAAGCTTGTGTGATCAACACGAGTGCAATGGCAAACACAAAGGTGCCAATGTCGGTGGCCGAAATGGTCACACCGGCAATGTTGTACACCTCATCTGGAAATAGATTGGGAAATGGATGCGGCTCAGCGCTGTAACCTGCGCGCACCGCATTGCGCATGGCGATGGACAGACCAATGGTCGCCACCACGATGGGCATCATGCCGAACTTGAAGAGTGGGTCCACCACGCCGCGCTTGAACAACCAGCCCAGCACAAAGACCGACAGCACACAACTCGCGGCAAAGCTCAACATCAAAGGGAAGCCTGCGGCCATGAAGCCCAGCATCATGAAAGCCGGCAGCATCACAAACTCGCCTTGTGCGAAGTTGATGGTGCCCGAAGCTTGCCAAAGCAAGGTAAAGCCCAAGGCCGCCAGCGCATAAATGCTGCCGGTGGCGAGGCCACTGAAAAAGAGTTGTAGGAAGTCGGTCATGTCAATTCGCTTGAAAAAAGAAAGGCACGCCCGCAGGCGTGCCTTGTTTCTCTAATTACTTCTTGGCGTTCAAAGCGGGCAAAGTGGCTGTCACCACTTGACGGCCATTTTTCACTTCGATCAAGAAGCTTTCGCGGTCAAGGTCACCCTTGTCATCAAAGCTCACATCCATGATCACGCCTGGGTGCTTCTTGGCGCTGATGCTGATGCCGTGCAGTGCTTGTGCCACAGCCTTGCGGTCGAGCTTGCCCACTTTTTCGATCGCAGCTTTGAGCACGTACACGCCGGTGTAACCCTTGATGCCGTTGTGGTCAGAGATGCTGCCGTAGGCTTGGTAGTACTTGGCTTTGAACTTCAACATTTCTGGGTTCGGTGCATCCACGGTCAAACCCACGTGGGCCATCGCACCGTTGGCGGCATCGCCTGCCAACTCGATCACTTTTTGACCTGTTAATGTGGTCTCACCGATCACGGGCTTGGTCCAGCCTTGCTTCTTCAATTCGCGCAACAAACGTGCAGACTCTTCTTCGTTGGTGTAGGCAAAGATCGCGTCAGCGTTGGTTTGCTTGGCTTTCAACACGGCGGCAGAAAAGTCAACTTGACCTGCGTCTGTTGAAATGTCGGCCACGATTTTGGTAGGGCCATCTGCCAGCAACTTGCTCAGTGTGTCACGACCGCCTTTGCCGAAGTCGTTGTTCACATAAATCACAGCCAATGTTTTGGCTTTGGTGTTGATGAACTTGGCCAGCTTGGGGAATGAGGTGCTTTGGCCGAACGCAGTGCGGAACACATAAGGGTTGCCTTGCGCAGTGATCGAAGCAGCTTCGCCGCCTGTGAAGTTAGGCACTTCGCCACGTTTAGATTCAGCCATGGACACCATGATGGAGCCTGAGTAGACGGGGCCAAAAATGGCAAACACGCCGTCATCCACTGCCTTTTGAGTCAAACCCTTGGCCACGCCAGGATTGGTTTGCGTGTCAACGGTGTAGCTCTCAATCTTTTTGCCCAAGATGCCGCCGTTGTCGTTGATCTCTTTGACCGCCAACTCCACGCCATTCTTAAACACCGTGCCAGCTGTGGTGCCTGGGCCAGACAGCTCAACGATGTTGGCAATCTTCACAGTTTGCTGGGCATGCGCGACGCCAGCCAACGCAAAAATTGCGGCAGCGGCAACAGCTTTCAAGGTGGAACGTTTATTCATGGATGTCTCCTCTTTGGGTTTGAAATTGAGCCAATGTCTGGCGGCTCGGGGTGATGAAATCGAAGGCACACCATCGATTGGTTTTAGATGTGTGCAATTTAATTGGAAAAGCTTGATCTGTCGGAACATTTGCCCAAGATTGAGCGATAAACGAACGTTTTTGTGCGATCATCGAACGCATCACGGGTTTCCCCCTGCACCCCCTATGAACACACTTTTGACGCACGCCGCGGGCATGGACAAGAAGGACTGGATCGCCGGTCTGGACAAAGGCCTCGCCATGCTCCAAACCTTTGACGAACACAACCCGCGCTTGACCGCCACCCAAGCTGCCCAACGCTGCGGCCTGACCCGCACAGCGGCACGTCGGTATTTGCTGACGCTCTTGCATTTGGGTTTTGTCACCACCGACGGCAAGCTGTTTTGGCTCACCCCAAAGGTGATGCGACTGGGTCAGTCGTACCTGGAGTCGGCCCGCTTGCCGCGCATCGTGCAACCCTCGTTGCAACGCTTGGCGATGGGCACACAAGAAATTTCGTTTGTCGCCGTCCTCGACGGCTACGACTTGGTCTACATCGCGCGCAACGGTCAAAACCGCAGCATGAACACCAGCTTCGCGCTGGGTGCGCGTGTGCCGTGTCACTTGACTAGCGCGGGTGTGTTGTTGCTCGCACTCTTGGGTGAGGAAGAGTCGGATGCGTGGTTGGCCAACCACGAACTCAAAGCCTTCACCTCGCACACCATCACCGACCCCAAACGCATGCGCACCGAGCTGGCCCGCATTCGCGCGCAAGACTGGGCCTTGTCCGAGCAGCAACTCGACTTGGCGTACCGCGGTGTGGCCGTGCCCTTGCGTGACCACAAAGGGAATGTGCAAGGCGCTTTGACGGTGAGCATGCCCATTCAGCATGAGACCTCCAAGGAAGCCGTGAACCGCGTGTTGCCTGTATTGCGTGAAGTGGCGCAGAGTTTGCGCCCGTTGATTTGACGTTACGGTTTTGGTGATGACCAAGTTGGGCTGCCTGTGCGCACAGCAGCTCCTCTTCGCTTCGCTCAGAATGTCGCTTGCTGCGCGCACAGGCAGCCCAACTTGGCGACTGTTGTGAACGTGGCGTGCTGATTCAGGCATCGCCTAAAGCCTTCTTAGTTGCATTGAGGCACAGTTCGGCCCATGCTTTGTCGCCCATGGGTTTTGATCGTTCTAGGTTCACGATCTCTACGCTCACGGGGAGGTCTTGGGGCAAAGTGGCAAACAAACCTGTCACGTCAATATTGCCCTCACCTGGCAAGAGGCGTTCTTGTCTTGCGGTGTGAATCAGCTCTTCTGTCGTGAAGTTCAAACCTGCTTGTGCATCGCACATCTGCGCATAGTGCAACCACTCGCGTGGAATGGCTGCGATGTCTTGCAAGCTTGTGGTGGAACGACCAAAGTGCAAAGCGTCTACCAGAATGCCGGCGTTGTTAGGGCGTCCTGCCAACTCAACCACGCGCATGGCGGACTTGGCGTCTTTCACGGCGGTCCATGGCATGAACTCCAAATCGGCGGTCAAGCCGTAGGGGCGCATGGCATCACAAAGCGCAGCGTAGTTGTCGGCCAAACGTGATTCATTGGCGTCGTCTGCGGCAATCAACACCGCTTTGGCGCCTAAGGTTTGGCCGATGTCCATCAACGCGGCATGGTCTGCCACTTTGAACTGTTCACCAATGCGGATGATTTCTAAGTCATACACCCCCACGCCGGTGTCACGCATTACCGCTTGGGTTTCGCGCAACACAGCAACATCGCCAATCAAGGTTTGAAAGGGTGCACCGGGTCCGTTGGGTTGCACACGCAAACCCACATAGGCATAGCCCAACTTCGCCGCAATGCCAATGGCTTGCGGCACGGTCGACGCATTGGCCGTGAGGTATGCGAGCGAATAAGTACGCATGGTATGCCGCCTTGACAATTTATTTCAATGGCGAAACCGCAGTGGGCATGGCGATGGTGGACACCATGTTGGTGGTCAAGTTGGCAGGGCCGCCTTTGGGTGGCCAGATGCCTTGGGCCACAGCATCCGCGCGCGCTTTGCTTCGTGCGTCGAGTGTGGGGTAAGCCCAAATGTTGGTGAAGCGCAGCGGACCATCCAAAGCGACCATCGCCACCACGCAGGGCGAAATTTTGTCGCGCGCGGGAATGGCTTGCTCCCACAAATCAATCGTGGGTTGCACGCCACCGGGTTTGATCCCGTAGGTGCGGATTTCATACACGGGTCCGTTGATGCCACTCTCAGCGCTCGGGCGCACAGGCTTCATCCAAGGGAAGCCTTGGTAGCTGTGTTGCTCCAAGCTTTGAAAGATGTCGCCACAACCAAACGGGCTAGCGTTGTGTTGTGTGCGGTTGCGTTCGGCTTGCAAAGTGGCCAAGTCATCAAAGCCACGCAACACAATCATTTGGTTGAGCACACCGATGTCGGTGAACCAGCAGCCCAGCAATTCACCTTGGCCTTGCGCAGCGAAAGTTTGCACGTTAGCTGCGGCTTGAGCAGCGGTGCCAAAAGGCAGCGTCATGGTGGCGAGTTCGTAATACATGGGGGAAGTCCTTTTCAAAAATGGATGTTCAGAAGATGCAAAGTCAGGTGACAAGCGAGCCGCGTGATGCGCGGCCAAATAACCAAAGGTCATGGCGGGGCCAAGGGTGATGCCGCCACTCGGGTAGTTGCCGCCCATCACACTAGAGAGGTCGTTGCCACCGGCGTACAAACCGTCGATGGGCTGGCCTTGCGCGTTGAGCACTTGCGCGTGTTCGTTGCAGCGCAAACCGGCAAACGTGCCCAAGCTGCCAGCCACGATGCGCACCGCGTAAAACGGGCCGTCTTGAATGGGCGCCATGTTGGGGTTGCGGCCTTCGTGTGTGGCATCGCCTTGCACGCGGTTGTAAGCGGTTTGGCCTTTGCCAAATTCACCGTCGTAACCGATGTCTGCTTGGGTGTTGTAGCGCGCCACGGTGTTTTGCAACGACACGGCGTTGATGCCACACACCTCCGCCAACTCAGCCAAGGTGTTGCCACGTTTCAAGTAACCATTGGCCAACATGCTGTGCATGGGAACGGGTGCAGGTTTGACGGCGCCCAAACCCCAACGACGGATGAAGCAGTGGTCCACCACCAACCAGGCTTGCACAGGCTCACCTTCAGGAAGCGCTTGAATCAAACCTTGCATGAAGTCGTGGTACGAGTCGGCCTCGTTCACAAAGCGTTTGCCAAAGCGCGTGACGGCAATGAGGCCAGGCTTGCCGCGTTCAATCAAATGAGGGAAGTGTGCAATTGTTCCATCGGCACGTGGCACCAAAGACACAGGCGCCATCGCTGCCGCATGTTTCAAATCGTTCGCCACCACCGCACCCACCGATTCGCCCAAGCGCAAACCATCGCCCGTGTTGCCGCGCGAGGCGGCAGAGAAATGTTGTTCGCCCGTGGGATCGTGTGGCAGCAGTTGGCTCTTGCGCTGTGGGTCGTGTGGAAAGCCCCCCGTGGCCAACATCACACCGCGCTTGGCGCGAATGGTTTGCTCAACGCCGTTGTGCATCACCACGGCGCCACGCACTTTTTGCGAACCGTTGTCACCTTCAGTGATCAAACGCACGGCAGGGCTGTTCACGCGAATGTCCACGCCCGCATCGAATGCCGACTTGGCCAAAGCGGCCACCAAAGCATTGCCGTTGACCAACTGCATGCCACGTCCATACATCGCCAAATCAAACACATGACGCGTGACGCGCTTGGCCACATGGAAGAACGAGCCCCATGAACGCAAAGCATGGAAGAAGTGACGAATGTCAGCCCCCGAGGCAATGCCCATGCCGAGGAAGGTCATCTCATACAACGGCGTTTTGAGCTGCTTCACATGCTTGCCCAACAAGCGACCATTGAACGGCGCGGCGCAGACCGACCGGCCACCTAATGCGGCGTCCTCAGTCTTGCCATGGAAATCTGGAATCAAGTTGCCATCGATGAACTGCAAGGCGGTGTGTTCTTGAAAGAAGCGCACCATACGTGGGCCGTGCGTGAGGAACGTGCGCGCACGTGCTTCATCAAACTGCTCGCCCAACTCATGACGCAAATACAACAGTGGTTTTTCAATCGGCTCGGTGATGCCCGCTTGAATAGCCAGTGGATTGCGTGGAATCCACATCCAGCCCCCCGACCATGCGGTGGTGCCGCCGTAGTGCGCATCTTTTTCCACCACGATGACTTTGAGGCCAAGGTGTGCCGCCGTCACGGCGGTAGATAACGCACCGGCACCGGAGCCCACCACCAGCAAATCGCAATCCCACGCTTTGGGTTGAGCAGTGTCAAGTGATGGGGTAGTCATCGTGACGTATCCAACGCAATCAAGCGGCGTAAATGGGTTGCAAACGCACATGGCTGGTGCCACGCGCCAACATGGGCGATGCGCCGCTGGCCGCTGCCAATTGCGCCGCACATGACAACAAATCAGGTGCCAATGCCAACATGCGCTCACGCGTCAAACGCGCCGAAGGGCCCGCCACACTGATGGTGCCCATGGGCAACTGCCCTGCCAACCCCACAGGTGCGGCAATGGCGTTGAGCCCTGCGGTGTAGGTTTCTTCGGTCAAGCTAAAGCCTTGTTTGCGGGTGTCTTGCAAGACCTTCAGGAAAGCTTTCAAACTCTTGGGTGCGTTGGGGCCGAAATCTTGCGGTGAACCCAAGCCTTGTTGTGACACCAAAGCCAAAGCATCGTCATCCTTCATGGTGGACAACCAAGCCAAGCCAGACGACGAACAGCTCAAGCGGGCAATGCTGCCCATGTCGGGGTCGTAGCGCAGGCCTTGGCGAGCGCCTTGGGCGCGGGCAACCCATGTCAAGCGGTCACCATCGACCACCGACAAACGCACCAGCTCACCGGTTTGTTCGGCCAGGCGGTCGAGCAGCGGCTGGGCCACATCAATGACGCCTGTTTTGCTGAGGTAGCTCAAACCCAACGAGACGAGCTTGGTGGTCAACACATACTCGCCCATGTCGCGTGTTTGGCGCACATAACCAAAGCGCACCAGGTCGACCAACAGGCGGTGCGCGGCGCTCTTGGGCATGTTGAGCTTGTCGGCCAACACAGCCAGCTCGACGCCCTGCCCTTGTTCAGACAAGAGCTCCAAGATGCCCAAAGTTCTTTCAAGTACGCCGCTCATAGTGCTGTGTGGAAATGGATGTTGGCCGAACTTTATCACGGAAAATGAATTTGATTCAAAAGTTGAACGTAATTCCATTTTTGGATAAACTGCGCCACATTCATCCACTTCACTTTGAATCACCATGCTTGAAAACTACAGCGGCGCCACACGCGTTCACGTCATTGTGGGCGACCCCATTGCCCAAGTGAAATCACCTTTTGGCGTGACCCAAGCTTTTGAGTCGCATGGCCGCGACGCCATCTGCGTCCCCGCCCACGTTGCCCCCGCTGACTTGACCGACTGGTGGGCCGGCACCCAACGCGCGCAAAACATCGACGGCCTCATCGTCACCGTGCCGCACAAATTTGCGTGCACTGCGTTTTGCGATGTGCTGTCTGAACGCGCCGCCTTTTTGGGCACGGTCAACACCGTGCGTCGCGACACACAAGGCCGCTGGCACGGGGACATGTTCGACGGTTTGGGCTATGTGCGCGCCATGGAGAAAAACGGCTGCGTGCTGAAAAACAAACGTGCTTTGCTGGTGGGCGCAGGCGGCGCAGGCTCCGCCATCGCGCACAGCTTGGTGTTGGCGGGCGTGAGTGAGTTGGCCATTCACGACCCAGATGACCAACGTCGTCAGTCACTGATTGATCGCCTCAACAGCTTGAAGCTCGGCAAAGTCACCCATCTTGAAAAGTTCACACTTGGTAGCCCCGACCCCACAGGCTTTGATGTCGCCGTCAACGCCACGCCCATCGGCATGAAAGAAGCCGACCCCACACCGATTGACATCACCAAAATTCATGGCGACATGTTTGTCGGCTGCGTCATCACCGCGCCCGCCATCACGCCCTTGATTGCGGCAGCGCGTGCCAAGGGTTGCAAGACCGTGACAGGCGCCGACATGTTCGCGCAAGTGCGTGAGTTGATGGTCAACTTCTTGTTGGAGGTGTGAGCCATGAGCGACGCTTTGTATCCCATTCATCAACGCATCAGCACTGACCTCTCGCAACTCAAAGACCACGACACCGTGGATTTGGTGGTGATTGGTTCTGGCGGCGCAGGTTTCTCAGCAGCACTCAATGCTGCGATTGATGGCGCACGCGTGTTGTTGGTCGAACGCATGGCCCATGTGGGTGGTACCACCGCGTTGTCGGCAGCCACCACGTGGGTGCCCGGTACCAAGCGTGGCTTGGAAGTCAACCCAGACGACACACCTGAACGCGTGGCCACGTTTTTGAACCTCGCCGTCGGCGAACGCTCCGACCCCAAGTTGCGCCAAGCCTTCATCGACAACGGCCCACACGCCATTGCCAAACTCGAAGCCAACAGTGCGCTGCAATTCCAAGTGCGCATGTTGCATCCCGACTATTTGTCTGAACTCGAAGGCTCAGTGCTGCGCGGTCGCGCGATTGAGCCGCAACCCTTTGATGGCAAATTGCTCGGCCCCAACTTGCCGCTCGTGCGCAACCCCATCCCTGAGTTCACCGTGCTCGGCGGCATGATGGTGGACCGCGATGACATCTTCCATTTGCTGCGTTTGACAGAGACGTGGAAATCGTTCAGCTACAGCGTTCGCATCATCGTGCGTCATTTCCTCGACAAACTACTGCACCCACGCAGCACGCGCTTGGTCATGGGCAACGCCATGATTGCGCGCATGCTCTACAGCTACATCCAACGCCAAGGCCTGTTGGTGACAAACACCGAAGCCACACAACTGCTGCAAGACGGCAACGCCATTCAAGGCGTCGCTCTGCAACAAACCTTGCCCGATGGCAGCGTGGTCAAACGCACGGTGCGCAGCAAAGGCGGCGTGGTCATGGCCAGCGGGGGTTTCAACCGTCACGCCACACGCCGTGCAGACATGTTGCCCGGCGCCAAAGAAGCATGGTGCCCCGCAGGCCCCGGCCACACAGGCAAGGCGCAAGACTTGGCTTTGCAAGCGGGTGGTCAACTGGGCAGCGGTGGTTTGAGCCACGCATTTTGGGCGCCTGTGTCCACACGTCAACGCGCCGATGGCAGCACCGCCGTCTTCCCACACTTTGTGATGGACCGCGGCAAGCCCGGCATGCTCACCGTAGACAGCCAAGGCCAACGCTACCTGAACGAATCCACCTCGTACCACTTGTTTGGCATTGCCATGCAAGCCCACCACGCAACCACGCCCAGTGTGCCGTCGTGGTTGGTGTGTGATGCAGGCGCCTTGAAGCGCTACGGCATCGGCATGGTTCGCCCGGGCGGCAAAGGCTTAGCCCCATTCTTGGCCGATGGCTATTTGAAACAAGGCAACACCTTGGCCGAGTTGGCGCAACAACTGAATGTGCCCGCAGACAAACTGCAAGCCACCGTCGAACGCTTCAATGTGTTTGCCGACAAAGGTGTGGATGAAGATTTCCAACGCGGCACCACCGACTACCAACGCGCCAATGGCGATGCCACATGGCACGGCCCCAACCCGTGCTTGGGCGCGTTGCGCGAAGGCCCGTTCTACGCAGTGGCGCTCTACCCCGGTGACATTGGTGCAGCCACAGGCTTGGTCACCGATGGCGATGCACGTGTGCTCAACACACAAGGCGTGGCGATTGACGGCCTTTACGCGGCGGGTAACGACATGCACTCCATCATGGGTGGCATTTACCCAGCGCCGGGGATCACCATTGGGCCTGGCGTGACCTTTGGTTACTTGGCGGCCAAGCACGCCGTGGCACGCGCACGCCAGCTGTGAAACATCAAATCACGGCCCTGAGCACTTGAGATGTCTCAATGATCAGTGGCAGTAGTTTGTCCACAATCAACGCGTCGTTCCAAATGGTGGATTGCAAGGTCATGCTCAATGCGGCCTTGCATTCACCATGGCGGTCTCTCAGCGGAACTGCTACACCGGTGAGGCCCTGATCCAAGTTGCCGACCGAAATGCAGTAATTGGCTTTGCGCGCATGGAGCACCATCTTTTCAAACTTCTTGGGCGTGAGCACGGCATTACTGTTGAAAGTAGAAAACTCATGGGCGGCAATCCATGTTTTCAACTCGACATCACTCAACGTCGACAAAATAGCAGGCCCCGGCCCCACCACATGCGCAGGCACACGAGCACCGGCATAGAACCCAATCGACACGACTCTTGGGCTATTGCTACGTGCGACATACACAAGCTCATGACCATCTAACACAGACACATTGACCGTCTCGCCCGACGACATCGCCAAGCGCTGGATAAACGGTTGCACCAAACGCGGCAAACGTGCGCCATCCAAATAGCCTTGACCCAATCGGAGCACACGCGGCGTGAGCCAATAAAACTTGCCATCGGTGTCGCCATAGCCAAAGTGGCAGAGGTTGAGTAAATAGCGTCGCGCAGCGGTCCGCGGAATGCCTGTGCGTTCAGCCACTTGCGACACCGTCATGCGACCATATTCATCGTTGAAGGCTTCGATGACGGCCAACGCACGCCCTACCCCCGCAATCAAG
This sequence comes from Limnohabitans sp. TEGF004, assembly GCF_027924965.1. Classification (NCBI taxonomy): domain Bacteria; kingdom Pseudomonadati; phylum Pseudomonadota; class Betaproteobacteria; order Burkholderiales; family Comamonadaceae; genus Limnohabitans; species Limnohabitans sp. TEGF004. The sequence goes on along the minus strand of NZ_AP027056.1, from coordinate 954,675 downwards.
TCGCCAGAGTCGATGGGGAATTCTTTGCTGGATGATTTTGAGACCAACGCAGACGCATTAGGAGAAACCATGGTTTTCACCGCCTTTCGGACAATATTGTCCGCCATTCGGTCAGGCTACGCTCGGTTGAAGTTGAAATTAGGCGACACCCAAATACAGTCCAGCTCTGATCTTTAACTCACACAGAGAAACCCCATGAACTCATTACGTCGCGTCCTCTCGCTGTCACTCTTGACCGCTGCTCTCGCATCCACAGGTTTGACTCACGCTGCGGACTTTGAAGCGCGTACCGTCAAATTCCCATCGGCCAGCAACAAAGGCCACCCTCAAGTGCAAGGTGTGGAAAAGTTTGCTGAATTGATGGCCAAGAAAACCAATGGCAAATTCAAAGTGCAAGCTTTCCCAGGCGGCGCCTTGGGCCCAGATTTGCAAACCGTGTCAGCCATGCAAGGCGGCACAGTGGAGATGACCGTGATGAACGCCAGCTTGTTGGCGGGCGTGGCCAAAGAAATGGCCATCTTTGATTTCCCATTCCTGTTTAACAACACCAAAGAAGCGGACGCTGTGTCTGATGGCCCCGTCGGCCAAAAGCTGTTGGACAAGCTGCAAGACAAAGGCTTGGTCGGTTTGGCTTATTGGGACTTGGGCTATCGCCAAGTGCACACCGGCAAAAAGCCCATTGCCAAAGCCGATGACTTCAAAGGCATGAAGATGCGCGTCATTCCTACGCCCATCTATGTGGACTTCATGAAATCTTTGGGTGCGTCGCCTGTGCCTATGGCCTTCACCGAAACCTACACCGCGCTGGAACAAGGTGCAATTGACGGCATGACCAACCCCTTGTTGAACATTTTGGACAGCAAGTTTGATGAAGTGTCCAAGTACCTCACCATCACCAACCACATGTACACCCCACAAGCTGTGGTGGTCAGCAAGAAGTTCTGGGACAAGCTCACACCTACCGAGCAAAAACTGATGCGTGAAAGCGCACAAGAAACAGCCGTGTACCAACGCAAAATTGCACGCGATGAAGCCGCCAAAGTGCTGGTTGAAATCAAGCGCAAAGGCATGACCGTGTTTGAGCTGTCACCCGAAGAAATCGCAAAACTGCGCGAGCGCTCTAAGCCAGTGATCGAAAAGTACACCACTGAACTCGGCCCCATCGTGAGTGAGATGTACGCGGCCGTGGACAAGGCGCGCAAAGCGAAATAAACAACGCACCAACAAAAAAAGGGAGCCAGATGGCTCCCTTTTTTGATGGACGAGAAACTCAAGCGTTGAGTTGCAACTCCAAGTCGTGCAACACCTTGTAGCAAGGCAACACTTGAGCGACGCTGGAATTTGGTTCACGGCCTTCTTTGATGGCAGCGAAGAACTCACGGTCTTGCAGCTCGATGCCGTTCATGGACACCGCCACTTTGGACACATCGATTTGCTCTTCCTTGCCGGTGTACAGGTCGTCATAACGGGCCAGGTAAGTGCCGGTGTCGCCGATATAGCGGAAGTACGTGCCCAAGGGGCCGTCGTTGTTGAACGACAAACTCAAGGTGCAGATCGCACCGTTGGCCGCTTGCAGCTGGATGCTCATGTCCATCGCAATGCCCAAGGTTGGGTGGATGGGGCCTTGCACCGCATTGGCTTTGACGATGGGGCTGCCAGCTTGGTAAGCAAACAAATCCACGGTGTGTGCAGCGTGGTGCCACAGCAAGTGGTCGGTCCAGCTACGGGCTTGACCCAGCGCGTTCATGTTGGTACGGCGGAAGAAGTAGGTTTGCACATCCATTTGTTGGATGTTGAATTCGCCTGCTTTGACTTTGTTGTGCACCCATTGGTGGCTGGGGTTGAAGCGACGGGTGTGACCGCACATCGCGACCAAGCCTTTTTCTTTGGCCACGCGTGCGACCTCTTCCGCATCTTTCCAGCTGTCGGCCAAGGGAATTTCCACTTGCACGTGTTTGCCAGCTTTCAAGCAAGCCAAGCTTTGTGCAGCGTGCATTTGTGTAGGCGTACACAAAATCACAGCGTCCACTTCGGGTAAGGCCAAGCTGTCGGCCAAGTCGGTGGTCACGTGCTTGATGCCGTATTTGTCGGCGACTTCTTTTGTTTTTTCCAAATCACGGCTAATCAATGAAACGACTTCGACGCCGTCGATGTTTTTGATGCCGTCCAAGTGTTTGATGCCGAAAGCACCTGCGCCAGCCAAGGCGACTTTGATGGTTTTGCTCATGTGATTTACCTCTTATGCGTTTTCAAGAATAGCGTGGCCTACAGCGGTATTCGATGCAGGCACATGGTAGAAGCGATGGGCCAGTTTAGGTGCTGGACCGACGACTTTGCCGTTTTGGATGTCAGACATCGCACCACGTGCGATGAGCCACATCACCAACTCAATGCCTTCGCTACCAGCTTCGCGTACGTAGTCGATGTGAGGCACAGCAGCGCAAGCCACTGGGTCGTTGATCATCAGGTCGAGCCAGTTGTTGTCCCACTCACGGTTGATCAGGCCCGCACGCGCGCCTTGCAACTGATGGCTCATGCCGCCTGTGCCCCAGATGTGGACATTGATGTCTTCGTCGTAGCTCTCAATCGCTTTGCGAATCGCTTGGCCAAGGTTGAAACAACGCTGACCACTTGGCACGGGGTACTGCACCACGTTAACTGCGAATGGAATCACAGGACAAGGCCAAGCGCCTTTGACAGGATCTTGCTCGCCACACATCAATGACAGCGGCACGGTCAAGCCGTGGTCCACGTCCATCTTGTTGACGATGGTCAGGTCAAAGTCTTGTTGAATGACCGACTGTGCGATGTGCGAAGCCAACTCTGGGTGGCCTTTCACTTTGGGCACAGGGCGTGCGCCGTAGCCTTCGTCAGCGGGCGTGTATTCAGCCGCGGTGCCGATGGCAAACGTAGGAATCATGTCCAAGCTAAACGCAGTCGCGTGGTCGTTGTAGACCAAGAAGATCACGTCTGGCTTGTTGTCCTTCATCCATTGTTTGGAGAAGTCGTAGCCAGCGAAGACGGGTTTCCAATAGTCTTCTTGTGTTTTGCCGAGGTCCAGCGCAGCGCCAATGGCGGGCACGTGGGAGGTGTAAACGGATGCGGTGATTTTTGCCATGGTTATGCTTTCTTTCCTGCTGCGCCTTGGGGCTGGTTCTGCGCTTGGGCATCACCGTTTTCGCCAATCACGCGGTTACCTTCGACCGAGCGACCGCCGTGAATCATCATGTTGCGGTATTCCTCTTCGGTCATGCCGGTCATCGAACCTGCCATTTGCTGGAAGCTCAAACCATCGGTCGCGCCGATTTTGGCGAGGAAATAAATATTGCCGCCGGTGCGCATGCACCAGTTCAAATCGCGGGCCAACACGGCCTGCTTTTGTTCTTCGGTCATGGCCCACTCGTCGAGGTAGGCGCGCTCGTTGGCCTTGAAAAGCGTGCGGTTCTCAGCCTTCATCAGTGACATACAAAACTGGTTAAGCCAGTAGCCTTTGCGTGATTGCTCGGCATCAAAAATGATGGTGCCGGGAACGTCTGTGTAGGGTTTGTCGAGTGCCATTAAAAAGTCTCCTCAGGCCAGTACAAGCGCATCGGGTTGTCCACCAACAACTTGCGTTGTTGTTCTTCGGTGGTGGCGATGTGCGGGATGAAGTCCACCAGCAAGCCGTCATCGGGCATGTGGTCTTTGAGGTTGGGGTGCGGCCAATCGGTGCCCCAGATCACGCGGTCGGGGAACTCGTCCACGATGCGCTTGGCAAAGGGAATCACGTCTTTGTAGGCGCCTGATTCCAAATCTTTTTCGCCATTCAAAGCCTTGGGGCCAGAGACCGACAAACGCTCGGGGCAAGTCACCTTGCTCCACACGTTCTTGTGCTCGCGCATGAACTTCACAAACAACTCAAACTCAGGGCCATCCACAGGCTTGGTCACATCGGGGCGGCCCATGTGGTCCACCACCACGTTGGTAGGCAATGCAGTGAAGAAGTCCCACAATTCGGGCAAGTCGACGGCTTCAAAATAAATCACCACATGCCAGCCGTACAACTGGATGCGCTTGGCGATTTCAAGCAATTCGTCTTTCGGTGTGAAGTCGACCAAGCGCTTCACAAAGTTAAAGCGTACGCCGCGCACGCCTGCGTCGTGCATGGCTTGCAACTCGTCGTCGGTCACGCTGCGTTTGACGGTGGCCACGCCACGTGCTTTGCCGCCTGAGTTGACCAAGGCATCCACCATCGCGCGGTTGTCGGCACCGTGGCAAGTGGCTTGCACCACCACGTTGCGGGCAAAGCCGAGGTGGTCGCGCAAGGCATACAACTGAGCCTTGGATGCATCACACGGTGTGTACTTGCGCTCAGGGGCGTAAGGGAACTCGTGGCCAGGGCCAAACACGTGGCAGTGGGCGTCCACCGCACCTGCGGGCAATTTGAATTTGGGTTTGCTGGGGCCGGTGTACCAGTCCATCCAGCCAGGGGTTTTTTGAAATTCCATGTTGCTCCTCTTGTGTCTTCAATCAATCCAATGAAACTTGTGCTTTTTTGATGATGCCGCCAAAGCGGGTTGATTCCGCCTGGATGTAGGCGTTCAACTGTTCGCGGTTCAAAGTGAACGGCTCGTAGGCAAACGATGCAAACTTTTCGCGCACATCGGGTTCGGCCAAGGCTTTTTCGATGTCGCGTTGAATCTTGTCAGTGATGGCCTTGGGCAATCCGCGTGGTGCAGCAATGGTGGTCCAGCCACTCACTTCAAAACCGGCGGGGCCACCCGACTCACCGATGGTGGGCACATTGGGAAATGCGCTCACACGCTTGGGTGCAGCCACGGCCAAATACTGCACTTTGCCGGCGCGGTACATCGCACCTGCCGTGGCGTTAGAACCCAAGGCAAAGGCCAATTCGCCCGTGGCCACACTGCTGTAAAGCATGCTGGTTTCTTTGTAAATCACATGTTGCATGTCGGTGCCCGTGACCGACTCAAACAAAGCCGAACCCAAATGCACGGGGTTGCCCACAGACCAAGAGCCGTAGTTCAGCTTGCCAGGATGCGCTTTGGCATCGGCAATCAGGTCAGACACTTTTTTGTATTTGCTGTCGGTGGCGACGGTGACAAAAAAGTAGGTTTTGAACAAAGGTGCCAAAGGCTCGAAATCGGCCTTGATGTCGTAGGGCAGCTTTTTGAACAGATGCGGGTAAGCTGACAAATGCACGCTGTCGAGCTGAATCAAATCATGGCCATCGGTAGCACCGCGTTTGAAGGTGTCAATGGCGATGAAGCCATTGCCACCAGGCTTGTTCTCGACCACCACAGGCTTGCCCCAGGTGCGTGACAACTTGTCCGCCACCAAACGCAACACGCCCTCAGGGCCACTGCCCACGGGAAATGGCGTGAGGATGCGCACGGGTTTGGTGGGAAAGTCTTGGGCGTGCGCAGACGGTCCGCACAGCGCTAAAGCACCCAAGGTACCCAACGCCAAAGCTGTAAACAGTTGACGTTTAGAGGTGTGTGTCATGGAACAAGCTTTCAAAGTCATCGATATCAATCGATGTACTTTAAGCCCGCAGCAGCCAAAGGCTCGCGCATTTTGTACATATCGAGGCCCAAGACGCCTGAAGCCAATTTATCGCGCTTCTCGCCTTCAAAGCTTTCGCGCTTTTGTGCAGCGGACAAAGTCTCGGCAGCGCGTGCAGCGGGCACACACACCACACCGTCGTCGTCCGCCACGATCACGTCACCAGGCGTGACCAACATGCCAGCGCAAACGATAGGAATATTGACCGAGCCAAGCGTAGCCTTGATCGTGCCTTTGCTGCTAATGGCTTTGCTCCACACGGGGAAGTTCATCTTTTGCAGCTCTTTCACATCGCGCACACCGGCGTCGATGATGAGGGCACGTGCGCCGCGTGCTTGGAAAGAGGTGGCCAACAAATCGCCAAAGTAACCGTCGGTGCACTCTGCCGTGATGGCTGCCACCACGATGTCACCGGGCTGAATTTGTTCAGCGGCCACGTGCATCATCCAGTTGTCGCCGGGGTGCAAGAGCACGGTCACTGCGGTGCCTGACACTTGCGCACCTGGGAAGATGGGACGCATATAAGGCTTGAGCAAGCCCACACGGCCCATGGCTTCGTGCACAGTGGCCGAGCCCAAAGCGGCCAAGCCGTCTGCTGCTGCGCGGTCTGCGCGTTTGATGTTGCGATACACAACGCCGAGTTCGTACATAAGAAATCTCCTGAGAATTGAATTAACGGCCTTGCGACTTGAGCTTGGTGTCCAAGCGCGAGAACACGCGGCGTGCGTTGCCCTCGTACACCTGATGGCGCTCGTCGGCATTGAGATTGAGCGTGGACTCGATGTAGCGCTTGGTGTCGTCGTAGTAATGGCCAGTTTCTGGGTCGATGCCACGCACGGCGCCAATCATTTCTGACGCGAACATGATGTTCTTGACGGGAATCACTTTGGTCAACAAGTCGATACCGGGCTGGTGGTACACGCAGGTGTCGAAGTAAATGTTGTTCATCAAGTGCTCTGTGAGCAAAGGCTTTTTCAGCTCTTGCGCCAAGCCACGGAAACGGCCCCAGTGGTAAGGCACAGCGCCGCCGCCATGCGGAATCAAGAACTTCAAGGTGGGGAAGTCTTTGAACAAGTCAGAGGTCAAACACTGCATGAAGGCAGTGGTGTCTGCGTTCAAGTAATGCGCGCCAGTGGTGTGGAAGCAGCCATTGCAGCTGGTCGACACGTGAATCATGGCGGGGATGTCGTACTCGACCATCTTCTCGTAAATGGGATACCAAGACTTGTCGGCCAACGATGGCGATGTCCAATGGCCGCCCGATGGATCGGGGTTGAGGTTGATGCCGACGTTGCCGTATTGCTCGACGCACTTGACCAATTCAGGAATGCAAGTGGCGGGGTCCACACCGGGCGACTGGGGCAACATGGCCGCAGGCACGAAGTTGTTGGGGAACAGCTCAGACACGCGAAAGCACAGCTCGTTACAAATGGCGGCCCAAGTGGATGACACTTGGAAATCACCAATGTGATGGGCCATGAAGCTCGCACGTGGGCTGAAGATGGTGATGTCAGAGCCGCGCTCTTTCATCTTGGCGAGTTGGTTGGTCTCGATGGTTTCGCGCAACTCGTCGTCGCTGATTTTCAAATCAGACACTTTGGGCATAGACGCTGGGTCTTTGATGCCAGCGATTTGTTTGTTGCGCCACTCTTCCAAAGCCTTAGGCGCTGTGGTGTAGTGACCGTGGACGTCGATGATGAGAGACATGAATACCCCTTACAAAATGAAATTTAAAAATTAAAGCCAGTTCATGCCTTGCTTGCGCTTGACGTCTTCCACGCCAGCCGAAGCCAAGAACTGTAAAAACGATTGCACTGCCGCCACGCGAGCCGCGTCGTTGGCAATGACTGCAGGAATGCCCGATGAAAACGTGGTGATGAACGCCACATCCGCAGGCAAAGTGCCCAACACATCGATGCCGGGCAAGGCAATGAGTTCGCTCAATTGCTGAAAGCCCAATGCGGCTTTGCCGCTCGCCACCAATGCGCCCACAGGCGTGCCGGGTGGTGGCACCACGATGCGTGGTTTCACCTCGTCGGCGATGCCCCAACGTGCGAACAATTTTTCAAGGTACACGCCGCTTGGGCCTGTGGAGTAGCTCAGTGTGGGGCTGGCCAACACCGCCGCTTTCAGCGCGGCTTCGTTGCTCAAGTCAGGACGCACAGCACCTGCTTGAACGGCCACCGCTACAGGTGAACGCACCCAGTCGCAGCGTGAGCCGGTTTGCACATGGCCCGAGGCCATCAACTTGTCAATCGCATCGGAAGCCAAGAGCACCATGTCAAAGGCCTCACCCGCTTGCACGCGTTTGGCGGCATCCACACCGCCCACTGACTCGATTTGCACAGACACACCAGTTTGCGCAAAGTAAGCCTGCGTCAAATCAGCCAACAAAGCCTTGGTGGCCATGGATGAAATACCGCGCAGCACAAGAGAGGAAGATGGGGTTTGCATGGGCGTGATTCTAGAGATTTACCCCAGAAATAGGCCTCAAATGAGGAACTAGCTGCTATAACGTTTTTAAATAACGGACAATTGGTTATTCAAAATAGAGAACGCCATGGAACTCAAACAAATCGAATCATTTGTACGCGTCGCAGAGCTGGGCAGTTTCACCAAAGCGGCACTGGCTTTAAGCATCCCCCAACCTCTGCTGAGCCGCCATGTGCGCCAGTTAGAAGTGGAGTTGCACCAAAACTTGCTGATGCGCAATGGCCGTGGCGTGACCGTGACCGAAGCAGGTTTGGTCATGCTCGAACACGGACGCGGCATTCTGCACCAAGTAGCTGTGGCCCAAGAAGAACTGGGCTCGGTGCGAGGTGCACTGGCTGGGCGTGTGTCGATTGGTTTGCCACCCAGTTTGTCCAAATTGGTGACCGTGCCACTGACCATGGCGTTTCGTCAGGCCCTGCCCCATGCACAGCTGTCGCTGACCGAAGGCTTCTCGGTATTGATGGTCGAGAGTTTGCGTGCAGGTCGCCTAGACATGGCTGTGCTCTACAACCCAGCACCTTCACCCGATTTGGAAATGTCTTTGTTACATGAAGACACCTTGGTGCTGATTGCAGGCAAAAAAAGTAAGCCAATTGCAGGCAACACCCCGCTGAAAAATGTGGTGCAACTGGCAGACTTGGCCAAACTGCCACTCATCGCACCCAGCCGCCCGAATGCGTTTCGTTTGCTGATTGACACTGAGATGCTGCGTCTGAACTGCAAGCCCAACATCGTGCTGGAGATTGATGGTTTGAACGCGATTTTGGAATTGGTCAAAGAAGGCATGGGCTACGCCGTGCTGCCCGCCTACACCCTGAGCAACTTTGCCAAGCCCGAAGACTTCACCACGCATCGCGTGGAGAAACCCAAACTGATGAGCCAGCTCATGCTGGTGTGGTCAGCGCGCCGCCCGATGACGGCGACGCACAAAGCAGCCATGCAGCTCACCCAAGACGTGGTGTCTCAAGCGCTGCAGGCCAACAGCTAAGCCGTTTACCAGCTGTCGTCGCTGCCACCGCCTGAGTCGGCGCTGTCCCAATCACTGCCAGAGCCTGCATCGAAGGCGCCCAAGTCGGGCTGAGCTGGCGTGTCAAACGGCACATAGCCACCGTTGCCAGCAGAAGACGATGCACCCGCTGACGTTGGCGCTGCAGTCTGATGGTCGCCTTCAAAGGCTTTAGACAAAGCGTAACCAGCCGCCACACCCGCCAAGCCACCAACCACAGCCCCCGTCATGGTGGAGCCGCCGCTGTTGGGTTGTGCGTAGCCCTGAGGGGCATAGCCAGCAGGCGCGGCATTGGGCGTGAATTGCGCACCGAAACCACGCGGTGCAGGAGGTGTCCCCATAGGCGTTGCAACAGGTGCATAGGCGGTTTGGCTGGCGTTGTTAGTGGCATTGGCCGCCGAGCGACGCAGCCACAGACCCAACACCACCAAACCGGCAATGGCCAGCCAAACGTAGGTCAAGGGCGAACTGCCGCCACTCGCGGCAGACTCTGGTGCAACCTTGGCTGCTGCATGCGTACCAGGGGCCACCGAGGGTTCCATCACCACGGAAGACGTGGGCGCCGCAGCCAGGTCGTTCACCTTGGTCAACACCGTGTTGAACTTGTCTGGGCTGGTGGCGAACTTCAAAGACGGGTCAATGTCTTTGGCTTTTTGCAATTCGGTTTGTGCTTCTTTGTAACGGTGCTCATGCGCCAACACTTGGCCCAACTCGTAATGGGCTTTGGCACTTTGCGGTTTGTCTTGCAACACCTCGCGCAGCATGCTTTCGGCTTGCGTGTACTGGCCAGCGGCCACGGCGGCCTCAATGTCTTTCGGCGTAGGCAGCGCCAAAGCGAGCGTGGCGCTCAGCACCAAGGCACCGGCCACAACAGATTTCAACAAACGAGACAACATGGTTTAACACCTTTCCATCCAAACTGAACACTTCAGCGGCGTTGCATTGTGCAGCACCGATGTGACGGTTCACATGGCACTTAGATGAGCGCGGCCTACTGAAATACAAGGGGGATAGAAAAGTAAAGCAGAAACGAAAAAGGCTCCTTGCGGAACCTTTGACTTTTGCTTTTGAAGAAGCGATGGGACTGGTAAAAATGGTGGGCGATGCAAGTTTCGAACTTGCGACCCCACAGTGTAAAGACTCTTTACGCTTGTCCTTTTCAGTTACTCCTTAGGAGCACCAGAGTTCTTGACGATAGCTTCGTAACGTTTCAACTCTGAAGTGGTGAATTTTGCAAACTCAGCAGATGTTCCCCCCATCACCTCAGCCCCCATTTCAACCAACCGAATATTAACTTCTTTAGATTTCAAGATTTTGTTGATTTCGGTGTTGAGGCGATTGACAACATCTTCGGGGGCTCCTGCTGGAAGAACCAATCCGTACCATGCAGACGCAACCATCGGGACACCAGCCTCATTGAATGTTGGCACATGAGGCAGCACAGAAAGTCGCTTAGATGAAGCTACAGCGATAGGTCGCAATAAACCACCTTTGATACTTCCCAGTGATCCAGTATCAATCATCATGTCGATGTGACCAGCGACCAAGTCCTGAGCAGCTGGCCCACTCCCCTTGTATGGCACATGACGTATGTCGATGTTGGCCGTTGTTTTAAATTGAGCGCCCGCCAAGTGTTGTGATCCGCCGATCCCAGCGGAACCATAGGTGAAGTTACCGGGTGATTTGGTAGACGCATCAACGATGTCTTTGAGTGAATTCCAAGGTGACTTCGTTGGTACCACCATCACGTTTGGAATAGAACATAGTGAAACCACAGGTGTGAAATCATTCACTGGATCAAAACCAAGTTTTGAGTAGAGATACGGAGCTGCGGCATTTGTCGAGCTGGTCGCAAGCAACACCGTATAGCCATCAGCTTTTTCTTTCACAAACAACTGTGTACCGATAACACCACCAGCACCGGCTTTGTTTTCAACGACAACAGGAACGCCCAGCGCCTGCGATAGGGGCTGAGCGAGCATACGTCCAACCTGATCAGTCGCACCACCTGGTGCCCAAGGAACAATGATTTTGATCGGCTTCTCGGGATAAGCAGCCCAAGCGCTTAGGGCTAAGCAAGAGAGTCCTAAAGAAAAAATAGAACGCGCTTGCTTGTTAACGATTTGGGAAATAAATTTCAATGTCATCTCAGTCTCCTTTTTGTTTAATTTGTGCATCTACCCAAGCCGAGCTGTAAGAGCCGGACTTAATGTCAGCAATCATTTTTTGCTCATCCAACACTTTGTCGTGAGCCTTCTTTCCAACCAACAACGCTTCAACAGCAGGTACAGCGACGACACCATCAGCATCGCCAACGATGATGTCCCCGGGATTGACCAGCATTCCGCCCACAGTGACGGTTGAATTGATCGAGCCTGGGCCATCTTTGTAGGGGCCGCGCAAATTCACGCCCCGCGCCCAACAAGGAAACTTGTGTTCTTCAAATGCTTCAGAATCACGAATGGCTCCATCAATGACAAAGCCAATAGCGTTATGAACGATGGCGGAAGTCATCATGATTTCTCCTACCAAGGCACGTGATACGTCGCCTTCACCATCGACAACTAAGACATCCCCTGGACGCAACATATCCAAAGCTTTATGAATGAGCAGGTTGTCCCCCGCTCTTACCTTGACAGTCACAGCAACGCCGCACACAGTGAGTTTGGTTCGGTTGACAAGGCTCAGGCCTGTTGTACCAAGCAAGCGCCCCATCACATCGCTGACGACAGATGACGGTAATCCTGATAAAGCAGCGACAGCTGCATCGTTTCTTGGAGCGCTAGGGTGTATTGATATCCCATTACTCATAACAACTTCTCCTGTTTTTCTAATTGGGAGAATTCTTAGATACATATAATTTGAAATCAATGTCTTTATTTTGAATATATGTTCAATTTTTTATGAACCTAAAACACCTAAAAGTCTTTTGTCAGATCGTTGATTCCGGAAGCGCCAACCTTGCCGCGGAAAAGCTCCATATCGCAGCAACGGCAGTAAGCATGCAAATGTCAAACCTTGAGGAGTCCTTAGGGGGGAAGCTTTTTGATAGATCAACTCGCCCCATGAGCCTGACAACGCTAGGCCAGTACATCTACCCAAAAGCTAAGGAATTGCTCTCCAATGCCAGACAGATGGAGAACGAGGCCAAGGGAATAGCCTCAGGTGACTACGGTTGGCTAAGTATTGGCTTTGTGAGATCTACCCTGCACTCGCTGATTCCGGAGTCAGTACGTGCGATGCGAGAACAGTCCCCCAAGATTCGCATTGATCTTGATGAGATGTTGAGCGAGCATCAGGCGGAAAACATCCGCAAGGGAGTCATACATATCGGCATTTCAAGGCAGATCGGTCAGTATGAAAAAGAGAAGGACATGCGCTACATCCCTCTTATTCAAGACCCAATGGTTGCAGCCATCCCGATCAATCACGCTCTCGCAAAGAAAAAAGCAGTGAAACCCAGTGAGTTGGATTGCTTGCCATTCATCTCGTTCCCCAAAGATCCATTCAGTAAATTTTCAAGCCAATCACTGAGCTATCTCCAAGAGCATGGAGGAACTCCAAGCGTTGGTTATGAGGCGAGAGAAATTCAGACAGCTCTGGGTCTTGTTGCTGCTGGCCTAGGCGCTACTTTGGTTGGTAAAACTGTTGCACAGAACAATCGGACGGATGTTGTTTTCGTTCCCGTTAAAGGCGCGCAATTGGAGTCTGAAATTTTTGCAATTACCAGCTCAGACAAACCCAATCTAGTTGTTCAAGAATTTATTCGAATCTTGTGCGCTCGCATGTAATTTGCAATTTTTCTGCTCAAAACTTTGCTCACGTCGCGCGGGCATATGGAGTTTTGTAATCTAATTCAATCAGTTTTAGCGAGATGTATCAAACAAGAGGGTGCAGCTTTCGTTAGACGAAAAAAATGCTCCCAAGGGAAGCATGTATCTAACTCTTAAAAAGTAAATTCTGAAAACAACCTAAGTGGTTGATGGAGTTTAGATTTGGTAAAAATGGTGGGCGATGCAAGTTTCGAACTTGCGACCCCCACAGTGTGAATGTGGTGCTCTACCCCTGAGCTAATCGCCCATCTTTACCGTTTTCCATTTCTGGAAAGACCGCAATTATGCCACAGAATTTTCCAGTTTTCGCCAAACTGTATTTCCACCGCTCGATTTATCAAGCTGCGCCAACACATCGGTGTGCTGCGTCATCTCTTGCTCTGTAGCAGCAATCACGGGCAGCTGGTAGCTGCTGAGGTCCACGCGTTCGGTGGTGCGGGTTTGTTCGTCGTTGCTTTCCACCTCCATGAGCAAGGCATCTTGGCCACGCGTCATGTTGATGTACACATCGGCCAACAACTCGGCATCGAGCAACGCGCCGTGCAATGTGCGGCCAGAGTTGTCGACCTCTAAGCGGTCGCACAAAGAGTCGAGCGAGTTGCGCTTGCCCGGGAACATTTCTTTGGCCATCACCAAGGTGTCGGTGATGCCATCCACAAACGTGGTGAAACGCGGACGGCCTTGCAGCTCTAGCTCTTTGTTCAAAAAGCCCACGTCAAACGGGGCGTTGTGAATGATGACTTCTGCGCCTTCGATGTATTCCAGAAACTGATCGACCACCTCAGCAAACTTGGGCTTGTCTTTCAAAAACTCATTGGTGATGCCGTGAACGCGCAAGGCGTCTTCATGACTGTCACGCTCAGGATTCAAATAGAAATGCAGGTTGTTGCCCGTGAGCTTGCGATGCAGCAGCTCGACGCAACCAATCTCAATGACGCGGTCGCCGTTCTCGGCCGAGAGGCCTGTGGTTTCGGTGTCTAGAAAAATCTGGCGCATGGTCAGTGGTTTTCTTTGGCGTGGTTGATGGTGTACTTTGGAATTTCCACCACCAAGTTTTGCTGGGCCACGATGGCTTGGCAGCTCAAGCGTGAATTGGGCTCCAAGCCCCAAGCACGGTCGAGCAAGTCATCTTCGTTTTCATCGGCCTCATTGAGCGACTTGAAACCTTCGCGCACGATGACGTGGCAAGTGGTGCAAGCGCAGCTCATGTCGCAAGCGTGTTCGATGTTGATGTGATTTTCCAACAGCACTTCGCAGATGGTGCTACCGGCGATGGCTTGCAACTCTGCACCTTGTGGGCAGAGTTCGGCGTGAGGCAAAATTTTGATGACAGGCATTTAGATGTTCTCGATGTTTTGTCCGGCCAAGGCGTGTTGAATGCCTCGGTTCATGCGTTGTGCTGCGAAAGCTTCTGTACCTTTGGCCAGCGCTTCTGTAATGGCTTCAATGGTGGCTGCATCTTCCAGCTTTTTAGCGTCAAGCGTTGCAGTCATGAGTGTGTCGATACGTGTCCGATCTTCGACAGACAGCAAATCACCATCAGCTTGCAAGGCGCTTTGTGTGGCCAGCCACATGCGGTCGGCATCCACGCGGGCTTCGACCAAAGCACGCGCTTTGATGTCTTGCTCGGCGGTCTTGAAGCTGTCTTGCAACATGGCGGCAATTTGGTCGTCCGACAAACCGTAGGACGGTTTGACCGTGATGTTGGCCGTGACGCCGCTGAGCTGCTCTAACGCGCTCACGCTCACCATGCCATCGGCGTCCACCGTGAAGGTCACGCGAATGCGCGCAGCGCCTGCGGCCATAGGAGGAATGCCACGCAACTCAAAGCGCGCCAAGCTGCGGCAGTCGGCCACCATGTCACGCTCGCCCTGCACCACATGCAAAGCCAAGGCGGTTTGGCCGTCTTGGTAGGTGGTGAAGTCTTGCGCCATCGCAGTGGGAATGGTTTGGTTGCGCGGCACGATGCGCTCCACCAAACCGCCCATGGTTTCAATACCCAGCGACAAAGGAATCACGTCAAGCAACAGCAACTCACCATCGGGGTTGTTGCCTGCGAGTTGGTTGGCTTGAATAGAGGCACCAAGTGCCACCACTTCGTCAGGGTTGAGGTTGTTCAGGGGTGCGCAGCCCAACAGATCAGCCACGGCTTGCTGCACTTGCGGCATGCGGGTGGAGCCGCCCACCATGACCACGCCTTTGATGTCGTCTTTGCTGAGCTTGGCATCACGCAAGGCTTTGCGCACAGCAGACAAGGTGCGCTGGGTCAACGCGGCAGTGGCGGCCTCAAACTCGGCACGTGTGACGGTGTGGCGCAATGCGCCGCTCGACAAGGCCACTTCAAACGTAGCGCTATCAGCCGCAGACAACGCTTCTTTGCAAGCACGCGCCGCCACCAATACTTTCGATTTATCAGCAGGTGTCGCAATGACACAGCCGGTTTGGGCTTGCACCCAATCGACCAAAGCCCGGTCGTAATCGTCGCCGCCCAAAGCGGAATCGCCACCGGTGGCCAACACTTCAAACACGCCGCGTGTCAAACGCAACACAGAGATATCAAACGTGCCGCCGCCTAGGTCGTACACGGCGTACACGCCTTCGCTGGCTTGGTCTAAACCGTAAGCAATGGCCGCAGCGGTGGGTTCGTTGATGAGGCGCAGCACGTTGATGCCTGCGAGTTGCGCAGCGTCTTTGGTGGCTTGGCGTTGGGCATCGTCAAAGTACGCGGGCACGGTGATGACCGCGCCGTACAAATCGTCGTTGAAGGTATCTTCGGCGCGAAAGCGCAAGGTGGCCAAAATTTCAGCGCTCACCTCAACAGGCGACTTTTCGCCCACACGGGTTTGAATGGCCAACATACCGGGCTTGTCGACAAACACGTAGGGCAACTGATCGCGGTTGGCAATGTCAGCCACGCCACGGCCCATGAAACGCTTGACAGACACCAGCGTGTTTTGTGGGTCTTCGGCTTGCGAAGCCAACGCAGCACGGCCAATTTGGCGGCCATCGTTTTCAAGGTAGCGCACTGCCGACGGCAAGATGACATGACCCTCAGCATCGGGCAAGCACTCGGCAAAACCGTTGCGCATGGAAGCCACGAGCGAGTGGGTGGTGCCTAAGTCAATGCCCACCGCGATGCGTCGCTGGTGTGGGTCTGGGGCTTGGCCAGGTTCGGAAATTTGTAACAACGCCATAGGTGTGTATTGTCGCTTTCAGGAGGCGTCTAGTTGGTCAATTCGGGCTTCGATGTCGTGCAAAAACTTCTCGATGAACATCAGCCCCCTCACCTGCTGCGCGGCAGCGGGCAGGTCGTGTGCGGTGTCGATGAGCTGTGCGCATTGCTGCAAGGCTGTTTTGTGGGCTTGCTGCACTTCGTCAAACAAGGTTTCGAGCGCGGCCACATCGGCGGCATCGTCCATGGCTTCGCGCCATTCCATGTGCTGCATCAAAAATGCAGCGGGCATGGCCGTGTTGTTCTCGGCTTGAATGGGTGCACCGCCCAGTTCACACAAATAGGCGGCGCGGCGCATCGGGTCTTTCAAGCGTTGATACGCCTCGTTGATGCGCACCGACCACTGCATGGCTACACGTTGTGCGGCTGTGCCTTGAGAAGCAAATTTGTCAGGGTGGGCTTCGCGCTGCAAGTCTTTCCAGCGTGCATCAAGCTGGGCGCGGTCTTGTGCAAACTGCACGGGCACGCCGAAGAGTTCAAAGTCGCTGACAGCGAGCTGCGCCGACAACGGCTTGGCCGATTCGTTCACGTCACGCCTCGCTTTGATCTATCGAAATTTAAATACGGAACGATTCGCCGCAACCGCAACGATCACGCTCGTTCGGATTCAAAAACTTGAAGCCCTCGTTCAGGCCTTCGCGCACGAAGTCGAGTTGCGTACCGTCGATGTAGGCCAAGCTCTTGGGGTCGATCAACACCTTCACGCCGTGGTCTTCAAAGATCACGTCTTCTGGTTCTTGGTCGTCCACGTATTCGAGCTTGTAAGCCAAACCCGAACAGCCTGTGGTCTTGACACCCAAACGCACGCCCACGCCCTTGCCACGTTTGGCAAGGTAGCGGGTCACGTGTCGTGCCGCGGCTTCAGTCAATGTGATCGCCATGGTGTTCTTCTTTGATTAGGCCGCTGCGTGTTTCTTTTTGTAATCATCCACAGCGGCCTTGATGGCGTCTTCCGCCAAGATGGAGCAGTGAATTTTCACAGGTGGCAGCGCCAGCTCTTCAGCGATTTCGCTGTTTTTCAAAGCTGCCGCTTCGTCCAAAGTTTTACCCTTGACCCACTCGGTCACCAGTGAAGAAGAAGCGATGGCAGAGCCGCAACCGTAGGTTTTGAAACGTGCATCTTCAATCACGCCCGTCACAGGGTTGACCTTGATTTGCAACTTCATCACGTCGCCGCAAGCGGGCGCGCCCACCATGCCGGTGCCCACAGAGTCGTCGCCCTTGTCAAAGGAGCCCACGTTGCGGGGGTTTTCGTAGTGGTCAACCACTTTTTCAGAATAAGCCATGGTGAATCTCCTTAATTAATGCGCAGCCCATTGGATGGTGCTGATGTCGATGCCTTCTTTGTACATGTCCCACAAGGGGCTCAGTTCACGCAGCTTGGCCACGTTGAGACGAATGGTTTCGATGGCGTAGTCAATTTCTTCTTCGGTGCTGAAGCGACCAATCGTCATGCGCAAGCTGCTGTGCGCCAACTCGTCGCTGCGGCCCAAGGCACGCAACACATAGCTGGGCTCCAAGCTGGCCGACGTACAAGCCGAGCCCGACGACACCGCCAAGCCCTTGATACCCATGATGAGCGACTCGCCTTCCACATAGTTGAAACTGATGTTCAAGTTGTGCGGCACACGGTGTTCCATGTTGCCGTTGATGAAGACTTGCTCCATGTCCTTGAAACCATCGAGCAAACGCCGTTGCAAAGCTTTGGCTTTGGCCAAGTCTTTGGCCATGTCTTCTTTGGCAATGCGAAACGCTTCGCCCATGCCCACGCACTGGTGCGTTGGCAAAGTGCCGCTGCGCATGCCGCGCTCGTGACCGCCGCCGTGCATTTGCGCTTCCAAGCGCACGCGAGGTTTGCGACGCACATACAAAGCACCAATGCCTTTGGGGCCGTAGGTTTTGTGTGAAGCCAAGCTCATCAAGTCGACAGGTAAGGTGGTCAAGTCGATCTCAACTTTGCCTGTGGCTTGTGCTGCGTCGACGTGGAAGATGATGCCTTTTTCGCGGCACATCGCGCCAATGCCAGCGATATCTTGAATCACGCCGATTTCGTTGTTCACGAACATCACGCTGATCAAAATGGTGTCAGGGCGAATGGCTGCTTTGAGCGCATCCATGCTAAGCATGCCGTCTTCTTGCACGTCGAGGTAAGTCACTTCAAAGCCTTGACGCTCCAACTCACGCATGGTGTCGAGCACAGCTTTGTGCTCGGTCTTCACGGTGATGAGGTGCTTGCCTTTGGACTTGTAGAAATGTGCTGCGCCTTTGATGGCGAGGTTGTTTGACTCTGTCGCGCCTGATGTCCACACGATTTCGCGCGGGTCAGCGCCAATGAGTGCTGCCACGTCTTCACGGGCTTTCTCAACGGCGGCTTCAGCTTCCCAGCCCCATGCGTGGCTGCGTGATGCGGGATTGCCAAAGTGCTCGCGCAGCCAAGGAATCATGGCGTCCACAACGCGTGGGTCACACGGGTTGGTCGCGCCGTAGTCGAGGTAAATGGGGAAATGGGGTGTCATGTCCATGATGGGTCCGTAAAAATTAAAGAGGCTTCGCGAAGGCGTTGCCTAAAGCAAACACCGAGTTGGGTGCATTGACGCGAATGGGTTTGACCACAGGCATGGGCTGAATAGCGCGCTTCAACGTGGGCTTGTTTTCAATTTCCACGCCTTTGGCGATTTGTTCGTCCACCAGCTTTTGTAGATTGACCGAGTCTAAAAACTCAACCATGCGTTGGTTGAGCGATGCCCACAGCTCATGCGTCATACAACGGCCGGTTTCGCCCAAACAGTTTTCTTTGCCGCCGCAGTGGGTGGCGTCGATGGGCTCGTCTACCGACAAAATAATGTCGGCCACGGTGATGTCGGCAGCCTTGCGCCCCAGCGAATAACCGCCACCTGGGCCACGGGTGGATTCCACCAAGTCGTGGCGGCGCAATTTACCGAACAGCTGCTCGAGGTAAGACAACGAGATTTGTTGGCGCTGGCTGATGGCCGCCAAGGTGACGGGGCCTGTGTTTTGACGCAGGGCCAAATCGATCATGGCAGTGACCGCAAAACGGCCTTTGGTGGTGAGACGCATGGCAAGCTCCTTGATGGTTGGGCTTTGTCGACTAATTAGGTCAAGTATAGCTTAATCCCCACGGATTTGCTCGGGTACTCGGCCAATAACCCTACTTGTCGATGACAAGAACGAAGGGTTGGCTGTCAGGCTTTTTGCGCCAGCACCGCCACGTTGTCGTGCCCTGCCCCGCCAAAAGCTTGCTCACGCAAGGTGGCCAGTTGGTCACGCACGCGGGCGGCGTTTTCGAACTCGAGGTTGCGGGCGTGTTCCATCATCAGCTTCTCTAGGCGTTTGATTTCCTTGGCTACATCGCGTTCGCTCATGTCTTCGAAAGCGGCGCGTTGAATTTCGCGCTCTTGCGCTTCTTTGCCAGCCTTCTCGCTGTAGACGCCATCGATCAAATCGCGAATGCCCTTGACCACACCGCGTGGCGTGATACCCATCTCGAGGTTGTGCGCGATTTGCTTGGTGCGGCGACGCTCGGTTTCGCCAATCGCTTTCTTCATCGACTCGGTCATGCGGTCGGCATACAAAATGGCTTTGCCGCTCAGGTTACGCGCCGCACGGCCAATGGTTTGAATCAAGCTGCGCTCTGAGCGCAAAAAGCCCTCTTTGTCGGCATCCAGAATGGCCACCAACGACACCTCGGGCAAGTCAATACCCTCGCGCAGCAAGTTGATGCCCACCAGCACATCGAAAGTACCTAGGCGTAAGTCACGCAAAATTTCAACACGTTCCACCGTGTCCACGTCGCTGTGGATGTAGCGCACTTTCACGCCGTTGTCGGTCAAGTAATCGGTCAGTTGCTCGGCCATGCGCTTGGTGAGTGTGGTGATCAGCACGCGCTCATTTAGATCCACACGGATGCGAATTTCTTGCAGCACGTCGTCCACTTGGTGTGTGGCTGGGCGCACTTCCACCAAGGGGTCGACCAAGCCCGTTGGCCGCACCAACTGCTCCACCACTTTGCTGGCATGGGTCTTTTCGTAGTCAGCGGGCGTGGCGGAGACAAACACCACTTGGCGCATGCGCTTTTCAAACTCTTCGAGCTTCAAGGGGCGGTTGTCCAAGGCGCTGGGCAAACGAAAGCCGTATTCCACCAGCGTGGTCTTGCGCGCACGGTCACCGTTGTACATGCCGCCAAGCTGGCCAATCATGACGTGGCTCTCGTCCAAAAACATGATGGAGTCTTTGGGCATGTAGTCGGTCAATGTGCTGGGCGGTGCGCCAGGAGGCGCGCCCGACAAATGGCGGGTGTAGTTCTCAATGCCTTTGCAGTGGCCAACTTCGCTGAGCATCTCCAAGTCAAAGCGTGTGCGTTGCTCTAAGCGCTGTGCTTCGACCAACTTGTTCATGCCCACCAGTTCTTTCAAACGGTCGGCCAACTCCACCTTGATGGTCTCCACCGCAGCCAACACGCGGTCACGCGGTGTGACGTAGTGGCTGGATGGGTAAATGGTGAAGCGTGGAATCTTTTGTCGAATGCGGCCTGTGAGTGGGTCAAACAGTTGCAGGCTTTCAATTTCGTCATCAAACAACTCAATGCGAATCGCCAGCTCGGAGTGTTCTGCGGGGAACACATCAATCGTGTCGCCACGCACGCGGAATTTGCCGCGTGAAAAATCTTGGTCGTTGCGCTCGTACTGCATGCGCACCAGCTGGGCGATGGCATCGCGTTGGCCCACTTTGTCGCCGGCACGCAGCGTCATGATCATCTGGTGGTAGCTCTCGGGCTCACCGATACCGTAGATGGCTGAGACCGTGGCCACCACGATCACATCGCGGCGCTCCAAGATGCTCTTGGTGCAGCTCAAGCGCATTTGCTCGATGTGCTCGTTGATGGCGCTGTCTTTTTCGATGAACAAATCGCGCTGGGGCACATAGGCCTCGGGCTGGTAGTAGTCGTAGTAGCTGACGAAATACTCCACCGCGTTGTTGGGGAAAAACTCACGGAACTCGCTGTACAGCTGCGCGGCTAAGGTTTTGTTGGGCGCAAAGATGATGGCGGGCCGCCCCAGCTGGGCAATCACGTTGGCCATGGTGAAGGTTTTGCCCGAACCCGTCACACCCAACAGGGTTTGAAACACCTCGCCGTCATTCACCCCTTCCACCAGCTGGGCAATGGCCGTGGGCTGGTCACCAGCAGGCGGGTAAGGCTGAAACAGCTCAAACGGCGAGCCTGGGTAGCTGACCATCGTGCCCTTTGGCTGCTCTGGCGCTTCTTTAGCGGCTGGCGATGCGTCAGGAAGTGTTTCTGCGGTGTCAGACATGGTGATGCAAACGGTATGGCTCGAAAAAAACGCATGATTTGAAAAACCATACGGGTTGACCCTTAAAATTCAGGCCGAACGTGCAAGCCTACCGCAGACTGCGCTTGTTTACCTAACCTCCCCTCTTTATCCGTGATCAAGGACTGACGATGTCAATGTTTACCGCTGTCGAAATGGCACCCCGCGACCCCATCTTGGGCCTCAACGAGCAATACAACGCCGACACCAACCCCAACAAGGTCAACCTCGGCGTGGGTGTGTACTTCGACGACAACGGCAAACTTCCCTTGCTGCAATGCGTGCAAGCCGCAGAAAAAACCATGATGGCCACACCCACTGCGCGCGGCTACTTGCCCATCGATGGCATCGTGGCATACGACGCCGCCGTCAAAGGCTTGGTCTTCGGCGCTGACTCCGAGCCCGTCACCTCTGGCCGTGTGGCCACGGTGCAAGGCATTGGCGGCACCGGCGGCTTGAAAATCGGCGCTGACTTCTTGAAGCGCCTGAACCCCAACGCCACCGTGTTGATTTCTGACCCCAGCTGGGAAAACCACCGCGCTTTGTTCACCAACGCCGGTTTCAAGGTCGACACCTACGCTTACTACGACGCAGAAAAACGCGGCGTGAACTTTGAAGGCATGTTGGCTTCGTTGAACGCTGCTGCTGCTGGCACTGTTGTAGTGCTGCACGCTTGCTGCCACAACCCAACCGGCTACGACATCACTGCTGCTCAATGGGACCAAGTGGTGGCAGTGGTCAAGGCCAAAAACCTGACCGCCTTCTTGGACATGGCCTACCAAGGCTTTGGCCACGGCATTGCCGAAGACGGCGCTGTGATTCAAAAATTCGTGGCCGCTGGCCTGAACTTCTTTGTGTCCACTTCATTCTCTAAGAGCTTCAGCTTGTACGGCGAGCGCGTGGGTGCGTTGAGCGTTTTGTGCGCTGACAAAGAAGAGTGCAGCCGCGTGTTGTCACAACTCAAAATCGTGATTCGCACCAACTACTCCAACCCACCTATCCACGGCGGTGCTGTGGTGGCTGCGGTGTTGAACAACCCAGAGCTGCGCGCTTTGTGGGAAAAGGAATTGGGCGAAATGCGCGTGCGCATCAAAGCCATGCGCCAAACCTTGGTCGACGGTCTCAAAGCCGCTGGCGTGAAGCAAGACATGAGCTTCATCACCACACAAATCGGCATGTTCAGCTACTCTGGTTTGAGCAAGGACCAAATGGTTCGCTTGCGTTCTGAGTTTGGTGTGTACGGCACCGACACCGGCCGCATGTGCGTGGCTGCGTTGAACAGCAAAAACATCGACTACGTGTGCCAAGCTATCGCAAAAGTGATGTAACTGCACATCGATTGCACGCCTCGCGTGCAGCCAAGAAAAAGGGCCTTCACAGGCCCTTTTTTCATTGGCTTAAACACCGCTAGCTAAGCGCAGCCCACTCAACGAAACTCTGCTTAACCCCAAATCACAGAGCGCATGGCAATCGAAGCGAACTGATACCCCTCGTTGAAAAACTCAACCGGCTCACCCGCCTCTACCGCGCCTGCGGCGTAGAGCAAAGGCAAGAAGTGGTCGTAGCTAGGGTGCGACATCTTCGCTATGTCACCTTGAGCTTGAAAGTCCACCAAAGCCTCGGGGTGACCGTTTGTAATTTGCTCTGCCACCCATTGGTCAAACTCAATGGCCCATTCATAAGCTTGGTTATCAGGCGCTGAACGGTTCATGGTGCGCAAGTTGTGCACGGTGTTGCCACTGGCCAAGATGAGCACGCCTTGTTCACGAAATGCACGCAGCTGCTGCCCAAGTGCAAAGTGCTCTGTGGGCGGGCGGTGGTAGTCGATGCTAAGTTGCACCACAGGAATATCTGCAGCAGGAAACATGGGCTTGAGCACCCCCCACGCGCCGTGGTCTAAGCCCCAGGTGGTCATGTCCACGCCCACGGGTTGACCATTGTTTGGCTGACGCAACTGTTGCGCTGTGTGCGCAGCCCACTCAGGCGCACCGGGTGCTGGATATTGCTGGTCAAACAGTTCTTGCGGAAAACCACCAAAGTCGTGAATGGTTTTGGGCTGAGCCATACCCGTCATCCACCAACCTTCGGTGATCCAATGCGCAGAAATGCACAAAATCAGTTTGGGCTTGGGCCAACGCAGGCCAAACTGGGCGCCCAAGTCTTGCCATGCGCGGCGATAAGGGCTGTCCTCGATCACATTCATAGGGCTGCCGTGGCCGACAAACAGCACCGGCATGCGTGTAATATTTATGTATGAATTCATCAGTAGCCTTCGTCGGTGCCTGCTTTATGTCAATTGGAGGACAAACTCCATTTTCAACCAAGTAAGTGCGCTATATTGCACTGCAACATTTTTGAGACAACACCATGCTTTACCAAATCTTCGAGACGCAACGTAGCCTGATGGAGCCGTTCGCAGACTTTGCGCAAGCCGCCTCCAAACTTTACGGCCAAACCAACTCCCCCATTGCACAAAACCCGATGGCTCAGCGCGTATCCGCCGGTTATGACTTGCTCTACCGCTTAGGCAAAGACTACGAAAAGCCACAATTCGGCATCAAATCTGTCGAAGTCGAAGGCACAGAGGTTGCCATTCACGAACGCATCGAAATGGACAAACCGTTTTGTGAGCTGCGCCGCTTCAAGCGCTTCACCGACGCCGCCGCCACACTGACCAAACTCAAAGCACAACCTGTGGTGCTGATCGTGGCCCCCTTGTCTGGCCACTACGCCACCTTGCTGCGCGACACCGTCAAAACCATGCTCAAAGACCACAAGGTCTACATCACCGACTGGAAGAATGCACGCTTGGTCCCACTGAGCGATGGTGAATTCCACCTCGACGACTACGTGAACTACGTGCAAGAGTTCATCCGTGATTTGCAAAGCAAATACGGCAACTGCCACATCATGAGCGTGTGCCAACCCACCGTGCCCGTGTTGGCTGCTGTGTCATTGATGGCCAGCCGTGGCGAGAAGACCCCCATCACCATGACCATGATGGGCGGCCCGATTGATGCCACCAAATCCCCCACAGCGGTGAACAACTTGGCGATGAACAAGAGCCACAGCTGGTTCGAAAACAACGTGATCTACCGCGTGCCCGACAACTTCCCAGGTGCAGGCCGTCGCGTTTACCCCGGCTTCTTGCAGCACACGGGCTTCGTGGCCATGAACCCCGATCGTCACTTGAAGAGCCATTACGACTACTTCAAAGACTTGATCAAGGGCGATAACTCCAGCGTCGACTCACACCGCGATTTCTATGACGAGTACAACGCGGTGCTCGACATGGATGCCGATTACTACTTGGAAACCATCAACACGGTGTTCCAAGACTTCAAACTGGTGCGCGGCACATGGGAAATCAAAAACCCACAAGGCAAGCTTGAGTTGGTGCGCCCACAAGACATTCGCACCACAGCGTTGTTGACTGTGGAAGGTGAGTTGGACGACATCTCTGGCTCAGGCCAAACCGAAGCCGCGCACAAGCTGTGCAGCGGCATCGTGCGCCAAGAACACCACCACCTCGAAGCCAAAGGCGCAGGCCACTACGGCATCTTCAGTGGCCGCCGTTGGCGCGATGTGGTGTACCCACACGTCAAGAGCTTCATCTTGGAACACAACAAAGGCCAAGGCAAAGGCGTTGTGAAGGCGGTTGCAGCCAAGCCCAAAGCTGTGGCGAAGAAAGCTATCCCCGCAGTGAAGAAGGCGGCACCTGTGGCTGCTAAAGCTGCACCGGTCAAAGCCGTTGCCAAGCCTGCCGCTAAAAAAGCTGCTGCCGCACAAAAGTGAGTCTGGTCGAACAGCTCAACAACGCCCTGCCACAAACGCAATGCACGCGTTGTGGCTACCCTGACTGTCAGCAATACGCCGAGGCCATCACCCAAGGCGAGGCTGACATCAACCAGTGCCCACCAGGCGGCACAGAAGGCGTTGAACGGCTGGCAGCCCTCACAGGCAAGCCTGCCCTACCCCTGAACCCAGAAAACGGCTTAGAAGGCCCGCGCACCATCGCCATCATTGACGAGGCGTGGTGCATTGGCTGCACGCTGTGCATTGCGGTATGCCCAACCGATGCAATCATCGGCGCCAACAAGCGCATGCACACCGTGGTGGAAAGTTATTGCACGGGCTGCGAGCTCTGCATTCCTGCTTGCCCTGTGGACTGCATCTCACTCGAACCCATCGACATCAACCTCAGCGGTTGGGCCTCATGGCCGCAAGAACTGGCTAACCTCGCGCGTCAGCGCTACGACACACGCCTTGCCCGTTTGAAGCGTGAGGCAGTAGAACATGACGAGCGCTTGCAAGCCAAAGCTGTGAAAAAACTTGCCGACCTGCCCGCACACACCAAAGGGACCGAGCACGCACCCGAGGTCGATCGCAAACGTGCGATCATTGAGGCTGCACTCGCCAAAGCCAAAGTCCGCCAAGCCACCAAAGCTTGACTGACACAGCGGCATCAAAGGGCACCTTCTGCCCTCCCCGCGATACCTGACATTTCAATGCACACCCAACTCACTGCACGCAGAGAACTTCTGCTTCTTTTGTCGCTCGCCGGCATTCAGTTCACACACATCGTGGACTTCATGATCATGATGCCGCTCGGCCCACAGCTGACCAGCTTGTTTGCAATCAGCTTCGCGGAGTTTGGTTTGTTGGTCTCGGCCTACACCGTGGCGGCGGGCCTGTCTGGCTTGTTTGCCACCACTTTCATTGACCGCTTTGACCGCAAGCGTTTGTTGCTCACGCTCTATGTGTTGTTCGCCCTCACCACCGTGGCCTGCGGCATTGCACCCACCTATGGCTGGCTGATGGCCGCACGCATTGCCTCTGGCTTTTTTGGAGGCGTGCTGTCCACCATGACGCAAACCATCATTGGCGACGTGGTGCCGTTCGAACGCCGTGGTCGCGCCACCGGCATTGTGATGACGTCGTTCTCTGTGGCCACCGTGGCTGGCGTGCCTGCCGGTTTGCTGTTTGCCAACCTCTGGGGTTGGCACACCGCCTTCTTTGGAATTGGTGTGATGTGCATCGCTGTGGGCGTGTTGGCCAACTACAGCGTGCCCAAGTTAGATGCCCATGTGGCCCACGCCAAAGACAAACATGTGCTGCACGCCATGGGCCAAGTGCTGAGCGAGCCCAACCAACGCATGGCCTTGCTGTTATCAGCCACCATGATGTTTGCCGCCTTCACCATCATTCCGTACATCACGCTGTATTTGCAAAACAACCAGGTGATGGCCCCCCACGAGATTCCGTGGCTGTACTTTTGTGGCGGTGTGGTCACCCTGTTCAGCGGTCGCTGGGTGGGCGGCGTCACAGACCGCTTGGGCAAGCGTGAAACGTTTCAACGCGCGGTGCTGTTCTCAATCATTCCGATGTTTGCCATCACGTTGATCGAGCCTGTGCCGCTGTATGTGGTGTTGCTGGTCACCAGCACTTTGTTCTTCGCCATGAACGCACGCATGATTCCAGGCATGGCCTTGCTCACCTCGGCAGCCAATCCTAAATTCCGTGGCACGTTCATGTCACTCAACGGTGCGGTTCAATCGTTCTCCATGGGGGTAGCAGCCTGGGTCGGCGGCATGCTGCTACAGAACGAACCGAGCGGACAAGTCACGCACTATTGGCTGTGTGCCGTCGTGGCAACCTGTGCGTCTTTGCTGGCATATCAACTTGCCAAACGCGTGCACATGAACGAATAAAAGAGACTCTTGGAACGCAACAAAAAAGCCGTGACTGCATCGCAGCCACGGCTTTTAATTTGTAAAAACACTTAGGCTTTGTCGAGGCCCAACAAACGCACCGCGTTGTCTTTCAAGATGCCGGGCATCACCTCGGGCTTGAAGCCTGCGACCTCAAAGTCTTTCATCCAGCGCTCAGGCGTGATCAGCGGGTAGTCACTGCCAAACAACACGCGGTCTTTCAACAAGGTGTTGGCGTATTGGATGAGTTGCTTGGGGAAGTACTTGGGGCTCCAGCCTGAGAGGTCAATCCACACGTTGGGCTTGTGGGTGGCCACGCTCAAGGCCTCGTCTTGCCAAGGGAAGCTGGGGTGCGCCATGACGATTTGCATGTCAGGCCAATCAATCGCTACATCATCCAAATGCATGGGGTTGCTGTAGGCCAAACGCAAGCCGCCACCACAACGCATGCCGCTGCCAATGCCGCTGTGGCCTGTGTGGAAGATGGCGGGTAGTTTGTATTCGTTGATCACTTCATAGATGGGCCAAGCCATCTTGTCGTAGGGGTGATAGCCCTGCACCGTGGGGTGAAATTTGAAGCCCTTGATGCCATCTTCTTTGATCAGGCGCTCGGCTTCGCGCGCGCCCATCTTGCCTTTGTGCGGGTCGATGCTTGCAAAGGCCACCATCATGTCGCTGTTCTTTTTGGCCGCATCTGCAATCTCTTCGTTCGAAATGCGACGACGCCCTGTCTGGGATTCGCTGTCCACCGTGAACATGACCAAGCCCATTTTGTGCTCCCGGTAGTACGCCACGGTTTCGTCAATCGTGGGGCGATGGCTGGAGCCAAAGTATTTATCGGCTGCGCGGTCGTACTCCTCGCCGTAGTTGTCAAAGGGGTTGCGACAACTCACCTCGGCGTGGGTGTGAATGTCAATGGCAATCAGATTTTTGTAGTCCATGGTCAATCTCCAGAGTGGTTTTATTTTCCAACAAGTTTAGGGTAAGTCCCAATTATTTAGTTATTAGACATAACCATAATTCATTTCCAGATCAAAAGCAACCACGAGCAAACCCGACCATGAATCAAAACTCAGACATCCACTTTGAAATGCGCGGCGACATCGCGGTCATCCGTTTGACACGCCCAGCAAAGCGCAACGCTCTCAACGATGCCTTGATTGCCTCTCTGCGTCATATTTTTGAGAACCTGCCCGAGAACGCGAAAGCCGCTGTCATCGCAGGCGATGGTGACCATTTCTGCGCGGGCTTGGACTTGAGCGATTTGAAAGAACGCGATGCCGGCCAAGGCATGCACCACTCACGTTCATGGCACTACGCCTTGGAGCGTTTGCAATACGGCCCCGTGCCTGTCGTCGCTGCCTTGCATGGCGCAGTGGTGGGCGGTGGTTTAGAACTAGCCAGCGCATGCCACATCCGCGTAGCAGATGAAAGCACCTTTTACGCACTGCCCGAAGGCACACGCGGTATTTTCGTGGGCGGTGGCGGTGCCGTGCGTATCCCTCGTTTGATTGGCGTCGCGCGTATGACAGACATGATGATGACCGGCCGCGTCTACAACGCGGTGGACGGCGAGCGTGCTGGTTTTGCGCAATACCTGGTACCCACTGGCACATCGTTTGACAAAGCCTTCGAGTTGGCACAACGCATTGGCAGCAATGCCCCACTCACCAACTACGCCTTGATGAATGTGTTGCCACGCATTGCGGAGCAACCTGCGGACCAAGGCTTCATCACCGAATCCATGATGTCGGCGATTGCACAAGCGGCCCCCGAAGCCAAGCAGCGTGTGCGTGATTTCTTAGAAGGCCGCGCCGCCAAGGTTCAAAAGAGCTGATCACAGCCGCAACCGGAGACAAACCATGACTGCAGTGAAATTTCGCCCCATGAAGTTTGGTGTCACGCGCGTGAAGATGCGCGAAGGCCAAAACGGCGTGCGCTACATGATGGCCGACCAAGCACTCGCGCCCTATGCCGAACGCATGACCGACCGCTTGGTGCACTGGGCCAAAGAAAAGCCCGAGCAAACTTTGTTTGCGCGTCGCGTTAAAAATGCAGATGGCACTTCGGGTGACTGGCAACACATCAGCTTCTCGCAAGCACTCGATGCAGCACGCCGCATCGCGCAAGGTTTGATCAACCGCGGGCTCAACGCCGATCGCCCTGTGGTGATCTTGTCCGAGAACGACCTTGAACACGCTTTGATGGCTTTGGGTTGCATGGTGGCCGGTGTGCCGTATTGCCCTGCATCGCCCGCCTACTCGACCATCAGCCAAGACTACGACAAGCTGCGCCACATCCTCAGCACACTCACGCCAGGTTTGGTGTTTGCCGCTGATGCCGCGCGCTACGGCAAAGCCATTCAAACAGCAGTGGCCTCTGATGTGGAAGTGGTGCTGACGCACGGCACCGCAGAAGGCCACACCAACACCTCGTTTGCAGATCTGTTGGCCACCCCCATCACACCTGCCGTGGATGCAGCCATGCAAGCCACAGGCCCAGACACCATCGCCAAATTTTTGTTCACCTCAGGCTCTACCAAGCTGCCCAAAGCAGTGATGAACACACAACGCATGTGGTGCGCCAACCAACAGCAGATGTGCCAATCCATGCCCTTGTTGGCCGAGCAGCCACCTGTGCTGATCGACTGGTTGCCATGGAACCACACCTTCGGTGGCAATCACAACTTCGGCATGGTCATCTACAACGGCGGCACGCTCTACATTGACGATGGCAAACCCACGCCCGCATTGATACAAGAAACCTTGCGCAATTTGCGCGAGATTGCCCCCACGGTTTACTTCAACGTGCCCACTGGTTTTGAAGCCATTGCCAGCGCGATGCAAACCGACGATGTGCTGCGCAAAAACTTGCTCAGCCGCGTCAACATGTTTTTCTATGCAGGCGCCGCCATGGCTCAGCCTATTTGGGACAGCCTGTACGCCAGCCAAGAGCGCGAAGTGGGTGAACGCATTGCCATGACCACAGGCTTGGGCATGACCGAGTCTGGCCCCTTCGCTTTGTTTGTCACCAACCCGCATGTGAAAACCGCCGACCTGGGCGTACCCACACCCGGCTTGGAAATCAAGCTCATTCCTGACGGCGACAAAATCGAAATTCGCTACAAAGGCCCCAACATCACGCCCGGCTACTGGCGCGCGCCCGAAGAGACACGCGACCACTTTGACGAAGAAGGCTTCTTCTGCACAGGCGATGCGGTGAAGTGGATTGATGAGTCCGATGTGCACCAAGGCCTGCGGTTTGATGGCCGCATCGCCGAAGACTTCAAACTCGCCACAGGCACCTTTGTGAGCGTGGGCCCTTTGCGCGCCAAAGTGATTGGCGCCGGTGCGCCGTACATCCAAGACGTGGTGGTCACAGGCTTGAACCGCAAAGAAGTGGGCGCCATGATTTTTCCAACCGCCGCTGTGCGTGGCCTGAGTGGTTTAAGTGCAAACGCCAGCATGGCCGATGTGCTGGCCAGCGCCCCCGTGGTGGCGCACTTTCAAGGTGTGCTCAACCACTTGGCTGAAACCGCCACCGGCAGTGCCTCGCGCATTGCGCGTGCAGTGTTGCTGAGCGAGCCGCCCTCCATCGACAAAGGTGAAGTGACCGACAAAGGCTCTATCAACCAACGCGCTGTGCTCAAACACCGCGATGCTTTGGTGCAAGCCATGCACGAAGGCACCGCCCCCAACATCTTGCTGCCTCAGTAAAGGACAACGCACATGGACATTCAAGGACAAGCCGTTTTAGTCACCGGTGGCGCATCAGGCCTCGGTGAAGCCACCGCACGCGAACTGGCGCGACTGGGCGCCAAAGTCGCCGTCATCGACGTGAACTTAGAGCTCGCTGAAAAAGTGGCCGCAGACATCGGCGGCGTTGCTTGCCAATGCGACATCACAAACACCGACAGCGTGCAAGCAGCCTTGGCCAAAGCCACTGCAGCGCATGGCCCTGCCCGCATCTTGATGAACATTGCAGGCATTGGCACCGCCAAACGCATCGTGGGCAAAGACGGCAATGCAGCACCATTGGAAGATTTTGCACGCGTGGTCAATGTCAACCTTGTGGGCGCGTACAACATCAGCCGTTTGTTTGCCGCTGAATGCGCCAAGTTACCAGCAGGCATCGATGGCCAACGCGGGGTGATGATGTTCACCGCATCGGTCGCAGCCTTCGACGGACAAGTGGGCCAACAAGCCTACAGCGCCTCCAAAGGCGGCTTGGTCAGCATGACCTTGCCCATGGCGCGTGACTTGGCGCAACACGGCATTCGCGTGTGCACCATCGCCCCCGGCTTGTTTGCCACACCACTGATGAAGACATTGCCTGAGGCGGTGCAACAGTCATTGGCCGCATCGATTCCCTTTCCTTCGCGCTTGGGTAAACCCGAAGAGTTTGCCCAGCTCGCTTGCCATATCGTGACCAACGACCATTTGAACGGCGAAGTCATTCGCTTGGACGGTGCGCTACGTATGGCACCGCGTTAAACCGATCACCCTTCACTCAACTCACCATAGCTAGGAGACAAACCATGAGCAATCGTCGTCAATTCATCCAAACCGCCCTCACGCCCGTCGCGATGGCCGCCATTGCGCCCTTCAGTGCTTTTGCACAAAGCGGTGCACTGCCTTTGGAGCAAATCAAAATCATCAACGGCTTTCCTGCCGGTGGCACCGCTGACGTGACCAGCCGCCGTATCGGCGACAAGCTGGGCAACGGCGCGTACAGCAAAAACGCTGGCGTCGTCGAAAACAAAACCGGTGCTGCAGGTCGCATCGCTGTTGAGGCCGTCAAGATTGCTCCCGCCGATGGCGGCA
This sequence comes from Limnohabitans sp. TEGF004, assembly GCF_027924965.1. Taxonomy (NCBI): domain Bacteria; kingdom Pseudomonadati; phylum Pseudomonadota; class Betaproteobacteria; order Burkholderiales; family Comamonadaceae; genus Limnohabitans; species Limnohabitans sp. TEGF004. The sequence goes on along the minus strand of NZ_AP027056.1, from coordinate 922,664 downwards.
CTTTGTTGCTCACGCCTTACTCCATGATGTCGATCTATCCACACATCTACAGCAAGCTCAGCTACGACCCGTTCAAAGACTTCGTGCCTGTTGCGATCGCATCTATGCTGACGCATGGTTTGGCTGTTGGCCCCATGGTGCCCGCCTCTGTGAAAAACGTGAAAGACTTTTTGGCTTGGGCCAAAGCCAATCCAAACGATGCCAGCTACGGATCGCCCGCTGCGGGCTCTACCCCTCATTTCTTGGGCGCGTTGTTGAGCATCAACACAGGTGTTGAACTCAAGCACATCCCCTACCGCGGTTCTGTGCCTGGTGTCACCGATGTCATTGGCGGCCAGCTCGCCGCCATGATCACCCCACACGGTGATTTCTTGGCCAACCACAAAGCTGGCAAGTTGCGCGTGATCGCCACCTCTGGTGCCAAGCGTTCACCCTTCTTGCCAGATGTTCCAACCTTTGCCGAACAAGGGTTCCCTGACTTGGTGATTGAGGAGTGGTTCGGTTTCTACGCGCCCGCCAAAACACCTGCCAACACCGTGGCTGCTGCCAATGCCGCCATCAACGTTGCTTTGAAAGACAAAGTGGTCATCGACAGCTTGGCACTCTCTGGCTTGGTGCCTGTCGGCGGCACCCCCGAAGACATGGTGCGCGACATGAAGAAGCAATACGACGTGTGGGGCCCACTCGTCAAACGCATTGGCTTCACCGCTGAATCTTGATCAACCCCTAGAGCACACACATGAACTACCAACCCCGTCTTGAAGATATCCAATTCATTTTGGAGAAGGTGCTTCATGTGCCACAACGCATTGCTGAATTACCAGCGTTTGCGGAAGTTGATGCCGACTTGATGAACCAAGTGCTCGACGAAGCTGGCAAATTTGTGGCCAACGAAATCGCGCCACTCAATCGCGTCGGCGATGAAGTCGGCGCACAATTCAACCAAGGGCATGTGACCATGCCGCCTGGTTTCAAAGACGCGTACCAAGCGTTTTGGCAATCGGGCTGGGCATCTTTGTGCACAGCCACCGAAGATGGCGGTCAAAGCCTACCTGCCGTGCTTGAGAGCGTGTTGTACGAGTGGCTCTCTGCTGCCAACCATGGCTGGACCATGGCGCCCGGTTTGTTGCACGGCGCATATGAGTGCATCAAGCACCACGCCAGCGACGAGCTGAAAGCACAGTACCTCAGCAAAGTAGGCACAGGCGAATGGCTGGCTACGATGTGCTTGACCGAGCCCCATGCGGGCAGCGACTTGGGGCTGGCACGTACCAAAGCCGTGCCGCAAGCGGATGGCAGCTACCACATCAGCGGCACCAAAATTTTCATTTCTGGCGGCGACCACGACCTGACCGAAAACATCGTGCACTTGGTGTTGGCACGCTTGCCCGAGGCACCGGCAGGCCCCAAAGGTTTGTCACTCTTTTTGGTGCCCAAGTTTTATGCCGATGGCTCGTGCAGTGCGGTGCATTGCGAACGCATCGAAGAAAAAATGGGCATCCACGGCAGCCCCACTTGTGTGATGCGCTTTGACGAAGCCAAAGGCTGGTTGGTTGGAGAAGTGGGCAAAGGCCTCAACGCTATGTTTGTGATGATGAACGCCGCGCGCCTGCATGTGGGCCTGCAAGGCGTTGGCCTGTTGGACGCCGCTTGGCAAAAAGCCAATGCGTATGCACACGAGCGCCGTCAAATGCGCGCGCCCAAACCTGCAGGTGTGAAGGGTGAGCCCACCGACTTCATCATTGAACACCCCGCCATGCGCCGCATCTTGGACACACAGCGTGCGTGGATTGATGGCTCACGCGTGTTGGCTTACCAAACTGGTCTCGCATTGGACATTGCCAAGCATCACCCCGATGCAGCGCAGCGCGAATCTGCGCAGCGCTGGTGCGCACTGACCACGCCCATCTTGAAAGCGGCTTGCACCGAGCAAGGTTTCCACGGTGCGAGCGACTGCTTGCAAGTGTTTGGCGGCCACGGCTATGTGAGTGAATGGGGCATTGAGCAAAACGTGCGTGATGCCCGCATCGCCATGATTTACGAAGGCACCAACGAAATTCAAGCCATTGACTTGCTGATGCGCAAAGTCTTGGGCGATGGCGGTGTCGCTTTGAATGCCATGTTGGACGAACTGTCCGCAGGCTTGAATGCGCAAGCACCGCACGAAGCGCAAGTGCTGCACTTGTTTGCACAACTGCGTGACATCACCCAACAAGCCACGCAAGTGCACACACGCCCCGATGGCAGTGTGACCTTGAGCTGGATTGCCGGTGACTATTTGCGTGTGGCCACCCTCGCCTTGCTGGCTTGGAGCTGGACGCGCATTGAAGCTGCTCAGCCCACCGATGCTGCCCGTTGGCATGCACCTGCGGCTGCCTTGCGTGCTTGGGTACTGCCAGAGTTTGAAATGCGCTTGAACATAATTCGCGCACAATTCAAACCAGCATGACCGACAAGATAGACACCCGTTACCTCGAAACCCTCCTCGGCTACAACACCCGCCGCGCCACACTGACCATCATCAGCCGCTTCATCGAGCGCATGGCTGAGTTTGATCTTCGTCCCGTCGATTTTTCGGTGCTGTCATTGATTGGGCATAACCCAGGCATCACCTCGCGTGAGCTGTGTAATGCGCTCAACATCTTGCCGCCCAACATGGTGGGATTCTTGAAAGCGTTTGAAAAACGCGATTTGATCGAGCGCACCCCTCACCCCACGGATGGACGAGCCATGGGTTTGTCGCTCACCAAAAAAGGCCAGCAACTCATGCAAAAAGCAGAACTGGCTGCCATTGAATCAGACGCCAGCGCCGCGCATCAACTCAGTGCAGCAGAGCAAAAAACATTGATGCGTTTGCTGCAAAAGATTTACAGAACCCCTGATTGATCAAGCTTCACGCCATTTTTCTGGCAACAAAAAAGCCGTGACTGCCTAAGCAATCACGGCTTTTTGTTGCCAAAGTTTAAGCGTGCGAAGCCGCCAAAGCTGCAAAGGCCTTCACCACTTCAGGTGGCGCTTGCACCAGCTCAATCAACACGCCTTCACCACCAATGGGAAACTCGTCGTTCGCCTTGGGGTGCATGAAGGTGATGTCAAAGCCAGCCGCGCCCTTGCGGATGCCGCCGGGTGCAAAGCGCACACCTTGCGCCGTGAGCCATTCCACAGCCACGGGCAGGTCATCGATCCACAAGCCAATGTGGTTCAACGGCGTGGCGTGAACCGCAGGCTTTTTCTCGATGTCCATGGGCTGCATCAAATCGACTTCGACCTTGAAAGGGCCGGCGCCGATGGCACAGATGTCTTCGTCCACGTTCTCGCGTTCGCTTTGAAACGTGCCCGTGACTTCGAGGCCAAACATGTCAACCCACAGCTTTTTCAAGCGGCCCTTGTCAGGGCCGCCGATGGCGATTTGTTGAATACCGAGAACTTTGAATGGACGAGCCATTATTCGAACTCCACAATCATCTGGTCCACAGTCAATGATTCGCCCTTAGCGGCCACCACTTTTTTGACCACGCCGTCTGCAGCTGCAAACAACACGTTTTCCATCTTCATCGCTTCGATGACGGCGACGCGCTCACCCGCTTGCACTTTTTGGCCAGGTGTCACAGACACTTCGACCAACAAGCCAGGCATGGGCGACAACACGTACTTACTCAAGTCTGGTGGTGCTTTGAATGGCATGAGCTTGTGCAACTCGGCCATGCGTGGCGACATCACCAAAGCTTCGATGCGCGTGCCGTTGTGCTGCACTTGCAAAGCCAATGGGTTTTTCAAAGTGCCGCGCTCGACTTGCGCTGTGAAAGGCTTGCCGTTGCAAGTGCCTTCGATGCGAATATCGTTCAAACGTGACTTGCTTTCGATCGCGTAAGTTTTTCCAGCGATGGTGATTTGCGCCACACCGGGTTTGCCGATGAACTCGTCCACATGCACTAACACGTAGCGGTTGTTGCCGCCTTGGCCCAACTCGACCACTGCGTAGTCTTGACCAATTTGCACGTCGTAGCCAGGCAGCTGACCGCTCAAACCTGCGGCACGTTCGCGAGATTTACGACGCACAAACGCAGCCAAGGCAGCCAAGAAGTCGTGGTCTTCGTGTGGCACGTCTTCAGCGCGGAAGCCGTGCGCGTATTGCTCAGCAATGAAGCCCGTGTTGAAGTCACCCGAGACAAACTTGGGATGCGCCAACAAAGCGGCTTGGAATGGGATGTTCGAGCTGATGCCGCGAATCACAAAGCCGTTCAGTGCTTCGCGCATTTTGGCAATCGCGTCGTTGCGGTCTTTGCCGTGCACGATGAGCTTGGCGATCATCGAGTCGTAGAACATCGGAATCTCGCCACCGTCTTGCACACCGGTGTCCACACGCACGCCGAGCAAGTCAGCGGTGTTGCCTTGGAACATGGTTTGTTTTGGCGTTTGGAAACGCACCAAACGGCCAGTGGAAGGCAAGAAGTTGCGGAACGGGTCTTCGGCGTTGATACGGCACTCAATAGCCCAACCATTGCGTTTGACATCGACTTGCGTCAGTGTGAGTTTTTCACCTGCTGCCACGCGAATCATTTGCTCGACCAAGTCGAGGCCTGTGATGGCTTCGGTCACAGGGTGTTCCACCTGCAAACGTGTGTTCATCTCGAGGAAGTAGAAGCTTTGGTCTTTGCCGACCACAAACTCCACCGTACCTGCGGATTGGTATTTCACCGCCTTGGCCAACTGCACGGCTTGCTCGCCCATGGCTTTGCGCGTGGCTTCGCTGATGAAGGGTGATGGCGCTTCTTCAATCACTTTTTGGTGACGGCGTTGAATCGAGCACTCGCGCTCGTTCAAGAACACCACGTTGCCGTGGCTGTCGCCCAGCACTTGGATTTCGATGTGGCGCGGCTCTTCGACAAACTTCTCGATGAACACGCGGTCATCGCCAAAGCTATTGCGAGCTTCATTACGGCAAGAGGTGAAACCTTCAAAGGCCTCTTTGTCGTTGAATGCAACGCGCAAGCCTTTACCACCGCCACCAGCTGAGGCCTTGATCATGACGGGGTAGCCAATGCCTTGGGCAATCTTCACCGCTTCTTCAGCGGTGTCGATGGCGTCGTTGTAGCCAGGAATGCAGTTCACGCCCGCAGCACCAGCCAACTTCTTGGATTCAATCTTGTCGCCCATGGCGGAGATTGAGAAGTGGCGTGGGCCGATGAAGGCAATGCCTTCGTCTTCGCAGCGCTTTGAGAACTCGGCGTTCTCACTCAAAAAGCCGTAGCCAGGGTGAATAGCTTGTGCGCCAGTTGCCTTGGCTGCCGCGATGATTTTGTCAGCCACGAGGTAAGACTCGCGCGAGGCCGCTGGGCCAATCAACACAGCTTCATCAGCCAGTTGCACATGACGTGCTTCTTTGTCGGCTTCAGAGTAAACGGCCACGGTTTTGATGCCCATTTTGTGAGCGGTGGCGATGACGCGGCATGCGATTTCGCCACGGTTTGCAATCAGAATTTTTGTAAACATGTTCTTCTTCTCCTAGCGGCTTAGAGCGGAATATTGCCGTGCTTGCGCCATGGGTTTTCGATCTTCTTGTCTTTCAACATCACCAGCGAGCGGCAGATGCGCTTGCGTGTTTCGTGCGGTTGAATCACGTCGTCGATGAAGCCGCGTGCGCCAGCCACGAAGGGGTTGGCAAAGCGGGCTTTGTATTCGGCTTCGCGGGCAGCCAGTTTTTCTGGATCGTTTTTGTCTTCGCGGAAGATGATTTCCACCGCACCCTTGGCACCCATCACTGCGATTTCGGCGTTAGGCCAAGCAAAGTTCACGTCGCCGCGCAAGTGCTTAGAGGCCATCACGTCATACGCACCGCCGTAGGCTTTGCGTGTGATGACGGTGATTTTTGGCACCGTGCACTCGGCATACGCGTACAGCAACTTGGCGCCGTGCTTGATGATGCCGCCGTACTCTTGTGAGGTACCGGGCATGAAGCCGGGCACGTCCACAAAGGTGATGACGGGAATGTTGAACGCATCGCAGAAGCGAACAAAACGTGCGGCCTTGATGGAGCTCTTGATGTCCAAGCAACCTGCCAACACCAAAGGTTGGTTGGCCACGATGCCGACGGTTTGGCCTTCCATGCGGGCAAAGCCGATCAGGATGTTTTTGGCGTAGTCGGGTTGCAGCTCAAAGAAGTCGCCGTCATCCACAGTTTTGAGGATGAGCTCTTTCATGTCGTAGGCTTTGTTGGGGTTCTCAGGCACCAAAGTATCCAAGCTCATGTCCATGCGGCTCGATGGATCACCGCTGACGCGCACAGGTGCTTTTTCTTTGTTGTTGAGTGGCAGGTAGTTGTAGAGGCGACGCAGCATGAGCAAGGCTTCCACGTCGTTCTCAAAAGCCATGTCAGCCACGCCGCTCTTGGTGGTGTGTGTCAGAGCGCCACCCAATTCTTCGGCTGTCACTTCTTCGTGGGTCACAGTCTTGACCACATCAGGACCGGTCACAAACATGTAGGACGTGTCTTTGACCATGAAGATGAAGTCGGTCAAGGCGGGTGAATACACCGCACCACCCGCTGATGGGCCCATGATCATGCTGATCTGTGGCACCACACCGCTGGCCATGACGTTGCGTTGGAACACGTCGGCGTAGCCGCCCAATGCGGCGACACCTTCTTGAATACGCGCACCGCCCGAATCGTTCAAACCAATCACAGGTGCGCCAACCTTCATGGCTTGGTCCATGATCTTGCAGATTTTTTCGGCATGCGTTTCAGACAGCGAACCACCCAGCACGGTGAAGTCTTGGCTGAACACAAACACCAAACGGCCATTGATCATGCCGTAGCCAGTGACTACGCCGTCACCTGGAATTTTGTCGCCGTCCATACCGAAGTCGGTGCAACGGTGTTCAACAAACATGTCCCACTCTTCGAAGGTGCCTTCGTCCAACAACACTTCGATGCGCTCGCGTGCTGTGAGTTTGCCTTTGGCGTGCTGCGCATCAATGCGCTTTTGGCCGCCACCTAAGCGAGCCGCAGCGCGCTTTTGTTCCAGTTGTTCGATGATGTCTTGCATGGTTGCTCTTTCTTTACTCCAGGAAGATTTTCAAATTAACCCTGCGCTTGATAAGCGCTGAGCAGTTGACGGGAAGCCGTCGAGGCGGCCAGCTGGCCCGCCGCGACTTGTTGACTCAATTGGGGCAGCAACGTTTGCACACGCGGCTGCGCTCTAAAGTTTTGTTTCAAGCCTGCATCGATGCGTTCCCACATCCATGACAGGGCTTGGTTTTGGCGGCGCTCAGAGAAGCGGCCGTTTTGTTTTTGAATGGTTTGAAACTCACCCACCGCTGCCCAAAATACATCCACGCCTTGGCCCAGTAACGCGCTGAGTTGCACCACCTTGGGGTGCCACACCTCGATGTTGCGGTGCGCGTGGCCCGAGCCACCGTGCATGCCCAACAACTGCAAAGCGCTGGTGATTTGCAGCTCGGCACGTGTGGCTGCGATGGCGTCGATGTCTGCTTTGTTGATGACCACCAAATCGGCAATCTCCATCACGCCTTTTTTGATGGCTTGCAAATCGTCGCCTGCATTGGGCAACTGCAGCAACACAAACATATCGGTCATGTTGGCCACAGCGGTTTCGCTTTGGCCCACACCCACGGTTTCCACAATCACCACGTCGTAACCTGCGGCTTCGCAGACCAACATCGACTCACGCGTTTTTTCGGCCACACCACCCAAGGTGCCACTCGATGGGCTGGGTCGAATGTAGGCTTGGTCGTGCACACTCAAAAACTCCATGCGGGTCTTGTCACCCAAAATGGAGCCGCCAGATACTGTCGACGATGGGTCAATAGTCAACACCGCCACACGGTGGCCTTGACCAATCAAATACAAACCCAACGCTTCGATAAAGGTGGACTTGCCCACACCCGGCACACCACTGATGCCCAGTCGAAACGACTTGCCCGTGTGCGGCAACATGGCGGTGAGTAACTCATCCGCAGATGCGCGATGATCCGTGCGCGTGGACTCCAGCAAGGTGATTGCTTTGGCCATCGCACGGCGTTGCACGGGCGGGTTGCCCTGCAACAGTCCATCGAGCAACTGTGCAGGCGTCACCCAACGGCCTTTTTGATTTGCTCCAACACGTCTTTGGCGCTGGCTGGAATGGGGGTGCCTGGGCCGTAGATGCCTTTGACGCCCGCTTCGTACAAGAAGTCGTAGTCTTGACGTGGAATCACGCCGCCCACGAACACGATGATGTCGTCAGCGCCTTGCTTCTGCAACTCAGCAATGATGGCGGGCACCAAGGTTTTGTGGCCAGCAGCGAGTGTTGACACACCTACGGCGTGCACGTCGTTTTCAATGGCTTGGCGAGCGCACTCTTCAGGTGTTTGGAACAAGGGGCCCATGTCCACGTCGTAGCCGAGGTCGGCAAACGCAGTGGCCACCACTTTGGCACCACGGTCGTGGCCGTCTTGGCCCAACTTGGAAATCATCACGCGAGGACGACGACCATGGTCTTCGGCAAACGCAGCAATGTCGGTCTTGAGGGCATTCCAGTATTCCATGGTGTCTCCCACGTTTTCGCCATCGTCATACGCAGCGGCGTACACACCCGTGACCTTTTGGGTGTCAGCGCGGTGGCGGCCAAACACTTTTTCGAGTGCGTCACTCACCTCGCCCACTGTGGCGCGCAGGCGAATGGCCTTGATGGACAAGTCGAGCAAGTTGCCTTCGCCAGTTTCAGCTGATTGCGTCAACGCGGCCAATGCAGCTTCCACCTTGGCAGTGTCGCGTGTTGCTTTGATTTTTTGCAAACGCTCAATCTGACCGTCGCGCACGCGGACGTTGTCAATCGACAGGGTTTCGATCGGATCTTCTTTGGCGAGTTTGTATTTGTTCACGCCCACGATGACGTCTTTGCCAGAGTCGATGCGCGCTTGCTTTTCAGCGGCAGCAGCTTCGATCTTTAGCTTGGCCCAACCGCTGTCCACGGCTTTGGTCATGCCGCCCATGGCCTCGACTTCTTCGATGATGGCCCAGGCTTTGTCAGCCATTTCTTGGGTGAGCGACTCCATCATGTACGAGCCGGCCCATGGATCAATCACGTTGGTGATGTGGGTCTCTTCTTGAATGATGAGCTGGGTGTTGCGGGCAATGCGTGACGAAAACTCGGTCGGCAAAGCAATCGCTTCGTCAAACGAGTTGGTGTGCAGTGACTGTGTGCCACCAAACACCGCAGCCATGGCTTCGATGGTGGTACGCACCACGTTGTTGTAGGGGTCTTGCTCGGTGAGTGACCAGCCAGAAGTTTGGCTGTGCGTGCGCAGCATCAAGCTCTTGGAGTTCTTGGCGTCAAAGCCCTTCATGATGCGGCACCACAGCAAACGTGCGGCGCGCATCTTGGCAATTTCCAAATAGAAGTTCATGCCCACCGCCCAGAAGAACGACAAGCGGCCCGCGAAGGCGTCCACATCCAAGCCTGATGCAATGGCGGTCTTCACATACTCTTTGCCGTCGGCCAAGGTGAAAGCCAATTCCAAGGCTTGGTTGGCACCGGCCTCTTGCATGTGGTAACCCGAAATCGAGATCGAGTTGAACTTGGGCATGTGCTTGGCGGTGTAGCCAATGATGTCGCCAATGATCTTCATCGAAGGCTCAGGCGGGTAGATGTAGGTGTTGCGCACCATGAACTCTTTCAGAATGTCGTTCTGAATCGTGCCAGACAACAACTCTTGGCTCACGCCCTGCTCTTCAGCGGCCACCACGTAGCCAGCCAGCACAGGCAGCACCGCGCCGTTCATGGTCATAGAGACCGACACTTTGTCCAACGGAATTTCGTTAAACAAGATCTTCATGTCTTCCACCGAGTCAATCGCCACGCCGGCCTTGCCCACGTCGCCTGTCACACGGGGGTGGTCTGAGTCATAGCCACGGTGGGTGGCCAAGTCAAACGCGACCGACACGCCTTGACCACCGGCGGCCAAAGCCTTGCGGTAGAACGCGTTGGATTCTTCTGCGGTGGAGAAGCCTGCGTATTGGCGAATCGTCCATGGACGCACCGAGTACATGGTGGCTTGCGGGCCGCGCACATAGGGCTCGAAGCCTGGCAATGTGTTGGCGTAAGGGAGGTTTTGGGTGTCTTCAGCGGTGTACAACGGCTTGACGCTGATACCGTCCAAAGTCTTCCAGTTCAGGGCGTTGACGTCGCCGCCTGGGGCTGATTTAGCAGCGGCTTTGGCCCATGCTTCGAGGTTGGCGGCGTTGAATTCGGTTGGCTTTTGGCTCATGGCAAATCACTCTTGAAAGGGGTGTGCAGCGATCAAAGAAACCCAAGGTTAACCTAGGGTTTTGATCTGTTACAGAATCATATCATTCATAATTATTGATTCAAAATCTTATATCAGCTTACAATTCGAGTCCATGTCCGCCGTCACCCTCACCCCTCGCGCCCTGTACGAAGAAGTCGCTGAACTGCTGCGTCAGCGTATTTTTGCGGCCGAATTAGAGCCCGGCAGCTGGATTGACGAGATGCGCTTGGCCGAGGAATACGGCATCAGCCGCACGCCCATGCGCGAAGCCCTCAAGGTGCTGGCCGCTGAAGGCTTGGTGACCATGAAAGTGCGCCGCGGTGCGTATGTGACCGAGGTCAACGAAAAAGACCAACGCGATGTGTACCACCTGCTCTCTTTGCTGGAGTCAGATGCTGCAGGCGTGGTGGCCAAAGACGCCAGCGATGAGCAGCTCAAAGATTTGCAAGCCCTGCACGCCGAGCTCACGGCCGCTGTGGCTGACCGAGAAAAGTTCTTTGAAATCAACGAGCGCTTTCACATGCGCTTGCTGGAAATCGCCAACAACCGTTGGCGCGACCAAATGGTGGCGGACTTGCGCAAGGTGATGAAGCTCAACCGTCACAACTCGTTGTTCAAAAACGGCCGCCTCGAAGAATCGCTCAAAGAGCACCAAGCCATCATGGATGCGTTGATGGCACGTGACGCAGCACTGACGGTGCAGCGCATGAACGAACACTTTGCCAACGGCTTAGAGGCCGCCAGCTAAAGCGCCATACTGTCAGTTTGTTTCTGCGGGATGTTCCGCGCCGCGAGCCAAAGCCTCACGGGCAATTTTCAGCACTTCACGCGGTGGCAATGGTTTGAGCTTGTGGTTGCTCCATACCTGACGCCACAAACGCGCACCGCGTTGGCCATGAAATAGCCCTAGCATGTGACGTGCAATCGGATACCAAGGGCAACCATCTTCTGCTTGAGCTCTCTCCATGTAAGCGACCATCGCCTCCTCCACCGCTTCGCGGCTGAGTGTCTCGTGCGGGTCGTTGTAAAACTCGGCATCCCACGTCGTCATCAGCCACGGACGGTAATAGGCTTCGCGCCCCAACATCACACCATCGACATGCTGCAAGTGCTCGGCCATTTGCGCATTGGTGGTGATGCCGCCGTTGATGGCGATCACCAAGTTGGGAAAGTCTTTTTTCAGCTGGTAACCCAACTCGTAGCGCAGCGGCGGCACTTCGCGGTTTTCTTTGGGACTCAAACCATCGAGCCACGCATTTCGTGCGTGCACGATGAACACCTTGCACCCCGCATCGCTGACCGTACCCACAAAGTCGCGCACAAAGTCGTAGCTCTCGATGCGGTCAATGCCAATGCGGTGCTTGACGGTGACAGGAATGCTCACCACATCCATCATGGCTTTCACGCCATCGGCCACGGTGCGTGGCTCGTTCATCAAACACGCGCCAAACGCGCCACGCTGCACTCGGTCAGACGGGCAGCCGCAATTGAGGTTGATTTCGTTGTAGCCCCATTGCTCGCCCAACTTCGCACCGTGCGCCAAATCAGCCGCGTCGCTGCCACCCAGCTGCAAAGCCACCGGATGCTCTTCCGCGTTGAAGCGCAAATGCCGCTGTGTATCGCCATGGCGAAGCGCACCGGTGGTGACCATCTCGGTGTAGAGCAAAGTGTTGCGGCTGAGCAGGCGGTGGAAATAGCGGCAGTGGCGATCAGTCCAATCCATCATGGGGGCGACGGACGTGCGCCAAAGCGAGGCATCGGGAAAATTCATGCCTTAATTATCCCGTGCCACTCTTTTCAAATTAGGCACAATGGTGATGTACCTAAAAATATTTAGTTCAAGGTGTGAATGATGGATAACCCAACCCTCTGGTTGATCGTCGCAGGCGTGCTCGTGATGGCCGAACTGCTGACCGGCACGTTTTATTTGCTCATGCTCTCGCTAGGCGCTACTGCCGCTGCGCTGACAGCCTATGCAGACGGCACGCTCACTTGGCAAATCGTCACAGCGGCAGTCGTGGGCGGTGGTGCTGCCGTGCTGTGGCACTTGAAAAAACCACTCAGCAACGACGCACAAGACAGCAATGTGCACCTCGACATTGGCGAGACCGTGACGGTAGATGCGTGGGACACCCAAGGCCACGCCCAAGTCAAACACCGTGGCGCGCAATGGACTGCTGTGTGTGCGGCGAACGCGACACCCGAACCTGGCTTGCACCGCATCAGTGAGATGCAAGGCAACCGCTTGGTGCTGGAAAAAATTTAACTTCTCTCAAAGGCTCAGCTATGGAAATCGCAATTCTCTTTTTGGCCATCGCCGTTTTGTTCATCGTCAAAACGGTCAAAGTCGTGCCCCAGCAAAACGCTTGGGTGGTTGAGCGTTTGGGCAAGTACCACGCCAGCCTCACACCGGGCTTGAACTTTGTCGTGCCCTTCATTGATAACGTGATTCAAAAGCACAGCCTCAAAGAAATTCCGCTCGATGTGCCCAGTCAGATTTGCATCACACGTGACAACACGCAACTGCAAGTCGATGGCATTTTGTATTTCCAAGTGACCGACCCGCGCTTGGCGAGCTACGGCTCGTCCAACTACATCATGGCCGTGACGCAACTGGCACAAACCAGCTTGCGCAGCGTGATTGGCAAACTCGAACTCGACAAGACCTTTGAAGAACGCGACATCATCAACGCGCAAGTGGTGGCTGCGATTGACGAAGCCGCCTTGAACTGGGGTGTGAAAGTGTTGCGCTACGAAATCAAAGACCTGACGCCGCCCAAAGAAATCTTGCATGCCATGCAATCGCAAATCACGGCTGAGCGTGAAAAGCGTGCGCTGATCGCCGCCTCAGAAGGCCGTCGTCAAGAACAAATCAACATTGCCACGGGTGAACGCGAAGCTTTCATTGCGCGCTCTGAAGGTGAGAAGCAAGCGGCCATCAACAAGGCCCAAGGTGAAGCCGCTTCCATCACCGCAGTGGCCGATGCCACGGCACAAGCGATTGAACGTATTGCCGCCGCCATTCGCCAGCCCGGCGGTGAACAAGCGGTGCAACTCAAAGTGGCCGAGCAAGCCGTGCAGGCATACGGGAAAGTGGCATCAGATGCCACCACCACCCTCATCGTGCCCAGCAACATGACCGAAGTATCGGGCTTGATTGCCTCGGCCATGCAGATGGTCAAGCTCAACAAATAAACGGTTTTGCTAGACGTGAAAAAGCCCGCTTCGAGCGGGCTTTTTCATGGAAGCCACAAAGGCTTAACCCATGTGCAAACCACCGTTCACGGCGAAGTCAGCGCCGGTGGTGTAGCCACCGTCTTCGCTGGCCATCCACGCAATGATGGACGCGATTTCGGCAGGCTTGCCCAAACGCTTGACGGGCACCGTGGCCACAATTTTTTCCAGCACATCAGGACGAATGGCGTTGACCATGTCTGTACCGATGTAGCCAGGTGACACGGTGTTGACCGTCACGCCTTTGGTGGCCAGCTCTTGCGCCAACGCCATGGAGAAACCGTGCATACCGGCCTTGGCAGCCGAGTAGTTGGTTTGACCCGCTTGGCCTTTTTCACCGTTCACCGATGAGATGTTGATGATGCGACCCCAGCCACGTTCGACCATGTCTGGCACCACTTGCTTGGTGACGTTGAACATCGAATCGAGGTTGGTGTTCATCACCGCATCCCAATCTTCGCGTGTCATCTTCAAGAACATGCGGTCCTTGGTGATACCGGCGTTGTTCACCAACACGTCGATGGGGCCGTGCTCGGCTTTGGCTTTGGTGAAAGCTTCGACCGTGGAATCCCAATCACCCACGTTGCCGACGGATGCGTAGAAGGTAAAGCCCAAAGCTTTTTGCTCATCCAACCATTTGTTGAAATCACGGGTTGGACCGCAACCGGCGATCACGGTGAAGCCTTCTTTGTGCAGACGTTGGCAGATCGCGGTTCCGATGCCACCCATGCCACCTGTGACGTACGCTACTTTTTTGCTCATTTTTTGTCTCCTGATTTATGAGTTTTTAGTGAAAGAAATCTGAATTCGAGTGAAGTGCGAATCAACGCTGCATCAACGCTCGAGTGCCAACGACACGCCCATGCCGCCACCGATACACAGCGCGGCCAAGCCTTTCTTGGCGTTGGTGCGTTGCATTTCGTGCAGCAAAGTCACCAAGATGCGGCAACCGGATGCACCGATGGGGTGACCAATGGCAATCGCGCCACCGTTGACGTTGACCTTGGCTGGGTCGATGTCCAACTGTTGGTTCACGGCGCAAGCTTGTGCAGCGAAAGCTTCGTTGAGTTCGAACAGGTCCACATCTGATGCTTTCCAGCCTGCACGCTCCAAAGCTTTGCGTGAAGCAGACACAGGGCCCATGCCCATGATTTTTGGGTCTAAACCGCTGGTGCCGAATGCGGCGATGCGAGCCAAAGGAGTGAGGCCCAAAGCAGCTGCTTTCTTAGCCGTCATCACCACCACAGCGGCAGCGCCGTCGTTGATGCCTGATGCGTTACCGGCTGTCACGGAACCTGCTTTGTCAAACGCTGGGCGCAAACCGGCCAAGGCTTCGGCGGTGGTTTTTTTGTTGATGTATTCGTCGGCGTTGAACACCACGGGGTCACCCTTGCGTTGGGGAATGTTCACCGACACGATTTCGTCTTTGAACTTGCCAGCGTCTTGGGCTGCCGATGCTTTTTGCTGGCTGGCCAAAGCCAGTGCGTCTTGCATGTCGCGGGTGATGTGGAATTCTTTGGCCACGTTCTCAGCCGTGATGCCCATGTGGTACTGGTTGTACACGTCCCACAAACCGTCGACGATCATGGTGTCAATCATGTTCCAGTTGCCCATGCGTTGACCATCACGTGAACCCAGCAGCACATGGCCTGAAGCGCTCATGTTTTCTTGGCCACCGGCCACCACGATGTCGCTGTCGCCATACGCCACAGCTTGTGCAGCCAACATCACGGCTTTGAGGCCAGAGCCGCATACCGCGTTAATGGTCAAAGCAGGCACTGCATTGGGAATGCCAGACTTGATCAAGGCTTGACGCGCAGGGTTTTGGCCAGCGCCAGCAGCCAGCACTTGGCCCATGATGACTTCGCCCACCATCGCAGGATCAACCTTGGCACGCGCCAAGGCTTCACGAATGACGATAGAGCCCAGCTCAGTGGCTGCGATTTTGGCGAGTGAACCACCAAACTTGCCCACGGCTGTGCGTGCGGCTGAAACGATGACGATGTCTTCCATGTGTGTCTCCAAAAATATAAGAAGTTTTTAAAAATTAATGACTGGCGCGTTCTTTGACGTAACGACCGGGTGCGACCTCAATCGCTTTGTGCTTGCCCTTGCCGTAGGCTTTGGGTGCTGCGATTTGTTTGCCTGCGTGTGTTTTGAGCCAAGCAGACCAATCGGTCCACCAACTGCCAGCGTGCTCTTTGGATTTGGCAATCCATTGCTCAGCGTCTTTGGGGAAACTGGTTTCGCTGCCCGTCCAGTAACAACGCTTCTTGGCCGCGGGTGGATTGATCACGCCTGCGATGTGGCCAGAGGCCCCCATCACAAAACGCTTCTTGCCAGGGAACACATGTGTGCTGGCATACGCGCCGCCAATCGGCACGATGTGGTCTTCACGCGAGCCGTAGATGTAGATGGGCATGTCCACCTTGCGCAAGTCAATCTTCTCGCCGCACACCATGGCTTTGCCAGGCTTGATGAGGTTATTCTCAAGGTAGGTGTTGCGCAAGTACCAGGCATACATGGGGCCGGGTAAGTTGGTGGAATCGCTGTTCCAGTAAAGCAAGTCAAACGGTGGCGGTGTTTCACCTTTGAGGTAGTTGCCAACCACGTAGTTCCACACCAAATCGTTGGGGCGCAAGAAGCTGAAGGTCGACGCCATGTCTTTGCCCTTCATCAGCCCGCCTTCGGCAAACTGGCCTTCGCGGTACTTCACAAACCCTTCGTCAATGAACACATCCAAGATGCCGGTGTCTGTGAAGTCAATCAGCGTAGTCAACAAAGTTGCGCTGGCCACTGGTTTTTCGCCACGCGCGGCCAGCACAGCCAGCGCATTAGAAAGAATGGTGCCGCCCACGCAGAAACCCAGAGCATTAATTTGCTTTGCGCCGCCAATTTCTTGTACCACCTTGATGGCTTGAATGGCCACATCCTCCACATAGTTGTCCCATGTGGTGTTGCGTAGGCTTTCATCAGGATTGCGCCAGCTCACCACAAACGTGCGATGACCTTGGGCCACGGCGTAGCGGATGAATGAGTTTTCAGGCTGCAAGTCCAAGATATAGAACTTGTTGATGCAAGGCGGGATGAACAAGAACGGACGCTCATACACCTTGGCGGTGAGTGGCTTGTATTCGAGTAACTGGAAAAACTCGTTTTCAAACACCACTTTGCCTTCGGTGGTGGCCACGTTTTTGCCCACTTCAAACAGGCTTTCGTCGGTCATCGACACATGGCCTTGCTGCATGTCGTGCAACAAGTTTTGAATGCCTTTGGAAATGCTCTCGCCTTTGGTCTCAATCGCTTTTTGCTGAGCTTCTGCGTTGAGTGCCAAGTAGTTGCTAGGCGCAGCAGCAGCAGCCCATTGCTCAACGGCGAATTGAATACGTGCTTTGGTTTTGGCGTCAGTTTCGGCGGCTTCGGTGAGCGCCATCATCGTGCGGGTGTTGAGCAAATACGCCGCCGCGGTGAATGCGGCCATGGGGTTGTGTGCCCATGCATCGCCTTTGAAACGGCGGTCTTTCACTTCTGGTTTGCCGTGCAAACTTTGGTTCCACAAGTCAGTGGCTTCTTCGATGTACTGCTTTTGCAGGGCTTCCAGTTTGTCTGGCGAGAAGCTCAACGAAGGCGTTTTTGCATCTCCACCACCGCCGATTGTTTGAAATGAGGCCAAAGCTTTGAGCCAGCTATCCCCTAGGCTCTTGAGGGCCGCATTCTGATCCATCGCACATCTCCTATACAGTCGCAGTTGTCTTTTTAACTGTCACCAGTATGTCAGTGATTTACCTTCGAATTTCTGACAGATATCAAACTCAAGAGAAAACCCCTAGATGTATTTGGTCCTGATCGCGTGGATTTACGTGGCTTTGATGATGGCAATCGCTGAAGCGACAAGCCCAGTGGGCTCTTTGCTTGGCGCCCTGTTTACTTTCTTGCTCTATGGCTTATTACCCATGGGCGTGGTCGGCTACATCATGGGCACGCCTGCAAGGCGCCGTGCCATCAAGGCAAAAGAAGCCGCAGAACGCGAACAAGCGCTTGCGGCAAACGGTATACAAAACGCTGGCGGTGATGGCGCTTCAGTTGCGCCAAATACACACGGCAAAGCGTCCGGTGACACCATCGCGCCGGTACGAAAAGAGCCTTGAGCGCTGCGCGACCGTGCACCACTCGGGCGTGCTGTCGTTGCCTGCGATCGACGTAACGCCTAAAGCCTGCAAGCGCAAACGCGCCAAGCCTGCAAGATCAGCCAACCATTTGCCTGCGTGAGATGGGTGCGGTTTGAAAAAACCTCGGGCTTGGGTTGGGTCTACAGCATCGCCCGAAGTAAACGCCACACGCACATCGTCCCCCACCTCAAACGCATCAGAGCCAATGCATGGTCCCAGCCACACACGCACTTGCGCTGCAAACACGCCTGCTTGTGCACACACCCCATTCACCGTTTGTTCAATCACACCCGAAGCTAAGCCACGCCATCCAGCATGTGCGGCAGCCACCACTTGGCCAGCATCATCGGTGAACAACAAAGGCAAACAATCGGCCACCATGATGGTGCAAGCCACTCGGGACTCTTGCGTGAGGCAAGCATCAGCTTCTGTGCCATCGGGCGTCACGGCGCTGAGCTGAGCCACCTCCACGCCGTGCACTTGACTGAGAAACACAGGCCGCGCCCCCCCCAGCTGCGCTTGTAGCAAAGCGCGGTTTTGCGCGACAGCCTGTGTGTCGTCTTGTACGTGGTCCCCCAAATTGAAACCATCAAACGGAGCTTGCGACACACCGCCCACACGCGTGGTGCAGAGCGCTTGCACACCCGCAGGCAATGCCCAATCCATGGGCCAAAACAAAGGCGGTGTGGTCGTATCAGATGTGTGGCTCATAAGGCGAAAGGATATCCCGAATGCGACGGCTGGCTGGGCGCTGTGACGGTAGACTTGGGCTCAGTTTTAACTTGCAAGACACACACCATGATTCTCGAACTCGTCGACATTCGCATTCAACCCGGTCAACAAGCCGCATTTGACGAAGCCATCCAACGCGGCGTGAACACCGTCATCGCCAAGGCCAAAGGCTTTCAGGGCTTCAAAATCAACCGTGGCATCGAGTCACCCGAGCGCTATCTGCTGCAAATTTTTTGGACCACGCTTGAAAACCACACCGTGGACTTCCGTGAGTCCCCTGCCTTTGGCGAGTGGCGCGCCATCGTAGGCCCCTTCTTTGCACAGCCTCCCATCGTGGAGCACTTCGAGCTCGTGAGCAAATCACAAGGCTAAGTCTTTTCAACTGGAGCACGCTATGAGCTATGCGTTTGAACCTACGCCCGTTGTGTCTGTGCCCGTGGTGGGCAAAGCTGAACGTTTTCCTGTGCACCGCATTTACTGCGTGGGCCGCAACTACGAAGAACACGCCAAAGAGATGGGCTTCACAGGCCGTGAGCCGCCCTTCTTCTTCATGAAGCCTGCAGACGCTGTGTTGGTGGTCAATGCGGGTGAAACGGGTGACATGCTCTACCCCAGTCTCACCAAAAATTTGCACCACGAAATTGAGTTGGTGGTGGCCATTGGCAAAGGCGGCAAGAACATCCAAGCCGCAGATGCAATGAGCCACATCTACGGCTACGCCGTGGGCTTGGACATGACACGCCGCGATTTGCAAAACGACATGAAAAAACAAGGCCGCCCTTGGTGCATTGGCAAAGGCTTTGACCACAGCGCGCCCATTGGCCCTATCACCCCCGCAGCACTTGCGGGCGATGTGGCACACGCTGAGATTTATGTGCAAGTCAACGGCCAAGACCGTCAACGCAGCAGTGTGAGCCAACTCATTTGGAACATCGCTGAAACCATCGAGCATGTGTCTGCCGCATGGGAGCTGCAACCCGGTGATTTGATTTACACCGGTACCCCCGAAGGCGTGGGTGCGGTGGTGGCGGGCGACACCATGGTGGGTGCGGTGAGCGGCTTGGGCGAGCTCAAAGTTCGCCTGGTCTAACGCCATGCTGCACCGCCCGCTCATCCAACATTGCAAAGCCTGCGGCAGCGCGGTGACCTACCGCCTGCCCGACGATGGCGACACGCGCGAGCGTGCGGTCTGCAACGCGTGCCACACCATCCACTACGAGAACCCACTCAACGTGGTGGGCACCGTGCCAGTGTGGGGCGACAAAGTGCTGCTGTGCAAACGCAACATCGAACCACGCTTGGGCAAGTGGACGCTGCCTGCGGGCTTCATGGAACTGAACGAAACCGTGGCGCAAGGCGCAGCGCGTGAAACGGTGGAAGAAGCCGGCGCGCAGTTTGAAATGCAAGAGCTGTTCACGCTAATGAACGTCACACGCGTGGGCCAAGTGCATTTCTTTTACCGTGCACAACTCACCAGCGACACCTTTGACCCCGGCCACGAAACGCAAGAAGCGCGTTTGTTTGCTGAGCATGAAATACCTTGGGACGAGATTGCGTTTCGCACCGTCAAAGAAACTTTGCAGCACTACTTTGCAGATGCGAAGACGGGCAAGTTTGAGCTGCACCACGTCGACATTGTTTGACGCGCATTGAGCGACGCCAGAAAAGACAAAAGGGCTAGCAATTTGCATTGCTAGCCCTTGGTCATTTTGGTCGGTGTGAAAGGATTCGAACCTTCGACCCCTTGCACCCCATGCAAGTGCGCTACCAGGCTGCGCCACACACCGAATCAGGCTGAAATTATAACGCTTACTCAGTGCAGCTCAGAGAGCAAGTCGCGAATTTGTGTGAGTTCTTTGCGCAAGGTTTGCAGCGCTTCGTCGCTGCTGCTCAACGCGAGCGGTGGCAATTCGTGCGCGTCGTCTGAGTCGACATCCAAGTCGTCGTCAAACCCATCGTCATCGGGCAAGTCCACATCAATCAACTCACCGCCCACGCGACGACGCTCGCGCTCAGACTGCACCAGCTCTTGCAGCTTGTTGCGTGCACCGGTGATGGTGAAGCCTTGGTCATACAAGAGGTCGCGGATGCGGCGAATCATCAGCACTTCGTGGCGCTGGTAATAGCGGCGATTACCGCGACGCTTCATGGGACGCAGCTGCGTGAATTCCTGCTCCCAATAGCGCAGCACGTGCGGCTTGACGCCGCACAACTCGCTCACTTCACCAATGGTGAAATAGCGCTTGGCTGGAATGGGAGGAAGGAGGGATTTCTCCATGAAAATCAGTAGCTTGTAAACGGGACCGCAGAGGTTACACGAAGAACAGCCCTGAATCTTATCGCCTGACAGTTTTATCAAAAAAAAGAGGCCTGCTCGGCCTCTTTTTCAATCAGTTGTCAACTTTGGAATTACTGTCGCCCTGTATTTGCTCTTTCAATTTGTGACTCGCATGGAAAGTCACCGCACGTCGCGCCTCAATCGGAATTGACTCCCCTGTGCGCGGGTTACGACCAGGTCGTGGTGCCTTGGTGCGAATCTGAAAATTGCCGAAGCTTGAAATTTTCACATCGGTGCCATCGACCAAACTTTGTGCGATGAGATCAAAGAAGGCATCAATCATGTCTTTGGACTCACGCTTGTTCAAACCGATTTGCTCAAACAACAAATCAGCCAACTGCGCTTTGGTCAAGGCTGGCGTTTCTAAGCTCTCAAAAGAAAGTTCCATACGGTTCTCTTGTTAACGTGTGAACATCAAGCGCGCAAACGCGCAGAGACTTGAGCGGCCAATTCGGCCAGCACGGCTTGCACCACACCTTCGATTTGGGCTTCGTTCAACGTAGCTTCATCGCTGTTGAGCGTGAGGCGCACGGCCAAGCTCTTCTCGTCCATTGCCATGGCGGCACTTTCAGCCTTGGGGCGATACACGTCAAACAACACGGCGTTGCGCAGCAAACCTTGTGTTTTGGCGGCGTGCACGGCAGCCATCAATTGGGCGTGCGTGACGCTGTCTTTGACGATCACAGCAATGTCGCGCTCGACGTTAGGGAACTTGGCCACACCGGTGGACTTGGGCACATCGCGGTGCAACACGGCATCGAGCGAGAGCTCAAACATCACAGGGGCTTGGGCCAAGTCCCAGCTTTGACGCCAGCGTGGGTGCAACTCACCCACATGACCCACGGCTTGGCCATTGACCAACACCTTGGCACAACGGCCGGGGTGCATGGCTGGGTGCTCAGCCGCTTCAAACTGCGGGACAGCGGGGGCCAACAGAGCTTCCACATCAGCTTTCACGTCGAAGAAGTCTGCGGCTTGTTCTTTGGTGCCCCATTGCAAAGGTGCAGCGCTGCCAAAAGCAATGCCTGCCACTTGCATGGGCTGGTCAAAGCCTTGCACGGTGGTGTCTGTGTTTTGCACCGAAGCGTCTTTGTGAAACACGCGACCCAGCTCAAACACGCGCACGCGTGAGGCCTTGCGATCGACGTTGAACTTCACCACGTTGAGCAAGGAGCCCAATAAGGTGGACCGCATCACGCTCATTTGGCTGGCAATGGGGTTGAGCAATTTGATGGGGTTGGCATTGCCTGCCAACTCGTGCTCCCAACGCTCATCCACAAAGCTGTAGTTGATGGTTTCTTGGTAGCCCAAAGCTGCCAAGTGGTGGCGCAAAGCGTGTGGGCTACGTTGCGCTTCTTGACACGCGCTGGCCGTGATGGGTGCCAACGGTGGCGTGGTGGGCAGGTTGTTGTAACCCACCATGCGCGCCACTTCTTCGATCAGGTCTTCTTCGATTTGTAAATCGAAACGGAAGGATGGGGGCTGCACGGTGACAACACCTTCGCCTTCTGTCACGGGCAAGCCCAAGCCACGCAAAGCATCCGCCACGCGTTGCTGGGTCAGCGGCATGCCAATGACTTTTTCAGCACGTGCCACGCGCAACGTGACAGGCTTGGCCACAGGCATGTTCACACGTTGATCATCAACCGGGCCCACGGTCGTGTTGGGTGTGCCGCAAATGTCGATCACCAACTGGGTGATGCGCTCGATGTGCTCCACCGTCAACTCAGGATCCACACCACGTTCAAAGCGGTGGCCAGCATCGGTGCTGAAGTTGAAGCGGCGTGAGCGGCCTGCAATGGCCGAGGGCCACCAGAAGGCGGCTTCGATATAAATGTTTTGCGTGTCGTCATTCACGGCAGTGGCGTCGCCGCCCATGATGCCAGCGAGTGACTCGACTTGATGCGCGTCAGCGATGACGCCCACTTTGTCGTCCACGGTCACGGTGTTGCCGTTCAAGAGCTTAAGCTGTTCACCGGCTTTGCCCCAACGCACCTCCAAGCCGCCTTGAATTTTGTCGAGATCAAAGATGTGTGAAGGACGACCCAGCTCGAACATCACGTAGTTGGAGATGTCGACCAAGGGGCTCACGCTGCGCTGACCGCAGCGGGCCAAGTGGTTCACCATCCATGCAGGGGTTTGTGCCTTGGTATTCACGCCACGCACCACGCGGCCAGAGAAACGGCCGCACAAATCAGACGCGCTGATCTTCACAGCCAAGGTGTCTTGGTTTGTCGCGGCGATGCTTGAGAAAGTAGGCGCCTTCAAAGGTGCACCTGTGAGGGCTGACACTTCGCGGGCAATGCCGTACACGCTCAAGCAATGCGCCAAGTTAGGCGTGAGCTTGCATGTCATCAAGGTGTCGTCGAGGTTCAGGTACTCGCGGATGTTTTGACCCAAAGGTGCATCGGCTGGCAACTCAAGCAAGCCACCGTTGTCGTCAGCAATTTTGAGTTCTTTGGCCGAACACAACATGCCTTGACTTTCCACGCCACGCAGCTTGCCCACTTTGATTTTGAAAGGCTTGCCGTCTTCGCCGGGCGGCAGTTCAGCGCCAACAGTGGCACATGGAATTTTGATGCCCACGCGTGCATTCGGTGCGCCGCACACGATGTTGAGCAATGCGCCCTGCCCCACGTCCACTTGGCAAATGCGCAAGCGGTCAGCGTCTGGATGCTGCACGGCTTCTTTGATTTCACCGACGACGATGCCTGTGAAAGGCGGTGCAACGGGTTGGAGTTCTTCCACTTCCAAACCGGCCATGGTCAATATGTCGGCCAGCTCTTGGGTGGTGAGTGAGGGGTTGCAGAATTCGCGCAACCAGGATTCGGGGAATTGCATGATGAATCTCGTGTGTGCGTGAAGTTATTGGAACTGGCTCAAGAAGCGAATGTCGCCATCGAAGAACAAGCGCAAGTCGTTCACGCCGTAACGCAGCATGGTGAAACGGTCCATACCCATGCCAAAGGCAAAGCCGATGAAACGCTCAGGATCGAGGCCCATGTTGCGCACCACGTTCGGATGCACTTGGCCTGAGCCACCCACTTCGAGCCAACGGCCCGCCAAAGCGCCGCTTTGGAATTGGATGTCAATCTCAGCGCTGGGCTCTGTGAATGGGAAGAAGCTGGGGCGAAAGCGCAGCACCAAATCGTCGCTCTCAAAGTAAGTGCGGCAGAAATCGGTGATGACCACTTTGAGGTCTTTGAAACTCACATTCTCACCAATCCACAAGCCTTCGCATTGATGGAACATGGGCGAGTGCGTGGCATCGCTGTCCACACGGTAGGTGCGGCCGGGTGCGATGACGCGAATTTCGGGCATGCCTTGACCGGCATCCAAACGTGCTTGGTAGCGCTTGACGTGTTGCACGGCGTGGCGCACTTGCATGGGGCTGGTGTGTGTGCGCAACAAGTTGGGCGCTTCGGCGCTGCCACCTTCCACATAGAAGGTGTCGTGCATGGAGCGTGCAGGATGGTCTTCCGGCGTGTTGAGCGCGGTGAAGTTGAACCAATCGGTTTCGATCTCTGGGCCTTGGGCCACTTCGAAACCCATCGATCCAAAAATGGCTTCGACGCGTTCAAGTGTGATGGTCACAGGGTGCAAGCCACCAGCCATGCGAGCGCGACCGGGCAAGGTCACATCCAAGGCTTCGGCTTTGAGTTGGGTCTCGAGTTCGGCATCGGCCAAGGCTTGGCGGCGTGCCGTGAGCGCGGCTTCAATCGCTTGCTTGGCCACGTTGATGGCGGCACCGGTCGATTTCTTTTCTTCGACGCTCAATGCGGCCATGCCTTTCATCATCTCGGTGATGCGGCCTGACTTGCCCAAGAACTGGGCCTTGGCGTTTTCAAGATCAGCCGGTGTGGTGCTTTGTGCAAACAGGGCCTGGGCACTGGCGACCAGAGAGTCCAACTCGTTCATAAGAATTTGGGGAGAGGAGAAAACAAAAAAAGGGATTGAAGCTGTGTAGCCCCAACCCCTTTACTCGTGGGTGGTTAACCCTTGACTATCAAGCGGCCAATTTGGCTTTGACTTGATTCACGATACTGGCGAAAGCAGCCATGTCGTGAACGGCCAAGTCGGCCAACATCTTGCGGTCGATTTCGATCGCTGCCTTTTTCAGGCCGTTGGCGAATTGGCTGTATGTCAGACCGCACTGACGTGCAGCAGCATTGATACGAGCGATCCACAGCTGACGGAACACGCGCTTTTTAGTGCGGCGGTCGCGGTAAGCATATTGACCAGCCTTCATCACCGCTTGTTTAGCGATGCGGAAGACGTTACCGCGACGACCGCGGAAACCTTTGGCTAAAGCCAGAACTTTTTTGTGACGGGCACGGGCCGTAACACCACGTTTAACGCGAGGCATATTTTTTCTCCTTGTTCGTCAGTTAATTACAGGCCGCACTTGGGCAGCATTTGCGCCATGTGACCCATGTTGGTCTCATGCACATTCACTGCACCACGCAAGTGACGCTTGTTCTTGGTCGTCTTCTTAGTCAAGATGTGACGTTTGAAGGCTTGACCGCGTTTAACGGTACCGCCTGGACGAACGCGGAAGCGCTTTTTAGCGCTGCTTTTGGTCTTCATTTTGGGCATTTAGATGCTCCTTTAATTTGTGCTCGCGAGGCGCCTACGCAGGGTGCGTAGTCTTGTAAGCCCCGAGACACTAATCTGCGTCGCCTTTTATGCAGACGCTGCCGGAGCAGCTTCTGCAGCGGGTTTGGCGGCGCCACCCGATTTCTTCTTACCAGGCGCGATCATCATGATCATCTGACGCCCTTCAAGCTTGGGGAACTGCTCAACAACGATCAGGTCCGCCAACTCATCACGGATGCGCTGCAACAGCGCCATACCGATTTCTTGATGCGTGATCTCGCGGCCACGAAAGCGCAGCGTGATCTTGCATTTGTCACCGTCATCTAAGAAGCGCTTGATGTTGCGCATCTTGATGTTGTAGTCACCATCATCGGTACCGGGACGGAACTTGATTTCCTTGACCTCGATGACCTTTTGCTTGGACTTCGCTTCGGCAGCCTTCTTTTGCTCTTGGTACTTGAACTTACCGTAGTCCATCAAACGGCACACCGGCGGCACAGCCGTGGCGGCAATTTCAACCAAGTCAACGTCAATCTCACCGGCCATACGCAAGGCATCAGCCAAGCTCACGATACCGAGGGGTTCGTTGTCAGGACCTGAAAGGCGGACTTCCGGGGCCATGATTTCCCGGTTAAGGCGGTGTTTGCGTTCCTCGCGCTGGCGGCGGTCGCGAAATTCTGTAGCGATGGTGACTATCCTTAAAAATCAAAAACAAACCGACACACGTGTGCGACGCACAACTCTTGGCAATTCCTAAATGAAATTAGCTTTTGAGAGAGATGTCAGAGGCAATCTTTTGGGAGAAGGCTTCGAGGGACATCACACCGAGGTCTTGGTTGCCTCGGGCGCGCACTGCGACGGCGCCAGCTTCCTTCTCTTTGTCGCCTACGACCAAGATGTAGGGAAGCTTTTGCATTGAATGCTCACGTATTTTATACGTGATTTTCTCGTTGCGGAGGTCTAAATCGACCCTAAGCCCTTGATTTCGCAGTGTTTTCGCAACTTCTTTGCAATATTCAGCTTGTGAATCGGTGATATTGAGCACCGCCACTTGGGTTGGCGCCAGCCAAGTGGGCAAGGCGCCAGCGTGCTGTTCGATCAAAATTCCAATGAAACGCTCCATGCTGCCCACGATGGCGCGGTGCAAGATGACGGGGCGTTGACGTGAGCCGTCTTCAGCTGTGTACTCGGCATCCAAGCGCTCTGACAGGTTGAAGTCGACCTGAATCGTGCCGCACTGCCACTCACGGCCAATCGCATCTTTCAGGGTGTATTCAATCTTGGGGCCATAGAAAGCGCCATCGCCTTCAGAGATGACGTACTCGCAACCCGACGCCGTCAAGCTGTCCATCAATGCCTTTTCGGCCTTATCCCACAACTCGTCTGAACCAATGCGGGCTGCCGGACGGGTCGAGACTTTGTACAAAATGTTGGTGAAGCCAAAATCTTCGTAGACCTTCTTGAGCACCTTGGTGAAGGTGTCGCACTCAGGCAAGATTTGGTCTTCGGTACAGAAGATGTGGCCATCATCCTGCGTGAAACCACGCACACGCATGATGCCGTGCAAGCCGCCCGATGGCTCGTTGCGGTGACATTGGCCAAACTCGCCGTAGCGCAGTGGCAGGTCGCGGTAGCTCTTGATGCCTTGCTTAAAGATCAAGATGTGGCCAGGACAGTTCATCGGCTTCAGAGCGTAGTCACGCTTTTCAGACTCGGTGGTGAACATGTTGTCGCGGTACTTGTCCCAGTGACCAGTTTTTTCCCACAGCGACTTGTCAATGATTTGCGGGCCTTTGACTTCAAGGTAACCGTTGTCACGGTAAACCTGGCGCATGTACTGCTCGATGGTCTGCCACACGCTCCAACCCTTGGGGTGCCAGAACACCAAACCAGGGGCGTGTTCGTCGATGTGAAACAAATCAAGTTCGCGACCCAGCTTGCGATGGTCGCGCTTCTCAGCCTCTTCGAGGCGCTTGAGATAGAGCTGCAAATCGTCTTTGCTGGCCCAAGCTGTGCCGTAGATACGTTGCAGCATTTCGTTTTTGCTGTCGCCGCGCCAGTAGGCACCAGCCACTTTCATCAGCTTGAAATGCTTGAGCTTGCCAGTGCTGGGCACGTGTGGTCCACGGCACAGATCTTCAAAATTGCCTTCGCGGTACAAGCTCACGTCTTCGTTGCTAGGAATGCTGGCAATGATTTCTGCTTTGTAGTGCTCGCCCAAGCCCTTGAAATAAGCCACGGCTTCGTCGCGCGGCAACACACGACGGACCACGGCCTCGTCTTTGTTCGTCAACTCGGTCATGCGCTTTTCAATGGCGGCCAAGTCTTCAGGCGTGAAGCCACGCGTGAATGAAAAGTCGTAAAAGAATCCGTCGTCAATAACAGGGCCAATGGTGACTTGCGCCTCGGGGAACAGCTCCTTCACCGCATAGGCCAACAAATGGGCGGTGGAGTGACGAATCACCTCCAAGCCTTCAGCGTCTTTGGCTGTGATGATGGCCAAGCTCGCGTTGCTGCTCATCGTGTAGCTGGTGTCCACCACCTTGCCATCGACCTTGCCTGCCAATGCAGCCTTGGCCAAACCAGCGCCAATCGATGCGGCCACCTCGGCCACGGTCACGGGGCCTGGAAATTCACGTTGCGAACCGTCGGGAAGAGTAATTTGAACCATGTGTTTTCAATGAAAAAAGCGCGGCAAAGGCCGCGCTTGGAATGAGTGCCTAAACGCCAAGCAATGATTTTAGCGCTGAGCCTCACAGATGCAGGTTACAAAAAATTTCTCACTTTTGACTTTGGTACGAACCAGGTACTTGGCAACTCTTTTGATTCATCAAATTAGCCAAATTAACCTTACGGTTTTCTGCCGCTGCAATCGCTTCGTTTGCATTCATATATGTGCCGATGATGGCTGGCCAAAACAGCAAGCGCGCTGCGTTACCACCCGTTACGCCCTTTTCGCCCTCTGCTTCTTTTTTGAAGCGATCTGCATCTGAGTATTCATTTTGCAATTGAGCACAAGACAAACCCGCGTCACCAGGTTTCATGCTCTGAACAACCGTTGGTGACGCGCAACCGATCAATGACGCAACAACTACCAACAAAAAAAGGTATGTATTTTTCATATTTTTTCCAAATTCTTTAAAAAGTTCATTTCGTTTTAAACGGACACCTTCATTTGAGAAGCAAACTCCGTAGATGCAAGCTTAGCATATTGGGATGCTTCTAGGGTGTCAGCCAAACCAACTCCTCCCAAAAAGAAACCCGCGAAAAATGACCTCCGCGGAGTACTTGCATGGCATATCCGGACGCTGCGGGTTGAAAAAGGATGGTCGCAAGAAAAATTAGCCCTCTCCTGCGATCTCGACAGAACTTATGTGTCAGCGGTCGAGCGAAGTGTTTGGAACGTGTCGTTGGCTAATATCGAACGCCTCGCCGAAACTTTAGGCGTTGAGCCATGGATGCTGTTAGCACCAATTGATATGCACATTAATTCAAAATAAGAGGCTATTCACCACATGACACTCAATGCAGGAATATGCACAACGAAGTTGAAGCTTCTCAGTGGCTGCATCATCTCGACATCCTTGTTGATGGGGTGCGCCAACAGCTTCCTCAAACCAGCCGCGGGCTCTGAACGCGTATTGCTGATGAAGACCAATCAAGTGACACACTGTCAGTCACTTGGCAAAGTCAATGTAATTGTCGTCACCAAAGTGGGCATCTACAACCGCGACGCGGATGCCGTAGAGGCCAACTTGCTGCAGCTTGGGCAAAACAATGCGGTGGAATTAGGCGGCGACACGCTGGTGAAAGACGCCACACCAGAATTTGGCAAGCAGATATTTGCGGTCTACAAATGCAAGCGCTGACCGTCTGAATAAAAAACCACCCAACGCTCGCGCGCTGAGTGGTCTCAAGCCCTATTTAAACCAAGAGACAGCCTTCTCAGGCCATCTCTTCATTGACGTGCTTGGTGGAACTGTTTTTCTTCAGTAGAACCTGTGAGGGCTTTCACAGAAGATGAACCGCCTTGGATCACAGTAGTCACGTCGTCGAAGTAGCCTGCGCCCACTTCTTGTTGGTGTGACACGAAGGTGTAACCCTTGTCGCGTGCTGCGAATTCAGGCTCTTGCACCATGTTGACGTAGTGCTTCATGCCTTCGCCGTTAGCGTAGGCATTGGCGAACTGGAACGTGTTGATCCTTCCGAGCCAGTTGAAAACTCTAATAGTTTCATTAGCTTAGGGATAAAACGGCGGCACTAAAAGGACACCACGCACCGGCATCCCAAAGTCACACCAGAAACAGAGCTGATTTTCCAGATCGGGGGCACCAAAACTCGTTAGGGGTGACCTCCCACCAAATTTTCATCGGTAGAAGTTGGGGGAAGGATGGAGGGGAAAAATTATCAACACGTTTCCAACGCCCCTGCGCTTTGTTAAGCCAAGGTAAAGCCTCGTTCAAGAGGAAGCAATATAAATATAAGCATGCTTTAATATAAAAACTTAGAAGGATCAAAAAATGAAGAACGTCGGTAAATTAGATCAATTCATTCGAATCGCAATTGGCACAATGTTCATCGTCATGTCATTCTTCTGGCTAGCACAGCCATGGATGATCGCTAGCTACATCGCAGGTGCAATCATGCTTGTTAGCGCAGTCTTCAGCTTCTGCCCACTATATCGATTGGTACATTGCAAAACAAATGCTGCATCGTCGGTCAGCACGAAAGCATGGCTCGTTTTAGCACTCATTGTTTGTAGTGCTGCGTATGCAAGCGCTTGGTTCACAAAGAAGAACTTCCTTGAAGACTTCAATCAAATGAACAACCATTACAAGCAAACGCTATTTTTGACAGGCAAAGGCGAGCGCTCATCAGCAATCGCCAACTATGAAAAATGGGCTCCAGCCTATTCTGAGTTCCAACTTAAATACGCGAACTATCGACCATTTGCATTAAAAACAGATAAGCAATTCGATAGTGATCTAAAAACTGTCAGCACCATTCTTCGTGACGTTGAAGTTTTAGTTCGCACTGGTGACTTACACCAAGCACACCTAGACCTTGAGAAGGTTCGTCCTGTTTTTCAAGAACTTTTTAAACGCAATGGTTTTTCAATGCTATCTATCGCATTGATTGATTTCCACGATGCAATGGAGCTTATTCTTGAAGCTGCTGAACACAAAGATGCCAGCAAAACAACGACACTGTATGAAGAAGTGTCTGGCAAACTGAAGGCCGTTGAAGAAGTTGCCAATGACCCTGAAATTAAAGCCATTCGAGCGAACTTAGACAGCCTTCAGCAATCGGCTCTCCGCGGTGAAAAAGAGGTACTCCCCACAAAAGCTGCCACGCTGAAAAGCAGCTTTGTTAAGGTGTATTTGACTCGCGGCTAATCAAAAAAACCCAGCTCACCAATTGTGTAAGTGAGCTGGGGTTTCCTAACTACGAGCCCCCACAGGGTCCCAGTTCACATCTATAGCTTGAGCCACTGAATCAGCCGCAGCAGAAAGCGTCTCTTGCGATAGATGCGAATACCGCTCTGTATTCTTGAGCGATGCTGGCATTCACGGATTACCAACAAACTCAGCAATCTTGCCTGTCATCATCCAATCTGCTATAGCTTCCAAAGCATCAAGCTCCCGTCCTTGGTAAGAGTGATAGTGACCTGCTCTACATGGGTCCCCTTCAGGAATACCGCCTCGAACTGTGATGAGATTTTTTCCTGCAATCGCTTGTATCGGTGCATAGGCGGTACCAGCACAGGCGTCAGATTCGTTGTGAACGAAAACCCAAGGCGCACTCGCCTTACTCATATCCATCTGTTTAATGGAGCGACCGTAATCAAAAAATCGCCCACCACCCGAAATAGACATAGAAGCGGAATGAATGCTTCCTTGAATTTGGTCACCCAATCGGGTAGCTAGCCAGCGTGAAGATACGCTTCCGTAACTGTGGCCCCAAATGAAAACTCGCTCAATTCCTTTTTGATCTTTCAGATGTTTGATTAATTGAGAGATGTCTGCGGCGTGCTGCTCTGATGAACGGTAAGTGTCACTACAGCCAAAAGGATCAGCAGATCTAACGCTACTACCCCACTGATCTGTTGGGCAATCTACAGCTACAAAGGTCACGCCTTTAGAGGGGAAAAAATCAATCTTGGTAAAAGCATACAAGCCGCTTCTGCTTGCGGCTTTTAGAAATCTTTGAGGATCAAGTTTTTCAGGTATCCAAAGAATCCCTGGCCATCCTGTAAAAAACAGGACTGCGGTTTTTGGTTTTGTATTTTCAACATTCGCGGATATCGCCCTCAGCACTGCAGGTGACTTGCTGAAAAGTCCATACTCACGGCCAAGATCAATTTGAATCGTCTCGACATCTAACGCTTGCGATCTGGCTGTCGTTGAAGCGAGCCCGAGGAATATTGAAAAAGCTAGTTGGAGAAGTATTTTCATAAGGACCAAGATAAATTAATGTTGATCTGACAAATTTAATCACAAACACTTTACCCAAGAAAAAACCACCCAACGCTTTCACGCTGAGTGGTCTCAAACCTTGTTCAATCCAAGAGACAGCCCTTACAGACCATCTCTCAATTGAAGTGCTTAGTGGAACTGTTCTTCTTCAGTAGAACCTGTGAGGGCTTTCACAGAAGATGAACCGCCTTGAATCACGGTAGTGACGTCGTCGAAGTAGCCTGCGCCCACTTCTTGTTGGTGTGACACGAAGGTGTAACCCTTGTCGCGCGCTGCGAACTCAGGCTCTTGCACCATGTTGACGTAGTGCTTCATGCCTTCGCCGTTGGCGTATGCATTGGCAAACTGGAAGGTGTTGTACCAGTTGATGTGGATACCAGCCAATGTGATGAACTGGTATTTGTAACCCAATGCTGACAAGTCTTCTTGGAACGAAGCGATTTGGCTGTCGTTGAGGTTCTTCTTCCAGTTGAAAGAAGGTGAGCAGTTGTAAGACAACAGCTTGCCTGGGCATGCAGCGTGCACAGCTTGTGCGAATTCGCGAGCGAAGCCGATATCTGGCACGCCTGTTTCGCACCACACCAAGTCAGCGTAAGGAGCGTATGCAACGCCGCGGCTGATGGCTTGTTCCAAACCGTTTTTGACGCGGTAGAAACCTTCTTGAGTACGCTCGCCTGTCAAGAATGGCTTGTCGTTGGCGTCGTGGTCAGAAGTGATCAAGTTAGCAGCTTCAGCATCGGTACGTGCCAACACGATGGTGGATGTACCCATGACGTCAGCAGCGAAACGTGCAGAGATCAATTTCTCGCAAGCTTCTTGTGTTGGCACCAACACTTTGCCGCCCATGTGACCGCATTTCTTCACAGCAGCCAATTGGTCTTCGAAGTGAACGCCAGCAGCGCCAGCAGTGATCATGTTCTTCATCAATTCGAAAGCGTTCAGCACGCCACCGAAACCGGCTTCAGCGTCAGCCACGATTGGCAAGAAGTAGTCGATGAATTCTTTGTCGCCTGGGTTGATGCCACGGCCCCATTGAATTTCGTCAGCGCGTTTGAATGTGTTGTTGATGCGGCGAACCATGGTTGGCACAGAGTCGTACGCGTAGAGCGATTGGTCTGGGTACATGGTTT
The DNA here is from genome assembly GCF_027924965.1 of Limnohabitans sp. TEGF004. NCBI lineage: Bacteria > Pseudomonadati > Pseudomonadota > Betaproteobacteria > Burkholderiales > Comamonadaceae > Limnohabitans > Limnohabitans sp. TEGF004. Next base: position 889,699 of record NZ_AP027056.1, on the reverse strand, counting down.
CAGATGTGTTGCCGTCAGCAGCAACTTGCCAGCCTGACAAGTACACAGCTTCCAAGCCAGCTTTGGCTTGTTGCATGGCTTGACCAGCAGAGATCGCGCCGAATGCGTTGACGTAGCCTTTCTTGGCGCCACCGTTGACTTTTTCCCAGAGCTTTTCTGCACCGCGCTTGGCAAGTGTGTGCTCGATAGGCATGCTGCCGCGCAAGCGCACGACGTCAGCAGCAGAGTAACCACGCTTCACGCCTTTCCAGCGTGGGTTGGTCGCCCAGTCTTTTTCGAGGGCGGCGATTTGTTGTTCGCGGCTGAGTTGTTCGTTCAGTGATTGAGGCATGGTTCGCTCCAGAAAGTTAAGTGGTTATCGATGGATCGACTATAAGTCTTATAGAAGACTTGATTCGCGTCTTATGTCTTATATAAGAATTTATTTTTATTCAATCAAATCAATATGTTACTGAACTTATTCTGCATTGTGGAACTTGATTTCTCATATCAAGAAAAAATATTGCACCGCAGCATATCTATATATTGCAATATGAAATGATTTTTCAAATATGAGCAAGCGCGACAGCACAGTCCTGATTCAGAACATGCGTCGCTGGCACAGACACACTGGGCATGTCATGACAACCCCTCGCAAAAAACAACATCCTCCAATGAAAAAGTTGTTTTTAGCTTGGAAAGACGTGCGTTCTCAATTAGCATCCGCATTGCTCTAGAGCGATATCTCTAAGGCTTGCAAACAAAAACTTCTAGAAGGAAATCAACCATGGCAACTGCAAAAAAAGCTCCGGCTAAAAAAGTGGCAGCAAAGAAAGCTGCTCCAGCTAAAAAAGTAGCAGCGAAAAAAGCTGCACCTGCTAAAAAAGTAGCGGCGAAAAAAGCTGCACCTGCTAAAAAAGTAGCGGCTAAGAAGCCTGCCGCTAAAAAAGTAGTTGCTAAAAAAGCCCCAGCGAAGAAAGCTGCCCCCGCTAAAAAGCCAGTAGCCAAAAAAGTTGCTGCTAAAAAGGTTGTCGCCAAGAAAGCCCCAGCTAAAAAAGCTGCGGCCAAAAAAGCACCTGCAAAGAAGCGCACGCCCAATGCTGCGTTCATGAAAGCCCTCACACCTAGCGCCGCATTGGCTGCTGTGATCGGTAACACTGCAGTGCCACGCACTGAAGTCGTGAGCAAAATGTGGACGTACATCAAAAAGCACGGTCTGCAAGACAAAGTCAACAAGCGCAACATCAACGCTGACGACAAGCTCAAGCAAGTGTTTGGCAAAGCCCAAGTCACCATGTTTGAATTGGCTGGCTTGATCGGCAAGCACCTGAAGTAATTCAGACTCTGCCTCAATGAAAAAGGGACCTCACGGTCCCTTTTTTATGGCCTGTACATGTCAATCAGACATGCGCAGTTCTGCGCCCCACCCCCAGCGCCACGCCCACACTGAGCATCAACACCACAGCGGCGCCTAGCAAGGTGGCACCGTACCAGCCGTGATCCATGAAGACACCAAAGATCAATGGTGAAATGGCAAAGCCCGTGTCCAACCCCGAATACACCATGCCATACACGCGACCTGTGGCTCCCTTGGGCGTGGCTTTCTTGATCATCATGTCACGCGATGGACCGCCAACGCCAATGGCCAAACCCGTGGCGGCCAAGATGACCATGGTGAGTTCTGCACTCAACCACCCACTGCCACACAAGGCCATACAAATGGCACCTGCTGTCATGCAGCCTGCCACCACCTTGTCACTTTGGCGAGGCCAACGTGCAGCCACAAAGCCGCCTACAAACATGCCAGCTGCGGCGCACAGCATGTACGCCGTCAAGGTGAAGGTGGCCGCTTCAAAGGTGACGTGGTGCAGTGCTTGCAAAATTGACACAGCAAAGCTTTGCACCACGGCCAGGGTCATGGTGGAGAGCAAGAAAAAACCAAAGCACCACCACACCACGGGGATTTTTAAAAAGTCCAAAGTACTGGCGTCTCCCGCCGTGGGCTTGTGGCTCACCACATCAGCGTGTAGTAAATCACGCTGCCACAGCAACACTGCCAAGATCGCAACAAACAAGAGGGCAGCACACACATAGGCCGTGCGCCAATCAAACGCTGCACTCAAGCCCACCATGAACACGGGCGCCAGTGCCCAGCCCAAATTACCCGTTAGCCCGTGTGCGCTGAAGGCATAGCCCAAGCGAGGCGCGGACACTTTTTGGTTGAGGATGGTGAAGTCCACCGGATGAAACGAACAGTTGCCCAGCCCTAGCAACGCAGCGCCCAACATCAGCCCCACATAGCTGTCAGCTACCGACACGACCAAACAGCCTGCGGCCATCAACAACAACGCAACAAACAACACGGGGCGTGCACCCAAACGGTCCACCACAAAACCCGCTGAGGCTTGGCCGATCCCCGAGACGACAAAAAACACCGTCATCAAAAACCCAAGCTCCGAATAGCTCAAGCCAAACGTGCTGATGAACACCGGGAACATGAGGGGCAACAACAGGTGCGAGAAGTGCGAGCTGGCGTGTGCAACGCCCACCAAGCCAATGACGGCAGCATCATCGCGCCAAGGGTTGGATGCGGGGTTTAAGGAAGTCATAAAAAAAGCGCAGCAGTGTGGGATGAAACATCCTAACTGCTGCGCTTGATGAACGCGGTCGACTGAGGGACAAGCCCCCTGACCCGACAAGGGGCAAGCCCACTTAGCTGCCGAGTGTCAAACCTCGGCTTTGGTGAAGGCAAACTCGCCGGGCGCACGCACGGGATCGACGTTGACCGCAATCGTGTCTTTGGGCAAGAACTTGCCCTCCAGCAGCAACTTCGACAACGGGTTCTCAATGCGCTGTTGAATGGCACGCTTCAACGGACGCGCACCAAACACGGGGTCAAAGCCCACCTTGGCCAGCTCGGCCAATGCGGCGAGTGACACATCCAAGGTCAAGTCCATCTTGGTCAATCGTGCACCCAAGATTTTGAGCTGAATGCCCGCAATGCTGGTGATGTGCTCGGCATCCAAAGCGTGGAACACCACGGTCTCGTCAATGCGGTTCAAGAACTCAGGACGGAAGTGCGACTTGAGTTCATCCCACACCGCATCTTTGATGTCTTGCGGGTCTTGCCCCACCATGCTTTGGATGATGGGCGAGCCGATGTTAGAGGTCATAACGATGACGGTGTTTTTAAAGTCCACCGTACGGCCTTGGCCATCGGTCAAACGGCCGTCGTCAAGCACTTGCAGCAAGATGTTGAACACATCAGGATGAGCCTTCTCCACCTCGTCCAGCAGCAACACGCTGTAGGGGTTGCGGCGCACGGCTTCGGTCAAATAGCCGCCCTCGTCGTAGCCCACATAGCCAGGGGGCGCACCCACCAAGCGGCTGACCGAATGCTTCTCCATGAACTCGCTCATGTCGATGCGAATCATGTGGTCTTCGCTGTCAAACAAGAAGCCGGCCAAAGCCTTGCACAGCTCAGTTTTACCCACACCGGTTGGGCCAAGGAACAAGAACGAGCCTGTCGGACGATTGGGGTCACCCAAACCAGCACGCGAGCGGCGAATGGCGTTGGCCACCGCCGTGATGGCCTCTTCTTGGCCCACCACACGGTCATGCAACTTGTCTTCCATTTGCAAGAGCTTGTCGCGCTCGCCTTGCATCAGCTTGGACACAGGGATGCCTGTGGCACGCGCCACCACTTCTGCAATTTCTTCAGCACCCACTTGCGTGCGCAGCAAGCGGTTACCGCCTGCCGCATTGGCCTTGCCGCTTTCGCGCGCGTTGGCTTCCTTCATGCGCTTTTCAAGCTCGGGTAATTTGCCGTATTGCAACTCGGCTACTTTGTTGAACTCGCCCTTGCGCGTGAGCTCTTCAATTTGATGACGCAAACGGTCAATCTCTTCTTTGAGTTGCGCACCGCCGTGGGCAGATGATTTTTCGGCCTTCCAAATCTCGTCCAGATCGGCGTACTCTTTGCCAATCTTTTCAATCTCTTCTTCGAGCAGCTCCATGCGCTTCTTAGACGCTTCGTCTTTTTCTTTGCGCACGGCTTCGCGCTCAATCTTGAGCTGAATCAGGCGGCGGTCGAGCTTGTCCATTACCTCGGGCTTAGAGTCGATTTCAATTTTGATTTTGGCGGCTGCCTCGTCAATCAAGTCAATCGCTTTGTCGGGCAAGAAGCGGTCGGTGATGTAGCGGTGGCTCAACTCGGCCGCTGCCACGATGGCGGGATCGGTGATCTCTACCCCATGGTGCACTTCGTACTTCTCTTGCAAGCCACGCAAAATGGCAATGGTGGCTTCGACCGAAGGTTCGCCCACGATGATTTTTTGAAAACGACGCTCTAAAGCTGCATCTTTTTCGATGTACTTGCGGTATTCATCCAAGGTGGTCGCGCCCACGCAGTGCAGCTCGCCACGCGCCAAAGCGGGTTTGAGCATGTTGCCTGCGTCCATCGCGCCTTCGGCCTTGCCAGCACCCACCATGGTGTGGAGCTCGTCGATGAACACAATGGTTTGGCCTTCGTCTTGCGCCAATTCTTTGAGCACACTTTTCAAGCGCTCTTCAAACTCACCACGGTATTTCGCGCCGGCCAGCAATGAGGCCATGTCGAGCGACAACACGCGTTTGCCTTTGAGCGAATCAGGCACCTCGCCTGCCACGATGCGCTGTGCCAAGCCCTCGACAATCGCGGTCTTGCCCACGCCTGGCTCACCGATGAGCACGGGGTTGTTTTTGCTGCGACGTTGCAGCACTTGAATGGCACGGCGAATTTCATCGTCACGGCCAATCACGGGATCGAGCTTGCCAAGCCGCGCACGCTCAGTCAGGTCCATGCAGTATTTTTTGAGCGATTCGCGTTGGCCTTCGCTCTCGGCGTTGTCCACTTTTTGGCCACCGCGCACGGCTGTGACCGCGGCCTCTAGCGATTTACGATTTAGGCCGTTTTGCGTGGCGAGCTTGCCCCAGTTGCCTTTGTTGTCGCACATGGCCAACAAGAACAATTCGCTGGCTACAAACTGGTCGCCGCGTTTGATGGCTTCTTTTTCAGCGGCCTGAATCAAGGACACGGTGTCGCGCCCCACTTGCACCTGCTCTTGGCCTTCGACTTTGGGCAATCGGTTCATCGCGTCTTCGGCTGAGGACAGCAAGCCCGACACATTGGCACCCGCGCGCTGCAACAGGGATTTAGGGCCATCGTCTTGGCGCAGCATGGCGACCAACACATGGGACGGCTCGATGTAGGCGTGGTCGCCCCCGAGGGCGAGCGACTGGGCATCGCCCAAAGCTTCTTGAAACTTGGTGGTGAGTTTGTCAATACGCATGGAAACTCCGAGTTATTTGTTGAATTAGTCAGTATTTGAGGCTACTGGCCGCTATTTCAAGTGGGCCTAGAACAGTCGGCTTTGACGTGGATCAAAGCACCGCAGATTCAACCATTCGCCCACGCCTTTGTCCGTGCGGTGGCGCACACCGTTAAGGCGCGACGGTATTGCTGGCTTGTATGCCCCAACGAGCCAAGGCTTGGTCGTCACTCACACGGGCATCGACCCAGCGTGCGCCTTCGGGCGTGACTTCTTTTTTCCAAAATGGCGCTTGGGTTTTGAGGTAGTCCATCAAAAACTCGCAAGCCTTGAAGCTCTCGCCGCGGTGGGCAGAGGTCACCGCCACGAAGACGATTTGATCTTCTGGGTGCAACAAACCCACGCGGTGGATCACACGCGCAGCAAAGATGTCAAAGCGTTTCTTGGCTTCGTCCATCATGGCCGAGATGGACTTCTCGGTCATGCCGGGGTAATGCTCTAGCTCCATGCTGGCGACCGAGCTGCCGTCATTGCGCTCGCGCACTGTACCTAAAAACGAGCACACCGCCCCCACCCGCGCATCGCCCGTACGCAAGGCGGCAAGCTCTTGGCTCACATCAAAGTCTTGGGTTTGGATGCTGACGGTGAAGGACATGGTTTGCCTTCTGCGTTAACCGCCGGTGACGGGCGGGAAGAAGGCCACTTCGCAGCCTTCGCTCAACATAGCCGTGTCTTCGCACAGATCTTGGTTTAAGGCCATGCGCACGGCGCGGCCATGGGCCAGCACTTCGGCGTAAGCGCCACCGCGAGCAATCAGTTCATCACGCAAAGCTTTGAGCGTGGCGGCTTGTGTGCTCACGCTTTCGCTGCCCTGCCCAATGGCTTCGCGAATGGACGCAAAGTACTTGAGGTTCACGCTGTAGGTCACGCTCATGCCAGCCACTCCGCAAAGGAAATAAAGCGAACGGTATCGCCTTTGGCAATGGTTTGACCAGCAGGGTTATCCACCACGCCATCGCCCCACACCGCCGAGGTGAGCACACCGGAGCTTTGGTTCGGGAACAAATCGAGACCACCTTGGGCATTGCGTTTGACACGCAAAAACTCGCGGCGTTTGTCAGCCCGGGGCCAATCGAAGTGCGCTGTTATTTCAGTGCGTGCGATGTCGGTCTTCGTGACGCCTTGCAGAGCCAACACAAACGGACGCACCAACAACAAGAAGGTGACAAAGCTGGACACTGGGTTGCCGGGCAAGCCCATGAAGTGGCAGTCATCACTATCAGCATCACGGTTCACCTTGCCATAGGCAAAGGGTTTGCCAGGTTTGATGGCCAGTTGCCACAGGTTCAATTCGCCCAAGCTTTCCACAGCAGGTTTGATGTGGTCTTCTTCGCCCACCGACACGCCGCCGCTGGTGAGAATCAAATCATGGTGCTGGGCCGCATCGCGCAAAGCGGCGATGGTGGCCTCGCGTTTGTCGGGCACGATGCCAAGGTCAGTCACCTCGCAGCCCAAGCGCTGCAACATGGCGCGCAAGAAAAAACGGTTGGAGTTGTAAATTGCACCAGCGGGCATAGCCTCAGGGGCTACATCGCCAGGCATGACCAACTCATCACCCGTGGAGAACAACGCCACACGCGGGCGTGCGGACACCTGCAACTGAGCCAATCCAATGCTGGCGGCCAAGCCCAACTCAGCGGGTGTCAAGCGTGTACCCTTACTCAGCACCGTCGCACCGCGTGTGACGTCTTCGCCCGAGCGGCGAATCCACTGTCCTGCCGGCACAGCCTTGCTCACCTTGACTTGATCGCCCTCTAAGGCTTCGCAGTCCTCTTGCATGACCACAGCATCAGCACCAGGCGGGATGGGTGCGCCGGTGAAGATACGGGCAGCCTCACCCGCATTGAGCTGCGTGCCGTGTGTGCCAGCGGGAATGCGTTGCGTCACGCGCGACACAGCATCTGCTTGCGCGCAATCAGACGCACGCACGGCATAACCATCCATCGAACTGTTGTCTTGCGGGGGCACTTGCAAGGCGGCAACCACGTCTTGTACGAGCACGCGACCATCGGCCTCAAACGTCGACACGGTTTCTACGCGAGGCAATGCAACAGCTTGCGCCAGCAATTGCGGCAACGCGTCATCGAGTGAAAGCAAAGCAGGACGGGTCATAGCAAAGGTGGGTTGTATTCGAAACGGTCTTCGTTGGCCACCAACCATTCGGTGATGGCATAGGGGTCATTCAAATCAAGCACAGGACGCTGCGTGGCCTCTGGCATGTCTTGCGGTGAATCAGTGGCAATGGCCACCACAAAGTCATCATGCGGGTAACGCACAGGCTGCTCAGACGCTTTACGCCAAACCTCAACCTTGAGCAAATCGCTTTTCTTAAAGCCCTCGACCAAGACCCAATCGACGCCGTCGTACACCTCGGCCAACAGGTGGTGCACCGAGAGCTGCGCAGGTTGTTCAAACTGACGCTGCAATACCAAGCGTTGGTTCGATGCCACCAGCACCTCAAACGCGCCTGCTTCGCGGTGACGCCAGCTGTCTTTGCCGGGCTTGTCGATGTCAAAGTTGTGATGCGCGTGTTTGACCACAGACACGCGCAAACCTTTCATGCGCATACAGCCAATCAGCTGCTCCACCAAAGTGGTTTTTCCTGAGCCGGAGTAACCAGCAAAGGCGACGACTTTCATGCGTGGTCGCAATGCTGGGTGATGTACGCCTTAATTTGCGCCACATCTGCCTTCATCACCTGCACGCGCTTAGGCAAGGCTTCGATGCCTTCAAACTTGGCCGGCCGATGGGGCTCTTGGCCCAAGGCTTCCACGATGGTGGCCGCAAATTTGATGGGCAAAGCAGTTTCCAGCACGATCATCGGCACGCCAGCCTTGATGTGTTCACGCGCCACTTTCACGCCGTCGGCGGTGTGCGTGTCGATCATCTCGCCAAAGCGTTTGTGCACGTCTTGGATGGTGGCCAATCGGTTGGCATGTGTGCTCTTGCCGCTGGCAAAACCGTAACGCGCTGCTGCTTCTGCAAAGTGTGGATTGCCACTCAGGTCGAACTTGCCGTTCTTCGAGATTTGTGGTCCAAACAAGTCTTTGGTGAGCGCCGCGTCGCGACCGAGTAAATCGAACACAAAGCGTTCGAAGTTGCTGGCCTTGGAAATATCCATCGATGGGCTAGAGGTTTCGTGCGTGTCAGCACTTCCGCGCACGCGGTACACGCCGGTGCGGAAGAACTCGTCGAGCACATCGTTTTCGTTGGTGGCAGCCACCAAGGTGTCCACAGGCAAGCCCATCATGCGGGCCACATGGCCTGCGCAGACGTTTCCAAAGTTGCCACTCGGCACAGTGAAGCTCACCTTTTGGCTGTTGGCGGTGGTCGCTTGGAAATAGCCTGCGAAATAGTACACCACTTGGGCCAACAAACGCGCCCAGTTGATGGAGTTGACCGTGCCAATTTTGTATTTGGTTTTGAAGTCCAAATCGTTGGACACGGCCTTGACCAAGTCTTGGCAATCGTCAAACACGCCTTCGATGGCGATGTTGTGGATGTTCTCATCCATCAAGCTGAACATTTGCGCTTGTTGGAACGGGCTCATGCGGCCGTGTGGGCTGGTCATGAACACGCGCACACCTTTTTTGCCACGCATGGCGTATTCGGCCGCGCTGCCAGTGTCGCCACTGGTCGCGCCAAAAATGTTCAATTCTTCGCCACGGCGTGCCAACTCGTATTCAAACAAGTTGCCCAGCAGTTGCATGGCCATGTCTTTGAACGCGAGCGTTGGTCCGTTGGACAAAGCCTCGACCCACAAGCCGTCTTCTAACTTGCGCAGAGGCACGATGGCCTCGGTGCCGTAAACCTCTTTGGTGTAGGTCTTGGCGCACAAGGCTTTTAAGTCAGCCGCAGGAATGTCGTCGATGTAGAGCGACAGCACTTCAAATGCCAATGCTGCGTAGCCTTGTGTGTTGAACGTGTTGCGCAAACGCGTGAGCGCTGCATCGTCCACCTGTGGGTAGTGCTCGGGCAAATACAAACCACCATCGGGGGCCAAGCCCTCGAGGAGGATTTCACAAAAACGCTTGCGCTCGGCATGGCCGCGCGTGGACAAATACAGCATCAGTTCAACTCTTCTTTGCGGATGCGGGTGATCGGGGCCAACACGGTGGTCAGCTTTTGCATTTCAGCAAGGGCTTCATTCATCTTGGCTTCCACGCAATCGTGGGTCAAGATGATGAGGTCGGTGTGGCTCTCGCCCTCACCGGCTTCGCGCTGCAACACGGCATCAATGCTGATGTCGGCGTTGGCCAAAATACCTGTGACCTTGGCGAGCACACCCGCTTGATCGGCCACGCGCAAACGCAGGTAGTAGCTGGTGACCACTTGGGCCATTGGCAGAATCGGCAAGTTGCTCATCGCGTCTGGCTGGAAGGCCAAATGCGGCACTCGGTTGAGTGGGTCTGCGGTATGCAAACGTGTGATGTCCACCAAGTCGGCGATCACCGCGCTGGCAGTGGGCTCGCTGCCAGCGCCTTTGCCGTAATACAGCGTGGTGCCCACGGCGTCAGCGTGCACCATCACCGCATTCATCGCACCTTCAACGTTGGCAATCAAACGCTTGGCGGGCACCAAGCAAGGATGCACGCGCAGCTCAATGCCTGCAGCGGTGCGCTTGGAAATACCCAAGAGCTTGATGCGGTAACCGAGTTGTTCGGCGTACTTGATGTCTTGTGATTCGAGCTTGGTGATGCCTTCGACATAGGCCTTGTCAAACTGCACAGGTACGCCAAACGCAATGGCCGACATGAGCGTGGCTTTGTGCGCGGCGTCCACACCTTCGATGTCGAAGGTCGGGTCAGCTTCGGCATAGCCCAAGGCTTGCGCTTGCTTGAGCACGTCGTCAAAGGTCAAACCCTTGTCGCGCATCTCCGACAAGATGAAGTTGGTCGTGCCGTTGATGATGCCGGCCAGCCACTGAATGCGGTTGGCCGTCAGGCCTTCGCGCAAAGCTTTGATGATGGGAATACCGCCAGCAACTGCAGCTTCAAACGCCACCATCACGCCCTTTTTGTGGGCGGCGGCGAAGATTTCTGTGCCGTGCACGGCGAGCAATGCCTTGTTGGCTGTCACCACATGCTTACCCGCTTCGATGGCTTCGAGCACGAGTTGTTTGGCGATGCCGTAGCCACCAATGAGTTCGACCACGATGTCGATATCTGGGTTGGCAATGATCTTGCGCGCATCGTCCACCACTTGCACATTCACACCCACGATGCTTTTGGCACGTGCCACATCGAGGTCAGCCACCATCGTGACTTCAATGCCGCGACCGGCGCGACGTTGGATTTCTTCTTGATTGCGTTTGAGCACTTCGTAAGTGCCGCTGCCCACAGTGCCAATGCCTAAGAGGCCAACTTGAATCGGTTTCATGCTTTTCTGTTTCGGTAGTTTTCTAAGAATTTTGCGATGCGTGAGATGGCCTCACGCAAGTCGTCTTCGTGGGGCAAGAACACGATACGGAAGTGGTCCGTGGTCTTCCAGTTAAAGCCCGTGCCCTGCACCAACATGACCTTGGTTTCTTGGAGCAACTCTAAGAAAAACTGTTGGTCATCTTTGATGGGGTACACCTTGGGATCCAAGCGCGGGAACATGTACAGCGCGGCTTGCGGCTTCACGCATGTCACGCCAGGAATGGCGGTAATGAGTTCATAGGCCAAGTCACGTTGCTTGCGCAAACGGCCGCCCTCGCCCACCAAATCGTTGATGCTTTGGTAGCCGCCCAAGGCGGTTTGAATGGCCCACTGGCCTGGCACGTTGGCACACAAGCGCATGTTCGAGAGCATGTTGAGGCCCTCGATGTAATCGGCTGCAGGCTTTTTGTCACCCGACACCACCAGCCAACCCGCGCGATAGCCGCATGAGCGGTAGCTCTTGGACAGCGAGTTGAAGGTGAGCGTCAACACGTCTTCGCTCAAGCTGCCAAGCGGCGTGTGTTTGACGCCGTCGTACAAAACTTTGTCGTACACCTCGTCGGCAAAAATGATCAAGCCATGCTTGCGTGCGAGGTCGACGATTTGCATCAGCAATTCGTCTGAATACAAAGCACCCGTTGGGTTGTTGGGGTTAATGACCACAATACCCTTGGTGTTCTTGGTGATCTTCGAACGAATGTCTTCGATGTCAGGCATCCAACCATTCGCTTCGTCACACACATAGTGCACGGGTGTGCCGCCAGACAAGCTGACCGCTGCAGTCCACAACGGATAGTCGGGCGCAGGCAACAGCAACTCGTCGCCGTTATTCAGCAAGCCGTTGGTGGCCATGACGATGAGTTCACTCGCGCCATTGCCCAAGTAAATGTCATCGAGCGTGACGCCTTTGATGCCTTGCTTTTGCGTCTCGTGCATCACCGCTTTGCGGGCGCCAAAAATGCCTTTGCTGTCCGAGTAACCCGCCGAGGTGGGCAGGTTGCGGATCATGTCTTGCTGAATTTCTTCAGGCGCATCAAAGCCAAACACGGCCAAGTTGCCGATGTTGAGTTTGATGATCTTGTGGCCTTCCTCCTCCATTTGACGCGCTCGGTCCATGATGGGACCGCGAATGTCATAACAGACGTTGGACAGCTTGTTGGATTTTTGGATCTTCTTCAAAGTCCCTCCGAGGGCTCTTTTACAGGGTGAAACCTATAATTTGACCACAGATCTCAAGGCATTTATGAAATTACAACCCGATCGCATCGAGACCCAGTCCGTCACCGCCTATGGCCCAGGATGGATTGCCATCCAAGGCGAAAAAATCGCGCACAGTGTGCTGATCACCTCCGAGGGGCTGCGCCTCGATTGGGATTGCCAAAGTTTTGAAGATTTAGGCCCACAACACTTCGCACAACTGGCCGAGTTAGATGTGGAGTTGGTGATCTTTGGCAGCGGTGAACGTTTGCGTTTCCCCAAGCCCGAATGGCAAGTGGGCTTGATGCAGCGCCGCTTAGGTCTAGAGACCATGGATACACAAGCGGCTTGCCGCACTTACAACATCTTGGCGGGCGAAGGCCGCAAAGTAGCGGCGGCATTATTAATCGAAGCTTCTACAAGTAAGAATTAAGAACACGCTTCGCCGCGCATCTGCTTGATGCGTTGATTCGTATGCAAGCCTAGGTTTCTAAGTTAAAATAGTGGGTTGCCGGAAGGGGGCTGTCTCGACAGTCGCCTCCTTCATCCGGCCGTTTGAACTGTCACACCTGATTGAGCGCTATGGCAATTGTTGTCAACAAACCCCTCCCCGAATTTGAAGCCAACGCCACAGGCGGCATTAAGGTAAGCAACACCTCGCACAACGGCCAAGTGATGGTCTTGTACTTTTACCCAAAGGACAACACACCTGGCTGCACCACAGAGGCCATGCAGTTCCGCGACAAGTACAAAGACTTCGTCAAAGCTGGCGCCATGGTGTTTGGCGTGTCACGCGACAACATGAAGTCGCATGATGAATTCAAAACCAAACTCGAACTGCCCTTTGAGCTGATTGCTGACACAGAAGAAAAAATGTGCCACATGTTTGGCGTTGTGAAAAACAAAATCATGTACGGCAAAAAAGTCAAAGGCATTGAGCGCAGCACCTTCTTGGTGGGCGCTGATGGCTTGCTGAAAGAAGAGTGGCGCGGCCTCAAAGTGCCAGGCCATGTGGACGAAGTGCTCAAAGCGGTCAAGGCTTTGAAGAAAGCCGCTGCAGCCGCTGCTTAATACCCCCGCTAAAACTGTCACAGAGCTCGGTTATAGTGGCTCCATGACATTGACAGAAGCGAACACGTTTCCAACAAAAAGCCGCCTTGGCCTCCAGGCGGCTTTTTCGCTTTTTGAATCTAAATTCCGGTTTTTTCTTTGCGTTTCAACTCTTTAAGTTTCATCTATGCCACTGCCTCCCGCCCCCGCCAAACGTGCCGCTTTGTTGAACACCGAGGGCTTAGATGCCGCAGCGCCTAAATCGCGCAGCACACGCAAATCGGCACCGCGCCGTGACACCCACGAAGTCGAAGCACCAGTGCCCACCAAAGCACCAGAAGCGCCACTCGCCGCACGCAAATCCGAACCCATGCCCGCCTACAAAGGCGAGCGCAAAGCAGCCGCCCCCGCGCGTGCAGCCGCTCCTAAAAAGAAACACACAGGCCCTACTAAGCTGTTTGTGCTCGACACCAATGTGTTGATGCATGACCCGATGTGCTTGTTCCGCTTCGAAGAACACGATGTGTTCTTGCCCATGATCGTGCTCGAAGAGCTCGATGGCCACAAAAAAGGCATGACCGAAGTGGCGCGCAACGCGCGCCAAACCAGCCGTTCGCTTGATGCTTTGGTGGCTTCGCACGGCGCAGACATCACGACAGGCATTAAGCTTGACGGCACAGGCCACATTCAAGTGGGGGGCCGTTTGTTCTTCCAAACCGAGCCGCTTGATTTCACCCTGCCTTCTAGCCTGCCCCAAGGCAAAGCCGACAACCAAATTTTGGGAGTGGTCGAGGCCCTGCGCATCAAGCACGCACCGCGCGAAGTGGTGTTGGTCTCCAAAGACATCAACATGCGCGTCAAAGCACGCGCCTTGGGTCTGGCCGCTGAGGACTACCAAAACGACAAGACTCTGGAAGACGGTGACCTCCTCTACTCGGGCGCCATCGCCCTACCCGAAGACTTCTGGCTCAAGCACGCCAAAGAGGTGGAAAGCTGGCAAAGCGGCAGCCACACCTTCTACCGCCTAAGCGGCCCTTTGGTACCCGACCTGCACATCAATCAGTTTGTGTATTACGAGTCAGCCGGTGAGCCAAGTCTCTATGCCCGTGTGACCGAAATTCGCGGCAACACCGTGGTGTTGAAAACGCTCAAAGACTTCACGCATCTCAAAAATGCCGTCTGGGGCGTGACCACCCGCAACCGCGAACAAAACTTCGCGATGAACTTGCTGACCGATCCAGAAATTGACTTCGTCACCCTCACTGGCACTGCAGGCACCGGCAAGACCTTGATGGCCTTGGCCGCAGGCCTGACGCAAGTATTGGACGACCGTCGCTACACCGAAATCATCATGACGCGTGCCACCGTGAGCGTGGGCGAAGACATTGGTTTCTTGCCCGGCACCGAAGAAGAAAAAATGGGTCCATGGATGGGCGCCTTAGACGACAACCTTGAAGTGCTGGCCAAGACCGACACCAACTCGGGCGACTGGGGCCGTGCCGCGACCAATGATTTGATTCGCAGCCGCATCAAGATCAAGAGCTTGAACTTCATGCGTGGACGCACGTTCTTGAACAAGTACCTCATCATCGATGAAGCCCAGAACTTGACGCCCAAGCAAATGAAAACGCTCATCACGCGCGCAGGTCCTGGGACCAAGATTGTGTGCATGGGCAACTTGGCACAGATCGACACGCCTTACCTGACAGAAGGCTCATCGGGCCTGACGTATGCGGTAGACCGTTTCAAAGGTTGGCCACATGGCGGCCACATCACCTTGGCCCGTGGCGAGCGCTCACGCTTGGCTGACTTTGCCAGTGAAGTGCTTTAAGCCTTAAGAGCTAGCTAGTAGTCGCCACCACTGCTGTAGCCACTGGCCAAGCTTTCGAACTTGGTGAGTGGCTTCAAGAAAGCCAGCTTGACGGTTCCAGTGGGGCCGTTACGCTGCTTACCGATGATGACCTCGGCTACGCCTGGTTCTTTGGATTCTTTGTTGTAGTAATCGTCGCGGTAAATGAACATAATCACGTCCGCGTCCTGCTCAATCGCACCCGATTCACGCAAGTCACTCATCATGGGACGTTTGTCGGTGCGTTGTTCCACGCTTCGGTTGAGCTGGGACAAGGCGATCACAGGGCATTGCAGCTCTTTGGCGAGCATTTTCAATCCACGAGAAATTTCGCCAATCTCGGTGGCACGGTTGTCGCCACCGCTGCTGCTAGAGCCGCTCATGAGCTGCAAATAGTCGACCACGATGAGACCAAGCTTGCCGCATTGACGCGACAAGCGACGCGCGTTGGCACGCAGCTCACTCGGGGTCAAGCCTGGTGTTTCGTCAATGTGCAGCGACACATTGCGTAACTTCTCAATGGCCTCGGTCAGACGCGGCCACTCGTCATCGCTCAACTTGCCCGTGCGCAAGTGGCCTTGGTCCACACGGCCAATCGAACCCACGATACGAACCGCCAACTGCGCGGCACCCATTTCCATCGAGAACACCGCCACGGGCAAGCCTTCGTTCAAGGCCACATGCTCGGCAATGTTGATGGCCAACGCTGTTTTGCCCATGGATGGACGCGCTGCCAACACAATCAAATCGCCGGGCTGCAAGCCTGAGGTCATGCGGTCAAAGTCAATGAAGCCCGTGGGTACACCCGTAATATCGCTCTGGCTGTCCGCCATTTCCTGCACACGGTCTAACAAGTCAACTACCAACTGCGGCATGGCTTGAAAACCTTGCTTCATGCGCGAGCCTTCTTCACCGATGTTGAAGATTTTTTGCTCAGCTTCATCCAAGATTTGGGCCACCGCTCTGCCCTGCGTGTTGAAGGCGTTGGTGGCAATTTCATCGCTGGCCGTCACCAGCTTGCGCAGGATAGAACGCTCGCGCACGATTTCGGCATAACGTCGGATATTGCTGGCGCTCGGCACGTATTGCGCCAAAGCGTTGAGGTAACCCAAGCCGCCGATTTCCTCGGCTTTGCCTAATGCTTGCAAGTGTTCATACACCGTGATCACGTCAGCCGGACGGCTGGTGTTCACCAAGGCGCCAATGGCGGCATACACCTGCTTGTGCTCGTAGCGGTAGAAGTCACCATCTACCAACAAGTCGCCAACCCGGTCCCAAGCGCCGTTGTCCAGCAACAAACCGCCCAAAACGCTGGACTCGGCCTCGATAGAGTGCGGCGGAATGCGCAGTTGTGCAATTTGCTGGTCGTGAGAGAAGCTCTCATCAAAGCTGTTAGAGGCGGCTGACATGGTGATCCTGTAAAACACACATCCTAAGCCCAGAGGCGTTCAAAGCTTGGGATAACTCTGTGGATAAGAGGTGGGTTAGCTGGGGAAATGCAAAGAACAAATAAAAAAGCCGCTCCGAAGAGCGGCTTCATGTGATGCAGAAAAGCTTAAGCAGCTTCGCCGTACACAGAGACAGTGATCTCAACGATCACGTCGGTGTGCAACGCCACACCCACGGTGCTGTCGCTCACAACCTTGATAGGGCCGTGAGGCATGCGGATTTGGGCTTTGGCCACTGCGAAACCTTCTTTTGTCAACGCTTCAGCGATGTCATGGTTGGTCACAGAGCCAAACAAGCGGCCATCCACACCGGCTTTTTGGCCGATCTTGACGGCTTTGCCGGCCAATTTTTCGCCTTGAGCTTGTGCAGCAGCCAATTTCTCAGCAGCAGCTTTTTCGAGTTCAGCGCGGCGAACTTCGAATTCTTTGATCGCTGTCTCAGTGGCGCGACGTGCGCGGCCTGATGGGATCAAAAAGTTACGGGCGTAACCATCTTTCACACGGACGATTTCGCCGAGGTTGCCGAGGTTCACGACCTTGTCGAGCAGAATAATTTGCATGGTCGGTCTCCTTAGATCTTGTGCTGGTCGCTGTATGGCACCAAGGCCAAGAAGCGCGCGCGCTTGATGGCAGTGTTCAGCTGACGTTGGTAAATGGCGCGTGTGCCGGTGAGGCGTGCGGGAATGATCTTGCCGTTTTCGGCAATGAAGTCACGCAATGTGTCGACGTCTTTGTAGTCGATTTCTTCAACGCCAGTGACGGTGAAGCGGCAGAAGCGCTTGCGCTTGAAAAGCAATGATTGCGTGTTGCGCTTTGGACGCTTGTCTTTGTTGAATTTCTTGAATGTGGCCATGATCTGGGCCTCCTATGAAATTTGCTGAAAATCTTGAATATGAAAAACGACGTTTTTGCTGTTACGAGGTGAGGCCAAAAAGCCGCTGAACTGCCAAAGGCTACCGAGGGGAAGTTGAGCGAGACGCTCAGCTAAAGATCCCAAGGCGACTGTTTTGACGGTTGCTTTGACTTGTCGCTTTTGCCCTGCTTCTTGTATTTCAGACTCGTGTTCGAGACTCAAATCAATGGCGGGTAAACCGGCTGGGGTGTATCGCAGGGCCGAAGCCTCCACAACACAAGCATTCAAAACAACGTGGTTCAAACCTTGTAATGAGTCAGCAATTAGCCCGCGAACTCAGCTTGCTGGTTCTTGCGAGCTTCTTCGCGCTCGACTGTCTTCATCATGATGGAAGGCGCGGTGTCGGCCTTCTTACGCAAGACAGTCATGTGGCGCAACACAGCATCGTTGAACTTGAACGCGTGTTCGAGTTCAGACATCACAGCTTGGCTAGCTTCGATGTTCAAGCAAATGTAGTGAGCTTTGGCAAGCTTGTTGATCATGTAGGCCAACTGGCGGCGACCCCAGTCTTCCGTACGATGAATAGCACCACCACCTGCGGTGATCATGCCTTTGTAACGCTCCAGCATGGCTGGAACTTGTTCGCTTTGATCCGGGTGGATCAACAAAATGATTTCGTAATGACGCATGGACACTCCTTGTGGATGTGAAGCTGCCTACGGCGTCTGACGCGGGCAGCAAGGGAAAAGCCCACGATTATAGTCAATTTTTTAGCGTGTTCGAGAGCTTGCTGCCCGCCACGCCAAGTAACAGCCCTACGGGCACCCCAAAAACGCCCGCGCACACGGGGTCAAGTCCAAACCACAAGGTGTCAGCGGCCTGCAGTTGAAAGCGCATTTGTAACCAAGGGTGGTTGACCGCGATGTAATACAAAGTGACGACCAACCCAGACACCATGGCCATCAAAGCCCCTACACGGTTCATGCCGCGCCAGTAAATGCCCAGCAACAGCACGGGGAAAAACGTGGCCGCGGCCAAAGAAAACGCACATGTGACCCAAAATAAAATACTCACGGGGCGGTTAGTGGCAAACCAAGCAGCCATCAGTGCCACCACCATCAGCAAAATTTTGGACAACATCACACGGCGCAACGGGGGCGCATTGGGCTCTGCTGTTTGAAAGTACAAGTCTTGCGCCAGGGCGTTCGAGATGGTCAACAACAAGCCATCCGCTGTTGACAAGGCCGCAGCCAACGCGCCAGCAGCCAACAAGCCCGTGAAGACCGACGAGATGTGCGTGATCTCTGGCACGCCCAGCACCAAGTAATCGTTGAACAAACGGATGTCTGCAAACTGCACGATGCCGTCTTGGTTGTAATCTTGAATACTCAACAGCGCCAATTTGCGCAGCTTCAAGCGATCCGCCCAATCTGGCAGTTGGTCCAAGTGCGAGCCGACCAACTCGGTCAGCACAAACGATTTGAGCAAGACCGCGAGCGCAGAAGCGCAAAGGTAAACCACCACGATGATGCCCAAAGCCCAAACCACCGAGCGCTGAGCCTCTGCAGGTGTAGACGTGGTGTAAGAGCGCACCAAAATATGTGGCAACGCAGCCGTGCCCAACATCAAGCAAAACACAAGCCCCAAGCTGTTGAACCACCCCTGGTTCCAGCCATTGAGCAAAGGCACTTGAAAGCCCACGGGACGATAGATGGCCTCAGCCAACACCTCGCGCTCAGCTTGCCACGCCCCCACCAAGCGATCCACCGATGTCTCACGCCAAGCAGGATTGGCCTCTAGCTTTTGAATCTCACGCAGCGAAGCCCCCTCGGCTTTGGCCCTTGCCACTTGACGAGCCACAGCTTGGCGTTCGACCTCGCGGGCGTATGTGGGCTCAGCAATCTTCACATCCAAATTGCTCATGCGCAAACTGATGATGTCACGCGTACTCAACTCAGCAGGATCTGTTTCAATTTGCTTGGCGCGCTGCTGGATTTCAGGCAACGACTGAGCCGCTGCAATCGTCACAAAAGGATGACCTTGCGTCTTGAAAGACACGGCCATGCCGAGGACCACCATCGACACCACGATGACCACACATTGCACACCCTGCGTCCAAGTGACGGCGCGCATGCCACCCAAGAATGAACACAGCAACACACCACCCAACGCCAAGAACACACCCAACTCAAAGGTCAAGCCCGAGAGCATGGAAGCCACAAGGCCAATGCCGTAAATTTGCGCCACCAAGTAAATACTGGAGCACAAAATAGCGCCCCACGCAGCGAACCAACGCACAGCCGCACTGTCAAAGCGACGGCCTAAGAAATCAGGGATGGTGATGGATTGCGAGAGGTTGAGCTTGGCGGCAAATAAAAAACCGAGCAAACAAAAACCGCCTGTCCAGCCAAGTAAATAAGCCAAGCCGCCGGGATGCTGACCATCGCCGACAAAGCCATCCGACAACAACAAACCTGTGAGGCCAATGAACGAGGCGGCAGAAATCCAATCAGCCGCTGTCGCCATGCCGTTGAGCGGTGCGCTGATGCGTCGCCCTGCGACAAAATATTCTTCAGGCGTGGTGGTGCGGCAAAACATGCCAATCACGGCATAACCGATGATGGAGATCACCAAGAAAAAACCGTTCACAACGCCCTTGGGTACGCCTGCAAAGTCAGCAAGCAGCAACAACAGTGTCAGCACAACCAGCCCAGCAAAGCTGAGCAACAACAAACGCCAAGGCCAAGACTTAAGACGCATCATCGGTCGGATGCGAAGCTTGCGTGCCCCACCAAGCGAGCAGCAAGTACAGAACAGGCACGGCTTGCGCCACCCACAAAAAATGCAGTAACGTGGCATCTGGCAAGAGCCAAGCCATGCCCAAAGACCCCACCGTCAAAACCACCAGCCCCGCCGCACCCCACAACGCACGTCTGGGCAAAGCCGTGACTTCGATCGTTGTGGGACGCGGCGCCTCTGAGTCAGAGGCTGTAGAGGGCTGCGGCATCAAAGCGGTATTACTTGGCCAATGATTTCCAAGTGTCGATCACGCTGTCTGGGTTCAGCGAGATGGAGCTGATGCCCTCATCGGCCAACCAGTGCGCGAAGTCGGGGTGGTCGCTGGGGCCTTGGCCGCAGATACCCACGTACTTGCCTTGCGCCAAACATGCCGCGATGGCTTTGCTGAGCAAAGCTTTCACAGCAGGGTCGCGCTCGTCAAAGTCAGCGGCCAACAACTCCAAGCCAGAGTCACGGTCCAGGCCCAAGGTGAGTTGGGTCAAGTCGTTCGAGCCAATCGAGAAGCCGTCAAAGAACTTCAAGAAGTCGTCAGCGAGGATGGCGTTGCTAGGCACTTCGCACATCATGATGACTTTAAGGTCGTTCTCGCCGCGCTTCAGGCCGTGCTCGGCCAACAAGTTGGTCACACGCTCTGCTTGGCCCAAGGTACGCACGAATGGCACCATGACTTGCACGTTGGTCAAACCCATGTCGGTACGCACGCGGCGCATGGCTTCACACTCCATCGCAAAGGCTTCACCGAAGTCTTCGCTGATGTAGCGTGCGGCGCCACGGAAGCCCAACATTGGGTTTTCTTCCTCTGGCTCGTAGCGGCTGCCACCAATGAGTTTGCGGTATTCGTTGGACTTGAAGTCCGACATACGCACGATGACTGGCTTTGGCCAGAACGCCGCAGCGATGGTGGCAATGCCTTCGGCCACTTTGTCCACGTAGAACGCGCGAGGCGAAGCGTGACCGCGGGCCACGGACTCAACCGCCTTCTTCAAATCAGCATCGACATTCGGGTAGTCAAGAATCGCCTTAGGGTGCACACCAATGTTGTTGTTGATGATGAACTCCAAACGGGCCAAGCCCACACCTTCGTTGGGCAACTGGCAAAAGTCAAACGCCAACTGTGGGTTACCCACGTTCATCATGATCTTGGTTTTGATGCTGGGCATTTCGCCGCGTTGCACTTCGGTCACTTCAGTCTCTAACAAACCGTCATAGATCAAACCGGTGTCGCCTTCTGAGCAACTCACAGTCACGAGCGTGCCGTCTTTCAAGCGCTCGGTCGCGTCACCGCAACCCACCACTGCAGGAATACCCAACTCACGCGCAATGATGGCGGCGTGGCAAGTACGGCCACCACGGTTGGTCACGATGGCGCTGGCGCGCTTCATCACAGGTTCCCAGTTGGGGTCTGTCATGTCGGTCACCAACACGTCGCCAGGCTGGACAGTGTCCATCTCGCTGATGTTGTGCACCAAGCGCACAGGGCCGGTGCCAATCTTTTGGCCAATCGCGCGGCCTTCGGCCAACACAGTGCTGTGACCTTTGAGTTTGTAGCGGAACTCGGACTGACCTTTGGCTTGGCTCTTCACAGTCTCTGGGCGCGCTTGCAAGATGTAGAGCTGGCCGTCTGTGCCGTCTTTGCCCCACTCAATGTCCATAGGACGGCCGTAATGGGCCTCAATCACCATGGCGTAGTGGGCCAATTGCTCCACGTCAGAGTCAGTCAATGAGTAGCGGTTGCGCAACTCGGTGGGCACATCCACGGTCTTGACCAATTTGCCTGTGGCTTTTTTCTCTTCAGCAGTGGAGAACACCATTTCAATGAGCTTAGAGCCCAAGTTGCGGCGAATCACAGCGCGCTTACCTGCCTTCAAAGTTGGCTTGTGCACATAAAACTCGTCGGGGTTCACAGCACCCTGCACCACGGTCTCGCCGAGGCCGTAGCTGGAGGTGATGAACACCACATCTTCAAATCCAGATTCGGTGTCGATGGTGAACATCACACCGGCAGCGCCCGTGTCAGAACGCACCATGCGTTGCACGCCGGCTGACAAAGCCACATCGGCGTGGGCAAAGCCCTTGTGCACGCGGTAGCTGATGGCGCGGTCGTTGTACAACGAGGCAAACACTTCCTTCATCTTGTGCAGCACTTCGTCAATGCCGTGCACGTTGAGAAAAGTTTCTTGTTGGCCCGCGAAAGACGCGTCTGGCAAGTCTTCAGCGGTGGCGGATGAACGCACCGCAAAGGTGGCGGCAGCATTGCCTTCAGACAAAGTCGCGAACGCTTCCGCAATGGCTTTTTGTAAATCGGCAGGGAAAGGCTGAGCTTCCACCATGGCGCGAATTTCGGCGCCAACTTCGGCCAAAGCACGCACATCTTCGGTGTCGAGCTTGTCCAAGCGGGCGTTGATTTTGTCGACCAAACCGTCGTAAGCCAAGAACTCACGGAAGGCATGGGCCGTAGTGGCAAAGCCGGTAGGCACGCGAACGCCCGTGGGCAATTGCGAAATCATTTCGCCGAGGCTGGCGTTTTTGCCGCCAACGGATTCGACGTCCGTCATTCGAAGTTTTTCGAAGGGAACCACCAAGGCGGTAGGGCTGAAAAGTGCAGTCATAGACAAGCTCCAAAAGTTAAAACGGTGCAGCCATACAGCGCGGCGACTTTGTATTTTTTCGAATGGGTCGATCAGTCTGCGTGGCGAAATTCGGATAATGCAGCATTGTAGGTGGCCGACAGGGCCCCTTCTCTGCCCAACCCCGTGGTTCCTATTGAAAGTTTTTCATGCCCAATCCCACCGTTTTCTTTGTGTCTGACGGCACAGGCATCACCGCAGAAACCTTTGGCAACGCCATCTTGGCGCAGTTCGAGGTGAAATTTCGTCACATCCGCATTCCGTTTGTGGACTCGGTGGACAAAGCCCACCAAGCCGTGCGTCAAATCTTGCACACAGGCGAGGTCGAAGGCCGTAAGCCGATTGTGTTTACCACGCTGGTGAACATGGAGGTGTTGAGCGTCATCTTGGAAGGCTGTAAAGAAAAAACCATGCTGATGGACATGTTCAGCATCTTTGTGAACCCGCTCGAAAAAGAACTGGGCATCAAGTCCAACCACCGTGTGGGCCGCTTCTCAGACGCCAGCAAGAGCCAAGAGTACCGCGACCGCATCGAGGCCATCAACTTCAGCTTGGCCCATGACGATGGCCAGCTCAACCGCGACTTGGAGTTATCTGACGTGATTTTGGTAGGCGTGAGCCGCAGCGGCAAAACCCCCACCAGCTTGTACTTGGCCATGCAGCACGGCTTGAAAGCCTCCAACTACCCGCTCATCCCCGAAGACTTCGAGCGCCGCCAACTGCCGCCAGCTCTGATGCCACACAAAAAGAAAATCTTTGGCCTGACTATTCAGCCCGAGCGTCTGAGCGAAATTCGCAACGAACGCCGCCCCGACTCCAAATACGCCAGCTTGGCCAACTGCCGCCACGAAGTGGCAGAGGCCGAGGCCATGATGCGCCGTGCGGGCATTCGCTGGCTATCCACCACGCACAAGAGCATCGAAGAAATTGCCACCACCATCCTGCAAGAAATCAATCCTGAGCGTTTGATTTACTAAACACAGCGCCCTTCAACGCAAAAAAGCCCCGCAGCCAAAACTGCGGGGCTTATCTTTGAGAGCGCGCTGATTTAGAGACCGATGGCGGCAATGCCAGCCTTGGCAATTTGCGCGTCTTCGTTGGACTTGACGCCGCTCACGCCCACCGCGCCGATGCACTGGCCGTCTTTCATGATGGGCACACCACCTTCGAGCATGCCTTTGACTTCAGGCGCAGTCACAAACGACACGCGACCGCCGTTGATGACGTCTTCGTAAATCTTGCTTTCACGACGACCCAAGGCTGCGGTGTGCGCTTTGGCTGGGGCGATGTGTGAAGAAATGGCAGGAGCGCCGTCCAAACGGTGCAGGTTCAACAAATGACCGCCATCGTCCACGATGGCGATGGTCACAGCCCAGTTGTTTTTCAAAGCTTCCGCTTCGGCGGCGGCGGCAATGGTTTTGACATCTGCGGATTCGAGGAAGTGTTTGGTTTTCATGTGAAGCGAGTTTGAAAAGTAAGAAAACCCCAAGCATACCGACTCTGATCGCCCCACTACCCTCGCCCAAGACAAAAGAAACCTCAATAAAAGTAAGCGATAGCCTTGCGCGACTTGAAACATCTAGAATTCGCCCCATCTGAATCATCAGGTTTATAGGAGAGCTACACATGAATGACAACATTCAAACCGTTGATTACCACGTCTTACCGACGGCTGAACGCAACCGCGTGGTGCGCAACACTTACTGGTTGCTCGCCATCAGCATGCTGCCCACCGTCTTGGGCGCATGGGTTGGCGTGACCACAGGCATCAGCTATGCCATCTCTGGCGTGATGGGCATGATTTTGATGCTGGCTGGCGTGTTCGGCTTCATCTACGCCATCGAGCGCACCAAAGAAAGTGCCACTGGCGTCTACGTGCTTTTGGGCTTTACCTTCTTCATGGGCCTCATGCTGTCACGCATGATTGCCATGGTGCTGGGTTTCAAGAACGGCGCTGATTTGGTGATGACTGCATTTGCAGGCACCGCAGGCGTGTTCTTTGTGATGGCCAGCTTGGCCACCGTCATCAAGCGCGACTTGTCTGGCATGGGCAAATGGCTCATGGTGGGTGCTGTGGTCTTGATGGTGGGCAGCATCATCAACGTGTTCGTCGGATCCTCTGCCGGCATGATGGTGATATCCATGTTGTCCATGGCCATCTTCAGCGCGTTCATGTTGTACGACTTGAAGCAAGTGATGGACGGCGGCGAAACCAACTACATCAGCGCCACGCTGACCTTGTATTTGGACATCATCAACGTGTTCCAAAGCTTGCTGGCCTTGCTCGGCATCTTTGGTGGCGAACGCGAATAAGCGTTTGTTACGCCAACTAAAAAGGGACCTCACGGTCCCTTTTTTACGCCTGTAGATTTTCAAGCGCTGCGGTTTAGACCAAATCAAACACCGCCATGCTCTCGACGTGCGCTGTGTGCGGGAACATATTCACCGCACCCGCAAACGACATGCGATAGCCAGCTGCATTGACCAATACACCTGCGTCACGCGCCAAGGTGGCTGGGTTGCAGCTCACATACACAATGCGCTTCGGTGGTGTCCAGCCCTGACGCAGCTCTGGCTGCTGATGCATCTCGGCCAAGGCCTGCACCAACGAGAAAGCACCTTCACGTGGCGGGTCGACCAACCACTTGTCTGCGGCACCATCTTGGCGCAGCAACTCGGGCGTCATCTCAAACAAGTTACGCGCCACAAAGCTTGTTGGCGCCAAAGGCTTGTCGCGGTTGGCTTGGTTGAACAGGTAGTTCTCGCCGGAGCGCGCCACCAAAGCCTCGCTGCCCTCAATGCCCAAGACTTCGCGGGCGAGCGTGGCCAAAGGCAAGGTGAAGTTACCCAAACCGCAGAACCAGTCAATCACACGTTCGGTCGGCTGCACATCGAGCAAACGCAAGGCACGCGTGACCAACACACGGTTGATGTGCGGATTGACTTGTGTGAAATCGGTGGGCTTGAAAGGCATGGTGATGCCAAATTCAGGCAAGGCGTAAGACAGTGGCTCGCCCAAGGCACCTTCCATCAAACACACCGTGTCTGGGCCTTTGGATTGCAACCACCATTGCACGTTGTGTTTGGCCGCAAAGTCGCGCAAAGCAGCCATGTCATGCGCGCTCAACGGCTCCATGTGGCGCAACACCATCGCAGTCACGTGGTCGCCACAAGCCAGTTCAATTTGCGGCAAAGTCTCACGCGCCTCCATGCAGCCAATGAGTTTGCGCAAAGGCAATAGCATGGCATCCACATGGGGCGGCAAGATGGGGCACTGGCGCATGTCGGCCACATAGCGGCTCTTGCGCTCGTGAAAGCCCACCAGCACTTCGCCCTTTTTCACCACATAGCGCACCGACAAACGGGCGCGGTAACGGTAGCCCCATGCAGGGCCTTGGATGGGTCGCAAAATGGTTTCTGCTTTGACCTTGCCCAAGTGCCAGAGGTTGTCTTCTAAGGCGCGTTGCTTGACGGCGATTTGTGCAGCCGCATCCAAGTGCTGCATCTTGCAGCCACCGCACGCCCCTGCGTGCAAGCCAAAGTGAGGGCAACCGGGCGTGACGCGCTGCGACGATTCGTGCAGCACTTCCAGCAGCGAGGCTTTTTCCCAGTTGTCTTTTTTGCGGTGCACATTGGCGCGCACCACCTCAAAGGGCAAAGCCCCATCCACAAACACCACTTTGCCATCGGCGCGGTGGCCCACGCCTTGCGCTTCTAGGTCCATCGATTCGATGGTGAGCGCATTGTCAGGCCATTGCTTTTCTGTCGTGACTTGGGTCATCAGTTCGCCGATAAGTATTTAGCTGGGTCAACCGGCTTGCCTTGACGGCGAATTTCAAAATGCAACTTCACTTGGTCTGCATCGCTGTTGCCCATTTCGGCAATCTTTTGACCGCGTTTGATGGCTTGGTCTTCCTTCACCAACAAAGTTTGGTTGTGCGCGTAAGCCGTCAAATACGTGTTGTTGTGCTTCAAGATGATGAGGTTGCCATAGCCGCGCAAACCTGCACCGGCGTAAACCACACGGCCATCGGCAGCGGCCAACACAGGGTCGCCCACTTTGCCGCCAATATCCAAGCCTTTGTTTTTGGACTCGTCAAAACCAGAAATCAAATTGCCGCGTGCGGGCCATTGGAAGCTGATGGCATCCTCGACGGCAGACGGTGCAGCAGGGGCCACAGCAGATGTCGTGGCAGGCGATGAAGGTGCCGAAGCCACAGGCATAGGCGCTGTTGCCGTGGACGATGTGGCAGGTCGCACCACCGCCACTTCAGGCGCAGGCGGCGCCACACGCAGCACTTGGCCTGTTTCGATCAGATTGGGGTTGTCTAACTTGTTCCAACGGATGATGTCGCGCCAGCTTTGGCCGTTGTCCATGCCAATGCGAATCAAGGTATCACCAGGCTTGACGGTGTAGTAACCGGGCTTGCCTGCGTTCTCCGCACCAGGCAACACACGCGTGGTGCCACGCGCACCACCTATCGAGTGGTCATCCATGGGGGCGAGGCGGCCTTTGTTAGAGCAACCCGACAGCGCTAAGGCTGCCACGAGGGCGGCAAGACCCCACATTCCGGCACGAAACATTCTGATTTCCCTGTGTTCAAGCAATGCCTGATTTTAGAGGTACAAAGTTCACGGCTTCGAGGAGCGTTTGTTGCAAGCCTTGCGGCGTTTTATCAATCACCACCAAGGCTTGTTGGCCCGTGCTGGTGTGCGTGGGCGCCACCAAACGGCCGCCCATGGCGAGCTGGTCAATCCAAGCTTGCGGCACGTTCTCGCCACCTGCAGCCGAGATGATGGCGCTGTAGGGCGCCCCTTGTGCATAGCCCAACATGCCATCGCCAAAAATCAGATGCACGTTTGGCAAACGCATGGGGCGCAAGTTATCGCGCGCTTTGTCATGCAAGCCACGCAAACGTTCAATGCTGTACACCTCACGCGCCACGCAAGCCAACACCGCTGCTTGATAGCCACAGCCTGTGCCAATCTCCAGCACACGTCCCATCAGCGGTGCAACTTGCAGGCCCGGCGCTTCGCGCAGCAGGGCAATCATGCGGGCCACCACATTGGGTTTGGAAATGGTTTGGCCCAGGCCAATCGGCAAACTCGTGTCTTCGTAGGCTTGGTTGACCAACGCACTGTCCACAAAGCGATGGCGTTCCACGCGGCCCATCGCTTCAAGCACCACCGCATCATCGATGCCCTGCCCCGCAAGTTTTTGCACCATGCGCACGCGAATGGCCGATGAATCTAGCCCCACCCCCGTGGGACTGACCACGCCCGCAGGCTTCACACGCACGGGTGATGGCGGCATGACCACACGGGTCGCGCCCATCAAAGTTTTAGGTGCGGCTTGTGGCTTACCCGTGTCTAAGCGTGCAGGAAAGCTGGGGCGCTGCTTCATGCGTGCGCTCCGCGCAAGCGTTGCGTCCACGCAGGCAAGCTGGCGTGTTCGGTCAAGTCCACATGCAGCGGCGTGACCGACATATGGCCTTCAAACGTGGCGTGGAAGTCGGTGCCATCGCTATCGTCTTTGGCGGCGCCTGCACTGCCAATCCAATACATGGTTTCGCCACGCGGGCTGGTTTGCGTGATGACACGCTCTGCCGAATGGCGACGCCCCAAGCGCGTGACACGCAAGGGTTTGATGTGCGCAACGGGTTGATTGGGGATGTTCACATTCAGCAACCAAGGCGCGCCCGCTGCAGGTGGCTGCGCCAGCATCTGTTGCACCAGTTCACGGGCTTTGGCAGCGGCGGCATCAATGTGGCCCCAGCCTTTCTCAACTTGTGAAAAGGCGATGGCCGGAATGCCAAACAAATAGCCTTCCATCGCAGCGCCCACAGTGCCAGAGTAAATCGTGTCATCGCCCATGTTGGCGCCGTTGTTGATGCCAGACACCACGAGGTCGGGTTTGTAGTCGAGCAAACCCGTGAGTGCGATGTGCACGCAGTCCGCGGGTGTGCCGTTGACGTAGCGAAAGCCATTGCTGGCTTGGCTCACGTACAGCGGCGAGTGCAAGGTGAGTGCGTTGGACTTGGCGCTGTTGTTGTGCTCAGGCGCGACCACTTCGACGCGGCCCAAATCTTTGAGCGCTTCGTACAGGGCCACGATGCCCGGGGCTTGGAAGCCGTCGTCGTTGGAAATCAGAATATTCATGGTGCCTTCAAGGTTGCACGCAAATTGTAGGTTCGGACAGCGGCAGGCCTCAGCGGCTATGGGTTTGCACGGAACACGCCATAAGCCAGCATCAACAAGGTGCCGGTCAACAAAGCAGGCACCAAGCGGCGTTGCGGGCTAGACACCATCACGGACAAGCTGAGCGCGCAAATCACCAAACGCAGCCACACAGGCACGGTGGCCAGCAAACCCAGTGGCATCAAAATCATGCGTACGGTCAAAGCCGCCACCATGGCGTAGGTCACCGCAGACAGCCAACGAAACACCTCGCTGTCTTGGTGAATATGGCCCGACAACTTCACGCCAGCGGCACGGCAAACATAGGTGCCAATACACGCAGCACTGAGCGCCAACCACACGCCCCACCCTTGCATCTCGGCGTTCATGTGTGCACCTCCACAGGCTTTGGGCGCAGCCAGCGGCGGTCAACAACATAGGCCAACGTGCCCGCCACCAAACCCGTCAACAGCAAACTGCTGTCGGCATCGAACACATAAAAAACAGGACCCAAGATGCAACCCAAGCCAATGGCGATGCGATTGGCCCAAGGCTTCACATCGGTGAAGGTGAGCAAGAAAAACAAGGGGTTGATGAACACCAAACCCAAGGTGACCGCAGCTGGCACCCAGCCCGCCACAAAATAGCCCAGCACCGTGCCCATCGGTGAAATCAGCCAACACGGCAAAGCCAAACCGATGAAGTAATTCAAGCGGTGCTGAGGGGACATGCGGGGGAACTCGCGCATCGACACCGCCCATGCGGTCATGGCCAGCATGTGCACCCACAGATACAGCAGTGGGTTGCGGTCGCGTCGGTGGAGTTGGGGAAACAGCGTCACCACCATGGTGACAAAACGGGTCGAGGTCAGCGTCACGGCAAAGCCAATAGCCAACAAGGATGAACCAGAGATGAACATCTCCAGCATCACCACCTGACCGGGCAGCGCAAACATCAGCAAGCTGGTCAGGCCGGTCATCCAAGCATCGAAACCATGGGAACGCCCCATGGCACCGAAACCGACCATGCCTGCAAATAAAACTAAAACGGGAGCGCCTAGGGCATCGCGGATGCCCTGCCAAAAGGCTTCGCGCCGATTGGCGAACCGATTCATTTCTGGTTCATATTGCCTTTGAACTTACCGCCGCGTTGGATTTCCAACTCGTGGTATTCCAAGGTGCCAGACACTTTGCCTGTGCTGTGAATCAACAAGTGTTCTTTGCAAACGATGTCTTCGTTCAGTTCGCCGTGCACATCGATTTCGCGAGCACGCACAGTACCGGTCACTTGACCTTTGGTGCCAATCAACAAATCGTCAGCCGTCAATTCGCCGGTGACATTGCCATTGATGACGGCTTTGCCAGGCGCAGAAATAGAGCCTTTGAAAGTAACGCCTTCACCGATGACGAGGTTATTGTTGGTTGGGTTGATATCTGCCATGCTGAACTCCTTTGAATGGCCCATCATACCTAAGCAAACTCAAGCAAACCCACGCACCTAGGATGCTGGCGACCCCCAAGCCCAATGCCGTCATCACCTGCGCGACATCCAGGGGCGCCAAATAAAGCGGGGCAGCCAACCATGGCACATACACCCCCAACACCACCAAGCCCATTGCCCCTGCCATGACCCACAGGGCAACAGCATTGCGCGCCCCATTCACAAAAATCAACATGGCATTGGCGGCCACCAAGGTGATGAGCACCATGGCGCGCTGCACTTCTGTAGAGAAAACCATGGCGTGCCAGTACGCCGCCCCCGTTGCTGCCAACACGCACACCCCCTGAAAAAAGGACGCCAACATTTGTTGGAAACCAAAAATAGGCGCCAAGGTGTCACGCGGTGGGCGCTGCATCATCTGGGGCTCTGCAGGCTCGTTCTCAAACGCGATGGAACAAGAGGGGTCAATCACCAACTCCAACAACGCAATGTGCAAAGGCATCAACAAAGGTGGCAACGCAAACACCATGGGCACCAGCGCCAAGCCGGCAATCGGAATGTGAATCGCAAAGATGTACGCCATGGACTTTTGCAGGTTGCCAAAAATGCGGCGGCCTAGGCGTATGCCTTTGACGATGGATGCAAAGTTGTCGTCCACCAAGACCAGCGACGAAGCCTCGCGCGCCACATCGGTGCCGCGTGCGCCCATGGCGATGCCCACATGGGCGGCGCGCAATGCGGGCGCATCGTTCACGCCATCGCCCGTCATCGCCACCACCTCGCCACTGCGCTTGAGGGCTTGCACGATGCGCAGTTTTTGATGCGGTGAAATGCGGGCACACACGCTGACGGTTGTGAGATGTGCGCTCAGCGCTTCGTCCGACATGGCGTCAATCACATCCCCCGTCAAGGTGTCACCGCCCTGCAAGCCGGCTTGGTTGGCAATGACACGTGCCGTGTGCGGGTAGTCACCGGTAATCATGATGACTTTGATGCTGGCCGAATGGCAATCGGCAATGGCTTGCGGAATTTCAGAGCGTAAGGGGTCACTCAAGCCCATCAAGCCCAGCCACTCAAAATCAAAACCATGCGCGGAGCTTGGCCATGCGTCGCCCACAAAACGTCCCTGCGCCACGGCCAACACGCGCAAGCCGTCGGACGCCATGGCATGCACCACGGCTCCCCACTGCGCTTGCAACGCGGGCGAGAGATGACACAACGCCATCACCGCCTCTGGTGCCCCCTTGGCAGACACGATGTGCGCCGCATCTTCGCTGGGACGCCACACATGCGACATGGCACGTAACTCAGGGCTCAACGCATAGGTCTGCACCAAATCCCAATCGGGATGTAAATGCTCAGAGTCGCTCAGCCACGTTTGACCCAAGGCATGAAAGGCGACTTCCATTGGGTCAAAAGGTTCAGGCGCGCTGGCCAAGATGGCGTGTTCGACCAACCCATGAAATTCATCTGGCAGCGACTCGCCGTTGATCTTGAACAAACGTGGCGCAGAAGCCTCCCCCACCGCCAAGGCCGCCACCGTCATACGGTTTTCCGTCAAGGTGCCCGTTTTGTCGGTGCACAACACGGTGGTCGCGCCCAAGGTTTCAATCGCGTTGATGTGTCGCGTCAACACGCCTTGTTGCGCCAAGCGATGCGCACCCAAGGCCGGAAAAATGGCCATCACCACCGGATACTCTTCGGGCAAGATGGCCATCGCCAACGCAATGCCCGACAACAACGCCGGCAACCACGCCCCATTGCGCAAGCCCAAGGTGAGGATCATCAGCACGCACAAACCAAACGTGATCCACGCCAACACCTTCACCAACTGAGTGGTTTGCTTTTGCAGTGGCGTCAGCACGGTTTTAATGTCATTCAACGATGCACCAATGCGCCCCATCTGGCTATGCATGCCTGTGGCTGTGACGCGCACCACCCCTTGCCCACGGACCACAAAGGTGCCGCCAAAGACAGCGGCCAACTCATCGCCACCCGGCTGTAGGTGGCGCGCCAACGCCTCATCAAAAGCATCGCCCACTTTGGTCACGGCCAAGGACTCGCCCGTCAACAACGATTCATCCACTTGCAGTTGGTCCGCTTGCAACACCCAGGCATCCGCCGCAATGCGATCCCCCTCGGCAATGAACAACACATCCCCCACAACCACGTCACGGGAAGGCACGCTGATGCGTTGGCCATCACGCATCACTTGCGCAAAAGGCTGGCTCAGTTGCCGCAAGGCATCAATGGCGGCTTCTGACTTGCCCTCTTGGTAAAACGTCAAACCCAACACCGCCAACACAAACACAAACAACGTGACGCCTTCGGTCAAATCGCCTAACACCAAATACAGCGAAGCGGCCAGCACCAACAACGCAAACATGGGCTCCATCAACATCGCCCATAGCCGAGCCCACACGCTGCGGCGCTGAGCGGCATCTAGTGCGTTGGGTCCATCGTGCGCGCGTTGCTGCGCGGCCTGCTCAGACGTGAGGCCTGTGAAAGAGGGGGGCGTTGTCGAGTTCACCGCATGCTTTCAAAGACAAACCGAGAATCAGGCTCTGATTCATGACAGCACTTGAACAACAGCTGCTGCGTCACATCGACTTTGATTTTGTAGTCGTCTGCGGCCATGGCTGTTGTACAGGCACACAGCGCCAACCACGCACACCCCAGCTGTTTCATTGAATGCCCCTCGATTGATCTGGTCATATTAACGGAACCTTGAAACCCAGCACTTGAAAACAGAACAATACGCCCCATATCAAATGTGCACGCATGGCAACGACAGCCATCGCTGAGCTTTTTATTCTTTCAGAACCTTCAGAAATTGCACATGACGACACCTCAGCTTTTCCAACCCACACGCATCGGCGACATTGAAGTGGCCAACCGCATCGTCATGGCCCCACTCACCCGCAGCCGCGCAGCTGACGGCGACATCCCCGGCAGCGCGATGAACGTGGACTATTACCGCCAGCGCAGTGGTGCGGGCCTCATCATCAGCGAAGGCACACAAATCTCGCCCGTGGGCAAAGGCTACATGGCGACCCCCGGCATTTATTCAGACGCCCAAGTCGAAGGCTGGAAGCCCATCACCCAAGCCGTGCATGAGGCAGGCTCCAAAATCATCGCGCAAATTTGGCATGTGGGCCGCATCACGCACCCAGACCTGACTGGTGGTGCGCAGCCCGTGGCCCCTTCGGCCATTCAGCCCAAGGTGGTGGCCTACACCCCCAATGGCAAAGTCGATGTGCCCGTGCCACATGCTTTGACAACCGCTGAAGTGCAAGAGGTGGTGCAGCAATTCCGCCAAGCCGCCGCCAACGCCATTCGTGCGGGGTTTGATGGGGTGGAAATTCACGGTGCCAATGGTTATTTGGTCGACCAGTTCATCCGTGACGGTGCCAACCAACGCACCGACGCGTACGGTGGTTCGATTGAAAACCGCTGCCGCTTTGCCCTCGAAGTGGTGGATGCCTGCGTGGCCGAAATCGGCGCGGGCCGCGTCGGCATTCGTTTGTCGCCCCTCACCCCCTTCAACGACTTGGCTGACAGCAACCCACAAACTGTGTTTGCCTATCTGGTGGAAGAGCTCAACAAACGCGGCATCGCGTTCATTCACTTCATCGAAGGCGCCACGGGCGGCCCACGTGACGTGCCTGGCTTTGACTACGCCTGGGCGCGCCAAGCGTTCCAAGGCACCTACATCGCCAACAACGGTTACGACCGCCAAATGGCCATCGACGCCATTGACTCAGGCAAGGCCGATGCCGTTGCATTTGGTCGCTTGTTCATCTCTAACCCCGACTTGGTCGAGCGTTTGAAATTGAATGCCGTGCTGAACGAGCCCAACCCCAACACCTTCTACACACCCGGCCCCGTCGGTTACACCGACTACCCCACCCTTTAAAGAAAGGCTCGCCATGAAATACCTACACACCATGGTGCGCGTGACTGACCTAGAAGCGTCGTTGCGTTTTTACCGCGATGCGCTGGGCCTGACGGTCCTGCGCACCAACGAGTACCCGCAGGGTCGCTTCACACTGGTCTACCTCGCCGCACCTGGCGATGAAGATGCGCAAGTGGAGCTCACCTACAACTGGGACCCAGAGGTCTACACCGGTGGTCGCAACTTCGGTCACTTAGCTTATGCCGTCGACAACATTTACGCCACCTGTGAGCAGTTGCAAGCGCATGGCGTCACCATTCTTCGCCCACCTCGCGATGGCCGCATGGCCTTTGTGCGCTCACCCGATGACATCTCGGTGGAGTTGCTACAAAAAGGTGAAGCCTTAGCGCCAACCGCGCCGTGGGTGGACATGCCCAACATCGGTCATTGGTAAAAAAAGGGTTTGCAAAACATTGCAAACCCTTTTCTATATCAGCGCTCTGGCGTTTCAGTTGCTGAATGCAGCAATCCCAGTGATGGCGCGACCCAAAATCAAAGCGTGCACATCGTGCGTGCCTTCGTAGGTGTTCACCACTTCCAGGTTGACCAAATGACGTGCCACGCCAAACTCATCGCTGATGCCGTTGCCGCCCATCATGTCGCGAGCCATGCGTGCAATGTCTAGTGCTTTGCCACAGCTGTTGCGCTTAAGGATGGATGTGATGTCGACGCTTGCGGTGCCCTCGTCTTTCATGCGGCCCAAGCGCAAACAGCCTTGCAGGCCCAATGAAATTTCAGTCAGCATGTCGGCCAGTTTCTTTTGAATCAGCTGATTGGCGGCGAGTGGGCGACCAAACTGCTGACGGTCCAGCACGTATTGGCGAGCGCGGTGGAAGCAATCTTCAGCAGCACCCAAAGCGCCCCAAGCAATGCCGTAACGCGCGCTGTTCAAGCAGGTGAACGGACCTTTGAGGCCACGCACATCTGGGAACGCGTTTTCTTCTGGCACAAACACCTCGTCCATCACGATTTCACCTGTGATCGAGGCTCGCAAGCCCACTTTGCCGTGCACCGCAGGTGCACTCAAACCCTTCCAGCCTTTTTCCAAAACGAAGCCGCGAATCGCGCCTGCATCATCTTTGGCCCACACCACAAACACATCGGCAATCGGGCTGTTGGTGATCCACATCTTGGCGCCTGACAACGAATAACCCCCCGTCACTTTCTTGGCACGCGTGATCATGCTGCCAGGATCTGAGCCGTGGTTGGGTTCGGTCAAACCAAAGCAACCAATCCACTCGCCTGTGGCGAGCTTGGGCAAGTACTTTTGCTTTTGGGCTTCGGTACCAAATTCATAAATGGGCACCATCACCAAAGACGATTGCACGCTCATCATCGAGCGGTAGCCTGAGTCCACGCGTTCGACTTCGCGAGCCACCAGGCCGTAGCACACATAGTTCAAACCCGCACCGCCATAGGCTTCAGGAATGCTGGGGCCCAACAAACCCAGCTCACCCATTTCACGAAAAATAGACGCATCGGTTTTTTCATGACGGAAAGCTTCCAACACACGTGGCGCCAAACGCTCTTGGCAATAAGCCGCCGCCGCATCTTTGACCTGACGCTCATCGTCGGTCAATTGCTGGTCAAGCATGAAAGGGTCGCCCCAGTGAAATTTGGTCGATGAAATGGACATGAAGACTCCTCAATGATCAGACGATTTTCTCTCTATTCACAAGGCACAACTATAAACATGCGTGGATTGGCCCATTACTTGCGAGTTAGCAAAGGCACCGCAAAGGCATCCCCACATTCACCCCGCATGAAAAGCAAGTTTCCCCATTCCAAGTCACCCACCGCACTGAAAATCGTGGTGGTCGCACCTGACTTGGATATTCAAGACGCGAGCGATGAACACGCCGTGTCACAAGCCGAACGATCTAGGGCGCTGCGCATTGGCTTGCTAGAAAGCGGCTTCAACCTGATTGCCACCTTGCCTGCCGATGTGTTTTTGGCAGACCGCATCCATCAGCTGCAACCCGACCTGATCATCGTGGATGCGGAATCTGAAGCACGTGATGCCTTAGAACACGTGGTGTTCGCCACCCGCGACGAGCGCCGCCCCATCGTGCTGTTCACCGACGACAACGACACCACCCATGTGCGCGACGCGGTGGCGGTGGGCGTGTCGGCCTACATCGTCGATGGCCTGTCGAGCACACGCATTCGCCCCATCTTGGATGTGGCCATGGCACGCTTTGAATACGAAGAACGCCTGCGCGGTGAGCGCGACGACGCACGCCACGCGTTGCAAGAGCGCACAGTGGTTGACCGCGCCAAAGCCCTGTTGATGGAACGTCAAGGCCTGAGCGAGCAAGACGCTTTCACCAAGCTGCGCAAAGTGGCGATGGACAAAGGTTTGAAGATGGGCGACGTGGCACAACGCACACTCGACATGGCCGACCTGCTGTCCTAATTTGGTGCGCCTTCTTGGTGCACATCGATGCAAACGCCCCGCCATGGGGCGTTTTTTCATACGGGAGAACCCTCAACAGCTGGCACAGCAATTGCAATCAGTTCACAGCAAGAACCAATGACGGTTCAAGGACAAAGGCGTCCCCACCCATGCACCCCAAGTGCGTGCGGTGAGGACGCCTTTGTCGTTTCTGCCCCAGTTTTTTTATAGAGGAGTGATGTCATGACGAAACTTTTGGAGACCCCCATGAGCCGCCGCAATGTCTTGCAAGCCGCCACCGCAGGCGCTCTCACCATCGCCCCTGCCTTGCGTGCCGCGGTGTACGCCCAAGGTTCAGACAAACCTGAAAAAGAAGAAGTGCGCATCGGCTTCATTCCCCTCACCGATTGCGCCAGCGTGGTGATGGCTTCGGTGCTGGGCATCGACAAAAAATACGGCGTCAAGATCATCCCCACCAAAGAGTCCAGCTGGGCAGGTGTGCGCGACAAATTGGTCAACGGCGAGCTCGACTTTGCCCACGCTCTGTACGGCCTGATTTACGGCGTGCACATGGGCACTGCCGGGCCGAAGAAAGACATGGCCGTGCTCATGAGCTTGAACCAAAACGGCCAAGCCATCACGCTGTCCAAAAAGCTCGCCGACAAAGGCGCGGTCGATGCAGCCAGCCTCGCCAAGTTGATGGCCACTGACAAACGCGAATACACCTTCGCCCAAACCTTCCCCACCGGCACACACGCCATGTGGCTG
The DNA here is from genome assembly GCF_027924965.1 of Limnohabitans sp. TEGF004. Lineage (NCBI taxonomy): Bacteria > Pseudomonadati > Pseudomonadota > Betaproteobacteria > Burkholderiales > Comamonadaceae > Limnohabitans > Limnohabitans sp. TEGF004. The sequence goes on along the minus strand of NZ_AP027056.1, from coordinate 852,373 downwards.
TATTACTGGTTGGCCAGCGCGGGTATCAACCCACTCAAAGACGCCAAGGTCATCACCGTGCCGCCGCCTCAAATGGTGGCCAACATGCGCGTGGGCAACATGGACGGCTACTGCGTGGGCGAGCCTTGGGGCCACCGCGCCATTGCCGATGGCATTGGCATCACCGCCGCCACCACCCAAGACATTTGGCGTGACCACCCCGAAAAAGTGCTGGGCACCACCGGCGACTTCGTCAAGAAATACCCCAACACCGCACGCGCTGTGACCGCCGCCATTTTGGAAGCGGGCAAGTGGATTGACGCGGGCTTGCAAAACAAAATGAAGATGGCTGAAACCATCGCCGACAAGTCGTATGTCAACACCAGCGTGGATGTGATCAACCAACGCATCTTGGGCCGCTACCAAAACGGTTTGGGCAAAACGTGGGACGACCCCAACCACATGAAGTTTTTCAACGACGGCACGGCCAACTTCCCTTACCTCTCAGACGGCATGTGGTTCCTCACGCAACACAAGCGTTGGGGCTTGCTCAAAGACCACCCTGACTATTTGAAGGTGGCCAAAGAGATCAACCAAATCGACATCTTCAAACAAGCCGCTGCGGCCAGCAAAACGCCAGTGCCTAAAGACGTGATGCGCACCAGCAAATTGATGGACGGCGTGGTGTGGGACGGCAAAGACCCAAAGAAATACGCCGACAGCTTCAAAGTTCACGCTTAAAGCATCCACGAACGCTCTCGCACAAGGACACATCTCATGCATTTGAAACACCTGTTGTCACGCGTGGTGCCGCCCTTCATGGGCTTGGCACTGCTGGTGGGCATTTGGTCGCTGGTGTCTGTCACCAGCACCAACAACTTTCCCAACCCAACCGACACCTTCTGGCAAGCCGTGGATGTGTTCAGCAACCCGTTCTACAGCAACGGCCCCAACGACCAAGGCGTGGGCTGGAACGTGTGGAGTTCTCTCAAGCGCGTGGCACTGGGTTTTGGTTTGGCCGCGTTGGTGGGCATTCCTTTGGGCTTTCTGATTGGACGCTTCGAGTTCTTGTCGCGCATGTTCAACCCGCTCATCAGCTTGTTGCGCCCTGTATCGCCCTTGGCTTGGTTGCCCATTGGTTTGTTGGTGTTCAAAGGCGCCAACCCTGCGGCCATTTGGACCATCTTCATCTGCTCCATTTGGCCCATGGTCATCAACACCGCCGTCGGTGTGCAACGTGTGCCGCAAGACTACATGAACGTGGCGCGTGTGCTCAACCTCTCGGAATGGAAGATCGTCAGCAAGATTTTGTTCCCTGCGGTGTTGCCCTACATGTTGACCGGCGTGCGCTTGGCCGTAGGCACAGCGTGGTTGGTCATCGTCGCGGCTGAGATGCTGACCGGTGGCGTGGGAATTGGCTTTTGGGTGTGGGACGAATGGAACAACCTGAATGTGAAAAACATCATCATCGCCATCTTCGTGATTGGCATCGTGGGCTTGGTGTTGGAGTACGCCCTCATCAAACTCGCCACCGCATTCACCTTTGAGGAGGTGCAGTCATGAACGCATCGTTGACCACCAAGTATTTGCAAATTCAGGGCGTGGCCCAAACCTTTCGCACCGCCAAAGGCGACTTCCCCGCCTTGCGCGACATTGACCTGACCGTGGGCAAAGGCGAGTTCGTCGCTCTCATCGGTCACTCGGGTTGCGGCAAGTCCACCTTGCTCAACCTCATTGCAGGTTTGACCACACCCACGCAAGGCACCTTGATTTGCGCCAACCGCGAAATCGCAGGCCCAGGCCCCGAGCGTGCGGTGGTGTTTCAAAACCATTCACTCTTGCCTTGGCTCACTTGCTTTGAAAACGTTTACCTCGGAGTGGAACGCGTGTTCGGCCAAACCGGCATCGTGGACGGCAAGCCCAAAGAAGACAAAGCCCAACTCACCGCTCGCACCCACGCGGCACTCGACATGGTGGGCTTGAGCCACGCAGCCTTCAAACGCCCAGGCGAAATCTCAGGTGGCATGAAACAACGCGTGGGCATTGCACGTGCCTTGGCCATGGAGCCGCAAGTGTTGTTGATGGACGAGCCCTTTGGTGCGCTCGACGCCCTCACTCGCGCCAAGCTGCAAGACGAGTTGCTGGCCATCGTGGCCAACACCCAAAGCACCGTGGTGATGGTGACGCACGATGTAGACGAAGCCGTGTTGCTATCCGACAAGATTGTGATGATGACCAATGGCCCCGCCGCCACCATCGGCGAAGTGCTGCATGTGGACCTGCCTCGCCCCCGCTCACGCGTGACGCTGGCCGACGACCCTGGCTATTTGCACTACCGCAAAGCCGTGATTGACTTTTTGTACACGCGCCAAGCGCACGTGGAAAAACACTGAGGAGCTGAACATGAGTCACAAACTCAAACTCGTGATGGTGGGCAACGGCATGGCCGGTGTGCGCACCTTGGAAGAGCTCATCAAGCTGACGCCAGACCTTTACGACATCACGGTCTTTGGCTCAGAGCCACACCCCAACTACAACCGCATCTTGCTATCTCCCGTGCTAGCGGGTGAACAAACCTTGGATGAAATCATCCTCAACCCACTCGATTGGTACAGCGACAACCACATCACCCTGCACACCAGTTGGACGGTGACTGAGGTGGACCGCGTCAAACGCATCGTGCATGCCACCAACGCCGCAGGCGAAGTGCAAAGCGCAGCGTATGACCGCTTGATTTTGGCCACCGGCTCTAACCCTTTCATGCTGCCCGTGCCGGGCCGCGAGTTAGAGGGCGTGCTGGCCTACCGCGACATCGCCGACACACAGGCCATGATTGATGCGGCCACCCAGTACAAACATGCAGTGGTGATTGGCGGCGGTTTGCTCGGCCTCGAAGCAGCCAACGGTTTGATGAAACGCGGCATGCGCGTGACCGTGGTGCACGTCGGTGAATGGCTGATGGAGCGTCAGCTCGACAAAGTGGCAGGCGGCTTGTTGCAACGCTCGCTCGAAGAGCGCGGCATGCAGTTCCGCATGGGCGCGCACACGCAAGAACTACAAGCCGACAAAAACGGGCGCGTGGCATCGGTCTTGTTCAAAGACGGTTCATACGTGCCCGCCGAGTTGGTTGTGATGGCCGTGGGCATTCGCCCCAACACGGCGTTGGCCGAAAAAATGCACCTGCATTGCGAGCGCGGCATTGTGGTCAGCGACACGCTGCAAACCGTGACCGACCCACGTATTTATGCTGTGGGCGAATGTGCGGCCCACCGTGGCATTGCCTACGGTTTGGTGGCGCCTTTGTTTGAGCAGGGCAAAGTGTTGGCCAACCATTTGGCTGAGTTCGGCATTGGCCGCTACACCGGCTCGCTCACCTCGACCAAGCTCAAAGTCACCGGCATTGATTTGTTCAGCGCAGGCGACTTCATGGGCAGTGACGATGGCAGCACCGAAGAGATTGTGCTGAGCGACCCGCACGAAGGCGTTTACAAAAAACTCGTCATCCGCAACGACCAATTGGTGGGCGCGTGTTTGTACGGCGACACCGTGGACGGCAGCTGGTACTTCAAACTGCTGCGCGATGGCCGCAGCGTGGCCGACATCCGCGAGAAGCTGATGTTTGGTGAATCGAACATTGGTGACGTGGGCCATGAAGGCCACAGCAAAGCCGCCAGCATGCCCGACGATGCCGAGGTGTGCGGTTGCAACGGCGTGAAAAAAGGTGCCATTTGCAAAGCCATCAAAGACAAAGGTTTGTTCACCTTGGACGAAGTGCGCAAGCACACCAAAGCCAGCGCCTCGTGCGGTTCCTGCACGGGCTTGGTGGAACAAATTTTGATGTTCACCGCAGGCGGCGATTACTCGGCCACGCCGAAGAAAAAAGCCATCTGCGGCTGCACCGACCATAGCCACCAAGAAGTGCGCGATGCGATTCGGGACCAAAAGCTGTTGACCAGCGACGCGGTGTTCCAATTTCTAGAGTGGAAGAGCCCAACAGGCTGCGCCACTTGTCGCCCTGCCATCAACTATTACCGCATGAGCAGCTGGCCCAAAGAAGCGTTAGATGACCCGCAAAGCCGCCTCATCAACGAGCGCAGCCACGCCAACATCCAAAAGGATGGCACTTACAGCGTCATCCCTCGCATGTGGGGTGGTGAGACCACCGCCGACGAATTGCGCCGCATTGCCGATGTGGTGGACAAGTACAACATCCCCACCGTCAAGGTCACGGGGGGGCAACGCATTGACTTGCTCGGTGTGAAGAAAGAAGACTTGGTCAATGTGTGGAAAGACATTGGCATGCCGTGCGGCCACGCCTACGCCAAAGCTTTGCGCACCGTCAAAACCTGCGTGGGCAGCGAGTGGTGCCGCATGGGCACACAAGACAGCACGCAAATGGGCAAAGACCTTGAAAAAGCCATGTGGCGCATGTATGCCCCGCACAAGGTGAAGTTTGCTGTGTCGGGCTGCCCGCGCAACTGCGCAGAAGCCGGCATCAAAGACGTGGGCATCATCGGCGTGGACAGCGGCTGGGAGATGTACATCGCAGGCAACGGCGGTATCAAAACCGAAGTGGCCGAGTTTTTTGTGAAAGTGAAAACCTCAGAAGAAGTGATGGAGTACACCGGTGCCTTCATGCAGCTTTACCGCGAAGAAGGTTGGTACTTAGAGCGCACGGTGCACTACGTGAACCGCGTGGGCATGGACTACGTGAAGAAAAAAATCTTGGACGACGAAGCAGGCCGCAAAGCCTTGTGGGCACGTTTGCAATTTGCACTCGACGGCGAACCCGACCCATGGTTTGAGTTTGACAAAGCACAAGTCGACACGCGCCAGTTTGAAGCCATCACCGTTTAAGGACACACACCATGACCGAATGGAAAGTCATTTGCAAAGTTGACGACATCCCCGTGCTGGGCGCACGCCGCGTGCAGCGCGCCAAGGGGGTGGAAGTGGCGGTGTTTCGCAACGCCGAAGACAAGGTGTTTGCCCTGCTTGACCAATGCCCGCACAAGCGTGGCCCTCTGAGCCAAGGCTTGGTGTTTGGCGAAACCGTGGTGTGCCCGTTGCACAACTGGCACATTGGTTTGGTCGACGGCTGCGCCCATGCGCCCGATGAAGGCTGCACCACCCGCTTTGCGGTGCGTGTGGAGAACGGCAATGTGGCCTTGGATGTGAACGAGCTCAACACGCTCGCCATCGAGGACGCCACTGTAGCCATGGTCGCGAACTGAACCACCCCAACCGCTCGAAAGCCGCCATGAAAGAAACGCGTTCAACCTGCCCCTACTGCGGTGTGGGCTGTGGCGTCATCATCGAATCGAACGCGGGCCACATCACTGGTGTGCGCGGCGACCCTGCACACCCGGCCAACTTTGGACGCTTGTGCAGCAAGGGGTCTTCACTGCACCTCACAGCCAGCCCTGCCATGGCTGCACAAACGCGTTTACTGCAACCCATGCGTCGCTTGGTGCGTGGCGGCAGCTTGCAACCTGTGGCGTGGGACAACGCCATGCAAACAGCCAGTCACACGTTGGCAAGCATCGTGCGCACACACGGGGCCGATGCGCTGGGGTTTTATGTGTCGGGTCAGTTACTGACCGAAGACTATTACGTGTTCAACAAACTGGCCAAAGGTTTGCTGGGCACCAACAACATCGACACCAACTCGCGCCTGTGCATGAGCAGCGCGGTGGCGGGCTACAAGCTCACGCTCGGTGCTGATGCCCCACCCGCTTGCTACGACGATGTGATGCACGCCGATTGCTTGTTCATCGCGGGCAGCAACGCAGCATATGCACACCCTGTTCTATTCAGACGCATCGAAGACGCGCGTGCGAAGAACCCCAACCTCAAAATCATCGTGGCCGACCCGCGCCGCACTGACACCGCCAGCAGCGCCGACATTCACTTGGCGTTGCAACCCGGCACCGATGTGACGCTGTTTCACGGCATGCTGCATGTGATGCTGGCCGAAGGCTGGGTAGACAACGCCTACATCGCCGCGCACACAGAGGGCTTTCAAGCGCTGAAAAATTTGGTGGCCGACTACACACCCGCACGCGTGCACGACGTGTGCGGCATCACGCCCGAACAACTGTTGCAAGCCACACGCTGGTTTGCGGGCATACCCGACCACAACAAGGCCAACACGCCCAACCCCGCGTGGCGCACGCTGAGCCTGTATTGCCAAGGCTTGAACCAATCGAGCAGTGGCACCGCCAAAAATGCCTCGCTCATCAACCTGCATTTAGCAACGGCGCAAATTGGCAAAGCGGGTGCAGGCCCCTTCTCGCTCACCGGCCAACCCAACGCCATGGGAGGCCGCGAAGTGGGCGGTTTGGCCAACCTCATCAGCGCGCACCGCGACATGAGCAAGCCCGAACACCGCTCTGAAGTCGCAGCGCTGTGGGGCATTGACGATGTGCCGTCTAAGCCGGGAAAAACCGCCGTAGAAATGTTTGAAGCCGCCGCCGATGGCGAAATCAAAGCGCTGTGGATTGCCTGCACCAACCCCGCCCAATCCATGCCCGACCAAGCCACAGTGCGCCGTGCTTTAGAACGCGCCGAGTTTGTGGTGGTGCAAGAAGCCTTTGCCACAGCCGAGACCTGCGACTTCGCCGACCTGCTGCTACCCGCCACCACATGGGGCGAAAAAGAAGGCACGGTCACCAACAGCGAACGCCGCATCACCCGAGTGCATGCCGCTGTGCCAGCCCCCGGACAAACTAAACACGATTGGCAAATCGTGGTGGACTTGGCCACACGGTTGGCGCAAGAGCCTGGCGTGGCTCCACACAAAGACGGCCTGCACATGGCCTACACCTCGCCCGAAGAAATTTGGGTGGAGCACCGCGAATCCACCCGAGGCCGTGACCTCGACATCACCGGCCTGAGCTACGCGCATTTGGACCAACGCCCTGAGCAATGGCCCATGCGCGAAGGTGCCACACAAGGCCAAGCACGCTTGTATGAAGACGGTGCGTTTGCCACTGCCAATGGCCGTGCCAAATTTGCCGCCCTGCCCTATGTGCCTACGGCAGAAGTGCGTGAATCGCGCTTTCCGTTCTCGCTCAACACAGGCCGCTTGCGTGACCAGTGGCATGGCATGACGCGCACAGGCTTGGTGGGCAAACTGTTTGGCCATGTACCCGAGCCCATGGTGCAACTGCACCCAGACGACATGGCTCGGCTTGGCTTTGACGAGGGAACTTTGGTGCACGTCACCAGCAAGCGTGGCTCCATCGTGTTGCCTGCCCAAGCCAGTGCAGACCTTGGCACCAACCAAGCATTCATTGCCATGCATTGGGGCGCAGCATTTTTGAGTGGGCGTGACCATCAAAACAAACCCCTCGCGGGGGTGAACGCCATCACCACCTCAGCCTATTGCCCCACCTCGAAGCAGCCTGAGCTCAAGCATGCCGCGGTCAAAGTGCTGAAAGCCGAATTGCCTTGGACGCTGCTGGCCGTGGCATGGCTGCCCGAGCACAAAGCGCAAACCATTTTGCAAAACCTGCGTGCGCGCATGGTGCAGTTTGAATTTGCGAGCTGCGTGCCGTTCAGCGATACACCGACAGAAGGTCCTGCCCGTCAAGGCGTGTTGATGCGTGCGGCCTGTAGCGAAGCGCCTGACATGGCGCTGCTGCACGACATTGAACAACTCTTGGGTTTGAACGGCAGCGACAGCCTGCGCTACGTCGATGCCAAACGCAGCCAACTGCGCAGCATGCGTTTGCAACACAGCGAAGCCACCCAAGCCAAAGACACCCAACTCAACGCCTTCATCATCGCGGGTGACACCTCGGCCGAGACGTGGCTCAAAGCCTTGTTGCAAACCCAAGCGTCCACCCAAGCCTACGGTCGCCGCTTGTTGATGACCGGCAGCAAACCACCAGTGGCCTTGGTCGATGCGGGCAACACAGTGTGCAGCTGTGTGGGGGTGAAAGACATTGCCATTCACAACCACCTCAAGATTTACAAAGGCGACAGCACTCAACGCTTGGCCTCCTTGCAAGGCACGCTCAAGTGCGGCACCCAATGCGGCTCTTGCGTGCCTGAGCTGCGCCGCATGATTCAACTCACCGAGAGCACGACATGACACAACAGCAGATATATCAGCAGCCTCTCGTCACGCTGGTGGGCGCAGGTCCAGGCGACCCTGACTTGCTCACCCTCAAAGCGGTCAAAGCGATTGCCGCTGCCACCGTACTGCTCGTCGACGATTTGGTGAGTGACGCCATCGTGGCTTACGCCTCGCCCTCGGCACGCATCATCTATGTGGGCAAACGGGGTGGCTGCAAATCCACACCGCAAGCCTTCATTGAAAAGCTCATGCTGCAAGAGGCTTTGGCTGGTGAAAACGTGGTGCGCCTCAAAGGCGGCGACCCCTTCATCTTTGGGCGTGGCGGTGAAGAGGTGGAGCACCTGCAACAGCAAGGCGTGAACGTCACCGTCATCAATGGCATCACGGCCGGTTTGGCTGGCGTCACCTCGCTGGGCGTGCCATTGACGCACCGCGCCCATGCGCATGGTGTGTTGTTCATCACAGGCCACGCCAAACAAGGCGCCACCGATGCGGTGGACTGGGCGGCTTTGTCGCACACCGCCGCACAAGCCAAGCTCACCTTGGTGATTTACATGGGGATGAGCGGTGCCGCACAACTGCAAGCCTCTTTGCTAGATGGGCTCAGCCCACACACGCCCGTGGCCGTGATTCAACACGTGAGCCTGTCTACACAACGCCATGTGGTGTGCACGCTCAGCGAGCTGCACAACACGGTGGTGCGCGACCAAATGGCCAGCCCTTCCGTCATCGTGGTGGGCGATGTGCTGCAAGGTTTGCTACACATCGCACAAGACCACCAGCGCTTCGTCGCTGCGGCCTAAATCTTTTCAAGCAACTCAGGAGCCATCATGAACCGTCTCGACGTGACCGAAAAAATCATCAGCACCAAAGTATCCAAAGGTATCAAGTGGGAAGACGTGGCCAAAAAAGTAGGCCTCTCCAAAGAGTGGACCACGGCCGCTTGCTTGGGGCAAATGACTTTGGATGCCAAACAAGCCAAAGTGGTTGGCAAGATTTTTGGCCTCGATGCCGAAGAACAAAAGTGGCTGCAAGTGGTGCCCTACAAAGGCTCCTTGACCACACCCGTGCCCACCGACCCCTTGATTTACCGCTGGTACGAAATCGTCAGCGTGTACGGCACCACGATCAAAGAACTCATCCACGAAGAGTTTGGCGACGGCATCATGAGCGCCATTGATTTCTCCATGGACATCGTGCGCCAACCCGACCCCAAAGGTGACCGCGTGAACGTGGTGCTGTCGGGCAAGTTCTTGCCCTACAAACAATACTGAGCATGGGCGCAGCGGCGGCAGAGGTGTTGTTGGCGCAGATGTGTGCCAGAAGCCATGTCGCCCCCAAACGCTTAGAGGCACCCGGCCCCAGTGCGGATGAGTTGGCACTTATCTTCAGGGCCGCGGCCCAAGCACCAGACCACGGACGCATCCGGCCTTGGCGCTTCATCGTGGTGCCAAACGATCAACGCGAAGCCTTAGGCCATGCGTTTGTGCAGGCGCTGCAAGCGCGCGACGCCAATGCCAGCTCAGCCGAATTAGAGACGGCCTACAACAAAGCATTTCGTGCACCGTGCTTGATGCTAGCCGTGGTCAGCCACACACCTTATGAACTGCATGTGCCTGTGCATGAACGTTTGATCTCTTTGGGATGCGCGATTCAAAACATGCTGTTGATGGCACAAGCCTTGTCGATGGGCAGTGGCATCACCAGCGGGCAAGCGATGAATGCGCCCAGCATTCGCGAGTTGTTCAAACTACAAGAGCACGAAGAAGGCATTTGCTATGTGGCGTTTGGCCATGCAAGCGCACACAAAGCCAGAAGACAAAGACCCGAAATATTGAACTTTGTCACGGTGCTTACATGAAAAAAGGGTTCCCATTTTGGGAACCCTTTTCAATTTTGGGGTGGCTGATGGGGCTCGAACCCACGACAACAGGAATCACAATCCATTTCAGAACATAGGATCCATGGGGTTAGCGTGGAATTTTTTGTAATATACAGTGCTTTAGAAAGCACCATTTGGCGCCATTTAGCTATGAGTATTCCAAATAAATTAACTTAAAAGATAGAGAAAAATTACTCAACAAATTTGCTGCATTAATTTGATTTGTATTGATTGTTTTCACACAAAATCTAAGACACGCTCCATAGCCTGAAGTTGATCTTAAGTCGCCGTTCGTGTTTAGCAAGCCGCTCAAAAAAATCCTGTGAATCGATGACGCGAGGCTGGGTGCCACATCACCGCGACTGATGCCACCTGCCCCATGGATTGGGTTTGTCTGTGCAATACCAAACAAGGTTCAGTTGTAGGAATATTCAACATCTCTCTGATATGAGATGGCGGTAAGCAGGCCTCAATTTCAAAATGCACTCCCTGTAATGGCGCCATACGCATCAAGTACGCGTTTGGAGTCAAGCTATTGAAATCTTGCGAAATATAGTCCGGAGCGACCATCGGGTTAACGTACCGGTCTTCAACCTGAATAGGCTGATCGTTCTCAAAGTGCACGACTACAGAATGAAAAACCACCTGATCTGGCTTCAAGCCAAGCTGAGGCCCCAGCACCTCCCCCGCTTTGACACGTTCTAAACAATGAAGTTCACTGCGGTGCTTGTGACCTCGGCCAGCAATTTCATCAGCAATATTTCGAATCTCAACCAGGGTGGATTGATATTTTTGCTGAGCGACATAAGTGCCAGAGCCCTGAATCCTCTTAACGATCTGCTCATCTGAAAGTTCACGAACAGCCCGATTGACTGTCATACGTGACACACCAAACTCACGAGCTAAGTTCTCTTCACTTGGAATCAACTCGCCATCCGTCCATTCGCCGTCATGGATCTTGGCAAGGATATGGGCCTTGATAGCCTGAAAGGCCGGCTGGCGCTTTTTTATTGAAGTAGTTTTTGGCATTTTTAGGTGTTTTCCCGCGGTTGCTAGAAACATCATTGACAGCGATCTTAGCTGTGATTACATTTTGCTTTACGAAGTTGTATAGACAATATAGTTGTTTTACAAATATATGTATATACAATTTTCGCTCGTAAATCTGTGACCTCCAGTTAACTCTGATTCAACGACAGCCACCGAAAGGAACAACTCATGAAATCCAGCACTCCCCATTTTTCATTACTAACAGTCGCTGCTGCGGCTGTGGCTTTTTCTGCTTCCCCTGCTTGGGCGCAGCTTAAGTTGGGCTTTAACGTTCCGTTAACAGGCTTTGCCGCTGCTGATGGCAAGTCATCTCTAGAGGGTGCAAAGCTAGCTGTTGAACAAGCTAACGCGAAAGGTGGAGTAGCTGGGCAAAAAATTGAGCTGGTGGTCTATGACGACCAAGCCACACCCAAAGAAGCTGTCCCTTCAGCTACAAAGATGGTTGAAAAAGATCAGGTAATTGCAGCTGTCTCTGGTTCATATTCAGGATCTACCCGCGCTGCTGCAGTGATATTCCAGCGCGCTCAAATTCCGTACGTCGTGGCCTATGCCATCCACCCCGAAATCACACTCGCTGGGGACTACATGTTCCGCGTCTCAGCAATGGGCGAAGTCCAAGGACGTGGGGGTGCCAAGCTAGTGCAAAACCTGGGCAAAAAGAATGTTGTCCTCGTAACCCTCAAGAACGACTTTGGTCAAGCTTTAGCTGCTGGTTTTAAAGAAGCCGCTCCCAAGCTAGGCATCAACATCATCAACGAGTACGAATATGGCATGCCGGACCGTCAATTCGGTCCACTCGTGAGCAAGATTAAATCCGACAACCCAGACGTGATCTACGCCTCTGGCTACTTCTTTACAGCTGGACCACTCGTGAGTCAACTTCGTGCAGCTGGTGTTACTGCTCCCATCATCGGCCAGGAAGGTTACGACTCAGACAAGTTCATCGAAATTGCCGGCCCTGCATCTGAGGGAACGTATGTAACAACATCACTTGACCGAGACTCTGATGCACCTGCAACCAAGGCCTTTCTAGCCGACTATCGCAAGGCGACAAACTCTGGTGCCGACATGGTGGCTGCAGCATCCTTTACTGCTACGGCTGTAGCGATTGAGGGCCTGAGAAAAAGCGGAGGTAAAGGTGGAGCAGCACTGCGCGATGCGATTGCAGCAGGCAGCTACAACATGCCTATCGGCAAGCTTGAGTTCAATGATCTACACGAAGTGAGAAAAGACATTCAAGTACAGATCGTGAAAGACAAGGCCTTCCGTCGCCATTCAGTCATTTCTGACCCGGTCCTCTTGGCTCCACCAACTAAAGCTAAGTAAGTCTGGAATTAAACAATGCTCGCGATTGAACTTATCGCGCAGGGCCTGATCCAGGGCAGCATCTACGCTCTTGTGGCGTTGGGGCTGACCCTGGTCTACGGTCTGTTGCGCATCCTTCATGTGGCGCACGCAGCACTTTTCACCTTAGGTGGATACGTCGGCGTCATGGTGTGCAACGCCAGTGGCAACTTAGCGCTGGGCTTTCTATGTGCAGCATTAATTTCAGGCTTCGGCGGCGTGGTTATGTTCCGGCTCGCATATCAGCCGTTACTGAGCCAGCCGCCATACGTAGCGCTGATCGCATCCATCGGACTGTTCATTGCCTCCGAAGAAGCGTTTCGCATCATCTTTGGTGCACAAGGAATGTCGTTTAACAACCCGGTGCTGCAACAACAATTTGTTCTAGGTGGTGGACTCCAATTTAAGCTGGCTGAACTGTTGGTAATGCTCAGCACTGCGACCATCATCGGCGTTCTTGCTTGGCTGCAGTCGAGAACACGAGTGGGCATTGCCTGTCAAGCCACGGTTTCAGATCCGCAAATGGCTCAGTCCTTTGGCATTTCTCTTCGCAAAGTCCGCGATATCAACTTCTTCGTGGGCTCGGCTTTAGCTGGGTTTGCAGGCGTCTGGGTGGCTTTATTGAATAACCTGGTCGAGCCCACCATGGGCAGCGTGCCCTCCTACAAAGCACTAGCGATCATCGTGCTTGGTGGACTGGGCTCGGTCCCAGGCACTCTGGCCGCAGCACTGCTACTTGGTGTGATTGAGGCCTTTGGCACGATTTATCTTGGCGACATCCTAGACCGCAATGCAATCGCATTCGCTTTCTTGATTGCGGTGCTGATGGTGCGCCCTCAGGGCCTGTTTGCCCGCAGCTGACCTAGAAGCACAGATCATGAATTACGAAATTTCATTGCTAACTACCATGGCAATTGCCGTGATGTTTGCGCTCTCTCTCAATTTGATCACTGGCTTTTGCGGCCAGATCAGCTTAGGGCATGCCACCTTTCAAGGCATTGGAGCCTATACAGCTGCGATGTTAGGTAAAGCAGGTTTACCGTTTCTCGCAACCATTCCCGTTGCAATGGTCCTCGCCGGCCTGTTAGGTGTGATTGTCGGATTGGCTTCACTACGAGTGCGAGCAGACTTCCTGGCAATCACCACCATGGGCGTAGGTTTCCTCTTTGTCGGCATCGTTCGTCAACAAGAGTTTCTAGGTGGTGAGCTGGGGATATCTTCAATTCCAGACCATGGATTAGGCCGCGTGGGCTTCATGGCCCTTGCGCTGTTGATGTGCATCGGCGTTGCCGCTTTGAGCATTTACATCAAGCGCAGCTGGATGGGTCGTGTGTTTAACGGTATCGCTGAAGACGAAGACACCATGAGGGTTCTGGGTATCGATGTGCCACGCTACAAATTAGCAGCCTTCGCCATGGGTACCGCACTGGCGGGTATGTCGGGTGCTTTCTACACCTATCACCTGAACTTCATCGGTGCGGAGAGTTTTGGTTTTGTAGAGTCCATCACAGTTTTGTCAATGGTTGTGTTTGGTGGCATTGGCTCCGTACCTGGAGTGATCATCGCTGCCGCCCTACTCTCTGTGCTGCCCGCTTGGTTCCAGGTCATCGGCGACTACAAATTATTGGTCTATGGGGGCTTGCTGTTCTTGATGATGCGTTTTTCGCCAGATGGCATGGCTGGATTATCTAAGCGCTTCACTCATATGAAGCTGTTCACGACAGGAGGCAAATCATGAATAAACAGTCATCCGATGAGCCGCTGTTGAAAGTAGATCATGTGACTGTACGTTTTGGCGGATTAACTGCTGTGGACGATGTGACCTTTGAAGTCCACGAAGGCGATCTGCTCGGCCTAATTGGCCCCAATGGTGCAGGTAAAACGACCCTGATGCGCTCCATCATCGGAGTAGTCCAACCCACAGAGGGAAGCGTCTCACTAGGAGGCGAATCGCTCAACGGACTTCCCATACACAAACGCATCCAACGTGGCATGTCTTTGTCTCAGCAGTTAGTCAAACCGTTACACGACATAAGCATGGGCGATAACGTCGCTCTGGCTGCGGCCAGTGCAAAGACTGTCAGCCCGTTACGTGCTTTGCTTAACGTATCTAACGAGCAAGAACTGGCTGTGGCTCAGCATGAATTGCAGCGAGTAGGCATTGCGAGCATGGCATCGCAAAGTCCAAGCATCCAGCCGCTTGGTGTGCTCAAACGTTTGGAACTGGCGCGAGCTCTAGCACTCAAGCCACGCTTGCTGCTGCTCGACGAGCCTTTGGCGGGTTTGAATTCTCAAGAAGCCCACGCCTTGGCAGCAACGATCGCCGAGATCAATCAACAAGGCCTAACCATTGTGCTGATCGAACACAACTTAGGTGAGGTCATGCGCATATGCCGACGCTTAGTCGTGCTGGACAACGGGAAAAAAATTGGCGATGGCGACCCGCGCACAGTCATGGCAGACCCCGTCGTGCGGGCTGCTTACCTAGGCGGAGATGCATTGGGTGCAGCTGCCGCAGAAGGACAACCCAAATTGGAGACGCAACATGCTTGAGCTCACATCCGTTTCCTGCGGCTACGGCGCTTTTCAGGCAGTTCACAACCTATCGCTTTCACTACGACCAGGCACTATCACTGGACTATTGGGGGCAAACGGCGCAGGGAAGTCTTCGACCCTGATGTGCATTGCAGGTCACGTACAGCAACAAGGTGGTGCCATTCAATTAGACGGGGTCGACATCTCTAACCTTGACCCGACCGAACGCGTGCGTAAGGGCATTGCCATTTCACCAGAGGGTCGCCGCCTGTTTAAAGATTTGACTGTGCAAGACAACCTACGTGTAGGAGGCATGGTGCAATCAGCACAAGTTTTCACTCACGACCGTGACCGAGTGCTAGCTTTGTTTCCTCGCTTAGGCGAGCGCCTGAACTCACTGGCCGGCAATCTTTCTGGTGGCGAGCAGCAGATGTTGGCTATTGGTCGAGCCTTAATGACGCGACCACGTCTCATCATGATTGATGAGTTATCACTCGGACTCATGCCGAAGGTGATCGACTTGTGCTACCAAGCCCTCATCCAATTGCGCCGCGAAGGCATGACCGTTTTACTTGTTGAACAAAACACCGAACGTGTGCTGAAGATTGCAGACGATATCTGCGTCTTGGAATCTGGAAGCACTGTCTGGCTAGGTAGTGCAGAAGCTGCACGCCACGATCCACATCTCACCGAGGCCTACCTCGGTATTCACTGACCCAATCTTTTTCAATTTTTAAGGCAAACAACATGACTACTTACGCTGATCACCGTTTGGACTCCAGCCGCGTCATTCGCGCACCGAGGGGTAACACTCTGAGTTGTAAAAACTGGATCACTGAAGCTGCTTACCGAATGATCCAAAACAACCTCGACCCTGAGGTTGCTGAGAACCCCCAAAGCCTCGTGGTGTACGGCGGCATTGGCCGCGCTGCTCGAGACTGGGATTGCTATGACCAAATTCTGGCTTCGCTTAAAGACCTGAACGAAGATGAAACTTTGCTGGTTCAATCAGGCAAACCAGTGGGTGTATTTAAAACGCATGCCAACGCTCCGCGCGTTCTGATCGCCAATTCGAATCTTGTTCCGAAGTGGGCGAATTGGGAACACTTCAATGAACTCGATCGCAAAGGCCTGTTTATGTATGGCCAGATGACGGCGGGCTCGTGGATTTACATTGGTAGCCAAGGCATTGTGCAAGGAACCTTTGAGACCTTCGTTGAAGCCGGACGTCAGCATTACAACAACGACTGGACAGGTCGGTGGATTTTGACTGCGGGCCTTGGTGGCATGGGTGGAGCGCAGCCATTGGCAGCCACATTAGCTGGAGCTTGCTCACTCAATATCGAATGCCAACAAAGCAGCATCGACTTTCGTTTGCGCACCCGATACGTGGACAAGCAGGCCAAAGATATCGACGAGGCTTTTGCGATGATCGCGCACCACACGGCAGCTAAAGAAGCCGTTTCAATCGCTCTTTTAGGTAACGCTGCTGAGGTGTTGCCGGAGCTGGTTCGTCGAGCCCAAACTGGTGGTTTACGGCCCGATTTGGTAACCGATCAAACTTCAGCACACGATCTAATCAACGGCTATTTGCCCCCAGGTTGGTCAGTAGAACAATGGAAAGCGGCCCAGCACGATCCCTCGCAGCACGCTCGCTTGACGGCTGACGCAGCCCAAGGCTGTGCAACTCAGGTGCAGGCGATGCTGGACTTCCAAGCGATGGGCATTCCAACAGTGGATTACGGCAACAACATCCGTCAGGTCGCTTTGGACCATGGCGTGAAAAACGCCTTTGACTTCCCTGGCTTTGTGCCGGCCTATATTCGTCCCATGTTCTGCGAAGGTAAAGGCCCATTCCGCTGGGTGGCCCTCTCGGGAGACCCTGAAGACATTTACAAAACCGATGCCAAGATCAAGGAACTGTTTCCGAACAACAAGCACACGCACCGCTGGCTTGACATGGCGCGTGAACGAATCAGCTTCCAAGGCTTGCCTGCACGCATTTGCTGGTTAGGACTAGGTGAGCGTCACATCGCCGGTCTGGCTTTCAATGAGATGGTCCGTAATGGTGAGCTGAAAGCTCCTATCGTTATTGGACGCGACCACCTGGATACAGGCTCGGTGGCAAGCCCCAACCGCGAGACAGAAGCTATGAAAGACGGCACAGACGCCGTGAGCGACTGGCCGCTGCTCAATGCCTTGCTCAATACGGCAGGCGGTGCCAGCTGGGTCAGCCTGCACCACGGTGGTGGCGTGGGCATGGGATATTCACAACATTCAGGCATGGTCATCGTGGCAGATGGCAGCGATGCAGCAGCTGAACGATTGGCTCGTGTTCTAGTCAACGACTGTGGCTCTGGCGTGATGCGTCACGCCGACGCCGGTTACGAACTAGCGATCGCCACAGCCAAAAAGCAAGGTCTGAATCTCCCTATGGTCAAGTAATGTCATAGAAATTTAATCAAAGAAAATAGACGCGCTGATTCTTTTAAATCTATGACACTGCATCGATTTCATGTAGATGATTTACAAGCCACGCCCTGGAAAAATGGCGGTGGTGTGACACGTGAAATCGTCTGTCAACCCATAGGATCTGGCATTGGTGATTTTGACTGGCGAGTCAGCATCGCGCACATTGCCAGCGACGGACCATTCTCAGCATTTCCAGGGGTGGACAGAATCATCACTTTGATCAGCGGAGGCGGTGTGCATTTGAAAAGCAGCGATGGTGATGTAGATCACTTACTGAATGTGCCCTTGTTACCGTTTGCATTTAAGGGTGAGACCGACATCAATGCCAGCTTGTTAGATGATGACTGCCACGATTTCAACGTCATGACACGCCGATCAACTTGCAGCAATGTTTCTTTACAGATCATTCGCCATGGCTGCGATTGGCCTACTGCATCGCATGGTTTGGTTTTGGCAGTGCATGGTTATTGGCAGCTTAATGGTAATCATGAGGAGCACCTTGCACCGCAGGAAGGCTTTTGGTGGAGCGATTCGTCTTTGGCTTGGCAGCTACTTCCTAAAAGTCCAGATGCAGCGC
Source organism: Limnohabitans sp. TEGF004 (assembly GCF_027924965.1). NCBI lineage: Bacteria > Pseudomonadati > Pseudomonadota > Betaproteobacteria > Burkholderiales > Comamonadaceae > Limnohabitans > Limnohabitans sp. TEGF004. The sequence continues at coordinate 834,451 of NZ_AP027056.1, read as the reverse complement.
TAATTGCTCTCAACCTTCACGTACAAAAGCTATGAGTATTGCGCCTCCTACACCTGCCTTGCCAAGCGCCGATGGTGTGTGGCATCACCTGCACTTCGCACCAGAGGCACTGGGAGCTGGTGCAGCCGCCTTGAGTGATGCGGCCATAGTGGTCGAACAAGGATCAATTGTTTGGGCTGGTTCTTATAGTGCACTACCCGGCAGCTATAGCTCTTGGTCCAAGCACGATGGACTGGGTGCAATGGTCACACCGGGGCTCATCGATTGCCACACGCATCTGGTGTACGGTGGTCAACGCTCGAATGAGTTTGCGATGCGCCTTGCTGGTGCCAGCTACGAAGAAGTTGCACGCGCTGGAGGCGGAATAGTCTCCAGTGTTAAAGCCACGCGTGAATGCAGTGAAGACGACTTGTTTGAGGCGGCTGTGCCTCGTCTGAAAGCTTTACTCAGTGAAGGTGTTTGTGCAATCGAGATCAAATCAGGTTACGGCTTGAGCTTGGAACATGAGCGAAAACAACTGAGAGTTGCGCGGCGTTTAGGTGAGTCGTTTCATGTCACAGTTCGAACTACGTTTTTGGGAGCGCATGCACTCCCGCCTGAATACACAGGACGCACCGACGATTACATACAACTGGTCTGCCAAGAGATGATGCCTTCTCTAGCGGCAGAGGGGTTGGTCGATGCTGTGGATGTGTTTTGCGAAACCATTGGTTTCTCGCTCGCTCAGACCGAGCGCGTATTCCAGACAGCGCAAAAATTAGGTCTGCCAGTCAAACTGCATGCAGAGCAACTGACTGATATGGGCGGTTCGGCGCTAGCGGCGCGCTATGGGGCGCTGTCGTGTGACCATATCGAACACCTGAGTGCCGAAGGTATTGCCGCAATGAGGGAGGCAGGAACCGTGGCGGTGTTGTTGCCCGGTGCTTATTACACCCTTCGCGATACCCACTTACCACCGATTGATGCACTGAGGTCGGCTGGCGTTTCCATGGCTGTGTCGACCGACCACAATCCTGGAACATCACCATCCCTGAGTTTGCTATTGATGATCAATATGGCTTGCACACTCTTCCGATTGACCGTGCCTGAAGCCCTAGCGGGCGTGACCCGTCATGCGGCGAAGGCCTTGAGACTGGAGGCCACACATGGGCAAATCGCTCTCGGCTCTCCCGCTAATTTTGTACTTTGGCCTTTTAGCGATGTCTCTGAGCTAGCCTATTGGTTGGGTCAACGCCCTGCGTGCAGCGTAGTGCGCCAAGGCTATTTAGCTGTTGATGGCATGAGCTTGCGTCGGAACACCACATGAAACACCTTAGCCTCTTTGCAGAACACGCCTTGTTGCCCACGGGCTGGGCGCGTGATGTTCTGTTGTCATGGAACGATCATGGTCTGCTCACAGATGTCAGTGTCCAGACAAGTTGTCCCACAGGTACCCCTCGCACCGCGGGTCCCTTGTTGCCAGGCATGCCTAATTTGCACTCGCACGCTTTTCAGCGAGCGTTTGGAGGACTGACCGAATACCGGAGCGCCACACAAGACAGCTTTTGGAGTTGGCGTAGCTTGATGTACCGATTTGCGGCGGCCATCACACCAGAGCAACTTGAAGCCATTGCGACAGGCCTATATGTCGAGATGCTAGAGGCCGGTTACACCAGCGTATGTGAATTTCATTACGTACATCATGATCGAGATGGTCGCCCCTATGCAGATGACGCCGTTCTTTCGATGTGTCTATTACGTGCTGCAGCTCGTGCAGGTATCGGGATGACTTTGCTGCCAGTGCTCTACCAAACCAGTGGCTTTGGAGCAACTCCGCCAAATGAGGGTCAGCGGCGCTTTATCCGATCTACCGACAACATGTTGGACTTACTGCAAAGGCTAAAGCCACTGTGCGAAGCACAAGGCGCCCGCCTTGGACTTGCACCGCATTCCTTGCGCGCCGTGCCGCCCGACAGTTTGCGCGAAGCTCTAATGGGTTTGCATTCAATAGACGCTGATGCTCCCGTTCATATTCATATTGCAGAGCAAACAGGTGAGGTCGACGCTTGCATTGCCTGGAGCGGACAGCGACCTGTGGAGTGGTTACTCAACCACACGCACGTTGATGCACGTTGGTGCCTAGTTCACGCTACTCACATGAGTGCTGCGGAAAGCGCCCGCGCTGCTCAGACTGGTGCTGTTGCAGGTCTATGCCCTAGCACCGAAGCTAATTTGGGTGACGGAATTTTCGATGCACACACTTGGTTGGAATCCGGTGGGCATTGGGGGTTAGGTTCAGACAGTCACGCCAGCGTCAATGCAGCTGAAGAAATGATGCTGCTGGAATACAGCCAACGTCTAGCCACGCGCCAACGCAATGTTCTGGTAACGGAAGAACAGACCTCAGTTGCTACAGCCATGACACTTGCTGCGGTTAACGGTGGCGCACAAGCATGTGGCCGCAAGGTCGCAGGTCTAGTAGTAGGCCAACAAGCAGATGCGATCGTGCTCGATGCCCAACACCCACTGCTGCGGAATCTACCCTCACCCGAAGCCATGCTATCAACCCATGTGTTTGCTAGCCACCGCCAATCAGCGCTATCTCAGGTATGGGTAGCTGGCCAATTGCAGGTCGAATCGGGTCGTCATGTTTTACATGACAACGCTTCGAACGGCCTGATAGCTGCACGTCAACAATTACTAGAGAACACACAATGACTTTTGAAACTACTGAACCTCCTTTTCGCTTTCGTAAGGGAACACGCCCACTACTGATCTCCATGCCGCATGTGGGTACCTACGTGCCGCCTGCCTTGGCCGCTCGTCTAACCGACGAAGCACAACGCGTACCGGATACAGACTGGCATCTCGAGCGTTTTTACGACTTTGCAGATGAGCTTGGAGCCTCTGTTCTTGTGGCTACACATTCACGCTTTGCGATTGATCTGAACCGTCCACCTGACGGGGCGAGTCTGTACCCTGGACAAAGCGTTACTGGACTGTGTCCTGTTGATTTGTTCGATGATCAGTCTCTTTATCGCGACCCAGCCGAAGAACCGGATGAAGCAGAGATTGCTGCACGCCGTGAAGCCATCTGGAAGCCTTATCACGCGCAATTAGCAAATGAATTAGCAAGCATGAAAGCCGAGCATGGCGTTGCTGCCTTGTGGGATGCTCATTCCATACGCTCTGTACTGCCGCGATTTTTTGAAGGTCGCTTGCCCGATCTGAATCTAGGTACTGCTGAAGGAGCCAGCTGTAGTCCTGTGTTAGCAGAACAACTTCTGGCAATTGGTCAAAAAGCATCAGGCTATAGCGCTGTGCTCAATGGTCGATTTAAGGGTGGGCACATCACACGCCAACACGGAAATCCAACTCAAGGTGTTCATGCTGTGCAGCTAGAAATGACGCAATGCAGTTACATGCAGGAAACCTGGCCTTTTGAATATTTGCCAGATGTCGCTGCGGGCATACAGCCGCATGTGCGAAGCATGCTAGAGGCAGTATTAGCATTTGTCGAAGGTTCGAAAAACGAGAATTGATGCCCTTCCCTACTTAGGTTAAATCCGTCTTACATGGCTCGGATAATAAAAACGCCCTAGAAACAAAAAAGGTTGCTAGGGCATATAAATACTGGACTGGCTGATGGAAACGACTGTGAATCTACACTTTCCACGTCTTCAACAATTCATTCACGTGTGCATGCGGCAATATGTGCCCTACACCCTGAACCAAGTGAACTTTGATCCAAACCATCTCGCCAAAGACTTTGGAATTTGCGCAACTCTGCCAATCCTCAGACCCAACGTGAATCTCGCAATTAACTGGAACTGGGAATTGTCCAGTGCTTGCTAGCTCAAGGAGCTTTGGCATTCCCCCATATCTGTAGACACCTATTCCAACTTTAAAAAAGCAAGTAAGTCGGAAAAACTTCAGTACAGCCCCTCTGTTCCTGTTGTCTATCTAGGCAAATAGCGGGTTGCGAGCAACACATTCCAAAAAAACCTACTTTTTGGAATTCATATTCCCAAAAAAAATGCGAGCTCCCTAACTGGGAACCCGCATAAATACTGGGGTGGCTGATGGGGCTCGAACCCACGACAACAGGAATCACAATCCTGGACTCTACCAACTGAGCTACAGCCACCGTAGAGGCAAAATTATAACCTAGCTATTTTGATTTCTGCCTTGAATTTTTCTTTTAATAGCTTGTAGTAAGCCAAGCCTTCGGCCGAGGCCCACCACTGGGCGTATTGCTCGCGCTCACGAGCCAGACCTGAAACATTGGCGGCATCGCGTGGCAGCACTTTTTCAACCTTCACCACGGCGTAGCCACTGGTACCCAAATCCACGCCCACCCATGCAGGCAAGGTTTGTGTGCTGGCTCGCAGCGCCGCTTCAACCAACGCAGAAGGCTGAGCTTGTTTTGATTCACGTGACACCACAATGGCGGCAGGTAGTTTGGCAGCATCAGGGCTGGCCTTCCACTCGGCCAATTTCGCAGCACCTTCCGCACGTGCACGCTCAGTGGCCAGTTGTGCCACCACTTGCTCGCGCACACGCGTTTTGACCTCATCCAAAGGCAAGGTGCGCGCAGGGCTGTAGCTGGTGATGCGGGCGGCAGCCAACACATTGGTAGCCAACTCTACCGCTTCGGTGTTGCGCTTTTTCTCAATCGAATCTTGTGAGAACACGGCAGCCAACAGCTTGGGATTATTGGCAGCGGTGTTGCCCGCCACAGGCTCACGGCCCAAGTTGCTGGCTTGTTGCACGTCAAGCTTCAAGCGCTCAGCTGCTGGCTTCAAGCTGTCCGATTGCTCGTACACGATGTTGGTGAATTGCTCAGCCGCTTCGGCAAATTTGCGTTGCGCCAATTGAGAGCGCACTTCTTGCTCGAGCTTCGCGCGTTGCGATTCAAAGCTTTTTTGCTCAGGCTGTTTGATGTCGGTCACGCGAATGATGTGAAAACCAAACTCTGTTTCCACGACACCGCTGGTCTCGCCTTTTTTCAGCGCAAATGCGGCCTCTTCAAACGGCTTGACCATGGCACCACGACCAAAGAAATCGAGGTCACCGCCTTTGGCAGCGGAGCCTGTGTCTTGCGAGTTTTTGCGAGCCAACTCAGCAAATTGGTTGGGCGACTTTTGCACCTCAGCCAACAAAGCCTGTGCTTTGGCACGGGCTGCATCACGCTCGGCAGCAGACGCGCCTTTGTCAGCATTGATCAAGATGTGGCTGGCACGACGCTCTTCGAGGCCAGCCAAACGGGCTGTATTTTGTTCGTAGTACGTTTTCAGCTCTGCCTCGGGAACCGCAATGTCTTTTTGCACAGCAGCTAAGTTCAGCACAACGTATTCAATGTCGGCACGCTCAGCAGACTGAAACTTGTCGGCATTGGCCTTGTAATAAGTTTCTAAATCAGCCTCTGTCGGATTGATGTGCGCCACATAGTCAGACTGCGCAAAACGCGCGACTTGCACTTGGCGTTGCTCATAAAAAGCATTCAAGGTCACATCCGCCAAAGCCGCAGAACTAAAGCTGGTCACACCCACACCGGACATGACTTGACGCGACGCCAAATCACCGCGCACTTGGGCTTCAAACGATTCGGGCGACATACCTTGCGTGGCCAACAATTGGCGATAACGCTCGATGTCCAAAGTGCCATCGGCGCGGCGCAAGGCTGCAATGGTGGGGTTTTGCTGCAACTCAGCGGCCAAACGGGCATCGCTGGCACCCAAACGCAATTGGCTGGCTGCCACTTGCAACAAGCGGTCACGCACCAGGCGCTCTAAGGTGCTGTATTTAGCTTCAGGTGTGTCAAACAGCTTCACATCCACATTGGGCATGCTGCTGCGCATACGTTCGACCTGGCTTCGGTGTGCCGCATCCCACTCGGCTTGCGTGATGTCGTGACCGTCCACCGTGGCCACCGTAGAGCCACCTTCTTTGAAACGGTTGTAGCCCTCAAGGCCAAACAAAACGAAAGATGGGAAGATCAACAGGAACAGCAAAAATTGCATGACCCGTGTGTGCTTGCGAACAAAATCAAACATGGAGTGGACTCATCGTGATGTGTGAGAAGCCAAGAAAAAAGGCGAACCGTGTGTTCGCCTTTTTAATGGGTGGTGGGTGCTGACGGGGTCGAACCGCCGACCTACTGCGTGTAAGGCAGCCGCTCTGCCAACTGAGCTAAGCACCCATCCTTAACCGTTCATTAGTTCAAGGCGTCTTTCAGACCTTTGCCTGGACGGAACTTAGGCACCTTAGCGGCCTTGATCTTGATCGCTTCACCAGTGCGTGGGTTACGACCTGTACGAGCGGCGCGCTTGCCCACTGCGAAAGTACCGAAACCAACCAAAGAAACAGTACCGCCCTTTTTCAGGGTGGTTTTCACGGCGCCGATGGTGGACTCGAGTGCGCGAGTCGCTGCAGCTTTAGAAATGTCTGCGTGCTTGGCAATGTGCTCAATCAGTTCTGTCTTATTCACAAAAATCCCCTCTCAATGAGATGTGATGTTGATCAATGGGTATGACTAATTTACAAGCCATACAAGTTATAAGCTGCTATGGGTGTTGGCCCTCTTGTTGCAACAAGCGTCACATCGAAAGTGGCTATGTACAGCACAGCATGGGAGCGAATTCTAGTCGTTTTTTGAAACTAAAAATTACAAGGCTTCAGCAATCGCACGACCGACATCTGAAGTATTAGCATTACCACCAATGTCAGGCGTTTTGGGCGCGCCACTCTTGGGATCCAGCACCTTTTCAATCGCAGCCATCACTGCATCGTGTGCGTCCTTGTGACCCAAAAATTCCAGCATCATCGCGCCGCACCAAATCTGACCAATCGGGTTAGCAATGCCTTTACCCGCAATGTCTGGCGCCGAGCCATGCACCGGTTCAAACAAAGAAGGGAACTTGCGATCGGGGTTCAAGTTGGCGCTGGGCGCAATACCGATCGTGCCGGTGCATGCGGGGCCTAAGTCACTCAAGATGTCGCCAAACAAATTGCTGGCCACCACCACATCAAAGAAATCGGGGCGCTGCACAAAGTGAGCGGTCAAGATGTCGATGTGGAACTTGTCCACATTGATGCCAGGATAGTTCTTGGCCATCTCAACCACGCGCTCATCCCAATAAGGCATGGTGATGGCAATGCCGTTGGATTTGGTGGCGCTGGTCAAATGCTTTTTAGGACGGGTCTGCGCCAACTCAAAGGCAAACTTCAACACACGGTCCACGCCAATGCGTGACATCACGGTTTCTTGCATCACGATTTCGCGCTCGGTACCGGGGTACATGCGGCCACCAATGCTGGAGTATTCGCCTTCGGTGTTTTCACGCACGATGTACATGTCAATCTCGCCAGGCTGGCGTGGTGTGCCGTCACGGCGCACCACGGGCGCAATGATGCCGGGCATCAAACGCGCGGGGCGCAAGTTGATGTACTGGTCAAACTCACGGCGGAACATCAACAGCGAGCCCCACAGCGACACGTGGTCTGCAATTTTGTCAGGCCAACCCACGGCGCCAAAGTAAATGGCATCGTGGCCGCCGATTTGGTCTTTCCAATCGTCGGGCAGCATCTTGCCGTGCTTCTCGTAATAGTCCCAGCTGGAAAAGTCGAAGTGGTCAAACTTCAAATCGATGCCAAATTTACGGGCGGCTGCGTCCATGACGCGGATGCCTTCAGGCATGACTTCTTTGCCAATGCCGTCACCGGCGATCACTGCAATGCGTTTTTGACTCATCTTCAACCCTTAGCAAAAATTCACAAACATTCAAAAAATTAAGCGGCGATTTTAGGAGGCCGCACCACCAAGCTCACCCCTGCAGCAGTCACCACAATGCCTGCCAGTGTCACCAAGGTGATGGGCTCATTAAACAAAATCCAAGCCATCACAGCGGTGGTGGGTGGCACTAAGTACAACAAACTGGTCACCGACGCCGCTGCGCCACGTTGGATGAGGATGTAGAACAACGAGCTGCCGCCCAAGGTCAACACCAGCACCGCCCACACCATGGCCCAAGTCATCTCGGCATTCCACAAAGCAGGCTCGGTTTCCATTAAGGCCAATGGCAAGGTCACCAAATAAGCGGCCATGAGCTGTACGGCATTGGCACTGCGCACATCGCAGGGCTGGACAAATCGTTTTTGATACAGCGTACCCGTGGTGATGGACACCAATGCCATGGTGATCATGGTCAGGCTCCAAGGTGTGACTTCAATGCCGCCTTCAAGCTTGCGTGACACCACCATGGCCAAACCCACAAAGCCGAGGGCCAAACCTTGCCATTGACGGCGCGACACATGGCCACCACGCGCCGACAGCCAAATGGCGGTGATGACCGGTTGCAAACCCACAATCAAAGCGGTCAGGCCCGCGCCCATGCCCACCTTCACGGCGGCCCATACGCCACCCAAATAGCCGGCATGCATCAACACGCCCGTGACGGCCAAATGCCACCACTGCGCCCTGCCCTGCGGCCAAGGCACACGCGCCCATTTGACCCACAGTACAAAACACAGAATGGAAAAAACGTAGCGCCACAACAAGAAGGTGAAGGGTGGCGAGTTGGGCATGCCGTAGCGCGCCACGATGAAGCCGGTGCTCCAAATCAACACAAACAACCAAGGCATGGCGTTGAGCCATGCAAGCCTGCGTTGCTCAGGCATTACTTGGCGTGGTCCACGATATCGGGCCAAGCCTTTTGCAGGTAGTACACCATCGACCAAACGGTCAACACGCCTGCAATCCAAATCAACACCTTGCCCCACAAGGCCGTGTCAATCACGCCCATGATTTGGCCGTCGTACAGCAAGAAAGGAATAGCCACCATTTGCACCATGGTCTTCAACTTGCCAAGCACATGCACAGCCACACTGCGAGAAGCGCCGATTTGAGCCATCCACTCACGCAAAGCAGAAATGGCAATTTCGCGGCCAATGATGATCAACGCCACCAACACATCAGCGCGCCCGAGGTGTACCAAGATGAGCAATGAAGCACACACCAAAAACTTGTCGGCCACTGGGTCAAGGAACGCACCAAAGGCAGAAGACTGATTGAGTTTGCGAGCCAAGTAGCCATCTAGCCAATCGGTCAACGCAAACACCACAAACATCACGGTGGCCCACAGATTGCGCTCCGCCGTTTCGATCGGTAAATAAAACAACCCCACGATGAGCGGTATGGCCGCGATGCGCGCCAGAGTCATGAGCGTAGGAATGGTCCACATAGATGTGTTTACTCGTAAATGATGTGTGATTGCCCGTCGTGGGCCTGTGCCATCCAACTGGCCAAGGCCGCATCACTGGGGAAAAACTTGGCGTTATCGCCCAACTGTACGTCAGCCGTGGCCCCGTCGCGCAGCAGCTTCAATCGTACGCCCATGCCGCGCACCAACTCACCCTGCTCGGATTGCTCCACTTTTGCGGGATGGTCGCGCAACATGCGGGCAATGTCGGGCGAAGTGCCGTTGACCGTCACGCTCAGGTACTTGCCAAAGCGACAGCGGGCTTGCTCAAGGCTCCACACCTGCTGGATAGACAAACGCAAGCCACCCGAAAAACGGTCAGGCTGCGCCTTGCCCATGATGATGACCAGCTCGTCATCCTTCAAGGTGTTGCGATAGGTGTTGATGGTGGCCTCGTCTGCCGTGGCTTCGATGACCGCCGATTTGTCGTCCAGCTTGAAGATGGCCAGCTTGCCGCGCTGACCGTTGATCACACGCATGTCGCTCACGATGCCCGACAACAACTGCGGCTCGCGTGAGTCCATCAGGTCTTCAATGCGGGTGCGGGCAAAGCGGCGCACCTCGCGCTCGACTTCGTCGAACAAATGACCGGATAAGTAAAAGCCCAGTGCCACCTTCTCGTGCGTGAGGCGCTCTTTCACGCCCCATGGCAACATTTCCACGTATTCGGGCTCTTGCGTGCTGGAGCCGTGGGCGTCTTCGCCCATCATGTCAAACAGGCCGCCTTGGTTGGCGTTGGCTTCGCTGGCTGAGGCAAAGTCAAACGCACGTTCTACGCTGGCCAACAGCTCGGCACGGTTGAGGTGCAAGTTGTCAAACGCACCGGCTTTGATGAGGGCTTCGACCGTGCGTTTGTTCAAACGGCTGCGGTCCACGCGGCGGCAGAAATCAAACAAGCTGGTGAATGGCCCGTCTTCACGCGCGGCCACGATGGCTTCGATGGCTTGTTGACCTGAGCCTTTGATGGCACCTAGTCCGTAGCGAATGACTTTGTCTGAAATAGGTTCAAAGCGATAGAAGCCACGATTCACATCAGGCGCTTCAAACGTGAGGCCCATCTTGTGCGCGTCTTCAAACAACACCTTGAGCTTGTCGGTGTTGTCCATCTCCACCGTCATATTGGCGCAGAAGAACTCGGCCGTGTAATGCACCTTCAACCAACCGGTGTGATACGCCAACAACGAGTAAGCAGCCGCGTGCGACTTGTTAAAGCCGTAGCCTGCGAACTTCTCCATCAAGTCAAAGATCTCGTCCGCTTTGTCTTGGTCGATGTTGTTCTTGGCGGCGCCCTCGCGGAAGATGGTGCGGTGTTCGGCCATCTCTTCGGCCTTCTTCTTACCCATCGCACGGCGCAACATGTCAGCGCCGCCCAGCGAGTAGCCGCCCAAAATCTGCGCGGTCTGCATCACCTGCTCTTGGTACACCATGATGCCGTAGGTCTCGGACAACATCTCTGCCACCATGGGGTGAGGGTACTCAATGGTTTCGCGGCCATGCTTACGTGCCACGAAGCTGGGAATCAAGTCCATCGGGCCTGGACGGTACAACGCGTTCAGCGCAATCAAGTCTTCCAAGCGCGTGGGACGCGCATCGCGCAACATGCCTTGCATGCCGCGACTTTCAAACTGGAACACGGCTTCGGTCTTGCCGTCTTGGAATAGTTCGTAGGTGCGCTTGTCGTCGAGCGGGATGTTCTCGAATGCAAAGTTCTCTTGGCCTTTGTGGCGCGCCATGATGAACTCGCGCGCAATCTCCAAAATGGTCAGCGTGGCCAAGCCCAAAAAGTCGAACTTCACCAAGCCAGCGGCTTCCACGTCGTCTTTGTCAAACTGGCTCACCGCCGATTCGCTGCCGGGCTGTTGGTACAGCGGGCAGAAGTCGGTCAACTTACCTGGGGCAATCAACACACCACCGGCGTGCATGCCCACGTTACGCGTCATGCCTTCAAGCTTTTGCGCCAACTCCAACAAGGTTTTGACTTCATCTTCTTTGGCCAAGCGCTCGGCCAAGATGGGCTCCACCTCAATCGCACCGGCGATGGTGATGTGCTGACCGGGCTTGTTGGGAATCAAGCCACTGATGCCTTTGCAGAAGGTGTAGCTCATGTCGAGCACACGGCCCACGTCACCAATCGCGGCACGCGCGGCCATGGTGCCGAAGGTGGCAATTTGCGACACAGCTTCGCGGCCGTATTTGTCTTTCACGTAGTCAATCACGCGATCGCGGTTGGTTTGGCAAAAGTCAATGTCAAAGTCGGGCATGGATACCCGCTCTGGGTTCAAGAAACGCTCGAACAGCAAGTTGTATTGCAGCGGGTCAAGGTCAGTAATCTTCAGCGCATATGCCACCAGCGAGCCCGCACCCGAACCACGGCCGGGACCCACAGGGCAACCATTGGCTTTGGCCCACTGAATGAAGTCACCCACGATCAAGAAGTAGCCGGGAAAGCCCATGTTCAAAATCGTGTTCAGCTCAAACTCAAGGCGCTCCACATAACGTGGACGCTCTTCGTCGCGTTTGGCTTGCACCGGGTACAGATGAGCCAAGCGGGCTTCTAAGCCCTCGTGCGACACGTGACGGAAGTAATCTTCCACCGACATCACCACACCGTTCACAGGCGGGATGGGGAAGTTGGGCAGCTGCGGCTTGCCGAGCACCAAGGTCAGGTTGCAACGCTTGGCAATTTCTGCGGTGTTGGCAATGGCGCTAGGCACATCAGCAAACAGCTCGCACATTTGGGAGGACGATTTGAAATACTGCTCGCGCGTGAACTTACGTACACGGCGTTGGTTACCCAAAATTTCGCCTTCGGCAATACACACACGCGCTTCATGCGCTTCGTAATCGTCGGGCTCGGTGAACTGCACAGGGTGTGTGGCCACCACGGGCAGGCTCAAACGAGCGGCCAGTTGCACGGCGGCAGACACATGGGTGTCGTCATCCGCACGGCCAGCGCGTTGCAGCTCAATGTAAAAGCGATGCGGGAAGATGCCAGCCAACTGCAAGGCCACTTCGCCAGCACGCGTGGTGTCGCCCTGCACCAAGGCTTGGCCCACCGCACCGGCTTGCGCACCTGACAAAGCAATCAGGCCTTGCGACAACTCTTGCAGCCATTCCAGCTTGATGACGGCCACAGCCCTGTGCACGTTTTGCGTCCAGCCACGGCTGATGAGTTCGCACAGGTTCAAGTAACCCTGATGGTTTTGCACCAACAACACCATGCGCGAAGTCTGCGCGGCGTCTTGGGTCAGGCTTTCTAGGTAAATCTCTGCGCCGATGACGGGCTTGACGCCCTTGCCACGCGTTTCTTTGTAAAACTTGATGGCACCGTACAGGTTGTTGATGTCGGTGATGGCCAGCGCGGGCTGCTGGTCAGCTGCGGCTGCTTTCACCACCTCGTCGATGCGGTTGGTCCCGTCAACGACAGAAAATTCAGAGTGAAGGCGCAGGTGAACAAACATGCGCCAGATTGTAGGGACACGCCGTTACATAGAATGGCTGGGTGAACCAAATCCTCAATATTTCTTGCTACAAATTCGTCGCCCTGCCCGACGCCCAAGACCTGCGCCAACCTTGCTTGGACAACGCTTTGGCGAGCCAGCTCAAAGGCACCATCCTGATAGCAGAAGAAGGCATTAATTTCTTCTTAGCCGGTAGCGCCGAAGATGTGCGCAGCTTTGTCGACTGGCTTCGTACCGATGCACGCTTGGCCGACCTGGCACCCAAAGAAAGCTGGTCTGAAACGCAGCCGTTTCGAAAGATGCTGGTGAAGGTGAAGCACGAAATCATCCGCATGAACCACCCCAGCATTCGCCCTGCCGAGGGGCGCGCACCGGCGGTAACGCCCGAAACCGCGAAACGCTGGTTGGACCAAGGCCATGACGACGAAGGCCGCCCAGTGGTCACGCTGGACACACGCAATCAGTTTGAGGTGGATGCTGGCACGTTCAAGAACACCATCAACTGGGGCATCACCAAGTTCACCGAATTTCCTGATGCGGTGCAAGCGCACTTAGACGAGTTGCAAGACAAAACTGTCATCAGCTTTTGCACGGGCGGCATTCGCTGCGAGAAAGCAGCCATTTACATGCGCAATGCGGGCCTGCCCCATGTGTACCAGCTTGAAGGCGGCATCCTCAAATACTTTGAAGAAGTGGGCAGCGACCACTACGACGGCGGCTGCTTTGTGTTTGATGAGCGCCGGGCCGTGGGCGCTGACCTCAATGCCACGGGCTTGGCGCCCGATGGCACATTCCCCGTTACTCTTCCAACAGCGTCAGCACCTCAGACTTGAATTCACGGGTGTACAACACGCCGGCCACCAACAACGTGGTCAACACAAACATGGCGGGTGAAAAAAACCAGCCCAGTGCGGCAAAAGAAAAATAGTAGGCACGCAAGCCGCCGTTGAAGGTCTCAGCCGCCAAGCCAGTCATGGCAGCCGCACGATCGGCATAGCGCTGACGGTCTGTCACCTCACCGCTTGCAAAGCTTTCAGCGGGGGGCATGGCGCCAATGAGCAGCGCCACAAAGGTGTACTGACGCATCGACCATGAGAAGCGAAAAAATGAGTACACAAAAATCACCACCAACACCAAGATCTTGAACTCAAACACAAGAATAGGTGTTTGCACAGCAAACGGAATTTCGCGCACCAGTTCGGCCGCTTTGTCGGTGGTGCCCAGCAAGGCAAACAAGCCACCCAAAATCAAAATGGTGGTGGAGCAAAAAAATGCGGGCGTGGCCGACAAGGTCTGCGTGATGATGCCATCCAACATGCGGGGATCGCGTCCTGTGGTTTGCAACATCCACAAGTGGCGATAGCGGTTGGTCATGGCCAAGATGGAGTGATGGTGCTCGCTGCTGTACTTCGCAAACGCCGCGTAGCCCATCCACACCAAGACAAAAAATCCGAGTGCAAACCAATCGGCCCAGGGCAACAGTTGAATGATCTTCATGGTTTGAATACTAACCAAAGAAAAAAGGCAGCCCCGAGGAACTGCCCTTTTATTTCACCCGCCGCTCATGACGGAGGTTAGTGAACCGCGAATTAGCCGCGCAATTTGGCAGCCACTGCCGCCACGCGCTCGCCATAGGCTTTGGCCGTGTCCAAGTCGCCTTGAGGAATGTCAGCGGCTGGGCTGGTCGGGCCCACTTGCGCCATCACGCCAGAGTTAGAACCAATGCGGTTGATGTTGCCGTCGTTCATGGCAGGTTGGCCCACCCACACCATGCCTTGTTGCATGGCCAAAGTGATGAAGTACTGAACAGTCGACAGCTTGTCACCGCTGGGGCTGGCAGAGATGGTGAAACCACCGGCCACTTTGTCTTTCCAAGCGCTGCTGAACCAACGCTTGGACGTCGCGTCTGCAAACTTCTTGAACTGCCATGAGGCCATGCCCATGTAGGTGGGTGAACCGAAGATGATGGCATCAGCCGCATCCAAAGTTTCCCAATCGGCATCAGTGATGTTGCCGTCTGCATCGATGGCAATGACAGTGGCTTTCGCGCCTTCGGCCACGAACTGGGCCACGCGTTGTGTGTGGCCGTAGCCTGAGTGATAAACGACGACGGTTTTGGTCATGTTGAATTCCTAGTGAGGTTGAAGAAACGTAAACGGAAAGTGTGTGAATTATTGAGCTTGTTTTTTAGCGTCTAGGCTCCAAGCGCCAGCGCCTGAAGACACCAAAACCAACAAGCCGCCCACCACGCCGATGTTCTTAAAGAACAAGAGCTGCTGGACAAATGCTTGCTCAGGCGCCGCAGCCCAGAAAGCATGGAAGAAGACAGAAGCCACCAGAGTGAAGACCGCCAGCACTGCCGCCACGATGCGGGTTTGGAAACCCACGATCAACGCGACAGAGCCCAAGATCTCCACAGCCAGCGCTGCAGCAGCGCCCACAGCGGGCAAAGGCAAACCAACGGAAGCGATGTAGCCCACGGTGCCTTCAAAGCCCGAGAGCTTTGACAAACCTGCAGGCAAGAACAGTGCGGCCAACAAAATGCGGCCAATGAGGCTCAGTGCGTTGTTCATGAGCGTTTCCTTTGAAGATATGAAATAAAAAATCAAGGGGCCAAATCAAACACCAGCACCTCGGCATCTTGGCCGTGTGTCAGGTGAATGCTCGGTTCGTTGTCTAGCAATGCTGCGTCACCGGTGGCCAGTACCACGCCATTGACTTGCAAACTGCCGCGAATCAAGTGCACATAGGCTTTGCGACCCGGTGCAATGTCCAATGTCGCAGCTTCGTCGCCATCAAACAAACCCGCGTACAACGCGGCGTCTGCATGAATTTTCACCACCGCATCCTCAGGCGCCGCAATGCGGCTCAGCGCACCGCGCTTAGAAACGGGGGGCACTTGCCTTTGCTCGTAGCTGGCGGGAATGCCGCGCACATTAGGCTCAATCCAAATTTGAAAGAAGTGCGTGGTCTCGTCTGGCGCGTGGTTGAACTCGCTGTGCTGCACACCGCTGCCCGCGCTCATGCGCTGCACATCGCCGGGCGGAATGCCTTTGATGTTGCCCATGCTGTCTTTGTGAGCCAAGTTGCCGCTGAGCACATAGCTGATGATTTCCATGTCACGGTGGCCGTGTGTGCCAAAGCCTGTGCCCGGTGCAATGCGGTCTTCGTTGATGACGCGCAAATTTCCCCAGCCCATGAACTCGGGGTTGTAGTAATTGGCGAACGAAAAGCTGTGAAATGACTTGAGCCAGCCATGGTCGGCGTAGCCTCGGTCTTGTGATTTGCGAATGGTCAACATGGCTTGGTCTCCTGTTTTGTCTTGACCTGAACTTTAGGCCTTCGCCCCACTTTTGCCATGCATGGCATTTGATGGCATCATTCAAATTATTTGAATGATCAAAACCCCATTGCATGACCTCCCCGCGTGACGTCCTCACCCCCGATTCGCTGTCCATGCTGCACGCGATTGAAAAAGCAGGCAGCTTTGCCGCTGCCGCCCGCGCCCTAGGACTGGTGCCCAGCGCCCTCACCTACCGCGTGCGCCAAATCGAAGATGCACTCGATGTGCTGCTGTTTGATCGCAGTTCACGCCAAGCCAAGCTCACAGCCGCAGGGCACGAACTGATGCGTGAAGGCGTACGCCTGCTGTCCGACATGGACGCCATTGCCAATCGCGTCAAACGCGTGGCCACGGGTTGGGAAAGCCAGTTCACCATCGCGGTGGACGGCATCATCGATCGCACCACGGTGATGGAATTGTGCGAAGCCTTCATGGCCTTGAACGCCCCCACGCGCCTCAAGCTGCGCGACGAAACCCTCACCGGCACGCTCGAAGCATTGACGAGCGGCCAAGCAGATTTGGCACTGGGCATTGCAGGCTCGTTCAGCGAAAGCGGCACGACTTCGGGCATTCACAGCCACGCGCTGGGCCCTATGCGCTTTGTGTTTGCCATGGCGCCGCATCACCCGTTGGCACAAGCCCCAGAGCCCTTGACCGATGCGCTCATTGGCCAACACCGCGCCGTGGCCGTGGCTGATTCGGTGCAACGTGGCGCAGGCGTGACGATTGGTTTATTGCCGGGTCAAGATGTGTTCACTGTCTCCAACATGCACAGCAAAATTGAAGCGCAGGTGCGTGGCTTGGGCGTCGGATTTGTGCCTGAATTGATGGTGCAGCCCTTGATTGACCAAGGCGTGTTGGTGGTGCGCGAAGTGGACCGCCCACAACGTGTAGCCCAACTCAGTTACGCTTGGCGCATCCCCGATGGCAGCGAGGGTGAGCGCGGTGGTCGCGCTTTGCAGTGGTGGCTCAAACAACTCAAAAGCACCACCACACGTTCCGCGCTATTGGTGAACCCCCGACCCAATCAACCCACACGGAAGGTGTAGAGTGCAGCCATGACCTTAAACATCGCCATCATCGGAGCCGGCATCGCTGGCATCACAGCAGCCCGCACTTTGGCCAACGCTGGCCACCATGTGCACGTGTTTGAAAAGAGCCGAGGCGCAGGTGGTCGCATGTCCACCCGCCTGAGCAACTTCGGCACTTTTGACCACGGCACTCAATACTTCACCGTGCGCGACCCACGCTTCTCACTGGCCTTGCAAACCGTGCCCGGCACCTCTGACATTTGCCGCCCTTGGAGCGCCAACGCCGTGCGCGTGCTCGACCCACTGGGCCATGTGTTTGAAGCAGCACGCGCCACCAAAGACGCGCACTTTGTGGCCAAGCCCGGCATGAACGCCTTGGTGCGTCACTGGGCCGAGCCCTTGGGCAAAGCTGTGACCTACAACACCCAAGTCAACCGCCTTGAGCGTGGCGCCAAAGGCTTGTGGACACTCCATACCGTCAACAGCACGTCAGGCAAAGAAGTGGCGCAAAAGCATGCGGGCTTTGACCATGTGTTGCTCGCTGTTCCTTCGGTACAAGCCGAGAACTTGCTCAAAGCCTCCGGCAAAGAGGCCGCGAATGCGCAGTGGCTCAAAGCCATGGACGCCGTCGACGTGGCCCCTTGCTGGACCATGATGGTGGCCTTCCCCAACGCCACACAACCTAACCTGCACATTGGCCCACAGTGGAACGCCGCACGCAGCATTCACCACCGCATTGCATGGTTGGCACGCGAGTCATCCAAGCCTGGTCGTGGCAAGGTGGAACGTTGGACCGTGCAAGCCAGTGCCGCTTGGTCTGCCGAACACATCACTGACACCGAAGCCCGCGTGAAAGCCAAACTCTTACGCGCGTTTGCTGAACTGACGGGCATCCGCGCCGAACCAGCACACGCCGAGTTGCACCGCTGGCTGTATGCCAAAACCATCACACCACTGGGTGTCTCGCATCAGTACAACCCAGCCAATGGCTTGGGCACCTGTGGCGACTGGCACTTGGGCCATCGCGTGGAAGACGCGTTTGTGTCTGGCCTTGAACTCGCCTTGGCGGTTTGCCAATCAGCCAAGCGTTTGTAATTGCCGTACATCGGTCGATTCGCTCCCTCACCCACGGGCCCGCTACATGCGGGCTCGCTCGTTGCTGCCCTTGCCAGTTGGCTAGACGCGCGCGCGCACGGCGGCCAATGGCTGGTGCGCATCGAAGACGTGGACACACCGCGCTGCATAGCAGGCGCAGACCAACTCATCCTGCAACAACTCGCCACCTGTGGGCTCGTGTCTGACGCACCCGTGATGTGGCAATCGCAACGCGGCGATGCCTACCAAGCCGCGCTAGATGCCTTGATCGCCAAAGGCTGGGCCTACCCCTGTGGTTGCTCACGCAAAGAAATTGAAGACGCGCAAGCCTTAATGGGCCACACGCGTGAGCGCCACACAGCAGCCGTCTACCCCGGCACATGCCGCAACGGCTTGAATGGCAAAACTGCACGTGCATGGCGACTGAACGTGCAGCGCGTCATCGACGATCTGAAGCTGCCCACGCCTTTGACATGGCAAGACCGTTTGCTCGGGCCACAACAACAAGACGTAGCTCAAGAGGTGGGCGACTTCGTGTTGCGCCGCGCTGACGGCCTGTGGGCCTACCAGCTCGCCGTGGTGGTGGACGACGCTGCACAAGGCATCACCCACATCGTGCGCGGCGCGGACCTGACCGACAACACTGCAAGGCAAATCGTGTTGCAACGTGTGCTGGGCTTGCCCACACCGAGCTACATGCACACGCCGCTGGTGTTGGGTGAGAACGGGGAAAAGCTGAGTAAGCAAAACGGTGCTGAGGCCTTGGACCTCTCCAACCCTTTGGCTGCACTGAATGCCGCCGCCGCACGACTCAATCTAGCGCCCCAAAGTGGCTCGCTCACAGAGGCTCTTACCCATTGGGTCAAGGCTTATGAAAAGTCGATGTAAAGACCTGCCAGTCATCTTTTGTGCGTATTACCTGGTACGACTGCCTCCAACGGCGAATCAACTCACCTTCGTTTGACAGCATCAGCCAATCAAAAGACACGAGCCGACTGTCTTGCCCTTGCGCCAGCACTTCAAAGTTTTCCGTCTCAAATCGTTCATACCCTTCGGCCCGCCAAGCGCTTGAAACAGACGCATACAAACGCGCTCCGTCTGCATGCGTAGGAATGACCATCACAGAACCATCGGCTCGAACGCTCATCGCAGGCTCATGAAACAAGGCGGCAAAACTTGCCCAATTTTGTTGATCGAATTCGGATTGGTACCGCTTGAAAAAATCAATCATGTCGTGCATCAAGCTCATCCCTTTTCTTTAAGAAGTGAATTATGCGAGAGCTGTTGACATACCTAATTTATTCCCATGCGGTCCCGCGATAATGGGCCCCTATTTTTAGATTTCTCAGCCATGACCACCGCCGACACGCCCACTACTCCAGACGTCAAAAAAACCGACACCCCATTTATGCGCGTCATCAAAACTTACGTGCTGCGTGCAGGACGCATGGGCCCCGGTCAGACACGTGCGTTTGAGCAATTTGGCCCTCAGTTTTTGGTGCCCTACACGCCTGAGCGTTTGGATGTGTCTGCTGCGTTTGGCCGCACTGCCCCACTGATTTTGGAAATCGGTTTTGGCATGGGTGACGCCACGGCCAAGATTGCGCACACGCGCCCTGACGACAACTTTTTGTGCTGCGAGGTTCACGCCCCAGGCGTGGGTGCGTTACTCAAGCGCTGTGGCGAAGAAAGCATTGGCAACATTCGCATCGTGCAGCACGACGCGGTCGAGGTGATGGACCACATGCTGGGTGAAAACAGCCTAGACGGTGTGCACATCTTCTTCCCAGACCCTTGGCACAAGAGCCGTCACCACAAGCGCCGTTTGATTCAAAGCGCGTTCGTCAACCGCTTGGCCAAACACATCAAGCCCGGCGGCTATCTGCACTTGGCTACCGACTGGGAACCGTATGCAGAGCAAATGATGCAAGTGGTGTCTGCCGAACCTTTGCTGAAAAATACAGCCACCGACCCAAGCGGTTTTGCCAAAAAGCCCGCCTACCGCCCGCTCACCAAGTTTGAAAACCGTGGTTTGAAGCTTGGTCATGGTGTGTGGGACTTGGTGTTCGACAAGGTCTAAGGCGTCTGAAAGCTACGCCTATGCGAATCCCCACGCGCAACGGCGTAGGTGCCAGCCGCGTGTCGCTGCCCGTTGGGCATTGGCCTACGGTGCTGGACTTCTTGCTAGAGCGGATGCCAGACATCTCGCGTGACGAGTGGCTGCATCGCTTTGAACATGGCTTGGTGCTGAACGTTGATGCCCAGCCCGTGGCGGCAACGCAGGCCTACACACCGCGCACCAAGCTCTACTACTACCGCCACATCGCCAACGAGCCGGTGCTGCCTGAAAAGGCCAGCATCGTATTTGAAGACGATCACTTGATCGTGGCGGACAAACCGCACTTCATGCCGGTCACGCCTGCCGGCCGCTATGTGCAGCAAAGCCTGTTGGTCCAGCTCAAACATCTCACAGGCAATGACGACCTTGTGCCCCTGCACCGCATCGATCGCGAAACCGCGGGCCTTGTGATGTTTGGCAAGCGTTTGCAAGACCGCGATGCCTATCACGCACTGTTTCGCGACAAAGCAATGCACAAGGTGTACGAAGCGGTGGCAGCCTACAACCCCGCGTTAGAGTTGCCGCGTGTACACATCAGCCGCCTGCAACCCGACGAACTTTTTTTCAGAACACAAGAGGTAGATGGCGAGCCCAACAGCGAAACACGCATCAGCTTGCTCAAAGTTGAGGAAGCCCGTGCGCTGTACCAGCTAGAGCCTGTCAGCGGCAAACGCCATCAACTGCGCGTGCACATGATGGCGCTGGGGTTGCCGCTAGAGGGCGACCAGTTTTATCCCACGGTGTTGCGCGGGCCAGATGCGGAGGAAGACTTCAGCAACCCTCTGCAACTGCTGGCCAAAAGCGTGGCCTTCACAGACCCCGTCACGGGTGAGGTACGAGAGTTTCACAGCGCTTTGCATCTAAGCATGACGCTGTAAAACTCACAGCGCAGAAGCATCGGGCCAACCCAACGCTTCAAACACGTTAAGCCTTGATTTCGCGCGCCGTGATTTGGTACTTAAACGTGTCCGGTGCGTAAGAGTCTGCGCGACCATCCACCGTCTCAGCCACGGGGTACATCAAGAAGCCCAAGCGGTCTTCTTTGCTGCCAGGCAGCACCACATCGTGCGCGGTATTCCAACCCATCCAGTTGCCTTCCCAGCCACCAAACAAGCGGTTGTACACGGGCTGCACCACAGCGTCGTCGGTGCGTTTGATCCATGTAGGGGTTTCTAGGCGCATCACTTTGGCCACGTCGGCGGGGTCCATCGCCACCCAGCCGTGGGCTTGCAAATACACCTCGGCGCGGCAGTGTTGCGCGCCTTTCAAGCTGGCGGGGTTGCCTGACAACTCTTTGTAACCAAAGGCCGAAGGCACCAAACGAATGCCGTACACATCACGTGCAGGCACGCCGACCGAGCGGCACAGGCCCACAAACAAGGCGTTGATGTCAGCACACTTGCCGCCGAGGTTGCCTGTCTCCAACATGGTTTTGATATCGCCCTCGCCGCAACCACGTGTTTTGGGTTCGCGCCATGCGTTGGCTACGACCCAGTCGTAAATGGCGCGTGCTTTTTGTGCATCGGTCTTCGCGCCTTGTGTGGCTTTGAGTGCGGTGCTGCGCACGATGCCGTCGGTGGGCAACAGCTTGGTAGCGCGGGTGTAGTAGTGCAAAGTGTCTGCATCTTCACGCGTGAACGCATGAGCGGCTGGTTTGCTGATATCCACAAAACGGCTTTGCGTTTGCACGCGGCTGGTCACTTCTACAAACGGGGTCACGCCAGCGGCGAACTCGGTGTAGACCATGCGCGCGCCGTCTGTGCCGTCACTCACCATGCGTGAGGTGCCGTTGGATTGGAAGCTGCTTTCCAGCGAACGTTGCCAATCCGAGTTGATGCTAGGCACTGGCAACCACACGCGTGAGGCTGCGCCTTTTGCATCGGCCAAGTCGACACGGGTGGTGACTTCAAACGTGCGCCACTGGCCCGCTTGTGGTTCGAAACGGCGAGCCGCTTGAGGAGATGTTTGGGCCAAAGCAAAGCCAGGCACACCACTGAGGGCGCACGCAGCTGCGGCCCCCTTGAGAAGGGAACGACGCACGAGAGTCATGAAAGAGAGCTCCGAATAATGAGTGAGACCTGTCGGCGCATACAAGGCACATGAACGAGATGAAACATCTCACCGCACCCATGCCCCGAAGGCAGGTCACCTCACGCAAAGTGCGCGAGGCGCTTGAATTATCGCTTGGGGGTGGCGGGCTTCGATGCAGCGTTGGCAGCTGAAACGTTTTGGCGTACATCGGCCAACCACGCGTTGGCCTGCGGCCCACTCCAGTCCACATCGCCCACCACGCGCCAACGGGCTTGGCCATTAGGCGCGATGAGGATGGTGGTGGGATACACCGTCACACCCCAACGCTTGGCCAGCTCGCCTTTGGCGTCAGAGATGACAGGAAACGTCATGCCCGTGCTTTGCATGTAACGCTCAGCGCGTGCAGCGGGCTCGCGCACATTGATGGTGAGCACCACGGTTTGTGCATCACTGATGTCGTGCAGTGTTTGCAAGGTGGGCAGCTCGTCTTTGCACGGCGCACACCACGTGGCCCAAAAGTTAAGCACCACCACTTTGCCTGTTAACTCGGCTGAAGTCCACGCTTTGCCTTGCAAATCAATGGCTTCAATTTTGGGCGTGTCCACTTTGGCAGGCCATGCGGTTTTATCGAACTGCGCCCACGCCTTTGGGGCCACAAAGCTTGTCAACAACACAGCAAGGCAAACGCCAAGAAAAAGGCCCAACACGGGTTGGGCCTTTGTTTGCAGGTCTTGTGAACGTGCGTGCATGCGCATCACAAGCGCTCGGTCACCCAAGCTTGCACGCTGGCCAAAGCCTTGGGCAAAGCTGCAGCATCAGTGCCACCCGCCATTGCCATGTCAGGCTTGCCGCCGCCTTTACCGCCCACTTGCTGGGCCACAAAGTTGGCCATCTCGCCCGCTTTGACTTTGCTTGTGTTGTCAGCCGTCACGCCTGCGGCGATGTTGACCTTCTCGCCGTCCACAGCAGCCAACACGATGACAGCAGACTTCATTTTGTCTTTGAGCTTGTCCATGGTGTCGCGCAAAGTTTTGGCGTCAGCCCCTTCGAGCTTGGCCACTAAGAGCTTGGTGCCTTTGATGTCCACCGCTTGGGTGAGCAACTCATCGCTTTGAGCGGAAGCCACTTTGCCTTTGAGGGCTGACACTTCTTTTTCGAGCGTTTTGACTTGTTCCAGCACTTGGGCCAAACGTGCGTTGAGCTCGGTGGTTGGCGCTTTGAGTGCGCCAGCGGCTTGAGCCACAGAGTCTTCGAGCGATTGCAAATAAGCCAGCGCGTTAGCGCCTGTCACGGCTTCAATGCGGCGCACGCCAGCGGCCACACCACCTTCAGCCACCACTTTGAACAAGCCAATATCGCCTGTGGCTTTGACGTGTGTACCACCGCACAACTCGCGGCTAGAGCCAATGTCGAGCACGCGCACGGTCTCGCCGTACTTCTCGCCAAACAACATCATGGCGCCCGTTTTTTGGGCGGACTCGATGTCCATCACACGCGCCTGCGCTGCGGCGTTGGCCAAAATTTCGGCGTTGACCTTGGCTTCAATCTCGCGAATCTGTGCATCGGTCACGGGGGCGTTGTGCGCAAAGTCAAAACGTGTGCGCTCGGCATTCACCAAGCTGCCTTTTTGTTGCACGTGGTCGCCCAGCACTTCGCGCAAAGCTTTGTGCATCAAGTGGGTGGCAGAGTGGTTGCGCACGGTGGCTGCGCGCAGGTCTGTGTCGACTTGTGCATCCACATGGTCGCCCACGGCCAAGGTGCCTTGGGTCAAGGTGCCGTGATGGCCGTACACATCGGCTTTGATCTTCAAGGTGTCTTCCACAGCAAAGCTGGCTGAGCCACTGACCAACACGCCCGCATCGCCCACTTGGCCGCCGCTCTCAGCGTAAAACGGTGTGGTATCCAACACCACCACGCCTGTTTGGCCGTGCTTGAGTTCAGCCACAGAGTTGCCGTCCAAGTACACCGCCACCACTTTGGCTTTTGTCTGGAGGTCGTTGTAGCCCACAAACGCGTTGCCTGCGCCGGTGTATTCCAAAGCCTTGTCCATCTTGAACTTGCCTGCGGCGCGGGCTTGGCTTTTTTGTTTTTCCATCGCCGCAGCAAAGCCTGCTTCGTCCACGCTCAGGCCACGTTCGCGGCACACGTCAGCAGACAAGTCGAGCGGGAAGCCGTAGGTGTCGTGGAGCTTGAACGCCACTTCACCTGGCAACACTTTTGCGCCGCCTTGCAATGCGGCATCCAAAATTGACATGCCCACTTCGAGGGTTTCAAAGAAGCGTTCTTCTTCGGCCTTCAACACCGACGCAATGCGTTCGGCTTGGCTGGCCATGTTGGGGTAGGCATCGCCCATGAGCTTGACCAAGTCAGGCACGAGTTTGTGGAAGAACGGTTTTTTCTGACCCAACAAATACCCGTGGCGAATCGCACGACGGATGATGCGGCGTTGCACATAGCCACGGCCTTCGTTGCTAGGCACCACGCCGTCGCTCACCAAGAATGATGTGGCACGGATGTGGTCGGCAATCACACGCAGGCTCTTGTGGCCCATGTCGGTGCAACCCGTTTCGCGTGAAGCGGCTTTGATGAGGGCATCAAAGATGTCGATTTCGTAGTTGCTGTGCACGTGCTGCAAGATGGCAGCCAAGCGCTCGAGGCCCATGCCTGTGTCCACGCAAGGCGCGGGCAAACGGGTGACGCTGCCGTCTTCAGCCATGTTGAACTGCATGAACACGTTGTTCCAAATTTCGATGAAGCGGTCACCGTCTTCGTCGGGGCTGCCGGGAGGACCGCCTGGGATGTGGTCGCCGTGGTCGTAGAAGATTTCAGAGCAAGGGCCGCAAGGGCCGGTGTCGGCCATCATCCAGAAGTTGTCGCTCTTGTAGCGGCCACCTTTGTTGTCACCAATGCGAATCACGCGCTCGGGTGGTAGGCCAATTTCTTTGGTCCAAATGTCATAGGCTTCGTCGTCTTCTTGGTAGACGGTGGCCAGCAAACGCTCAGGGGGCAGCTTGTAGACCTCGGTCAACAACTCCCACGCCCACTTGAGGGATTCACGTTTGAAGTAGTCACCAAACGACCAGTTGCCCAGCATTTCAAAGAAGGTGTGGTGGCGGGCGGTGTAGCCCACGTTTTCCAAGTCGTTGTGTTTGCCACCGGCGCGCAAGCAAGCTTGCACCGAGGCAGCGCGCACGTAAGAGCGCTTGTCTTCGCCCAAGAACACGTCTTTGAACTGGACCATGCCCGAGTTGGTGAACATTAAAGTGGGGTCGTTGCCCGGTACCAATGGGCTAGAGGCCACCACGGTGTGGCCTTTGGACTCGAAGAAGTCCAAGAATGTTTTGCGAATATCAGCGACGGTGAATTTGGGTGTAGTCATCCCCAAATTATAGGTTTGGGTGTCACCCCAGAGTCATCGCGGGCGCTGGGTCAGCGGTATGCTCTGCCTCATCAAATTTGGAGACCCTCATGGACATGAAAACCGAAGGTTTCGCTAAAACGGCGCCCCTTTCTTTGCTCAACGACCCCACACTGCTCAAGACCGATGCCTTGATCAACGGCCATTGGGTCAAGGGTGCAAGCCGCTTTGACGTGCATGACCCCGCGACAGGCAAAAAATTGGCCGATGTAGCCAACCTCACCGCCAAAGACGCCGAAGCCGCCCTTGACGCAGCCAATGCAGCCTGGCCCGCTTGGCGCAACAAAACAGGAAAAGAGCGCAGCATCATCTTGCGCAAGTGGTTTGACCTGCTCATGGCCAACCAAGAAGACCTAGGCCGCATCATGACTGCCGAGCAAGGCAAACCGCTGCCGGAAGCCAAAGGCGAAGTGGCCTATGGCGCGAGCTTTGTGGAGTGGTTTGCCGAAGAAGCCAAGCGCGTCAACGGCGAAACCCTGCCCCAGTTTGACAACAACCGCCGCTTGATGGTGCTCAAGCAGCCCATCGGCGTGTGCGCCGCCATCACACCGTGGAACTTCCCACTGGCCATGATCACCCGCAAAGTGGCCCCCGCACTGGCTGCCGGCTGCCCCGTGGTCATCAAACCTGCCGAACTGACTCCCCTCACCGCCTTGGCCGCTGCTGAGCTGGCCATTCGCGCGGGCATTCCTGCGGGCGTGGTCAACATCATCACCGCCGACAGCGACAACAGCATTGCGATTGGCAAAGTGTTTTGCAGCAGCGACATCGTGCGCCACATCAGCTTTACGGGCTCCACCGAGGTGGGACGCATCTTGATGGCGCAGTCTGCGCCCAGCATTAAGAAACTGGCTTTGGAGCTGGGCGGCAATGCCCCCTTCATCGTGTTTGACGATGCCGACATTGACAGCGCCGTCGAAGGCGCAATGGCCAGCAAATACCGTAACGCGGGCCAAACCTGCGTGTGCGCCAACCGCATTTACGTGCAAGACGCGGTGTACGACGAGTTTGTTCAAAAATTCTCGGCCAAAGTCAAAACCCTCAAAGTGGGCAACGGCTTTGAAGATGGCGTGGCGCAAGGCCCATTGATTGAAGATGCCGCCGTTGAAAAAGTTGCGCGCCATGTGCAAGACGCCATCGCCAAAGGCGGCAAGGTCATGGTGGGTGGCCGCAAACTAGACGGCCAGTTCTTTGAACCCACCGTCATCGCCGACGCGCGCGCAGACATGCTGTGCGCCCGCGAAGAAACCTTTGGCCCTTTTGCTCCTGTGTTCCGCTTCTCACACGAGCAAGAAGCTGTGGATGCCGCGAACAACACCGAGTTTGGCTTGGCCAGTTACTTCTACAGCCGCGACATTGGCCGCATTTACCGCGTGAGCGAAGCGCTGGAATACGGCATGGTGGGCATCAACGTCGGTGTGATCGCCACCGAGCATGTGCCGTTTGGTGGCGTGAAGCAATCAGGCCTTGGCCGCGAAGGCTCCAGCCACGGCATGGATGAGTACTTGGAGATGAAATATCTCTGCTTGGGCGACATCCTCAAATAACGACAAAACCTTCGGAAACGTACGGAATACGTGGTTTTACGCTCTAAATGACATTATTGATATATACAATATCGATATTACTTACCTATGCAAACAAAGGCATATCTATCATGGAATCCAAACAAATCTATCTGCGTTTTCTCAACCTCATTCACGCATTGGATGGCGGAGAGAACGCACCTGCGATGGACTTGGATGCCAAGAAACTGTTGGAAGTAATCGCTGTGCGTCACGGCCAAGAAAAGCCTTTGACAGTGACCGATGCCATGGGGTTGAACAGCATTGCCTCCCCTGCCACCATTCATCGCAAGCTCGATCAATTGCGTGAGTTGGGCATGATTGACACCGTGTTTGAAGGCAAAAACCGCCGTACCAAATACTTGGTGCCAACACAAGCTGCCCAGGCTTACTTCGACCAAGTTGGAAAAGTCATGGCACAAGCGCTCGCACAAGCCTAAACCTACACCGCGCTCACCCAACAAAAACAGCATCCCTAGCGGATGCTGTTTTGCATTCAGCGAACGCTGTTCTCACATCTTTTCCTGATTTTGTCGGTTGTGATACGGCGGCAATACTTCATGTCGTTCTCGACTTTGCCCATACATAGATTGAGCAAATCGTTGCCACCTATTTTTTGGCAATGTGATTTGTCATTGGTATCAATGGCGCGGCAGTAGTTGGCTTTGTCTTTGTCCTTGATGTCGTTGCAGCTCTGCGCAGAGGCCCACATGGGCAACAACACAGACAAGAAGATACAAATTTTTGTGAATGTTTTCATGCAACGCTCCCTCTATCAAATACAAACTATTTGAAATGTTAGTCTAGATCTACACACACCTACAATCCAGACTAGTGCGGGTGTCGTTCAATGGTAGGACTCTTGCTTCCCAAGCAAATAACGCGGGTTCGATTCCCGTCACCCGCTCCACTTTGCGCCAATGCACATGGCCTATAGGGCTACATTCTTTCCTCGATGGCGCGTTGCGTCGCTTTGTAGCGCGTCAGCCGCGCACCACCCAAGACAACCGCTTTGTCAATCGCCTGTTTAGCTCGCACCCATTGTTGCGTTTCGTACAACACTTGCGCCAAGTTGTTCCATGCGTCTGCTGCATCGGGATGATGCGCAGTGGCTTGTTCGTAGTGCATTTGGGCGGCTTGTAAATCGCGCTGTCTGTAATAGCTGTTGCCCAAAGCAAGGTGCGCCTCTAAGTTATCCGGCCACGCTTGAAGCGCCGTTTGATACGCCTGTACGGCTTGAATTAGGGCCACACGTTCAAGCGTCATTGCGGCTTCGACGAAGGCCTCGGCAGAGGCTGTTGCAGGCAATTCATCCGGCGGCAACGCCACGAATGCCCAAGAACTGGCCTTTGTCCAGCTTTGCTCAAAATCAACCACAGACATGACCAAGCGCTTTTGATCGCCCGAGCGCAAAGTCACCGTGTTTGCGTGTGTGTCATACCCCACCACCACAGCGTAGTGCCACACCGGCCACCAATCCCAACGTACGTTTTGCAACACCACCACCGGATGCCCCGCCGCCACCTCTCGCCATAAAGCATGAAGCTCACGCGGCAACAGGTAAGGCAAAACGCCAGCACGCCGAGCACCACCTAGCATCTCCAACTGAAGACTACCTTGGCGCTGGGGCACATACACATCGGCCTCCAGTTGTTGCAAGGTGCGCGCGACGCCCGCGTGTTCTAGCACGGTGGCTAAAGCCGCAGGACCGCATTGATCTTGCGTCTGCGGATAAAACGCCACATCGCTCAATTCAACCGAGACAGGCAGCCCTGCGCTTGTTTCAAAGCCACTCAAACTGCTCGTCGAGGCGCAGCCTGACACACCGATCACCAGCGCTGCCGCGAACCCTGCAAGAAGACTGCGCTCAAAGCCCACCTAAATCCTCAATCGCATCGATCACCATGCTGGTACCCACGGCAATCAGCAAAATATCACTGGCTGCACGCACGTATTTGTAACCTGCTGGGGCTGGGCCCAAGCGCCGTTGCAATTCAAGTGGCACGGGATAAAGCACTACGTCTGTCGGCAAAGGTCGACCAATGGCCCACTGCTTCGCTTGACCGGGTGGCAAGCAGCCATTTCCCTTTTTAGCTAAGCCAGGCGGGCATTTACCTTGTGCCACTTGTTGACCATAAATATCGCGAGCTGCCTGCTGATGCCGCAGTTCGAAGAACGAACCTTGACCAGGCGATCTCAGCTCTCGGGCATCGTCCGATGCGCGGTCTTCATGCATGCGTTGCTCTTGCATACGCGCGCGCTTACCCTGCCCTGCGCCTTCAGGACGGTCGGCCCAAGTGGCAGACGAAAACAAAGAGCCGCATAAGAGAACCACGCCCCATAGGGGCTTGATGAATTGATCGAGATGCATAAAGACCTCTCTTTTTAAAGTGCAACAGCCACCAAAATTGCGATCAACAAAATCACGACCATGTCCATTTGGCTCAAGGTGCCGCCAGCAGGCATGGCGTCAATGCGTTCGGCCAATGCGTGAACCTCTTGCTCACCCAAGGCTGCGACACGGTCTTTGGCTAACAAGCCCTCCACACCCATTGCTTCAAGCTTTTCTTTCACGGTGGCGCGTTCTACAAAACTTTGCACCTTCGCGCGGTCTTGCTCTGTTTGTGTCTGCGCCGCAAGATCTTGTGTGTCCACAATGTCTGCACGCGCAGCAGGAGGAAGAATCAGCATCGCCGCAGCGACTGTTGTGATGATGAGATGTGTCAAATTTGTTTTGCGGGTCATGGTGTTTACCTTTGGTTGTGAATGAAAAATTAATCGTCTAGCTGAATTTCTTTGACCAGCCATCCGCCCGATGCACGCGTGGCTTTGAGTTCAAGACTCAGACCATTGGCGAGGGTGATTCCGTGCATATTGGTGCTGCCGTTGTATGCAAATGTGAGCCCATGCAGATCAAATGTCTGTGCGCCGCCGTTCCAATTAGTGACAGTTCCGTGGAATTCAAATTCACGTGTTGCCACATCCGTGTTACTCGGTGTCTCAACTTTGGTTGCAACTAAAACACCATTGCTGATGCTGCCGTGAATTTCAACGCGCACCCCCACCCTCAAGGTGCCACCAGAAAGGCGTGCGTTGCTTGCATCAACGGGGATGCCGTTGACGATGAAATCAGCATTCGAGGTGTACGTTGAGATAAAGCCATGAATCTCAGCATCGTGCTCGTCCTCTGCATTTAATTGAGCCATCGGCGATGTGAGCAATCGGACTTTAGTGGCCTGCAACGTCGACGTCATCGTGACACGCACAAAGACACCATCGCCCCAACTGCTAGGAACCGTGGTGTTGGCGGCGTTATCCACCCAATTGATTTGGCTCGAGGGCTGCGCCACAAGCCCCAACTTGAAGGTATGTTGCACGCCATCAAAGCTATTGACCACACCACTGAGTTTGTAGTGCCCAGGCTGTGTCGTGGATGCTTCAACACGTGTGGCTTGCAGGTGCCCTGTGGTTTGGTCTACATAACCATGAACCTCCACAAAGTGGGACACATTCAACGCCGACAGCTGTGTCACCGCCGCACCTTCAAACACAGTGCTGGTCAACACATCCACTGTCAGGCCCAACATCACAAAGCTGCTTGCCCCTACATTCACGCTTGACACGGGGCCTTCCCATTCGCTGCCGCAACTGATGCGATAGGCCGTGGCTGTGGCGGTTCCATTTGCGGTCGTCGCAGCGACCACCGGCGAACCTTGAATCGACACCACCATGCCGACCCTCAAGTCGCCACTGAATGAGGTGTCATCGTCGCGTGAAATCTTGTTGGCATTGGTATCGTCATAGCGAATGCCGTTCACGATGATGGATCCCAATCCTGAAATCGTGCCACTGGTGAACGAGCCGGTCCCGCCACTGGACAAACCTGCGACATCGGAACCGCCACCGCCGCAACCAGAGAGTTGCACCACGGAGCCGACCATGCCCAGCAGAAGGGTCCGACGCTGAAAGTTGGGGTTAGATTGAATTGATCGCATTTGGAACGCTCCGTTCACTGGGATAAATTGACAGAAGATGCAGGCGATGGCATCGCCTTGGATAAGGAATACAAACCAATCCGAACGGCTTGGTCTTGCGGTCGATGGGCGGCTTTGTCGGCATCCATCAGCGCTTGCAATGCTGGGCCGAGCGTGGTGATCAAGTTGTGCCATTGCGCGCTGATCAATGCTTTGGCTTGCACCACAGACTCAGCCGACAGTTCATCGGCCAAGAGTGCTTGTTCAAAGTGTTGATGGCCATCACCCAGCACATTGCTCACCGCAGCTTCTAAGTGATCGCCCACGTTGACACCTAAAAACCCCACCATTTGTGGCCAGTCATCGTTGGGGACAAACACTTCTTCCAGCAACTCAACGGTGTCAGTGGCCTTGCGATGTGTGACCAAGTTGAGTCGAATCATTTCGGCCAACAACGAACGTGGGTGGACATCTTTGGTGACATTGGCCGCCAACGCCTCAAAGCTTGGTGCTGGCCCTTGTCGAGGAATGGCGAGAGGTTTTTTCTTCTTACTTAGATAGCTGGTTTGCGATGTCCAGTAGGTCAACAAGTCGGTGGCAGCAGAGCGTGTGGCGGGCAGCTCTGGCACAGGTGACTGCTGAATGCGCGCCACTTCTCGACGCGTTAAACCCGTCATCGTGCTGATGCGGCTGGTCAACCGCTCTGGGTTGCTCCCTTCACACGCTTGTTTGGCCGCATCGACATACGCATGTCGAATCAGCTCTTCAACGGCTTGAATGGGCACACCTTTGGCCAAACCAAGCTTGGCAAAGGGCTTTAACAAATGCCCCATCGCCGCCAGCAAGGCTTGCTGCTCTATGGACAAGGTGTCGGGTGCGGTCTTGTTCATTTGGTTAACTTCAATCATTAACCTCAGTATAAATGTGCAAAGTGCACATTTACAAGGAAATTTAAGAAAACCCTCAAATACGCGTGGTTTTCCCCGCCCCTATCCCAAACAACAGGCATAAAAAAAGCCGCTCAACAGAGCGGCTTTTGGATCGGTGCAAAAGCACCTGGTTAGGTCATTACTTCACCAACAGCACAGGCTTCTTGCAGGTGGCCATGACGCGTTGCGCCACAGAACCCAACAGCATGTCAACCAAGCCACTGCGGCCTTTTGAGCCCATGACCACCAGGTCAAACTTTTTGTCTGCGGCGTTAGAAATCACTTCAGCCACATGACCTGTTTGGATGATGCTGTCGTGCTTGACGCCAGCTTTGACCAACACGGCCAAAGCAGATTTGAGTTCTTTGTCGCTCAATTCACGCAAGTAATCAGCAACGCCTTCTTTGCCCACGAACTGTTGCGCATGGCGCAAGCCTTGGTCATCGTGCACGTTGATCAAGGTGATGCGATCTTCTGTGCGGAAGTTGGAAGCCAACTTCACGGCGTACTTGACCGCGTTCAAAGAAGATTTAGAACCGTCAACTGCAACCAAAATTTTCATGGTGTTTCCCCTTGTTATGAATGACTCAAGTTTAGCGTGCCATTCATAGCAAAGTCACGCCGGTCTTGCTTTGCAAGAATTCACGGGTCACACCAGGCGCCAGCTCAATCACTTTGAGGCCTTCTGGCACCACGTCCATCACCGCGAGGTCGGTGATGATGCGATCCACCACGCCCACGCCTGTCAAAGGCAAGGTGCATTGAGGCAAAATTTTTAAATCTTCGGTGCCATCTTTTTTCTTGGCCACGTGTTCCATCAAGATGATCACGCGCTTGACGCCCGCGACCAAGTCCATCGCGCCACCCATGCCTTTGATCATCTTGCCGGGAATCATCCAGTTGGCCAAATCGCCCTTCTCGCTCACTTGCATCGCGCCAAGGATGGAGAGGTTGATCTTGCCGCCGCGAATCATGGCGAACGATTGGTCGCTGCCAAAAATCGCCGAGCCTTTGATGGTGGTGACGGTTTGTTTACCTGCGTTGATGAGGTCGGCGTCGACTTCGTCTTCGGAGGGGAACGGGCCAATGCCGAGCATGCCGTTCTCGCTTTGCAGCCACACTTCCACGTGGTCTGGCACATGGTTAGCCACCAACGTGGGAATGCCAATACCGAGGTTCACATAAAAACCGTCTTGCAGTTCGCTTGCCGCACGTGCGGCCATTTCGTCTTGAGTCCAAGCCATGGTGGTGTCCTTATTTACGGTCGCGGGTGGTGCGCTTTTCAATGCGCTTCTCGGGCGTGGGGTTGTGCACGATGCGGTGCACGTAAATGCCAGGCAAGTGAATGTCGTCAGGGGCCAATTCGCCCGTGGCCACGATGCGTTCGACTTCCACAATACAAATCTTGCCTGCGGTAGCTGCTGCAGGATTGAAGTTGCGCGCGGTCATGTTGAAGCGCAGGTTGCCTGAGCGGTCGGCCACATCCGCTTTGATGAGCGAGATTTCTGGCACGAGGGAGCGTTCCATCACGTAGGTTTCGCCGTCAAATTCGCGCAGCTCTTTGCCTTCGGCCACCAAGGTGCCCACGCCAGTTTTGGTGAAGAAGGCTGGAATGCCAGCACCGCCAGCTCGCAGCTTTTCAGCCAGCGTACCTTGGGGGGTGAACTCAAGCTCTAACTCGCCAGAGAGGTATTGGCGTTCGAACTCTTTGTTCTCGCCCACATAGCTAGAAATCATTTTTTTGATTTGGCGAGTTTCGAGCAACTTGCCCAAACCAAAGCCGTCCACACCAGCGTTGTTAGAGATGACGGTCAAGTCCTTCACACCGCTGTCGCGCAAAGCGTCAATCAGGGCTTCAGGAATGCCACACAAACCAAAACCACCCACAGCCATCAGTTGGCCGTCGGCCACGATGTCTTTGAGTGCTTCAGCAGCAGAAGGGAAAACTTTGTTCAAGGGATGCTCCAGTCAAAGTACAACAGAATGGCATTACGATACTACGTATTGAACTACGTAGTTTTTCGTAAGCACTGACCCCCTAAAGCTTTTCCCATGATTGATTACCGCCAAGCCTTTGACCTCGCCCCCGTCGGCCTCGTTCTGTCGCGCAACCGCACGATGGTGGACTGCAACCAACACGTGTGCGACATGTTTGGCACCACACGCGAGCAGCTGATTGGCCAGTCGTTTCAGGTGCTCTACCCCAGCGCGGATGAGTACGAGCGCACAGGCGCACGCATCAAACTCAGCCTCAACGCCAAGGGGCTGTACGCCGATGACCGCCTGATGAAACGCATCGATGGCCGCATGAAAGGCGAGCCGTTTTGGTGCCATGTGACGGGTCGCGCCTTGAACTTGGATTCACCACACGAAGCAGGCATTTGGAGTTTTGAAGACCTCAGCGCCACGCGCCCTGTGCGCGCCGAGCTGACAGCGCGTGAACGTGAAGTGGCAGCCTTTTTGATGGAGGGCATGACCTCCAAAGAAATTGGCAAAGCTCTAGGCATCAGCCACCGCACGGTCGAGATTTACCGCGCCAAGCTGATGCGCAAATACAAAGCCTCGACCACGGCAGACCTGGTACATAAGTTGGTCGTCGGCTAAACAGCGCATGCGCTGTCGCCCAAGGATCCGTCTTTAAGCTTGAGGCGCATCCACCACCTCAGCAGCAGCTCTAAAGCCTTCGACTGCCGTTGGCACGCCGCAATAAATGGCGGCATGCAACAACACCTCTTGCAACTCTTCTTTGGTCGCGCCGTTGTTGAGTGCACCACGCACATGGCCTTTGAGCTCGTGCGTTTTACCCAACGCAGTGAGCATGGCCACTGTGATGAGGCTGCGGGTTTTTAAATCTAAGCCATCGCGCTGCCACGTATCGCCCCATGCGGCGCGTGTGATGTGGTGCTGCATGGGCAAGGTGAAATCGCTAGCCCCTGCAAACGCCTTGTCTACAAAAGGTTGTCCCATCACTTGGGTGCGTTTGGCCAAACCTTTTTCAAAAGCAGCGTCTGTGGGATGGGTGTGTTGGTCTGTCATGTGGGTTCCTCAAATTCAAATTCACGCCAAGGATAATCGCCCAAACTAACAAACCCTTGGAGACGATTGCATGAGCCGCTACCCCGCCCCAGCGCTGGAAAACTTGCCCGAAGACCTGCGCACCAAAATTTTGGAGGTGCAAGAAAAAGCTGGGTTTGTGCCCAACGTGTTCTTAGGTCTAGCCCGCCGCCCCGCTGAATGGCGCGCCTTCTTTGCGTACCACGATGCGTTGATGGTGCCGGAGTCGGTCGGACGCGAGAGCAACCTCACCAAAGGTGACCGCGAAATGATCGTCACCACCACCAGCGCTGCCAACAACTGCTTGTATTGCGTGGTGGCACACGGCGCCATTTTGCGCATCTACGAAAAGAAACCCTTGGTCGCCGATCAAGTGGCGGTGAACTACCGCAAGGCCGACATCACCCCACGTCAACGTGCCATGCTCGACTTCGCCATGAAGGTATGCGAACACAGCGATTTGATTGACGAGGCAGACTTTGCCCCCTTGCATGCGCATGGCTTCAACGACGAAGACATTTGGGACATCGCAGCCATCACCGCGTTCTTTGGCTTGAGCAATCGCATCGCCAGCTTCAGCGGCATGATGCCCAACCCCGAGTTTTATTTGATGGGTCGCGTGCCCAAACAAAAATAAATGCAATGCCGCAGCGGATGTGGCGCGTGCTGCATCGCGCCCTCCATCACCAGCGCCCTGCCCGGCATGCCACATGGCAAACCGGCGGGTGTGCCCTGTGTGCAATTGCTGCCTGACATGCGCTGCGCGATGTTTGGCAAGCCTGAGCGCCCCGCTTTTTGTGGCGGCTTGCAGCCCTCGGCTGACATGTGCGGCGCTGACCGCAAAGCTGCCTTGTTGTGGCTCACGCAGCTAGACACAGCCACTGCCCCAGCCATCCATGAAGTTAAGGCGTGACGATGTCACGCAACCACGCGGGTAGATCCACCGCTTTTTGTTTGGGAAAGTCCACCCAAATGGTGGTGGCCCCGCCTGCGGCGTAAATCACGCCAGGATTGGCGGCCTGCTCCATCGTGGCCCACGTTTCGAAGGTGGTACGAGCGGGGTCACTGGTGTACATCTTCACCAACACATCGCCTGGGTATTCGAGCTGTTTGTAAAAATTACAAAACGCATTCACGACCACAGGACCTTCGCCCTCAGGCCCTGGTGCAGCGTTGAACTGATGCAACCAATCGACACGCGCAATTTCGAGGTAACGAAAGTAAATCGTGTTGTTGACGTGGCCCATCGCATCCATGTCGCCCCAACGCATGGGGATGGTGCATTCGTACACCAGCTTTTTGTTTTCAGGAATTTCGTATCTCATAGTGCAAATCCGTCGTCGGCCGAAATGATCGCGCCGTTGATGAAAGAACTCTCCGCGCTCGCCAGCAGCACCAGCAGCGCATCTAGATCTTGCGGATGCCCCACACGCTTGCGCGGCAACATGCTCACCAATTTTTGGCCTTGTTCGGTGGCCCACATGTGTTCATTCATTTCGGTGCTGATGTAGCCAGGACAAATCGCGTTCACGTTGATGCCAAAACGCCCCCACTCCAAGGCCAAAGCCTTGGTCATTTGAATCACCGCTGCTTTGCTCATGGCATAGGGTGCGATTTGTGGCAACGCTTTCAAACCCACCACCGAAGCAATATTGATGATGCGCCCACCTGTGTAGGTGCCGGGCGCTGCGCCCTTGGCGCGGGCCAACATGCATTTACCCACTTCTTGCGCTACAAAGAACGAGCCTTTCACGTTGGTGTTGAAGGTGAAATCGAAGTCTTCTTCGGTCACGTCTTGCACGCGCTGGGTGGTGCTGACGCCCGAGTTGTTCACCAAGATGTCAATGCTGCCCACCTCGGTCTCGACATGGGCTACGGCAGATTTGATGCTGCCTAGCGTCGTCACATCCAAGCTCACCACATGAGCGTCGCCGCCTTCGGCTTGAATTTCGGCACGCAACTCTTTGAGCTTTTCCATGCGGCGACTGGCCAGCACCACAGCAGCGCCTGCGCGTGACAAGGTGCGAGCGAATTGCGCCCCCAAACCACTGGATGCGCCGGTGACCAAGGCCACACGGCCTGATAAATCCATGCTGTACGCCATGTAAGCCTCCTGAATGTTGAGTTATTTCATTATGACAAGTGCGTCTATGACAGGCCCTAAAATCTGTCTCACCTCTGACAACAGACTGAGACAAACGAAATGACACAAGAAGAAATCCTCGCCCAGTTCGGCCCACGTGAAGCCATGGAATACGACGTGGTCGTGATTGGTGGCGGCCCCGGTGGTTTGGCCACGGCCATCCGCATCAAACAGCTCGCGGCTGAAAAAGGCAACGACGTGTCCGTCGTCGTGCTGGAAAAAGGTTCTGAGCCCGGCGCGCACATCTTGTCAGGTGCGGTGATGGACCCCAAGGCCATGACCGAACTCATTCCCAACTGGAAAGAACTCGGCTGCCCCATCAACCAAGAAGTCACGGGCGACGATGTGTTGTTCCTCAGCGAAACAGGCACCAAGCGCACCCCCGATTGGCTGCTGCCACGCAACTTCCACAACGACGGCTGCTACGTGGTGTCACTCAGCAACGTGGTCAAGTGGATGGCAGCACACGCTGAATCGATTGGCGTGGAAATCTTCCCAGGCTTCACGGCGGCTGAAGTGCTTTACAACGATGACGGTTCCGTTAAAGGCGTGGCCACTGGCAACCTCGGCGTGGGCAAAGACGGTGAACCCACCGACAACTTCCAGCTCGGCATGGAGCTGCACGCCAAGTACACCATCTTCGCCGAAGGCGCACGTGGTCACTTGGGCAAACAAGTCATTGCCAAATACAACTTGGCCGAAGGCCGCGACCCACAAAGCTATGCCATCGGCATCAAAGAGCTTTGGGAAGTCGATCCATCCAAAGCCAAACCTGGTTTGGTGGTGCACACCTCTGGCTGGCCCATGCAAGACGACGCCTTTGGCGGCGGCTTTTTGTACCACCTCGAAGACAACAAAGTCACCCTCGGTTTTGTGCTCGGCCTCGATTACAAAAACCCATGGCTCAGCCCCTTTGAAGAAATGCAACGCTGGAAAACACACCCAGCCATTGCTGCTCACCTCGAAGGCGCTAAACGCATTGGCTACGGCGCACGCGCCATCAATAACGGCACGCCACAAGCTTTGCCCAAGACCGTGTTCCCAGGCGGCGCACTGATTGGTTGCGATGCAGGCTACTTGAATGCGGCCCGTATCAAAGGCAGCCACGCTGCCATCAAGAGCGGCATGTTGGCAGCTGACGCGGCTTATGAAGCTGTGTCAGCAGGACGCGCCAACGATGAACTGAGCGCCTACCCTGCCGCATTCGAAAAGAGCTGGCTGAGCAAAGAACTCAACCAATACCGCAACTTCAAACTGTGGTTCAAAAAAGGCATGTTGGTTGGCACGGTAATGACTGGCATTGAGCAATGGCTATTGCCCAAGCTCGGCATCAACACCCCACCTTGGACACTGCACGGCAACAAGCCCGACCATGTGAGCTTGGAGCCTGCCGCACAGCACGCTCAAATCAACTACCCCAAGCCCGACGGCAAGCTCACGTTTGATCGCTTGAGCAGCGTGTTCATCAGCAACACCAACCACGAAGAAAACCAACCTGCGCACTTGACGCTCAAAGACGCGTCGGTGCCCGTCAACATCAACCTCGCCACCTACGCTGGCCCAGAAAGCCGCTATTGCCCCGCTGGTGTGTACGAGTACGTGAAGAACGACGACAACACCGACCGCTTACAAATCAACGCGCAAAACTGCGTGCATTGCAAAACCTGCGACATCAAAGACCCCACACAAAACATCGTGTGGGTCACGCCTGAAGGC
The DNA here is from genome assembly GCF_027924965.1 of Limnohabitans sp. TEGF004. Classification (NCBI taxonomy): domain Bacteria; kingdom Pseudomonadati; phylum Pseudomonadota; class Betaproteobacteria; order Burkholderiales; family Comamonadaceae; genus Limnohabitans; species Limnohabitans sp. TEGF004. The sequence continues at coordinate 795,333 of NZ_AP027056.1, read as the reverse complement.
GGTGGCGGCCCTAACTACAGCGGCATGTAAAGACTATGAACAAATATCACGCAGAACACACTTGGGTGCGCATCGAAGGCGACACCGCTTTGGTGGGCATCACCCAGCACGCACAAGACACGCTGGGCGACATCGTGTTTGTTGACTTCGCCGAAGTCGGCAAAACCTTTGCACAAGGCACCGTGGCCGGAGTGGTTGAATCGGTCAAAGCCGCCGCCGACGTGCACATGCCCGTGAGTGTGGAAATCCTCGAACACAACGAAGCCCTGCGCGCTGACCCATCGCTGGCCAACAGCGACCCTGAAGGTGGGGGTTGGTTTTACAAGGTCAAGCTCAGGACACCTACCGAGTTGGACGGGTTGATGGATGCTGCGGCTTATCAGGCGATCGCCGATTAATTCATCTTACGCAACAAACAAAAAAGGCTGCTCATTGAGCAGCCTTTTTTATTGAGCAATTGCTTGATTCACTTCAATGCAAAAACAGCGAAAAGAGTTGATTCTTAAAGTGAATCCCCAGCCGTGCAAAAGCTCGGTTGCGATAGGTTTTAACCGTCGCCAAAGACAAGCCTAAATCGCTGGCAATGCCGTCTTGCGTCATGCCCGTGAGCAAACGCGCGCACACATCGACTTCGCGCTCGGTCAATGTTGGGTTGTAGGCACTTAGCTTGGTTAGCCAATGATTCACATCACGCGCAGTACTTACGGCCTGCGGCAACGACAGCGTAATTTGCTTTTGTACCAGCGTGAGCAGCACCGGCGCTAATGAAGCCAAGTCTGACAAATGCGCATCTGTGAAGGGACGCTGATGCACATGGCGGTAAAAGTTAATTGCAAACACAGAAGCTGCTTCTTGTTGAATGACCGACAAGCGCTCTTTCATGCCATGCGGTTCATACACCAGCGCCTTGTGTTGAGCAGGAATCTCTTTGTCGGTGATGTGGCACAACATGGCGTTGCCACTCTCCATCACTGGTGCAGCCAAAGTCTGGTCATTTTTTTGCGGACCAGACAAATAGGCGCTCCAACAGGCTTGGGTTGTATCGGCCACACCCCAACTCGCCGACATGAAACGGGTGGGCACGCACTGGCGACCTGTTCTGTAAATGGAGTACGACGCAGCTGGCACCACGTCTTGCAGGTGCGATAGAAATTGGGCTTCAAAGTTTGGTTGACCCATCAACCCAATCAAACCATCCAACGCATGGACATGCGCAGATGGCGATTGCAAATTCCATTGACGCATTTTGAAAATTCGTAGCCTTCGTGGCTGTCATCCTAAGGGATGACATCGGCTTGGACCTATTGGGATTACCCTTTGTTCCATGCTCCATTTACCCACACCTGAACTTAAATTTTTCGCCGATCTCTCGGTCGAAGTTGCCAAGCCCATTGAAGTGGGCAAAACCATTCACGGCACGCGTCGACTTATCTCCATCCTTGGCGGCTCGGTCCAAGGCGATGGCTGGACCGCACGCGTGCTGCCAGGTGGTGCAGATTTCCAGCTGATCGTGAATGCGCAAATGGCCGAGCTAGACGCACGCTATGCGCTAGAGACAGACGCTGGTGATGTGATTTATGTACAAAACAACGCCATTCGCACCGCCTCACCCGAGGTGATGGCCAAGCTCATCAAAGGCGAAGTCGTCAGCCCTGAAGCGGTTTACTTCCGTTGCACACCGCGCTTTGAAACCGCATCCCCTGCCCTGTCGTGGATCAGCGAACGTTTGTTCATTGGCACAGGGGCAAGGCATCCAGACCGCGTGGTCATGCGCTTCTTTGAAGTCTGCTGATCGCACCCACTTTTTCGAAATTAAAACAAGCCACTCAGGAGACACACATGAAAAAACTATTCGTACGCCGCAGCTTAATCGTTGGTATGGGCTTGGCAGCTTTGGGCACCAGCATGGGCGCATCAGCTGAACCCAACTACCCTACGCGCCCCGTTCGAATCATCGTGGGCTTCCCAGCCGGAACAGGCCCAGACATCGTGGCACGCTTGGTCGCACAAAAGCTGTCTGAGGGTTGGAACAACATGGGCGTGATCGTGGACAACAAGCCTGGTGCTGGTGGCCTGATCGCTGCCAGCGAAGCGGCACGCGCAGCACCCGATGGCTACACCTTGATGTTGGGTGAAACCGGCCAACTCAGCATTGCGCCTAGCAGCTACAACAAGTTGCCTTATGACCCCGCCAAAGACTTTGCCCCCATCAGCCAAGTGGTCAGCGCTGACTTTGTGCTGCTGGTCAATCCACAAAAAGTGCCCGCCAAAAACGTGAAGGAATTCGTGAGCTGGACGCAACAGCAAAAAGGTCTGTTCATGGCCACATTTGGTGCGGGTACGCCGGGTCACTTTGGTGCGTTCATGTTTGGTGATGCCATCAAACTCAAGCCCGAGCCTGTGCATTACAAAACCACGGCCGACGCACTGGGCGGGCTGTTCAGCGGTGATGTGCAAGGCGTTTTTGCGAGCGTAGGTTTGGCGGCACCGAATGTGAAGGCCGGCAAGCTGGTTGCCTTGGGCAGCACAGGTGCAACACGCACAGGTGCTTTGCCTGACGTGCCCACCATCAAAGAACAGGGTTACAACAACCTGGAGTTCTCCTCATGGTTTGGCATCGTCGCGCCATCGAAAGTACCTGCCGACATTCAAGCCAAACTGAGTACCGACGTTCAGAAAGCCGTGAAATCAGCCGATACCAAAGCCAAGCTCGAAGACTCTGGCTTTCGCGTGACAGGCACCAGCAAAGAAGAGTTTGGGCGCATCATCGCAGCCGACACAGTGACTTGGGGCAAGGCCGTCGCAGCGACGGGTTTCAAGGCTGATTAACCACACCACTTCACAGTTGCCCCGTTCAGGAGACGCACATGCGTTCTATTTCCTTGCACCGCGCCCTTCAAGGTTTGGGCGCTTTGTCTGCCATCAGCGTGTTGGTCGCTTGCGGCACTTTGCAAAGCACACCCACTGCACCGTTGAAAGCCGCAACAGGCGCGAGCTTGTCTCAATGTGAAGCCTTGGCTTCCAAACTCCAGCTGAGCAACACCCGCATCGAGTCTGCCGCGCCTGTGGCTGCGGGTGCTGTCATGCAAGGCGACAAAGCCGTGCCCGCGCATTGCCTTGTCAAAGGCCGCATGCATGAACGCAAGGGCAGCGATGGACGCGACTACGCCATTGGCTTCGAGATGCGTTTACCGTTGATCTGGAATGGTCGCTTCTACTACCAAGGCAATGGTGGGCTCGATGGCTCGGTACAACCCGCGCTTGGCGCTTTGGGAGGTGGTCCACTCACAGGCGCACTCATGCAAGGGTTTGCCGTGATCAGCTCAGATGCTGGACACAGCGGACCGCAAACCACGGTGTTTGGTTTAGAGCCACAGGCGCGACTCGACTACGGTTACCAAGCCGTGCAAAAACTCACGCCCATGGCCAAACAATTGATCAAGGACGCTTACGGCAAAGGGCCTGACCGTTCCTACATCGGCGGTTGCTCCAACGGTGGGCGTCACGCCATGGTGGCCGCATCTCGCTTAGGTGAGCAATACGATGGCTACTTGGTGGGCGCACCCGGCTACCGCCTGCCTTATGCGGCACTGGCGCAAATTTGGGGCGCTCAGCAGTGGGCCCCTTTGGCGACGCCTGGCGCCACCGTGAAGAACCCACTCAATCCCAACGGCACTTTGCCTGACTTGGCCAGCGCTTTCACACCGCAAGAACGCCAAACCGTGGCCCAAACCATTGCCAACAGATGCGATGCACTGGATGGCGCGGAAGACGGCATGGTGCAAGCCACACAAGCTTGCCAGACATCCTTCAACATCAAGACCGATGTGGCGACCTGCACGGGCGAACGCAACGGCACTTGCCTAACGACAGGGCAAAAAGACGTGATAGCCCGCGTGTTTGGCGGTGCGCACACAGCAGATGGCCAACGCATTTACGCCAGCTTTCCCTACGACACGGGCGTCGCTGGAGCCAACTGGGGCACTTGGAAATTTGTCGATTCGTTGATCCGCGACCCACTGGCAATTGCCACCATCTTCAGCGTGCCACCGACACCACTCAAACCGTTGGAAGACAACGTCACTCAACGTCTGGCCATGTTCTCAGCCACCAACGACACCTACCGCGAATCGGGCTGGTCGCTCATGACACCTCCTGGTGAAAGCCAACCCGACAACCTCACCGCTTTGCGTGCACGAGGTGCCAAAGTGGTGCTGTACCACGGCGTCAGCGATGCCATCTTTTCGGCCGAAGACACACGTCAATGGGTCGAGCGTTTGGACAAAGCCGGTGTGAACCCTGGTTCTGACTTTGCGCGCTATTTCCCCGTGCCGGGCATGAACCATTGCAGTATGGGGCCAGCCGCAGATCAGTTTGATTTGCTGACCCCACTCGTGCAATGGGTAGAACAAGGCATCGCCCCACAAGCCGTAGTGGCGAGTGTGCGCGGTGCAGGCAACGCAGGTGGTGTGAACAACGAGCTGCCCGCTGACTGGTCACCCAAGCGCACCCGTCCGCTGTGCGCTTATCCAACAGTAGCGACTTACAAAGGCAGCGGCTCGATGGAGGACGCCAGTAATTTCAGCTGCCGATGACCTTGGTCAGCGCACGCGTCAGCCGATCGAGATTCTGCTCATTGGCTGGCTCCACAATGGCTTTGACAGCTTGCGCGATCTGCGCATCATCAAACACCTGCTGCCACTGCAGATGCGTCCCGTCTGCAACTTGGGTCAGTTGCACAGTGAGTGTGAAAAAGGGTTGGCAGTCGTGACGAATCACCACGCGTGATGCGGGCTCAAGCTCGATGAACACATTCTGATTCGGGTAGCGTGCGCCATCTGGTCCCACCATCACGAAGGTCCAGCGACCAGCCACCTGAAATTCGAAAGTTTCAAATTCGTTGGTGAATCCGTCCGGCCCCCACCAATTGGCCAAGACCTCTGCCGAAGCAAATGCGTTGTACACCGCTTGGGGTGAGAACGGGAGTGTGCGCTCCGTGCGAAACATTGTGTCGCGATGCATCTGACAACCTCACCCAGAAAAATTTATAGCGCTTGACCTAAGCGGGCAATGCCTTCTTTGATCTTCTCCACATCCGCCGTGGCAAAGCTCAAACGAATCGCGGTCGTGTCAGGGTTGTTCGCAAAGAACGGTGCGCCCGGCACAAAGGCCACGCCTTTTTCAATCGCACGTTTGGCCAGTTCAGCACCGTCTTTCACTTTGCCGCCTGCGCCGGTGAGGTTAGCCCAGAAGAACAAGCCGCCTTTTGGTTGCGTGAAGGTCAAGGCATCGCCCAGTTCGCGCTTCAAAGCCTCGCCCATGGCTTGGGCGCGCTCGGCATACACGCTGCGCACATGCGCCAAGGTGGCAGGCATGCGGCCCGCTTTGAGGTAGTGCGCGGCAGTGGCTTGCGCGAAGGTGGAGGTGTGGGCATCGCTGAACTGCTTGCACATGGTGGCGCGTGCCAGCAGCTCGGGCGGGGCAATCATCCAACCCACGCGCAGGCCAGGCGACAACACTTTGCTGAGCGAGCCGCAATGAATCAGCCACTCGCGGCTGCCCGGCACTTGGTCGCTCAGAGCGAGCAAGGAAGGGGGTGGCGCTTCGCCAAAGTACAGGTCGCCATAAGGGTCGTCTTCGACCACCACGGTTTTGTATTTCACAGCGAGTTCGAGCACGCGCAGACGACGCTCGAGGCTGAGCGTAGCACCACTCGGGTTACCAAACGTAGGAATGAGGTACACGAGCTTTGGCTTGTGTTGCACCATCATTTCTTCAAGCTTGTCCACTTGCACGCCGTGCGCGTCGATGGGCACACCCACCACTTGCGGGCCGTACAAACGGAAGCACTGGATGGTGGCTAAGAACGTGGGACCTTCGACCAAAACCACATCGCCTGGGTTGAGTAAAGTTTTGGCAATCAGGTCCAACGCTTGTTGGCTGCCTGTTGTGACGATGAGGCCGTTGGCATCTAAGCCCTTCACGCCTTTGCTAGCCATGAAGGCGGCGAGTTGTTCGCGCAACGGTTGATAGCCTTCGGTGGCACCGTATTGCAAGGCTGCGCCTGGCTCTTGGGTCAGAGCGGCTTCACTGGCTTCGCGAATGCCTTCCACATCAAACATGGCACTGTCGGGAAAGCCGCCAGCAAAGCTGATGATGCCGGGCTTGCCCAGCAGTTTGAACAGTTCACGAATGGCGGAGGTTTCAACGTTGTTGAGGCGGTCAGCGAACTGCATAGTTGAGGGCATGGTAGGGAATAATGGACAGATGAAAACACAGCACATTGAGCCTTTTTTCGCGACGCTGAAAGCAGCCAATCCGCAGCCCAATACCGAGTTGGAATATACCAGCGTGTTCGAGTTGTTAGCCGCCGTGCTGCTGAGTGCCCAGGCTACCGATGTGGGTGTGAACAAGGCCACGCGATTGTTGTTTCCCGCGGCCAACACACCGCAACAAATACTGGACCTCGGACTTGCAGGCCTTGAGAGCTACATCAAGACGATTGGCCTGTATCACAGCAAAGCCAAACACCTGATGCAAACCTGCCGCATCTTGGTGGAGCAACACCAAGGCGTTATTCCACGGACGCGTGAGGCGCTCGAAGCACTTCCAGGAGTCGGTCGTAAAACAGCCAACGTGGTGCTGAATGTGGCCTTTGGTGAACCCACCATGGCGGTGGACACGCACATTTTCCGCGTAGGCAATCGCACGGGCTTGGCCCCAGGAAAAACACCGCTGACAGTGGAAATGAAACTGATGAAGCGCATCCCTGCTGAATACCTCGTCGATGCCCATCATTGGCTCATCTTGCATGGCCGCTATGTGTGCCAAGCGCGTAAACCACTGTGCTGGCAATGTGGCGTGTCAGAGTTTTGTAACTTCAAGCCAAAGACAACAAAGCCCTAGGAAGAATCACGTAAAAAAGGCCACCCATGGGTGGCCTTTGGCTGGACGCATTGCGTCAGTCTGCGGACACACCCGCTTTGCGGATCACAGGCCCCCATTTGTTGATTTCCAACTTGAGGTGGTCTTTCAAACCATCGGCTGTCATCTTGTCAGCTGACGGAATATCAGAGCTCAGGTCAGTCAGGCGCTGTTTGATCGTGGCGTCAGCCATGGCAAAGCGCAATGCTGTGTTGATTTTTTGCAGTACAGGTGCAGGCGTGCCTTTGGGTGCGTACATGCCATGCCACACCTTCACTTCAAAGCCCTTCAAACCCTGCTCATCCATCGTGGGCACGTTGGGCAATGCAGCCAAGCGCTTCAAGGTGGTTACACCGAACACTTTGACGCGTCCATCTTTAATCATAGGAACTGTTTGCGTGGTTTGGTCGCACAAGATGTCCACTTGCCCACCCAGCAAATCGTTCATGGCAGGGCCTGTGCCTTTGTAAGGAATGGTGTTGATGTTCACACCAATCGCACTCTTAAACATCAATCCACACAAATTGGAAACAGCGCCCAAGCCAGCATCGGCCATCGACACTTTGCTTTCATTCGCTTTGATATAGGCAATAAGTTCTTGCAAGTTGTTAGCAGGAATGTCTTTGCGCGCAATCAAAGTCATGGGGACATCCAGCACTTGACCGATGTATTCAAAGTCTGTCAACGGATCGAAGTTGAGTTTGTTATATAGCGCAGGCGCTGTCGACATGCCCATGTGATGCAAAAAGATGGTGTAACCATTAGGTGCCGCACGCGCCACTTTGGTAGCGCCAATCGTGCCGCCAGCACCATTGACGTTTTCCACCACCACGGGTTGCCCCAAAGATGCCCCCATGGGAATGGCCATCATGCGAGCCACGACATCTGTGGGGCCACCTGCGGCAAACGGCACCACCAAAGTGATGGATTTTTCTGGATATTTGCTAGGCTGAGCTTGCGCCCATCCTGCAGCCACAGCGGCTGTCAACACCAAAATTTGAGCGAATCGTTTCATCTTTGTCTCCTGTTTTTATCAATCAAACACCATCAAATGTCACCGAATATCGGCGAACCAACTGTCGCCCGCGCGCCACCTCACTCTGGCGCATGGCTTCATGTCACGCGGCTGTGCAAATCCACTTGCCGAAGAACTGACTTGGCCAACATCACGACAGGGCGATCGATCATTTTTCCGTTGAGCTGCACCACGCCGCCATTGGCTGCATGGTCAGCAGCCACCACAGCTTGGGCATGCGCAATCTCTTGCGCTGATGGCTGAAAGCCATGAATCACGGCATCCACCTGCGTGGGATGAATACACAACTTGGCTTGAAAACCCAACCGTTTGCCACGCAAGATATCAGCTTGCAATTGATCTTGCGAGTCAATTTGCACAGTCACACCGTCTATCGGAGCGGCAATGTCAGCCAAGCGGCTAGCCAGCAGCATTTGATGTCGTACCGGCAACAGCTCTATCTCATCAGGTCCACACTGCATGCCAAAACTGAACTGCAAATCAATGTTGCCCAAAGACAAGCGCAAGGTGTTCTGGTGGGCAGCAATCGCCTTGACTTGGTCCACGCCTCGCGCACTTTCAATCATCGGAAGCAACAAAGGAGTGAACGACAGCGCATCCGCCACAAACGACAACTGCTCAGGAGACTCAGCTTTAGGCAGCATGATGTGCTGAATACCCAGCTCATCCATTAAGCGCAAGTCATCTTCTAAAAATGGCGTGCCGCAGGCATTCACACGCACAACAATCCGCTCGGGGCATTTCTGCAACCACGGCATCAACTCAAGGCGAATGGCATCACGCGCCACGTCTTTTTCAGACAAGGGAACGGCATCCTCTAAATCGACAATCACTGCGTGCGCGCGAGTAGCCAACGACTTCGCGAAGCGGTCGGGCCGGTTGGCCGGCACAAACAAAAATGCTTGTGCAAAAGACAAAGGATGCGTCATGTCAACAAGGCATCCATGCGAGGCGCTTTGACCAAGGCCCACAACTTGGCAATGACCGCACGCATTTCTGCTTCTGTTGCCGACTGGCTATAGGTGGCCAGTCGAATGGCTTTAGATTCAATTTCCTCACGCGATAAAGTGTTGCCGGGGTCACCTTTTGGCTCGTCCACACGGCCTTGCAATACACGACCATCGCTGGTGGTGACGGTGACTTTGCCAATCCAACGTTGTGGATAAGCCGTATCCACCTCAACATCCAGCACCATCTCAACTTTGTCTCGCAAAGCGACGATGGCTGCATCTTTGAAATGTGCATCAAACTCAGCCAAGCCAGCATGCTCGTATTGCGCGACCAAGGCCAACACAGTGCCCATACTGAATTTGCTTTGGTGCACGGTGCTCGGATCCACCACAGGGCCCAATACGTCAATGGCCCCTTGGTGCACATGGGTCACCACCTTTGCAATATCACTGAGCTTGAGATGATGTGCTTTCACCACTTGCAGCAAAGCATCAGCTGCCGGATGAGTGTGCCGACAAGAGGCGTGGTACTTGAAGGAGGTTTCCACTGTGGTCCAACGCGTGCCCAAACCATCGGTGAGCTTGCGCACATCAGCGTCGGTGGACATGCCCACCGCCATACCTTGGGCACCTTCCAAAATGCACTTGGCACCTGTGAAGCCTTGCTTGGCCAAATAGGCCGACATCAGACCCGTGCCTGCGGCATGCGCGGTGTGCAGTTGTTTAGAGTCTGCGGCGTCACGCAAAAATTCCCACAGGCCCGCAGCTTGCGTACCCGCAGAACCGAATGCATGATTCATCTGCTCAGGTGTGAGCTTGAGCAAACGCCCCACAGCGGCAGCGGCAGCCACACCACCCGCAGTGCCCGTGGTGTGAAAAATTCGGTAGTGTGAACGTCCCAAAAATTCACCCACTCGAATACCCACTTCGTAGCCAGCCACGCAAGCCACCAAAAAGTCTTCGCCACTCGCACCTATGGCTTGAGCAACCGCCAGCGCGGGCGAAAACACGACTGTGGCGGGATGAAACACCGAACCGTTATGCACATCGTCTTGTTCCACCACATGTGAAGCTGCGGCGTTGGCCATGGCAGCCATGTAAGGCGATGAAGAGCGGCGGTTAAACAGAATTTCTGAAGGACCGCTGGCAGGCCCCATGTCCATCACAAATTGGGTCAATATTTCCACCGCGCGAGCGCCCTTACCTGCTACGGCAGAACCAAACCAGTCAACCAACAGGTCTTCGGTTTTGCGAAGCACATGCGCGGGAATGTCTTTGACTTCAAGCTGAGCTGCAAACGCAGCCAATGCGGCTGTGCCTGTCAATGTAGTTTGATTCATCGCAACACTCCCAATTCTTTGAAGATGGCCTCAGTGTGTTCACCCACGCGAGGAATGGCACCCATGCGGTAATCAAATGCAGTTTGTTGACCAGGCGGCAACAAAGCTGGCAACTCACCGGCTGGTGAATCCACTGTGGTCCAGCGATGTCGGGCTTTGAGCTGCGGATGCGCCCACAAGTCGGCCATGGTGTTCATGCGCGCATTAGCAATGGGGGCCGCTTCTAAACGCGCCATCACTTCGGCTGTGGTGAGCTTGGCAAACACATCCAGGATCAAAGCTTGCAAAGCGTTTCTGTTTTGGTTGCGTTTGGCGTTGCTGTCAAAGCGCGTGTCATGCACCAGCTCGGGTTGCTCAAGCACGCAGACACAAAATTTCACCCACTCGCGCTCGTTTTGCAGGCCGAGCATCACCGTACCGCCATCACCCGCTGCAAACGGACCATAGGGATAAATCGTGGCGTGGGCCGCGGCATTGCGAGGCGGGGGCGACGCGTCATCCATGGCGTAGTACATGGGAAAGCCCATCCACTCGCCCAAGGCTTCGAGCATCGACACATCGATGTGCGAGCCCTCGCCTGTTTTGTCGCGTTGAATCAAAGCCGACAAGATGTTGGTGTAGGCGTACATGCCGGCGGCGATGTCAGCAATCGAGTTACCGCTCTTGCTGGGATGCTCTGGCGTACCGGTAATACTCAAAAATCCAGCCTCGCTTTGGATCAACAAGTCGTAAGCTTTTTTATCTCGGTAAGGGCCATCGTTGCCGTAGCCCGAGATGTCGCATACGATGAGTCGTGGATTTTCAGAGCGCAAGGTGGCTGCATCTAGCCCCATACGGCCTGTGGCACCTGGGGCTAGGTTTTGCACGAGGACATCGGCCTTGGCAATGAGTTGTTTAAGGACAGCCAAATCTTGCGGATCTTTGAGGTCCAGCGCCAAACTTTCTTTGGAGCGATTCACCCACACAAAGTGAGAAGACTCACCCCTTGCGCGTTGGTCATAAGCACGCGCAAAGTCTCCTGAGCCCGGACGTTCTACTTTAATAACGCGAGCACCCAAGTCTGCCAATTGACGGGTGCAAAACGGTGCCGCAATGGCGTGCTCTAAAGACACCACGGTGATGTGGTCGAGAGGTCGAACTTTTGTTGCGGTCATAGCGACGTCCTCAGAATGAACGCGGCAAACCGAGGATGTGCTCGGCCACGTAGCTGAAGATCATGTTGGTCGAAATCGGCGCCACCTGATACAAGCGCGTTTCGCGGAACTTGCGCTCAATGTCGTACTCACACGCAAAACCAAAGCCGCCGTGCGTTTGTAGGCAAACGTTGGCAGCTTCCCAGCTGGCCTTGGCCGCGAGGTACTTAGCCATGTTGGCTTCTGCACCAGCGTTTTGCATGGCGTCGATTTTTTCGCAAGCTTTCCAACGCATCAGGTTAGCCGCTTCGAGTTCGATGAAGGCATCTGCAATCGGAAACTGCACGCCTTGGTTCTGACCAATCGGGCGACCAAACACCACGCGTTCGTTGGCGTATTTACGCGCACGGTCGATGAACCAGTAGCCGTCGCCAATGCACTCGGCCGCAATCAAGGTGCGCTCAGCGTTCAAGCCATCGAGCAGGGTCTTGAAGCCCTTGCCTTCTTCGCCCAGTAACGCGTCTTCTGGAATTTCGAGGTTGTCAAAAAACAGTTCGTTGGTTTCGTGGTTCACCATGTTCAAAATTGGGCGCACGGTCAGGCCGTTGCCGATCGCTGTTTTCAAATCAATCAGAAAACAAGACAAGCCTTCGGAGCGTTTGGTCACTTGGTCAGCGGGCGTGGTGCGTGCTAACAAAATCATCAAATCACTGTGCTGGATGCGCGAGATCCACACCTTCTGCCCGTTGATGACCCAACGGCCATCTTTCTTCACCGCAGTGGTTTTGAGCTTGGTGGTGTCGCTGCCAGTGGTTGGCTCGGTGACGCCCATGGATTGAATGCGTAATTCTCCAGTGGCGATCTTGGGTAAAAATTTATCTTTTTGCGCTTGCGATCCGCCGCGCACGATCGAGTTCATTACATACATCTGGCCGTGGCAGGCGCCAGAGTTGCCACCAGAACGGTTGATCTCTTCCATGATGACCGAGGCCTCGGCCATGGTCAGGCCTGAGCCACCGTACTCTTGTGGAATGAGCGCAGCCATCCAACCTGCCTTGGTCAGTGCGTCAACAAAGGCTTCCGGGTAGCCGCGTTGTTCATCCACTTTGCGGTGGTATTCGTCAGGAAACTGAGCGCAGAGGTCGCGCACAGCGTCGCGGATGTCTTGGTATTGATCGTGGTGATTCAGCATGGCAATTTCTATTTAATTCGTGAGATACATCAGCCGAGTTCAGCAGTGGCTTGCATAGTGAGCCAGCCATCGTGGTCCTGCGCCCAAAGCCGGATGCTTGAGCCGTTGGCATCGGGCTCACCGCAAACGCGCAGCATGCGTTGATCGGCGCACTCAAAAGTAGGGCGTAGGGCTTTGAACTCAAAGCTGCGAATGGGTCTGTCGGTATGGCGGCACAGCAAGTCCACCAACAAGGTCGCAATCAAAGGTCCATGCACGATGAGGCCGGGATAGCCCTCGACATCTGTGACGTACTTGCGGTCGTAGTGAATGCGATGGCCATTGAAGGTCAGTGCTGAGTAGCGAAACAGCAGCACATCGTCAGGTGTGATGTCGCGTTGCCAAGTGGCTTTTTTTGGTGCTGCAACGGGCGCGGGCACAGGGTCACTAGGCTGAGCGGCTGGACGATACACGATGTCATGCTCTTCGGTCAGGCACAGTCCTTGAAGGTTATGCACCTCATGCTTGACCAGTACAAAGAGCAAGTCTCCCGTTCGGCCCGACTTATGTGTCACCGACTCAATGGTGGACACACGCTTGACCACATCGCCCACTTGCAGCGGCGCATGCCAACGCAAACGTCCGCCAGCCCACATGCGACGTGGCAGTGGCACGGGCGGTAAGAAGCCACCGCGCTTGGCATGACCATCCGCACCAATCTCGCTTTGGCGGTGATGCGGCAAAAAGAACAACCAGTGCCAAAGAGGCGGCAGTGCCGTGCCGCTCACGGGCAAGGGGTCATCACGATCCAACGTGGCACTGAGCGCACGCAAGGGTGCGGGTGTGATCAGATCTTCCAACACCTCGCTGTTGCCTTGCCATGTTTGCAAGTGCGCGAGTGTCGCGGCATCAATCGTGTGTGTCATGTCAGTCAATTGATGCACCAGAAGATTTCACAATGCGTGCCCACATGACCATGTCGTCTTGCAGCAGTACAGAAAATTGCTCCGGCGTGGTGGGTGCGGCCAACTCAACACCTTGCAGTTCTAGCTTGTCACGCACATCCTTACTTGCCAAGGCTTGTGTCATGCCGCTTTGCAATTTACTCAACACATCATTCGGAACACCTGCGGGTGCAAACAAACCGATCCACAAAGTGCCCCGATAGCCGGGCACCGATTCAGCCAATGCAGGTACATCGGGCAATGCAGGTGAACGCTTAGCGCTACTCACCGCCAAAGGCTTAAGCTTGCCCGCCTTGATGTGCGACAGCGATGCAGGCAAGCTGGCAAACACCATGGGTAGCTGACCACCTAAGACATCATTCAAAGCAGGCGCCACACCTTTGTAGGGCACATGCTGTAAGTCAATGCCAGCCATGCTGTTGAGCATTTCGCCTAACAAGTGATTCAAGGTGCCATTGCCTGCCGATGCGTATTGGTAATGGTTGGGCTTAGCCTTGGCCATTTGAATCAGGTCTTTGATGCTGTTGGCAGGAAAGTCAGGATGCGCCAGCAGCACATTGGGCACTGAGCCAATCAAACTGACAGGCTTGAAATCTTTCACAGGGTCAAAGCCTGGGTTCTTGTAGAGCGCAGGGTTGATGGCTTGGCTGCTGCTGATGGTCATCAGCAAGGTGTAGCCGTCTTTCGCTGACTTGGCTGCATACTGTGTGCCAATGTTGCCGCCTGCACCTGGGCGGTTCTCCACAGCCACGGAGGTGTTGAGCACCTCGCCCAACTTTTGGCTGACGATGCGGCCGACGATATCGTTGGTGCCACCCGCTGCTTGCGGCACCACCATCAAGATCGAACGATTGGGATAAGCCGACTGCGCCAAGGCAGATGTGGCACACAGCGCACTTGCAGCCAAACCGGCGAGCATGAAACGTCTTGTCGTCGAGGTGAGTTGTTTTGTCATTCGTCCATCCTTTGATTTCTGATGGCTGCGATGTTCAAGGCATTTACATGGATCAACAATCGGTATTTTCAGGACCAAGACTTCTGTTTTTCCGAAGGCTTAGATTTTCAGACTAAGATTAATAAATGCATTTCGACCTCAATGACCTACGTCTTTTTGTGCTCACCGCGGATGAAGGAAGCCTCACCAAAGCAGCGGCTAAACACCACTTGTCTTTAGCGGCAGCAAGCGCGCGCATCAAAGCGTTAGAAGCACAAACAGATCTACCACTTTTGTACCGAGAAGCTCGCGGCGTACGCCTGTCGCCACCGGGACAAGCCTTTCTGCACCATGCCCGTTTGATGCTTCATCAAGTGGAGCAAATGCGGGGAGATCTACATGAATATGGCGGTGGTTTACGTGGCCACCTCAGGGTATACGCCAACACTACGGCCGTGACTGATTTTTTACCCGAGATCTTGCCGAAATTCTTAGCCAACAACCCAAAGATCAACATCGACCTTCAAGAAAAACCGAACGCTGAAATTGCCAAAGCCGTTCAAGACGGTCGCGTCGACATTGGCATTGTTTCGGGCCAAGTAGATACCTTGGGCTTGCAAAGCCTGCACTTCAGTACCGACAGACTGGTGCTGGCCACATCACGCCAACACCGATTTGCAAAACGCAAACGCATTGCGTTTGCGGAAATTCTGGATGAAGACGCGGTGGGTATGCACCCAAGCAGTACATTGCAAACCTTCTTAGGGCAAGTGACAGAGCGTTTAGGCAAGCCGCAAAAACTGCGCATCCAACTCTCTAGTTTCGATGCGATGTGCCGCATGGTGGGTGCAGGTGTGGGCGTGGGCATCGTTCCAGAGTCAGCTGCCATGCGTAACCAGGCCACCATGAATTTGGCCTTGATTGAATTGACTGATTCTTGGAGTGTGCGTGAACGCTACATTCTCACGCGCGACCAAGCTGGATTACCTAGCTACGCACACTCGCTCATTGACCACTTACGACAACACTACGCCACACAGACAAAAAGCTAAGCAATCAAGCCACGCAGCACCTCGGTGCTCATGTGTTGATCTAAGTAATCAGCCAAGCCTTCAAACACGGTTTCTAGCGTAGGCGTTTGCGCGCCAAACAAAGCTTGCAGCACGGCAGGGTCTTCAAACAAACCGTGCAGGTATGAGCCCATCACGTTGCCTGCCTCGTTTTGCCAAGCCAAGCTTGGCATCACCTCATGTGCCACCTGCCCTGCGGCGGCCATGGCAGCGTGGGCCTGCGTTTGGCCGTGGTGAATTTCGTAGCCGCTCACCCGCACGCTCGACAAAGCAGCCCATGCACCACGCAGCTCACCAAACTTGGCACTTGTGCGTTGCACGGTTTTGTCTGCGGCGAATTGGGTGACAACAGGCAACAACCCCAAACCCGCTGCATTGCCATCAATGCCGTGTGTGTCGATCAAGGCCTCACCCAACATTTGCAAACCACCGCAAATGCCCAGCACCGCCCCACCCCGTTCTGCGTGTTGGGCAATGGCAGCGTCTAAGCCTTGGGTGCGCAGCCAAGCCAAATCGCTGCTGGTGTGTTTTGAGCCGGGCAAGATGACCCAATCATTTGCTTGCAAGCCAGCTAGGTCAGCAGGACTGCGCGCCCACAGCAAGCGCACGCCAGGGACGTTCTTCAAGGGTTGAAATTCGTCGAGGTTGCTGATGCGTGGGTAGGCAATGACAGCCACGGTTTTGTTCACCACACCCGTGGCGCGACTGCGATCATCAAACACACCATCTTCTTCGGGCAAGCCGTGTTGCCACCACATGGGCAGCACAGCCAAGGTGGGCACGCCTGTGAGCTCTTGCATCATCTCGGGTGCAGGCGCAAGCAGCGATGCATCGCCACGAAACTTGTTGAGCACAAAGCCAGTGATGCGCGCTTGGTCTTCTGGTGGCAATAAGGCCCATGTGCCGTAGAGGTGGGCAAATGCACCACCTTTGTCGATGTCGGTCACCAGCAAGCAGCGCGCATCGCCATGACGCGCCACGCGTAGGTTGACGATGTCGTTGGTCATCAGGTTGATCTCGGCGGGCGAGCCCGCGCCCTCAATCACCACCACATCGTTTTCAGCGCGCAAGGCATCTAAGGATGCGGCAATTTGCGGCCACACTTTTTCGCTTCGGCCGCGCCATGGCGTATTCGTTAGTTCGTTGTTCACCTCGCCCAGCAACACCACTTGGCTGTGCGTGTCGGCCTCGGGCTTGAGTAGCAAAGGGTTCATGCGCACATCGGGCACAGCTTTGGCGGCGAGTGCTTGAAAATATTGAGCAGAGCCTACTTCGCCTAGGCCGTTGTGCGACGCCACCACGCGCGCGTTGTTGCTCATGTTCTGCGCTTTGAACGGCGCCACTTTCAAGCCTTGACGCGAATACCAGCGACAGAGCGCCGTGGTCAGCCAGCTTTTGCCAGCGCCGCTCGAGGTGCCCAACACCATCACACACTTGGCCGTCATGACGAGTCCTTAAATTTAATCTTCGATGCCGCGTTGCGCGGGAATGCCTGCATTGAAGGCGTGCTTGACTTTGGTCATCTCGGTCACGGTATCGGCCAGCTCAATCAACTCTGTCGGACAACGACGCCCAGTCATGCACACATGCACGTCAGTGGGCCGCGCACGCAGGGTAGCCAACACATCGTCTAGCGGCAACCAACCGTAAATGAGTGGGTAGGTAATTTCATCCAACACCACCAAGAAAAACTCACCACTCAAAATCGCAGCCTTGGCTTTTTGCCAGCCGTCGCGCGCGAGTTGCGCCGAGTGTTCAAGGTCTTTGCTTTTCCAACTAAAACCGTCGCCCAAGCCTTCGACAGGAATACCCAGTTGTTCAAAGATGCGGTGCTCACCAAAGCGCGCCGTGGGCACTTTCATGAACTGGTAAATCTTCACTGTTTTGCCGCGCCCATGCGCGCGCAGGGCCAAGCCAAATGCTGCAGTGCTTTTACCTTTGCCGTCCCCAGTGTTGACGATGAGCAAGCCACGTCGCTCAACTTGCGGTGTGACACGCGCGTAATTGACAGGCGGTTTTTCGATGTTCATGTTGCAGCGCTCTGGTTACAGCTTGGGCACAGCCACCCACTGGCTATCCAGCGAATGAATGGCAATGCGTTTGTCAAACACGGCTTCAACAGCACGGTGCGTCGCCGCATCCGAGCAGGCACCTTGGTGCACCACACGGCCAGTTTGCATGACCACCATGTCATCCGCATGCAAGGCCATGCCCACTTCGTGCAACACGCTGATGACGGTGGTATTTTGTGCAGTGAGGCAGCGCACTTGTTCTAACCAATCCACTTGATGAGGTGGGTCTAGGTTGGCAAGCGGCTCGTCCATCAACATGACTTGCGCTTGCACAGCCATGGCGCGGGCCAGTAACACGCGCTGACGTTCGCCACCTGAGAGTTGACCTAAGGAACGTTCGCGCCAATCCCAAGCTTGTGTGGCTTTCAAAGCAGTTTCCACCACCGCATGATCATGCGTACTGGGCGCAGCCAGCCAATCTTGATGAGGCATGCGCCCGAGCATGACCACATCCCATACGCGCAAATCATCAGACGTTGATTCGTTTTGACCCAACCACGACAGCTGCTGTGCACGTGCTTTGCGGCTCATTGAAATCAGCTCTTGGTCAAACAAAAAGACTCGGCCAGCAACGGGCAATAAGCCTGCGATGGCTTTGAGCAAGGTGGACTTGCCTGCACCATTGGGACCCACGATGCTGGTCCAACGCCCCGCCGCAAACGACATATCAATGCCGTGCAACACCTCTTGCCCTGCAAGAGACACATGCACATCGCGCAAACGCAAAGCCATTTGTTGTGCCTTCATCGCGCAGCCCCCGCTGTTTGGCTTCGATACATCAGCCACAGCAAATAGCCACCGCCCAACACCGCCGTGAGCACGCCCACAGGCATTTCTTGTGGCGACAACAACATGCGCGCGAGCAAGTCAGCTGCCAGCAGCAACGCGCCGCCCATCAAGGTGGATAACACCACGATCCAGTTGTATTTGGTCTTCACCAGAGAGCGCACCAAGTGCGGCGCAGCCAAGCCGACAAACGCCACCAAACCCGTTTGTGCCACCGCAGTGCCTGTGGCCAAAGCTAACACACACACCAGCGCCACACGCACGGGTGCGAGCGGCAAACCCAAACTCAACGCAGTGGACTCACCCAAACTCAGAGCATCCAACACACGACTCAGTGCGAAGGCCAACACCACACACACCAGCAACACGCCCAGCATCAACACGCAAGCGTTCCAACCGATGAAGCTGGTAGAGCCCAATAAAAATCCTTGCATGCCCTGCAACACATCGGGGCGCATGAGGGTGATGAGTGACGCCAGCGCCCCCAACACCACGCCCACAATCACACCGGCCAATAACAAACGCAACGTGTGCTGCACACCACGCGCCAGCACGAGGGTGAGCATCACGGCCAACACCGCGCCCACAAACGCGGCACCTGTCAAACCCAAACGCACCAAAAATTCTGTGGCAAACGGGTTGCCACCAAACAGCGCCAAAGCCACCGCGACACCCAACGACGCACCAGAGGCACTGCCTAACAAATACGGATCTGCCAAGGGGTTGCGAAACAAGCCCTGCGCCAACGCACCAGCGAGCCCCAGCAATGCGCCTGCGGCACAAGCGCCCACGCTGCGCGGCAAGCGAATGTCCCACACGATTTGCCAAGCGATGTCGTCGTGCATAGCTGCGAGCCAGCTTTCAAACCCTGTGCTGCCCACCGCGATGCCCACCGCGATGCCGAACACACACAACACCAGCAAACTCAAAGCCACCAGCACAGGCGAACAACGTGCACCGTGCGTCGTCATGGTTGGCCTTTCGACTTGTCATTGGCTTTGCCAGTCAAACACTTAGCCATCAAGCGCGCGGCCTCCGCCATACGCGGACCAGCGCGCACCAAAACATCGGACTCTTCCGATTTGAAATGGCACACACGCTGTGTGCGCATGGCGCGCATGTTTTGCCAACCAGGTCGTGCTGCCATGTCCGCAAAGTTGCTGTCGCCCACCATGATGAGGTCGGGCTGTGCACGAACCACAAATTCGGGATTGATTTTGGGAAACGGTCCCAGTGATGCAGGCAAGATGTTGCGCGCACCCAAGCGCTGTAAGGTCTCACCAATGAACGACGATTCACTGGCACCATAGGGCGCACGGCTGACTTCAAAGTACACACGCTGACCTTTGGCCTGTGCCGGAATCGATTGCGCGGCAGCATTCACCGCGGCATCGATGTGGCGCCACACGCGGTCACTCTCAACGAGCGGCACATCCATAGCTTGCGCCACGATGCGCATGACGCGTTGCACATCGGCATGCGACCGTGGTTCCAACGCCAACACCGTCAAACCTAAAGAGGTCAAACGCTCGGCACCGCGCGCCGAGGTGGCCATCAACACCAAGTCGGGCTTAGCCGCCACCACGCTTTCAATATTGGGGTCGATGCCACCGCCCATGCGTGGCAACTTGGCAATGCTCTCGGGCCAATTGGAATAACGATCCACGCCCACCAACTTGTCGCATTGCCCCAAAGCACACACCGTCTCGCTGAGTGAGGGCAACAGACTGACGATACGCTGCGGCGGTTTGGCAATGGTCACCTCTATCTGGCGGTCATCGCGGAGCACCACGGCGTGTGCGGTGCTGGTCATGATGAACAACGTCGCTAGCGCGAGCATGCGTTTAAGCATAGGTCGCCTCCCACTGCTGAATGATGCGGTGCAACTGCACCACGCCATCGGTCAAAGCCGCAGGGCCTGGCTGCAAGATATCGGCCGATTTGATTTCAAAGATTTGGTTATTGCGAACCGCTGGCACGTCTTGCCAGCCTTCACGCGCGGCAGCTTTTTCTGGGCGGAACTTTTTACCGCACAGCGAGCCAATGATGATGTCGGGCGCACGGTCCACGATGGTTTGGCCGTTGGCAATGATGCGGTCTTTGCCCATGGGCATTTGCGCCAACTCAGGGAAACAATCGTCGCCACCTGCAATGCCAATGAGTTCGCTCACCCACCGAATGCCGCTGATGTGCGGCTCATCCCACTCTTCAAAATACACCTTGGGCCGACGCTTGAACGTGGCCGCTGTTTGTTGGATAGCGTCTAACTGCGCACGCATGTGCTGCAAACGCTGCATGCCTTGCTCTGCTTGCCCCACCATCGCAGCCACTTGGTAGAGCATCGAAAAAATCTCATCCACGCTGCGTTGGTTGAACACCGTGACCTGCACACCCGCACGGATGAGCAAGGCCGCGATGTCAGCCTGTAAGTCAGAAAAACCAAACACGCAATCGGGCTTGAGTGCCAAGATCTTGTCAATCTTGGCGCTCAAAAACGCGCTGACCTTGGGCTTCTCGTCACGCGCACGACGCGGGCGCACGGTGTAACCCGAGATGCCCACAATGCGCGCCTCTTCCCCCAGCATGTACAGCCACTCTGTGGTCTCCTCCGTGAGGCAGACGATGCGTTGAGGGAAAAGATCAAGCATTCAAGTTACTTGGGTTGGTATTGCAAGGTGGCGTAGATGCCACGGCCTGGGGTGTTGTAGCCATAAGCCAATTGGTACTGACGATCGAACGCATTGTCCAACTTCACGCGAGCGGTCCATTCGTTGTCGATTTTTCGGCTGACGTAGAAGGCCAAGGTGGAATAACCGGAAAGTGTCGTACTAGTGAAGTTACTATCCCGACGAGAACCCGCCGCATAGAGTCTAGTACCCAACTCATAGCCAGACAGTATTTTCGAAACATCCAGAGATCCATACTCTTTCGCACGTCTAGCTTGAGAGAGATTTTGCCCAACATCTCTCGGGGCTTGCAGCGTGACAGAAGACTTGATTGAGTACCCTTGAACTTTGGCTCGCGCAGTCAGCTCCCAGCCCTTGTTATCAATATCGCTGTTGATGTACTGATACGCATTGTTATAAATGATTGCGTCTTTTGCATGGCTTTGAAAATATAGAACACGCATCAGCAAATCATCCACTTGATAAGTTGTACCAACTTCTTGACTATGGTGATGCTCTGGTTTGATGTTCGCGTTTGAATTCACCGCATACACCGTGGGCGCACTAAAACCTGAAGACACCGTTCCGGTCAAACTCCAAAATGAGTCAAGCTGGTAACCAAGACCAAGCAAGCCTGTGTTCGCGGTGTAATTCCCTCCTGCTGCGCTATTTTCTTTTTGCTGCTGGAACACATCACGTCGAGCATTGGCTTGGATGCTCAACTTGTCAATCTGATGTGTTGCGCCAGCAAAATAGCCTTGACTTCGACGATTGAGCACATAAGCAACTGCATTGTTTAAGCCTTTTGCATCAAACGCATCTTCGTTTAAATCTGCACCAAACACTGCTTTAGTTTGTGCCTGCAATTGGTACGTGTTATTCCACGACAAGGCATTCTGACGTCCCTGAAAATAGCTGTTCGTCCATGTGCTACTTGGCCAAGGTGCACCGTTCAAAGTGTCATCGTATTTGTACTCAGAGTGCGCAAGATTCAAATTACTGACCCAATCCGAATTGACTACTTGGCGAACATAACCTGAAACAGATTCAGTTGTTCTTTTAAATTTATGAACATCTGTTGGCGTGTTTGAAAATGAGTTGCCATTGTCATAGTCCACATTTGACAAGTTGTAATTCAAGCGAACACCAATCTTCGTATCAGTGGAAATTCGCTTTTCAAATTTAGCTCCAGCGTATTGATTCTTGTAACCATCAACATCTGGGTTTGCAAGAGTTTTTTGGGTCGTATTTACCGCAGAGAAACCTGCAGACTTGTCTTGCCCAACATTCAAATCGAAGTTCACATCTTCGACTGTTCCTCCATAACCCGCGGAGGCCTTATGGGTGTTATAGGAACCCAGTGATGCACTGCCGTAAGCCTTTGGCACTCCTTTGTTTTCACGCGTAATGATGTTGATCACACCGCCAATCGCACCGTTCCCGTAAAGAGCGCTCACGTTACCTTTCAGAATTTCAACCCTTTCAATCTGATGCAAAGGAAAGTCGGTCGTTTGAATCGCACCGATCTGGTCAACTTGAGCCCTTACTCCATCCATCAAAACTACGGTATTAATACTGTCTTGGCCTCGTAAGAAAAACGAAGTGGTCGTCCCCGGCCCGCCATTGCGTCCAAATTCAAAGCCTGCCTCACCTTGCAACAAATCAGCCAAAGTCGCAGCTTGCGACTTGTCAATATCCGCACGCGTGATCACCGACACAGATGACAGCACCTGCGACAAAGGTTGCTCCATACGCGAAGCAGAAACCACCACAGGATTAACTTCAATGCCTTGCGCTTGAACGCTAGCGGCAACTGCCAAAGACAAAACAGAAAGCGCAGGCGCAGAAAAGCGCGCGAGTGCACGCGCACGGAGACGAATAGATTTCTTCATGATTTAAATACCAACTTTGTGTGCTCTCACCGCCTTCCCCGACAGTGCTTGAGCGATTTAGCGGCACGTTTTTAGACGCACCGCCACCTTGTTGGCCGGTATCCGGGCTGGCGGAGACTACCTCTGTCGCCTTCCCAAGCGCTTGTTCAAGGCGCTCAGTGGCTTGTGTGACAGAAGCGGAGCCAAAGGGCTCGTCCGCTTGACCGTTGCGGGGGCAGCGCAGGTTAGGTGTTGTCGCGCAAGTCGACGCAACCCTCCTGCTTCCCGTTGAACTGAGGCATGTGAACCACACCTCGAGCACCAACATTGACAATTTTAACGATTAACCTTGCAGCCACCTTAAAATGCACAGGCCATGTCACAAACACCCCTGATCGATCAAATTGCCCAGCGCGTTGAGCACCTGCTGCTGCGCCACGAAGAACTGCAACGCACCAATGCCTTGCTGGCCACCCAAGTGCAAGAGCTCACGCATGAGCGCGACTTGCTCAAGTCCCGCCTAGGCGCAGCGCGCCACCGCATTGACGCATTGATTGATCGCCTACCCCAAGGCGCAGAGGCACAGACAAAGGACATCGCGTGAAGCAGATCGAAGTTCAAATCATGGGCCAGGGCTATGTGCTGGGTTGCCCCGAAGGTGGCGAAACACGTTTGGGTCAAGCCGTGGCCAAAGTGGACGAGGCCATGTGCAAGATTCGCGATGCCGGCAAGATCAAAGCCCGCGACCGCATTGCGGTGTTGGCAGCCCTCAACTTGGCATTTGACTTGACCGATCGCCCTGCTGCTGTGCAAGCCAGCGGCGATAGCAGCGCTTCTAGCACCGACCTGCACAACTTGCTGCAACGCATGGATGCAGTGCTCGCACGCGACAACCAACTGATCTAAGCCGCGCCTACAATCAACGTGTCTGCAAGTCCTTGGGGCTTTATATTTCCTTGAACCAATGCTCATAGAGCTCGGGCTTGGAACATCGGTTGATGAGCGTGATCGTCTCGCGTCAGATGAACCCAACGTTGACCTGACCTCGCCCACCTGAACCCCCGGTTCAGGATGACGGCCTTGAGGAGCCTTGCAGACACCTTCTACTTTCTCAAGGCCTGCGCTCTCATGGACCTCCAACCCCAACTGATTTTTGAACTCGCTGCACTCGGCATTTGCACAGGCTTTTTAGCCGGGCTGCTTGGCATTGGGGGCGGCATGGTGATGGTGCCCTTCATCACTTTCATGCTTTCGCACCGCGGCGTCGATGCAGACCTTGCGGTCAAGATGGCCATTGCCACGTCGATGGCCACCATCATCTTCACCTCAGTCTCTAGCGTGCGCGCGCACCACAAGCGTGGCGCGGTACGTTGGGACTTGGTCAAAGGTTTAGCGCCTGGCATCGTGCTGGGCAGCATGATTGGCAGCTTAGGTGTGTTTTACTGGCTCAAAGGCTCTTACTTAGCCATCTTCTTTGGCTTGTTTGTGGGCTTCTCAGCCACGCAAATGTTCTTAGATAAAAAGCCAGCGCCTACACGCCAAGTGCCCGCCACGGCGGGCCTGATGGGTGCAGGCGGTGCGATTGGTTTTCTCTCTGGTTTAGTCGGTGCTGGCGGCGGCTTTATCAGCGTGCCGTTCATGACCTGGTGCAACGTGGCCATTCACAACGCCGTGGCCACAAGCGCAGCCTTAGGCTTTCCTATTGCTGTCGCCAACGTGGCGGGCTACATCGTCAGTGGCATGACGGTGGAAGGTTTACCTGCGGATGCATTTGGTTTTATTTGGGTGCCAGCTTTGGTTGTCATTGCTGCTTGCAGCGTGTTCACTGCCCCTTTGGGCGCCAAGGCCGCGCACATGTTGCCCGTCAAAAAACTCAAGCGTGTGTTTGCCAGCGTCTTGTATGTGCTGGCCGCCTATATGTTTTACAAAGGCATCACCAGCTGATCACTGAGGCACCAAGCACCATGGGGCTTGGTACTCCACCAGACCCATCCACAGGGTCCAACCCGAGCTAGCGGCCAAAGCCAAACCCGCTAAGCGCACACCCCATGCTCCGTTGCCTGTGCTGATGATTTGCCCACCTCGCAAACGCAGCCAGACCCAAGGGCCAATCGTCAGCACCACAGCGCTACCCAATGCAAACAGGGCCATCACGCCTGCGCCCTCTAGCGGGCTGTTGCTGAGCGCAGCCACCAAGAGCGCGCCATACAGCAAACCACAAGGCATCAACGCCCACAACACACCCAAGACAACTGCGCCACCATTGCGCAGCTTGAGGTGCGCCGTCATGCTTTGCACACGACGCCAAATGCCACGGCCAAAGTCTTCCAGCCAAATGGGTTGCTCACCGCGCCACAGCAACAAGCCGCCCACCATGAAAGCCACGATGTGCATCAAGGTCCACACAGGACGAAACACGGCAGACTGTGTGCTGAGCCAGCCCACGCCTTGCATGGTGCTGGCGGCCACTGCGCCTAACGCGCTGTAGCCCATGATGCGGCCCAGCTGAAACAAGAGCATGGCCGAGGTGCCCTGCCCGCCTGTTTGTTTTTGGGCAGCTCGCCCAATGCCTGCACAGGCCGCCCCGCACATGGCCAAACAGTGCGGCCCACCCGCGAGCCCCATGAGAAGTGCGGTAAGGGCCAAAGTTGTATTCATCAGATGATTTTAGAGAACCTTGCGCGGTTCTTGTCGGCTTGCAGGTATTTGTCAAACACCATGGCCACGCCACGCACAAAGAACCAGCCCAGCTCGGTCACATGAATACCTGCATCGTCCATGGTCAACAAGCCCTGCGCTTGCATGACGGCCATCGCTTCCATTTCTGGTGCGAAATACTGCTTGAAGTCCACCAGGTGCGACAACTCCACCGATTCAAACAACACACTGCCTTGGCACATCAGCGCCATGATGACCGTGCGACGCACCAAGTCATCACGCGACAAAGCCATGCCACGGGCCACAGGTAATCGGCCTTGGTTGAGCAAGTCGTAATACTCATCCAAGGTCTTGACGTTTTGGCTGAAGGTGGGGCCCACGCGACCGATGGAGGACACACCCAAAGCAATCAGATCGCAATCGGGCTGGGTGCTGTAGCCTTGGAAATTGCGGTGCAAGCGGCCTTGGCGCTTGGCCACAGCCAGTGCATCGTTGGGTAAGGCAAAGTGGTCCATCCCCACATACACATAACTCGCCTCCACCAACACACGCATGGCGCTCGACAACATGACAAGCTTAGACGCCGCAGGCGGCAAGTCTTGCGTGTGGATGCGGCGCTGTGGCTTGAAACGCTCGGGCAAGTGAGCATAGGCATACAGCGCAATGCGATCTGGACGCAACTGGGTGACTTGCTCTAGCGTGCGCTCAAAGGTTTCTGGCGTTTGCATGGGCAAGCCGTAAATCAAATCGACGTTGACCGATTCAAAGCCAAGCTCACGCGATGCAGCCACCAAGTCAAACACTTGCTCTGCAGGCTGAATGCGGTGCACCGCTTTTTGCACGGCAGGCTCAAAGTCTTGCACGCCAAAGCTCAGGCGGTTAAAGCCCAGCTCCGCTAAGTGGGCCAAGCGTTCGCGCGTGACCGTGCGTGGGTCAATCTCGACCGAGTATTCACCGCCGGGCGCAAACTGAAAATTGCGGCGCAGCATGGCCATGAGTTGCGCCAACTCTGCATCGCTCAAAAACGTAGGGCTGCCGCCACCGAGGTGAAGCTGCGACACCACTTGGCCTTGGCCCAAATGCACGATGTTCAGGTCCACCTCACGCTCAAGGTAGCGCAAATACTCCGCGCCACGCTCGTGGTGTTTGGTGATGATCTTGTTACAGGCGCAGTAGTAGCACAGTGACTCGCAAAACGGGATGTGCACATACAGCGACAAGGGGTAGGCTTTGGCACCCACACCATCGCGGCGTTGCTCTAACGCTTGCAAATAGTCAGCTTCACCAAACGCCTCGACAAATCGGTCTGCCGTGGGATACGAGGTGTAACGGGGCCCCGCCACGTCATAGCGCTGCAAAAGTTCTGGATTGAGGACAAGAGAATGCATAAGTTCACACCTAAATTTGCGCTCCATAATAGGCGTGCAGGCACAGCAAAAAGTTGACCTGCATCAACACAAACGACTGTCAGACCCTATGAATTCCACCAGTATCAAAGTCGCCTGTTCTAACTGCAATTTGCGCGAGCTCTGCATGCCTTTAGGCTTGAACGAGAGCGAGATGGAGCGTGTGGACGAAGTGGTGGCCACACGCCGCAAAGTGGCACGTGGTGACAACCTGTTCAGACAGGGTGACAAGTTCAACGCGCTGTACGCCATTCGCACGGGCTTCTTCAAAACACGCATCTCCGCTGAAGATGGCCGCGACCAAGTGACAGGTTTTCAAATGGCCGGTGAAATCATCGGTTTGGATGGCATCGTGAGCGACCACCACACCTGCGATGCCGTGGCACTGGAAGACGCCGAAGTGTGCGTGATGCCGTTTGATCGCATTGAAGAGCTGTCTCGTGAAATCACATCCTTGCAGCGACATGTCCACAAAATCATGAGTCGAGAAATCGTGCGTGAAAACGGTGTGATGTTGCTGCTGGGCAGCATGCGTGCCGAAGAGCGTCTCGCAGCGTTCTTGCTGAACTTGGTGCAGCGCCTGCACGCCAGAGGGTTCTCTCAGTCTGAACTAATTTTGCGCATGACGCGCGAAGAGATTGGCAGCTACCTTGGGCTCAAGCTCGAAACGGTGAGCCGCACGTTTTCAAAGTTTGTAGAAGACGGTGTCGTGGAAGTCAAACAACGCCATGTGCGCATTTTGAACGCCGATGCGCTCAAGCTCATCGTGAACGCACAAAGCTGCCAGCCAATTTAAACAGCGACAGGGTCGCAACACACCTCTTGCTTGGGGCAGCCATCTGGTCGTTCTGTTGGCACCATTGGGCAACGGTTCATCTCAAACGGCGACACTGACAGCAAGGTGGTCAATGCGCTGGAGGCTGCTGTGACCATCCAGAAAACAAAAAACGACAAGGTATACACACCTTGTCGCGAAAGCTCAATAGGCTGGCCAAACCATTGCATATCTTGCGGGTCTACAAACGCAAACACCAGCATTTCCAAAACACCTGCTACTAAAAAAGCAGGCCATGCAATCCACATCATTCGCTGAGCCAACATTCTGATTCTCCTAAACAGGAATGAGTTCAGTCTAGGCTCGAATGACAGCGCCAAGTCATGGGGTTTTCGCGGGGGTCTCTTGCTTGGCTGACTCAGCTTTGGGCGTCACCACATGGTTACGCGCCTGCATGGCGGGTGCCAGCTGCATGTCTTTTTCTGCCGCCAAGGTTTTGTTGATGTCTAAGCCTCGGCGGTAATAGTCGTCGGCCACCACGGGGTCTGGCACGCGAATGGCAATCGCCAACGTGATGAATCCCGCCACAATGACCGCAGCAGGGCCCGCGATGATGAGCCAAACGTGACCATATTGCCACCATGCTTTGGTATCAGTTGTTTCTTGTTTCATGATGCATTACCTAGGAACGATGAACACAGATTTTTCGACCACAAACTCATCGGTACCCAAGGCCTGAACTTCAAACATGATTTTGTGTGAACCACCCTCGACAGAACCATAAGGCACATCGGCACGCAACACAATCCAACGGGCTTGGGCGGGGTCCACCATGACTTCGGTATCGGTCGTGATTTTCAAACCTGGCAAACCTTTGACTGACAAGCGGTAAGTCTGAATGCTCTCCGCTGCGTTCATGATTTGCAGACGGTACACGTTTTCAAGTGTGCCGTATTCCGTGATGCGCGACAAAGTCGAGCGGTCACGCACCACGTCAACCTTGAACGGTGTACGCAAGCTCAACGACACAAACAAGCCCACTGTCACAGCCAACAAGATCATGGTGTAGATCTGAATGCGCGGGCGCATCAGGCGTTGCCAGATTTGGGCAGGCGTCCACTTGTTGTCCATCGCATTTTGCGTGGAGTAGCGCACCAAGCCACGGGCATAGCCCATCTTGTCCATCACGGTGTCGCACACGTCAGCGCAAGCACCGCAGCCAATACATTCGTATTGCAAACCATCGCGGATATCAATGCCGGTGGGACACACTTGCACGCACAAAGTGCAGTCGACGCAGGCCCCCAAGTTCAAAGCCCCTGCTTCAGCTTTCTTGGCGCGCGGGCCACGTGGCTCACCACGCTCTGTGTCATACGTGACGATGAGTGTGTCGTTGTCAAACATGGCGCTTTGAAAGCGTGCATACGGACACATGTATTTACACACTTGCTCGCGCATGAAGCCTGCGTTGCCATACGTGGCAAAAGCGTAAAAGAACACCCAGAAAAGTTCCCACGAACTCATTTGGGTCAGGAAGAACTCCATCGCCAATTCACGGATGGGGGTGAAGTAACCCACAAAGGTAAAGCCAGTCCAGACCGATAAGAAGATCCAGATGATGTGCTTGTACCATTTCTTCACCAACTTCTCCAAAGAGAAGTCTGCGTCATCCAAGCGTATGCGGGCTGAACGATCGCCTTCGACCTTGCGCTCAATCCACAAGAAAATTTCGCTGTAAACAGTTTGCGGGCAGGCATAGCCACACCACAAACGCCCAGCCACCGCCGTGAATAAAAAAAGCGCCAAAGCTGAAATCACCAACAGGCCGGTGAGGTAGATGAAGTCCTGCGGGTACAAGACCAAACCAAAAATATAAAAACGACGCGATGCCAAATCGAACAACACCGCTTGACGTGTGCCCCACTCGAACCAGGGCAGGCCGTAAAACACCAGCTGCGTCAGGACCACCAAAATCCAGCGCCAATAAGCAAAGATGCCCTCCACAGAGCGAGGGTAGATTTTTTTGGATGCAGCATAAAGCGAGACCATCGCCTCGTCCGCAGAGCCCGAAGGCTCTGGAACGATGGGGATGGTCTTGCGCTGCTTGGAGTCGTCAGCAGAGTTCAAAGCGTTTTACTTCGCAGCAGCAGGTTTGTTAGAGAAGCCCCAAACATAGGCAGTCAACACGTGAATTTGTGATTCAGTCAAACGGCCTTCTTGCGCAGGCATTTGGTTGACCTTGCCGTTGTTGATCATCGCAGTGATGGCGTCTTCACCCCAGCCGTGCAACCAAATCTTGTCAGTCAAGTTAGCAGAACCCATGGCTTGCATGCCTTTGCCATCTGGACCGTGACATGCCGCGCAGGCACCGAACTTGGACTTACCCAAAGCGGCGCGCACGGAGTCATGTGGGCTGCCAGACAAGCTCAACACATAGTGGGACACGTTACGAATGTCATCAGGCGTTCCGACGGCTGCAGCCATCGGAGGCATTTGACCAATGCGCCCTTTGGTGAGGGTCTCTTTGATCTTGTCAGTCGTACCACCGTGCAACCAATCGCTGTCGGTCAAGTTAGGGAAGCCTTTCGAGCCGCGAGCGTCAGAGCCGTGGCACTGTGCACAGTTGTTCATGAACAAACGCTCGCCCACAGCCATGGCTTTAGGGTCTTGCGACAGTTGCTCTGGTGTTTGTGCGTTGAATGCCGCATACAAAGGCTCGAGGTCTTTGTTGGCCTTGGCCACTTCAGCTTCGTATTGACCTTGAGACGTCCAACCCAATTTGCCTGCATAGCCACCCAAACCTGGGTAAGCAATGAAGTACACCGCAGCAAACACCATGGTGATGATGAACAACCACAACCACCAACGAGGCAATGGGTTGTTCATTTCGCGCAGGTCTTCGTCCCACACGTGGCCGGTTGTACCGTCCTCTTCGTGTGCTGACACTTTAACTTTGGCAGAGAACCACAGCAAAAATGCGCAGTACACGATGCCAAAAATGGAGATGGACGATACGAAGATCGACCAAAAATTACTTGTGAAATCACTCATGATTCGATTCCTTTACAAAGGCCTCTGGGCCTTAGTCTTGATCGAGGGGCAGCTTTGATGCGGCCTCAAAATCTTCTTTGTTACGTCGAGAAAAAGCCCACACCATGATGCCGATGAACAAGGCAAACGAAATCAACGTGGTCGCGATGCGCAGATCATTGACATCCATGGGGTGTCTCCTTATTTGAGCGCGAGGCCCAGTGATTGGAGGAAAGCAATCACAGCTTCCATCTCGGTTTTACCCGCGACGTCTTCGGAGGCCTTAGCGATTTCTTCATCCGTATAAGGCACGCCCACTGTGCGCAATGCCTTCATGTGTGCAGGCATTGCTGCTGCATCCACCGTGTTCTTCAACAGCCATGGGTACTCAGGCATGTTGGACTCAGGCACCACATCGCGTGGGTTGTTCAAGTGAACACGGTGCCATTCGTCGCTGTATTTACCACCGACGCGAGCCAAGTCTGGACCGGTACGCTTGCTGCCCCATTGGAAGGGATGGTCATACACAGACTCACCAGCCACTGAGTAGTGGCCGTAACGCAATGTCTCTGCACGGAAAGGACGGATCATTTGCGAGTGGCAGTTGTAGCAACCTTCACGCACATAGATGTCACGGCCAGCCAACTGCAAGGCAGTCAAAGGCTTCACGCCGGTGACGGGCTCAGTGGTGGACTTTTGGAAGAACAAAGGCACGATCTCAACCAAGCCGCCAAAAGCGACAGCGATCAAGATCAACACGATCATCAAAAAGTTATTGGTCTCCACGCTGGCGTGGGAGAAGCCTTTGGAATTGTTATCAGACATTTATTTCTCCTCAGGCGTGTGCAGGTGCTGGAATGGCAACGCTCACGGTGTTACCGCTGGTCGCAGTTTTGACCACGTTCCACAACATGATGACCATGCCTGTCAAGTACAACAAACCACCCGCCATACGAATGACATAGAACGGATACGTGGCTTTGACAGATTCAACAAAGGTGTAAGTCAATGTGCCGTCGGCGTTGATCGCGCGCCACATCAAACCTTGCATTACACCGGCAATCCACATCGCAGCGATGTACAAGACGATACCGATGGTGGCCAACCAGAAGTGGACCTCGATCGCCTTGACGCTGAACATTTCCTTGCGGCCGAACAACTTAGGAATCAAGTAGTAGATTGAACCCATGGACACCAAGCCCACCCAGCCCAAAGCACCTGAGTGCACGTGACCAACGGTCCAGTCGGTGTAGTGACTCAAAGCATTCACTGTTTTAATGGCCATCATGGGGCCTTCGAACGTAGACATGCCGTAGAACGACAAGGACACGATCAAGAAACGCAAGATAGGGTCATCGCGCAACTTGTGCCATGCGCCAGACAAAGTCATGATGCCGTTGATCATGCCGCCCCAGCTAGGAGCCAACAACACCAAAGAAAACACCATACCGACGGACTGAGTCCAGTCAGGCAAAGCGGTGTAATGCAAGTGGTGAGGACCCGCCCACATGTAAGTGAAGATCAAAGCCCAGAAGTGAACGATCGACAGGCGATACGAATACACAGGGCGACCTGCTTGCTTAGGGATGAAGTAATACATCATGCCCAAGAAGCCAGCGGTCAAGAAGAAGCCCACCGCGTTGTGACCGTACCACCACTGCACCATGGCGTCTTGGGCGCCAGCGTAAGCAGAGTAAGACTTCATCATGCCCGCAGGAATGGCCGCGCTATTGACGATGTGCAACAAGGCCACCGCAATGATGAACGCACCATAGAACCAATTGGCCACGTAAATGTGTTTGACCTTGCGTGTACCCACGGTACCGAAGAACACCACCGCGTAGGACACCCACACCACGGCGATCAACAAGTCGATGGGCCACTCCAGCTCAGCGTACTCCTTGCCTTGGGTGAAACCCAAAGGCAAACTGACCGCTGCAGCCAAGATGACCAACTGCCAACCCCAGAAGGTGAAAGCAGCCAATTTGGGCATGAACAAGACTGTGTGACAGGTGCGTTGCACCACGTAGTAGCTGGTTGCGAACAAGGCGCAGCCGCCGAACGCAAAAATCACCGCATTGGTGTGCAATGGACGCAAGCGGCCATAGGTCAACCAAGGGATGCCAAAGTTCAGTTCGGGCCAAGCCAGTTGAGAAGCGATGATCACGCCCACCAACATGCCAACCACGCCCCAAACCACCGCCATGATGGAAAACTGCCGTACAACGGTATCGCTGTAAACGGCTTGCTCTGATGAGTTCATCGGTCACCTTTCATTTTTCAAACCAGTATCCTCAAATCACCCCTACAGGTGTTTGATTCAAATCAATCGTTTCGAAGAATACGCTCGCCTTCTTGCTCCACGCTGTCAAATTGGCCTTTGTGAATGGCCCACCAGAGGCCACCCAAGATAAAAAGCACCAACAACACCGACAGCGGAATCAATAAATACAAGATATCCATCAAAATCCTTTCGTGAGCCGTAAAGAATTCAACACGACCCACAACGAGCTCAACGCCATTCCCAAACCAGCCAGCCATGCTGGCAACCAGCCCACCACCGCCAATGGCACGCACAAAGCGTTGTAAGCCGCAGCCCACACCAAGTTTTGCTTGACCACCCGCAGGGTATGCCTGGCTAACTTGATGCTTTGCGCCACCACCAACAAGCTGCCGCCCATCAAGACCAAGTCCGATTTGGACTGAGCCAAGGGCACCGCATTGCCAAACGCCATCGACACATGGGCACCGGCCAAGACGGGGCCATCATTGAGACCATCTCCCACCATCGCCACCCGCGCGCCTTGCGACTGCGCAGCCTGCATGCGAGAGAGCTTGTCTTGCGGGGTACACGCCCCAAAGGCTCGGGTGATGCCCACCTGCTGCGCAACCTGTTGCGCCGACTCGGGCCGATCGCCCGAAAGCAACCAAACATCAAGGTTCAAGTGCTTCAGGGCTTGAACGGTTTGCACCGCATCTGCGCGAACATCTTCTGAGAGCTGCCAGCTGGCTAACCACGCGTTTTCACGGCACAAGTGTACTTGGCAAACCTCGGCTTTATCGGGTATTCCCTTGGTTTTTGGCGCACAAAATGCGGCAGAGCCCAAGCGCAAACACCCATCTAGCTGGCCTTCCAAGCCCTGACCAATCATTTCGTTTACATCTTGAACATCCAGCACAGAACGGCCTGAAGCCTCATCGTGTGCTTGCACCAGCGCGCGCGACAAAGGGTGCAGTGAATGTTTGGCCAAAGCCGCGGCCAAATCCAAGGCGTATTCGGGCGTCACACCCTCTGCCGTCATCACTTGCGTCACGCGCTGGCCGTCTTGGGTGAGCGTGCCCGTCTTATCAAAAATCACGGTGTCAATCTCAGCCAATGACTCCAAAGCTTGCAGATTGCGCACCAGCACGCCATGACGCGCCAAGTTGCCTGCTGCCGCCAACATGGCCGCTGGCGTGGCGAGCGACAGCGCACAAGGACACGTCACCACCAGCACCGCCACCGCCACCATCAAGGCGTGCCCTGGGTTGGTCGGCCACCAATAGACCGCTGAGAGTGCAGCCAATACCAACACCCCAATCAAAAAGGGTTTGGCAATGCGATCCGCCAATTGCGCCAAGCGTGGTTTTTGCAACGAAGCGTTCTCCATCAACGACACGATTTGCGAGAACTGCGTGCCCTCGCCCACCTGCACCACGCGCACCGTGACGATGCCGCTGAGGTTGTGACTGCCCGCCACCACCGTGTCGCCCACGCCACGCGCTTGCGGGCGTGACTCACCCGTGAGCAACGCCTCATCGGCCAAGGTCTGGCCTTGCAAAATCACGCCATCGGCAGGAAAGCTTTCAGACGGCAACACACGAATCACATCACCCACCATCACGCGACGCACAGCCACGCGCTCAAACTCACCTGAGGGCAATTGACGCTCCACGCTGTCGGGCAGACGGTTCATCAAAGCTTCCAGTGCGCCCGCCGTGCGGTCACGCACGCGCAGCTCTAGCCATCGCCCCGTCAGCAAGAAGAACACAAACATGGTGAGCGAGTCGTAATACACCTCGGCACCAAACACGCCTTCAGGCTCAAACGTGGCCACAGAGCTGAGCAAGAAGGTAATCACCATGCCAAGCGCCACGGGCAAATCCATGCTCACGCGACGCGCGCGAATGTCACGCAAGGCATTGCCAAAGAACGGGCCGCACGCAAACAGAACCACAGGCAGCGTCAACACCCAAGAAGCCCAACGCAACAAGAACACCATGTCAGGCGTGATGTCGCCCTCGCGCGACACATACGCGGGATAGGCATACATCATCACTTGCATCATGCAAAAACCTGCCACCAACCAACGCCACAGGGCTCGACGGCTTTCCTCATGCCGCGCTTGGCGCAAGCTGCTATCGGCTGCCGGCAAAGCGCCATAACCCACTTTGGCAATGGCCGCCATCCAGGCCGACGGCTTCACCTGCGCGGCAGACCACACCACTTTGGCGCGATGCGTGGCCGCATTGACTTCGGCCGATTGCACGCCCGGCACCGACATGAGCGCTTCTTCCACAGTGAAAGCACAAGCCGCACAGTGCATGCCTTGGATCACCACATGCGAATCCCAGCAGTCATCTGAACCATGGAGCGTGGGCTTGTGCGGTTGACTAAAACGCAACCACTCTTGGCGGTCGTCGAGCAGCTCGACCTTGGATGTATCTGAATGCATAAGGGGTGTAGCCTAACGGCTTGGACGAACCAGAACTTGACGTGCATCAACACAAAACGCACGACATACGTTAAGCTTTGGTCGAAATCAACAAAAGGAGCAGTTTATGTACAAACGAATTCTGGTAGCCACCGACGGCTCTACTTTGTCCAAAAAAGCCATCTCAAGCGCCATCGAATTGGCCTCTCTGAGCGGCGCTGAATTGATTGCCGTCAAAGTCACGCCACGTTACCCACAAAGCTACTTTGAAGGCTCTTTGCCTTTGACCGCCACTGAAATTTCAAAAATTGAAAAAGGTTGGACCGACGGCGCACAAAAAGTGTTGGATGCCGTGGTCAAAGCTGCCAAAGCCAAAGGTGTCACCACCAAGGCCGTGGTGGTCAAATCAGACATCGTGTCTGACGCGCTGATTGCCGCCGCCAAAAAGCACAAAGCCGATTTGATCGTGATGGCCTCACACGGCCGCCGTGGCATCAAGCGCTTGCTGCTGGGCAGCGAGACACAACAAGTGCTGACACACGCCAGCGTGCCGGTGCTGGTCTTGCGCTAATGCGAGCGCACGGAGGGCTGTGTTTTTTTTAAACGAAGCCCGTCCTCTCGCCTCAAAAAAATAGCCGCTGAAAAGCGGCTATTTTTTGGTCTTCACTCTTTGCGCATGACTTAGGCCGTGAAGCGCTGCTTGGCCGCTTGGTACTCACGCTTCAAACGCGCCACCAACTCAGCAGCAGGCACCACCGCCTTCACCGCGCCAATACCTTGGCCGCAGCCCCAAATATCCTTCCAAGCCTTTTGTGCGCCGCCACCAAAATTCATTTTGCTGGGGTCGCTCTCAGGCAAGTGTTCAGGGTCTAAGCCGGCTTTGACAATCGAAGGTGCCAAGTAGTTGCCATGCACGCCCGTGAACAAATTGCTCAACACAATGTCGTCCGACGTGCCATCCACCACCGCTTGTTTGTAGTCATCCGCAGCACGTGCTTCTTCGGTCGCGATGAAGGCTGAACCAATGTAGGCAAAGTCCGCCCCCATCGCTTGCGCGGCCAACACCGCACCGCCGGTGGCAATCGAACCGCTCAAAGCCACAGGGCCATCAAACCATTCACGAATTTCTTGAATCAAGGCAAATGGGCTCTTCACACCTGCGTGCCCACCCGCACCAGCGGCCACGGCAATCAGGCCATCGGCGCCCTTTTCAATCGCCTTCTTCGCGAACTTGTTGTTGATGACGTCGTGCAACACGATGCCGCCGTAGCTGTGCGCTGCGGCGTTGATGTCTTCACGCGCACCAAGCGACGTGATGATGATCGGCACCTTGTACTTCACACACAGCGCCATGTCGTGTTCTAAGCGGTCGTTGCTCTTGTGCACGATTTGGTTGATGGCAAATGGCGCAGCGGGCTGGTCTGGGTGTTCACGGTTGTGTGCCGCCAGCGCCTCGGTGATTTCAATCAACCATTCTTCCAACTGCTCAGCTGGGCGCGCATTGAGCGCAGGCATAGAGCCCACCACGCCCGCTTTGCATTGCGCAATCAACAGCTTGGGGTTACTGATGATGAACAGTGGAGACGCGATGACTGGAAATTTGAGCGATTGCAACACGGGAGGTAAACGCGACATATCTGGCCCTTGAGAAAACTCAGGGCACGTGAAGTGCCCTGATGGTGGTTTTGAATTGAGCGAACCTAAAAACTTAGAACGCGTCGAGTGCCAACTCAGTCACGCTATCCGCACCATCCACGATGCTGTCGCGCATGCCTGGTACTTTGGTCAGGATATGGTCGGCGTAGAAACGCGCGGTGGTGATTTTGGATTGCATGAACACGGCATCGTTGCCTTTGGCCAGCTCAGCCTCGGCCACCAACAAGGCACGTGCCATTTGCCAGCCTGCCACCAAGTTGCCGGTGAGCATGAGGTAAGGCACGCTGCCTGCAAACACCGCATTGGGGCTGGCTTTGGCGCCGGCCACCACGAAGTCGACCACGTTCAAGAAAGCTTCACGAGCAGCCTTCAAGCGTGCGGCCATCGCCTTGGCGTTGGCACTGCCGCTCTTGAGCAAGTCAGCTTCGGTGTTGGCAATTTGCGCGGCAATGCCTTTGGCGGTTTGGCCACCATCACGGCCTGTTTTGCGGCCAATCAAGTCGTTCGCTTGAATGGCTGTGGTGCCTTCGTAAATCGTCAAGATTTTGGAATCACGGTAGTACTGTGCAGCACCTGTTTCTTCGATGAAGCCCATACCACCGTGCACTTGCACGCCAAGGCTGGTGACTTCCAAACTCATCTCAGTGCTGAAGCCTTTGACCAAAGGCACCAAGAATTCGTAGAAAGCCAAGTTGTCTTTGCGCGTGTCGGCATCTGGATGGTGGTGCGATGCGTCATACGCAGCAGCAGCCACCGTGGCCATGGCGCGGCAACCTTCGGTGTAGGCGCGCATGGTCATCAACATGCGGCGCACATCGGGGTGGTGAATGATGGGTGCGCTGGTTTTCATGCTGCCGTCCACAGGGCGGCTTTGCACGCGGTCACGCGAGAAAGTCACAGCCTTTTGGTACGCACGCTCGGCAATAGAAATGCCTTGCACGCCCACGGCATAACGCGCCGCGTTCATCATGATGAACATGTATTCCAAGCCGCGGTTTTCTTCACCAACGAGGAAGCCAATCGCACCGCCGTGGTCGCCGTACTGCAACACGGCCGTGGGGCTGGCTTTGATGCCCATCTTGTGCTCGATGCTCACGCAGTGCACATCGTTACGCGCGCCGAGTGACCCATCTTTGTTCACCATGAATTTGGGCACCACAAACAAGCTGATGCCCTTCACGCCCTCGGGTGCGCCTTGCACACGCGCCAGCACGAGGTGGACGATGTTCTCGGCCATGTCGTGTTCACCGTAGGTGATGAAAATCTTGGTGCCGAACACTTTGTAGGTGCCATCTGGCAGAGGCTCAGCGCGGGTGCGCACGGCCGCCAAGTCAGAGCCCGCTTGTGGCTCGGTCAAGTTCATGGTGCCGGTCCACTCGCCGGAGATGAGCTTCTCAAGGTAAGTGGCTTTGAGGTCGTCAGAGCCTGCGGTCAACAAAGCTTCAATCGCACCGTCGGTCAACATGGGGCACAAAGCAAAACTCATGTTGGCCGAGTTGAGCATTTCGCCGCACGCAGCACCAATGGTTTTAGGCAAACCTTGACCGCCGAAATCGGCGGGGTGTTGCAGGCTTTGCCAGCCGCCTTCGCAGTACTGCTGATACGCCTCTTTGAAGCCGGGCGTGGTGGTGACGTGGCCGTCTTTGAAGAAAGATGGGTTCTTGTCGCCTTCCCAGTTCAAAGGCACGAGCACCGACTCGTTCAACTTCGCGCATTCTTCGAGCACGGCTTGGGCGGTTTCCACGCCCATGTCTTCGAACGCAGGAATTTGGGCCACTTGTTCGAGGCCGGCCAAGTGTTCCATGTTGAACACCATGTCTTTGATGGGGGCGATGTAGCTCATTTTTATGTCTCCAAAATTCAATACAAAAAAGGCACCCCGAAGAGTGCCTTTTCACAGAAGGTTTACAACGCTGCGACCAACTCTGGCACAGCCACAAACAGGTCAGCCTCCAAGCCGAAGTCGGCCACGCTGAAGATCGGCGCCTCTGGGTCTTTGTTGATCGCCACGATCACCTTGCTGTCCTTCATACCCGCCAAGTGTTGGATCGCGCCGCTGATGCCGCACGCCACGTACAACTGCGGCGCGACGATCTTGCCGGTTTGACCCACTTGCAAATCGTTGGCGGCATAGCCTGCATCCACCGCTGCGCGGCTAGCACCAATCGCGGCACCGAGCTTGTCGGCCAGTGGGGTCATGACTTCGTCAAACTTCTCTGAGCTACCCAAGGCACGACCACCGGAGACGATGATCTTGGCTGCTGTCAGCTCTGGACGGTCGCTCTTGGTGACTTCACGGCCCACAAAGCTGCTCTTGCCTGAGTCTGTCGCTGCGGCTGTGGTTTCGATTTGAGCCGCGCCACCTGTGGCAGCCGCTGCATCAAAACCCGTGGTGCGCACGGTGATGACTTTCACAGCATCGCTGGATTGCACGGTGGCAATGGCGTTGCCTGCGTAAATCGGACGCTCAAACGTGTCTGGGCTGTCCACCTTGGTGATGTCGCTGATTTGGCCCACGTCCAACTTGGCAGCCACGCGAGGGGCTACGTTTTTACCTGCCGCTGTCGCGGGGAACAGGATGTGGGTGTAGTTGCCAGCGATGGCTAAGACTTGCGCTGCCACGTTCTCAGCCAAACCGGCTTCCAGTGTGGCGCCGTCGGCGTGGATGACTTTGCTCACGCCTGCAATCTGTGCAGCGGCTGCTGCGGCTGCGCCTGCGTTGTGACCAGCGACGAGCACATGCACGTCAGCGCCAATGGCTGCTGCGGCTGTGACGGTGTTCAAGGTTGCGCCTTTGATGCTGGCGTTGTCGTGTTCTGCAATCACGAGGGATGTCATGTGTGTTTCTCCTGCGTATTCGTTGAGATGACGGGCTTAAATAACTTTTGCCACGTTCTTGAGCTTGTCCACCAAAGTGGCCACA
This sequence comes from Limnohabitans sp. TEGF004, assembly GCF_027924965.1. Taxonomy (NCBI): domain Bacteria; kingdom Pseudomonadati; phylum Pseudomonadota; class Betaproteobacteria; order Burkholderiales; family Comamonadaceae; genus Limnohabitans; species Limnohabitans sp. TEGF004. The sequence continues at coordinate 755,273 of NZ_AP027056.1, read as the reverse complement.
TCCGCCACCTTGATGCCCGCGCTGCGCTTGGCAGGCTCCACCACTTTGAGGGTCTTGATGCGGGGGCTCACGTCCACCCCGAGGTCTTCGGGCTTGAACACATCGAGCTGCTTCTTCTTGGCCTTCATGATGTTGGGCAAAGTCACGTAGCGTGGCTCGTTCAAACGCAAGTCGGTCGTGATGACCGCAGGCAGGCTGATGGAAATGGTTTCCAAACCCCCGTCCACTTCGCGGGTGACGCTGGCTTTGTCGGCTGTCAGTTCAACCTTGGAAGCGAAGGTGGCTTGGGGCATGTCTGCCAAAGCCGCCAACATCTGGCCAGTTTGGTTGCAATCATCGTCAATCGCTTGTTTGCCCAAGATCACCAAGCCTGGTTGCTCTTTGTCCACCAAAGCTTTGAGGAGCTTGGCCACGGCCAAAGGCTGCAGCTCTTCAGCCGTCTCCACCAAGATGCCACGGTCTGCGCCGATGGCCATTGCGGTACGCAAAGTTTCTTGGCATTGGGTCACGCCACAAGACACAGCGATCACTTCGGTGACCACGCCCTTTTCTTTGAGACGCACGGCTTCTTCCACCGCAATCTCGTCAAACGGGTTCATGCTCATTTTGACGTTGGCAATGTCAACGCCCGAGTTGTCCGACTTCACGCGGACCTTGACGTTGTAGTCCACCACGCGTTTGACAGCGACCAAAACTTTCATGGCAAAAGCTCCAATTTTTAGAATTAAACAGATTGACGTTTACGTAAACGTAACATTGTAGAGATCAAAGACGCTTTTTCATCGAACGACCGTGCTTTTCTAGGGAAGTCCCTAGGAAAAACTTAAGCCGGATGGCGCAGCACCACCTCTTGCGGCGAATGCACCAAGACCACACCAGCCGACCGCAAAGCACTCAGCGCAGCGATGTTGACACGCGAACGCGTCAAAGATTGACCATTGACAGGGTCTTCCATCCAGAAATTCAAGTTGAAACGCAAACCTTGAGGGGCCACCTCGCCCAAGAGGGCTTGAGGTATGGGGTTGCACAGCACCCACTCAGCGCTCAATGCGGCTTGCACCAAAACCTCTTGCACGCGCTCCACATCGCTTTCCAAACCCACCCAGAAAGTACAGGTTTGCAGCAAGTGGCGGCTTTCCAGCGACAAGTTTTCAACGCGCTGCGTCAGTAGCAACTCATTGGGCACCACGGATTCGCTGCCGTTGCTGGCACGCACCAAGGTGTAGCGGGTTTTGATGTCGGTCACGCGGCCTTCAAAACCATCCACACGCACAAAGTCGCCAATACGCAGCGAGCGCTCCAACAAGATGACAAAACCACTCACATAGTTAGCCGCCAACTTTTGCAAGCCAAAACCAATACCCACACCCAAAGCGCCGCCCAAGACCGACAAAGCCGTCAAGTCAAAACCCAACGAGGACAAGGCAAACAAAGTACCAATGACCAGCAACAACACACGCATGGCATTGGCGGCCACCTTGCGCATAGACAAATCTTCAAACGCGCGATTGATCACACGTTGCTCAAGGGCGGCCGACAGCCACAGCGCCAGCACCAGCACAAAACCCGAGGTGAACACCACTTCCAGCACATGCGTCACGCTGATGCGCGTCTTGCCGAGCATGAACTGCAAACCATCCAGCTCATCCATCATCGGGCCCCACCAGCCCGTGATCCACAGCACCGCTAAACCCCAGGCCAACCAAGACACGACTTGTTCCAAGATGCGCGCACCGCGCGAATTGGGAAACACCGCCGCCAAAACACGCGCAATCAAGCGAATCAGCACCAGCGACACCAGCACGGGCAGCGCCATCTTCAGCACGGGCACACGCTGCATCTTCATGAGCACCAGCTTCAAGCCATATGTGAAGACCAAAGCCAAAGCAGGAAACAACACCCCGTCCATCAACCGACGGCCAAACAAAATGGAGTTAGAGGATGTGAATCTGCGCCCCAAGGCCCAGCTCAAGCCCCCAGCCAAAGCCAAGCACAGTGCCAAACCGGCGAGTTCTAACGCAATCGCTGGACTTTGCAAGTCCAGCAACAATTCTTGTAATTCGTTCATCTTTTAAATATCGGCTAACACGCGCACATGCGCTTCGACGCTGCGACTTAGCGAGCTCAAATCGTACCCGCCTTCTAAGCAAGAAACGATGCGCCCTTTGGCATGACGCGCCGCAATGTCGCGCAATCGGTGGGTGATCCAAGCGTAGTCTTGCTCGACCAACCCCATTTGCCCCATGTCGTCTTCGCGATGGGCATCAAAACCTGCACTGATGAAAATCATCTCGGGCTTGAATTCTTCTAGGCGCGGCACCCAATGGGTCTCGATCAACTCACGTACTTCCATGCCTTTGGTGTAGGCGGGCACGGGAATGTTGAGCATGTTGGATGCTGGGTGTTCAGTACCCGTGTGTGGGTAGAACGGGTGTTGAAAAAAGCTGACCATCAACACGCGGTCGTCACCACTGAGGATGTCTTCCGTGCCGTTGCCGTGGTGCACATCAAAGTCCACCACCGCCACACGCTTCAAGCCATGGCGCTCCAGCGCGTATTTGGCGGCAATCGCGATGTTGTTGAAGAAACAAAATCCGCCAGCTTTGTGGCGTGAAGCATGGTGACCCGGTGGGCGAACAGCACAAAACGCGTTGGCCAACTCGCCGGCAATCACCGCATCTGTGGCGGCCACCGCAGCGCCCGCCGAAGCCAAGGCGGCTTTCCATGTGTAGCGGTTGATGTTGGTGTCTGAATCCAAGTGGCCATAAGCAGGGCCACCTGCGGCGATGTCTTCCACCAACTGGTCTGACAAACCGCGCAAGGACGCGATGTACATGCGGTCGTGCGCCAGCTCAATGTCGGCCAATGGCGCTTCGGGCGCTTCGATGGGCGTGAGGCCTAAGTCCACACCGCTGATGAGCAAACGGTCTTGGATGGCGCTGAGCCGTTCTGGGCATTCAGGATGCCCCTCACCCATCTCGTGCTTCATGCACAGAGGATGCGTGTAATAGCCTGTTTTACTCATCTCATCTGCCTCGGTTCTTCTTCAAGTCAGCTTACCATGGTGACCTGGCTTTTTCCCTTGCAAACACTGCGTGAAAACACATACATCCCCGTTTTATATGGCTTTGCAGCCAACTCTTGCGTTACGTCAAATCACCGCCGCCTTGTTGCTAATGGCTGCATTTGCAGGCGATGCAACCGCCAAGTCGCATGCGAAAGCTCACAAAACCGTGGCCCACAAAGCCGCCACGCGCGGCCCTGCCTACGGGAAAACCACAGAAGCCATCGCACTGGCCGATGAGCTGGCCCAACAGCACAAGCTACCCAAAGCTTGGGTGCGTGACCAAATCAGCAAAGCGCAATTTTTAAAAGGCGTGCCCAAGATGGTGCTGCCACCCACCGTGCCCACCGCCAAGAACTGGCGTGCGTACCGCGAGCGCTTCATTGAAAGCCGCCGCATCGACGCTGGCACCCAGTTTTGGCAAACCTACCAAAGCGACCTCGCCCGCGCGGAGCAAACCTATGGCGTGCCTGCCGAAATGATTGTGGGCATCATCGGTGTAGAAACTTTCTACGGCCAAAACATGGGCAACTACCGCGTGCTCGATGCCCTGACCACGCTCACCCTCAACTTCCCTGCGTCACACCCTCGCGCGGCTGAGCGCCAAGCGTTTTTCAAATCAGAGTTGGGCTACTTCTTAGCGCAAGCACACAGCCAAGGCAATGCCAGCGCCACGGGCAGCTTTGCAGGCGCCATGGGCTGGCCCCAGTTCATGCCCTCCAGCGCGGCCAAATTTGCGGTGGACTTTGATGGCGATGGCCGCATTGACCTGCGCAACAGCCCTGTGGACGCCATTGGCTCGGTGGCCAATTACTTCAAAGCCTTTGGCTGGCAAACCGGCATGCCCACGCACTACCCCGTGAGCTTTGATGAAGCACGTTTGGACAAACCCACCTTACTCGCCCCCGACATCTTGCCCTCGTTCAGCGTGACTAACTTCACCGCCAAAGGCGCGGTGCTGGACGAGCAAGCGCAAAAACACAACGGCCCTTTGGCTTTGGTGGAGTTGTTCAATGGCGATGAGCCACCCAGCTATGTGGCAGGCACCGACAACTTTTATGTGGTGACCCGCTACAACTGGAGCAGCTACTACGCGCTGGCGGTGATTGACCTGGGGCAGGCAGTCAAGGCGAATCGCGCGTTGACTTCTATGCAGTCCAGCGCACGATAACCAAAAAACGTTCAGTCTTTGGGCAGGCTAGGCTTGTCACGAATTTCGCGCACCACCGCATCTTCGATGACATCAGCGTGGCTGTCACTGGCTGGGGCATGCCCGTGCGCTTCATGCCATTGGCCATCGCTGGTGCGCGACCAGCTGGCCCAACTTGCACCCTGCCCTGACTGCATGCCTTTGCGCATGGCTTGAATTTGTTGCCACATCATCAGCACTTGTGGCTTTTGGCCTGTGGCCAACCAACGCAGACAAGCAAACACCACATACAAGGCGAGCCAACACAACACACCGATGGCAAACAAAATGGCGAACGCCATGCCAATCAGCGCGAATATCAAACGGGTGAAAAATCTCATCGCTTGATATTACTCGTGCGCACCTTGCGCCAACGCCCACTTCACATGCTCACGCACCACGTCGTTGGTGTGGGCGAGGTGGGCCTGTAGTGCTTGGCGCAAAGCTGCGTCGTCCGCCTGCCGCAGCGCATTGCCTGCCGTCACAGCTAGGTTACGCAGCCAGCGCACATGGCCAATGCGACGAATGGGGCTGCCTTCGGTGTAACGCAAAAACTCTGCTTCGGTCCACGCCAACAAGCGCGCCATGCCCTGCCCCACCAAGCCAGCACGCACATCGAAGTCGGGCAAGCTAGAGCTTTGAGCAAACTTGTTCCAAGGGCATATCAGTTGGCAGTCATCGCAGCCGTAGATGTGGTTGCCCATCAAAGGGCGCAGCGCCTCGTCGATAGACCCATCGTGCTCAATCGTCAAATACGAAATGCAACGGCGTGCATCCACCAAGCCTTCGGCCACGATGGCCTGCGTGGGGCAAACATCCATGCATGCTGTGCATTGGCCGCAGTGCGTGCTGGTGGGTTCGGACGCAGGCAAGGCCACATTCAGGAAAATCTCGCCCAAGAAAAACATCGAGCCCGCTTCGCGGTTAAGCACCAAGCTGTGTTTGCCGCGCCAGCCTTGGCCACTGCGTGTGGCCAGCTCGGCCTCCATCACAGGCGCTGAGTCGGTGAAGGCGCGGTATTCAAAACCACTGGGTTTCAAGGTATCAGCCAGCAATGCGTCAATTTGCTGAGCCAGTGTGTCGAGCCGGTTACGCAGCACCTTGTGATAGTCGCGCCCTCTGGCGTAGACCGACACCACGGCCTCAGCAGGGTTACGCAAGCGTTGCCACTCGGCGTCTTGCCAGCCCTCGGTGGTGTCGCGCGGCAGGTAGTTCATGCGGGCGGTCAGCACGCTCAAGGTGCCTGGCACCAGCTCGGCAGGACGCGCGCGCTTCATGCCATGACGGGCCATATAGTCCATGCTGCCGTGGAAGTTTTGGGCCAGCCAATGTTGCAAATGTGGCTCGGCCGAGGACAGGTCCAAAGGGGCCACCGCAATTTGCGAAAATCCCAGTGTTTGCCCTAGAGCCTGAATTTGCGTGAGCAACAATTTGTAATCGATTGACAACGGACACCTTTGACTATTTCGCCCATTGTAAAAACTCTGGTTTGGCCCGATGAAGCCGCCACCGCTGCGTTTGCCACGCAGCTGGCCGCCGCATTGACACGCGCCAACCTGAATGCTTGCATCGCCTTGCATGGCGACCTGGGCGCAGGAAAAACCACCTTTGTGCGCCACCTGCTGCGTGCCTTGGGCGTCGAGGGCCGCATCAAAAGCCCGACCTATGCCGTGGTTGAACCCTACACCGTGAATGCGGGCGAGGTGTGGCACTTTGACTTTTACCGGTTCAGCGATCCACGCGAATGGGAAGACGCGGGCTTTCGTGACATCTTCGCCAGCGTAGGTTTGAAGCTGTGCGAATGGCCGCAAAACGCCGCAGGCGTGATGCCCACGCCAGACCTTGAACTCGACATCCAAGTGGACGACACCGAGCAACGCCAACTGCGCATCAGCGCCCTCACCGCGCGCGGGCAGGAGTTGCTGGCATGAAGCAGCCACACGTCGACCCAGTGCATCCTCAAGCACCTCGATGTATCGATCGACGCCGCTTGCTTCAAGGCGGCTCGCTCGCGTTGCTCTTGGGCAGTGCCGACATTGCATGGGGCGCCAGCATCGTGGCCGTGCGCGTGTGGCCCGCTGCGGCCTACACGCGCGTGACGATTGAGAGCGACACAGCACTCAAGACCGTGCCCATTTTTGTGGCCAACCCACCGCGTCTGGCCGTGGACATTGAAGGCATTGAGCTCAACCCTGCCCTCAAAGAACTGGTGGGCAAAGTGCGCTCGGACGACCCGTACATCACGGGTGTGCGCGTGGGCCAATACGCCAACAAAACTGTGCGCTTGGTGTTAGACCTTCGCCAGATGGTGAAGCCGCAGGTGTTCAACCTGCAACCCGTCAAAACCGGCAACACGCAATACCAACACCGCTTGGTGCTGGACCTCTACCCGTCTGAAGTGGCCGACCCGCTGGAAGCCTTGATTGTCGACAAGCTCAAGGGCGGCACAGCCTACAACGCACCGTCGATGACGGCCACGCCCACACCCTCTGCGTCTAAATTGGGCACACGTGCCGACCCTGTGGGTGATTTGATGGCCAAGCCCAACGCAACACCCGAGCTGCCCTCGCCTGCGGCACCCACCGCGTCTGCGCCCATCACCACCGCGGCATCGGTCAACCAACAACAAGACGGCGAGCGCTTCATCATCGTGGCCCTCGACCCCGGCCACGGCGGCGAGGACCCTGGCGCATCAGGCCCTAGCGGCACACGCGAAAAAGATGTGGTGCTGAAAATTGCACACCGCTTGCGCGACCGCATCAACAACACCGTCATCAAAACCAAGCACGGCAACTTGCCCATGCGGGCCTACCTCACACGCGATGCCGACTACTTTGTACCGCTGCAACAGCGCGTGGAAAAAGCCAGACGGGTGCAAGCTGACTTGTTCATCAGCATCCATGCAGACGCGTTTCAAACCCCCGAAGCCAAAGGCGCCAGCGTGTTTGCCCTGAGCGATGGTGCAGCTTCCAGCGCTGCTGCCAAGTGGATGGCCAAGCAAGAAAACCGAGCCGACTTGATTGGCGGCTTGAACATCAAGAGCCAAGATGCCGCCGTGCAACGCGCCCTGCTTGACATGAGCACCACCGCACAAATCAAAGACAGCCTCAAACTCGGCAGCGCGATGCTGGGGCAAATCAAACACATTGGCAAACTGCACAAAGGCCGCGTGGAGCAGGCAGGCTTTGCGGTGCTGAAAGCGCCCGACATCCCCAGCGTGTTGGTGGAAACCGCCTTCATCAGCAACCCCGAAGAAGAGAAACGTTTGGTCAGCCCCCAATACCAAAACGACTTGGCCGATGCACTGATGAAAGGCATTGAACGCTATTTCTCACGCAATCCACCGTTGGCCAAAACCCGCAACACTTAAGATGGACGCACAGCCCTTGGCCTACTTCAATCACGCAGGGGCATCGCTGATGTCGGCATCCACGGTCGATGTCATGGTCTCGCATTTGCACCTAGAAACCCGTTTAGGTGGGTATGGTGCGGCGACGCATCAGCACAAGGCGTTGGCCGCCGTTTACACACATGCGGCCCAACTTTTGAGTTGCGATGCCGATGAAATCGCCCTCACAGACAGCCACTCTCGTGGTTGGCGCGAAGTGATGAATTGCCTGCACTTCGCCCCAGGTGATCGCATCTTGGTGGGATGCAGCGAATGGGGCGGCAACTACGCAGCCTTGACGCACATCGCACAGCGGGATGGCGCTGCGGTTGAAACAATCCCCAGCACACCGAGCGGCGAAGTTTGCTTGACGCAATTGGCAGCCATGCTTGACCACCGCGTGCGCTTAATTTCACTCACATGGCTGCCAGCCAATGGCGGCCTCATTCAGCCCGCGGCACAGGTAGGCGCTTTGGCACATGCGGCCAAGATCCCCTTCTTTTTGGATGCGGCACAAGCCGTGGGACAAATGCCGGTTGACGTGCGTGCACTGAATTGCGATGTCCTCACCACACCAGGTCGCAAGTGGCTGCGCGGCCCACGCGGCACAGGTTTGTTGTATGTTCGGCGTGGTTTTCTTCCAGCGCTTCAACCTGCGGCGCTGGACCATTTTTCTACACCTCTGATCAACGGTCAGTACCAACTGCGTGACGATGCAAGGCGCTTTGAAACATCCGAAGCCAACATGGCCGCTCGCTTAGGTTTAGGGCAAGCGATTCAAGAGGCGCTCGTACAAGGTTTAGACACGATTCAAACCCAAGTACAAAGTAAAGCCAGCAAGATTCGCGAAGCCTTGCAACGCATGCCGCATATCCAAAGCCATGATGTAGGTACACAGTTTTCTGGTTTGATTGCCTTCACAGCACAAGACCTCACCTCAGACGCTGTGCAAACACACCTAGCCCAACAAGGGATTGAGGTTGCCGTCAACGGCACGGCCTTCACGCCACTCGACATGCGGGCGCGGGGGTTAGCAAATGTTGTGCGAATTTCAGCGCACACCACCACCACAGACGAAGAAATCGCACGTTTGCTCGACGCCGTGTCAAACCTTTCAGACCTCACACCATGACCGACACACCCGCACAACCCAAAAACCCGCTACACGGCATGACGTTGGAAAAAATCGTCACCGAGCTGGCTGACTATTACGGCTGGGAAGGCTTAGGCGATCGCATCAACATCCGCTGCTTCACGCATGACCCGAGTGTGGGCTCCAGCCTCAAGTTTTTGCGCAAAACACCTTGGGCACGTGAGAAGGTGGAAAGTCTGTACTTGTTCATGCTGCGCGATATGCGCCGCGAAGAACGCGGGTTTTAATCAGCTTTAATTTGCGCTGAGCGTGAGGCTTTCCACGAGCCATAAATGGCCAAGGCACCCGGAATAAAAATCATCGCCCAAATGATTTTGTCCAAATGGGTTTTGACCCATGGGATGTTGCCAAAGAAGTAACCCGCCGTCACGATGCCGCCCACCCACAACGCGCCACCGGTGACGTCAAAGAAGGTGAACTTGCGGCGCGTCATCTGCGCCACGCCCGCCACAAACGGCGCAAAAGTGCGCACAAAGGGCATGAAGCGCGCGGCAATCAAGGTCACACCACCGAAACGCTCGTAAAACGCATGGGCTTGGTCAAAGGCGCGGCGGTTGAAAAACTTGGAGTCTTCCCACGCAAACACCTTGGGCCCAAAGAAGCGGCCAATCGTGTAGTTGGTTTGGTTACCCGCCACTGCCGCCGTGAGCAGCAAGGCCACTGACAAGCCGTAGTCCATCAAGCCCACACCGCACATGGCACCCACCACAAACAGCAGCGAGTCGCCGGGCAAGAACGGCATGACCACCAAACCGGTCTCCACAAAAATGATGAGAAACAGCAAGGCATAGACCCATGTGCCGTTGGCCTGCACAAAGGCTTCCAAGTAGCGGTCCACGTGCAGGATGAAGTCAATCAAGAAGGTAATGAGTTCCATAAATTGCATTATCCCCTGCCTCTAAAATGAGTCTGTGCACCCTGCTACCCAACCCCCACGCGCCATCCGCGAACTCCCAGATGAATTGATCAGCCAAATCGCCGCTGGCGAGGTGGTCGAACGCCCGGCCTCTGTCGTGCGCGAACTGGTGGACAACGCGCTAGATGCAGGCGCCACGCAAATCACCCTGCGTTTGCTGGCAGGTGGTGTGCGCCTCATCAGCGTGGAAGACAACGGGGTGGGCATTCCAGCCAACGAACTACCCGTGGCCTTGAAGCGCCACGCCACCAGCAAAATCACCAGCCTCACCGAACTCGAATCGGTGGGCACCATGGGTTTTCGCGGCGAAGCGTTGGCCGCGATTCAATCGGTGTCTGAGCTGTCAGTGTTGTCACGAACCGCCACACAAGACAGCGCCATGTTGCTCGATGGCCGCAGCGGCGAGTTGCAACCCGCCGCTCGCGCCCAAGGCACGACAGTAGAAGTGAAAGAGCTTTTTTACAGCACGCCCGCACGCCGAAAATTTTTAAAGACTGACAACACCGAACTGGCCCACTGCGTAGAGGCCGTACGCCGCCATGCACTCACCCGCCCCGAGGTGGGCTTTGCCATTTGGCACGAAGGCAAGTTGGTCGAGCAATGGCGCGCACAAACCATTAACGCCACTTCGGGCGAAGACCTGAATGTTCAGTTTCAGCGCTCACTCGACCGCCGCTTGGCCGATGTGCTGGGCGATGACTTTTTAGACAACTCTGTCGCCGTGCATTACCAATCGGGCAACGTCACCGTGGTGGGCCGCGCAGGGATTCCAGACGCCGCCCGCTCACGCGCCGACCATCAATTTGCCTACGTGAACGGCCGCTATGTGCGCGACAAAGTCATCACCCACGCCGCACGCAGCGCGTATGAAGATGTGCTGCACGGTCACCGCCAACCCATCTATGCCTTGTACGTGGAGATTGAGCCCACGCGTGTGGACGTCAACGTGCATCCCACCAAAATCGAAGTGCGCTTTCGCGATGGCCGTGAGGTGCACCAAGCGGTGCGCCACGCGGTTGAAAACGCTTTGGCTGTGCCGCGCGCCAACATGCTCATGGCCAATGCGCTACAAAACCATGAGTTGCCGATGGCGGGAACGTCTGGCGCTTCTGGCGTGGCTGGATTTTCCGCTGCCGCCAATACGTTGGGCGCAACATCTTCATCCTCACCCCTCGGTTGGCCTAACGCCAATTGGCAGCAAGCCGCCATGCCTTTGGCTGGCACGCGCGTGGCAGATATGGGTGCGCTGTGGCAGTCCACGCCGCGCTCAGGTCTGCCCGCCGAAGAGCACCCCACTCAAAGTTTTGCAACTGACGCGGCCTTCAACGCCCTCAGCGCCAACAATACCTCAGCGCCTTCGCTGCAAGATGCAGCACCCGAAACTTGGCCCTTGGGCAAAGCCATTGCGCAATTGCATGGCGTGTACATCTTGGCGGAGAACGCGCAAGGTTTGGTGTTGGTCGATATGCACGCCGCGCACGAACGCATCGTGTACGAACAACTCAAAACACAAATTGACGCGCAGCGCATCAGCAGCCAACCGCTGCTGATTCCCGCCACCTTCCCCGCCACCGCGCAAGAGGTGGCGACTGCCGAAGCTTGTGCAGAAGCATTGCAAGAACTCGGTTTAGAAATCTCCACCCTGTCGAGTAAAACACTCGCGGTGCGTGCCGTGCCCAGCACCTTGGCACAAGGCGATGCTGTGGCACTGGCGCGCAGCGTGTTGGCCGAGTTGAGCCAGCACGATGCCAGCACCGTGGTGCAACGTGCGCGCAACGAACTGCTGGCCACCATGGCTTGCCACGGCGCAGTGCGTGCCAACCGCAAACTCACAGTGGACGAAATGAACGGTTTGCTGCGCCAGATGGAAGTGACCGAGCGCTCCGATCAATGCAACCACGGCCGCCCCACTTGGCGACAACTGACCATGCGTGAGCTCGACGCGCTGTTTTTGCGCGGTCGTTGATGTCACCCACACTCATCATCGTCTTGCTGTCGATGCTGCTGGGCATTCAGCCCGTCGCCACCGATTTGTATTTGCCCGCCCTGCCCGCGATCAAGGCAGAGTTTGGTGCAGAGCTGTCGCAGGTCCAGCTCACGCTCAGCGCGTTGCTCTTGGCCTTCGGCACCTCGCAGCTCGTGTGGGGCCCACTGTCGGATCGCTTTGGCCGTCGTCCTATTTTGTTGTGCGGCTTGGCCACGTTCACCCTAGCAGGCCTGGGCTGCGTGTTAGCCAGCAGCATGCTCGAACTCATCGTGTGGCGTGCGCTGCAAGGCGCGGCCATGGGTGCGGTGGTGATGTGCGCACGCGCCATCGTGCGCGACCTCTACACACCCGAAACGGGTGCAGGCGTGATGTCCAAAGCGCTCACTGGTCTAGGCATCTTGGCTTGTGCCAGCGCGCCTTTAGGTGGTTTGATGACTGACTTGTTCAGCTGGCATGCGGCTCTCAGTTTGGTGATGGGCTTTGGTGCCATCGCGCTGGTGTTGGTGTCGTTGACGTTCAAAGAAACCGTGCACCGAAAAAACCCACACGCGCTGCACCTCAAGGTCTTGGCAAACACGTGGTGGCACATCGTGCGACACCCCACGTTTGTGGCATTCACTTGCGTGTCGCTGGGCTCTTACGGCGGGCTCTTTACATTCTTGGCTTCATCCTCATTTGTCTTCATCAACTTGCTGGGCTTGGCGCGTTGGCAATATGGCTTGTTGCTGTTCTCGATGGCTTTCACGTATTTGCTGGGCACAGTGTTGTGCCGACGCTTGCTGGCTCGCTACGGCGTAGCGCACACAGTGGCCATTGGTGGCGCATTCAGCTTGGTGGGGGGCTGCTGGATGGCTCTCAATGCATGGCTGGGCTGGCAAAGCGTGACCGGCTTGATGGGGCCGTTTTATTTGTTCATCTTGGCCCACGGCATACATCAGCCCTGTGGTCAAAGCGGTGCGGTGGGACCCTTTCCCAAAGCGGCTGGCGCAGCTTCTGCCTTAGGCGGTTTTTTGATGATGGCTGCAGCTTTTGCCACTGGGTTATGGCTCGGTGCAGCCAAAGACGGTTCAGCCATACCGATGGTGCAAAGCATCGCGTTCTGGTCGGTGTCGACGGCCTTGTCGGCTTGGGTGTTGGTGCTGCGCCGCGGAGGCCCGCGTGTCTAAACCGTCGACCTGTGCATCTGGCAGCGCGAACGGCTGGTCGGTCGACGCCATCGCTTTGGTCGGCCCTACTGCCAGCGGTAAAACGGCAGCAGCTTTAGCCATTGCACAGGCATGGCCGGTTGAAATTATCAGCATCGACTCAGCCTTGGTGTATCGCGGCATGGACATTGGCACCGCCAAGCCCAATGCCGAAGAGTTGGCGCAAGTACCGCACCACCTCATTGACATTCGTGACCCATTGCACGCCTACAGCGCCGCTGAGTTTGCACGTGATGCCAGCACCTTGATGGCTGATATTCGCGCACGCGGCAAGCTGCCGCTGCTGGTGGGCGGCACCATGCTTTACCTGAAAGCTTTGCGCGACGGCATTGACGACTTACCCACCGCGCAGCCTGAGCTTCGCGCTGAGATTGAACAGCAAGCCCTCGCCCTGGGCTGGCCTGCCATGCACGCCGAACTGGCCAAGGTAGATGCCATCACCGCGGCACGCTTGGCACCAAACGATGCGCAACGCATCTCACGTGCGCTGGAGGTGTGGCGCGTGAGCGGCAAGGCTTTATCGCAATGGTTCGTAGAAGGTGAAGCCACACGTGCGGCTCAGCCTGCATTGAATATGCCGCTTTTGTCGCTTGAACCGGTTGACCGTGCATGGCTGCATGCGCGCATCGCGCTGCGCTTTGATCTCATGCTGGATGGTGGTTTCTTGGCTGAGATGCAAACCCTGCGCGCGCGTGGTGACTTGCACATTGATTTGCCGAGCATTCGCTGCGTAGGCTATCGCCAAGCTTGGGAGCTGCTTGACCGTGCGCAGGCGATGGGTGCCTCACCTGAAAGCATCTTGCAGCAGCTGCACGAGTTGGGTGTGGCCGCTACGCGTCAATTGGCCAAGCGTCAACTCACCTGGTTGCGCGGCATGGATGAGCGCATCGTCATTCCGTGTGATGCACCGGATGCGTTAGCGCAAACACTGGCTGCTGTGACGCGGTTTACTGCAACGGCTCTTTGAGCACGTCTGACAGAGGCAAAGGCATAACCGCAATGCCTTCGTCAATCAACTCTTCGGTTTCCTCAGGTGTGGCATGGCCGCGAATGTTGCGCGCCTCGGTTTCACCGTAGTGCATCTTGCGAGCTTCTTCGGGAAAGCTGTTACCCACGTCTTCGGTATTAGCCACCACGTGGCGCACCATCTTGAGCAAAGCCGCCTGCAGCTGCGCGGGCTCTAAGTTGGCCACCTCTTGCAAGCTGGGTAGCGCTGGCACTGCGTTGGCCGAGGCCTCGGTCGCGGCAAGCGCAGAAGCGGAGGCATCAGCAACAGGGTTGGCATTGGTAGACGAGGCCTGCGAGGCAGTGCCTGTTGCATCGCGCTCACCACGTGTGGTGTTCAGGTTCAAACGTGGCGCGCTGAGTTTTTTGGTCACGCTGGCATCGCCGCACATGGGGCAGTTCAGCAAGCCACGTGCGAGCTGGCTTTGGTAATCGTCCTCGGAACCAAACCAGCCTTCAAACACATGGTGCTGGGCGCATTGAAGGTCTAACACTTTCATGGCTCAATTATCCCGCAGCAGGTCTCACACACGTTGCCACAGTCAGATGCGCTGCCATTGCAGAGGCCATGCGCCGCTGAGGTGGTTTTGCAACCAGAGCAAACCCGTCAAGGTTTTGGCATCGGTCAGCTGGCCGTCGCGTGACCAAGCCAACAGCTCATCCATACTAGCGTCAAACACATCCAGAAATTCACCTTCGTCTAATTGGCGTTCACCTTGGGTCAATCCGCGTGCAAACCAAATATCAATGAACTCGGTGGAGTAGCTGATGACGGGATGCAGCACGCCCGCATGGGCCCACTCCGTGGCGCGGTAGCCTGTTTCTTCTAGCAGTTCGCGCTGGGCACACACCAAGCGGTCTTCGCCAGGGTCAAGCTTGCCTGCAGGAAACTCAATCATCACTTGTTGCACGGGGTAGCGGTATTGACGCTCCATCACCAAACGGCCATCGTCGCGCATGGCGATGATCATCACCGCGCCTGGGTGAATCACAAACTCACGCGTAGCCGTGTCACCGCTAGGCAATCGCACGGTGTCTCGAAACGCGTGCAGAAAGTGGCCCTTGATCAACTCAACGTGGTCTAGCGTGTGTTCGACCAAATGGTCATCAGAAGTGTTTTTCATAGTCATCATAAAAAAAGCCAGCTCAAGAGCTGGCTTTGTTAGCGCATCAGATGCTTAGGTACCCAAGGTACGCACGATGGCGTTGGCACACAAGGCCATCAAGCCGCCGGGCAAGATACCCAAGATCAAAATCAAAGCGCCGTTGATGGTCAACACCACGCGCACATCGTTACCAGCCGACACGGTGGTCGCCGTGATAGGCGCATCAAAGTACATGACCTTGACGATGCGCAAGTAGTAGAACGCGCCAATCAGCGACATCATCACAGCAAACACTGCCAAGACAATCGCACCGGCTTGGCCTGAAGCGATCAAGGCTTGCAATACCGACAACTTGGCGTAGAAGCCAACCAGCGGAGGCACACCAGCCAACGAGAACATACACGCGGCCATGACGCCTGCGTACAGGGGGCTGCGTTGGTTCAAGCCTGCGAGGTCAGAAATTTCTTCGCTCTCAAAGCCTTCACGGGCCAACAACAAAATGATGCCAAAGGTGGCTAAAGTCGTCAGCACATAGGTAATGACGTAGAACATGGCCGAGCTATAGGCGTTGGCAGCAGCGGCGGTATTGCCGTTGACAACACCCGATAGCAAACCGATCAACACAAAACCCATTTGGGCGATGGTCGAGAAAGCCAACATGCGCTTGAGGTTGGTTTGTGCCACAGCGGCCAAGTTACCAATCAGCAAGGATGAGATGGCCAAGACCATCAACATTTGCTGCCAATCCACGGCTAGGGGCAACAAGCCCTCCACCAACAAACGGATGGTCATGGCAAATGCAGCCAACTTAGGCGCGCCGCCAATCATCAAAGTGATGGCTGTGGGTGCACCGTGGTACACGTCTGGAATCCACATGTGGAAAGGCACCACACCGAATTTGAACGCCAAGCCGCACACCACAAAGACCAAGCCCAACACCAACACTTGGTGCTTGATTTGGCCCGAGGCCACAGCCTTGAAGACGGTGGTGATGTCGAGCGAACCTGTCGCGCCGTACAACATGGACAAACCGTACAGCAAGAAGCCGCTGGCCATCGCACCCAACACAAAGTACTTCATGGCAGCTTCGCTGGCCACGGCACTGTCGCGGCGCAAGGCCACCATGGCGTAGCTGCACAAGGTCAGCAATTCCAAGCCGAGGTACAACACGAGGAAGTTGTTGCCCGAGATCATGACGAACATGCCCAGCAAAGCAAACAAACCCAAGGTGAACAACTCGCCACCGCGCAGCATGTCGCGCTCAGCAGCGTAAGGACGGCCATAAACCAAAGTGACCATCACCGCGATGGCGGCGAAGCACTTGAGCCAGCTGCCCATGGCGTCAGAGACCACCATATTGCCAAAGCTATAAACCGTTTGGCCTTGTGTGGCGGCCACGGCTTCCAAATACGCCACAACACCAATGGTGATGAGCGACAAGGCATACGTGGTGGTGCGACGTGGGCACTTGACGAACAAGTCCACCATCGCAATCACGATGGCCATCACAGCCAACAAGATTTCGGGATAAACCGCAGCGATGCTCAGTTTTTCAAACATTTTTCAATCCCTCTTTATTGGGGCAATTTGGAAATGGCCACGTGCTTGAGTAACTCAGCCACGGACACATCCATCACGTCAGTGAATGGCTTGGGGAAGATGCCCATGGCCAACACAGCGATTGCCAACAAGGCCAACATCACAAACTCACGGCTGTTGATGTCAGTCAATTCTTTGACGTGGTCATTGGCCACTGGGCCAAGATACACGCGCTTGATCATCCACAAGGTGTAGGCAGCGCCGAAGATCAAGGCAGACGCAGAGGCAAAACCAACCCAGAAGTTGTATTTGATCGCGCCCAAGATGACCATCCACTCACCCACGAAACCAGCCGTACCTGGCAAGCCGCAATTGGCCATACCGAACAACAAGGCAAAGGCCGCAAACTTGGGCATGGTGTTGACCACGCCGCCGTAGCTGGCGATTTCACGAGAGTGCATGCGGTCATACAACACGCCAATGGATAAGAACATCGCAGCCGACACAAAGCCGTGCGCAATCATTTGCACCAAAGCACCAGACACGCCAATGTCGTTGAAGATGAAAAAGCCCAAGGTCACGAAGCCCATGTGCGCCACCGATGAATAAGCTACCAGCTTTTTCATGTCTTCTTGCACCATGGCCACCAAGCCCACGTAGACCACAGCGATGAGCGACAAAGCAATCATGAGCCATGCGTATTCGTGTGCAGCATCAGGCGCGATGGGCATTGAGAAGCGCAAGAAGCCATAGGCACCGAGCTTCAACATAATTGCGGCCAGCACAGCAGAACCACCTGTAGGCGCTTCCACGTGAACGTCAGGCAACCAAGTGTGTACAGGCCACATGGGCACTTTCACCGCAAACGCAGCAAAGAAGGCAAAGAACAACAAGGTTTGCGCAGACATGGGCAATGGCAGTTTGTGCCACACAGCCAAGTCAAAGCTGCCACCCGATTGGGTGTAAAGGTAAATCAAGGCGATCAACATCAACAAAGAACCCAACAACGTGTACAAGAAGAACTTGAACGCTGCATAGATTTTGTTGGGGCCGCCCCACACACCGATGATCAAGTACATCGGAATCAAGGTGGCTTCGAAGAACACATAGAACAGCATGCCGTCGGCTGCGCAGAACACGCCGATCATCAAGCCGCTCAAGATCAAGAACGCACCCATGTATTGGTTCACGCGCTCGGTGATCACTTCCCAACCGGCGATCACAACGATCACGTTGATGAAAGCGGTCAACAAGACAAACCACATCGACAGGCCGTCAACACCGAGGTGGTAGAACACATTGAAGCGCTCAATCCACATCGACTTTTCTACAAATTGCAAGGCTGCTGAACTGTTGTCGAAGCCGCTGAACAGCGGCAAGGTAACAGCCAAACTGACCACTGAACCGATCAACGCGATCCAGCGCACGACCTTGGCGTGTTCGTCACGCCCGAAGGCGAGCAAGATGACACCAAACAGAATTGGCGTCCAAATGGCAAGGCTCAATAAACCCATTTTTTATTCTCCTTATTTGAGCCAGACGAACCACGTCATCAGCAAGAACACGCCCAAGATCATGACCAAGGCGTAGTGGTAGAGGTAGCCAGTTTGCAACTGACGTGTCAGTGAAGACACCCAACCCACCAACTTCCAAGAAGCGTTCACGACACCACCTTCGATGATGGCTTGGTCGCCGCCCTTCCACAGGCCTGTGCCTAATGCGCGAGCGCCACGGGCCAAGACGTTTTCGTTGAACCAATCCAAGTAGTACTTGTTCTCGAACAAGACATAGATGGGGTGGCACACACGTTTGATCGCCGCAGGCACTGCTGGGTTGATCATGTACATGTAGTAAGACGATGCGACACCAGCCACAGCCAACCAGAACGGCGCAGTGCTCAAAGCATGCAAGGCCATGGCGACAGCGCCGTGGTACTCGTGTGCCAGCTCGTGCATCACGGGGTGCTTGTCTGCGTTGATGAAGATGGCATCGCTGAAGAACTCACCGTACAACAGTGGGTCAATCGTGTAGAAACCAATCAACACAGAAGGAATAGCCAGCAAGACCAAAGGCACAGTCACCACCCATGGGGACTCGTGAGGGCCGTGGTCATGGCCGTGATCACCGTGGTGGTCATCATGGGCGTGATGGTCGTCGTGGTGTGCGTCAGGATTTTGGTCGTAACGCTCTTCGCCGTGGAACACGAGGAAGTACATGCGGAACGAATAGAACGCCGTCACAAACACGCCAGCCAACACAGCGAAGTGTGCGAAGCCAGCACCGGGCAAGGTGCTTTCAGCCACAGCTTCGATGATGCTGTCTTTGGAATAGAAACCTGAGAAGAACGGTGTGCCGATCAACGCCAGCGAACCTAGCAACGATGTGATCCAAGTGATGGGCATGTACTTACGCACGCCGCCCATCCAACGGATGTCTTGGTTGTGGTGCATGCCCATGATGACGGAACCGGCACCAAGGAACAGCAAAGCTTTGAAGAACGCGTGGGTCATCAAGTGGAACACGGCCACTGAGTAAGCCGATGCACCCAATGCCACGGTCATGTAACCGAGTTGCGACAGTGTGGAATAAGCCACAACGCGCTTGATGTCGTTTTGGATCAGACCCAAGAAGCCCATGAACAAGGCTGTGATGGCACCGATGACCAAGATGAAGTTCAACGCCGTGTCTGACAATTCAAAGAAAGGCGACATGCGAGTGACCATGAAGATGCCAGCCGTCACCATGGTCGCTGCGTGAATTAACGCAGAGATCGGTGTTGGGCCTTCCATCGAGTCAGGCAACCACACGTGCAGTGGGAACTGAGCCGACTTACCCATCGCACCGATGAACAAGCAGATACAGATCACTGTCACCAGCATCCAGTCGGTGCCAGGGAATGTGAGCGCACCCAATTCAGCAGCTTTAGCGAATGCTTCGGTGTAGTTCAAAGTACCGCCGTAGGCAGCGATCAAACCAATACCCAAGATGAAGCCAAAGTCACCCACACGGTTGACCAAGAAGGCTTTCATGTTCGCGAAGATCGCGGTTGGTTTGTTGAACCAGAAACCGATCAATAGATATGACACCAAGCCCACCGCCTCCCAACCGAAGAACAGTTGGAGCATGTTGTTGCTCATGACGAGCATCAACATCGAGAAGGTGAACAAGGAGATGTAAGAGAAAAAGCGGTTGTAGCCTTCGTCCTCTTGCATGTAACCAATGGTGTAGAGGTGAACCATCAATGACACAAAGGTCACGACGCACATCATCATGGCGGTCAGGCCATCGACCATGAAGCCGATTTCCATTTTCAAATCACCCACCACCATCCAGGTGTAGAGGGTTTCATTGAAACGCGCGCCGTCCATGGCCACGCTTTGCAGCGTCATGGCAGACAACACGAAGGCTATGAACACGCCCAAGATGGTGAGCGTATGGGTCAAGCCGCGGCCGATTTTGTTACCGCCAAAGCGCGTACCAAAAATACCAGCCAAGGCAGAACCCACCAGCGGTGCCATAGGCACTGCCAACAATGTAGAAGCTTGCAGGGTTTGTGACATGGTGAATTAACCCTTGAGCGTGTTGAGTTCATCCACGTTGATGCTGGACTTGTTGCGGAACAACTGAACCAGAATCGCCAAGCCGATGGCAGATTCAGCAGCCGCCACAGTCAAGATGAAGAAAACAAAGATTTGGCCGTTCAAGTCACCTAAGTAGTGTGAGAACGCCACGAAGTTCATGTTGACCGCGAGCAACATCAATTCAATCGCCATCAACAAGACGATCAAGTTTTTACGGTTCAAGAAGATGCCGATCACAGAGAGTGCGAACAAAATCGCACCCAGCGTGAGGTAATGGCCTAAGGTGATGCTCATGCTTTTGTCTCCTCTGCGGCGGGGGCTGCTGGTGCGGGCTTGACCGCATCCATCTTCACCAACGACACACGGTCACGGGCCTTGACACGAACTTGGTCACCCGCATTTTGGAATTTGCTGTCTTTGCGTGCGCGCAAAGTCAAAGCGATGGCAGCAATCAAAGCCACCAACAAAATCAACGCCGCCACTTGCACGGGGTACAGGTACTCGGTGTAGAGCAACACGCCCAGGGCCTTGGTGTTAGAGGCTTGCGCCACCACCACGTGGCCCACATCTGCAGCAGAAGCCACATCAACAGGCGCCGCCGCAGTAACCGCCGCTGGAGAAATGACTTGTGCAGCCAGTTGCTTTTGGGGTTCGCTGATGCGGAAACCGCCCAATAAGACACCGGCCAATTCCAGAGCAATCACCGCACCCACAGTGGCGGCGAGTGGGAAATGCTTCCAGAAGCCTTGGCGAATGCTGTCGATGTTGATGTCGAGCATCATCACCACGAACAAAAACAAGACCATCACCGCGCCCACGTACACGAGCACGAGAGCGATGGAGAGGAATTCTGCTTTGAGCAACATCCAGATGCCCGAGGCTTGGAAGAAAGCCAAGACCAAATAGAGCGCGGCGTGCACAGGGTTACGCGCCGTGATGACGCGGAATGACGCAAACAGCATGACTGCTGAGAACGCGTAAAAAAGAGCCGATTGAACGTCCATCATGAAATCTTTCAACGGTATTTGGCGTCAGCTGCTTTGTTAGCAGCGATTTCGGGTTCGTAGCGGTCGCCCACTGCCAACAACATTTCTTTAGTGAAGTACAAGTCACCGCGTTTTTCGCCGTGGTACTCAAAGATGTGTGTTTCAACGATCGAATCCACAGGGCAGCTTTCTTCGCAGAAACCGCAGAAGATGCACTTGGTCAAGTCGATGTCGTAGCGCGTGGTACGGCGGCTGCCGTCTTCGCGCTGGTCTGATTCGATGGTGATTGCCATCGCTGGGCACACTGCTTCGCACAGTTTGCAAGCAATGCAACGCTCTTCGCCGTTTTCATAACGACGCAAAGCATGCAGGCCACGGAAGCGAGGTGACAAAGGTGTCTTCTCCTCCGGAAACTGAATGGTGATGCTGCGCGAGAACATGTATTTGCCTGTGAGGGCCATGCCTTTGAAAAGCTCGAGCAACAAGAAGCTCGACAAAAAGTCGCGCAACGAGAAAGGAGCGGAATGTGTAGTCGTTGTCATGGTGTAGTTCCGGCCTTAGTTCCAGATATTCCAAGGTGTTTGGATCCAAACACCCACCACCAACAACCAGATCAGGGTGAGTGGAATGAAGATCTTCCAACCCAAACGCATGATTTGGTCATAGCGATAGCGTGGGAACGTGGCGCGCACCCACAAGAACATGGTCACGACCACAAAGGTCTTAAGCCCGAGCCAAATCCAGCCGGGGATCATGTTGAACAGTGCGTTGTCGAAGGGTGACAACCAGCCGCCCAAGAACATCACCACGGTCAACACAGAAACCAAAATCATGTTGGCGTATTCGGCCAAGAAGAACATGGCGAAGGACATGCCCGAGTATTCGATCATGTGGCCAGCCACAATTTCAGACTCACCTTCCACCACGTCAAACGGGTGGCGGTTGGTTTCAGCCAAGCCGGAGATGAAGTAAATGATGAACACAGGGAACAAAGGCAACCAGTTCCAAGACAAGATGCCTAGGCCCTTGTCAGCCATCATGCCTTTGGCTTGGCCCATGACGATGTCGGTCATGTTCAAGCTGTTCGAAATCATCAAGACGATCACGAAGCAAAAGCCCATCGCAATTTCGTAGCTCACCATTTGGGCCGATGCGCGCATGGCACCAATGAAAGCGTACTTGGAGTTGGAAGCCCAACCCGCGATGATGACGCCGTACACCTCAAGCGATGTGATGGCCATCAAAAACAGCAAGCCTGCGTTCACGTTGGCCAAAGCGACATCAGGACCAAATGGCACCACCGCCCATGCAGCCAAGGCTGGCATGATGGTCATGATCGGGCCCAAGAAGAACAAGCTGGTTGTCGCTTGTGTAGGGATGATGATCTCTTTGGTGAGCAACTTCAGCGCGTCAGCGATGGGTTGCAACAAACCACCAGGGCCTGTGCGGTTCGGGCCTTTACGGATTTGGGTGTAACCAATGGCTTTGCGTTCCCACAAAGTCAGGTAGGCCACGCAACCGAGCAAAGGCAACAGCACCGCCACGATCTTAAGCAAGGTCCACAGAACGGGCCAAGCCAGTGTGGTCCACCACACATCAGACATCAAGCCAAAGCCTGCGTTGTAAATGTTGTCAACCATTACAGGCCTCCTTGCAACTTCGCGTCAGCGGTGAGTTGCAGCGATGGTGCGCGACGCACCAAGCTGTCGAGTTGATAAATCGCCGCAGAGGCAGGCTGACCTGCAGCTGGGCTCACGTCCACGCTCGCGGAGCATGCGTTGGACAACAAGGCTTGCACGTCGGCAGGGATCGCTTGAGCGCGAACTTCTTCGATGGTTTCGAATTCGAAGCCAGGCACGTGGAGCATAGAACCCAACACGCGCAACACTTTCCATGCAGGACGCGCTTCGCCCAATGGCTTGACCACACCATGGAAGCTTTGTGCGCGACCTTCGGTGTTGATGAACGTGCCAGCAGTCTCAGTGAAGGGCGAGATAGGCAGCAGCACATCGCTGATGTCCATATTGGCCTTGAAGGGAGACAAGGTGACCACCATTTCGGCTTGGCCGATGGCTTGTGCAGCAGCAGCGCCGTTGGCAGCGTCGAAAGCGGGTTCGGTGTTAAGCAACACCACCGCCTTCAAACCACCTGCCAACATTTGGCCTGCAGTTTGACCACCCGCTTTTGGCAAGGCACCCACCACTTGAGCACCCACCGTGTTGGCGGCTTCGCCGAGGTAACCCACGGTTGCGCCAGTTTGTGCGCCGATCCAGTTGGCCAAGCTGAGCAAGCTGGAGGCTTTGGCGTGGTGTGCGGCTGCGTTGCCCAACAAAATGGCTTTGCGCTCACCGCCTGTCAATGACTTGGCGATGGCTTGTGCTTCTGCGCTGTTGGCGTTACCCGCCACAGGTGCAGCCGCGCCAGTGATAGCGCCCACGGCAGCAGCGATGTCAGCCAAGGCTTGCACCCAGTTGGCGGCATCCGCCACCAAGGTGCTGGCCACAGGCATGGCCCAGTCGTAGGCTTGTGCGTTCAAGGCATTGACCTTGCCGCCATTACGCACTGCTTGACGCAGACGTTGGGCCAACAAAGGTTGGTCTTTACGGATGTTTGAACCAATCACCAATGCACGTTGCAGTGTGGTGAGAGAAGCCACAGAAGTACCCAACCAACGGGCTTTGCCATCGGTTTGGAAGTCTGCAGCGCGCAAACGTGTGTCGATGTTTTGGCTACCCAAACCACGCGTCAGGTTGGCAGCCAAGAACAACTCTTCAGCCGTGCTGTGTGGGCTAGCCAAAGTGCCGATGGCTTGTGGGCCGTGCTGGGCTTTGACGCCTTGCAAGCCGTTGGCCACGTATTCGAGGGCAGTTTGCCAATCGACTTCTTTCCACTCGCCGCCTTGCTTGAGCATGGGCTTGGTCAAGCGGTCTGCGCTTTCCAAAGCTTCGTAGCTGAAACGGTCGCGGTCAGCAATCCAGCATTCGTTGACGTCTTCGTTTTCCAAAGGCACGACACGCATGACTTTGTTGTTCTTGACTTGAACGATCAGGTTGGCACCTGTTGCATCGTGTGGGCTGACCGACTTGCGACGGCTCAATTCCCAAGTACGTGCGCTGTAACGGAATGGCTTGCTGGTCAACGCGCCCACGGGGCAGATGTCGATCATGTTGCCTGAGAGCTCGGAGTCGACCGATTGACCCACGAAGGTTTCAATCTGAGCGTGTTCACCACGGTGGGACATGCCCAATTCCATGATGCCTGCCACTTCTTGACCAAAGCGCACGCAGCGTGTGCATTGGATACAGCGGCTCATCTCTTGCATGCTGACCAAAGGACCCACGTCCTTGGGATTGACCACACGTTTTTCTTCTTCGTAACGTGAAGTGGTACCGCCGTAGCCGACCGCCAAATCTTGCAACTGGCACTCACCGCCTTGGTCGCAAATTGGGCAATCCAGTGGGTGGTTGATGAGCAAGAACTCCATCACCGACTGTTGAGCCTTGATGGCGCGTTCGCTCTTGGTGCGAACAATCATGCCTTGCGTCACGGGTGTGGCGCAGGCAGGCATGGGCTTAGGCGCTTTTTCCACATCGACCAAGCACATGCGGCAGTTGGCCGCGATGCTGAGTTTCTTGTGATAGCAGAAGTGCGGAATGTAGGTGCCGGCCTTTTCAGCTGCGTGCATGATCATGCAGCCTTCTTGGACGTCAATCTTTTTACCGTCGAGTTCGATTTCAATCATGGCACTTATCCGTGTCAAACGTAGGCAGAGACCGTGCAGGTCTTGTGCGTGATGTGGTGTTCAAACTCATGGCGGAAGTGCTTGATCATGCCGCGCACGGGCATGGCTGCTGCATCTCCGAGGGCGCAAATCGTGCGGCCCATGATGTTCTCTGCCACGTTGTCGAGCAAAGCCAAGTCGCTTTCGCGGCCTTCACCACGCTCAATGCGGTCGACCATGCGCCACAACCAACCTGTACCTTCACGGCAAGGTGTGCATTGGCCGCATGACTCGTGCATGTAGAAGTAGCTCAAGCGCAGCAGACTCTTGACCATGCAGCGTGAGTCGTCCAAAACGATCACAGCACCTGAACCCAACATTGAACCGCCGTCTTTGGCGATGCTGTCGTAGTCCATGGTGAGCTTCATCATCAAGTCGCCAGGAACAACTGGCGAAGAAGAACCGCCAGGGATCACAGCTTTGAGCTTGCGACCCTTGCGAACGCCACCGGCTAACTCCAACAATATGGAGAACGGTGTGCCCATAGGCACTTCGTAGTTGCCAGGACGCTCGACATCACCGCTCACCGAGAAGATCTTGGTGCCGCCGTTGTTGGGCTTGCCGCATTCGAGGTAAGCCTGACCACCGTTGTTGATGATCCAAGGCACCGCCGCGAAGGTTTCGGTGTTGTTGATGGTGGTGGGCTTGCCGTACAAACCAAAGCTCGCTGGGAACGGTGGTTTGAAACGGGGTTGGCCTTTTTTTCCTTCGAGCGACTCGAGCAATGCAGTTTCTTCACCGCAGATGTAAGCGCCAAAACCGTGAGCCGCGTGCAACTGGAAGCTGAACGTGGAGCCCAAGATGTTGTCACCCAAGAAGCCAGCTGCGCGGGCTTCTTCGAGGGCAGCTTCAAAACGCTCGTAGGTTTGGAAGATTTCGCCGTGGATGTAGTTGTAGCCCACGCTGATGCCCATGGCAAAAGCGGCGATGGCCATACCTTCAATCACGATGTGGGGGTTGTGTTGCAAGATCTCGCGGTCTTTGCAAGTACCGGGCTCGCCCTCGTCTGAGTTACAGACCAAGTACTTTTGACCTGGGAACTGGCGAGGCATGAAGCTCCACTTCAAACCTGTGGGAAAGCCCGCACCGCCGCGACCACGCAATCCGGATTCTTTGACGATCGCAATGACTTGATCTTGGGTCAAACCTTCCGTCAAGATCTTGCGCAGGGCTTGGTAGCCACCGCGTGCGACGTAGTCTTGCAACGACCAGTTATTGCCGTTCAAACCAGCCAAAATTTGTGGGCCGATGTGACGGTCGTGGAAACATGTTTCCACTGCGGTCGTTTGGAATTGGGAGAGAACTTGTAAAGCTTGGCTAGAGGTAGTCATGCTTATTCCTTCACCGCGCGCAAGCCTGCGACCATTTGGTCGATCTTGTCGTCGCTCATGTAGCTGCACATGGTGCGGTCGTTCACCAACAACACTGGCGCATCGGCGCAAGCGCCCATGCATTCGCCGGGTTGCACGGTAAACATGCCATCAGCCGTGGTCTCGCCGACTTCAATACCCAAGGTCTTGACCAAGTGCATCAAAGCGCCCTGCCCGTTGCGCAATTGGCATGGCAGGTTGGTACACACGTTGATCTTGAACTTGCCAACCGGTTGTTGGTTGTACATGTTGTAGAAGGTGGTCACTTCGTGCACAGCCATGGGGGCCATGCCAAGCAACTCAGCAATCACGCGCTCGCTCTCGGCGCTGACAAAGCCCTGCTCTTGCTGGGCGATGGACAAGCAAGCCATGACGGCAGATTGCTTCTGGTCGTCTGGGTATTTGGCGACTTCACGCGCAAAACGCGCCTGAGCCTCGGCCGACAGCGGTGCGCTGTGGTGGGTGTTTACAGAACTCATCGGTCAATTTCCCCGAACACAATGTCCATCGTGCCAATCACCGCCACGGTGTCAGCGATCATGTGGCCACGCGCCATTTCATCCATGGCTGCCAAGTGGGCAAAGCCAGGAGCGCGAATCTTCATACGGTAAGGCTTGTTGGCACCATCACTCACGAGGTAGATACCAAACTCACCTTTGGGATGCTCAACGGCGGCATACGCCTCGCCTTCGGGCACGTGGAAACCTTCAGTGAAGAGTTTGAAGTGGTGGATCAACTCTTCCATGTTGGACTTCATGCCTTCACGGCTAGGTGCAGCCACCTTGTGGTTGTCGGTGATGACAGGACCTGGGTTGACACGCAACCAGTCCACGCACTGCTTGATGATGCGGTTGGACTGACGCATTTCTTCGACGCGCACCAAATAACGGTCGTAGCAGTCACCGGTTTTGCCCACAGGAATGTCGAAGTCCATGCGGTCATACACGTCATAAGGCTGGTGCTTGCGCAAGTCCCATGCAATGCCTGAGCCACGCAACATCGCACCTGAGAAACCAAGGTTTTTCGCGCGCTCTGGCGTGACCACACCGATGTCGACCGTGCGTTGCTTCCAAATGCGGTTGTCGGTGAGCAGTGTTTCGTACTCGTCAACCAACTTGGGGAAGCGCTGCGTGAAGTCGTCAATGAAGTCGAGCAAAGAGCCTGAACGGCCTTCGTTCAAACGTGCCACCGACTTGGCATTGCGCACTTTGCTGGCTTTGTACTGAGGCATGCTGTCTGGCAGGTCTCGGTACACGCCGCCTGGACGGAAGTAAGCCGCATGCATACGAGCACCAGAGACTGCTTCGTACATGTCGAACAAATCTTCACGTTCGCGGAAGCAGTAGATCAAGATGTTCATCGCGCCGCAGTCGAAACCATGGCAACCCAACCACAACAAGTGGTTGAGCAAACGGGTGATTTCGGAATACATCACACGGATGTACTGCGCACGCTCAGGCACTTCAATGCCCATCATTTTTTCGATGGCCAAGCAGTAAGCATGCTCGTTACACATCATGGACACGTAGTCGAGACGGTCCATGTAGGGCAACGATTGAATGTAGGTTTTGCTCTCGGCCAGCTTCTCAGTGGCGCGGTGCAACAAACCGATGTGTGGATCGGCACGTTGGACCACTTCGCCGTCGAGTTCCAACACCAAACGCAGCACGCCGTGTGCTGCAGGATGTTGAGGGCCCAAGTTCAGGGTGTAGTTCTTGATATCAGCCATGGTCAGTGCGTACCGCCGTAGTTGTCTTCACGAATGATGCGCGGTGTGATTTCGCGCGGCTCGATGGTGACGGGTTGGTACACCACACGTTTTTGCTCGGCGTCGTAACGCATTTCCACGTGACCCGAGGTTGGAAAATCTTTACGGAAGGGATGACCCACGAAACCGTAATCGGTCAACAAGCGACGCAAGTCGAGGTGACCTTCGAACACGATGCCGAACAAGTCAAACGCTTCGCGCTCGAACCAGTTGGCAGAGTTCCACAAATCGTTGACCGAAGCAACCACAGGCACGTCTTCGCTCACAGCGAACACGCGCACACGCAGGCGCCAGTTATGGCTGACCGACAACAAATGGCTCACCACGGCATAGCGCGGGCCATCTGTGAATTTGGAATGGGCGCCATCTTTGTAGCTGGAGTAATCAAGACCACACAGGTCCATCAACTGCTCAAAGCCCAAACGCGAATCGTCGCGCAAGGTTTGGCACACACCGTGGTAATCAGCAGCAGAGACCGTCAAGGTCAATTCGCCCAAAGCGGATTCGAGAAGCTTGACTTTGCTACCCAGCACGTCTTGCAAGGCCGCTTCAAGCGTTTGAATGGAATGACTCATCTGTTTTTCCTAATCAGCGAGCGATGGTGTTTTCGCGGCGAATCTTGCTTTGCAGCTGCAAGATGCCATACAACAAAGCCTCAGCCGTGGGTGGACAGCCTGGCACGTACACGTCTACTGGCACCACGCGATCACAGCCGCGCACCACCGAGTAGCTGTAGTGGTAGTAGCCACCGCCGTTGGCGCATGACCCCATAGACAACACCCAACGTGGCTCAGACATTTGGTCGTACACCTTACGCAAAGCGGGGGCCATCTTGTTGCACAAGGTGCCAGCCACGATCATCAAATCGGACTGACGTGGACTTGGACGGAACAACATGCCAAAGCGGTCGATGTCGTAACGGGCAGCGCCCGCATGCATCATCTCCACCGCGCAGCAAGCCAAGCCGAATGTCATTGGCCACAACGAGCCTGTTTTGGCCCAATTCACCACCGAGTCGTAGGACGTGGTGATGAAGCCTTCTTTGAAAACGCCTTCAAGTGACATAGTTATTCCTTATTCCCAATAGGACAGAGAGCCGATTGGGTTACTCCCAATCGATGGCACCCTTGATCCACATGTAGGCAAAGCCTGCAACGAGGATGGCAAGGAAGATCATCATGTCGATGAAGCCAATGAAACCAATTTCCTTGAGCGCCACAGCCCAAGGGAACAAAAATGCGATTTCCAAATCGAACAAGATGAAGAGGATGGCGATCAAGTAGTAACGCACATCAAACTTCATGCGCGCGTCTTCAAACGCCTCGAAGCCGCATTCGTAAGGGGAGTTTTTGGCCGGATCTGGGCGACGAGGGCCCAAAAAGAAGCCGATGACTTGAGGAGCAACCCCCACGCCTAAGCCCACAAGGATAAATAAGAGGACGGGAAGGTATTGTTCTAAGCTCATCTCAATCTCGCGGTCTGACTATCTGGTTTTTAGTCTGCGAAGTCTGCCGTAACTGGTTGACACCAGAGTTACAGCAGACTTTTTTGGATGGTGCCGTCGGCGAGACTCGAACTCGCACAGCTTTCGCCACTACCACCTCAAGATAGCGTGTCTACCAATTTCACCACGACGGCTTTGGGTTGTTTGTTCAAAAAAGCGAAGAGGGATAACGCTTCCTGAACAGCCTAAGAGTTTACCCCGAAAAAGGGCCCCATTCGCTCTGAGGCGTGAAGGTTTTGCGATTACTTCGTTGGAATTTGCGCAGCACCAGAGGCTGGCACTTCCACCACCGGCGCAGGCGCCACAACAGCACCCTCAAGCACACTACCAGAGCTGACAGGACGCAAGTTACCGAAGTAAGCCAAGGCCAAAGTACACACAAAGAACACGGCTGCCAACACCCCGGTGGTGCGTGACAAAAAGTTAGCGCCACCGCTGGCACCAAACAAGCTGCCCGAGCTGCCGCTGCCGAAAGCTGCGCCCATGTCTGCACCTTTGCCGTGCTGAACCAAGATCAAACCAATCATGCCCAAGGCAGACAACAACTGAACCACTTGGACGATATTCAAAATCAAACTCATAAAAACTCCGAAAAAATTATTACTTTCAACGCGCCGCAGCCGCGATGATGGTTAAGAAATCTGCCACCTTGAGGGCTGCACCACCAATGAGGCCGCCATCAATGTCGGGTTGCGCCAGCAATTCAGCCGCATTCGCCGCGTTCATGCTACCGCCGTACAAGATGTGCACGCGATCCGAATGCTCGGTCGCCGCCTTGAGCTGACCACGCAACACAGCATGCACCGCTTGCGCTTGCTCTGGCGAGGCTGTTTTGCCTGTGCCAATCGCCCACACTGGCTCGTAAGCCACCACGATTTCGCTGATGCAATGACCATTGGCGTGAATCACAGCCGCCAATTGTCGCTTGACCACCTCTTCGGTTTTACCCGCTTCGCGCTCAGCCAAAGTTTCGCCCACACACACGATGGGCGTGATGCCTGCCGACAAAGCGCGTTGGGCTTTGTGCGCCACTTGCTCATCGGTTTCACCGTGGTATTGACGACGCTCGGAATGCCCCACGATGGCGTAACGCACCGCAAAGTCTTTCAACATGGCAGCCGAAACCTCACCGGTGTAAGCACCCTGCTCGTGCGCCGACACATCTTGCGAACCCAAGTCAATGACAGAACCTTTGACGAGTTGCTGCACTTGCGACAAATATGCCGCAGGCACGCACACCGCGACTTGCGCGCGTTTGCCGCCCAAGGCTTGCACCAAACCCTGCTGCACACCGTGCACCAAGACTTCGTTGGCAGCCAAGCTGCCATTCATCTTCCAATTGCCTGCAATAAGTTTTTGCTTCATCACTTACTCCAAGTCAAAACAATCTTGCCAATGTGCTGATTGGACTCCATCAAACGGTGCGCGTTGGCTGCACCATCCGCTGGAGCCGCATCAAACGTGGCGTGAATCACAGGCTTGATACGCCCAGACTCAATCAATGGCCAAACGCGTTCACGCAAGTTGCGCGCAATCGCAGCTTTGAATGCCACGGGCCGCGGACGCAAAGTCGAACCCGTGATGTGCAAACGGCGACGCAGCACTTTGCCTGCGTCGAAATTGCCTTTGGTGCCACCTTGCAAAGCAATGATGACCAAGCGGCCATCTTCTGCCAAGCAATCCACCTCACGCGCCACATAGTCGCCCGCCACCATATCGAGCACAACATCCACACCTTTGCCGTGGGTCAGGCGCATGGCCTCGGCCGCAAAGTCGTGGGTTTTGTAGTTGATCGCATGGTCTGCGCCCAGTGCCACACAAGCAGCACATTTGTCGTCGTTACCCGCAGTCACGATGACGGTCGCACCCATGGCCTTGGCCATTTGAATCGCCGTCACGCCAATGCCGCTAGAGCCTCCTTGCACCAGCAATGTCTCGCCCGCTTGCAATTGCGCACGGTCAAACACATTGCTCCACACGGTAAAGAATGTCTCGGGCAACGAAGCTGCCTCGACATCACTCAACCCTGCGGGCACTGGCAAACACTGGGCCACGGGTGCCACACAATATTGCGCATAGCCTCCGCCAGCCACCAAAGCACACACACGGTCGCCCACCTTCAGACCCGCAGCAGCCAAAGCCGCCGCATCACCTGATTCGATGACACCCGCCACCTCAAGGCCAGGCACATCAGACGCGCCAACAGGCACAGGGTAGTGGCCCTTTCGCTGCAACACGTCAGGGCGATTGACGCCACTGGCGCTGACACGAATCAGCAACTCACCCTCACCTGCCTGCGGCACAGGCCGCTGGCCAACGCACAGCACCTCTGGGGCGCCGTACGTGGTGATTTCAACGATGTGCATCATGTGCGCAACCGCTTCTCAAACCCAATTAGGCGTGAGGTGCTGCGTCGTGTGCGTGGTCAGCTTGTGGACGCTCGATCAATGCCTTCATCGACAACTTGACGCGACCTTTTTCGTCTGTCTCGAGCACTTTGACGCGCACGATTTGACCTTCGCTGAGGTAGTCAGTGACTTTCTCGACGCGCTCGTGTGCGATTTGACTGATGTGCAACAAGCCGTCTTTACCTGGCAACAAGTTGACCAAAGCGCCGAAGTCCAACAACTTGGTGATGGGGCCTTCGTAGATCTTGCCGATTTCGACTTCAGCCGTGATTTCGGTGATACGACGCTTGGCGATTTCAGCCTTCTCGCCATCGGTGGCAGCGATGGTGATCGTGCCGTCTTCTTCGATGTTGATCTGGCAACCGGTTTCTT
Organism: Limnohabitans sp. TEGF004; assembly: GCF_027924965.1. Lineage (NCBI taxonomy): Bacteria > Pseudomonadati > Pseudomonadota > Betaproteobacteria > Burkholderiales > Comamonadaceae > Limnohabitans > Limnohabitans sp. TEGF004. Next base: position 722,951 of record NZ_AP027056.1, on the reverse strand, counting down.
CGGTCAACGCACGGATGGTGGCGCCACCTTTGCCGATCACGTCACGGATCTTCTCGGGGTTGATCTTCATGGTGAACAACTTAGGTGCAAAGTCAGACACTTCAGTCTTGGCTTCGCCCATGGCTGCTTGCATCTTGTCCAAGATGTGCATGCGTGCTTCTTTGGCTTGAGCCAATGCAACTTGCATGATTTCTTTGGTGATGCCTTGGATCTTGATGTCCATTTGCAAAGCAGTAATACCGTTGGTGGTACCAGCCACTTTGAAGTCCATATCGCCCAAGTGATCTTCGTCACCCAAGATGTCGGTCAACACAGCAAAACGGTTGCCGTCTTTGATCAAGCCCATGGCGATACCAGCCACGTGTGCTTTCATGGGCACGCCAGCGTCCATCATGGACAAGCAGCCACCGCAGACCGAAGCCATCGATGAAGAACCGTTGGATTCTGTGATTTCAGACACCACTCGCATGGTGTATGGAAACTCTTCTTTGGTTGGCAACACAGCCACCAAAGCACGCTTGGCCAAACGGCCGTGGCCGATTTCGCGGCGCTTTGTAGAGCCCATGCGACCCACCTCGCCCGTGGCAAAGGGAGGCATGTTGTAGTGCATCATGAAACGGTCTTCGTATTCACCGGCCAAAGCGTCGATGCGTTGTGCGTCGCGCTCTGTACCCAAAGTAGTGACCACCAAAGCTTGGGTTTCGCCGCGTGTGAACAAGGCAGAACCGTGGGTGCGTGGCAACACGCTGTTACGGATTTCGATGGGGCGCACTGTGCGTGTGTCGCGGCCGTCGATGCGAGGCTCGCCTGCCAAGATTTGGCTGCGAACGATGTGGGCTTCGATGTCGAACAACATGTTTTCGACTTTGACCGAATCAAACTCAACGCCGTCGGCCTTGAGGGATTCCATCACAGCAGCGTAGGCTTGGCGGCAAGCCAAGGTGCGTGATTGTTTGTTGCGGATTTGGTAGGCAGCGCGCAGTTTTTCTTCGGCGTGTGCTTGAACCTTGGCGATCAGTGGCTCGTCCTTGGCAGGAGCAGCCCAATCCCATGCTGGTTTGCCAGCGTCGCGCACCAATTCGTGGATGGCGTTGATCGCGATGTTGCCTTGCTCATGGCCGAACACCACAGCACCCAACATGATTTCTTCTGACAGCTGTTGAGCTTCAGATTCCACCATCAACACAGCGGCTTCGGTACCAGCGACCACGAGGTCCATCTGGCTGTCTTTGCGTTGTGTTTGACCTGGGTTCAAGACGTATTCGCCGTTGATGTAACCCACGCGAGCGGCACCGATGGGGCCGTTGAAAGGAATGCCAGAGATGCTCAAAGCAGCAGACACAGCGATCAAGGCTGCGATGTCAGCATCGACTTCTGGGTTCAACGACACAGTGTGAATCACCACGTGCACGTCGTTGTAGAAACCTTCTGGGAACAAAGGACGGATGGGGCGGTCGATCAGACGGCTTGTCAATGTCTCGTGTTCGCTAGGCTTGGCTTCGCGCTTGAAGAAGCTGCCAGGAATCTTGCCTGCAGCGTATGTTTTCTCGATGTAGTCAACGGTCAAGGGGAAGAAGTCTTGGCCAGCTTTGGCGATCTTCGAACCCACGACAGTGGCCAACACCACGGTGTCGTCCATGTTGACGAGCACAGCGCCGCCGGCTTGGCGAGCGACTTCGCCGGTTTCCATGGTGACCGTGTGTTGGCCCCATTGGAATGTCTTGGTAACTTTATTGAAAATGGACATGTGATTTCCTTGTGAAATTAGCAATCAACCGGTGCAGCACACGATGCCATTCCAGAAAAGTTGGGGCTCTTTTGGAATGACACAGCTGTCGAATCTGCGCCTTGTTGTCTTGCTGTGGGTGAAAAAGCGTGTTTAAAAGTGCAAAACGCCTGAGCTTCTTGAAAACTCAGGCGTTTGTCGTTAGGACTTTAACGATTACTTGCGCAGGCCAAGCTTGGCGATCAGAGCAGCGTAACGGTCAAAGTTTTTCGACTTGAGGTAGTCGAGCAATTTGCGACGACGGCTCACCATGCGCAACAAACCGCGACGACCGTGGTGGTCTTTGGCGTGTTGTTTGAAGTGAGGTGTGAGTTCGTTGATACGAGCTGTCAACAAAGCCACTTGGACTTCGGGACTACCTGTATCGCCTGCGGCGCGTGCGTTGTCTTTAACGACTTCAGCAATTTTTGCTGTCAACATGGTTTTTTCCTTAAATATTTGACTTGCGTTGCACCGTGGAAGTTGGTGCAACGTGCTGTGTTTACCCCAAAAGGTAAAGCCCGCAGAGTATAGCAGGCGCAGCCGTCTTGAGCCAATTGGCCTGATTCAGGCCAATTCAGCCAGCGGCCAGCGTGGCTTGACGTCAAAGCTGTAGCGCGGCTGGGCTTGGGCCATGCCGCCCTCGCCACTTTGCAGGCGCATGGCAGCGGCCATGGCGATCATGGCACCGTTGTCGGTACACAAATGCAGCTCGGGGTAATGCACCCGCACGCCTTGGCGCTTGCATGCAGCATTGAGTTGCTCGCGCAAATGCCGGTTGGCCCCTACGCCGCCAGCCACAACCAAGCGTCTCAGCCCAGTTTCGCGCAGCGCTGTGAGAGATTTCTTCAAAAGCACCTCGACGATGGCAGCCTCGGTCGATGCCGCCAAATCAGCTTTTCGGGCTTCTAAGTCATCACCCAGCTTTTTGGCTTGGGTCATGACCGCAGTTTTGAGGCCAGCGAACGAAAAATCTAAATTACCGCTGTGCAGCAAGGGACGCGGTAGCTTGAAGGCAGCAGGGTCACCCTGCTCAGCCAGCTTTGAGAGCGCCGGGCCACCGGGGTAGCCCAAACCCATGAGCTTGGCCGACTTGTCAAAGGCCTCGCCTGCAGCATCGTCAATGGTTTCACCCAGCAACTCATAGTGCCCCACCCCGTCCACACGCATGAGCTGCGTGTGGCCGCCCGACACCAACAGGGCGACAAACGGAAACTCGGGCGGGTCTTCGCTCAAAAACGGCGACAGCAAATGGCCCTCAAGGTGATGCACGCCAAGCACAGGCTTGTTCAAAGCAGCGCCCAAGGCACAGGCCACACCAGCCCCGACCAGCAAAGCGCCAGCCAAACCTGGGCCGCGGGTGTATGCCACCACATCCACATCTTGTAAGGTGCGCTGCGCCTCGGCCATCACCTCACGCGCCAGCGGAATCACACGGCGAATGTGGTCTCGGCTGGCCAACTCAGGCACCACGCCGCCATAGGCCACATGCATGGCCACTTGGCTATAAAGAGCGTGCGATAGCAACGTGGGTAAGGCCGAGCCTTCAGAGCGGACCAGCGCCACACCTGTTTCGTCGCAAGAGGATTCAATACCGAGGATCAACATAGGCCTTGAGTTTATGCGCTGCACCCAAGGCATCGCCACCACGCATCACCTCAACGTGGTTGTTCACGCACAGAAGCCAGCTCGGATTCGAAGACGTTGGACTGCTCAATGGGCTCTGACGTCAGAACTGGCAGCATGATCAAAGGCCCCGTCACCGAACGCCCCAAAGTCATGCGCGTCTCAATCGGTGCGGCAAATGCAATCGCAAAGGCTGCAACCATGAACTGAACATAGACAAAACCGCGACCACGCAACAACGCCGCATCGCCGGATCGACCCCGCTTCGTCGCGAAAGTGGCGCGATCGACTGGAGCAATCAGCACACCATCAGTGGACAAAGACTGCACATCGGCTGCGGCTTCCACTGGGAGGGTGGCACCATGATGGCCGTTTGGCGGCACGTCTTTTTGTTCTTTTGCGCCTTGCTCTTTTGCCGCATCAGGCAAAGCCTCAGCACCAACACCCGCGTCCGTCATGGAAAACTCAAGCCCAAGCCGAGCAAATGACGCGTTGACCAACTGTTGGTTCATGTCAGACGCATCATCGTCCATCAAGACAAATGCATCATTGAACTTTTGCGCGCGTCCTATCTGCAAAAAACGGGAATGGGCCACCTCAAAACGGTCAAGCCTGTGGTTGACCTCTTCCGCCACCTCATGGATATTTTGCAACCGAACCTCTGGCGCGATGGCCTCGCGGTGCAAATCCGAAGTTTCTACATCCAGTGTTTGCACATTGGCGTCAGCCCCACCCAGCTCAATCGACTGACGGTTGGCCATGGCGTCCGAAGGGGCAAGGAGTTGTCGATTGGCATCTTGTGTTGACGCGTCTATTTGCTGCACATTGTCAGCAAGCCCTGCGCCATCGATGCGTTGACGATTCTTGGACGCATCGTCATCGCCGAGCTTCTGAAGGTTCAAACCGTCCGTGGCATTCAAACCCACCTTGACGACATTACCTTGGCTTTCGAAATCATCTGACACGCTTTGGATGTTGTCGCTCATGGTGCGGGCGATGAATTGACTCATCTCAGAGTCATCCGCAGCCCCCACCCATACCCCTTGGTTCGCAGCCTCGGATAAGCCATCGATCTTCGTCCCACTGGCATCGATCAACTCGTTCTTGAATGTGACCCCCTCCTCCTCATCGCTGCCGGTCAGACGTTCGTGGGTCACGCGATTTTTAAATGCACTGGTATCGAATGGCTTGAAATTTTTGGTTTCCAGAACTTTCCAATAACGTGCAAAGGTTTTCTCGGTGAAACCAAATGCCGTCAACATGTTCAGAAAAAGCTTGTCCTCCAAATGCGCCACTTCGCCGTCTGACAACATCGAATCACACACATTCGTCAGGATGTAGATTTTTTGCTCAGGCCTTAACAAAGCTGAAGCCTCATCCAAGAACTGCTTTAACTTGACCGAGCGCACGTATTTCAGCGCCACGTTTTGTAAGCCCTCAAACTCGCCAATCGCAGCCTCCAACTGCCCTACCTCTTGGGGGCCAATTGAGCCATCTGACGTCAACATGTAAAGCAAGGCAATCGCCAGCGCAAAGTGGGGCGTCATGGGCTGGCGATCTTCCCTGACGCCCGTGTATTTACCCAAAACAGACTTGTCGTTTTTGAGCGCCAGTATTTTGAAATAAGGTTCAAACTGCGCTTCACGCATGCCAAACGCGGTTGTCATTTGCGCAAAAAGGGCCAGCTCGGCATGGTCCGCGTGCCCATCTGCCAGCAAGGCATCGCATACGTTGGCCAAAATGCACCACTTGTCTTTGACGCTCAGCAGCTCTGAAGCCGTTACAAAAAACTGCTCAATGGGAACCGACTGCACATAACGCAAGGCGTAGCTGAGGACGGCTTTATCACCGCCCAGCACAGCTTGGAGTTGGCTGCTCTCTTGCGCTTCTAGCTCACCGTCAGACGCCATCATGTAGAGCAAGCTGCAAGCAAGCGCCAAATAAGGCGTTAAAAAGATTTGCTCAGCACCGTCAAGCCCAACCTCACCTGCCTGATTTTTGAGGTTGTCTAAAAGATTGGGTTTGAGGTTCGCGACGGCCATGCATCACGGTAATCACTCCGATAAGTTTTTGGGTGACAACTGCGTCATAGACCCGCTTGATGACGCCTTCGTCATCAAGCACACAGCTCAAACTGAAGGTGACAAAGGTGCAGACAAGGTTGCCATGACTGTTTGTTTCTCGGTCACGGTCAACGCCAAAGTCGCTTTGTGCAACTTGGCGATCTCCAAACAAATACTCAAGCCCAACCCCAAGCCATCCACCTGACGGGCGTGGGATGCATCCCCTCGGTAAAAGCGATCAAACGCCCGCTCACTCAAGTCCGCGGGGATGTCTGATGTTGGGTTTTCAACCGACAACTTAAAAGCCCCGTCTTCTTGCTCAAGCGTGACATGAATCCACCCATGTGCTTGGTTGTAATTCACCGCATTGGCATACAAGTTGTGAATGAGTTGATGAGCCAATGTCTTGTCGCAACGCCAAATCACATGAGGTGCAATGGTGCTAGAAATTTTCAAATTCGATTGGAACGAATGGGCATCTTTGACCAACTGCGTCAGCAACAAACTCAAATTCACATCGGTTAGCTCTTGCTTTAAACTGTTGGCATCTGCGCGAGACAACAGCAAAAGCTTTTCTGTGATTTCAATCAAACGCTCGACCTCATCACTCATGCTGCGCATGCGAATTTGAGCATCTGAACCCATCGGAAAATCGTGAATCAAGCGCTCGACGTTGCCACGCAAAATGGTGAGCGGCGTTCTCAACTCGTGTGATGCATCAGAGGCAAAGCGACGCGCTTTGGTGAAGCTGTCGTTCAAGCGAAAACGCAAATCATCAAACACTTTGACCAAGGCTTCAAATTCTTTGAAAGGCGCTTGCAACACAATGGATTGATCCAACGTATTCGCGGTCAGCTTGGCCATGTTGTTTTGTATAGAAGCGATGGGCCGCATCACCACATAGGTTAAGTAGAGCGTCAATGCCAGCAGCGTGACAAGAATCGTTGGCAACACGTAAATGGTGTTGCGATCACGCAATGCCCACACACGCAGCATCAAAGCATCAATCTCCGCCCCATCCAGCCAAATTTCAGAGCCTTTCAATCGGTCTTTGAACCGAACCGCGTACCAACTCTGCGAGCCGATCGCGCCATGCGAAAACTCAACATGACCTTGAGTCGAAGCCGCATCACCTCGCCAAAAATCATTGGCCTTCAACAAGGACCGACACACAGGAAAGGCAGGGATGTCAACGGTATCTTTTGCGCTGTCACACAGCACATAAAAATCAGAAATATTGCTGAACAAACTACCTTTTTCAAGTGCCTTGAAGCAGCTTAGAAACTCGTCGGGGCGCTGAAAATGATCTTCACATTTTTCTAGCGCCACGCCCATTTCTTGATGGATGCGGGTTTGCAACTGATCGGTTAAAAAATGCTGCGCCGTCAAACGATTGGCAACAATCACGACCGCCGTGATCAAAACCACATGCAAAAAGATACGTACCTTGAACGACTTTTTCATGACTCAAGCCTCCACGCGTAAGCGATAACCAACTCCGCGCACAGATTCAATGGGCGATACACGCCCATTAATGCCTCGCTCAAGCTTTCGCTTGATGCGACGCACGCACACATCCACCACATTGGTTTCTGGATCGAAGTTAATTTCCCACACGTGTTTGAGAATTTGTTGACGCGAAAAAATATGTCCTGGTGAGCGCATCAAAAACGCCAACAAACTGAACTCGCGTTGGCTCAGGACAGCGTTGACATCAAACCACTGCACCTTGTGACTGACCACATCCAGCGTCAGATGGCTCAATGAAATTTGCTGCACTTGCTCAGGCATCTTGCGCTGCATCACGGCCTTGATGCGCGCCACCAGTTCTTCCACAAAAAACGGTTTGGGCAAGTAGTCATCTGCGCCCATCTCAAAACCCATCAAGCGGTCGGGTAAATCGACTTTGGCACTGAGGATGATGACCGGCGTTGTAATGCCAGCCCCTCTTGCTTGATGCAAGAGGTCAAAACCATTGAGCTTGGGCAACATCACATCCAAGATCACCAAATCGTGCGCACCTACAAGCACTGCGGCGAGGCCTCGTTCACCATCATCGACATGCGTCACGTCATAGCCAGCGGCAGACAAACCCTTGATGACGAATTCTGCAATCTTGGCTTCGTCTTCAATCAACAAAATTTTCAAACCAACCATCCCTTGTTTTTGATTTGATTTCATTTTGAATCGATTAGTTCCAATTGAAAGGACAGGCCAAATGACATCTTCGTCATCGTTCGGCGCATGACGGGCATGTCACTAATCTAGCGTGAATGCGTGTCGATAGTTCAGGTGTAAACGCTCACAGAGAACCGCCATGCCACACCTACCGCCCATCGCCAGCACGCCAGCCCACCTGGAAGACCCCGTGATCAGCGCGGTAACGTCGATCGCCAACACGGCCCCGACGCCCTCCGCTTCCGCGACATCTCAAGCACACGCCCCCAGCGTGATTGCGGTGTCGTTTGCGTTTGACAGCATTGAAAAAACACTCAATGTGGTCATCAAAGATGAGCGATCTGGTGAGGTTGTGAGAACTATTGAATACACACACATACCTGCCGATATCCACCGAAGCGACAAGCTGAACGGATTGCTTCTGGACCAATTCGTTTAGCGCTTCAACGTGTATCCACGCCTAAATTAGTCATATAGCCATAAGTTATCTAGCCTGCGAGACAATCGCAGTATGAGCATCAGCCACTACATCAAAGACATCGGACGCGGCCGCGACGGCGCGCGTGCGCTGGACCGTGCACAAGCCGCTGATTTGATGGGCCAAATCTTGGATGGTCATGTCACCGATTTAGAGCTGGGTGCCTTTTGCATAGCCATGCGCATCAAGGGCGAAACCGACCAAGAAATGGCTGGCTTTCTAGATGCCACACATGCGCGCTTGCAGCACATCAGCGCCACCAGCCCTGTGGTCGTACTGCCCAGCTACAACGGCGCACGCAAGCTACCCGTGCTCACACCTTTACTCGCCCACTTGCTGGCCCGCGAAGGCTTGGCCGTGGTGATGCACGGCACAGCCACAGAATCTACCCGCATCACCAGCCAAGAAGTGCTCAGCGCCATGGGCGTGCAGGCCTTGACCCAAGCACGCGCTGTCGCAGCGGGTGAGGTGGTGTTTGCCCCCACCGAAGTGCTCAACCCCAACCTCAAACGTTTGCTCGATGTACGTCGCGTCGTAGGCCTGCGCAACCCCGCGCACAGCTTGGTCAAGCTGATGAACCCCACGACAGAAGCAAACGCCTTGCTGGTCAGCAGCTACACCCACCCCGAATACGCCGTCTCCATGGCCGCCACGTTTGAGTTGACCGGTGCACGCGCACTGCTTCTGCGCGGCACCGAAGGCGAAGTCGTGGCCGATGCACGCCGCACACCACAAATGGACGCTTTTGTGCGCGGCATGCGCACGGCCTTGGTCGAAGCGCAAGCAGGCTCGCTCATCAAACTGCCAGAGCTACCCACCGACATAGACGCAGCCACCACCGCACGCTACACACAAGCCGTGCTCAGCGGAGATCTACCCGTACCTGCCCCACTGGCTGCGCAAGTGCAAGCCGTGCTGAAAGCCTTGAGCCTTTGACCATGACACACCCATCTCAACCCCTTGTCACCTTGGTCGGCGCTGGCCCGGGCGACCCTGAGCTACTCACGCTCAAAGCTGTCAAAGCCATTGCCTCGGCCACCCTATTGCTGGTCGACGATTTGGTCAGCGACGCCATCACTGCCCATGCCTCGCCCACGGCACGCATCATCCATGTGGGCAAGCGCGGCGGCTGCAAATCGACCCCGCAAGCCTTCATTGAAAAACTCATGGCCCAAGAAGCGCTGGCGGGCGAAACCGTGGTGCGCCTCAAAGGCGGCGACCCGTTCATCTTTGGTCGTGGCGGCGAAGAAGTCGAACACTTGCAGGCGCAAGGCATCACGGTCACAGTCATCAATGGAATCACCTCCGGGTTAGCGGGCGTGACCTCGTTGGGCATTCCCCTCACCCATCGCGAACACGCGCATGGCGTGGTGTTCATCACCGGCCACGCCAAACAAGGTGCGGCTGACAGCGTGGACTGGGTGGCATTGGGCCAAACTGCACAACAAGCCAAACTCACGCTGGTCATTTACATGGGCGTGACTGGCGCAGCGCATCTGCAAGACGCCCTGCTGCAAAGCATGCGCGCCGATACGCCTGTGGCCGTGATTCACCAAGTGAGCCTGCCTACGCAGCGCCATGTGGTGTGCGAGCTGCAGCAGTTGCATGACACCATCATTCGCGAGCGACTGGCGAGCCCGTCTGTCATCGTGATTGGCGATGTATTCAAAGGCTTGCTGGCGATGCAACACGGCACTGAACTGCAAGCCTCTGCGGGCTAAGTGCTTAGCGCTAAAGCGCAGCACCACTAAACTCGCCGCATGAAAATTTTTGACGTTGTGATCGTGGGCGCCGGTGCTGCCGGTTTGTTTTGTGCAGGCGTGGCTGCGCAACAAGGCTTACAAGTGCTGGTGCTGGACCACAGCGAGAAAGTGGCCGAAAAAATTCGCATCTCCGGCGGGGGCCGCAGCAACTTCACCAACCGCGAGCTTGATGTTCGCGCCCCGCACAAACACTTTTTGGGTGACAACCCTCAGTTTTGTCGCAGCGCGCTGTCGCGCTACACGCCGCAAGACTTTGTGGCGCTCATGCAAAAGCACAACATTCCGTTTCACGAAAAGCACAAAGGCCAGCTGTTTTGTGACCGCTCCGCCGAAGACCTGATTCAAATGTTGCTGGCTGAATGCAATGGCTCGGCGAGCGGCGGCAGCGTCACCCGCTGGCAGCCTTGCAACCTCAAAGACATTCGCTACTCCGACGCCGCCCCTGATGCGCAACGCTACGAAGTCGACACCAGTCAAGGCACAGTGCACGCAGCGGCTGTGGTGGTCGCTACCGGCGGCTTGTCCATCCCCAAAATTGGCGCGACCGACATTGGCTATCGACTGGCCAAGCAATTCAACCTGCGCTTGGTTGAGCCCCGTCCCGGCCTTGTGCCCCTCACCTTTGACGACAAAGCGTGGGCGCCCTACGCCCAACTCTCGGGCCTCTCGCTGCCTGTGCGCATCGAAACAGGCGCAAAGAAAACCCTGCAAAGCTTTGACGAAGATTTGCTGTTCACCCACCGAGGGCTGTCTGGCCCAGGCGTGCTGCAAATCTCTAGCTATTGGCAAGCAGGTACTGACTTACGCATCAACCTCGCCCCCGAGGTGGACCTGACTGACGCCTTGATGACAGCCAAGCAGCAGTCTAAAAAGCTCATTGCCAACGAACTCAACGCTTGGGTCCCCTCACGCCTCGCCGATACGTGGGCCAGCCAAGACGCAGCATGGCAACGCCCCGTAATTGAAGCCAGCGACAAAGCCCTGAACCTCTTGGCCCAGCGCCTGAGCGCTTGGCCCCTCACCCCCACGGGCACCGAGGGCTACAAAAAAGCCGAGGTCACCGTGGGCGGCGTGGACACCCGCGATTTGTCGCAGCAAACCATGGAATCCAAGCAACCAGGCCTGTATTTCATTGGCGAAGTGGTGGACATCACCGGCTGGCTGGGCGGCTACAACTTCCAATGGGCTTGGTCCAGCGCGCACGCCTGCGCAAAAGCCTTGGGCGCCCATTTAAAACCGGCGGTTTAGTCGCTATAATTTCGGTCTTTGCTGGCAAACCCCCAACGGCCTGATCAACTTAATGTTGGGGAACACCGCAGGCATGGCGCTCAGGCACGATCTTCCTAGGCACCCTCTGACTGCAAATAATTGGAAATTTTGGTAATGACCACCATCCGTGTAAAAGAAAACGAACCGTTTGACGTCGCTCTGCGTCGCTTCAAGCGCACCATTGAAAAATTGGGTCTGTTGACCGACTTGCGCGCTCGCGAGTTCTACGAGAAGCCAACCGCTGAACGTAAACGCAAAAAAGCAGCAGCCGTGAAACGCAACTACAAGCGCATCCGCAGCATGCAGTTGCCCAAGAAGCTGTACTAAGCAGCCTCTGCCCCAAAAAAGCTCGCTAGGGACGCCTCAGCGGGCTTTTTTTTCGAACAACTTTTCTCCCAAGGAACACACCATGAGCCTCAAAGCACAAATCACCGAAGACATGAAAACAGCCATGCGCGCCAAAGACAGCGTGCGCTTGGGCACCATCCGCCTACTGCAAGCCGCAATGAAACAAAAAGAAGTTGACGAGCGCGTGGAGCTGGACGACGTCATGGTGATCGCCATCGTGGACAAGCTGATCAAGCAACGCAAGGACTCGGTGGCTGCGTATGTATCAGCACAGCGCCAAGACTTGGCTGACATCGAAAGCGCCGAAATGAAAGTGCTGGAGGTGTATTTGCCTCAGCGTTTGAGCGCCGAAGAAATCACCGCTGCTGTGAAAGCCATCGTGGCTGAACTGGGCGCCACGGGTGCTGGTGACATGGGCAAGGTCATGGGCGCTGTGAAGGCGCAGTTGGCGGGCAAGGCTGATATGGGTCTGGTGTCTGCTGCTGTTAAGGCTGCGTTGGCGGGCTAAGGCTTAGCCGCTCTTGTCTAACTGTTGTGGCTGAGGGGGAAGGACTCCCCTGCTTTTACTGTTGAAGTAAGGGTTTTGAGCGCAGCGACAAAACTTATGTAGAGCGCATAAAGCGAATGTGGTGTGGCGTGACTGCCCGTAGCGACATTCTGAGCGCAGCGAAGAGGAGCCTAGGGCAGTTACGCCACACCGCATTCGCGCAGAAGCAAACTACAAAGCCAAAACGCAACGAGCAAAGAAGACTAGCTACCTGCCACCTTCATGCGATTGATCAGCACAGAACCAATCGTCTTAGCACCCATCGTGTAAGCATCCGAGCCAATGGCCTCAATACCTTGGAACATGTCTTTCATATTGCCCGCGATGGTGATCTCTTGCACAGGATAAGCAATGCGCCCGTTCTCCACCCAAAAGCCGCTGGCTCCACGTGAATAGTCGCCCGTCACGTAGTTCACGCCTTGGCCCATCAGCTCAATCACAAACAAGCCCGTGCCTAGTTTCTTCAACATGGCATCGAGGTCGTCTGCGCTTTGAGTGAGGCGTGAAGACATCACCAAGTTGTGCGAGCCGCCTGAGTTACCTGTGGTGGGCATACCCAGTTTGCGCGCGGTGTAGCTGCTGAGGAAGTAGCCTTCCACACGGCCAGCATCCACCACGCGGCGTGCGCGAACGGTCACGCCTTCGTCGTCAAACGGCGAGCTGCCTTTGCCACGCATGACAAACGGGTCTTCTGAAATATCAATGTGTTTAGGGAACACCGTGGTCCCCAACGAATCGAGCAAGAAGGTGCTCTTGCGGTACAACGCACCGCCGCTCACGGCTTGTACAAAACCGCCCAGCAAACCAGCGGCCACGGGCGCTTCAAACAACACAGGACATTCAATCGTGGCAATCTTGCGAGATTTCAAGCGGCTCAAGGCGCGCTCGGCTGCGTAGCGCCCAACTGACTCGGGTGAAGCCAACTCATGGGCATCGCGCATGGAGCTGTACCACGCGTCGCGTTGCATGCCGTCGCCCTTACCCGCAATGGGCGCCACCGAAATGGTGTGACGTGAGCTGGCATAGCCACCTCGAAAACCATGAGTGTGGGCACTGAAGAAATGGCTTTGTTGCGCCGACACCGCAGCGCCTTCGCTGTTGGTGATGCGCTTGTCAGTTTGCATGGCCGCGGCTTCGCAACGCAGTGCAAGGGTGGCCGCGTCTGCGCTGGTGATGTTCCAAGGATGGAACAAATCCAAATCGGGGTGGTGGGTGGCAATGTCTTTTTCGTCGGGCAAGCCAGCCACGGGGTCTTCGGCGGTGAAGCGGGCAATGTCGTAGGCCGCTTGCACGGTGCGCTCAATCGCGGCTTGCGAAAAGTCGGACGTGCTGGCGTTACCGCGGCGGTGGCCCAAGTACACCGTCACGCCCAATGATTTGTCGCGGTTGCGCTCGACGTTTTCTAGCTCGCCTTTGCGCACCGACACGCTCAAGCCGCAGCCCTCAGACGCATCGGCCCCCGCATCAGTGGCTCCCAGCTTTTTGGCGTGCTTCAGGGCTGCATCGACGAGCGACTCGAAGTGCTCGCGGCTGTAGCTGAAACCTTGAGCAGGCGTGTGGGATGAGGCTTGGGTTTTAGAGGCTTTGGTCATATCGAAGGCTATGATACTGGCCACTGCGTTTGCTCTTTGTGTTGAAGGGCAAACCGACCTATTTAAAGCTCCCCAATTTATGTCACGTAAACCCAAAAAAGGTTACTTTGTCCGAGGCCAGTTTGTGGCCGAAGGCAGCGAACTCGACCTCGAACTCAAAGCCGAACTCAAAGGCACTGAGGGCCTGAGCCGCACCGACCGCAAAAAAGACAGCGACGACCGCCAAGACTTGGGCGTCGAGCTGCTGACACTGCGCACTGAGTTGATGGACCGCCTGAACACCCAAGGCCACATCACCGACCTGCTGCGAGAAGCACTGGCCGAAGCCCGCCGCATCACCAATTTTGAAGGCAAGCGCCGTCAAATGCAATTTGTCGGCAAGCTCATGCGCAAGCTCAGCGAAGAATCTGTGGAGGCCGTCAAAGACGCGCTCAACGAGCAACGCATGGGCAGCACCAAAGACACCTTGGCCCTGCACTTGGCCGAAAGCTGGCGTGATCGCCTGATGGCCGAAGACACAGCTCTGCAAGAGTGGATGAACGAATACCCCAGCACCGACAGTCAGCAGCTCCGTGCACTGGTTCGTCAAGCGCGCAAGGATGACGTCACCACCAAAGCAGACATTGCCAAAGGTTTGTTGCCACGCCAAAGCCGCGCTTTCCGCGAAATTTTCCAGCTCATCAAAGAGCAGTTCAACCTCGTGGACGATGTGCTGCACACGCCCGATGACGACGAAGATTCTTACAAGCCGTGATTCAAGCCATGACAGACACCACCTTGCCTACCCCAGATGCCCGTTGCGACACCATCAAGGTTGGCATCGTGTCCATCAGCGACCGTGCCTCTAGCGGCACTTACGAAGACAAAGGCCTGCCCGCTTTGCGCGATTGGCTGGGTCATGCTTTGTACAACCCGATTGCGTATGTCGAGCGCCTCATCCCAGACGAGCAAACCACCATCAGCCAAGCTCTGATTGAGCTGGTCGATGCGGGTTGCAACTTGGTGCTAACCACCGGTGGTACAGGACCAGCCAAGCGCGACGTGACACCCGAGGCCACCTTGGCCGTGGCACACAAAGAAATGCCGGGCTTTGGCGAGCAAATGCGCCAAGTGAGTTTGAAGTTTGTGCCCACCGCCATCCTGTCACGCCAAGTGGCCGTGATTCGTGACGAGTGCCTCATCATCAACTTGCCCGGTCAACCCAAATCCATCCAAGAAACCTTGGGTGGTTTGAAAGACGCAGAGGATAAACAAGTGGTGGACGGTATCTTTGCTGCGGTGCCCTACTGCATCGACTTGATTGGCGGACCGTACATGGAAACGCGCGATGCGTTTTGCAAAGGCTGGCGTCCTAAGACTGCGTTGAAATCTAAGCGCGTGTGACGCAACACACGCCCACAAAAAAGCCCGCTGACTCAGCGGGCTTTTTTACTTCTGGGTGCTGCCTGCACCGATCTTTTGCACAACCGGCTCATCACCCGACATATCAAAGTAGATGCCATCAAAAAATAGCTTCACCATCGGCAGATCGTTGCCAGGTGCGCTGCGGCTAGGCATGAACTGCAACACCTCAAACACATAGTGATTGAGCGTGTCCACAAACTTGTCAAAGTGCGGCATCTCCACGTCAAACATGGGCTTCACCAGGATCTTCCACTGCCCAACCATCAGCGGGTCTTCACAAACCGTCACATCACACACGATGTCACTGGTCACCAAACCGTATTGCTCTAAGTCAAACGTGAACTGGCCCTCAAAAGCCCCAACAGGATTCAAAGTCGCCCACAAGCGCTTGGGGTACACATTCAAAAAACGCATCGTCAATCCAACAGCTGGTTGATGCGTGCCGCCTCAAAGTGCTCTTGTCGAGCAGCATCTGTAGGCACGCAATCGGGTTTGGCTTGACCTGCAGAGAGCTGTTCAATGGCTTTCCACAACAAAGCAATTTGGTGTTCTTGTGACGTAGCGTTGTCAATCAAGCCACGCATGGCTTGGCTCACAGGGTCGTCGTTTTGCGTCACGCCATAGGCTGAGAAGCCCATCTTGGATGCGGCTTCTTCACGCTTCGCATCGGTCTCAGCTTGGATGATGCGTGCGGGGTTGCCCACCGCAGTGGCACCTGCAGGCACGGGCTTGGTCACCACAGCGTTGCTGCCCACTTTGGCACCGTCGCCCACGGTGAAACCGCCCAACACTTTGGCGCCTGCGCCAATCACCACATCTTTGCCCAAGGTGGGATGACGCTTTTCGCCTTTGTAGAGCGACGTGCCGCCCAAGGTCACGCCTTGGTAAATCGTGCAGCCGTCACCAATCTCGGCGGTTTCGCCCACCACCACGCCCATGGCGTGGTCGAAAAACACGCGGTCGCCAATCTTGGCGGCGGGGTGAATTTCAATGCCGGTGAACCAGCGCGAGATGTGTGAAATAAAGCGGCCCAGCCACTTGAAGCCGATGTTCCAGCAGCCATGCGCCAAGCGGTGCAGCAGCACCGCATGCAAGCCGGGGTAGCAAGTCAGCACTTCCCAGCGGCTTCGAGCGGCGGGGTCGCGGTCCAAAATGCATTGAACATCAGAGCGTAGGCGTGAAAACATAGTGGCGTGATTATCGTTGCCTGAATAGATGCTTTTGGGGCTGCATTTTTAGGCTTGTTTTTGGTCCGCAGTTTTGGCAGCTTGCGACATGGTTTTGGCAATGCCACGCAAGATGTGAATTTCCTCTTGCGTCACCTGCGCGCGGTTGAACAACTGGTTCAGGCGAGGCATGAGTTTCTTCGGCGCTTCTGGGTCTAAAAAGCCAATGTCCGTCAGCGACTGTTGCCAGTGATCGAGCAAGCCTGCGAGTTGTTGAGCGTCGGCCAAGGGCGTTGGCTCTTGCGCTGCGGGCGCAATCTCTTCAGAAGGCACCATCGTGGCAAGCCCGCCCAATGCCTCCCGCCAGTCATAAGCCAACACCTGCACCGCCGCGCCCAAGTTCAGCGAACCAAACTTCGGGTCTGTCGGAATGCTCAGGCAGGTGTGGCAGCGGTACACGTCTTCGTTACGCATGCCAAAGCGCTCAGAACCAAACAAAAAGCCCACGCCAAAGTCGGCGTTCTGCTTGTGCTCGGCGGCTAAGGCGGCAAAGTGCGGACGGGGTTCCAGCGTGGGCGGGCCAAAGTCGCGGGGCGTCATGGCAGTGGCGCACAGGTGGTGCAGGCCATCAATTGCTTCATCCAAAGTGGCCACCACGCGGGCATTGGCCAGCACGTCTAGGGCGCCGCTGGCACGCTGGATGGTCTCTTCGCGGCGCAGCACGTTGTCCCAACGGGGCGCGACCAGCACCAAATCGGTGAAACCCATCACCTTCATGGCGCGGGCCGTGGCCCCCACATTGCCGGCGTGGCTGGTGTTTATTAGGATGAAGCGGGTTTTCATAGATGGTTTTGTAAGTCTTAGCGCGTAAAATCTGCCTCATTGTCGCCGCCCGCATCGCCGGGCGTTCATCTTCGGTCTGCCAAGGCCAGCTCTTCACAAAATCTATGTCGTCCTCTTCTTCTGTACACCCCATGCTCAATGTGGCCGTCAAGGCTGCACGCGCCGCAGGCGCCATCATCAACCGCGCTGCGCTCGACGTGGAAGCTGTGCGTATTTCACAGAAGCAAGTGAACGACTTTGTGACCGAAGTTGACCAAAACAGCGAACGCATCATCATCGAGACCCTGCTCACCGCCTACCCCGACCACGGCATCTTGGCCGAAGAGTCAGGCACCATGCACGGCAACCCCAACGCAGACCACATCTGGATCATCGACCCACTCGATGGCACAACCAACTTCATCCACGGCTTCCCCTACTACTGCGTGAGCATCGCCTTGCAAGTGCAAGGCCGCTTAGAGCAAGCCGTCATTTACGACCCCACCCGCAACGACTTGTTCACCGCCACCAAAGGCCGTGGCGCGTTCATGAACGACCGCCGCATCCGCGTGAGCAAACGCACTCGCCTGGAAGAGTGTTTGCTCGCTACCGGCTTCCCGTTCCGCCCAGGTGACGACTTCAACAAATACCTCAGCCTCATGGGCGATGTGATGCAGCGCACGGCTGGCTTGCGCCGCCCCGGTGCTGCTGCGCTCGACTTGGCCTATGTGGCCGCGGGCTTTAGCGATGGTTTCTTTGAACTCGGCTTGAAGCCTTGGGACATGGCCGCAGGCGCATTGCTCATCACCGAAGCCGGTGGCTTGGTGAGCAACTTCACGGGCGAAGGCCCTTACCTTGAGCACGAAGAGTGCTTGGCCGCGCCTCCCCGCATCTACGCACAGTTGGTGCCCATCACGCAAAAATATTCCAAGTTTGCAGGCGCAGACGACAAGCGCGCGGCCAGCACAGCAGCCAAGACTTTGAGCATTTCACGCCAAGCGCCAGACGCGCCGCTGTAACTCGTTCAACACTTTCTGGCAGGCACTGCGATGCGTGATTTGTCTGGGCACACACCCATGATGCAGCAGTACTTGGGGCTCAAAGCTGACCACCCCGAGACGCTGTTGTTCTACCGCATGGGCGACTTTTACGAGTTGTTCTTTGCGGACGCTGAGAAGGTCACGCGCCTGCTCGACATCACGCTCACGCAACGCGGCCAGTCCAACGGCGAGCCCGTGGTGATGGCCGGTGTGCCGTTTCACTCGCTCGAAACCTACCTCTCACGCCTCATCAAGCTAGGCGAATCCGTGGCGATTTGCGAGCAAGTGGGCGATGTGGGTGCGAGCAAAGGTCCTGTCGAGCGCAAAGTGGTGCGCGTGGTCACGCCGGGCACGCTCACAGACAGCGCCTTGCTCAGCGACAAAACCGAAGCCTATGTATTGGCCATTCACCAAAGCGACCGCGCCGGATGCGGCTTGGCCTGGCTCAGCGTCACGCAAGGCTTGGTGCACTTGGCCGAGTGTGAGACAGCAGAGCTGCCCAACTGGATTGCCCGCGTGGCCCCCAGCGAAATCATTTACAGCGCCGAGGTTAGCCCCGCGTTTGAGCAACAGCTGAAAAACTTTTGCAGCAACCTTGGCCTGCCCGCTCAAGTGCGCCCCGCATTTCAGTTTGATGCCGCTTTGGGTGGCCGCAAGCTGCTGGAGCATTTGCAAGCCGCCTCGCTCAATGCGTGGAACGCACAAGACGTAGTGCAAGCTCACGCCGCCGCCGCCGCACTGCTGGCCTACGCTGAACATACCCAAGGTCGCGCCCTCACACACATGCACGGCGTGTACGTGGCACGCAACGATGCGCTGATCGACCTGCCGCTCACCACCCGTCGCAACCTAGAGCTGACCCAAACACTGCGCGGCGAAGACTCGCCCACCTTGTTCTCGTTGCTCGACACCTGCATGACGGGCATGGGCAGCCGCCAGCTCAAAAACTGGCTGCTCTCGCCAGAGCGCGACCGCACGCAAGCCATGCACCGCTTGGCCGCTATTGAAGCGCTGCAAGACAACCGCACGCAAAGCTACAAAGTGCTGCGCGACGCCCTCAAAGGCTCAGGCGATGTGCAGCGCATCAGCGCCCGCGTGTCGCTGCGCCAAGTGCGTCCACGTGAATTGGTGTCCTTAGGTCAGGCGCTGCAAAAGGCGTTGCGCATTCAGCCGCTGATTCCTATCGCCTCAGAAGCGAGGGCGGTGGAGCGCTCTGCGAAGGTCAAGGAGGAGCTCGCGCAGCGAGCGGGGGACACGCAGCAGAGCGCTCTGCCGCCCTCGCTTCTGTCGCCCACGTTGTTGGTGCAAATCGCCCAAGACATGGGCGTGCCGCCCGAATGCGGTGCATTGCTCGAACGCGCATTGCTGCCCGAGCCCGCCGTCTTGGTGCGCGATGGTGGCGTCATTGGCCACGGCTACGACGCTGACCTGGACGAGCTACGCGCCATCCAAAACAACTGCGATGGCTTCTTGCTTGAACTCGAAGCCCGCGAACGCGAGCGCACCGGCATTGCCAACCTGCGCGTGCAGTTCAACAAAGTGCATGGCTTTTACATCGAGGTCACGCAAGGCCAGATCGACAAAGTGCCGGCCGACTACACGCGCCGCCAAACCTTGAAGAACGCCGAGCGCTTCATCACGCCCGAGCTCAAAACCTTTGAAGACAAAGCGCTCAGCGCCCAAGAGCGTGCCCTAGCCCGCGAGAAGTTTTTGTTCGAGCAACTGCTCGACACCTTGCAGCAGTTCGTGCCCGCACTCACCCGCTTGGCGCAAGCCGTGGCCACGCTCGACGCACTGTGCGCCTTGGCCGAACGCTCGCTCACGCTGGGCTGGTGCGCACCTGAGTTTGTGAAAACACCGTGCATTGAAATTGAGCAAGGCCGCCACCCCGTGGTGGAAGCCCGCTTGGCTGAAACGCATGGCGTGGTGGCTGGCGGCGCAGCCAAAACCTTCATTGCCAACGACACGCGGCTGGGCCATCTGCACCGCATGCAAGTCATCACCGGCCCCAACATGGGCGGTAAGTCGACCTACATGCGCCAAGTGGCCATCATCGTGCTGCTCGCCAGCATTGGCAGCCATGTGCCCGCAACGGCTTGCCGCTTAGGCCCGATTGACGCCATCCACACCCGCATTGGTGCGGCCGACGACTTGGCCAACGCGCAATCGACCTTCATGCTGGAAATGACCGAGGCCGCGCAAATCTTGCACGCTGCCACGCCGCACAGCTTGGTGTTGATGGACGAGATTGGTCGCGGCACATCCACCTTTGACGGCTTGGCCTTGGCCAGCGGCATTGCCACCCACTTGCATGACAAGACCCAAGCCTTCACGCTGTTTGCCACGCATTACTTTGAACTCACCGAATTCCCTGCCAACCACCGCGCTGCGGTGAACGTGCATGTGAGCGCGGCCGAGAGTGGCGCAAGCATTGTGTTCTTGCACGAAATTCAGCCCGGTCCCGCCAGCCGCAGCTACGGTATTCAAGTGGCTCGCTTAGCTGGCATGCCTTCTGCTGTACTCAGTCATGCCCGCCATGCGTTGGCCTCGCTTGAAGCGGGGGCTGACGCATCGAAGGTACAAGTCGATCTGTTTGCGCCACCGCCGTTGCAAGACGATGTGGGCCCCAGCCCACTGCAAGCCAAGCTGGCCGAGATCGACCCCGACAAACTCAGTCCACGCGATGCGTTGGACGCTCTGTATCAATTGAAGAAACTGTTATGACCTACTGCGTCGGTATCAAACTCAAAGCGGGCCTCGTGTTCTTGTCCGACTCGCGCACCAACGCGGGCCTCGACCAAATCAGCACCTTCCGCAAAATGATCGTGTACGAGAAGCCGGGCGACCGTTTCATGGTGTTGTTGTCGGCAGGCAATTTGTCCATCTCGCAATCGGTGCGTGAGATCTTGCAAGTCGAGCAACTCAAAGACACCCCCGAGAGCGAACCCATCACCATCTGGAACGCCAAGAGCATGTTTGATGCGGTGCGCGTATTAGGCGCAGCCATTCGCCGTGTGCACGAGCGCGATGCAGCCGCCCTCAAAGCCTCGGGTGTGGACTTCAATGTGTCGCTCATCTTTGGTGGGCAAATTGCAGGCGAAGGCATGCGTTTGTTCCAGGTGTACTCACCCGGCAACTTCATCGAAGCCACGGCTGAAACACCCTACTTCCAAATTGGCGAATCCAAATACGGCAAGCCCGTGCTTGACCGCGTGTTGCATCCAGACACCCCGCTGGACGAAGCCGCCAAGTGTGCGTTGGTGTCGATGGACTCCACACTCAAGTCCAATCTCTCTGTTGGTCTGCCGCTCGATATGGTGGTTTACGAAGCCGACAAGTTTGAAAGCGACAAGGTGGTTTGCATTGACGAAAACAATCCGTACTTTCAGATGATGCACAACACATGGGGCGTCAAACTGCGCGAAGTGTTTGACGGCATTGAAGATCCCGTGTGGAACGGTGCGGCCACTGCCACGCCCTTGCTGCAACCTGCACAGCGTGTGCAGGCATTGAAGAAAATTCAAACCCCAGACGACAAACTCATCTGACCGGCATGACACAACCGCTCATCGTTTTTTCGCACGGCAACAGTTTTCCAGCTTGCACCTACCGCGTCATGCTCGAAGCCGTTCGTGCGCGTGGCTTTCGCGTCGAGGCCATCGATAAATTTGGCCACGACCCACGCTACCCCGTCACAGACAACTGGCCGCACTTGGTGCAGCAGCTGACCGACTTTGCCTCGCCATTGGCTGCGCAAAGTGGCCCCGTGTTTTTGGTGGGCCACTCGTTGGGCGGCATCCTCAGCATGATGGTCGCTGCCAAGCATCCCGAGCTGGTACGTGGCGTGGTGTTGCTCGATTCGCCCATGCTGGGCGGCTGGAAAGCCAAGCTGCTCAAAACGGTCAAGCGTGTGCCTGGCGCTGAGGTGTTTTCACCGGCGGCCATCAGCCGCAAACGCCGCACCACTTGGGCCAGCGAAGCTGAGGTGATGGACCACTTTCAAAGCAAAAAACTGTTTGCCAAATGGCATCCACAAGTGCTGCAAGACTATGTGAAATACGGCACGCACGACGAACAAACCGCCCAAGGCACACGCCGCGTGCTGAGCTTTGACCGCGACGTGGAAAGCGCCATTTACAACGGCCTGCCCGATCACTTAGAAAACTATTTCAAACGCCATCCGCTCAAATGCAAAGCCGCCCTGATAGGCGGCTTGCAATCGCGTGAGTTGAAACAAGTGGGTTTAGATTTCAGCCGTCGTGTCACGCAGGGGCGCGTGATGAAGATAGATGGCACGCATCTATTTCCAATGGAGCATCCGTTTGTGGCAGCGGCGGCTGTCGAAACCGCGCTGCTGAACTTGATTGGCTAAGTGACTTGAAGCTGGCAAGCGCGGCCAGCACCCACGGCGGCTCATACGTCGCTACGCGCCTCAAAATCGCCTTCGCGGGCGCTGACCACACTCACCAGCTTCAAGTGCTTTAGGCGGCCCAAGTCACCGTGCCAGTCCACGCGGTGGCCAACACCACGATGCCAAACACAATGCGATACCAAGCAAATGGTACAAAGCTGTGACTGGCGATGTAGCGCAGCAACCAACGCACGCAAATCCAAGCGCTGATGAATGAGAATACCAAGCCCACGGCAAACACGGGCGCATCGGCCATGCTGAGCAGCTCGCGTTCTTTGTAGAGGCTGTACGCACCCGCACCAATGAGCGTGGGGATGGCCAAGTAAAACGAAAAGTCTGTTGCGGCTTTGCGCGACAAGCCCAGCAACATGCCGCCAATGATGGTCGCGCCACTGCGGCTGGTGCCCGGAATCATGGCCAAACACTGCACCAAGCCTACTTTCAAAGCGTCGATGGGCGACATGGCTTCCACCGTTTCAATGCGCGCTGGCTCAATTGCTGGCTCTTCTTCGCCCTCAGGCTTGGCACGGCCCCAGCCTTCGGCCCACAAAATGATGAAGCCGCCAATGATGAAGGTGCTGGCCACCACGGTGGGCGTGAACAAATGCGCCTTGATGAACTTTCCAAACAACAAGCCCAGCACCACGGCAGGCACAAAGGCGATGAACACGTTCAAAGCAAAGCGGCGGGCCTCGACCTGCGTAGGCAACGCCACCACGGTGCTGAAAATCTTTTGCCAGTAAACAATGATCACGGCAAAGATCGCGCCGGTCTGAATGGCGATGTCAAACACCTTGGCTTTGTCGTCATCCATTCCCAGCAATGCGCCAGCCAAGATCAGGTGACCTGTCGATGAAATAGGCAAAAACTCGGTCAAACCTTCGACCACACCCATGGCTGCAGCTTTGAGCAATAAAACGATATCCATACAACTCCTTTAACTCGCCCAATTATCGAGGGTGCGGGCCCCTAAAATCACGGCATGACGAAACCCGCCAACCCCGCGACAGAACAAGACCACAAGCCCAGCAACTTTTTGCGCCAAATCATCGAAAACGATTTGGCCCAAGGCACTTACGCCACCCGCCGCTGGGCGGGCAGCCCAGGGGACGCAGCGCATCACGCCAAAGGCGAACCAGACCCCGCCAAGATTCGTACGCGTTTTCCACCCGAGCCCAACGGCTACTTGCACGTGGGCCACGCCAAAAGCATTTGCATCAACTTCGGTTTGGCGCGTGACTACGGCGGCGTGTGCCACCTGCGCTTTGACGACACCAACCCCGAAAAAGAAGACACCGAATACGTCAACAGCATCATCGACGCAGTGCAATGGCTAGGCTTTAGCTGGAGCCAACCGGGCAATGACAAGGCCTACCAAGCCAGCGACTATTTCGACTTCATGTACCGCGCTGCCGAGGCCTTGATTGAAGCCGGTCACGCTTACGTGGACGAACAAACGCCAGAAGAAATGCGCGTCAACCGTGGCGACTTTTCTAAGCCCGGCGTGAACAGCCCTTTCCGCACACGCACCCCCGCTGAAAACCTTGCACGGTTTCGTGAAATGCGCGATGGCAAGTTGGACGATGGTGCAGCCGTGCTGCGCGCCAAGATTGACATGGCCTCGCCCAACATCAACCTGCGCGACCCAGCCATCTACCGCATTCGCCGCGCCACACACCACAACACGGGCGACACTTGGTGCATCTACCCGATGTACACCTTTGCCCACCCCATCGAAGACGCGCTGGAGCAAATCACACACAGCATTTGTACGCTGGAGTTTGAAGACCAACGCCCGTTCTACGACTGGCTGATGGACCGCCTGTGCGAGTGCGGCCTGCTGGCTGCACCTGCACCCAAGCAATACGAGTTCTCGCGCCTCAACCTCACCTACGTCATCACCAGCAAACGCAAACTCGCGCAACTGGTGAACGAAGGCAAGGTCAACGGCTGGGACGATCCGCGCATGCCCACCATCGTCGGCCTGCGCCGCCGTGGCTACACACCCGAGAGCCTGCAGCTGTTTGCCGAACGCATTGGCGTGACCAAGAGCGACAGCTGGATTGACTACAGCACGCTCGAAGGCTGCTTGCGCGAAAGCCTAGAAAACACTGCACACCGCGCCATGGCCGTGCTGGACCCCGTCAAACTCGTGCTCACCAACTGGGACGACGTGATGGGTGCGGGCCACTTAGAGCCGTGCACACAACCTGCACTGCCCCACGCAGAAGAAGGCGCTGAAGTACCCACACGCCATTTCAAAATTGGCAAAGAAGTGTGGATTGAGCGTGACGACTTTTTAGAAGAACCACCCAAGGGATACAAACGCCTTTATCCGCCCCGGTTAGGCGCGGATGGCCAAATGCTTCCCGGCAACAAAGTGCGCCTCAAAGGCGGCTACGTCATTGAGTGCACGGGCTGCACCAAAGATGCGGCGGGCCACATCACCGAAGTGCAAGCCACCGTCATCCCCGACACCAAGAGCGGCACGCCCGGCAGCGCCACCGTCAAGGCCAGCGCCGCCATCACATGGGTGGGCGTGAGCGACGGCCTGCAAGCCGAAGTACGCATGTATGACCGCTTGTTCACCGACGCACAACCCGACGCAGGCGGCAAAGACTTCCTAGCCGCCCTCAACCCCGACAGTCTGAAAGTGGTAACCGCGTATGTGGAGCCGTCACTGGCCAACGTGCCCGCAGGTGCTCACTTTCAGTTTGAACGTCACGGCTACTTTGTGACCGACCGCGTGGACCATGCGGGTAGTAAGTTGGTGTTTAACAAGATCACAGGGCTCAAGGATACTTGGGCAAAGTAAACTTAAGTTTTATACATCTTCAGTTTACAAATGGAACTAATTTCAAAAATATTTGATGGTCATCCTTATCTCATCACTGCCTTCACCATTTTGACCATTCAATACTATCTATCGAAAGAGTATCCAAAAACAATGGTGCCGATAACGATGGGTTTCCAAGTCATATGTCTGCTTTATATGATTTATTGCTCTGGCTACAACATGGCCCTAATTCAAATTCCATACGAAGCAAACGATGTGAACATTCTGCGAGATGGAGTTCAGATGAAATTAGGCCAACTTCTGAAAAGTTGGGAAAAAGATACGATTTTTCCCGGCTTGCTATTGCTCGCAAGTATTTTTGGTTGGTACTTCTTCCCATGGTTAGAAAAGCACCGCAGAGATGCTTCTGAATAATTGATCGAAGCAATCGCAAAGTTAATGCAAATTGTCCCGTGCATCTGTGCATGAACCTGTGGACAACATCTTGAATATCTCTTCAAGTCTAGTGTCCATCAGGCTTGGCAAGCATTGCCTTGAAAACAGGCAATGAAGCACCACCTACTGACACCACTCAACCCAATATCCCCAAGCCAGCAAACCACTGCTGGCTTGGCTATGCTTCCACCGTAAAGGAACTTATTCAATGTCTACTCTTCTCGACAAACTGCAATGGCGCTACGCCGCTAAAAAAATGGATGCCACCAAAGTGGTGCCTCAAGACAAAGTGGAGCGCATCATCGAGGCGGCTCGCTTAGCGCCCACATCGAGCGGCTTGCAGCCGTTTGAAATTATTTTGGTTACCAACCCCGAAGTTCGCGCCAAGATTCAAGCCAGCGCACATGGCCAAGCTCAGATCACCGAAGGCTCTCACCTGTTGGTGTTTGCTGCATGGGACAACTACACCGCTGATCGCATCAACATGATGTTTGACCTGACCAACGCACAGCGCGGCGGCACAAACGAAGGCTGGGAAAACTACCGCCAAATGCTGTTGGCCAACTACCCTGTGCGTGACGAACATGTGAACTTTGAACACGCCGCTCGCCAAGCCTACATTGGCTTGGGCGCATCTTTGATCGCTGCAGCGTTTGAAGAAGTGGACGCTACGCCGATGGAAGGTTTCGACCCGAAAGCCGTGGACGAAATTTTGAACTTGCATGCACGCGGTTTGCGTAGCGTGGCCATCATGCCTTTGGGCTACCGCTTGGCTAAGCAAGACTGGCTCGCACCGCTCAAGAAAGTGCGTCGCCCAAGAGAGCAGTTCGTGACCGAAGTGAAGTAATTACTTCTTCTCGACGGGATTGGCCGTCAACAAGTTAGCCGAGTAAGCGCGCATAAATTCGCGGGCTTTCTCGGCTTTTGTATTGAGCCATGCGTCATACGCGCCCTCGCCCAAGATGACGGGCATGCGTTTTTCGTTGCCGTTTTGTTGGTAGCGGTGCAGCAAGGCGTGGCTGTTGGCATTGACTGTCAGCAGCGTGAAGCTGATGATTTCTGTGCCGTCCTTGGCCCAACGCTCCCAAATGCCCGCCACACCCATGGGCTTGCCGTCCACACGGGTGATGCGCGTGGGCACAGCTTTACCGCTGCGCCAGTCGTCTTCAAAAAACGCCGTCATGGGCACGATGCAGCGCTGGCCTGCCAGCCATGCATCGCGAAAGTTGTTGGATGTGGTGACGGTTTCAGAGCGGGCATTGACCATCTTGGTGGAGCGCAGCTTGGCGTCTGATGCCGACTTGACCCACTGCGGCACAAAGCCAAACTGGCCCACGGCCAGTTCGCGCACCGGCTTTGCATCAACTTCAGCGCCTTCAGCCGCAGGCGCATTGCGCACAAACACGCCCAACTTGCGCGGCCACAGGTCGCGCTCAAAGACAATTTCGGGGGCTGCCACATCAAAGGCATCGGGGTACATCGCGGCGTTTTGCACGCTTTCAAAATGGGCAGTCATGCAGCCATGGTAGCCGCGTGCACCAAAGCACAGCCCCGAGGCTGATACGCTCTAGCCTTCGTTCGCTTTTCATCTGCCATGCTGATTCGTTTTAACAAGCCCTACGGGGTGCTGAGCCAGTTCACCCCCGAGGGGAAATGGCGCGGCCTGAAAGATTTCATCACCCTGCCCGGCGTGTATGTGGCCGGCCGCTTAGACGCCGACAGCGAAGGCCTGCTGCTGCTCACCGACGACGGCCAGCTGCAAGCCCGCATTGCCGACCCGCGCTTCAAGATGGAAAAAACTTACCTCGCGCAAGTCGAAGGCGTTGCAGACGAAGCCGCGCTGCAAGCCCTGTGCAGTGGCGTGATGCTTAACGACGGCATGACCCTGCCCGCCCGCGCCCGTGCAGCAGAAGCGCCAGCCTACCTGTGGGAGCGCGACCCGCCCATCCGTGTGCGGCAAACCAAACCTACGTCTTGGATAGAGCTGACCATCCGCGAAGGCCGCAACCGCCAAGTGCGCCGCATGACCGCCGCTGTGGGTTTGCCCACCCTGCGCCTGATACGCACAAACATCGGCCCCTACAGCTTGATGGACCTGCCGCTGGCAACTTGGCAAGAAACACGATAAAACCCAAATAGGGTACGATATACCCCATTATGGGTATTTCAAACATTTCCAATCTGGCAGATGCGCTGTTCCCGAAAGTGCGCCAACGCGTGCTGGCCGTGTTGTTTGGACAGCCTGACCGAAGCTTTTATGCGAACGAGGTGATTGCACTCGCGCAGTCAGGCACAGGCGCGGTGCAGCGTGAGCTGGCAGATATGGCACAAGTCGGCTTGATCACCGTGACCAAGGTGGGTAACCAAAAACACTTTCAAGCTAACACGCAGTCACCGGTGTACACCGAGCTGCGCGGCTTGGTGCTTAAAACCGTGGGGCTGGCCGATGTGCTGCGCAGCGCCCTAGCTCCTTTGGTCAATCGCATCGACACCGCATTTGTTTACGGCTCAATGGCCAACCAACAAGACACCGCTCAAAGCGATGTGGATGTGCTGCTGGTGAGCACCACGCTTAGCTACGCCGATGTATTTGGCGCACTGGAAAGTGCCAGCCAACAGCTCAAGCGCAACATCAACCCAACGCTATACACACCCAACGAATTTGCCCAACGCCTAGACCAAGATCAGGCCTTCATCACCCGCGTGATGCAGCAGCCCAAGATTTGGTTAATAGGCAAGTTGGAGCAAACGGATGGACAACACCGCACTTGAGAACCTCAGTGGTCCCGGCAAAGCACTCAAAGCAGAAGCACCTGACGAGGCAGAGCTTGCGGGCCTGATACGCACCGGCACAGCCCGCTTGCACGATGCACACAACGAAGCCCTGGCGCTAGAAAGCCAATTCGACTTGGCCTACAACTCCGCGCACGCGCTTTGCTTAGCCGCACTCAGGCGCAAGGGCTATCGGCCCAGCAACCGCTTTATCGTGTTTCAGGTGTTGCCCCACACACTGGGCCTTGGCCCAGAGGTTTGGCGTGTGCTTGATAAATGTCACAACACGCGCAACCTCGGCGAGTACGAAGGCATGCTGGATGTGAATGCGCGCTTGGTGGCCGACCTGATCACCGCCACACAGCGCGTGCTTGACGCGCTGAACGCGCAGCCTTGCTGATGTGACTTACCATTCCACTATCTCAATCCGAGACAACTACAACGAAGGTGATATGGCCAAAGGCGAACAACACAGCAACAAAATGACAAAGAAGCCTAAAAAGGACACGTCACCTCCTAAGACATCCACCTCGGATCGTCCCAACCCTCCCACTACTTACGTCGCGCCACGCGGCAAGATTAAGAACAAGTAATGTCTGCCACCCTTGCTCTCGCCACCCTTCGTATGGCACTGACCGACTTGCGCAACAACGCGCTGACCGACCGTGCGTTCATACAAACAGCCCGCTCGCAAGAGGCTTTGTTCAAAGCCCTGCCGCCCAAGTTTGAAGAGGTGTGGTTAGAGCTGGTAGACCGACTGGAATCGAGCGCTTTGTTCAGCGAAGAAAGCTGCTCATTTAGCCAAACCGATTTGCTAGACAACCTTGCGTTGGTGCTGGACAAAGCGGAAGCGAAATTAACCGCCTCGAATTAACCATCTAAGCATGACTGCCCCAGAGAATTTTGAAATCTTCACCGTCAAGGTGGAGCCCGCTGGCCTGCAATACGACGTCGAGGGTGACCTCACTTTGCTAGAAGCCGCCGAGATGTCACGCATCGAGCTACCCAGCTCTTGCCGCAATGGCACGTGCCGCACCTGCGTGTGCCGCCTTGTGAGCGGCGAAGTGACCTACACCATCGAGTGGCCAGGCCTGAGTGCCGAAGAAAAAGCCGAGGGTTATGTGCTGCCCTGCGTGGCTAGACCCACCTCAAATGTGGTGCTTGAGCAAACACAGGCTCGCGCTACCTAAACATGAACCCGATTTACGAAGACGAACACCTGCTGGTGTTCGAAAAACCCAGCGGCCTGCTGTCTGTGCCGGGCCGTGGGCCTGAAAAGCAAGACTGCCTGTCCAAGCGTGTGCAAGACATTTACACCGATGCACTGGTGGTGCACCGCCTCGACCAAGACACCTCGGGCCTCATCGTGATGGCGCGTGGCATTGAGGCGCAGCGCCGCATCAGCCGCTTGTTTGAAACACGTCAGGTGAGCAAGCGCTACATGGCGGTGGTAGCAGGCAACCCGCTGCTCACCCAAACGCATGTGCCCACCAACGAAGACGGTTGGCGAGCCATTGAAGGCAACATCATGCTCGACTGGGAGCGTCGCCCCATTCACATCATTCATCCTGACGGCAAACCCAGCCTGAGCTTGTGGCGCATGGTGCAAGCGGGCAACACGGCCAGCTTGATTGAACTAGAGCCCTTCACTGGTCGCACACACCAATTGCGCGTTCACATGCAAAGCCTTGGGCACCCCATGCTGGGCGATTCGCTGTATGCGCCGCCAGAAATCAAAGCGCTCACACCGCGCCTGATGCTGCACGCGCAAGACATTGGATTTCCACACCCGTTTACAGAAGAACCGCTGTTTTTCAGCGCACCCGTGGCTTGGTCTGCGGCAAACCCCTACGTTTTAGGGCCTCAAACGTAAGACATCTGTAGCCCAAACGGCGCAAACTCATTTGGTTCTAACTTTTATAACTGGAGACAGAAATGCGTGAAGTAGTTGTGGTCAGCGGTGTTCGTACAGCAATTGGTACTTACGGCGGCAGCCTGAAAGACATTCCCCCCACCGAGCTGGCCGCCCAAGTGGTGCGCGAGTCATTGGCACGCGCTAACGTCGAAGGCAAAGATGTGGGCCATGTGGTGTTTGGCCATGTGGTCAACACAGAACCCAAAGACATGTACCTGTCTCGCGTGGCGGCCATCAACGGCGGTTGCGCCGAAGGCACGCCCGCTTTCAACGTGAACCGTTTGTGTGGTTCGGGCCTGCAAGCCATCGTGTCTGCCAGCCAAGCCATCATGCTGGGTGACTGCGACATCGCCATTGGCGGCGGCGCAGAAAACATGAGCCGCGGCCCTTACGCGTCTCTCAGCGCACGCTGGGGCGCACGCATGGGCGACACCAAGATGGTCGACATGGTGGTGGGCGCTTTGCACGACCCCTTCCAAAACATTCACATGGGTGTGACTGCTGAAAACGTGGCGGCCAAGTTTGGCATCACCCGCGAAATGCAAGATGCAGCAGCCGTCGAAAGCCACAACCGCGCCCAACGCGCCACAGAGGCTGGCTACTTCAAAGACCAAATCCTGCCTGTGATGCTCAAGAGCAAAAAAGGCGATGTGGCCTACGCAACTGACGAGCACTTCCGTCCCAACTGCAAGCTCGAAGACATGACCAAGTTGAAGCCAGTTTTCATCAAAGAAAACGGTACGGTCACCGCCGGTAACGCATCAGGCATCAATGACGCAGCTGCCGCTGTGGTTTTGATGGACGCTAAAACGGCGCAAGCGCGTGGTGCAAAGCCATTGGCACGTTTGGTGTCTTACGCCCACACAGGCCTCGACCCAAAAATCATGGGCATGGGCCCTGTGTCGGCGTCTCGCCTCGCTTTGCAAAAAGCTGGCCTGACCACGAACGACATGGACGTGATTGAAGCCAACGAAGCCTTTGCTGCACAAGCTTGCGCCGTGAGCAAAGAACTCGGCCTCGACCCTGCCAAAGTCAACCCCAACGGCTCTGGCATTTCTTTGGGTCACCCCATCGGTGCGACCGGCGCTTTGATTACAGTCAAGGCCCTGTACGAACTGCAACGCATCAATGGCAAGTACGCTTTGGTCACCATGTGTATTGGTGGCGGCCAAGGTATCGCTGCTATTTTTGAGCGTCTTTAAACCCACATGAACCGCCCTACCGACGACAGCTTTATCCAACGCGAAGCCAACCAGTTCGCACTGTTAAATCAACGTCGGTTTGGGCCGTTCTTCTGGACGCAGTTTTGCGGCGCAGCGAACGACAACCTGTTCAAGTTCGCTTTCACCGTGATGGTGACCTACCAGCTCAGTGTGAGCTGGTTGCCTGTCTCTTTAGCGGGCTTGGTGATTGGGGCACTGTTCATCCTCCCCTATTTGTTGCTCTCCGCCACCAGTGGGCAACTGGCTGAAAAGTATTCAGACACAACCATCATGCGATGGGTGAAAAACTGTGAAATCGCCATCATGCTGCTCGCAGCTGTGGGTTTTATGACCCAGCAAGCCGCCGTGCTGTTGGCCTGCACTTTCTTGATGGGCCTGCACTCCACCGTGTTTGGGCCTGCTAAATATTCGTACCTGCCACGCGTGCTAGATGAGCATGAACTCACAGGTGGCAACGGCATGACGGAGATGGGCACGTTTGTAGCCATCTTGCTGGGCAATGTGGCGGGTGGTTTGTTGGTGGCTATTCCTGACATTGGCCACGCCTCAGTGGCCGTGGCTTGCGTGGCCGTAGCGGTGTTTGGCCGCTGGATGAGTGGGCGCATGCCTGCGCTCACAGCAACGCACCCAAATGAGGCCATCAACTGGAACCCCATCACC
Organism: Limnohabitans sp. TEGF004; assembly: GCF_027924965.1. NCBI lineage: Bacteria > Pseudomonadati > Pseudomonadota > Betaproteobacteria > Burkholderiales > Comamonadaceae > Limnohabitans > Limnohabitans sp. TEGF004. Next base: position 690,677 of record NZ_AP027056.1, on the reverse strand, counting down.
GAAACCATGCGCAACCTGCGCTTGGCACGCGCCAACGCCAAGGTGTTTCAAACGCTGCTGGGCATCAGCTGGATGTGGTTTTTTGGCGCTGTGTTTTTAAGTCAGTTTCCTAGCTTTGCCAAAGAGGTGTTGCACGGCGATGCACAAGTGGCTTCGCTGTTATTGGTATTGTTCTCGGTGGGCATTGGCGCGGGTTCGCTCTTGTGCGAATACCTCAGCCGCGGTCGCGTGGAGATGGGGCTGAGCCCTTTGGGCGCAATCGGCATGACACTGTTTGCCGTGGACTTGTATGTGGCCGCTAGCAATTTGCCTGTGTCTGAACTGATGGGCGTCAGCGCCTTTGTGGCACAAAGCGCGCACTGGCGCATCATGGCCGACTTGCTGCTGTTGAGTTTGTTCACCGGCATTTACAGCGTGCCCATGTATGCGCTCATTCAAATCGAGAGCAAAGCCCATGAAGTGGCCCGCATCATTGCAGCCAACAACATCATCAATGCCATCTTCATGATTGCCAGCTCGCTCATTGCAGGAGCCATGCTGAGCGCTGGTCTTTCAATTCCAGACATCTTCTTGTGGACCGGCGTGGCCAATGCGGCGGTGACGCTGGCCATCTTCATGGCTGAGCCCAGTTATTTGCACCGATTTGCGGCTTGGCTGCGCGGGGTTTGACCCAGCGCAAAAGCGTGGCGGCTTTTTACAATTAAGCTAGCCTCCGCAAAGTCAAAACGCCTTCGCAAGCCACTCGCAGCGAACCGGCACTCTGTTTTATTCGAAAGCTCTTATGTCCGACACACTCACCGCCACATTGCCCACCCGCGAAGTCACCCTCGCTTGGTCTGACGCTTTGTCCCTTGAGCTGGACTTCATGGACGACACGCACCGTGAGTTTGTCGACTTGCTGGCCGCTACCGAGCTGGCCGATGACGACACCTTGACCGAGCGCTTCGCCGCCCTGATCGAGCACACCGAAGAGCACTTTGGTGGTGAAGACAAGTGGATGAAAGACACCAAGTTTTCATCCAGCAACTGCCACACCATGCAGCACAACGTCATCCTCGAAGTGATGCGTGAAGGCTTGCGCCGTGGCCGCGAAAAAGGCGACATGGCCGTGATGCGCCAAATGGCACACGAGCTGGGCATTTGGTTTCCGCAACACGCGCAAACCATGGATGCCGCTTTGGCATTGCACTTGCGCCGTGTGGGCTATGACGCTGAGACTGGCATCGTCTCAGCACCTGACGCCTTGCCTGAAGAAGAGATTCACGGCATCGGTAGCTGCGGTGACAGCGGCTGCGCTTCTTAAGTCGCGTCTTTTCTTCGTTGGCTGAGGCGGCCCATGCAGCTTGGGCGCCTTGTTACGCTCATGTCCCCCGAGAGGCGCTAAGCGCCTCTCTCCTCCTTGACTTCGCTCCACAAGACACCCAAGCTGCATGGGCCTTTGGGTTTGCACGCGAAAGTTTGGCAGCAGCGACTTCTGCAATGAGCAGTGGATTCTGTAGCTTGCAAAGCCAAAGGCGAGCAAGCATCTTCGTGAGCGAAGAGAGGGGTTTGGGTATCTGTTGTAGCGAAGTCAAGGAGGAGATTCAGGCTTTGCCTGAATCGGGGGACATGAGCGTAAACAGATGCCCAAACCCCTCGCCTCCCGAACAACAAAACGAACTCAGGCGTAACGCGTGCGAGCCAACGCAGCCCCAGCCGCCAAAGCCTCCAGCTTCTTCATCGCCACCTCGCGGCTCATAGGCGCCAAGCCGCAGTTGGTGCACGCAATCAAACGGTTCTTAGGCACGTACTTCAGAGCCATGCCAATGGTGTCCGCAATTTGCTCTGGCGTTTCAATCACATCGCTGGCCACGTCGATCACGCCCACCATCACGTCTTTGCCTTCTAGCAACGCCATCATCTCTGGCGGTACGTGTGAGTGGTAACACTCCAAGCTCACCTGCTGGATGCTGCTTTTAGCCAAGGCGGGCAACACTTTTTCGTATTGACGCCATTCGTCGCCAAGTGTCTTCTTCCAGTTGTTGTTGGCTTCGATGCCGTAGCCATAGCAAATATGGACGGCGGTGGTGCAGGTCAAACCTTGTGCGGCACGCTCTAGGGCTTTGACACCCCAGTCTGCGGCTTCGTCTAGGTAAACGTTGAACGCAGGTTCATCAAACTGAATGATGTCCACGCCATCGGCTTGCAAAGCCAAGGCTTCTTGGTTGAGCAACTCGGCAAATGCAAACGCCATGTCGATGCGGCCTTGCACGGCGTCTTTACCTTTGCCGTAGAAACGGTCAGCCACGGTGTCGACGATGGTCATGGGGCCAGGCAAGGTGAACTTGAGTTTCTTCTTGGTGTGGGCGCGGGCCAGCTGCGCTTCAAACGCGTGCACGCGGCCTTTGAGGCGCAGAGGTGCGATGACTTGTGGCACTTGCGCGTCATAGCGGTTGTTGCGAATGCCCATCGTCACTTTGTTTTCAAAGTCGATGCCTTCGACTTGCTCTAAAAAGCCGTGCACAAAGTGTTGGCGCGATTGTTCGCCGTCACCAATCACGTCGAGGCCCGCGTCTTCTTGCGCTTTGATCCACAACAGTGTGGCATCGGCTTTGGCTTGCAAGAGCGCATCGCCTTCGGCCTGCCACTTGGGCCAGAGTTTGTTGGTCTCGGCCAACCATTCGGGTTTGGGCAAGCTACCTGCGATTGCGGTTGAAAACATGGTTTGGTCTCCGTTTTGGTTTTAGGTTGATGTCGTCAATGAAAACTCTTTGGCCAGCAGCTCATACGAGCGGGCCTGCGCTGCGGGCTCATGCGTCCAAGTGATGATGACCACTTCGTCGAGCTGCAAACGTTCTGCCAGCTTGCGCAGTTTGTCGGCCACCTGTGGGGCACTGCCCACCAAAGCGCCTGCACGCAGCTCGGCCATGGCCACTTGCTCTGAAGCGTTGTAGTCGCGCACAGCTTGATCAGGGGGCAACAAAGCACCAATGCGACCTGTGTTGCGGTCCATCTTCCAACGGGCGCGGCTTTGGAACAAACGCCACGCTTCGTCTTCAGTATCTGCGGCCAAGGCCCATACGCAGACAGTAGCGCGAGGCTTTGGGTTGCGTTCGTTGGGACGGTAGTTGGCGCGGTACAGGTTGAACGCGTTGTCCACGCCCTGCCCTTCGGTGATGAAGTAGGCAAAGGCATAAGGCAGGCCCAAATGCGCGGCAAGCTGTGCGCCGTAGTCTGAGCTGCCCAACATCCACACATCGGGCGATGTGGGCCCGCTGGGGTAGGCATACACGCCGTGGCCGGGATGGCCTGCAGGAATGGGCTCACCCGTGACCCACGCTTGCAGCTCCATCACTTGCTGTGGGAAGTTGTCAGAGGCGTGGCGGTCGGGGTTGAGCAGCTGCGCGGTGCGGCCATCGCTGCCGGGCGCACGGCCCACGCCGAGATCGATGCGGCCTGGGGCCAAGGCATCAAGCACGCGGAATTGTTCAGCCACTTTGAGCGGCGCGTAGTGCGGCAGCATGACGCCTGCACTGCCCAGCCGAATGCGCGTGGTGCGTGCGGCAATGGCGGCCATCAACACTTCGGGCGCAGTGCCTACGATGCTGGGGTGGCTATGGTGTTCGCTTACCCAAAAGCGGTGATAGCCCCAAGCCTCGCACTGAATGGCGAGGTCTAGGGTTTGACGAATGGCTGTGTCTTGGCTTCGGCCAGAGGCAGCAGCGGATTGATCGAGGACGGAGAGTTTGAGCACGGGGCAGAGCTTAACTGGCTCTTCCCCCTTCAGCTGTCACTCAGGCACCAAAGTGCAAGATTTAAGCAGGTTGAGCGCGTGAGCGACGATTGATTTGACGCACAGACATCAGCGCATCGAAAAAGCCGTGCAACCAGTCCATGTCGATGGGCTTTTGCAGCAGTTGCACACCATCTGGCAAGCCGCCTTTGGCACGCACCTCTTCCGCGCTCATGCCGGTCATGACGACCACGGCTAAATTGCTGAACAAGTTATGCGCGCTGAGAGTTTTCAAAAACTCAAAACCGTCCACATTGGGCATTTTCAAATCGGTCAACAGCACTTGTGGCTGCAAGCTGGGCATGTCCAGCAAAGCTTCCATGGCGGATGCATACATCACGGCATCCAAAGGCAAGCCCCATTGGTCAAAGTTGGTTTGCAACATCAAACGTGTGCTCTCGTCATCCTCCACCACCAACACGCGCAAGCGGTCTTCACCTTGCATCATGGACGCGGGGGCCAAATTGTGGCGACGTTGGTAGTCTTGGATGGACTGCAATGAAATACGGCGGTGACCACCTTGGGTCTTCCAGGCTTTTAGGTCGTTCTTTTCGACCAAACCTTGGACGGTACCCACAGAGATACCCAACATTTTGGCTGCATAGCTGGTACCGCAGTAGCCGTCATACGGCTCTTTAGAAGGAGGCATATTCATTACAAGTTCCTGTTCTCTTAACTAATCTGAGGAAAGCTACATACAAAATATGCAACCTTATGTATGCATTGTATCGTCAATTAAAACCATCAAAGTATTAAAAATGATGAAGTGAGACTTCTTAAATGAAAAATTTACACATCTAAAAAACAAAAAATGCCCAATCACCACCTAGATGATTGGGCATTCGCAGAAAAGTAAAAGGTTATTTGAGGGCTTTGAAGCGCACGCGCTTAGGCTTGGCCCCCTCTTCACCCAAACGTTTCTTCTTGTCGGCTTCGTACTCTTGGTAGTTGCCGTCAAAGAACACCCATTGACTATCGCCTTCAGCGGCCAAGATGTGGGTGGCAATACGGTCTAGGAACCAACGGTCATGGCTGATCACCATCACAGAGCCCGCGAACTCCAACAGCGCGTCTTCCAACGCACGCAAGGTTTCCACGTCCAAGTCGTTGGATGGCTCATCGAGCAGCAACACGTTGCCGCCTTCGATCAAGGTCTTGGCCAAGTGCAAGCGACCACGCTCACCACCAGACAACATGCCGACTTTCTTTTGCTGATCGCCGCCGTTGAAGTTGAAGCGGCCGCAATACGCACGGCTTGGCATTTGGAACTTGCCGACGTTCATGATGTCCAAACCACCTGAGATGTCTTCCCACACGGTTTTGTTGTCGTTCAAGTCGTCGCGCGACTGGTCCACAAACGCCATCTTGACGGTTTGGCCAATCTTCACTTCACCGCTATCTGGCTGCTCTTTGCCAGCAATCAGCTTGAACAAGGTCGACTTACCTGCACCGTTGGGGCCAATGATGCCCACGATCGCACCTGCAGGCACTTGGAAGCTCAGGTTGTCGATCAACAAACGGTCGCCAAAGGACTTGCTGACATTCTTGAACTCAAACACTTCATGGCCCAAGCGCTCTGCCACTGGAATGAAGATTTCCTGTGTTTCGTTGCGCTTTTGGTATTCGTGATCGGACAACTCTTCAAAACGGGCCAAACGGGCCTTGCTCTTGGCTTGACGACCTTTGGGGTTTTGACGCGCCCATTCCAATTCCTTCTTCATGGCCTTGGAGCGTGCGTCTTCGGTGCGCTGCTCGGTGGCCAAACGGGCTTCTTTTTGCTCCAACCATGTGGAGTAGTTGCCTTTGTATGGAATGCCGTGGCCACGGTCGAGTTCCAAAATCCACTCGGCTGCGTTGTCCAAGAAGTAACGATCGTGGGTAATGGCAACCACAGTGCCTGAGAAGCGGGCCAAGAACTGCTCCAGCCAATCCACCGATTCGGCGTCCAAGTGGTTGGTCGGTTCGTCAAGCAACAACATGTCGGGCTTAGACAGTAGCAACCGGCACAGAGCCACGCGGCGCTTTTCACCACCAGAGAGCTTACCAATGATGGCGTCCCATGCGGGCAGACGCAGCGCGTCGGCGGCGATTTCCAGCAAGTGGTCTGAGCCGTCACCCGCACCAGAGGCAGAAATGATGGCTTCAAGTTTGGCTTGCTCGGCAGCCAAAGCGTCAAAGTCAGCATCTTCTTCGGCGTAGGCGGCATACACCTCTTCGAGGCGAGCTTGCGCTTCTTTGACCTCGCCCATGCCGCTTTCGACCGATTGGCGCACGGTGTGCTCAGGGTCGAGTTGAGGCTCTTGGGGCAAATATCCGATCTTCAGGCCCGTCATGGGAATAGCTTCGCCCTCGATCTCTTTGTCGATGCCAGCCATGATTTTGAGCAAGGTGGACTTGCCTGAACCGTTGGTGCCCAACACGCCAATCTTGGCTCCGGGGAAGAAGGACAGGGAGATGTCTTTCAAGATCTGACGCTTGGGCGGCACGATTTTGCCGACGCGGTTCATACTAAAAACGTACTGAGCCATTTGTTTTTCTTTCGGGTAGCGAATGCAATAAATCCATAATTATCCTCGCCTTAAACACTTCCTTAAAAAACATAAAAAATCGAACCAAATAAAAATAAATGCCATAAATAAAATATTTATAGATATAATAAAATCAATACGATAAGATTAAGTTTTTCCGAGTCTGACATGATTAAAAAAATAGCAATTTCACTTCTGTGTTTCTTAAGCCTGCTATCCGCTGTCGCCAGCGCTCAAGTATTTCAGCCTCAAAGTTGGAAATTTCAAAAAAATCAAGACAACAAATGTGTGGCGCGCAATGTCGCCAACCCAAGCTTGGAATTGATGGCACAAAAGTTGACCATCACGACAAAAGAAACATCGGATCTCAAAACCTTCCAAGTTTCGATCAATGAACAAGTGGTCGTGCCGATGGGCCGGGCCAGTTTGACAGACACTGCATGCAAATGCGTTCGTATCCGCAACATGAACGCACTGGCGTCTGATGATTTAAATATCCGTATTCAAGGACTAACGACCAGCGAGAAAACGGTTGATATGACCCTAAATGCCAAAGATGTGGCCGCAGCCCTACAAGCCTTAAAGCTAGATAGCTGCAAGAAGTCTTAAAAAGCATTTTCAGATTCGTGCGACAATTCATTCCGTTGCCGCCGCCAGTTGCCGCAACATCAGCACTTCTGCTGGAGCTGGTTCCAAACACTTCTGTTTGTGATTTTTGAGCTCACCTGTAAATATTGCCGACCTTTGACTGGGTGGCCTTCGGGCCAAGCGGGTTGGTGTCATGCGCTGACATAAAGCGCTCCATCATGAAATTTGAAGATTTAAATTTGGCTCCGGCCATCCAAAAAGCTGTGGCCGAACAGGGCTACGAAACTCCCACCCCCATCCAAGCCCAAGCCATTCCAGCGGTTCTCGCCGGACACGACTTGTTGGCAGGTGCCCAAACCGGCACCGGTAAAACAGCGGCATTCACCTTGCCCATGTTGCACAAGCTCACCATGAGCCGCAGCAAAGAAAACAAATTTGGCGTGTATGGCGTGCGCGCCTTGGTACTGACCCCCACTCGCGAACTCGCGGCCCAAGTGGAAGAGTCGGTGCGTAACTACGGCAAATACTTGCAACTCACCTCCACCGTCATCTTTGGCGGCGTGGGCATGAACCCTCAAGTGGCACGCATCAAAAAAGGCGTGGACATTTTGGTAGCCACACCCGGCCGCTTGCTCGACTTGCAACAGCAAGGCTTGCTAGATTTGTCCACAGTGGAAATCTTGGTACTCGACGAAGCCGACCGCATGTTGGACATGGGCTTCATCCACGACGTCAAGAAAATCTTGGCCTTAGTACCCAAAGACAAGCAAAGCTTGTTGTTCTCAGCCACCTTCAGCGACGAAATTCGCGAACTGGCCAACAATCTGCTGAAAGACCCACAAAGCATCCAAGTCACGCCTAGCAACACCACCGTGCAACGCATCACGCAAGTGGTTCACCCTGTGGGTCGCGGCAAGAAAAAGGCTTTGCTCGCACACATCATCAACGAACACAACTGGAGCCAAGTGCTGGTGTTCACACGCACCAAGTTTGGTGCCAACAACGTGGCCGAGTTCTTGACCAAGAACGGCATCAGCGCCATGGCGTTGCACGGCAACAAGAGCCAAACTGCACGTACCCAAGCCTTGTCGGGCTTCAAGACCGGCGAAATCCGCGCCTTGGTGGCCACCGACATTGCCGCACGCGGCATTGACATTGACGAGTTGCCACACGTGGTGAACTACGAAATCCCCAACATCAGCGAAGACTATGTGCACCGCATTGGCCGCACAGGCCGCGCTGGCTCAAGCGGTGAAGCCGTGAGCTTGGTGTCGTTGGATGAACAAGGTTTCATGCGCGACATCGAAATCTTTACCAAACAACAAGTGCCTGTGGTGCCTGTGGCCGACTTCGGCCCAGACGCTGACGAAAAGGCCGAACCCATCGCCATGGGCCGTCAAACCTTGTGGGGCGGTATCGGCAAGCCCCCAGGCCGTGACGTGATGGCGGCTGCAGCCAAAGCCGCTCGCGGTGAAATGATGCAACGTATTCGCGACACCAAAGCCACTGGCGGCGGTCGCAATGGTGGTGGCGGTCGTGGTGGTCAAGGTGGCGCCTCCGAAGGTCGCGCACCTCGCCCCAGCGGCCATGTGAGCCGTGACCGCGTGGGCGATCGTCCCGCACGCGATGGTGAACGCGCCCAGTTTGGTGACCGTCCTGCACGCAGCGGCGAACGCCCAGCACGTGATGGCAACCGCCAGCCTGGCAATGGACAGGGCCAAGGTGCTCGCGCCCCTCGCCAGTTTGACAACCGTGGCCCACGCAACGACGCGCCACGTCCACCGCGTGACTTTGACGCGCCTCGCGCCCCACGCCGTGACGACGATGACTTCCAACCCCGTGCCAATGCACACTTGGGCACCCAAAGCGGCGTGAACGCTTTTGGCCATAAAACACAAGGCGGCGGTCAGCGTCAGCCCGACCCCACACGCACCAGCGTGGACCTCATGACCGAACGCAAACGCGGCGGTGGTGGCGGTGGTTATGGCCGTCGTCCTAGCGGCGGCGGTGGTGGCAATCGCTCAGGTGGCGGTGGCCGTTCAGGTGGTGGTGGCGGCGGTTACGGCCGTTAAGCCTCAAAGATCCAGCATCAACACCGCAGTTTTGCTGCGTGAACAGCAAGGTGTGAACTGATCGTTCGCGTCTTGCTCTTCACCGCTCAAATACATGTCGCGGTGATCCGGCACTCCACCCACTACACGGGTCAGGCAAGTGCCGCAAATGCCCTGCCCACACGACATGGGCACGTCAATCCCCGCAGCCTCCAACACTTGCAAGGCTGTTTGATCGGTGCCCACTACCAGACGTTGGCCTGATTTCACAAGTTCGAGGGTGAACACCCCGTCGCTGCCCACGGGCGTATCGATGCCTCCATTCAATTTGTCGCTCATGCTGCGGCTCCTGTGTTTTCTTTGGCTAAAAGACGTTCAATCACGCGGCGCGATTGCACACCGCCTGCGTCGATGTTGAGCATCAACAAATTGCGCTCTGGGTACTTGCTCAAGTTGCGTTGCTGCGACTCCAGCATCTCTAAATCTTCAGAAAAGATCTTGCCTTGGCCTTCACGAATCATGGCGGTCAGCTCAGCGCTTTCAGGCTGGAACTGGCGAGCCATGCCCCAGAAATAAAGAATCGACGTTTCGGTTTCTGGCGTGATGAAGTCAACCACCATGCTGTACACCTTGCTCTCATCGGCTGCGTCATAGCCGCCTTTACCTGCATGCGCCACGCCCACTTCAATCATCACATGGCTGGGTGGTGTGAAGTGGCAAATTTGCCAGCGGTCCACGGGCACATCATCTGCCAAGTTGTTGCTGCGCAGCGCCATTTTCCAAAACGGTGGCGCTTCAATGTTTTCCATGAACCGACTGGTGATCACGTGGTCACCCTCCACCTTGGTGGTGCAAGGCACTTCGTCAATTTCTTTTTGTCCAATGCTGTTGGAATGCACGTAGGTTTCGTGCGTCAAGTCCATCAAGTTGTCGATCATCAACTTGTAATTGCACTGGATGTGATACAGCCCACCGCCATAGGCCCATTGCGGGTTGTCGAAGAACTCAAACACCGGCAGTTTGGATTCATCTGCCTCAGCCACATCACCAGGCCACACCCAAATAAAACCATAGCGCTCCACGGCGGTAAAACTGCGAATGGCAGGAAAGCCGCGCACACGCTGACCCGGCATGGACACGGTCTTGCCGTCACAGCCCATCTCTAAGCCGTGGTAACCGCACACCAACTTGCCGTTGCACACCTTGCCCAAAGACAAAGGTGCACCACGGTGTGGGCAAAAGTCTTCGAGCGCAGCCACCTTGTTGGCTTCACTGCGGTAAAACACCATGGGCTCGCCGCAAATGGTTCGGCCCAAGGGCTTGTCTTGCACTTCAGCAGCAGTCGCCGCCACGTACCAAGCGTTTTTAATGAACATACGCACTCACTTTCTCAATCTTCAATCGACACGGGCAACGCCCAGCAGACGATCCAACAAGTCGGGTTGATCCAACAACGCTTGCGCGCTGCCGCTGTGCACCACCGTGCCGTGGTCAAGCACCAGCGCTTGGTGGCTGATCTTCAAAATCGCTTGTGGGTGTTGCTCAACGATGATGGCGCTCAAACCCTCTTCGCGGGTGATGCGTGCAATCGCACGCAACAACTCTTCCACAATGATGGGGGCCAATCCCTCTAAGGGTTCATCCAACAACAGCAAACGTGGGTTGAGCACCAAGGCGCGACCCACAGCCAACATTTGTTGCTCGCCTCCTGAGAGCTGTGTGCCCAAGTTATCTTGACGTTCTGCCAAACGTGGGAACAACTCGTACACACGCTCGGGCGTCCAAGCGCGATGCTTTGTGTTGCTCGCACCACGTGCCACCGCCGTGAGGTTTTCATGCACAGAGAGCGACTTAAAAATGTTGCGCTCTTGTGGCACCCAGCCAATGCCAGCCGCAGCACGTTCATGCGGCGCCATGCGATGCAAAGCAGCCCCGCCCAATTGAATCGTGCCGCCATGTTGTGTGGTCACGCCCACCAAGGTGTCCATCAGCGTGGTTTTGCCTGTGCCGTTTCGGCCTAGCAACGCTAAGGTTTCACCTTCGTTCACGCTCAGCGAAATGTCGTGCAACACCACGGCTTCACCGTAGCCCGCGCTCAAACCTTCCATGCGCAACAGTTCTGTGGCTTTAGTCATGGCTGGTCCCCAAGTACACGGCTTTGACTTGCGGGTCATGCGCAATCTCTTGCGGCGTGCCCTCGGTCAGCACCGCGCCGTTGACCAACACCGTGATACGGTCGGCAAAGTTAAACACCAAGTCCATGTCGTGCTCAATCAGCACGATGGACACATCGCTGGGCAACGCAGCCACGGTTTGTAGCAACTCATCGCGCTCGCCAGCGGGCACACCTGCTACGGGTTCGTCCAACAACAAGAGGCGCGGCTCGCAAGCCAAAGCGATCGCCATTTCTAACAAGCGGCGTTTGCCGTAGGCTAGATGCTCGGTGCGTTGCTGCATCACATCGGTGAGGTGGAACTGCTCCAGCAATGCTTCAGCGCGCTCAGTAATGGCTGCGCTGTGACCCAGCGGCTGCCACCAACGTGCGCCCTCGCCTCGGTGCTGTGTGACGACCATCGCCAAGGTCTCTAAAGGCGTGAGTGAGTTGAACAGTTGGTTGATTTGAAAGGTGCGCACCATGCCGCGTGCCACACGTTGATGCGGCGCCAGGTGCGAAATGTCTTCGCCCTGCAACACGATGCGACCTTCGGTCACGGGTAGCACGCCGGTCATCAAGTTGATGAGCGTGGTTTTGCCTGCGCCATTGGGCCCAATCAGGGCGTGACGCGCACCATGTGCAATGTTGAGGTTGACATGGTCGGTGGCCGTGATGCCACCAAAACGTTTGACCAGCCCTTGCGTTTGCAAGGCATAGCCGCTGAGGTTAGAGACCGCGCTCATGACTGCCCCTCTTTGCGTGCTGCAGAAAACCAAGTCCAAGGACGAATCAAACGTTCACGTCCAACGAGCACGAGCACTACCAAAAACAAACCCATCCAAAACGTCCAGTACTGCGGGGTGATGTTGGCAATCACGTCATACATCAGCTTGAATGCGACTGCACCTGCGATGCCGCCATACAACCAACCCACGCCACCAATGGCCAGCATCAACATGACATCGGCAGAGCGGTCCATCGCAAACACATCGAGCGATGCAAACCCTGTGGTCTGCGCCATCAAAGCGCCAGCCGCACCCGCAATGCCAGCGGCCACGGTGTAGACCACAGCCAAGCGTGCCGTGACTGGAATGCCAATGACCATGGCGCGCAAGCGGTTGTCGCGCACCGCCTTGAGCGTGGCGCCCAAGGGCGCATGCACCAAACGACGTGCCAGCACAAACAACACCAGCAACACGGCTAAGGAGTACCAAGCCGAGGTTTGGCCCATCAGGTCAAACTCAAACTGGCCCAGCAACGGCCCCATGATGACGCCTTGCAAACCATCGGCGCCACCTGTCAAGTCGCTGAACTTATTGGCCAGCTCTAGCAAGATGAGTGCGGTGCCCAAGGTGACCATCAAACGCGTCAAATCACTGCCACGCATGATGGACAACGAACACACAGCGCCCAGCAAAGTGGCGGCGCCCATGCCCACCAACAGTCCCAGCAATGGATCAGGATGGATGTGCTTGGCAAACAAAGCTGCCGAGTACGCACCAAAACCCAAAAATGCCGCATGCCCCAGAGAGACAATGCCGGTGTAACCCAACACCAAGTCCAGCGACACCGCGAACAAAGCCACGATGGCAATCTCGTTGATGATGAGCGCATGCTGCGCCAGCAACCAAGGCGAGGCAAAGGCGAGCGCCCAAAACAAAAATTCCAGAGGCTGCCAACGCGCCGCACGCAGCAAAGTAGTCTGTGCGTTCATGACTTACCTCCTTGACGCACAAAGAGGCCTTGTGGACGCCAAATCAAAATCGCAATCATCAGGGCATACACAATGAACGCGCCCAATTTAGGGATGTAGTACTTGCCCGCCACATCGGCAATGCCCAGCAACAACGCGGCCAGCAAAGGCCCCGTGATGGAGGTGGTGCCGCCGACGGCCACCACGATCAAAAAGTACACCATGAATTTCAAAGGAAAGGTCGGGTCCAAGCCCAGCACCTCAGCACCTAAGGCCCCGCCTAAACCGGCCAAACCAGAACCCACGGCAAAGGTGGCAGCAAACACCACGTTCACGTTGATGCCCAAGCCAGACGCCGCACGCGGGTCGTCCACACTGGCGCGCAAGCGGCTGCCAAAACGCGTGGCCGACAGTACATACTGCAAACCGATCGTCAACGCCGCACACACCGCGATGATGAACAAACGGTAGTGGCCCATGCCCAACACAAAGGGCGTGTCAGCAAACAACTCGGTGCGGCCACGCAACCAATCGGGCAGCTGCATGATTTGCTGTTGCGAGCCCATCAGATAGTCCGCCGAGGCAACGGCCATGAAGGCCAAGCCAATCGAAAACAACACTTGGTCCAAGTGCGGTTTCTTGTACATGGGCCGATACAGCGTGCGCTCCAGCACCACACCCACGGCCGCCGAGGCCAAAAAGGCCAACGGCAAACACATCAAAAACGGTACGCCGTGGCGCTGCATCAGCGCCACGGTGACGTAGCCTCCTAGCATGGCAAACGCGCCATGCGCGAGGTTGATGAAGTTCATCAACCCCATGGTCACGCACAAACCCACTGCAAGAATAAACAGCAGCATGCCGTACGCGACACCGTCAAACAACAGGGTGAGCATTACTTGGTCTTACCTGGATCTTTGACGTCAGGGATGGTGCTGAACTCTTGGTTAAAGAGTTGACCACCCACCTTCTCCACCTTGCGGATGTAGATGTTGTGCACCACATCACGCGTTTGCGCATCAATGAACATGGGGCCGCGTGGGCTTTCAAACACTTGGCCTTTCATGGCATTGAGCAACGCCTCACCATTGCCACCTTTGGTGACCTTGGCTGCTTCATAAATCACACGCATGCCGTCATAGCCACCCACGGCCATGAAGTTGGGGCGCAAGCCCGCGTTGGCCTTTTCAAACGCAGCGACAAATTTTTTGTTGAGTGGCGAGTTATGCGACGCCGAGTAGTGGTGCGAGGTCACCACACCATGGGCCACATCGCCCATGCTGTTCAAGATATCGTCATCGGTGATGTCGCCCGTACCAATCAACTTGATGCCGGCTTTGTCCATGCCACGTTCGGCAAACTGTTTCATCAGCGCGGCTCCGGCGCCCGAGGGCACAAACACAAACACCGCATCCGGTTTCAAATCACGCACCTTTTGCAAGAACGGTGCAAAGTCGGGGTTACGCATGGGCACGCGCAAGGTGTCCAACACTTGACCACCGTTGAACATCAAACGCTCTTTGAAAAACTTTTCAGCATCGATGCCGGGACCATAGTCAGACACCAAGGTCACCACTTTTTTGATGCCATTGTTGGGCGCCCAATCGGCCAAGGCCACTGCGGCTTGTGGCAAGGCGAAGCTGGTGCGCACAACATAAGGCGAGGCTTGCGTGATGCTGGATGTAGCCGCAGCCATCACCACCATCGGCGTTTTCGACTGTGTGGCCAAGGGTGCTGTGGCCATGGCCAATGGCGTCAAGCCAAAACCAGCCAATACATTGACCTTCTCGTTCACCACCAGTTCTTGCGCAATACGCTTGGTCACATCAGGTGCGCTGGTGTCGTCTTTGACAATCAACTCCACTTTTTTACCGCCCACGGTGTCACCGTTTTGCGCCATGTACAAGCGCGCAGCGGCTTCAATTTGCTTGCCCGTTGAGGCAAAGGGACCGGTCATGGGCAAGATCAAACCGATCTTAAATTTCTCTTGAGCCAAGGCCGTGCCCGCATGCGCGGCTAACAAACCAAGCGTTACAGCGCTGAGGAAAAAACGTTTTTGCATGAACTGTCTCCTTTGAAATAATCGTCGTTAAGAACTGGGGGAAATCAAATGCACGCCCGGCAGATGAAGCGAACTGCGCACCGCTTCGCGTAAATTTCTTTGCGCCAAACGCGAGTGTTCGCGCATCAACGCTTCAGCCCTCGCACCCTCGCGCTGGACAATGGCTTGCATTACTTGTCTGTGTTGGTCTTGGGCCACGATGAGCATGTCACGCGCCTGAGGCGAGTTGGCTTGCACGCCCACAAAGCCGGAAGGCGATGCAAATGGCAAGCTGCCCACGCGCTCCAACTCGCGCTGAATCACAGGAGAGGCTGAGAAGCCACCCAACAAAGTGTGGAATTGCGCATTCAAATCGACATAGCGCGAGAAAGCCTCTTCGTGCAACACCGGCTCGCGAAGCAAAAGATCAATTTGATCAAGGCATTCATTAGCTTGTTCTAGGTTTTGCTCAGACGTACCGCGCTCTGCCGCCATGCGCGCAGCCAGACCTTCTACCGTGCCTCGCAACTCAATCGCATCGGCCACATCGGCTTCCGAGAATTTGCGCACAGCAAAACCACCGCTGGGCATTTGTTGCAACAACCCTTCTTGCTCGAGTCGGATCAAGGCAGCGCGAATCGGCGTTCTCGAAACGCCAAGCTTTTCAACCAGCGCTAGCTCGGTGATGCGTGATCCAGCCTTCAAGTCGCCAGCCAACACCATCTCGCGTAACTTCAACTGGACCTTGACGGCCTGCGACCCACCTTCTTCAAAAGGTTCGCCGTGAGTGGTGTGAGTGGCAGTTACAAAATTCGGTTGCATTTAAAAATTGTATACATTGAGACTTGATTTAGCTCAACAAATAGGCATTTAAAGGGTAAATGCTAGTATTTTGTATCCAACCAGTGTAAAAACTCGGCCACTACCAAGTCAGGACGCTCCATGGGAGCCATATGCCCTGCCTCGTCTATCACGGCCAAACGGGCGTGTGGCGCAAGCTGATGCATGGCCTCATGCTGCGAAGGTGGAGACCAAAAGTCTTGTCGCCCACAAAGAATCAAAGTTGGCACGCGGATGGATGACAACACATCGCTGGCATCGGGTCTGTGAATGAGCGCATGAAGTTGATGCGCAAATACTGCGGCGTCTTTGCGATCGAACATGGCCAAGATGCGCTCAATCAAATCTGCATCAGCCAACCGATCTGGATGCACCATGCCTTGCACCCATTCACGCGCCATAGCGCGCACACTTTGGTTCTGCGCAATTTGCAGCAGCGCCATGCGTTTGCGAACCTCTTCCTCCCCAGCAGCTCCCGCCAACTTTGGCAAATAGCCTGTATCCAAAAGCGCCACACCCGCCACGCGCTCAGGTGCGATGCGCAGCACCTCCAGCGCCACACGAGCTCCCATGGAGTGTCCCGCTAGATAAAACAAAGGCGGCGCATCTTGCAATAACTGAACCGCCATTTGGGGAAGCGAATTCGCATCACCATGATCGACCACCGTGCAAACGTGCGAGGACGACAGCCGAGGCAAGAGAGGATCCCAAACCGTGTGGTCACACATCAATCCAGGCACAAGCAAAAGGGGTAAGGCGTTCATTCGTATATCTTCATCATCAGAGTAAGAGGCAATCCTCACGCATGGTTTGTAACGCAAGAGCCTAGCGTACGTTGGCAAGTTCGCGACAGGAATCCGCGATGGAGACCGCGACAATGTGTTCTTTGGAAATGGTTCACATGACAGACAGCATGCACTCTTCTTTTGAAACCGATGTGGTGATCATCGGCGGCGGCCCCGTGGGTCTTGGCTTGGCGATTGAGTTGGGGCAACGCGGTGTTCACTGCATATTGGCTGAACGCCACACGCAAACCCAACCTATTCCAAGGGGCCAAAACCTGACGCAGCGCACGATGGAGCACTTTCATTTTTGGGGTGCTGAGCCACAGCTGCGCGCAGCGCGAACCATTCCCCCTGAATACGGCATCGGTGGCTTGACCGCTTATGGTTCGTTGCTGAGCAACCATCACTACGACTGGCTGCAACGTGAACTGGTGAAGCCGTATTACTTCAAAGACAACGAACGTCTGCCCCAATACGAAACTGAAAAGGTATTGCGCCAACGCGTGGCCGTGCTGCCGACCATCAAGACGCTATTTGGCTGGGGAGCAGAAACCATCGCGCAAGACGATGAAGGCGCCACCGTCACACTGACTGAACGCAGCAGCAAACAACAACAAATCATCCGTGCGAAATATGTGGTGGGATGTGACGGCAGTCGATCGCCAACGCGAGAGCAAGCGGGCATCACACAAACACTGTCTGACCATGATCGGTGCATGGTGCTGCTGGTTTTCAAATCGCAAGAACTACACACGTTACTCGCTCGTTTCCCTGGCAAATCGTTTTACAACGTGCTGCATCCAGACCTCAAAGGGTATTGGAAGTTTTTCGGCCGTGTCGATCTGGGCAACACATGGTTCTTTCACGCACCAGTGCCCATGGGCACCACGGCAGACAACTTTGATTTCAAAAAATACCTTCATGAATCCGTGGGTGAGGCGTTTGAAATTGAGTTCCAACACATTGGGTTCTGGGATTTGAGGTTTGCCTTGGCCGACCACTACCGCGCAGGCAGGATCTTCATTGCTGGCGATGCTGCACACAGCCACCCACCTTATGGCGGCTATGGCGTCAATTCAGGGTTTGAAGATGCGCGTAACCTAGGTTGGAAGTTAGCCGCTGTCTTGCAAGGCTGGGGCGATGATGCCCTGCTCGACTCGTATGACGCTGAACGCCGCCCTGTGTTTGCCTCCACCATCGATGACTTCATTGCCAAATCCATTGAGACAGACCGTGCATTTTTAGAGGCCTTCGATCCCATGCGCGCGCCTGTCGCCTTCGAAGCGGCTTGGGCCGAAAGATCACAGGGCGCGGTGGGCGAGGTCCATGCGTTTGAACCCCACTACGAAGGCTCGCCGATTGTTTGGCCAGACACGAAGGCTGGACACGTGTGCAGCGCCAAAGGCTCACATCAATTCAAAGCGCGCACAGGGCACCACTTGGCACCCGTCATGTTGAGCAATGCGCACAATGTGTTTGATCTGTTAGGCGATGGTTTCACTCTGCTCGCCTTAGGTGCCGATTCAACCGACGCGCAAGTGCTGACAGATGCCGCAGCCGCTGCGGGCGTGCCACTGAAAGTCATTCACGAACATGCCGGCTCGCACGCTGACCGTTATGAAGCCCGTTGGATTTTGGTGCGCCCAGATCAATTCGTGGCGTGGGTCAGCGAAGAACAGACCATTCATCCAGACTTGGCCCATCAGTTATTCAAGCGCCTGCGCGGTCAGATCAACCACGCAGCGCATTGAAACTGAAGCGGGTCAATCTGCTGTGATTTGCTTGGTGCGAATCACAGTCCCCCAACGAGGGTAATCTTTGGCAACGATGGCCGATAGCTCTGCGGGAGTCGATGCAGAGGCGTCCATGCCGGCTTTACCCAAAATATCCTTGACATCAGCTTGTCTCAAAATGGCTGCCATTTCGGTATTCAAACGGTTCACCACAGCAGCAGGCGTTTTGCTTGGCAAGAAAAAGGCGTACCAAAGATCCACATCAATGCGCTTAACCCCCACCTCGTCAAAGGTCGGCACATCAGGCGCCACAGGATGACGTTTGGGACTCCCGACAGCCAAGGCATTCAAGCGACCGCTTTTCACAAAACCTTGGGCGATGTGTACAGGTAAAAAGCCCACATTCAGCTCACCCCCCAACAAGTCTTGTGTGTAGCCAGCAGAGCCACGGTAAGGCACATGCAGCATGAAGGTGTTGGATTCGAGTTTGAACAACTCCATCGCCATGTGGTGTGGCGTACCCACGCCAGGCGAACCAAAACTGATCGCACCAGGCTTGGCTTGCGCCTCTTTGATCAAATCGGCCAAGGACTTGATGCCCGTTTTTGGATTGGCCACCAACATCAACGAGCCGTAAGCAGCCATTGAAACAGGCGCGAAATCTTTCACGGGATCGAAGCTCACGTTTTTGTACATCTGGGATGCCATCAACATGGTGTTGGCCCCCATCAAGATGGTGTACCCATCCGGATTGGATTTGGCCACTGCATCTGCGCCAATGTTGCCACTGGCACCCGGTTGGTTTTGCACCACCACGGACTGACCCAATCGTTCACTCAAACGGGGCCCCACGACACGGGCAATCGTGTCCATGCCTGTGCCGGGCGTGAAAGGCACAATGATTTTGATAGGTTGGCTTGGGTAAGGGGTTTGCGCCACAGCGCCAAAACTGAAAAGCCCTAAGGCAGCGAGAGCAAAGGTTGCCGCTTGTCGGCGATCAAAAGAAGTCATGTCAGTCTCCGTTATCAATTTATTTATTCGCGTTGGCAGCTGGCGCAATTTTGAACAAGCGCTCAGCGTTGTCTTGAAAAAAGGCTTGGCGCACCTGCGGTGCCATGTCGAGGCTTTCCAACATCGCCACTTCTTCTGGGACATATTGGTAGGGGTAGTCCATGGCGTAGAGCACACGATCTGGGCCCATGAAGTCTTGTGTGAATTTCAGTGCAGCGCCCCAAGCCACACCACTGTTGGTGATGTGAAAGTTCTCGCGCAAGTAGTCGCTGGGTTTGCGCTTCGTGGGCAGCACGCTGGGGTAACGCTTCGATTTAACGGTGGCAGCATGCATGTAGTCCAAGCGATAAGCCCAAAACGGCAAGGCCTCACCCATATGGCCCAAGATGATTTGTAACTTAGGAAAGCGATCAAACACGCCCGAGGTGATGAGGCGTAAGGCATGCAAACCTGTCTCCACACCAAACCCATAAATCGCGCCATCTAAGCCGGCTTCGATGAAGTGCTGAATCATGCTGGCAGGCATGGCATTGGGGTGCAGATAAATGGGTGTGTCCATCGCCTCAGCCGCTTCAAAAATGGGCCAAAACTTTTGGTCGGACAAATACTCACCTTGGGTGTGCGAATTGATCACCACCGAGTGCATGCCCAGTTGGTTCACCCCACGTTGAATCTCTTTCGCTGCAGCAGCAGGGTCTTGCGGTGCAACAGCAATCATGCCGACCAAACGATCAGGGTGGCGACGCATGGCATCTGCCAAGATGTCGTTGGCCACGGGTGCAAACGCGACAGCCGTGCCTTTGTCCATGATCTGTACGCCGGGTGATGTGAGCCCGATGACTTGAACATCTACACCCGCTTCGTCCATGTGCTGTAAGCGCAACGCATCCAAGTCGGTCAAGCAGCGCATGATGTGCGTGGCACGCTCACTCGGGCTGCTCATGTAAAAGCCCATGAGGTGTTTGAAGCCCACATCCACATCATCTTTGGCCAAAATGCGTTTGTAAATTTCTAGCATTTCGGGGGGAGAAAACGCCTCTTCAGTGGCGATGCGTCGATAAGGCCGTGCAGGCAAAGACGACGAAATGGTGGTCATGGACTTCCTCAAATTATTGGCACTCAGGCACTGGCGTTGGCAAAGCCCTCCTTTCATAGAAGGCTTGCAAGTTATCGAGGGTCAATGCTGCCATGGCTTGACGTGTTTCATCTGTCGCGCTGGCGATATGGGGCGTCAACACCACATTGGGCAAGCGACGCAAATCGGGATCAACAATGGGTTCATCCCAAAACACGTCGAGCGCCGCGCCCGCTATCGCTTTGCCTTTGAGCGCTTGCACCAATACCGGTTGATCCACCACCGAGCCACGCGCGATGTTGATGAGGTAGCCCTTGGGGCCCAGTGCTTGGAGCACAGAAGCACCAATCAAATTCTTAGTGCCGTCACCGCCGGGCACCGCCACCACCAAATAGTCCACCTCGGCCGCCAAGGCCGTGGCAGTTTTGTAGAAGGCGTAAGGCACATCGGCCTTGGCTTCACGACCGGTGTACGCAATACGCATGTCAAATGCGGCCGCACGCTTGGCAATGGCACGGCCAATGCGGCCCATCCCCACCACGCCTAAGCGTGCACCCGTGACTTTACGGGTCATGGGAAACGTGTCGTTCACCCAATCACCGTTGCGCACAAAGCGATCGGCCTGTGGAATACGACGGCCAATCGACAACACCAAGCCCAACGCCAAATCGGCCACATCGTCGGTCAGCACGCCTGGCGTGTGCGTGACCACGATGCCTTTTTCTTTGGCCGCAACCACGTCTACGCCGTCGTACCCGACGCCACAAATGGCTATCAACTTCACGTTGGGCAGCATGCTCAGCAATTTCTTATCCACCACCGCCGCACCTGTGCCGACCAGTGCTGTCACTTTGACCAGCGCGCCTGGGTCTTTGATGTGGGTGTGGTCGTGCACGATGTAATCGGCTTCTTGCAGCGCATTCATCATGAACGGGGGCAAGGGCGACACTTGCATGATTTCTTGTGTCATGGCGGAATCCTCCAGCAGTCTTTGGTACTGACCCTTACTCTACTCCGTGATTGGCTAACATCACAGACTATGACTGAAGGCACCCCTCTCCTCGACATCTCTGGCGCTGTGGCCACCCTCACCTTGCGCCGTCCCTCGCAGCGCAACAGTTTGACGGACGATGACCTCAATACCTTGCTGGCCCACTTTGAAACCATCAACCGCAACACGGCGATACATGCGGTGGTGTTGCGCGCTGACACCAGCACACAAAAACAAGCCGTGTTCAGCGCAGGCTACAACGTGGGTGGGTTTGACAACGACCCCATGGCGCCTTTGTTCTTTGAAAAGATCCCAGAGGCTCTGGAGCGTTTACGTCCTGTGACGATTTGTGCCTTGAATGGCAGCGTGTATGGCGGCGCGACAGACTTGGTGCTTGCCTGCGACTTCACTGTGGCGCAGCGCGGCTACACATGGCGCATGCCTGCAGCCGCACTGGGCCTGCACTATTACCCCAGTGGCTTGCGCCGATACGTCAGCCGCCTAGGTGTGCAAGCGAGTAAGCGCGCATTTCTTTTGGGCCAATCCATGGCCTATGAAGACCTCGAAACCCTGGGTCTATTTGAGGCACTCGTCAACGCCGAGGCCTTTGAAGCCACGCTTGAAAAAACTGTACAGGCTTTGTGCGGCATGGCACCGTTGGCGCTGCAGGCCACCAAGAAAAGTTTGAACGAGATTGCTGCAGGCTTGTACAGCGAGCCTGCACTGAAAGAGCGCTCACGTCAGTCGGTACACACGCAAGACTTTACCGAGGGTCGCGCCGCATTTGCTGAGCGCCGCACCCCCAAGTTCACAGGCCGCTAAAGCTCTGCTTCAGGCATAAAAAATGGGAGCCTGTGGGCTCCCATTTTGTTCAGACCTTGAAAAAGGCCCAGACTTAAATTAAGCCTTCTTGGCGTAAGCCGAACACCAACCTTTGCCAGCAACTTGTTTGCCCGCGAACAAGGGGCAACCGCCAGCAGCATCTGCCGCCTTACCTTGGAACAACGCACAGTTGCTGCACTGTTGGCCAGCCGCGTATTTAGGCTGCTTGGCTTTGTCCACTTTGGTGGCATCGGCTTTGTAGCCCAGGCCAGCGGCTTGTGGGTCTTTCTCGTCCACCATCGCTGCTTGTGCAGCAGTTGTTGCAAAGGCGGCAACGCCAGCAACAGAAATGGTTTGCATCATGAATACGCGACGGTTGGTAGGTTTGGTCATCAATGTCCCCTTGGGAAAGTTTGAAATTGGGCCAGAAGATACTGGCAGCGCGTATCTTAACGAGTGTTCCTAACGTTCAATTGACAGACATCAATTGGCACCACCTTTTTGTATACCTCTGTCTTGAATACGTAGTTCAGCAAGCGCTAAGGCGTCGACCGTGTCTACATCCATCACACACCCCTCATCGTCAACGTCTAGGCGGAACACGGTGTGATGCGCGACCACCGCACGCGCCCCAAAGTCACCCGTGAGCTGCAACAAGGCCGCACAGCACGACAAACCAAATCCCACAGGGTGGCCCTGTTGTCCTTGGTAGCGCGGTACCACTACCTCATGGGCTTGCAAGGCCTTGGCAACGGCCAACAAGGTACCGGCTTGAATCAACGGCAAATCAGCAGGCAAGATGAGCCAGCCATGCGCATCAGGCGTTGCAGCCACACCGCAGGCGATGCTGTCCCCCATGCCCGGGTTTGTTAGATGCGCCGTGTGTGTTCGCTCCACCAAATGCCACGGTAAGCCGCTGGCGCGCACCGCTGCCAACACGTGTTCGCGCACAGGTTGGCCACACAACAAAGATTGGAGTTTGTCTTGCGTCCCACCCGACGCCTTGAACCGTTCGCCCTTGCCAGCTGCTAAGACGATGACCGTCGGCAGGGCTTTCACGCTTTGACGCAGGAAGATTCGGTCGCCACGGGCGCAGCCGCTGCCGCGTTTTTGACTTGCAAGATTTGCGCAATGATGGACACCGCAATTTCGGCTGGCGTTTTAGCGCCAATGCTCAAACCGACAGGGCCATGCAAACGCTCAAGTGCCTCGGCACTGATGCCAAAGTGCTCCATCAACCGCTGCTTGCGTGTGGCTTGGTTGCGGCGCGACCCTAAAGCGCCCACATAGAACGCATCTGAATTCAAGGCCTCCATCAAGGCCATGTCATCCAACTTTGAATCATGCGTTAAGGCCACGATGGCGGTGTGTGCATCAGGCTTCAGCTCTAGCACCACGTCATCAGGCATGCCCATGACACGGGTCACGCCTTCGAGTCCAAGCGTGGCTGCGTATTCTTCACGCGGATCACACACCAGCACCTCAAAATCCAGCAGCTTGGCCATGTGTGCCACGGCTTGGCTGAGCTGACCAGCGCCAATCAACAACAAGCGCCAGCGCGGGCCAAACAAACTCGTGAGTGTGATGCCGTCAAACTGCAGTGCATCGGTGCGAGCTGCTTCACGTAACGTCACCTCGCCGGTTGACAGCTTGACCGTACGCGCCACCAATTGGTGTGACGAGGTGCGTTGCAACACCTCTTCAATCCACGCCACATCTTTGACTGGCTCTTGCACCAAACGCAAGGTGCCGCCGCAGGGCAAGCCAAAGCGTGCGGCCTCTTCTTTGCTCACGCCATAGGCCACCATGGATGGGTGCTCGAGGGCGTCGTATTCGCCAGCTTTGATGCGGGCAATCAAGTCATCTTCGACACAACCACCCGATACCGAACCACTGACCACGCCGTCGTCACGCACCGCGAGCAAAGCCCCAGGTGGGCGTGGCGCACTGCCCCACGTTTCCACCACCGTGACCAAGGTGACGCGCCGACCAGCTTGACGCCAAGCCAGCACATCCCCCAACACACGCAGGTCTAAGCTCTCCATGTCACGCCTTAAGCGACAGCGGTTTGCTTGAGTGCTTCAGCCGTGATGGGCAAGCGACGCACGCGTTTGCCTGTCAACTTGGCCACCGCGTTGGCAATGGCAGGTGCCACCACCGCAGTGGCAGGCTCGCCAATGCCACCAGGCTTCTCGGTGCTCTTGACCAACACGATATCAATCTTCGGCGCCTCGTTCATGCGCACAGGCTGGAAGTTGTGATAGTTGGTCTCTTGCACACGGCCATTGGTCATGGTGATTTGGTGCTTGAGCGCCGCACCCATGCCAAAGATGATGCTGGACTGCAACTGCGCTTCCACCGTGTCGGGGTTGACCATGTGACCCAAGTCGGCCGCCACAGTCACGCGATGCACTTGCACCTCGCCGCTGTCGTTCAGGCTGACCTCAGCCACTTGGGCCATGTAGGTGTCGTAGCCTTCCATCAGCGCAATACCCAAGGCACGGCCTTTGGCCAGTGGCTTACCCCAGCCTGCTTTGTCAGCGGCAAGTTTGAGCACATGGGCAAAGCGTGGTTTACCTGCGAGCAAGCTCATGCGGTATTCGTAAGGGTCTTTGCCTGCGGCTTTGGCCAGCTCGTCCATGAAGCTCTCGTTGGCGAACGCGTTCATGTTGTGGCTCACCGCGCGCCAGTAGCCCACGCGGATGCCGGTGTCATGAATCACCAAGTCGTGTTGGGTGTTGGCAATGTTGTAGCCCGTCACAGCAGCTTCGGCCATGAAAGGGTCCATCGTGTCTTTGGGCAAACCAAAGGCGCGTTGCGTCACCGACTGAGAAGCCACTTTGAAATGCATCGCCACAGGCTTGCCTGACGCATCCAAACCGGCCTTGAGTTGGTTCACACCAACTGGGCGGTAGAAGTCGTGGGTCATGTCGTCTTCGCGGGTCCACAGCAACTTGACAGGCTTGTTGACAGCCTTTGAAATTTCTGCCGCTTGCACGATGAAGTCGAGCTCCAAGCGACGGCCAAAGCCACCGCCCAAGAAGGTGGTTTGCAGCGTGACGTCTTCAGGCTTCAAGCCCAAAGCGCCAGCCACTGCGCCTTGTGCGCCTTGTTGGAACTGGGTCGGGCCAATCAGCAATGCTTTGTTACCTTGCACATGGGCCGTGAAGTTCATCGGCTCCAGCGGCGCGTGCGCTTGCATGGGGATGACGTACTCGGCTTCCAGCACTTTGGCAGCGCCTTTGAGGGCGGCCGCCACATCGCCTTGGGGCTTGGTGATTTCCAACACCTTGCCAGTTTTCAAAGCTTGGCGTGTGCCGTCGATGACGCTGGCATCGCTCAAGGCGGCACCTGCGCCCTCGTCCCACTGAATGCTCAACAAGTCGCGCGCTTTTTTGGCTTGCCACCAGCTGTTGGCCACCACGGCCACGCCGTCGCTGATTTGCACCACGTCAATCACGCCAGCAGAAGCTTTGGCTTTTGAACCGTCAAAGCTCTTGACCTTGCCGCCAATCACGGGGCACTGTGCCAGTGAGGCGTAGACCATGCCTGGCAACTTCACGTCAATACCAAATTCGGCCGTGCCGTTGACCTTGGCGGGTGTGTCCACGCGCTTGGTGCGCTTGCCCACGATTTTGAAATCTTTGGGGTCTTTCATCGGCGGCTTCTCTGGCACGGGCATGCGCGCGGCTGCTTCGGCCAATTCACCGTAAGTGGACTTCAAGCCCTTCGGGCCATAGACCATGCCTTTGTCGGCGCGGATCAAATCTCGGTCCACCGCCCAACGTGCAGCAGCAGCGGTGATCAACATTTCGCGCACTTGCGCGCCTGCCACGCGCAGCTTGAGCCAGCCGTCGCGCACCGAGGTAGAACCCCCGGTGATTTGCGCACCCAACAATGCGTTGACATACACCGCATCAGGCGGCGCAGCCGCCACTTTGATTTGACTGATGTCGACATGCAGCTCTTCGGCGATCAGCATGGGCATGGAGGTGTACACGCCTTGACCCATTTCAGAGCGCGCCGACAGCAAGGTGATGACGTTGTTGTCGGCAATGTGCACCCACGCATTGGGCGTGTGCACCGTGCCTGCGGCCATGGCTTCGCCAAGTGTGCCGGGCAAGTTAAAGCCGAGCATCAAACCGCCCGTGACGGCAGCAGATGTTTTGAGGAATGAACGGCGAGAGGTATTTGTGTGTGTCATGGTGTGTCTCCGGCGGTTCAAGCTTTGCGCATCGTGGCGGCGGCATCTTTGATGGCGGCACGCACACGGGTGTAGGTGCCACAACGGCACAGGTTGGCACTCATGGCTTGGTCAATTTCTGCATCGCTGGGGTTTTTGTTTTTGGCAAGCAACGCAGCCGCGCTCATCAACTGGCCCGATTGGCAGTAACCGCACTGAGGCACGTCGTGTTTGATCCACGCCACCTGCAGTGGGTGGCTGTTGTCTTTGGAGAGGCTCTCAACCGTGGCAACTTTTTTACCAGAAACACTGGAGAGTGGGGTTTGGCACGAGCGCACAGGCTGACCATCCACATGCACGGTGCAAGCACCGCACAACGCCGCGCCACAACCAAACTTGGTGCCTGTCAGGCCCAGCTCATCGCGAATGACCCACAACAAGGGGGTATCTGTTTCGGCGTTGGCCTTGGCGGCTTTGCCGTTGATTTGAAAATCGACACTCATCAACGTCTCCTCAATAAAAGTACAGTCGAGTATCAAGGAAAAGTCTTTACGATGCGTGAAACCTCGTGTCGGGTTTTCCCTTTAACTGTCACACAAGACACACAGATTGACCATGAGCCACATTTCCAACCTTCGCAAAAGCTACGAACGCGCCGAGCTCAACGAGTCGGCCTCTGCAGCTGACCCCATGCAGCAGTTTGACCAATGGCTCAAAGAAGCCATTGACTCCGAAGTGCCCGAGCCCAATGCCATGACCCTGGCCACCGTCAGCAGCGACTTGCGTCCCAGCACGCGCGTGGTGCTTATCAAGGGTTATGACGCGCGCGGCATTGTGTGGTTCACCAACTACAACAGCCGCAAAGGTCAGCAATTGGCAGGCAACCCCTTTGCGGCGTTGCAATTCCATTGGGTGGAGCTAGAGCGCGTGGTACGCATCGAAGGCCGCGTGGAAAAAATCAGCGATGCCGAGAGTGACGACTATTTCAACAGCCGGCCACTTGATTCGCGCATCGGCGCATGGGCCAGCCCGCAAAGCCAAGTGATTGACGGGCGCGGTACCTTGGTGGCCAACGCTGCCAAATACGGCGCACAGTTTTTGCTGCAACCGCCTCGCCCTCCGCACTGGGGGGGCTATCGCTTGGTACCTGAGCAGTGGGAGTTTTGGCAAGGGCGCAAGAGCCGTTTGCATGACCGCTTGCGTTATCGCCAATCGGCTGATGGCGATTGGATTCGCGAACGACTCGCCCCATAAATCTTCAGCCCACACAACGTGACACAAAACAAAAGCGGCACTGAGGCCGCTTTTTTTTTGGTGCTTCTGAGTCTTAGAAGCTCACTTGAGCGCCAACCTTCAAGCTACGCCCAGCAATAGGCGGGGCATTGGTGCCCATGGTCTGCGTCAACACAGACGTGGACGAGTACGCCAGCTTGTTGGAGATGTTGTCGAGCTTGGCAAACAACAGCCAGTGCGTCGGGCCATAGGTGTGTGCGTGGTAGTTGATGCCCGCATTCCACAGCGTGTGGCCTGCCGTGGTGACGCCACCATCAGGCACTCTGTTTTGAGCCGCTGCATGCATGAAGCCAAAACGTGCACCCCATGCGTTGCGTGACCACACAGCATCCGCCCCCAAGCGCATCGGCGCTATGCGTGGCAAGTAGCTGTTGTGCGTGAGGTCTTTGGCACGCACCACATCGGCACGAAGTTCGAGGTCCATTGCGCCATGGGTTGTATTGGGCGACACCAAAGCCGATTGACCGCCGACCACGCGCAGTTTGGCGGTGGACTCTATGCCGTAGAAGCGCGCGCGGACGCCTTCAAAGCGGTAGGCCGGCATTTCTGTACCAACGGGCGTCACAAAGCTTGTGCCATCCCAACCCTCACCTGTTGGGCGCAACGCCAAATAGTTTGAGAACTGCGAAGCAAAACCAGTGATACCAAATTTGTGTGGCCCTTGCTTCCACTCGCCACCCATATCCAGTTGCGTACCTTTTTCTAAACCATTGCTAGGCTGACCAATCTCATAGGCTGCTGTGGCCACGTGCGCACCATGGGCAAACAATTCGTAGTCTTTGGGGGCGCGCTGACTGGCACTGAAGTTGGTGGTGAGCTGCCAACCGTTTTGCGCCTCACCCACACGCAAGTTGCGCATGGCACCCAAAGCAAAACTGAGGGGTTTGAATTTCTTGGATTGAGCCGCATTGTCATTGTTCGGGCCAATGTCCTCGAACGAGGCCACCTCCACCGTTTCAGCTCGCGCACCCGCACTGAGTTGACCCCATGATGTTTTCAGCGCTTGATAGGTAAACACGCCTGTGCTTTGCGTGCGACTGGTTGGCAAAAACCGCTCTGCGCCTGTGGCACCCAATTTGTTACGTTCGCGTTGAAGCCCCACAACCCCCTCAAGCTGCATGCCATTGCTCAATCGAACAACACGCTGGCGACCTTCCAATCTCAGGTCATGCCCCTTGTTGTCAAAACGTGTACCTGCGTCCGCACCTTCGTATTCGGTGTGCGTGTAGTTGGTGTTACCCAGTTGAAATTTGAGATCTTGAAATACGCCTACATTTCGCAACAAACCTTCTGATACCTGATGACGGCGCAGTAAGCCAATGCGCACTTCAGGCTCTGCCACCGTGCCGTAGGTGCTGCGGTATTCGCTGGTCGACAAACCCAAATAACCACGATCAAACAACAATGTGCCGCCCAGTGCGCCACCTTTGCTGTCGCTGGCTGAGTTACACACGCGACGACCGTTGGGTGTTGCGGCAAGACCTTCTCCGCAATTCATGTCTTTGGGCACACGTAAGTTTTGGGTGCTGCGGTCAAACGCATCGACGTGCAACACCAATTTGTCGTTACCCGCTTCCACCAGAGCGCCGGTACTGCGCTCATCAGCTGCGCCACCCACGCGCACTTCGGCTTTACCCATCACGCCACCTTTGGCATCAAAGATGCGTTCACGCGCGATGCGGTTGTCGATCACATTCACCACACCGCCGATGGCACTGCCGCCGTACAGCAAAGTGGCAGGACCACGCAACACTTCAATCCGCTCGGTGGTAAGCGGATCGATCGGAACGGCGTGGTCATTGCTGAGGCCCGACACATCCATGTTGGCACCACTGTTTTGCAAGATGCGTATGCGGTCACCTTCCATGCCGCGAATGATGGGGCGGCCCACATTGGGACCGAAAGAGCTGTTGGCAATGCCCGGCAAGTTGTCCAGCGTTTCGCCCAAGGTGCTGCCCTGGCGCTGGGTGAGCGCTGCACCTGAAAGCTGCTGCGCGGGCACCAACACACCGCCACTGTCTAGGTTACGAGCGGTGATGGTGACCTCATCCAAACGATGGACCTCATCGGTATGCGCCGTTTGCGCCCATGCGTTGCCAATCGAGAGCGAGAACAATGAGTAAGCAGCGGCAGCCACGGCGCTGCGTTGAAAAACGTGTGTCATGTGATGTTCCTGCGGGGCATGCGCTTAGCCCCTATGTTTTGCAATGAGAAGTCAGCACGCCCGATCTAAGCTGGGTGCGCTGATGGGGTGTTCAAAGCAAATCAGCAGGTGGCCCTCGGGCCGCATAAAAACGTTCAAACAGCGCAAAGCGCTCGCGCAACACAGCAGTCACCCAAGTGGGCACGGCTGATACAGCTGGCAACGTCCAAGCAGGAGCGTGCAGCAAATCGGGACAGGTTTGGTCAAACAGTTGGCACTCAGCCGAATTGCTGTGATCACCCCAAATGGCAGCCAACACACTCACATCGTCTTGCGCCACAGCAGGGGCAACATGAGAAAAAACACTCGCGCTTTGCTGCGCATGCGCCACACGGTGCAACACGCCCACCGTTTGCACCATGATCAAGGCAGCGAGCAACACCAACACCACTCGCTGCAAGCTGCGCAGGGTCAGCGCGATGGGCCAGTAGCGCAGCGCGTTAGTCACGGCGGACCTTGTCTGCAAAGGACTGCACAAACTTTTGCACCTTGGGTGCCACCACGAAGGCGCAATAGCCTTGGTTGGGGTTGTGCTGAAAATAGTCTTGGTGGTAGTCCTCGGCCGCGCAATAGTTGTCCAAAGCTTGCAGCTCTGTCACCACACGGCCAGACAGTGCGGCATTGACCTCGTCCAACACTTGCTGAGCCACAGCATGGTCGGCTTCGTCACTCCAGTAAATACCGCTGCGGTATTGAGTGCCGGCATCATTGCCTTGGCGGTTCAAGGTCGTGGGGTCGTGGATGACAAAGAAAATTTCTAACAACTCACGCAGGCTGATGACCTGCGGGTCATACACCAAACGCACCACCTCGTTGTGGCCGGTGTCGCCCTCGCACACTTGCGCGTAGGTGGGATTGCGCGTGTGGCCATTGCAATAGCCGGACTCCACATCTACCACCCCTTTGACGCGCACAAAAACCGCTTCGGTGCACCAAAAGCAGCCACCACCCAAGGTGATGATTTTGTGCATGTGAGTGGGCTCGGTGTGTGTGGTCATAGCGCTTGATTCTATGATTGCGTGCGCCACAGCACAGATGCCCGCACCGCGGGCAGGCACACTGGAAACTCATGGACACATTGCTCGCTCTCAAACCTATTCTCTCCACGCTGATCTTGCCCGCGACCAGCGGCTTGTTGGCCATCTTGGCCTTGTTGGTTTGGGCTTGGCGACGCAGCGCGCGTGCGCACAGTCGTTTGCCAGTTGCGGTCGCAGGTGTCACTACATTGGTGCTTTGGCTTTTGAGCTGCCAAGCCGTGGCCATTTGGCTGTCGTTGCATCTGCTGCCGCAAGTCAGCCCCATCCACCATGAGGACTTGAAACGTCTGCAGGTGCAAGCCATCGTGGTGCTGGGCGGTGGCGTTGAAAACGAAGCGTTGGAGTACAACGGCCCCACCTTGTCGCCCGATGCCATGTCGCGTCTGCTGTATGGTGTGCACTTGTCTCGCAACACACAGCTGCCGATGGCCTACACGGGCGGTATTGGTTGGGCAGGGCAAAGTCGGCAAACCTCCGAAGCCGAAGTGGCTGCTTTGGCACTGACTCGCCTAGGTGCCCCCGCATTGCGCTGGCAAGAAAACCAATCACGCGATACGCGCGAAAACGCTTTGCTCACGGC
Source organism: Limnohabitans sp. TEGF004 (assembly GCF_027924965.1). Lineage (NCBI taxonomy): Bacteria > Pseudomonadati > Pseudomonadota > Betaproteobacteria > Burkholderiales > Comamonadaceae > Limnohabitans > Limnohabitans sp. TEGF004. The sequence continues at coordinate 659,296 of NZ_AP027056.1, read as the reverse complement.
CGCTTTGCTGAAAAACGATAGCATCACACGCATTGCCCTGGTCACCCATGCTTGGCACATGCCACGCAGCGTGCGCCAGTTTGAAGCGGCAGGCTTGCAAGTCACGCCCGCACCCATGGGTTACATCCGCAGTGACTCATCTCCTCTGCTGCAATGGCTGCCCAGCGGCAAAGGCCTGCGCGACACGGGTTGGGTCATTCGCGAATGGCTGGGTCTTTTGCTCACCTAAGTGCTTCTAAAGGATTAAGCTGGTACATTACTAACCAATCAGTCATTAACAGCTTATGACCACCGACATCCTCATCCAACGCGCAGAACAGACGCCCAAACGCGAGCGCCGCAAAGAAGCGCGCCCAGGCGAATTGCTGGATGCGGCGTTGGACTTGTTTGTTGAAAAAGGTTTTTCTGCCACCCGCGTGGAAGAAGTGGCTGCACGTGCTGGCGTGTCTAAAGGCACGCTGTTTTTGTATTTCCAAAGCAAAGAAGATTTGTTCAAAGCGGTGGTGCGTGAAAACATTGCCAACAAATTTCCAGCGTGGCAAGAAGAGTTCGTCACGTTCAAAGGCACCAGCGCAGACATGCTGCGCTACGCCCTGGTGTCGTGGTGGGAGCGCATTGGTAAAACACGCGCCAGTGGCATCACCAAACTGGTAATGAGCGAGGCGCAGAACTTTCCTGAGATTGCGGCCTTCTACCAAGATGAAGTCATCAAACCGGGCAACGCCATGATCCACAGCATCTTGGAACGCGGCGTGCAAAGTGGCGAATTTCGCGACATGGATCTAGAGCAAGCCGTTCACATCATCGTGGCCCCGATGATTTTTCTGATGATGTGGAAACACTCCATGGGCGCCTGCGCGGCCTCGGCCAAGATCGTTGACCCCGAACAATTCATTCACATGCAAGTCGATGTGCTGCTGCACGGCATGACTGCAAAGAAAAGCAAATGAAAAACATCAAACCCCGTTGGATCGTCATTGGCGTCATCGTCTTGGCCTTGGTTGCCGGTGTGATTCGCGCCATGAGCAACAAACGCGCACAACAAGCTGCGGCAAGCGCCCCAACCAGTGCCGTGACACAAGTGGAATTGACCAACACCGATGTGCTCAAAGCCGAGTTGCGCGACATCACCCAAGGCTTGGCTGTGTCGGGCACTGTCAAAGCAGTGAACTACGCAGTCATCAAAGCCCGCGTGGCCGGTGAGCTCAAAGAAGTGTTGGCGCATGAAGGCGATGCGGTCAAAGCTGGTGATGTGCTCGCCCGTATCGACCCCACCGAGTACCAACGCCGTTGGCAGCAAGCAACCGAAACTGCCAGCGCCGCCAAGTCACAAATGGAAATTGCGCAGCGTCAATGGGACATCAACAAATCCTTGGTCGACCGCGGCTTCATCTCCAAAATTGCCATGGACAACTCAGACGCTTCCTACCAAGGCGCCGTGGCCAGCCACAAAGCCGCCATCGCGGGGGCCGACGTGGCCCGCAAAGCGCTGGACGACGCCACCTTACGCGCGCCTTTTGCTGGCATCGTCTCTGGCCGTGCCGCGCAAGTAGGCGAACGTGTGGGCGTTGACGCCAAGATCATGGAGTTGGTCGACTTGAACCAACTCGAAGTCGAAGTGCCTTTGAGCCCCAGCGAATCTATGGATGTACGCGTGGGCCAAGTGGCCGCATTGCAAGTGGAAGACCGCAAAGACACCATCGGGGCCAAAGTCAAACGCATCAGCCCCAGCGCCCAAACAGGTAGCCGCAGCGTGCTGATTTATTTGGCACTCGACAAAGCCGAGGGTCTGCGCCACGGTTTGTTTGCCAAGGGCATTTTGGGCATGGGCAAAAGCCAAGTGATGGCCGTGCCTTTGTCTGCTGTGCGCACCGACCGCGCACAACCTTATGTGCAAGTGGTGGAGCAAGTGGGCGACCAACTGCAAGTGATGCACAAAACCGTCACGCTGGGCGTGCGCGGCATGGACTTGGCTCAGCCCGAATCCGAAACCATGGTGGGTGTGGCGGGTTTGCCTGAAGGCAGCACCGTACTCAAAAGCCATGTGGGTGCCTTGCGTGAAGGCATGGCTGTGAAGTACACCGCAGCTGCAAGTGCGCCAATCGCCAGCGCCAGCAACGCCAACTGAAGCGACTGACACAGCATGTGGTTCACCAAAGTCAGTTTAAAAAACCCAGTCTTCGCCACCATGGTGATGCTCGCCTTTGTGGTGCTGGGCTTGTTCTCGTACCAACGTCTCAAGATTGACCAGTTCCCCAACATCGACTTTCCCGTGGTGGTGATCACCACCGAATACCCAGGTGCATCGCCTGAGATTGTGGAAAGCGAAGTCAGCAAGAAGATTGAAGAAGGCGTTAACGCCATAGCCGGCATCAGTGCCCTCACCTCGCGCAGCTACGAAGGCATGTCGGTGGTGGTGATTGAGTTTCAACTTTATGTCGATGGCCGCAAAGGCGCCGACGATGTACGCGAAAAAGTGGCGGCCCTTCGTCCCACCCTGCGCGATGACGTTAAAGAACCCAAGGTCTTGCGCTTTGACCCCTCGAGCCGCGCCATTTGGTCGCTGGCCGTGGTGCCTGAAACACCACAAGGCGGCAAACCACTCTCTGCCGTGGAGATGACCAACTGGGCCGACCAAGTGTTGAAGAAACGCCTTGAGAACGTGCGCGGCGTGGGCTCGGTGTCGTTGGTGGGTGGCACCAAACGCGAAATCAATTTGTACCTCAACCCGCAAGCCATGGAGTCGCTCGGCATCAGCGCCGACCAAGTGGTGAACGCAGTCAAAACCGAAACCCAAGACTTGCCCGTGGGCAGCTTGCGCTCGCTGCAACAAGACCGCGTGATTCAAATTCAAGGCCGCATGTTGCGCCCAGAAGACTTTGGCCAAATCATCGTCGCGCGAAAGAACACCACGCCGATTCGCCTCAACCAAGTGGCCACCGTGAATGACGGCGCGCAAGAGGTTGAAAGCTTGGCTCTGTACAACGGCCAACGCACCTTGTTGATGACCGTGCAAAAAGCGCAAGACGAAAACACCATCGATGTAATTGACGGCCTCAACAAAACCGTGGCCGAGATGAAAGCGCAATTGCCCGCAGGCGTGCGCCTAGAGCAAGTGCAAGACGGCTCGCGACCCATCCGCGTGGGCGTCGCCAACGTACGCCAAACCCTCATTGAAGGTGCGCTGCTGACGGTGCTGATCGTGTTCTTGTTTTTGAACTCGTGGCGCTCTACTGTCATCACTGGCCTCACGCTGCCCATTGCCATCATCGGCACGTTTTTGTTCATGTACATGTTTGGTTTCACCATCAACATGATCACACTCATGGCTTTGTCGCTGTGCGTGGGTTTGTTGATTGACGACGCCATCGTGGTACGCGAAAACATCGTGCGCCATGTTCAAATGGGCAAAGCGCCTTACCAAGCAGCGATGGACGGCACGCAAGAAATTGGCTTGGCTGTGCTGGCCACCACGCTGTCGATCGTGGCAGTGTTTTTGCCGATTGGTTTCATGGGCGGCATCATCGGCAAGTTCTTCCATGAGTTCGGCATCACCATCGTGGCGGCCGTGCTCATTTCGATGTTCGTCAGCTTCACGCTCGACCCCATGTTGTCGTCCATCTGGCACGACCCCACCATTCATGCGCATGGTGAGCATGGCCACTCGAATGCGTTTTACGACCGCACCATCGGCCCCATCACCACTTGGTTTGAGACCACCACCGACAAACTGGTGGCCTTGTACCAACGCATCTTGAAATGGGCCCTGTCGCACAAACGCGCCACCGTCGCCCTAGCGATTGGCACCTTTGTGCTGAGCATCTTCATGGTGCCGCTGCTGGGCACCGAGTTTGTGCCCAAGGCAGACTTCTCTGAAACCACGGTCAACTTCTACACACCTGTGGGCTCATCGCTCGAAGTGACCGAAGCCAAAGCCCAGCAGGTGGAAGCCATCATTCGTGAGTTCCCCGAGGTGCGCTACACCCTGTCGACCATCAACACAGGTGCCGCGAACGGGAAAATTTACGCCAGCATTTACATCCGCTTGGTGGATCGCAAAGACCGCAAACGCAGCGTCGACCAAATGTCGGCCACCTTGCGCGAACGGCTGCGTCAAGTGCCGGGCATCACCGTCACACACGCGGGCTTGCTCGATGCGGTGGGTGGCAACAAACAGGTGGAGTTCTCGTTGCAAGGCAGCGACTTGCGTGAGCTTGAGCGTTTGACCGCAGAGGCGATGGACAAAATTCGCAACATCCCCGGCTTGGTCGATTTGGACTCCAGCGTGAAGCCCAACAAGCCCACCATCGAAGTGAAGGTGCAACGCGAAGCAGCGAACGACCTTGGCCTGTCGCTGGGCAGCGTGGCCAACCAACTGCGCATTTTGGTGGCGGGCACCACGGTGACCAACTGGCGCGCCGCCGATGACCAAACCTATGACGTGAACGTACGCTTGGCCCCCAACGCGCGCAACGCCATGCAAGACCTCGAGCGTCTGCCCTTCACCCTCGGCACCAACACCGACGGCAGCCCACGCGTGGCCCGCTTGAACCAAGTGGCACAAGTTGTTGAGGGCACAGGCCCCAACCAAATCAACCGCCGCGACCTGATGCGCGAAGTGGCCATCAACGCCAACGTGTACAACCGCTCAGCGGGCGAAGTGTCGGCCGACATTCGCAAAGCCATGGACAGCATCCAAATGCCGCCCGGCTACCGCTACCAGTTCAGCGGTTCCACCAAAAACATGGCGGAATCATTTGGCTATGCCATCTCGGCCTTGGTCTTGGCCATCGTCTTCATTTACATGATTCTGGCCAGCCAGTTCAAAAGCTTCTTGCAGCCCATGGCCTTGATGACCGCCCTGCCACTCACGCTGATTGGTGTGGTGCTGGCCTTGCTGTTGTTTGGCTCTAGCCTGTCGATGTTCTCCATCATTGGCGTCATCATGCTGATGGGTTTGGTCACCAAAAATGCGATTTTGCTGGTCGACTTTGCCATCCGCTCGCGTGAGCCCCAAGAGCAACCCGATGGCTCCATCAAACCGGGTCTGAGCCGCCACGACGCCCTGCTGCTGGCGGCTGAAGTGCGTTTACGCCCGATTTTGATGACCACCTTGGCCATGGTGTTTGGCATGGTGCCCTTGGCTTTTGCCCTGTCTGAGGGCTCTGAACAGCGCGCCCCCATGGGCCAAGCCGTGATTGGCGGGGTGATTACCTCGTCACTGTTGACTTTAGTCGTCGTCCCCGTGGTGTACTGCTATTTGGACGATTTGGCCGAATGGATGAAACGCAAATGGTCGTCAGGCTCTGACAGCCCCGCCCGTTAAAATTTTGCCCAGCTTTAACTGAATGATTTCGGAGTTTTGAGATGAATACCCAACAAGCCCGCTTCAACATGGTCGAACAACAAATCCGCCCTTGGCAGGTGCTCGACCCCCAAGTGCTGACCGTGTTGTCCAACGTGCCACGCGAATTGTTTGTGCCACAGGCTTACCAAGCCATGGCCTACACCGACACCGACATCCCTTTGGGTCACGGCGAATTCATGGCCCCTCCCCGCGTGGCTGCGCGTTTGATGCACGACCTGCAATTGACTGGCACTGAGAAGGTTTTGGAAATCGGCACAGGCAGCGGCTACATGGCTGCTTTGTTGGCAGGCCGCGCCCAACGTGTGGTGAGCTTGGAAATCAACCCCGAGCTGGCCAGCAACGCCCGCAACAACCTGCAACGCGCTGGCATCACCAACGTGGACGTGCGCGTGGCTGACGGCAGCACCGGCGCATCGGGCGATGCCCCATTTGATGCCATCGTGCTCGGCGGCTCCGTGGCTGAAGTGCCGCAAGCTTTGCTGCAACAACTCAAAGTCGGTGGTCACTTGTTGGCCATCGTGGGCCAAGACCATGTCATGGTCGCCACCCTCTACACACGCACCGCTGACGCCGCATGGAGCAGCAAAGCCTTGTGGGACCACACCGCCCCACGTTTACAAGGCTTTACAGAGCCCACACGCTTCAAGTTCTAAAAGCGCGGCATGATTGACCAAGTCCAACCCGCTCAGTTGCAAGACTGGATCGCATCACAAGCACCCAACGGCTCGACCGTGGTGCTGGATGTGCGTGAAGCATGGGAAATCCAAACCGCCTGCGTGACCGCGCAAGGCTTCGATTTGGTGAAGATTCCCATGCACCTCATCCCACCTCGCTTGGCCGAACTGGATCAAGACCAACCGATTGCGGTGTTGTGTCACCACGGTGGTCGCAGCATGCAAGTGGCGGCGTTTTTGGTTCAACAAGGTTTCAGCCATGTGGCCAACATCGCAGGTGGGATCAACGCTTGGTCATCACAAGTGGACACCGCTGTGCCCACGTATTGATTTTTGAAAGAACTGAATGTCGCTCTCTCGCACCCTGTTTCGTACCCTGCCCCTGACCGCTTCGGTGGCATTGGCTTTTGCATCTGGCGCGCAAGCCCAAAGCTTGGTAGAGATGTACGACGCAGCGCGAGGCTACGACGCTGGTTTTATTTCAGCCAAGGCGCAGTTTGAAGCGAACTTGGCCAGAGCGAATCAGGCACTGGGCGGCATCTTGCCTAACATCTCAGTGTCGGTGAGCCAAGTACGAACAGACTTTCAGCGACAAGCAGAAGGTGCAGCTAAATCTGCGATCACAGAGCTAGAAACCAAAACCACAGCTGCCACGTTGGTGCAACCCATTTACCGCCCTGCGGCATGGGCCACTTACCGACAAGGCGGCCGTCAATTGCAACAAGCTGCCGCACAGTATGAAGCTGCTGAGCATGATTTGCTGGTTCGCGTGTCACAGGCTTACTTTGATGTGCTCACCAGCGAAGACAACTTGGAGCTGGTACAAAACCAAAAGAAAGCCGTCAGCGAACAACTGGCCTCGGCCCAGCGCAACTTTGAAGTGGGCACGGCCACCATCACCGGCGTGCGCGATGCACAAGCCCGCTTTGACTTGGCTAATGCCCAAGCCATTGCCGCTGAAAACGAGCTGCGCACCAAACGCTTGGCGCTGAATATGGTGGTGGGTCTGAGCGATGCCAAACCCAAACGCCTTGCGAAAAGCACTGTTTTGGTTGAGCCCCCCAAAGAAGACGTCAATGCTTGGGTCAGCCAAGCACAGACCAACAGTCCTGCTGTGCGCCAAGCGCAACTGGCGGTGGAAGTGGCTGACTACGAGATGGACAAAGCCACTGCCGTTCATAAGCCTACGCTGGATGCACAGATGACCTATGGCCGCACTGAAAACTTAAAAGGCTCGTTTGTTGGAACAACCTATGCGTCAACACCAACAACCACCTGGAACCCATCCGTCGGCCTCGTCTTGAATGTGCCGTTGTTCGCCGGTTTCAGTGGCGTCTACAAAGTCAAAGAAGCGATTGCTTTGAAAGACAAAGCACAGTCTGATTTAGAAAATGCACGTCGCGGTACCGAGCAAGCCACACGCAACACCTACTTCGGTTTGCTTGCCGGTCTGAGCCAAGTCAAAGCCTACGAAGCAGCAGAGGCATCTAGCCAAAGCGCGTTGGATGCCAACAAACTGGGTTACTCGGTGGGCGTGAACATCAACATCGATGTGCTGAACTCGCAAAGCCAGCTCTACCAAACCAAGCGTGATTTGGCCAAAGCCCGTTACGACGTGTTGGTGACCAATCTGAAATTGCGCCAAGCCGCGGGTACGTTGACGCCTGCAGATTTGCAGCCGATCAACGATTTGCTCGTTCCTTAATTTGTTTTCAAATAAGGCAGCAACGCCTGCGCGGTACGCTGCGCAGCGCCTCGGTGAGCTTGTGAAAACGTCATGCACGCTTGCACGTGTGCATTTTCATCAGGGGCGAAACGCACCATTTGCAACGCGGTGGTCACGGCTTGTGCCATGTCTTCGACGCGTAAGGCTGCGCCAGCCTCTTCAGCGAGTTGAGCCGCTTCAGCAAAGTTAAACGTGTGCGGGCCCATGATGACGGGGCAACCACACGCGGTGGACTCAATCAAGTTTTGTCCGCCCAAGGGAGCAAAGCTGCCACCCAGCAAAGCAGCATCGGAGAGGCCGTAATACAGCGCCATTTCACCCAAGGAGTCGCCCAGCCAAATGGTGTTGACATCGTCTTGTTGTTCGGCATCTAGGCCATCTGTCCATTGACTGCGGCGTGACACGTGCCAGCCTCGCTCTTCAATCAAGGCGGCCACTTCATCAAAGCGCTGCGGATGACGCGGCACGACCAACCAATGCACGGCATGGATGTGGTCTTGGTGGTCTAGCGGTGCATCTTTCAAGGCTTGCAAGATGTCTAGCCACATCACTTCTTCGCCTTCACGTGAGCTGGTGAACAGCACCACGGGGCGCTTGAGCTTTTGCTTCCACGTTTGCGCCAATGTCAGTTGTGCAGCATCAGGCTTGGCATCAAACTTCAAATTACCCAGCACCGCATCGACCTTGGCGCCCAAGGTTTGTAAGCGCTCGGCATCAGCTTGTGTTTGCGCCAGCACAGCCGACAAACCTTGGTAGGCCGGGCGTGACAGCCAAGCCAAGCGCTGCGCTTGCTGCATGCTTTTTTCGCTCATGCGTGCATTCACCAGCACCAGTGGCACCTTCGCCTTGTTGCACTGAGCGACCCAGTTGGGCCACAGCTCGGTTTCTAAGATGATGCCCACACGCGGTTTGAACTGCGTCAAAAAACGTTGCACCGCCGCAGGCGTGTCCCACGGTTGCCACACTTGCACATCACCGTCTTGCAGCAAGCTCACGCCCTGCGCACGCCCTGTGGCTGTGCCGTGGGTGAGCAAGATGCGAATGCCAGGCTGCGCCGCGCGCAAGGCTTGTAGCAACACTGCTGCAGCTCGTGTCTCACCTAAGGAGACAGCATGCACCCACACGTAGCCACCTTCGGTGACGGGCTGTGTGTAATGCCCAAAGCGTTCTTCAATGGCCTGCAAATAACCTGCCTCTTCACGCCCACGGCGTTGCAGTTTGCGACGCAACAAAGGTTGCAAGGCCCACATGGCCGCGCTGTAAATTGACAGTATCACGGTGCTGAACCCTCGGTGTGCAAGCACGCCTGCCACGAATCCCACACGGCATCGACGCTGGGCGTGGGGCAATCGATCACACTGCGCTGACGCATCAAACCTTCGGGGCCTGTGCGCCATGCGGTGTCGAAGTTGTAAATCTGAACATGGGGCAAATCGAGTGCCACAGCGATGTGACTCAAGCCGCTGTCCACACCAATCACGCCCGTGCATTGCGCCATCTCGTTGGTGAGTTGGTCCAGCGACAAGCGAGGCCACACCACGGCACCGGGCAACATCTCGGCCATGACCACGCTGCGCAAGCGTTCTGCTTCGTTGCCATGTGGCAAGGCCACATCGAAGCCTTGTTGCTTTAGACGCGTACCGATGTCAAACCAATGCGACAAAGGCCACTCTTTGTCGGCACGCGATGTGCCATGCACCAAAGCGACGATAGGTTTGCGCTGCGCAGCCGCTTGGCCCAAGCCATAGTTCAAATGCGCAGGTACGTCATAGCCCAAAGCTTTGGCGCACAGCACGCGGCCACGTTCCACCGCATGGATGTGCGGCGTGATGGGCACGGCCACATCGGCCACCCAACGTGTAGGGCGCTCGTAGCCCGAACCCTCGGTGCGATTGGCCAAGGCATAACGTTGGCCACCTTTGGCTTTGCGCGCCAGCCATGCCACCAAGGCTGACTTGGTCAGGCCCTGTAAATCGAGGATGACGTCGTACGCCTCTTGCTGCAGATCAGCTTTGAAGGCTTGCCACTCGGCACGTGTTTGCGCACGGGTGTCTGCTTTGAAAAACGCTTTGCGCCAGCGACGTAGGTCGCAGGGGATCACGCGATGCACCGCCGCACATCGTGCGGCCAGAGGTGCAAAGCCACGTTCCACCACCCAATCAATTTGGGCATTGGGAAACGCAGCTTGAATGTCCATCACCGCAGGCATGGCATGCACCACGTCGCCCAGTGACGAGAGCTTGACGATGAGCACCTTCAACGGTGCTTGTCGGTCATGCAAAGCGAGGCTCAATGCGCGGCCTCTTGAAACTTCGCATCGGGCTTGACGCGACGCAACAGCGCCAGCATGTCATGCTCAATACGGTCCAGCGCAGCTTGGGTTTGGCCTTCAAAACGCAGCACCAACACGGGCGTGGTGTTAGACGCACGAATCAAACCAAAGCCATCGGCCCAGTCAATGCGCAGGCCATCAATCACGCAAGCCTCGGGCTTGAACTCGGGCGAAGGCAAGGTTTCGCTAGACACGATGTGTTGCAGCTCAGCGCTCAAACGGTGTGGCTCGCCTTCGGCACAGCCCACGTTCAATTCAGGCGTGGAGAAGCTGGTGGGCAATGCGTTCAGCACCACATTGGCATCGGGGCTGCGGCTGACAATTTCAAGCAAGCGGCAACCGGCATACGTGCCATCGTCAAAACCAAACCAACGTTCTTTAAAGAAGATGTGGCCGCTCATCTCGCCACCCAAAGGCGAATCGACTTCTTTCATCTTGGCTTTGATGAGGGAGTGGCCTGTTTTGAACATCAAGGCTTGGCCGCCTGCTTCGCGAATGGCGGGGGCCAAACGCTGCGAACACTTCACGTCAAACACAATCGCGCCGCCGGGCACGCGCGAAAGCACGTCTTGTGCAAACAGCGTCATTTGGCGGTCGGGGTAAATGGTTTCGCCGTCTTGGGTGACGATGCCCAAGCGGTCGCCATCGCCGTCAAAGGCCAAGCCCAATTCAGCACCTGTGGTCTTCAACGCCGCGATGACGTCTTTCAAGTTCTCAGGCTTGCTGGGGTCTGGGTGGTGGTTGGGGAAGTTGCCATCCACTTCGCTGAACAGCTCAATCACCTCGCAGCCCAAGGCGCGGAAGATGCCGGGAGCGGTGGCACCTGCAATGCCGTTGCCGCAATCGACCACCACTTTCATGGGGCGGCTCAGGCGCACATCGCCCACGATGCGGGCCACGTAGTCGGCCGTCACATCCATGTGTTGGATGCTGCCGCCGGCTTTAAGGGTCCAGCTCTCGGCTTGCATGATCTCTCGCAAGCCTTGAATTTCGTCACCATAAATAGCGCGGCCACCGAGGACCATTTTGAAACCGTTGTAGTCCTTAGGGTTGTGGCTGCCCGTGACTTGAATCCCGCTCTTGCACAAGGTGCTGGCTGCGAAGTACAGCATGGGAGTTGTCACAGCGCCCACATCAATCACTTGCACACCTGCGGCGACCAAGCCACGAATCAGGGCTTCGACCAGCGAAGGTCCGCTCAAACGGCCATCGCGGCCCACGGCGACGGTGGTTTCGCCACATGCAGCGGCATGTGTGCCAAAGGCTTTGCCGAGGGCTTCGGCGACTTCGACATTGAGGGTGGAGGGAACGACACCGCGGATGTCGTAGGCTTTGAAGATGGAGGCGTTGACTTGCATAGTGATCAGATTGTAGAGAGCCAAGTCACAGCTTTTGCAGGCCCACTATGATGGGCCAAACATCGCCTCAAAGCCCATTTCACTGTGTCCGCCAAGCCCACAAACCTCATTTACCAAAGCCACACTACCTCGCCACTCGGTGATGTGCTGCTGGCAGCCACCCCACAAGGTTTGGCGGGCGTGTGGTTTGTGCATCGGCAAGAGCATTTGCCTGACAGCCGCCAGTGGGTCACCGACAACGCACACCCCACCTTGATGGCTGCGGCAACACAACTGCGTGAGTACTTTGACGGCCAACGCCAAACTTTTGAAATTGAGCTGCAACCGGCTTGGGGCACCCCGTTTCAGCGCGCCGTGTGGCGAGCCTTGCAACGCATTCCTTACGGCCACACCAGTACCTATGGCGGCATCGCGCACGACATTGACAAACCCAAGGCCGTGCGTGCCGTGGGTGCTGCGATTGGCCAAAACCCGCACAGCATCATCGTGCCGTGCCACCGCGTGTTGGGCGCCAACGGTTCGCTCACGGGCTTCGCTGGTGGCTTAGACCGCAAAAAGCATTTGCTGGCACTTGAGGCCACACACGCATGACCGAGCGGCATCTGCATTGGCGCGAATGGGTGCCTGAGTTTGTGCTGCTGGCACTACTGTGGGGTTCGTCGTTTTTGTTCATGCGCGAAGGTGCGTATGCGTTTGGCCCTTTCCCCACGGCTTGGGTGCGCATCACCTTGGCGGCGGTCATCCTCACACCGGTGTTGATGTGGCGACGCGAGGTGGGTGTGTTGCAACAGCACTGGCGCCCTGTGATGTCATCAGGCTTGCTCAATGCTGGGCTTCCTTTCGCTTGCTATGCCTATGCACTGATGCACATCAATACCGGGCTGACGTCGATCTTGAATGCCACCACGCCGCTCTTTGGCGCGCTCATTGCTTGGTTTTGGTTGGGCGACAAACTCAATGCCACGCGTGCGTTGGGTTTGGCATTGGGCTTCACAGGCGTGGTCTTGCTCGCCAGCGATGTGCCAGGTGGCATTTCGTTCAAAGCAGGCGGCTCAGGACTGGCGGTGGTCGCTTGCTTAGTCGCCACGTTTTGCTACGGCATTGCTGGCAGCTTCACCAAACGTTATTTGCAAAACGTGCCCTCGCTGGTCACCACCACCGGTAGCCTGTGGGGCGCAAGTCTTGGGCTCACCATTCCAGCCTTGCTCACGTGGCCCAGCGACATGCCATCGCTACACGCCTGGGGCGCACTTGGCATTGCAGGCCTGCTGTGCACCGCCTTGGCCTATGTCTTGTATTTCCGTTTGATGACGCGCACCGGTCCTGCACGCGCCATGACTGTCACTTACTTGATTCCGGTATTTGCCAATGTGTTTGGCATGGTGTTCCTCGATGAAGTCGTCACCCATTGGATGATGGGTTGCGCCGTGGTCATTGTGATCGGCACGGCCTTGGCCTCTGGTTTGGTCGGGCGTCGACCTAACTAAACAAAAAATCCCATCACCTGTTACAATAGTTGATCGCTTTAGTCGACTTCTAGCACGCTACCTCTACCTTGCGCGTGCCAGCCCCTTAGCAAAGGGGCGTTTTAAGTAAATTCCCACTTCTTCGCGTATTTCAACCAGTTCTTACAGAACTGCGTTTTGTCGTTCTATTTTTAAGATTTTCATGATTTCAGCTATTCATACCCAACATACCGCCATCACAGTTGGCAAATACCGCATCGCGGCCTGCCCGCGTGCCTTACCCAGCGGCCGGTTTGCGGCCCAAGTCTCGGTCGCCAGCGGCCAAGGCAGCGCCAGCACAGCACGCATCATGTCATTCGTTGATGACTTTGCTACCCACGATGACGCAACCCAATACGCCTTGGCTCAAGGCATGGATTGGGTCAACGGCGTCACCCCCACGCATTGACAACGCGTTTCTTATCAAAAAATAACCATAGTTTTTATAGAACATCATCGCAGCGCCACACGCAAACTGAATGTGAGACTTACACTTTCGGTAACTTGAGATTCCGATCAAGTTGAAAGATGCCAGTGCGCAATCTCCACGTCGATCAACCGTTAGTCACCGATGAAGAGCTGAATGCGCTCATGGGTGAGGATGTGCCTGCTGCTTCCAACACCGATACGTGGTTCAAATACCGCAACTTATTTTTGTTGGTGGTGGTGACTTCTCAAGTCATCAAGTTACTGTTCTTCTCACACCTAGCCATCGGAAACTTTGAGCTAGGCACACTAGATCCACAAGCGTTTGAGCGTTACCTCGTTTTTAGAGCTTGCTTCATCATCGGCATCAGCGCTTTTTATCTCTTCAGTTATTTGAAAAACTGGTATTTTGAAAAAGTGTCTTTGCTCTACGTCGGCATCGCCATCACCGCCTTGGTGATGGACTACTTCAATGCCTATGTTTATTTGAGCGAAAACCCCTTGCAATGGATTACAGGTTTGATTGCGCTGAGGTTTATGGCTGTCTACTGCTTGTGGATGAATGCGCTGCGTGCGCCACGTGCACCGGCCATGCCAAGGTACCTTTGGTCATGAATAAATAATTAATAAGAATTAAAATTAGTCAACTTAAATAAACTATTAAGCGTTACTTTCTTTCTCATCACTCTTTGAAAGAAAGTTCGCCATGCAAACGTTACGCAAACACGCCTTGATCGCTTTAGGCGTTTTGACCCTTGCTTCATTTGCCAACATTGCCAATGCCGCCAATCCGCTTGAGCAAATCAACCAAGAAGTTGATAAATACCAGCAACACGGCAGAGAACGTGCCGATGAGGTTGATCAATACCGCCACCATCGCGAACACGGCCGCAAACGTTACGACCACGAAGGGCAACAACAAAGCGGCGCATCCAGTTCTTGCCGTGATGAACGCAACCTGCGATCCGTGCAAGGCAATGTGCACACCAGCATGAAGTTTTTGAATAACAGCAACCAGGAGGTTCGCACCTACTGGTTGGACTACAGTGGCCGCCGCGTGTTTTACAAAACCATTCCAGCGCACGGCCAATACACACAACCGACCTTCCAAACCCATCCATGGGTGGTGACAGATGCACGCGACAACTGCATCAACATCTTTGTGTCTAACCAGCCTTCGGCTATCGCAGAAATTCGCTGATCACGGATGGATAAATTCCGCATGAATACCCACTACTAAATTGAAAAAGGCCTTGAAACCGAAGTTTCGAGGCCTTTTAATTTGGCTCAGCACAAAGCTGAGTCAAGAGATCTGCAGGGCTTAGTAACCGCCGCGACCGCCACCGCCGTAACCGCCTGAACGATCACCGCCGCCGTAACCGCCACCGCCTGAGCGATCGCCACCACCGTAGCCGCCACCACCTGAACGGGGAGGACGTGGCTCCATCGGACGGGCTTCGTTCACAGTGATGCTACGACCACCCAATGATTGACCATTCATGCCTTCGATAGCAGCTTGCGCTTCGGCATCGCTGCCCATTTCGACAAAGCCGAAACCTTTTGAACGGCCAGTGTCGCGTTCCATCATGACTTTGGCGCTGGTCACAGCACCGAATTCACCGAAAGATTGCTCGAGGTCGCCATCGCGAACCGTGTATGGCAGATTGCCGACGTAAAGTTTATTGCCCATGGGGACTCCTTAAATACATGAAATAGCGATGGGGTCCCGAAAGCACAACTAACCCGAGAAGTAACGCCGTAGCGCACGAAACTGACCTATCACCAAAATTGCACCGATTATTTAAAACCGGCGCCTGCGGATTATGCGCTTCTTTTTAAGGTTTCGAATATAAAGAGGAGTTTTATTCGAATATAGAGTTATTTCGTAAATCATGCACCAAAGAAAAAAGCCTAAATAGCGAACTATTTAGGCTTTCTCGTTTTGGCGGAGTGGACGGGACTCGAACCCGCGACCCCCGGCGTGACAGGCCGGTATTCTAACCAACTGAACTACCACTCCTGGTAGCTGTAACTTTTGCTCAGTTGCTTTCGCAACCAAAGCCAAGTGCTACAAAACTTGGCGACCCTACGGGGATTCGAACCCCGGTACTCACCGTGAAAGGGTGATGTCCTAGGCCTCTAGACGATAGGGTCATAACCTGGACTGTTTCTTTCGAAACTTGTTGCTTCTTTCGAAACGTCTCGACATTTTTGGTGGAGGTAAGCGGGATCGAACCGCTGACCTCTTGCATGCCATGCAAGCGCTCTCCCAGCTGAGCTATACCCCCGTTGGGTGTCGAGAACAATAGTATAGCTAAATTTTTAGCGTTTCGTCAAACGTGCCAAAACTTTTTCTTTTCCGCACAAGAAAAGCACCGCATCGACCGATGGCGTTTGCGGCGTGCCCATGACCAACACGCGGACAGGCATGGCGAGCTGCGGCATTTTCAAACCCTGCTCAGCCAACACCTCTTTGAAGGCTGCGCTCACGTTGGCTGTGCTCCACTCGGCCAATGCGCCTAGCTTGGCAGCCAAGGCATCGAGTGCAGGCAACACGGCGGATGTGATGTGTTTGGCCACATCGTCAGCTTGTGGAATGACGTCGTTGTAGAAAGCAGTGGCCCAATCAGCCAATACCAACAAGGTGTCGCAACGGTCTTTGAACAAACCACAAATGGCAGGCAAGCGATCGTCGGCAGTGATGCCACGCTTGGCCAACTCAGCGCTCACCAGGGGCGCCAAAACATCATCGGCCATGGCTTTCAAATGTTGTGCATTCACCCACTTGAGCTTGGCTTCGTCAAACTGCGCAGCGCTGCGGCCGAGATGGTCAAGGTTGAACCACTCTAAGAACTGAGCACGACTGAAAATTTCATCATCGCCATGACTCCAGCCCAAACGTGCGAGGTAGTTGACCATCGCATCGGGCAAGTAGCCTTCGTCGCGGTATTGCGTGACAGCCTTCGCGCCATTGCGCTTACTCATCTTCTCGCCTTGCTCATTGAGCACGGTGGGTAAGTGGGCATAAACCGGTGTGTCTTTGCCCAACGCTTTAAAGATGTTAATTTGGCGCGGCGTGTTGTTCACATGGTCGTCACCACGGATGACGTGGGTGATGGCCATGTCAACGTCGTCCACCACCACGCAGAAGTTGTAGGTGGGTGTGCCGTCGGGGCGGGCAATGACCAAGTCGTCCAACTCGTCGTTGCTGATCTCGATGCGGCCTTTGACTTTGTCTTCCCAAACGACAGAGCCGCCTTGTGGATTTTTAAAGCGCAACACAGGCTTCACGCCCTCAGGAATGGCAGGCAAGGTCTTGCCTGGCTCTGGGCGCCATGTGCCGTTGTAGCGTGGTTTTTCTTTGTTGGCCATTTGCTGTTCGCGCAGGGCGTCGAGCTCTTCCATGCTCATGTAGCAGGGGTACACGTGGCCACCGGCTTTGAGCTCTTCCAACACGGCCTTGTAGCGGTCCATGCGTTGCATTTGGTAGAACGGGCCTTCGTCGTGGTCGAGACCCAACCACTTCATACCTTCGATGATGACGTCCACCGACGCTTGGTTAGAACGCTCCAAGTCGGTGTCTTCAATACGCAAAATAAAGTCACCACCCGTAGCACGTGCAAACGCCCAAGGGTACAAGGCCGAGCGAATGTTGCCAAGGTGAATAAAGCCAGTGGGGGATGGCGCGAAACGGGTACGAATTTTTGAAGTCATTACAAAATTTACAGAGTGTCCAAGCCGCGCAAAAGGTCAGCCTTCATGTCGTCTAAATGCTCAAGGCCTGCGGCCAAGCGAATCATGCCTTGGCCGATGCCTGCGGCTTGACGCTGATCTTCCGACAATTTGCCGTGCGACGTGCTGGCGGGGTGCGTGAGCAAAGTTTTGGTGTCGCCCAAGTTGGTACACAGCGAGAGCGTGCGCAAGCTGTCGAGCACATGAAACGCGCGGGTGCGCGCTTGCTGCGAGTCAGCTGCCTTCACATCAAACGACAACACCGCACCGCCCATGCCAGACATCTGCTTCAATGCCAAGTCGTGCTGTGGGTGAGAAGCTAAGCCTGGGTAGTACACGCGCGACACAGCAGGATGCTGCTCAAGCCACTGAGCCATCGCGTGGGCATGAGCGCTTTGGGCGCGCATGCGAATGTCGAGTGTTTCCAAACCTTTGAGCACTACCCATGCGTTGAAGGGCGACAACACCATGCCGCTGTTTTTCATGACGGGCAGCAGCTTTTCTTTGATGAGTTTCTCGCTGGCACACAAAGCGCCCGCCATCACGCGGCCTTGGCCATCCAAATACTTGGTACCTGAGTGCATGACGATGTCTGCGCCCATGGCAATGGGGCGCTGCAAAATCGGCGTTGCAAAACAGTTATCGACAGCCAGCAAAGCACCCGCGTTGTGCGCCATGTCAGCCAAGGCGGCGATGTCACACACCTCGGTCAAGGGGTTGGTGGGCGTCTCGGCAAACAAGAGTTTGGTGTTGGGACGAATGGCAGCTTGCCACGCAGCCAAATCAGTTTGCGACACCACGGTGGACTCCACGCCAAAGCGTGCAAACTCAGAACCAATGAGCTTCAAAGTCGAACCAAACATCGACTGCGAATACACCACATGGTCGCCCGCTTTGAGCAAGCTGAACAGCATCAACATGACCGAAGACATACCGGACGATGTAGCCAAAGCTGCCTCGCTGCCCTCTAAGGCGGCCAAGCGCATTTCAAAGCTAGTGACAGTTGGGTTGCCCGAGCGGCCGTAGGTGTAGCCGTCTTCTTCGCCTGCAAAGCGGCGGGCCGAGGCTTCGGCTGAGGGCTGCACATAACCGCTGGTGAGATACAAGGCTTCTGAGTTCTCGCCGTATTGGCTGCGGTCTGCAGCCAAGCGCACAGCCAAGGTCTCTAAGTGCAAATCAGTGGGCAAAGGGTGTTGACTCATACCTTGGTCACTCCGATTGATTGGGCAAGGCGAGGCGCGAATTGTCTTCAGCGCCCTCTTCTGTGCCCACGCGTTTTTCGTTCAAGCGCACGATATCGCCTACTGACACATCGCCTGTCACGTACACGCCGTCAAAGCATGAGGCATCAAAGCCATCAAGCTTGGGTGCAGAGCCTGCTGTGGCGTCGCGCACGGCTTGCTTCATGGCTTCGACGTCTTGGTAAATCAAGGCATCGCAACCAATTAATTTGCGAATTTCCTCAACCGTGCGATCGTGTGCCACCAACTCTTCCGGCGTAGGCATGTCAATGCCATACACGTTAGGAAAACGAACAGGCGGCGCCGCGCTGGCCAAATACACCTTGCGCGCGCCAGCATCACGGGCCATTTGCACAATCTCTTTGCTGGTGGTGCCGCGCACGATGGAGTCGTCCACTAGCAGCACGTTGCGGCCTTTGAATTCACTGGCAATCACGTTGAGCTTTTGGCGCACGGACTTTTTACGCACACCTTGGCCCGGCATGATGAAGGTGCGGCCCACGTAACGGTTTTTCACAAACCCTTCGCGGTAAGGCACACCCAACAAATGCGCCAGCTGTGTGGCGCTGGGGCGGCTCGATTCTGGGATCGGGATGATCACATCAATGTCTGTGGGCGGCACAACCGAAATCACGCGTTTGGCCAAGGTCTCGCCCAAGTTCAAGCGAGCTTGATACACAGAGATGCCATCCATCGTTGAGTCAGGACGGGCCAAATACACGTATTCAAAAATACATGGCTTGAGTTGCGGCGCATCGGCGCATTGCATGAAGTGCGCTTGACCTGCGAGGTCAATGAACACGGCTTCGCCTGGCGCGATGTCGCGCTCAAACACATGGCCTGTGCCATCCAGGGCGACTGATTCACTGGCCAACATGTAAGTGCCGTCAGCACCTCGTCCGATACACAAAGGGCGAATGCCAAATGGGTCGCGGAAAGCCAGCAAACCGTGACCTGCAATCATCGAAATAACGGCGTAAGAACCTTTGATGCGGCGGTGCACACGGCGCACAGCTTCAAACACGTCAGACGCTTTGAGTGGCAAGCCACGCGTGGCTTTGTCAATTTCGTGGGCCAAGACGTTGAGCAACACCTCAGAGTCACTCTCAGTATTGATGTGACGGTGGTCTTCAGAGAACAACTCAGCTTTCAACGCATGCGCGTTGGTCAGGTTGCCGTTGTGAACCAACACCAAACCAAACGGTGCGTTCACATAAAAAGGCTGGGCCTCTTCTTCGCTGAAGGCATTGCCTGCAGTGGGGTAGCGCACTTGGCCCAAGCCGTTGTTGCCAGGCAAGGCGCGCATGTTGCGGGTGCGAAATACATCACGCACCATGCCCTTGGCTTTGTGCATGAAAAATTTACGGTCCAGCTGGGTGACGATGCCTGCGGCATCTTGGCCTCGGTGCTGCAAGAGCAACAAGGCGTCATAAATCAACTGGTTCACAGGTGCGTTGCTTGCAACGCCGACGATGCCACACATTAGGGGAGGTACTTTCCAAAATCAGCCGGTAACACCGGCTTCAACACATGCAAAAACTGTTGCAACCATTGCGTGCCCTGCGCTTGCTTCCAAGCCTCGGTGTCACGCATGGGCGTCATGCCCACCAACACGGTCACGGCCAACAAAATGACCACGCCGCGCATCAATCCAAACAAGCTACCGAGCAAGCGGTCTAACGGACCAAGACCGACTGCAGAAATTAATTTTTTGACCACCCAGCTGACCAACACCGTGGCCACCAAAACAGCCACAAACACCACCACAAAACCAGCGGCGTAACGCAGCATCTGGCTGCTGCCCTCCATGGGCAACCACGCGGCAGCCATCGGGGCGTACATCTGCGAGACATAAAACGCAGCCACCCATCCCACCAACGACAACACCTCTTGCACGATGCCGCGCCACAAGCCCAGCAGGAATGACAGACCCAAGACGGCCAGCAGAATCCAATCTACGGCCGAAAGTGTTTGCATAACGCGTGGGTTACAGCGTCAAGACTTGCGGCTGCAATTGCAACTGCTTGATCTTGTTTGCCATCTTGTCGGCATCGTCACGTTTGGTAAAGGGGCCTACGCGTACACGCACACGACGCCCCTCTTTGCTCTCGATGACTTGGGTGTAGGTGGTGATGCCTGCTTTTTCGAGCTTGTTACGCGTTTCACGCAACTTGCCATCGTCCGAAAACGTGCCGGCTTGCACCACGAAGCGCGCGCCTGTGTCTTTGCTGTCAGCAGGCTTAACCGCAGATTTGGCGTCTGGTTTGATGTCAGCCTTCGCGGGCTCTGACTTTGTTTCGGCCTTGGGCACCACCGCGGCCACGGCTGCTGCGCCAGCAGCTGCGGCCATAGCTGTTTCAGGCTTCACATCTGGCTTAGCTTCAGCTTTGGCGTCAGGCACCACTTCCTCTTTGGCATCGAGCCCCGCAGAAGCAGATAAGGGCTTGGACGTTGAGGTGTCCACCAAGGGCTTGGCTGTCGCGCGGTCAGGAATATCCACCGCAATGTCCACCGACACAGGGCGCGGCTGGGTGTCAAACAACAAGGGAAAGCCGACAACACCCAACACGACCAACACCGAAGCGCCAATCAAACGGTGACGGGCGCGGCGGCGCATGGCGTCCACGCTCTCGGCGGGAGAATTGCTGGTATTACCTTGGGGCTCGCCGGTCGCTTGACCGGGCAGTCGAAACTTGAAAAAAGCCATGTGAATGGGGTCTCAGGAGCTCAAATGTGGGGCGTCTAAACGGGGAATGCCATTCGCCAAAATCCCCCCGACCGTGAAGAACGATCCGAAGACCACAATTCTATCAGCGGGGTCTGCCGCAGCCACGGCTGCGTCCAGCGCGGCTTGGGGGTTGGCATGGGTGCTAGCTTGCACGTCTTGACGGGTGTTGCCCGCCTGCCAAACGTCTTGCAACTGAGTGGCTTTGGCGGCGCGTTCGGTGGGCAAATCACAAAAGTACCAACGGTCCACCAAAGGGCCTACACGCGCCAGCATAGGCGCCACGTCTTTGTCGGCCATGGCCCCAAATACCACATGGGTGGTGGGATAAAAGCCCATGGCATCGAGGTTTTCAGTGAGTGCCGCCACCGCGTGGGCGTTGTGCGCCACGTCAAACACCAAGGCAGGCTGACCCGGCACGATTTGGAAGCGCCCTGGCAACTCGACCATTGCCAAGCCATTGCGAATCGCTTGGGCCGTTACAGGCATCTCGCTACGCAAAGCCTCAAGCGCCGCCAACACGCCGCTGGCGTTGACCAACTGGTTAGCCCCGCGCAACGCGGGATAAGCCAAACCGCTGTAACGACGGCCACGCCCTGCCCAGCCCCACTGCTGCTTGTCGCCCGTGAAGTTGAAATCACGGCCAAACAGCCACAGGTCTGCGCCAATTTCTGTGGCGTGGTCAATCACGCTGTGCGGCGGCACGGGGTCACTCACGATGACGGGGCGGCCCGTGCGCATGATGCCCGCCTTCTCGCGGCCAATGGTTTCGCGGTCGTGGCCTAAAAAGTCCATGTGGTCCAAGTCCACGCTGGTGATGATGGAGCAAGTTGGCTCAATCACATTGACCGCGTCCAAGCGGCCGCCCAAGCCCACTTCAAGAATGGCCACATCGATGGGCGACGAAGCCATCAAACTCAAAATCGCCAAGGTGGTGAACTCGAAGTAAGTGAGTGACACCTCACTGCCTTGGGTACGCGCAGCTTCTACTTTTTCAAAATGCGGCAGCAAGTCGTCGGGCTGGACGGTTTCGCCATGCACGCGGCAGCGTTCTTGGAAATGCACCAAATGTGGTGAGGTATACACGCTGGGGCGATAGCCCGCTTCCAGCAAACAGGCCTCCAACATGGCGCAGGTCGAGCCCTTGCCGTTGGTGCCCGCCACGGTGATGACGGGGCAATCAAACTTGAGCGCCATGCGCTCGGCCACTGTGCGCACGCGCTCTAGGCCCATGTCGATGTTTTTGGGGTGCAAACGCTCGCAATGCGCGAGCCAGCTGTCGAGTGAATTCATCTGTCAATTGTCACCCACCGCTGCAGGCCATTGGGTTTGCGGCATGATTCACCCTATGAGCAAAACAACCATCACCGTTTACGGCATTCCCAACTGCGACAGCGTCAAAAAGGCCCGCATGTGGCTGAGTGACCATGGTGTGGACTATGTGTTTCACGATTTCAAAAAACAAGGCGTGCCGCCAGAGGCCGTCGACCTGTGGCTCAAGCATGTGAGCTGGGACGTGTTGGTCAACCGCAAAGGCACGACTTGGCGCAAGCTAGACCCAGTCCTGCAAGCCAGCGTGGTGGACAACGCCTCGGCCCGCGCCTTGATGCTGGAACATGCCAGCGTCATCAAGCGCCCTGTGGTGGTCAAAGGCGCAACTGTCATCGTGGGCGTCAACCCTGAGGCTTGGGCGCGCGTTATCGGATAAGTGAAACAGCGCAGGTTTTACCGTCGCTTTACAGACATTCACAGTGCACACACTACACTTCTGCCAAGTTCAACAGGGATTTCCCATGAAAAAGATCACCATTCAAATCACATTGTTCGCCGGCCTGATGGCTGTGTTGGCATCTGCTGCCGTACACGCCCAAGAAGTGGGCAAAGTCATCTCCAGCACCCCCATCATTCAGCAAGTGGCCGTGCCACGCCAAGTCTGTAACAACCAACAAGTGGTCACCGAAGGCCAAAAATCTGGCGCTGGTGCCGCCATGGGCGCGATCGCTGGTGGCGCCATTGGTAACAGCATGGGTCAGGGTTCCGGTCGTGCTGCCGCCACCATGCTGGGTTTGTTCGGCGGCGCTATCTTGGGTGACAAGGTGGAAGGCGGCGGCACACCAGAAGTGCGTAACGTACAAAACTGCAGCCAGCAAATGTTCTACGAGAACCGCACGATGGCATACAACGTGGTTTATGAATTCGCAGGCAAGCAATACACCGTGCAAATGCCCCAAGACCCAGGCCCCACCGTGCGTTTGCAAATCACACCCATGGCACCAGCCGCCAACACTAGCTACGGCAATGTGCCGCCACCCGGCTCTGCCCCACGCTACTAAGCCAGTCCAAACGCCTGTTTGGGCGTTTGAACCAAGCAAAAGCCGCTTTCAGCGGCTTTTGGCGTTTTGGGTCACCTAAAATCTACTGTTTTGCAATTCATACCGAGCGCACACCATGACCACAGAAAAAATCGACGGCGCCAGCGTCACCACCAAAGCCAATGTTTACTTTGACGGCAAATGTGTCAGCCACGGCCTGACACTAGCTGACGGCACCAAACTGTCGGTGGGCGTCATCTTGCCCGCCACCTTGACCTTCAACACAGGCGCACCTGAAATCATGGAATGCGTGGGCGGTTTTTGTGAATACAAACTCGACGGCACCCAAGACTGGGTCAAGTCCAGCGCTGGCGAAAAATTCAACGTGCCCGGCAACTCGAAGTTCGACATCCGCGTGACCGAGCCCTACCACTACATTTGCCACTTCGGTTAATCCAAGGCGCAACGACACACCATGAGCACCATCCTCCAACACCTCCCCAAAGGCCAAAAAGTCGGCATCGCCTTCTCAGGCGGCCTCGACACTTCTGCTGCCCTCTTGTGGATGAAGCAAAAGGGCGCTGTGCCCTACGCCTACACCGCCAACCTCGGCCAGCCCGACGAGTCGGACTACAACGAAATCCCACGCAAAGCGATGGAATACGGCGCAGAAAAAGCCCGCCTCATCGACTGCCGCAAACAACTCGCCCACGAAGGCATTGCTGCCATTCAGTGCGGCGCGTTCCACATCAGCACCGGTGGCATCACCTACTTCAACACCACGCCCTTGGGCCGTGCCGTCACAGGCACCATGCTCGTGGCTGCGATGAAGGAAGACGACGTCAACATCTGGGGCGATGGCAGCACCTTTAAGGGCAACGACATCGAGCGCTTCTACCGCTACGGTTTGTTGACCAACCCCAGCTTGAAAATCTACAAGCCTTGGCTGGACCAACTGTTCATCGACGAACTCGGTGGCCGCGCTGAAATGAGCGCCTTCATGACTGCCAACGGTTTTGGCTACAAGATGAGCGCCGAAAAGGCCTACAGCACCGACAGCAACATGCTGGGTGCAACACACGAAGCCAAAGACCTTGAGAGCCTCTCAAGCGGCATGAAGATCGTCAACCCCATCATGGGTGTGCCCTTCTGGCGTGAAGACTGCGTGGTGAAAGCCGAAGAAATCAGCATCCGTTTTGAAGAAGGCCAACCCGTTGCCTTGAACGGTGTGGAATACGCTGACCCCGTTGAGTTGTTCCTGAAAGCCAACGAAATCGGTGGCCGCCACGGGTTGGGCATGAGCGACCAAATCGAGAACCGCATCATCGAAGCCAAGAGCCGTGGCATCTACGAAGCCCCGGGCATGGCGCTGTTGCACATCGCTTACGAGCGTTTGGTCACAGGCATTCACAACGAAGACACCATTGAGCAGTACCGCATCAACGGCCTGCGGTTGGGCCGCTTGTTGTACCAAGGCCGCTGGTTCGACCCACAGTCCATCATGTTGCGCGAAACCGCCCAACGCTGGGTGGCACGCGCCGTGACCGGCACCGTGACCCTAGAGCTGCGCCGTGGCAACGACTACAGCATCTTGAACACCGAAAGCCCCAACCTGACCTACGCCCCAGAGCGTTTGAGCATGGAAAAAGTGGAAGACGCGCCATTCAGCCCACTCGACCGCATTGGCCAATTGACCATGCGCAACTTGGACATCGTGGACACACGCGCCAAACTGGGCATCTACGCACACACAGGCTTGCTGTCGTTGGGCGAAGGTGCTGACATGATCAAGTTGGAAGGCGGGTCTAAGAAGTAAACACTTCTTTGCACCAAGTAAAAAGCGACCTTCAGGTCGCTTTTTTATTGCTTAAACCACCACAGGTTCGGGTTCAAGTCGAATGCCAAACCGCTCATACACACTGGTTTGAATGGCTTTGGCCAAGGTCATCACCTCGCCGCCTGTGCAGGGGTGCTCTTTGCCGCCCACGTTGACCAACACCAAGGCTTGTTTTTCGTACACACCCGCATTGCCCACGGTTTTGCCTTTCCAGCCGCAGGCGTCGATCAGCCAACCAGCCGCCAGTTTGATACGGCCATCGTCTAGCAGGTAGTGCACCACCTTGGGCTCACGCGCGATGATGTCGTCGCACTGGTCTTGGGTGACGGTGGGGTTTTTGAAGAAGCTGCCCGCGTTGCCAATGACGGCTGGGTCTGGCAGCTTGGCGCGGCGAATGGCGCACACCCATTCAAAGATCTGCTGGGCCGTGGGTTGGCTGATGCCAGTCTCGGCCATTTTGCGTTCGAGGTCGAGGTAGCCCAGCACGGGTTTCCAGTCTTTGCGCAACAAGAACCGCACGCGGGTAATCAGGGCTTTGCCTGCCAAACCCAAGCCGTTCGGGCCGCTGCTTTCGTGTTTGAACACCGAGTCGCGGTAGCCAAATGCGCATTGCGCGGCATCGAGGCTGAAGGTTTCGCCAGTGGTCAGATCAATCGCGTCCAGCGAGTGAAAGCGGTCTTGCAGCTCCACACCATACGCGCCAATGTTTTGCACGGGGGACGCGCCTACGCTGCCGGGAATGAGGGCCATGTTTTCAAGGCCGGGCCAGCCGTTGTCCAGCGTCCAAGCCACCAAGTCGTGCCAGCTTTCGCCTGCGGCGGCTTCGACCACCCAGGCCTTGTCGGTCTCTTCGACCAAGCGCATGCCTTTGATTTCCACCTTCAGCACCAAGGGCTTCACGTCGCCGGTCAGCACAATGTTGCTGCCGCCGCCCAGCACAAACTTGGGCACAGCGCGCAAGGCCGCATCGGCCAGCACAGCTTGTACGTCAGCTTCGGTGCGCACGCGCACAAGTTGCAGGGCTTTTGCTGAAATGCCAAAGCTGTTGTGCGCTTGAAGGGGGTAGTTGGGTTCCACTAACATACGACAATTGTCTCATTCCGAATTTGAAAGCCGACTGCCATGCCTTCTTTTGACACCGTACTCGAACCCAACTTGGTCGAAGTGAAAAACGCCGTTGAAAACACTTCCAAAGAAATCGCCACTCGTTTTGACTTCAAAGGCACATCTGCCGCTGTTGAACTCAAGGACAAAGAGATCACCATGTTTGGCGATGCCGACTTTCAACTCGTGCAAGTCGAAGACGTGCTGCGTAACAAACTGACCAAACGCGAAGTGGACGTACGCTTCCTCGACAAAGGCGATGTGCAAAAAGTGGGCGGCGACAAGGTCAAACAAGTCATCAAAATTCGCAATGGCATTGAAACCGAAGTGTCTAAGAAGATCCAACGCTTGCTCAAAGACAGCAAGATCAAAGTGCAAGCTGCCATCCAAGGCGACGCTGTGCGCGTGAGCGGCACCAAACGTGACGACTTGCAAGCCGCCATGGCCCTGATTCGCAAAGACATGACCGACTTGCCTTTGTCGTTCAACAACTTCCGCGACTAAGCCACGTCTTAGCTTCAAACACAAAGGGCCTCAACAGAGGCCCTTTTGTTTTGCATCGCCACAAGGCAGAAAGCGTTCATGCCTGTGCTTCTGACTCTTCAGTTGGGGCTTCTTTCTTCGCACCAATCTTTGACTCTTGGCCCGACACCAAACGCTGGATGTTGTCTTTGTGGCGCATGAGCAGCAAGGCGCTCATGACCATCACAGCCAACAGCTCAGCTTCGCTCATTTGCCACACCACTTGGTTTCCCATCAAATAGTAGGCAGGCGCCAGCAAAGAAGCCGACAAAGCCGCCAGCGACGAGTAGCGGAACACCACCGCCATCAGCAACCAAGTGCCCATCACCGCAGCGCCCAACAAGGGCTCCACACCAAACAAAATACCTGCGGCAGTCGCAACGCCCTTGCCACCTTTGAACGCAAAGAACACAGGCCACAAGTGACCCATGAATGCCGAGATGGCCACCAAGGCCACAGCACGGTCGTCCAAGCCAAAATCTGGGCCATACAACTTGACCAACAACACGGGGAAGTAGCCCTTGAGTGCATCAAACAACAAGGTGGCGATGGCCGCTTTTTTGTTGCCCGAGCGCAGCACGTTGGTGGCACCTGGGTTTTGGCTGCCGTAGGTGCGGGGGTCATCCAAACCCATCACGCGGCTCACGATGACCGCAAAGGACAAGGAACCCACCAAGTAACCGCCCAAAACGAGCAACACCACGACTGAAGCATCAGCAAACATTTATCTTTCCTCTTTGTAATTTTTATTGCGCAGGGTCGCGCATTTCCCAACGAATGGCATCGATTGCGGCCAACACTTCAGGCGACAAAGTGGTGCCCCATGCGTCCAGATCGGCATCAAGTTGCGCCATCGACGTCACACCAATGATGGTGCTCGCCACTTGCCACTTGGTGTAACAAAACGCCAGCGCCATTTGCGTGGGCGTCATGCCGTTTTCTTGTGCCAATGCGTTGTAGCGGCGTGCCGCCACCAACGACTCAGGGCGACCCCAGCGTTGCTTGCGCACACTCTCGTAGCCAGAGATGCGCGCGCCTTTGGGCGCATCTGGGCCGGTGATACCGCTGGCATCGTACTTGCCAGTGAGCAAACCAAAGCCCAAGGGCGAATACGCCAACAACGACACATTCAAACGGTGGCAAGTCTCATCCAAACCGTTTTCATACGTGCGGTTGATCAAACAATATGGGTTTTGCGTGGTCGCCACGCGTGGCAAGCCGTGCTGCTCGGCCAAGCGCACAAACTCGTGCACACCATAGGGTGTTTCGTTGGACAAGCCCACATGGCGCACCTTGCCAGCTTTGACCAACTGCGCCAGCGCTTCTAGCTGAGCATGAATCGGCGTCTCTGACGTTTCTTTTTGGGGGTCGTAGTACACGCCACCAAACGCTGGCACATGGCGCTCGGGCCAGTGGATTTGGTAGAGGTCAATCACATCGGTTTGCAAGCGGCGCAAACTGCCTTCGCACGAGGTAACGAAGTCTTTGACTTTCAGCCCCATGTGGTCACGAATCCAAGGCATGCCGCGCGAAGGGCCGGCCACTTTGGTGGCAAGCACCAGCTTTTGCCGTGCGCCTGGATTCTTGGCAAACCAGTTACCAATGATGGTTTCGGTGTGGCCACAGGTCTCAGCTTTAGGCGGCACCGAATACATCTCGGCGGTGTCGATGAAGTTCACGCCACGCGCCAGCGAGTGGTCAAGGATGGCGTGTGAATCAGCTTCGTTGACTTGTTCGCCAAAGGTCATCGTGCCCAAACAAATGGGCGTGACGTGCAAATCGCTGGTGCCCAGCTGAACGAAAGGAAAAGTCATGGATTCACTCCGAGGAAGGAGATAGATGAAAAACGCTACAAGTCTAAAGCCTGCCGGGTGCCTTCTTTGGCTCAGCGTATGTGCGTTATTTCGCCTTGGCGCGCTCTTCTTCTTGCAAGCGCAGCACGCGGCGTTGCACCTTGCCCGTGGTGGTCATGGGCAGTTCACGAATGAACTCAATCTCTTTGGGGTACTCATACGGTGCAAGCTTGCCGCGCACATGCAGTTGCAGGTCAGCCACCAAGGTATCGCTGGCTTCATGGCCTGGGGCTAACACCACATAGGCTTTGACCAACGCACCACGCTCGGCATCTGGTTTGGGCACCACGGCAGCATTGGCCACAGCAGGGTGTTTGACCAAGCAGTTTTCAATCTCGCTGGGACCAATGCGATAACCAGCCGCTTTGAACACGTCGTCGGCACGGCCTTGGTACCAGAGGTAGCCATCAACATCCTGCACCGCCATATCGCCCGTGCGGCACCAGTCACCGATGTATTTGTTGAACGTGGATTTCTCGTTTTTCCAATAGCCCAAAAAGAAGATGGGGTCGTGCTGGCCGTGTTGGTTGTAACGGTTCAGCGCCACGTCGCCGGGCACGCCTGCGGGGCACTCATGGCCGTCGTCATCAATCACCGCCACGCGGTGGCCGGGGTAGCCCTTGCCCATGCTGCCCGGTTTAGCGGGCCAGCCCACGTTCGTGCGATGCATGCTCACGCTTACACCTTGGGCGCCCCACTCCATAGCGCAGTTGCCCACGATGTAGTTGATTTCGGTTTGACCAAACATCTCATTCACCGTCACGCCCATTTGCGTTTGGCAGTAGCCAAACACCGCATCGCCCACGGCTTCGCCTGCGCTCATGATGGCTTGCAGCTTGAGTTTGAATTGGCTGCTGGGCTTGGGGAAAGCCTTCATCATGGCCTTCAACGCGGTGGGGAACAAAAATGTGTGCGTGACGCCGTGCTGCTGCATCAAGGTGAACGCCAGCTCTGGACTAAAGCGCCCATTCCACGCCACGATGGGGCGGCCAAAATAGAGCGTGGGCAACAAGGCATCCATCAAACCGCCCGTCCACGCCCAATCGGCGGGGGACCAAAACACGGCTGCACTGCCAGCGGGTAAGTGTTGCGACTTTGAAGATAAAGCGCTTGGCCCAGCAGCGGACGTTGAAGAAGCCGCCACTGTTGCAAACCCAAACCAGTTTTGGCTACACACAAAACCCGTCAAATTACCAATCAAAGCGCGGTGCGGAATCAGCGCGCCTTTGGGCGGCCCCGTGGTGCCGCTGGTGTAAATCAACACCGCGCCCTCGTCCGCTTTGGTTTGTATCGCTGTGAACGCGCGTTGCTGCGCGGCAATGGCACTGGCGTAGTCCACATCCACGTGCAGCATGTCAGCGGCGTTGCTCAGATCAATGCCCACCACCTCGCGCAGCGCGGGACACTGCGCACGCACAGCCAGCACATTACTCACCGACGACGCATCCACGAGGGCCACCACGGCCTCGCTGTCTTGCAGGCGGTACTCCAAAGCCTCGGGGCCAAACAGCAGCGACAGCGGCATGGCCACCGCGCCCATTTGCATCACGGCCACATAGGCCACTGCCGTTTCAAAGCGCTGTGGCAGCACGATGGCCACGCGGTCACCGCGCTGCACGCCCATACCGGTCAGCACATGGCTCAGTGCATCGGCGGCTTGCTGCAACTGGGCATAGCTGCAGCTGCGTGGCGCAACGGCACGCCCACTCGCATCGGCGGCAGCATGTTCAACGATCGCCACACGCTGTGCCGCATCGGGCTCAGCAGCCCAACGGCGACTGCACATCTCAGCCATGTTGAAGTGCTCGGGCACTGCCCAACCAAAGCCTTGCTGCATGGCTTGGTAAAAGTCGTGTGAAGTGGAGTTCGCAGAATGCTTGGCCATGTCTCGTGTCCTTATGATTCGAACAATGTACCTAATCCAAAAGCCTTCGCGCAGCGAGTTTGTCCCAATCCGTCACCTGAGTTACCACGTCTTGCAGTGGGGCACGCCCTCGCCCGACAAAGCACCGTTGGTCATGGTGCATGGCTGGATGGATGTGGCGGCTTCGTTTCAGTTCGTGATCGACGCCTTGAAAGACGACCATTGGGTCATCGCGCCCGACTGGCGCGGCTTTGGCCTGACCGAAACGCCCGACACCGACAACTTCTTTTTCCCCGACTACTTGGCTGACCTCGACCAGCTGTTAGACCATTACGTGGGCGAACGGCAAATCCACCTGCTAGGCCACAGCATGGGCGGCCACGTGGCCACGATGTACGCGGGCATTCGCCCCGAGCGCATCAAGAAGCTCATCAACCTCGAAGGCTTTGGCATGCCTGCCACTCGCCCGGCACAAGCGCCCAGCCGTTTGGCCAAGTGGATGGACGAGCTCAAAGCCTTGCAGCGCGGCGAGATGGACCTCAAGCCCTATCCCAACCTCGAAGCCGTGGCGCAGCGCCTCATCAAAACCAACCCACGCTTAGGCTCAGACAAAGCGCATTGGCTGGCTCAACACTGGGCGCGTGCCAACGCGCAAGGCGAATGGCGCATCTTGGGCCACGCAGCCCACAAAGTGGTCAACGCCCAGCTGTTCAAAACCGACGAGACCCAAGCCATTTACGAGCGCATCACTGCGCCTACTTTGTGTGTGGTGGCCAGCACAGACAGCATGAGCCAGTGGTGGAAAGACAGCTACACCTTGGATGAATTCATGCAACGCATTGCCGCAGTACCCCATCTCACCCACGCGGTCATTGAGGAGGCGGGACACATGCTGCACCACGATCAGCCCGCCATACTGGCTCGACACATAGAAGAATTCTTAAGTCTTCAAACCGTCATATAAGCCACTAAAATTTGGCACTTAATTACGATCTCAGCAACTCATGGCATTCCCCTCTTCATTTCGCGCCACGATGGCAGCCTTGGCACTCGCTTGCACAACAGGCGTTGGTAACGCCCATGCAACCGACAACGGTTTGTACGACTGGCAACCCTGTCCCAACAGTTTGGCCGTTGAAGGCGGGGCACAACCCGCCAAAAAGTGGGATCTGACCCTGTCGCCTTACACCCACCACTGGAACTACAACCCCGAACACCGCCCCGTCAAACTGGTCGCGATGGACAGCCACGTGTCTGGCGGTCGCTTTTGTGGTTTGGCCTTGTTCACCAACTCGTTTGGCCAAGAATCTGCCTACTTGTATGTGGGCCAACAGTGGGACGGCATTTTTGGCAACCCAAAACTGTTCACCAAATTGTCTGCAGGTTTGCTGTGGGGTTATCGGGGCGAATACAGAGACAAAATCCCGTTCAACCACCTTGGCATTGCGCCGGCTGTGATCCCGTCTCTCGGCTACTACATCACACCCAAAGACTCCGCACAAGTTTATGTATTAGGCAATGCGGGGCTTTTGTTCGCTTACACCCGCAGCTTTTAACAGCCGCTCTTAACGTGAGAAAATACGCGGTTACTTAGACACCTAAAGAAGACCGCACCATGGAAGCAGAACGCATCAACCTTATTGGAACCACCCTCGCCGACCTGAGCGTCCGCACGGTGGATCTCCGGAGGTATCTTTGACTACGATGCCAAATCTGAGCGTCTACGCACTGTCAACGCGTCCCTAGAAGACCCCACCATCTGGAACGACCCCAAAAAAGCGCAAGAGCTGGGTCGTGAAAAGAAAGCACTCGACGGTGTGGTCGTCACCCTCACACGCCTCACGCAGGAGCTGGCAGACAACGCCGAGTTGTTTGAAATGAGCAAGGCCGACAACGACGAAGACGGCTTAATCACGATTGAGACCGACACCCAAGGCTTGGTCAAAACCATTGAAGAGCTCGAATTCCGCCGTATGTTCAGCAATGAAGCGGACCCGCTCAATTGCTTCTTAGACATCCAAGCCGGTGCCGGTGGCACCGAAGCCTGCGACTGGGCCAGTATGTTGCTGCGCCAGTACCTCAAGTACGCCGAACGCAAAGGTTTCAAAACCACGGTGGAAGACGAATCTGCTGGCGACGTGGCCGGCATAAAAGGCGCAACCATCAAAATCGAAGGCGAATACGCGTTTGGTTTGTTGCGCACCGAAACTGGCGTGCACCGCTTGGTGCGCAAGTCTCCCTTCGACAGCTCGGGCGGTCGCCACACCTCATTTGCCTCGGTGTTCGTATATCCCGAGATTGACGACTCAATCGAAATCGACATCAACCCTTCCGACGTGCGCACAGACACCTACCGTGCCTCTGGCGCGGGTGGTCAGCACATCAACAAAACCGACTCTGCCGTGCGTTTGACCCACATGCCCACAGGCATCGTGGTGCAGTGTCAAGACGGCCGTAGCCAGCATAGCAACCGTGATGTGGCTTGGAAACGTTTGCGTTCGCGCCTGTATGACTTCGAAATGCGCAAGCGCCAAGAAGAACAGCAAAAGCTCGAAGACACCAAGACCGATGTGGGCTGGGGTCACCAAATTCGCAGCTACGTGCTGGACAACAGCCGCATCAAAGATTTGCGTACAAACGTTGAAGTCTCGGCCACACAAAAAGTCTTGGACGGCGACCTCGATGCTTTCATCGAAGCGTCACTCAAGCAAGGTATTTAAGGAAAACTATGTTCCGCGAAGGCACAGCCCAATTGATTCAACGCGCCGACTACACCGCGCCTGCGTTTTGGATTGACACCGTCGATCTGACGTTTGACCTTGACCCCGCCAAAACCCGCGTGCTCAACAAAATGCGCGTGCGCCGCAACCCTGACGTGGCGGCTCAGCCCCTGCGCTTGGATGGCGATGAGCTCAACCTCGCCCGCGTGTTGGTCAACGGCCAAGGCACGTCGTTCAAGATGGAAGGCAGCCAATTGGTGCTGGAGAACTTGCCCGAAGGCCATGAGGCTTTCGATCTAGAAATTTTCACCACCTGCAACCCTGCGAAGAACACCAAGCTCATGGGCTTGTACGTCAGCAACGACTCGTTCTTCACGCAATGCGAGGCAGAGGGCTTTCGCCGTATCACGTATTTCTTAGACCGCCCCGATGTGATGTCGAACTACAGCGTCACGCTGCGCGCTGACAAAAAGGCGTTCCCTGTGTTGCTGAGCAACGGCAACTTGGTGGAAGAAGGCGACCTCGAAGAAGGTCGCCACTTTGCCAAATGGGTGGATCCACACAAAAAGCCGTGCTACTTGTTTGCTTTGGTCGCGGGCCAATTTGTGTGCCGCGAGCAGCGCGTCAAAGCGCCGTCGGGCAAAGAACATTTGTTGCAAGTGTTTGTGCGCTCAGGTGATTTGGACAAAACCGAACACGCCATGAACTCGCTCATGGCCAGCATCAAGTGGGACGAGCAGCGCTTTAACTTAAGCCTCGACCTCGAACGCTTCATGATCGTCGCCACCAGCGACTTCAACATGGGCGCGATGGAGAACAAGGGCCTCAACATCTTCAACACCAAGTTTGTGTTGGCCAACTCTGCCACCGCCACCGACATGGACTACGCCAACATCGAGAGCGTGGTCGGTCATGAATACTTCCACAACTGGACCGGCAACCGCGTGACCTGCCGCGACTGGTTCCAACTCTCGCTCAAAGAAGGCCTGACGGTTTTCCGCGACCAAGAGTTCAGCCAAGACTTGGCCGCTGAAGCACTCAAAGACAACGCGCAAGCGGCGGCGTCGGCCAAAGCTGTCAAGCGCATCGAAGACGTGCGCTTGTTGCGCACCGCACAGTTCCCAGAAGACGCAGGCCCCATGGCCCACCCCGTGCGTCCTGACAGCTATGTAGAAATCAACAACTTCTACACCGTCACGATTTACGAAAAAGGCTCTGAGGTCGTGCGCATGATGCAGACCCTGGCGGCAACGCCAGCTTCCAATATTTCGTCACGTGAAGGCTTCGCCAAAGGCATGTCGCTCTACTTCGAGCGCCACGATGGTCAAGCCGTCACATGCGATGACTTCGCCCAAGCCATTGCCGATGCCAACCCAGGCTCAGCCTTGGCCACACACCTGACGCAATTCAAACGTTGGTACGCGCAAGCAGGTACACCGCGCGTGCAAGCCGCTGGCAGCTATAACGCCGACACAGGCACGTACACACTGAGCCTGAGCCAAAGCTGCCCACCCAGCCCCGGCCAAGATCACAAGGAGCCGTTCGTCATCCCCGTGCAATTTGGCTTGCTCGGTGCGGATGGCCGCGAGGTGTTGGCCACACAACTCTTGGTTCTGACCGAAGCCACACAAAGCTTCGAGTTCAAAGACTTGTCCTTGCAAGCAGGTGAAGAGCCTGTGCCCTCCATCCTGCGCGGCTTCAGCGCCCCTGTGGTGTTGGAGAAAGACTTCACGCCCACGCAACTGCTCACACTCTTGGCGCACGACACCGACCCATTCAACCAATGGGAAGCAGCGCAACGCCTGTGCTTGAATGCAGCTCTCAGCGCAGTCGCCGCCAGCGACGCACCTGCACAGGTGTTGGATGCTGCCTTGGTTCAAGCCCTGCGCACCGTGTTGCGCAACCCTGCCTTGGACGCCGCGTTCAAAGACTTGGTGCTCACCTTGCCATCTGAAACCTACATCGCTGAACAGCTCGATGTGGTCGACCCACAACGCATCCACGCCGTGCGCGAAGCCATGCGTGCACAGCTTGCCAGCGAGTTACACGACGATTGGGCTTGGGCCTTTGAAGCGCACAGCGAGAACGGCGCTTTCAGCCCCGACCCCGTGTCGAGTGGTCGACGCGCTTTGAGCGGCATGGCCCTCACCATGTTGTGTTTGGATGCACGCACCACGGACGACGAAGTTTGGCCTGGCCGCACCTTCCAACGCTTCAAAGACGCGCACAACATGACCGACCGCTTCAATGCCTTGTCGGCGTTGGTCAGTGCAGGCCACGATCTGGCAGGCGATGCCCTGCAACGCTTCTACAACCTGTTCCACAACGAAGCCTTGGTGATGGACAAGTGGTTTGCCCTGCAAGCCGGCAGCACCGACCGTGGTGGCAACATCTTGTCATTGGTGCGCAACCTCATGTTGCACCCCGACTTCCACATCAAAAACCCCAACCGCGCACGCAGCCTGATTTTCAGTTTCTGCAGTGCCAACCCCGGCGCATTCCACCGCAGCGATGCGGCAGGCTATGTGTTCTGGAGTGAACGCGTATTGGAGCTCGACGCCATCAACCCCCAAGTCGCCGCCCGTTTGGCACGCGCCTTAGACCGTTGGAGCAAACTGGCTGAGCCCTACCGCACCGCCGCGCACGAAGCCATCAAACGCGTCGCCGCCAAAACCGATTTAAGCAACGACGTGCGCGAAGTGGTTTCGCGCGCGCTCGCCAACTAAGGACTTGCCATGAGTGTTTCTCTCACCCGCTATCTGGTCGAACAACAACGCGCCAAAGGCCTCATCCCATCTGAGCTGCGCTTGTTGCTCGAAGTCGTGGCTCGCGCTTGTAAGAGCATCAGCCACGCCGTGAACAAAGGTGCCTTGGGCAGCGAACTCGGCGATGTCATGGGCTCAGCCGGCAGCGAAAACGTGCAAGGTGAAGTGCAAAAGAAACTCGACATCATCGCCAACGATGTGTTGATCGAAGCCAACGAATGGGGCGGCCACTTGGCTGCCATGGCGTCCGAAGAAATGGACAGCATCCACGTCGTGCCCAACCGCTACCCCCAAGGCGAATACCTCTTGATGTTTGACCCACTTGATGGCTCAAGCAACATTGAAGTCAACGTCAGCATCGGCACCATCTTCAGCGTGCTCAAAAAAGTGGACCCCAGCAAAGGCGTGAGCGAAGACGACTTCTTGCAGCCCGGCACCCAACAAGTGGCTGCTGGCTACTGCGTGTACGGCCCACAAACCACCTTGGTGCTGACCGTGGGTGACGGCGTGGCCATGTTCACCTTAGACCGCGAGCAAGGCTCGTTTGTGTTGACCCAAGAAAACGTGAAAGTGCCTGCCGACACCAAAGAGTTCGCCATCAACATGAGCAACATGCGCCACTGGGATGAGCCTGTGAAGCGCTACATCGACGAATGCCTACAAGGCGAAGAAGGCCCACGCGGCAAAAACTTCAACATGCGTTGGATTGCGTCCATGGTGGCCGACGTGCACCGCATCCTCACACGCGGTGGTGTGTTCATGTACCCGTGGGACAAGCGCGAGCCAGGCAAAGCCGGCAAGCTGCGCCTGATGTACGAAGCCAACCCCATGAGCTGGTTGATCGAACAAGCCGGTGGCGCTGCCACTGACGGTCGCCAACGCATCTTGGATATCCAGCCCACTCAACTGCACCAACGTGTGAGCGTGGTCTTGGGTTCTAAGAACGAAGTGGATCGTGTGACGAGCTATCACGCGCAAAAATAAACGCAGCGCTCATGGGGCGCATGCCAAACAAAAAGCCCGCTTCATGCGGGCTTTTTGTTTGACTCTGTGACGTACTACACACCAACGTAGCGATGCCACAAGCTGTGGTCAGCCTCTAGCGCCACAGACGCACCCTGCCACACCACTTGCCCGCGCTCAATGATGGTGTGTTGGTCTGCCAATTGAACAAGCTTTTGCACATACTTGTCGATCACCAAAATGCTTTGACCTTCGCCACGCAAGGTGTGCAGGCAGCGCCAAATGTCTTCACGCACGAGAGGGGCCAAGCCTTCGGTGGCCTCGTCTAGCACCAGCAAATGCGGGTTGGTCATGAGGGCGCGGCCAATGGCTAACATTTGTTGTTCGCCACCCGAGAGCTGGTTGCCCATGTGACGGTGGCGCTCAGCCAAGCGCGGGAACAAGGCATACACGCGCTCTAGCGTCCACGGGTTGGTGCTGCTGTTGCGGTTGGCTGCAAAGGCCAGCAGGTTTTCTTGCACAGAGAGTGTTGGGAAAATTTGCCGACCTTCGGGCACAACAGCCAAGCCCATGCGTGCAATACGGTCGGGGCTATAGCCCTCGACACGCTCGCCACAAAAACGAACGGTGCCAGACAACGCAGGCGTGAGGCCCAAGATGGAACGCACGGTGGTGGTCTTGCCCATACCGTTGCGGCCCAGCAAAGTAGACACACCGCCCGCCTCAATCGACAGGCTGATGCCAAACAACACTTGGCTGCTGCCATAGCCGCTGTGCAAGTCGTGAACTTCTAACAAGGCGCTCATGGTTTATTCGTCGCCTAGGTAAGCGCGCTTCACAGCCGCATCGTTTTTGATGTGCTCTGCCGTGCCACACGCGATGACTTGGCCCGACACCAACACCGAGATGGTGTCGGCCAAACGAAACACCGCATCCATGTCGTGCTCGACCAGCAGCAGCGTGGTGTCACTACGCAAGCTTTGCAACAGTTGCACCATGCGCTCAGATTCATCAGGGCCCATGCCGGCCATGGGCTCGTCGAGCAACATCAACTTCGGCGAAGTGGCCAAAGCCAAGCCCACTTCGAGCTGGCGTTGCTCGCCGTGCGACAGCGCACCAGCGGGCTGCATGAGTTGTGCTTGCAAGCCCACGCGCTCGGCCACCTCGGCGGCGCGTGCATAACGCGCGTGTTCGCTGCGTGCGGCACGCCAAAACTTGAAGCTAGTTTCCACAGCTTCGGAATTGCCAGCTTGGATAGCCAACGCCAAGTTGTCTTGCACCGTGAGGCGTGTGAACACGCTGGTGATTTGATACGAACGCACCAATCCCAAACGTGCACGCTGGTGCATCGCCGTGTGCGTGAGGTCTGTGCCATCAAACACAATGCGGCCTTCGTCGGGCGCTAACGCACCTGAGATTTGGTGAATGAGTGTGGTCTTGCCTGCGCCGTTGGGGCCAATGAGTGCATGAATTTCACCGCGCTGCACTTGCAGCGTGGCGTGATCAGTCGCTGCCAAACCCCCAAAGCGTTTAACCAAGTTGTCCACGTGCAGCAAAGGCGCGCTCATGGCCGGTCCTTTCTCTGCAAGCGTTGCAACACGCTGGTCAGGCCATTGGGAGCCAGCAGCACAACCAGTAGCAACAAAGCGCCCAGGCCCAGCTGCCAATGGATGGTGAAGTGGCTCAGTGTTTCTTCCAGCAGCAAGAACACCACTGCGCCCCACACGCCGCCATACAAGTGGCCCACACCGCCCAAGATGACCATCATCATCAACAGGCCCGATTGGCTCCACTGCATGAGCGCGGGGCTGACAAAGCCACCTTGGTTGGCGAGCAATGCACCGGCCAAACCCGCCAACGCACCGGACATCACAAACGCAGCCAGCTTGTAGCGATACACCGCGTAGCCCAGCGCTTGCATGCGCACTTCGTTCTCGCGAATGGCTTGCAGCACATGGCCAAAGCGCGCATTCAGCACACGGGCCACAGAATAGATGGCCGCCACGCACACAGCGAGCACCACGTAATAAAACGAGGTCTCGTCATGGATGTCTACCAACGGAATTTGCGAACGAGTGGCCAACGACAACCCATCGTCACCGCCATAGGCTTTGATGGAAATGGTGAGGTAGTAAATCATCTGGGCAAAGGCCAGCGTGATCATGATGAAGTACACGCCTTGCGTGCGTAGGCTGATTGCGCCAATCAGCAAAGCAAACAAGGCACTCACCACCATCGCCGCAGGCCACAACACCCATGCGTCCGTGATGCCGATTTGCGTGAGGATGGCCACGCTGTAAGCGCCCACGCCCACAAATGCCGCATGGCCAAAGCTGACCATGCCACCAAAACCCAAAATGAAATTAAGGCTCGTGGCAGCCAGAGCAAAAATCAAAATGCGACTGGCCAAGGCAATGTAAAAACCTTCGCCCACCGCGTTGGCGATGAATGGCAACGCGACCAACAGCAACAACGCAGGCACGCTCCAGCGCCACTGCAAAGAGTGGTCTAAAGATGTGGAGCGAGGTGAATGGGCCATACGAAATTTGCTGTACTGTGTGTTGCTTACCCGTGCGTAGGAAACAAACCGCGTGGCTTAAAGAACAAAACAGTAGCCATGAGCATGTAAATCAAGATCGACGCCACAGCAGGGCCTGCGCTCGATGCCGCCTCTGCACTGAGCAGCGAGTCAAACACCATGGGCACCAAGGTGCGCCCTGCTGTGTCGACCACGCCCACCAACATCGCGCCCAAGAACGCGCCGCGTATCGAGCCAATGCCACCGATGACGATGACCACAAACGCCAAAATCAAAATGCTCTCGCCCATGCCCACTTGCACGGCCAGCAGCGGGCCCAGCATGCCGCCCGCAATCGCGCACAGTGCAGCGCCCACACCAAACACAGCGGTGAACAAACGCGTCACGTTGCTGCCCATGGCCAAAGCCATTTCGCGGTTAGCAGCACCCGCACGCACTTGCATGCCCACGCGTGTGCGCGTGATGAGCACATACAAAAACAAAGCCACGGCCAAGCCCACACCAATGATGAACAAACGATAAGCAGGATAGAAAAAGCCACTCACCAATTCCACAGGGCCGCTCAGTGCAGCCGGAGGGTTGAGCGTGATGGGCTGTGCGCCCCAAATCAAACGCACGGTTTCATTGCACATCAAGAGAATGGCAAACGTGCCCAACACTTGCGAGAGGTGGTCGCGCTCATACAGGCGGCGCAGGATAGACACTTCTAGCAACACGCCAAACAGCGCAGCGCCCGCCACTCCCGCAGCCAGCCCCAGCCAAAAAGAATCGGTGGCCGCAGCCACCGTGGCAATCAGGTAAGCGCCCACCATGTAGAGCGAGCCATGCGCGAGGTTGATTATGTCCATGATGCCAAACACGAGCGTCAAGCCCGCGGCCAGCAAGAACAACATCAACCCAAACTGCAAGCCGTTGAGCGATTGCTCAAACAGCAAAATGCCATCCATGTTTACAGGCTAGGCATCTTGCAGCTGGCTACGTAAGCGTCCGCATGGTTTTTGAACACGGGGCTCAAAGTGCGGTTGGTCACGCGGCCTTTGGCGTCTTTGGTGATGACGCGCAAGTAGTAGTCTTGAATGGGGAAGTGGTTGCTGTTGAACTTGAACGCACCACGCACCGAATCAAACTTGGCCGCTTCCAAAGCTTTGCGCACAGCGGCTTTGTCGTCGAGCTTGCCTTTGCTGTCACGCACAGCAGCTTCGATCAAACGCGCTGCGTCAAAACCTTGCGCTGCGTACAACGTAGGCAAACGGCCATAGGCTTTCTCGAACTCGGCCACAAACTTTTTGTTAGCCGCATTGTCCATGTCGTGGCCCCATTGCGAGGTGTTGAACATGCCCAGCATGGGCTCACCCACGGCTTTGATCACGTCTTCATCGCCTGAGAAGCCAGGGCCAAACAAAGTGATGTCCTTAGACAAACCCGCGCCCACAAACTGCTTGATGAAGTTGATGCCCATGCCGCCGGGCAAGAAGATGTACACAGCGTCAGGCTTGGTCGCACGCAGCTTAGACAGCTCTGTGCCGTAGTCGAGTTGGTTCAAAGCGGTGTAGGTCTCTGATGCCACTTCGCCTTTGAAGAAACGCTTGAAGCCAGCAATCGCATCTTTGCCTGCTGGGTAGTTAGGCGCGATCAAAGCGACTTTCTTAAAGCCTTTGTCTGTCACCACTTTGCCCACGGCTTCGTGCATGTTGTCGTTTTGGTAAGACGCGCTGAAGAAGTAAGGGTTGCACTGCTCGCCCGCAAACTGCGATGGGCCAGCGTTGGCGCTGATGTAGAAGGTTTTAGATTGGAAGGTGGGCGCGCCCACAGCCAACATGACGTTGGAGAACACGATGCCCGTCATGAAGTCGACCTTGTCGCGCTTGACCAAACGGTCTGCAGTTTGGCGGCCCACATCGGGGCTGGCTTGGTCGTCGGCCACGATGACATCCACGGCCTTACCGCTGAACTTGCCACCCGACAGTTTGACCGCGAGCTGAAAGCCGTCACGGATGTCAACGCCCAAACCCGCGCCGGGGCCTGACAAGGTGCTGAGCAAACCGACCTTCACAGGTGCGTCGTTTTGCGCAAAACCAGATGCGCAAGCCAAGCCCAAACTCAGGGCAATCAAAGAACGGCGAAAAGCGTGCATGAACAAGTCTCCAAATATGAGGGCTAGATTTTAAGTTGGCTATCATTCTCTCCCATGAAATTCATGACTTGGCCCGTTCCCGCCCTGCTCGCTTGGGGTTCGTCTTGGCTCATCTTCAAAGGTTTGCAAGCGGTGGGCCTGAGTGAAGCCATTGCCTTCGTTGCGGCCACGTGTTTGGGTGGTTTTTTAAGCGCCTTGGCGCACACGCCCATGCGTAAGGCCTTGATCGTGTTGGGTTTTCCACTCTCGATGGCGGCGTCTTCATCGACCCTGAACGTGCCGCCTATTGGCTGGCTATTCTTGTTGGGCTTGATCGTTTTGGTTTACCCACGCAAAGCATGGCGCGATGCACCGCTGTTCCCCACCCCTAAAAAAGCGCTGCGTGAAATGCAGCA
This sequence comes from Limnohabitans sp. TEGF004, assembly GCF_027924965.1. Classification (NCBI taxonomy): domain Bacteria; kingdom Pseudomonadati; phylum Pseudomonadota; class Betaproteobacteria; order Burkholderiales; family Comamonadaceae; genus Limnohabitans; species Limnohabitans sp. TEGF004. The sequence goes on along the minus strand of NZ_AP027056.1, from coordinate 617,201 downwards.
ACACATCGTGCTGCCGGCAGGCGCGCGCATCTTAGATGCAGGCAGTGGCATGGGTGACGGTTTGTTAGCTTTGCGTGATGCGTTTCCACGTGCCGAGCTGCACGGCGTCGAAATGAGCTGGCCATTGCGCGTGCTCAGCGCCATGCGCTGCTCGTTTGCGCGCATTCGCCAAGGCGACATTTGGCTGGTGGACTGGCGCAGCTTTGACATGGTTTACATGTTTCAACGCCCCGAAAGCATGCCCCGCGCTGTGGAAAAAGCAGAGGCTGAACTGCGCCGCGGTGCTTGGCTGGTGAGCTTAGAGTTTGAAGCACAAGAGCTGATTCCCAGCGCCATCCTCACCTGCCGCGATGGCCGCCCAGTGTGGATGTATCAAGTGCCGTTTAACCGACGCAGCGATGCGCGTCGCTAATTAAGTCAGACGGCTCACCAACAGCTTGTCAATGCGTCGGCCATCGAGGTCGACCACTTCAAAGCGCCACTCGCCAAAAGTCACTACATCGCCAACAGCGGGCAACTCGCCAGAGATTGCCATCACCAAGCCCGCCACCGTGTTGTAAATGCCACGGTCCTCGTCTGGCAATTCTTTGATGCCCAGGCGCGCTTTGAATTCAGTGACGGGCATCAAACCATCGACCAGCCAAGAACCGTCTTCGCGCTGTGTGGCCCATGCCTCATCGGTGGGCGTGGCTTGAAGCAACTCACCCGTGATGGCCTCCAACAAATCGCGCGGTGTGAGCAAGCCGTGCACCACGCCGTATTCGTCCACCACCAACACCATGCGTCCGTGCGCGGTGGCGCGCTCGGCGGGTTTGCGAAACTGCTCTAGCAAATCCAACCCACTCAAAGTTTCTGGAATAAAGGCCACGGGCTTGGCCAAAGCCTCCACCGTCATGTCGGTGCCAGGTGGCAAGCGCAAGAGCTGAGACACACTCACCGCGCCCACCACGTTGTCGAGGTCACCACGACACACGGGGTACCACGAGTGCGCACCGCTTGCGCCCACTTGCGCCAAGGCTTGGGGCACGAGCAGCTTGGCGTCGAGCCACTCGATGTCCGAGCGATGCACCATGATGGAGGTGAGCGGACGCTCATCCAGGTTGAACACGTTTTGCACCATTTGGTGTTCGTGCTGCTCGATCAAGCCCGCATCCACACCTTCGACCAAGCTGGCTGAAATTTCTTCTTCCGTCACCGTGCGTGCGCCGTGCACATCCACGCGCAACAACTTCAACATGCCGCTGGTGCTGGCCGACAACAAATACACAAAAGGCTTGGCCAACGTAGCCAAAGCCAACATCACGGGCGCCGCCACACACGCCACGGACTCTGGAAACAACTGGCCAATGCGCTTGGGCACCAGCTCGCCAAACAAGATGGTGCTGAAGGTGATGATGGTCACCACAAAGGCCGTGGCCAAACCAGCGGCCCAGCTCTCGGGCACGCCTTGCACCAGCAACCAATAAGAAAAGTCGTCACTGAACGCCGCCTCACCCACGATGCCGTTGAGAACACCGATGGACGTGATGCCAATTTGCACGGTGGACAAAAACTGCGTGGGCTGCTCCATCAGCCGCAGGGCGGCGTGCGCACCGGTATCGCCACTCTCGGCCAATGCTGCCAAACGCGCTTTGCGGCTGGATGACAGCGCCATCTCAGACATGGCAAACACGCCGTTGAGCAGCGTGAGAAAAACGATCAGCAGAACATCCATTGAGAATTTAATTAGTGACAATCAACACATGGCACTTTACTTGATTGGCGACGTACAAGGCTGCGACGAAGCCTTAGAACGTTTGTTGACGCACATCGCGTTCTCCCCCAGCCGCGACACGCTGTATTTGCTGGGCGACTTGGTTAACCGTGGCCCTGATAACGCGGGCGTGCTGCGCCGCTTGATGGCCCTCGGGGCAAGTGCGCAATGCTTGCTGGGCAACCACGATTTGCATTTACTCGCTGTGTCGCAGGGCGTGCGCAAGCCCAACAAACAAGACACCATCCAAGACATCTTGACCGCCTCCGACAGCACCGAGCTGCTGCACTGGCTGCGCCACCAACACATGGCCTTGTGTGTGAACAACCTGCTGATGGTGCACGCAGGCGTGCTGCCACAGTGGACCGCACAGCAAACCATGGCGCTGGCTGGCGAAGTAGAAGCCGTGCTGCGCAGCGACGACTGGGTGCACTTCATGCCGCAGATGTATGGCGGCATGCCCAATGTGTGGCGTGATGACCTAGAGGGCGCAGACCGTTTGCGCGTGATCGTCAACGCCCTCACCCGCTTGCGCTTTTGCGATGCACAGGGCGCGATGGACTTCAGCGTGAAAGAAAGCGCAGACAAAGCCCCCGCGCACTTGATGCCGTGGTTTGATGTGCCGGGCCGACTGACGGCCCATGTGCGCGTGGCCTTTGGCCATTGGTCTACCGTGCACATTGAAGACCGCGCAGATGTGGTGTGCTTAGACGATGGGTGCGTGTGGGGTGGGTGCTTGAGTGCGGCGAAGCTTGAAGCCAAAGACACGCTTGTGAATGTGAACGATGCACCTGCGTGGCAGCGGGTCAGCGTGAAGTGCCCACAAACCATGGACCCGTTGGCGTAGCCACACAGCCTGGCGGCCATAGCCCCAAGCACAGGCCTGCGCTGTCAATTTCACCGTTGAAAGTCCACTGCGTTATGAGGCGTCTTTAACGCTTTGGTGGAATGCCAGTTCGGCCATCTCATGCGCCGTGCGATAGCCACCCACTCCCTTCACATAAGCCAACAACTCCACAAAAAACGGATGCCTGCAAAGCGTGGTCGAATCGCCCACCAGCAACAGCTTGCGCCGTGCGCGGGTCATGCCCACGTTCATGCGGCGGATGTCAGACAGAAAGCCGATCTCGCCTTGGGGGTTGCTGCGCGTCAAGGTGATGGCAATGATGTCGCGCTCTTGGCCCTGAAACGAATCGACGGTGCCCACGCTGAGCCTGCGTTGCTGCAGCAAACCATTCAGCACTTCGCTGTCTTCGATGGCGTCTTTCAAATAGTTGATTTGGGCTCGGTACGGTGCGATGACGCCGATGCTCAGCGGGGTGTGTTGGTGTTCGTCGTGTTCGGCGGCGTCGTAAGGCGCCAGCAGCTGCGCCAGCCGCTCCAGCAGCAAGTGGGCTTCTTCGGGGTTGGCGGTTGAACGGCTCTCAGGAATGGCCACTTCTTGATAACCGCAACCCGCCGTGTCGATGAACTCCACCGGCAGGTCGGGCGCAAAACGCAGGTCATACGCCTCTAGGCCAGCGTGGCGCACGCTGGCGTGCGGCACCAGTTGGCCGCCATAAAACTTCTCGGAGCTGAAGCCCATGATCTGCTCGTGCATGCGGTATTGCGTAGTCAGCATGCGGGCCGTGTTGGGTTGGCGCTGAATGCACTTTTCAAACAGGGTTTCGCGCAGGCCTTCGCGGGCGGCTTGTTCGCTTTTCACAGTGGGCGGCAGTTGGTGGTGATCGCCCGCCAACACAATGCGCTGGCCCTTGGCAATGGGAATCCAGCAACCCGGCTCCAAGGCCTGAGCGGCTTCGTCAATGAAGACGGTCTCAAAGCTCAGGTGGCGCATGTGGCGGTGGCTGGCACCCACCAGCGTGCAGGTGATGACCTGCACCGATTCGAGCACGTCCTCGGTCATGAAGCGCTCTAAGTCGTCGGCGGCTTGGCGCAGCGTGCGCGCCTCTTCGCGCAGCCATTGGCGGTGCTGTCGCTCTTCAAAACCAAAGTGGCGCACATGCTCGCTGGCAGTGTCTCGGTGCTGCTCAGCGGTTTGGCGCATCGCGTGCATCTTGGCGTAGCTGGGGTGGGCCATCACACCGGCATCGAGCGTGTGCTGAAGCAGCAGGTCCGACACGCGGCTGGGGTTGCCCATGCGGATCACATTCACACCGCGCTCGGCCAGCTTTTCGGTCAGCAGGTCTACGGCGGTGTTGGAGGGGGCACACACCAGCACGCGCCGCTCACGCCGGATGGTTTCCAAAATGGCTTGCACCAGCGTGGTGGTTTTGCCCGTGCCGGGCGGGCCATGGATGATGGCCACGTCTTGCGCCGAGATCACATGGCGCACAGCCACTAGCTGCGAGTCGTTGAGCGCACTGGGGTAAAACAAGTCGTCGGCTTGGGGCTCGCGAAAGCTGGCTTGCCTGACGCCCAGCAGAACGTCGCGCAGTTCGGCCAAGCGGTTGCCGTGTGCGGCCATGACCGAGCTCAGGGCTTGGTTCATCTCGCGGTAGCTCACCTCGTCAAAGGTGAGGTCAATTCCCAGCGTGCTGCCGTTGAGCGTGCTGCCGTTCATCACCCACTCGGGCAGTTCTTCTTTGGTGGTGGTCAGCACAAGCTTGTTGCGCCGCACGCTGGTGACAACGCCGCTCAGCGTGAGCCTGTCAGATTCCTTATGGCCTGACGATGGGCCTGCTGTATTGCTGAACAGCGAAGCATTCTTGCCCACCTGAAACAAATGCAGGTCTTGCCGATGTGCAGGGCGCTCTAGCTCCAACACCACCTTGCCACCAAAACCAATGTCTTCTTGGGTGATGGTCACGGGGTACCAGGTCAGGCCACGCCGACGCCGCTCTTTGATGCTGGCACTGGCATTTTTGAGCTTGAACTGCGCCTGGTCTTCCTTTTGCTCCAGCTGCATGAGTGCACGCACATGGCGTAACTCATGTTGAACATCACGTTGAACATCGTGTTGAACAGCGCAAGGTGCGGTGAGGATCGGGTCTTGGTCAGCCAAAGGGAATGGGAAAGGGAGCGATACGGTTCAATCACGCCGCTGCTGATCGGGGCGTGTTGGCGTTTTCCGCAATCAGAACCTGGGCAGAGATACCCAAGCCTTTGTTCAAGTTTCGGATCATGCGCAGCGTAAGGGGACGTTTGTGGTTGAGCACTTCATAGACACGGTTGGGCTGGCCAATCATGGGCTCCAGATCTTTCACCGACAGCCCTGCTTGGTCCATACGGAACTTGATGGCTTCCACCGGATCGGGCAAATCAATCGGGTGGTGCTTGCGCTCATAGGCCTCAATCAAGGTAGAGAGCACATCCAAGCGTTCGCCTTCGGGCGTGTCAGGCGATGGATCTTGATCCACCAGTGTTGACACCACGCGCAGTGCTGCACGGTAGTCTTTCTCTGTACGGATGGGTGTGATTTCCATGATGTTTTCCTTGACGCTCACGACTGATCCACTGTGGCCGCATCGACTTTGTCGTACTCGGCATGGGTGCCTACAAACTTGATGTAGGCAATTTGCATGCGATAGGCAAAGGCGACGATGAGCCGATATTTGTTACCTGCAATGTTGAACACGATCCGGTTGTTGCCAACAATGCTGGCGTTTCCGTATTGAGCTTTTACATCGCCTGGGGACTTCCATTCGGCGCGACATGCCTCACCGTACCAAGTTTTCAAAGGCTCTTCTGAATCTGTACGCCCAGGTTTTTCCCAAAATGTCTTGAGAGTGGATACGGCAATGACACGCATGACGGTATTTTAGTCCCAAATTGGGACTGATGTCTTAGCCGTGAATGTGTCGGTTTGGGTCGTGCCCATGAGTGCGGCCACATCGCCTTGTGTGAGGCCCACTTGTGTGCGTGCTGCAATCAGTTCACGGGCCAGCTCAAACTCAGGCGCTTGTGCGTCGTAGGCTTGGCGAACGGCAGGGTTGGCCAGTAGTTCGGCTTTAAGTTTTTTCATGCTTTTCATTTTGCCCACCTCGCACCAAAAAAAACGCGCCATCAGCGCGTTTTCTTTTTAAGTGGTGGACTTGAACAAAGCCGCCATCACCCGCTTGGGCTTGATGTTGGCCGACTTGCGCAGTGGGTCGGGTGCGGCAGGTGCTGCGGCCTCTGCGCTGCGCACAGGTGCTTCGTAGGGCTTGTCAAAGAACGGGTCGTTCTTGATACGCGGTGCGGGCACGTAGCCCACTTCGCGGCTGCGGCGGCTGTCTTGCTCGCGGGGGCGTGCATCGCGCGGGGCATAGCCTTCGCGAGGACGACTGGAAGACTCTGAACGCTCGCCGCGAGGTGCATCACCGCGAGATTCGCGTGAATCATTGCGTGGCTCACGACGCTCACGCAAGCGGTCTTGCTCCACGCTCACGGTTTCTAACGTTATCTTGGTCTTGAGCAATTTCTCAATGTCGCCCACCAAGCGTTGGTCGCTGCCCGACACAAAGCTGATGGCTTTGCCCAAAGCACCGGCGCGGCCTGTGCGGCCAATGCGGTGCACATAGTCTTCGGCGTTGAAGGGGATGTCAAAGTTGAACACCGCTGGCACGTCTTTGATGTCCAAGCCACGTGCGGCCACATCGGTACAGACGAGCAAATCGACTTCGCCTTTTTTGAAGCCTTCGAGGGCTTTCAGGCGTTCGTCTTGGCTCTTGTCGCCGTGCAAGGCGCTGGTGCGAAAACCGTCACGCTCTAGAGAGCGGGCCAACCGGGCGCAGCCAAGTTTGCTGTTGCAAAACACAAAGGCTTGCTTCATGTCGTTGGCTTTGATGAGGTGGCGCAAGGCGTTGTACTTGTCGTCCACGCTCACGCTGTAAAACTGCTGCGTGATGGTGGCGGCGGTCTCATTGGGACGCGCCACTTCAATGGTGACGGGGTTTTGCAAATAGCTGCCAGCCAAGCGTTTGATCTCGGTGGAGAACGTGGCCGAGAACAACAGCGTGGTGCGCGTCTTGGGCAAGTGGCTCAGGATGCGTTGCAGGTCTGGCAAGAAGCCGATGTCCAACATGCGGTCGGCTTCGTCGAGCACCACGTATTCCACTTGGTTGAGCACCACGTTCTTGGCTTCGATGTGGTCTAGCAAACGGCCGGGCGTGGCCACCAAAACTTCGACGCCCTTTTTCAGCTCGATGGTTTGGGGCTTCATGTCCATGCCGCCAAACACCACCATGCTGCGCAGGTTGGTGTGCACGGCGTATTGTTTGATTTGCTGGGCCACTTGGTCGGCCAGCTCGCGGGTGGGCAACAGCACCAAAGCGCGCACGGGGTGACGTGCGGGCGAGGTGGAGCTGTTTTCGTGTTTGAGCAAACGTTGCAGCAGTGGCAGCGAGAACGCTGCGGTTTTGCCGGTGCCGGTTTGCGCGGCGCCCATCACGTCTTGGCCGGTCAGAACCACGGGAATGGCCTGGGCTTGGATGGGGGTCATGGATTCGTAGCCCATTTCGGCTACGGCACGTGCCAGCGCGGGGGCCAGCTGCAAATTAGAAAAAGAGGTCGTCATGTCTGGGGCATATTGTCGCATTGTGGGCGGGTGCGCCTTAAATGCGGGTTTTGCCGTGTTTTTTGAGCTGGGCTGCCAGCTCGCTGAGGGTTTTGTACACGTCACCCGCTGGCGCGTTCCAGCGCTTCACCACTTCGCCCTGAGCCTGCACCACAGCGGTGTCGCCACGGGCGGCTGGGCCAGTTAGGGCCTGCGCGGGGCCCATGGCCAGCACGTTGTCCACCGTGCTTTTGAGTAGCGCCTCGGTCAGTGGGCGCATCAGCTCGGGCGGCACGCCTGCACTTTGCCAAGCGTCTTGGGCGATGCCTTGCAACACCACGGTGAAGTTGCTGCTAAACACCGCGGCTGCGTGATACAGCGGTTTGTCTGCACTGGCAATCTCAAAGCAACGCCCACCAATGGCGCTAAGCGCGGTGTGCAGCCAAGCCAACGCTGGGGCATCGCCCTCTAAGCCGCAAGGTGTGCCTGCAAATTGGCGCACGCCTGTTTCAGGAGAAGCAAAGTTCAACACCGGATGTGCGCTGGCCACATGGCAGCCCAAGGCTTGCACGGGCTGCAGCTCGGCGGCGCTTAAAAAGCCGCTGTTGTGAAACACGAGTGCGCCAGCCAGCTGAGCGCCCTGCGCGTCGGCCAAGGCCTGCGCGGCTGCGCCTACTTGGGCATCCGGCACGCTGAGCAGCCACACGTCGGCGGCGCGCATGTGGGCCAGCTCGGCCACGGGCTTGCCTGCACCCACAAACTGTGCCGCTTGCTCGGCGCTGCTGAAGCTGCGCGAATACAGGTCTTGCACCTGCACTTGGGTGTGCTGATGTAACAAGGCCGCGAGGGTTTGACCCACGCGGCCGCAACCGATGACGTTGAAAGAGGTCAATTAGGTCTTGGGCAGTGTGACGCCCACTTGGCCTTGGTACTTACCGCCACGGTCTTTGTAGCTGGTTTCGCACACGTCGTCTTTGTCGCTCTCGAAGAACAACACTTGGGCACAGCCCTCGCCTGCGTAAATCTTGGCGGGCAGTGGCGTGGTGTTGGAGAACTCCAAGGTCACATAGCCTTCCCACTCGGGCTCGAATGGGGTGACGTTGACGATGATGCCGCAACGAGCGTAAGTGCTCTTACCCAAACACACGGTCAGCACATTGCGCGGAATGCGGAAGTACTCCATGGTGCGGGCCAGCGCGAAGCTGTTGGGCGGGATGATGCAGACGTCAGACTCGATGTCCACAAAGCTTTTGGGATCAAAGTTCTTGGGGTCCACCACGGTGCTGTAGATGTTGGTGAACACCTTGAACTCGGGTGCGCAACGGATGTCATAGCCGTAGCTGCTGGTGCCGTAGCTGACGATTTTTTCGCCTGCTGCGTTTTGGCGGATTTGGCCTGGCTCGAAGGGCTCGATCATGCCGTGCTCTTGGGCCATGCGGCGGATCCATTTGTCTGATTTGATACTCATGGTGTCATTTTAGAGGGGTTAGTGATCGCCTTCGGCGTAGCGTTCAAAACAGAGCTTCAGCTCGTGGATCCACTTCTGGCGCTGTGGCTCTGGCACAAAGCTGGCTTCAAAGCTGTTGCGAGCCAACACATAGGCTTGTTGCGCGGTCAGCCCTGTGGCCTCGAAGGTCTGCACAAAGTTGTCGTTCATGTAGCCGCCAAAGTAGGCAGGGTCATCCGAGTTGATGGTCACGCACAGGCCAGCGTCTAGCAGTTGACCGATGTTGTGATTTTTCAAATCGGGAAACACGCACAGCTTTTGGTTGGACAACGGACACACGGTGAGCGGCGTGCGGTCTTTGGCCAAGCGGGCCATGAGTGCCGCGTCGTGCACGGCTTGCACGCCGTGGTCGATGCGCTCGACGTGCAACACATCCAAAGCGCTCCACATGTAGGCAGGTGGCCCCTCCTCGCCCGCATGGGCCACGAGGTGCAGGCCATGCGCGTGCGCCAAGGCGAACACGTTTTTAAATTTCTCTGGCGGGTGGCCCACTTCGCTGGAGTCCAAGCCCACGCCAATGAATTTGTCTTTGAAGGGCAAGGCGTCGTTGAAGGTTTGCAACGCAGCCTCTTCACTGAGGTGGCGCAAGAAGCACAAGATGAGCTGCGCGCTCACGCCCAGCTGCGCTTGCGCATCCACACACGCACGGTGCAAGCCGTTGATGACAGTTGCCATGGACACGCCGCGCTCGGTGTGCGTTTGGGGGTCAAAGAACATTTCGGTGTGCACCACATGGTCGGCCTTGGCACGCTGCAAGTAGGCCCAAGCCATGTCGTAGAAATCTTGCTCGTGCAGCAGCACGCTTGCGCCTGCGTAGTAAATGTCGAGGAAGCTTTGCAGGTTGGTGAAGGCGTAGGCCGCACGCAACGCCTCAACGCTGGCATAAGGGAGCTTCACACCATTGCGCTCGGCCAGTGCAAAGATGAGTTCAGGCTCTAGCGAGCCCTCAATGTGAATGTGCAGCTCGGCCTTGGGCATCTCGCGCAAGAGCTTGGGCAAATTGACAGTGGCAACGGCGTGAACTTTGAACATGGCAGTCTCCTAACAAGACTTCATGCTACCCAAGTTTTCAGTGTGCCGATCGAATCAAGTTGCGCACCACCGGATAAATTTGCGACTCCCAACGCCTGCCATTGAACACACCATAGTGGCCCACGCCTGATTGCAAATGGTGCGTTTTTCTATACGCGGGCAACATGCTGCACAAGTCTTGCGCAGCCAGGGTTTGGCCCATGCCGCAAATGTCGTCGCGTTCGCCCTCCACCGTCAGCACAAAGGTTTTGCGAATGGCTTGCAGGTTCAAGGGGCGGCCACGGTAAGTCATCTGGCCCGTGGGCAAGGCGTGGTCTTGGAATACCTTTTTGACCGTTTCTAAATAGAACGGTCCCGACAAATCCATGATGGCGAAATACTCTTGGTAGAAGTCACGAATCACATCGGCCTTTTCATCTTCGCCATTCACGCGGTGTTCGTAGAGATTCTTGAACGACTGTTGGTGACGTTCAATGTTCATGTTCAAGAACGCCATCAACTGCATGAAGCCTGGATACACCCGTCGGCCCACACCTTTGAACTGCAAGGGCACCATGCCAATCAAGTTGGCTTCAAACCACTCAATCGGTTTGCTCATGGCCAACTCGTTCACACCCGTGGGGTTGACACGTGTGTCGATGGGGCCCGCCATCAAGGTCAGAGAAGCAGGCTGGCAGTCGCTGCGGTCTTCAGCCAATACGGCTGTGGCGGCTAAGCACGCCACCGTGGGTTGGCACACGCCCATCAAATGCGCGTTAGGCCCCAAGTGCTGCATGAACCAGATGATGTGTTCGATGTATTCATCCAAACCAAACTCACCCTCGCTCATAGGAATGTCGCGGATGTTTCGCCAATCGGTCACATACACCTCGTGGTCTTGCACCAGCGTTTGCACAGTACCGCGCAGCAAGGTGGCGAAGTGACCCGACATGGGAGCCACGAGCAAGAGCTTGGGCAAGTCTTTCGAGTCGTCTCGACAAAAACGAACCAGGTCGCAAAACGGTGTTCGGAATGACGTGGTCTCAATAATGGGCACACGTTTGCCTTGTGCGTTCATCACGCTCGCAATGTTGAACGAGGGGCGTGTGTGCGTGAAACCCAACAACGCGACTTGCTCGTAGTAAGCCGCCATGCGTTGCAAAGGCGTGATGCGTTTGTCATCGAACCAGTTCAGGCTGATGTCTCGCGCATGCTCTGCAAATTTTCGAATGGGGTCTGAAACATCGGCCACCAATTGGTAGTTGTGATAAATCATGGGGTTGTCTCCACGCCGTTGAACGTTGTCTTCATGCGTTGACAGGTGCAAGACGCGTGCCACTGGCATGGCATACCTCTTGCAATGTGTGAACAGCACACACGTGACCCCCTCATGCACCGGAAAGCAACCATGGCCAAAACCACGCTCACACTCAGCAGCAAGAACTACTCATCTTGGTCTCTGCGAGGCTGGCTGATGGTCAAGCTGGCAGGCCTTCCCTTTGAGGAAACACCTGTGGCCACGGACAACGTAGACGCCCGCGCAGAATTGCTTTTGCTCTCACCTTCTATCCTCGTACCCTGCCTCAACCACGGCAACGCACGCGTGTGGGACACGCTGGCCATTGGCGAGTACCTGAATGAAATCGCACCAAAAGCACACCTGTTGCCCACCAACGCGGTGCATCGTGCACATTGCCGGTCCATTTGCGGCGAGATGCATTCGGGCTTTTCAGCGTTGCGTGCCTCGCTGCCCATGAATATCAAAGCCAAGTTCAGCAAATTCAAAGTGTGGTCCAAAGCACAGCTCGACATTGACCGCGTGCTCTTCATCTGGCGCGATTGCCTGAGTACCTACAAAGGTCCCTATTTATTTGGTAAGAAGCCCACGCTGGCCGACTGCATGTTTGCCCCAGTGGTCACACGTTTTGTCACCTATGGCATTGCACTGGACCCCGTGTGCGAAGCGTATTGCCAAACTATTTTGGCGATGCCCGAGATGAAGGAGTGGATGGCAGCCGCAACTGCAGAGCCTGATGACATTGAAGAACTTGAAGTGGAGTTTTAACCATGAGTACCGCTGTTTCTAAAACCATTGCCTACGAGAGCCACACCGACTTCTCTCACGTCAAGCCCGAAGACACCCAGTTCTTACCCGGTGGCTTGCGCGACTTCTTTGTGTACCGCGACCTCGGCGTCGCCGCTGCAACACGCGGCAAGGTCATTGCGCACATCGCCAAAGCCAACATGCCACCCGACAACGGCACAGGCTGGCACTACCACGTGGCTGAATTTCAAATCGTCATCATGCTCAAAGGCTGGGCGCGTTTCATGTACGGCGAAACACCCACGCTGGTGTCTGCGGGCGACTGCGTGCATCAAAAGCCCGGCATCATTCACTACCTCTTCGACTACTCGCCTGACATGGAGTACTTAGAAATTGTGGGACCTGCTGACTTTGAATCCATCCCTGTCGATGGGCCGTGTGCAGTGCCGCAGATAACACCTTGGGTGAAGTAATTTTTCAACCATCGTTCAGACATAAAAAAAGACCACCCGAGGGTGGTCTTTTTTGTGGATCACAAGCGTGAATTACTTCGCGCCTGGCACTTTGCCTTCGACGCCCTTGACGTAGAAGTTGACGCCGCTCAAGAACTTGTCGTCAGCGACTTCGTCTTTCTTCAACACTTCTTTGCCCGTGTTGTCGACCAAGGGGCCTTTCCAGATGGCGAAGCTGCCGTCTTTCAAACCTTTCTTGACCTCTTCCACTTTGGCTTTGGTGTCTGCTGGCACATCTTCGGCGATGGACACGATGTCAATCGCACCGTCTTTCACACCAGACCAGGTGTGGCCGCCGCCTGTCCACTTGCCTTCCAAGGCTTGGCGGGTGGCGTTGATGTAGTAAGGCGTCCAGTTGATCACGGCAGAAGCCAAGTGAGCTTTGGGGCCGTAGGCGGTCATGTCAGAGTCCCAACCAAAAGCGCGCTTGCCTTTGTCTTGGGCTGTTTTCAACACAGCAGGTGAATCGGTGTTTTGGAACAAAATGTCAGCACCGCCGTTGATGAGCGATGTGGCAGCTTCGGTTTCTTTCGGTGGGTTGAACCACTCGTTGACCCACACCACTTTGGTCTTGACTTTGGGGTTGCTCGATTGCGCGCCCAAAGTGAAACTGTTGATGTTGCGAATGACTTCAGGAATTGGGATAGACGCCACAACGCCCAAGGTGTTGCTCTTGGTCATCTTGCCCGCGATCACGCCAGCCATGTACGCGCCTTCGTAGGTGCGGCTGTCGTAGGTACGCATGTTGGCGGCTTGTTTGTAGCCAGTGGCGTGCTCGAACTTCACATCAGGTGTGTCAGCGGCCACTTTGAGCATGGGCTCCATGTAGCCGAAGGTGGTGCCAAACACCAGCTTGTTGCCTTGACCGACCATGTCGCGGATCACGCGCTCTGCATCAGCAGACTCGGGCACGTTTTCAACGAACGATGTAGAAATCTTGTCACCGAATTCTTTTTCGAGGGCTTTACGTGCGTTGTCGTGCGCAAAGGTCCAGCCGCCGTCGCCCACAGGGCCGACGTAGGCAAATGCAATTTTCAAGGGCTCAGCCTTGGCTGCAGCGGCAGGCGCTTCAGCGGGCTTGGCTTCTTCTTTTTTGCCACAGCCCACCAACACTGCGGCAGAGACTGCGGTCAAGGCTGCGGCTTGCAACCAGCGACGTTTGAACAAATTAGTCATGAAAAACCCTTTACAAGAGAACTAGAAAAAGTGGAGAAATTATCAACCAGGGAAAAACGGTTTGCCAATCGAAGCGGGCATATTTACCCTGAGCCAACGCGGATTTTTAGAGATCAGCGCCAGCACCACGATGGTGGCCAAGTAAGGCAGCATGCTCAAGAACTGACTGGGCACGTCCACACCCGAGGCCTGCAAATGAAACTGAAGCATGGTCACACCACCAAACAGATAAGCACCAAGCAACACGCGTGCCGGACGCCATGTGGCGAAGGTGGTGAGCGCCAAGGCGATCCAGCCTTTGCCTGCAATCATGCCCTCCACCCACAGCGGCGTATAGATGATGGAGATGTAGGCACCCGCCAGACCACACAGCGCACCGCCGACCACCACCGCCAACAAGCGGATACGACGCACGGGATAGCCCAAAGCATGGGCGGATTCGGGCGACTCACCCACGGCACGCAAAACCAAACCCGAACGTGTTCGGTAGAGGAAATAAATCAAACCTAAAGTGAGCGCAATGGCCCCGTAGACGAGTGGATGGTGCTTGAACAAAGCAGACCCAAACCAAGGAATGTCTGCCAAAAATGGCACGTCATACTGAATGCGCTCAGGCAGCTTGGCCTGCACATAACTCGTACCCACAAAGGCCGAGAAGCCGCCGCCAAAAAGGCTGAGCGCCAAGCCCGTGGCGTATTGGTTGGTGTTCATCCAAATCACCAACACGCCGAACAGCGCAGCCATCAAAGCACCTGCGCCCATGCCCGCCAAAAAGCCCAGCGTGTCGCTGCCTGTAGTGGCCACAGTGGCAAAGCCTGCAATGGCAGCGCACAGCATCATGCCTTCTGCGCCTAAGTTGACGATGCCCGCTTTTTCGTTGATCAACAGGCCCAGCGACGCCAGCGCCAAAACAGTGCCTGCGTTCATGGTGGAGGCCCACAAGAGTGCGTAGGTTTCCATCACAGTGCCTCCGCAGAATTTGGATGTGCTGCGCGGGATACCCAACGCACGCGGTATTGCATCAAGGTGTCACACGCCAACAGCGTGAACAACAACAAACCTTGGAACACGCCCGTCAGTGAACGGGGCAAGCCAAGGCGCGATTGCGCCAGCTCACCGCCGATGTAAAACATGCTCATCAATATGGCCGACAGCACCATGCCCACGGGGTGCAAGCGCCCCACAAAGGCCACGATGATGGCCGCGAAACCATAGCCCACCGGCACAAACGGCGTGAGCTGACGCAGCGGCCCTGCCACTTCTAAAGCGCCCGCCAAACCAGCGGCTGCACCCGAGGTGAGAAGCGCCAGCCACAACGCCTTGCGTGACGAGAAGCCCGCATAACGCGCTGCATCGGGGGCCAAGCCGCCCACTTGCTGCGCAAAGCCTGCGTGCGTGCGAAACAAAAACACCCACAGTGCACCCACACCCGCCAGCGCCAGCAGCACGCCAATGTTCACGCGTGTGCCAGTGATGAGCTTGGGAATTTGCGTGATGGCATCAAAGGTTTTGGTTTGCGGAAAGTTGTAGCCCAGTGGGTCTTTCCAAGGGCCGTAGACCAAAAAGTTCAGCGTCATGATGGCCACGTAGACCAGCATGAGGCTGACCAAAATTTCGCTCGCATGAAAGCGGTCTCGCAAAAACGCGGTGATGCCCGCCCACACCATGCCGCCCGCAATACCCGCCAGCAAGATCAGCACCCAAAAGCCTGCGCCTGTGTTGGCATCTGCCGTCAGTGCCGCGCCCGAGGCAAACACCGCGCCCATGACAAACTGGCCTTCAGCGCCGATGTTCCACACGTTGGAGCGAAAGCACACGGCCAGCCCCAAGGCAATCAGCAACAGCGGCGTGGCCTTGACCATCAACTCGGACAAGGCATACACGCTCTTGATGGGTTCCCAAAAGAACACCTGCAAACCACGCACAGGGTCTTTGCCCAGCGCGACAAACAGAATCACACCCAACACCACCGTGATGGCGAGCGCCAGCAAGGGCGAGGCATAGCGCCACAGGTTCGATGGCTGGGCACGCGGCTCAAGACGCAGCATGGTTCACCTCCTGCGCGGCGTTGTCCCAAAGACCACTCATCCACGCACCGATGCGCGACACATTGGCCTCTTCGCGTGTCAGCGCGGGCGACAAGCGGCCCTCGGCCATCACATGCAAACGGTCTGACAGCTCTAACAATTCGTCCAACTCCTCACTCACCACCAACACCGCGCAGCCTGCATCGCGCAAGGCCAGCAGTGCGGCGCGTATTTGCGCGGCAGCGCCCACGTCCACACCCCATGTGGGCTGCGACACGATGAGCAACTTAGGCGCCGCTTCAATCTCGCGGCCCACCAAAAACTTTTGCAAATTGCCACCCGACAACGAACGCGCAGCCGCATCGGGGCCGCCTGCCTTCACTTGGTATTTGGCAATGATGTTGGCCGCTTGGGTGTGCAGCGTATTTAGGTTGAGCCAACCCAAAGCACCGGCTGCACCGCTGGAAGCCACCGCGTCATGGCGGGTGAGCAACAGGTTTTGCGCAAGGCTCAGGCTAGGCACTGCGCCACGGCCTAGACGCTCTTCAGGCACAAAGTGCAGGCCGAGGTTGCGGCGTTGGTCTGGGTTGAGCTGGCCCATGGCTTGGCCACTGAGATGAATGCTGTCAGCCGCCGCACGCATGTCTTCGCCCGACAAAGCAAACAGCAGCTCGCGCTGGCCGTTGCCCGAGACGCCTGCAATGCCCACTACCTCGCCTGCGCGCACTTGCAGGTTCACGCCATTCAGATCCACGCCAAACGGGTCGTCGGCTTTTAGCGCCAAGTCATTCACACTGAGCACGGCAGCGCCAGGCTTGTGCTCGCGCACGTGCAGCTCGGGGGGCAAGCTACCAATCATGAGTTGGCTCAGCGAGGCATTGGTTTCTTGGCGCGGGTCGCAAACGCCGGTCACACGGCCGGCACGCATGACGGTGCAAGCGGTGCACAAGGCGCGAATTTCGTGCAGCTTGTGGCTGATGTACAAAATGCTGCGGCCCTCACTGGCGAGCTGACGCAGCACCACAAATAGCTTCTCCACCGCTTGCGGTGTGAGTACCGAGGTGGGCTCGTCCAAGATCAGCAGCTGCGGGTTGGTCAGCAAAGCGCGGATGATTTCCACGCGCTGCATCTCGCCCACGCCCAGCGTGTGCACGGGGCGGGCGGGGTCAATGTCGAGGCCGTATTGCGCGGCGGTGTCGGTGATGCGTTGCGTCACTTCGGCGAGGCTGAGCGACTTGTCGAGGCCGAGCCAAACGTTCTCAGCCACGCTGAGGGTGTCAAACAAGCTGAAGTGCTGAAACACCATGCTGATGCCCAGACGACGCGCCTCTTGCGGGTTGCGGATGTTCACCACCTCGCCGTTGAAACGAATCTCGCCCGCATCGGGCTTGACCGCGCCATAAATGATCTTCATCAGCGTGGATTTGCCAGCGCCGTTTTCGCCCAACACGGCGTGAATTTCGCCGGGCTGCACCGTCAGGCTCACGCCATCGTTGGCCACCACAGCGGGGTAACGCTTGGTGATGTGGGAGAGTAATAGGCGGGGCTGGCTCATCCCCGTAGGTTACAACACCAAGATGGCGCGGAAATCGTTCACATTGGTGTGCGTGGGGCCGGTCACCACCAAGTCGCCCACGGTTTGAAAGAAACTGTAGGCATCGTTACGGTCTAGGCAGTCGGTGGCTTTCACGCCTTGAGCCACAGCGCGGGCCAAGGTGTCGGGCGCGACCAAGGCACCTGCGTTGTCTTCAATGCCGTCAATGCCATCGGTGTCAGCCGCAATGGCCCAGACGTTGGGTTGCGCTTGCAAGGCCACGGCTAGGCCTAGGCAGAACTCCCCTGCTCTACCGCCACGGCCAGGCCGAGCGTGCGGCAGAGCGCTCTGCTCCGTGTCCCCCGCCCGCTGCGCGGTCTCCTCCTTGACCTGCGCAGATCGCCCTGCCACACGCTCGGCCTTTCGGATGGTCACAGTAGTTTCGCCGCCACTCAAAATCACACAGGGCTTTTTGAAAGGACCTTGGCCTTTGGCCGCTGCACGCGCTAACGCGGCGTGGACTTTGCCCACTTCGCGAGATTCGCCTTCCAGTTCATCGCTCAACACATAGGCGTTCAGGCCTGCGGCACGCGCCACTTCGGCTGCGGCTTCCAACGACTGTTGAGGCGTAGCAATCAGACGCACGGGCTGCTTGTCCCACGCGGGGCTGGGCTTGGGTGTTTCTAGTGCGCCTGCTTTCAGCGCGGCTTCGATGGCGGCGGGCACTTCGATGTTGTAGCGTTGCAGGATGGCCCATGCGTCGGCACAGGTCGTCACGTCGGGCACGGTGGGGCCGCTGGCGATGACCGAAGGGTCGTCGCCCGGCACATCGCTGATGGTGAGCGTCACCACTTGTGCGGGGGCACACGCGGCGGCCAAGCGGCCGCCTTTGATGCGGGAGAGGTGCTTGCGCAAACAGTTCATCTCGCCAATGCCGGCACCGCTGTTGAGCAAATCGCGGTTGATGCGTTGCTTGTCTTCTAGCGTCAAGCCATCGGCTGGCAGCGTGAGCAGCGCAGATCCACCACCGGAAATTAAAAACAACACCAAGTCGTCTTCGGTCAGCCCTTGGGTCAGTTGCAAGATGCGCTCAGCAGCCGCAAGGCCCGCCGCATCGGGCACAGGGTGCGATGCCTCGACCACCTCAATGCGCTGGGGCACACCCGGAGGGCGCGATGGCGTGTGGCCGTAGCGCGTGACCACGAGGCCGGACAAAGGTTTGTCTGCTGGCCACAGAGCTTCCACAGCTTGCGCCATGGCGCCACCTGCTTTGCCTGCGCCCAACACCACCGTGCGGCCTTTGGGCGGTGCTGGCAAATGGGCTGCCGTGTTGTGGAGAGGCAGTGCGCGGTGCACCGCTGCATCGTAGAGCTGGCGTAGGAAAGCTTCGGGGTCAATGCGTGGATCAATCATCTGCGTATCCTAGCGCCAGCGCGAAACATCAAGCCAGCCAAGCCTTGAGCGAAGCCGCCACTTTCTCAGCCGAGATGCCGTAACGGTCATGCAAGGTGGGCAATGCACCCGCGTCGAGGAATGCATCAGGCAGACCCAACATGCGGAACTTGGCAGGTGCTGCACCTTCGCGCAACAACAAGCCAGCCACTGCTTCGCCCAAGCCGCCAATCACTGAGTGGTTCTCAGCCACCACAACCAAACGACCAGGCTTGCGCACTTCGGCCAAGATGGTGGCTTCGTCGAGCGGCTTGATGGTGGGGCAATGCAACACCGCCACATTGATCTTGTCGGCTTCAAGCTGCTTGGCCACTTCGAGTGTGCGCATGGTCATGAAGCCGCTGGAAATCACCAGCACATCATTGCCTTCGCGCAGCATCTTGGCTTTGCCCAACTCGAACTTGTAGTTGTACTCATCAAGCACCAACGGAACATTTCCACGCAACAAGCGCATGTACACAGGGCCTTGGTGGGCCGCGATTTGTGGCACGGCTTGCTCGATGTCGAGCGCGTCGCAAGGATCCACCACGGTCAGGCCAGGAATGGCGCGCATCATGGCCAAATCTTCGGTGGCCTGATGGCTGGGGCCGTAGCCGGTGGTGAGGCCGGGCAAGGCGCAGCAAATTTTCACGTTCAAGTTTTCTTCAGCGATCACTTGATGGATGAAGTCATACGCACGGCGTGTGCCGAACACGGCGTAGGTTGTGGCAAATGGCACCAAGCCTGTTTTGGCCATGCCGCCTGCAGCACCCATGAGCAACTGCTCGGCCATGCCCATTTGGAAAAAGCGCTCGGGGTGCGCCTGCGCAAACAAGTGCAAGTCAGTGTACTTGGCGAGGTCGGCGGTCATGCCCACCACTTCGGGGTGGCTGGCGGCATATTCCACCAAGGCTTTGCCGAACGGTGCGGCTTGCACACGTTGGCCTTCACTTGCGATGGAGGCGATCATGGCCGAGGTGGTCAGCCGAGGTTTTTTTTCAGTTACAGCATTCATATCTTCTCCAAAGGGAACAGAGCTAAAGATCTGTCCCCAAGAATTTGTTAAGGACGGTTGGCGTCCAGCACTTCCAACGCTTGTTGCCACTCAGGTGGGTCCACGCGGATGAAGTGGTTTTTCTCACGTGTCTCTAAGAAAGGCACGCCTTTGCCCATCAAGGTGTCGCACAAAATCACACGGGGTTTGGCATCGGGCAAGGCGCGTGCGGTGTCGAAGGCACGCAGCACGGCGGGCAAATGGTTGCCATCGACACGTTGCACATGCCAACCAAACGACGCCCATTTGTCGGCCAAAGGCTCGAAACCCATCACCTTGGTAGAAGGGCCATCGGCTTGTTGGTTGTTGATGTCCACCATGCAAATCAAGTTGCCTAAACCATGGTGCGCGGCAGACATGGCGGCTTCCCATGTGGAGCCTTCGTCGAGCTCACCGTCGGACATGGAGTTGTAAACAAACGCTGAGCTGCCTTGGTGGCGCAGCCCTAAGGCCATGCCCACCGCAATGGGCAAACCTTGACCGAGCGAACCGCCCGACATTTCCATGCCGGGTGTGTACGTGGCCATGCCCGACATAGGCAAGCGGCTGTCGTCGCTGCCGTAGGTTTCGAGTTCGGACTCGGGGATGATGCCCGCCTCAATCATGGCGGCATACGCGGCAATGGCGTAGTGACCGTGCGAGAGCAAAAAGCGGTCACGCCCTTCCCACTCGGGTTCGTTGGGACGGAAGTTCATCGCGTGGCCATAGGCCACCGCCAGCACGTCGGCATAGCCCAAAGCTTGGCCCACATAACCTTGGCCTTGCACTTCGCCCATGCGCAAGGCATAACGACGAATGCGATAAGCGCACTGAGCAATGGAGGACAAGTTGTCCTGAGTTGAATTCATTCATTTCTCCAATCAACTATTTGCAATCAATATTCGGTCACTTGAAAATGGCCTCAGGCACATAAGACACCAACAACAACACGCCAAAGGCAACCAAGTAAAACGGTCCGAGTTCGCGCACGGTTTCACCCACTTTGACCTTGGCCAAGGAGCTGGTGATAAACAACGTAGTCCCCACGGGCGGGGTGTAAAGACCAATGGCCAAGTTCACGGTCATCATGATGCCCAGCTGTGTGAGATCCATGCCAATCGAGTTAGCAAGCGGCACAAACACAGGGGTCAACAACAACACGGCAGCGGGTAAGTCGATGAACATGCCGCAGACCAACATCAGGACGTTCATGAGCAAGATCACAGTCCAAGCACTAGACAAATTGGCCTGCGCCCAACCCACCACGCCATCGGGCATACGGTCAAACGTGAGCAACCAACCAATGGCTGCCGAGGCCATGATGACGAGCAAGACCACACCTGTTGACAAACCTGCTTCCATCACAGCTTTGTGCAAGCGCTTCCAACCCAAATCACGGTAAACCACGACAGAAACCACACCCGCATACAGCGTAGACAACACGCTCACCTCGGTGGGCGTGGCAATGCCAAAGCGCAAGAAGATCACAATCAAAACCGGCAAGACCAAAGCAGGCGCTGCATACAACAGCTGCTGCCCGAAGATGCCCCAATTGAGCTTGCGTGTCTCCCGTGGGAAGTTGCGTCGACGCCCCACCCACCAGCACACAGCCATGAAGCCACCGCACATCAGTAAGCCCGGCATGATGCCTGCCACAAACAGCGCGGCAACCGACGTGTTGCTCGACAGGGCAAACAAAATCATCGGGATCGAAGGTGGAATCAAGATGTCGATCGTGGCGGCTGCGGCCAAGGTGGCAGCAGAAAAAGCGGGCGGGTAACCCAAACGCTTTTGCCACGGGATCAACAACGACCCGATGGCCGAAGCATCAGCCACAGCCGAGCCCGAGACACCCCCAAAAATGGTGGACGACAACACCCCCACCTGACCCGGGCCACCATGAAAGCGGCCGATCAAGGTGGACAACACGCCAATCAGCGCTTCACCCAGTTTGCCGCCCATCATGAGCGATCCAGTGAGCATGAAAAACGGAATGGCGATCAAAGGAAAACTTTGCACCTGCGCCACCATTTGCTGCACCAGCAAATCCAATGGCACGCGGTCTGAGGTTGCGGCGGCAGC
This sequence comes from Limnohabitans sp. TEGF004, assembly GCF_027924965.1. Classification (NCBI taxonomy): domain Bacteria; kingdom Pseudomonadati; phylum Pseudomonadota; class Betaproteobacteria; order Burkholderiales; family Comamonadaceae; genus Limnohabitans; species Limnohabitans sp. TEGF004. The sequence continues at coordinate 595,615 of NZ_AP027056.1, read as the reverse complement.
CATAGCGGCCACCAACAAGGCATGAGCGATCGGAATAGCGATCACGGCAGCGCCCAAAAAAACAAGCAAGATCAATGCGGTCATGGTTCTATCTTTCTCACCAATGAACCGGTGCAGGTTCAGTAGACACAGGGGCATTCGGATCGGCGATCCAAGCGCGCCAAGCCGACATCACAGCCAACACAGCGAGCAGCGCCATCCCCACCATCACGCAGGCGTAGGTGATCGAACCTGGTATTTGCAAAATAGGGGACTTCTCGTCGTGCACGATATCCAGCATGCGCCAAGTCGCCAGTGTCAAAGTGCCGTAAAGCACGCAAACCACAGCCCAGCCCAAGACGCCCCAGAGCCGACGTGCAGCGCCCGACATCTTGTCCATCAAAAAGCTCGTGGTGATGTGCGCGCCATGCTGTGCAGCCAACACCACACCGGACATGACGAGCCAAGGGAACAGCAATTCAGGCACTTCGTTGGCCCATTGCAAACTGGCACCCGTGGCGTAACGCAAGATGGTGTTGCCAACCAAGATGGCAAAAATCACCACGGTGCTTATCCACAGCAACACCTGACACAAGACCGAGATGGTCCGTTCAATCAAATTCATGAGGTTCTCCAACCCGCACGCGCTAGCGTGCGGGGGTAGGACAAAGAGGCTTGCAAGCCCTTGAAGATCAGCGCGCAGCTGCGATCACTTTTTTCAGGAAAGGACCGATGGGAGAAGCCAACCATTTGTCATCCACGTTGCCAGTCGCCTTGGCAAAAGCTGCTTTGTCTACGGTGTTGATCTGAGCGCCCTTGGCTTTGAGTTCGCTGATCAACTTTTCGTCGCTCTCCTTAGACAACTTGCGCTGCAACTCTGTGGCCTCAGCGGCAGCTTCTTGCAACACTTTCTTGTCTGCATCGTTCAAACGGTCCCAGCTGCGCTTGCTCATCAGCAAGGGTGTCATTTCGTATTTGTGGCCTGTCATCGAAATGAACTTGTTCACTTCATAGAGTTTGCTAGCGTGGATGTTCATGAGCGGGTTTTCCTGACCATCCACCACACCCTGCTGCAAAGCCACATACAACTCAGCAAACTTGATCTGTTGAGCCTCAGCACCCAACGCTTGCATGATGTCGACCGTCACGGCATCAGGGGGCGTACGCATCTTGAGACCTTTGAGGTCTTCAGGCTTGGCCAACGCACGCTTGCTGTTGCTCATGTGACGAATGCCGTTGTCCCAGTAACCCAAAACCACCAAGCCTTTTTCTGCAGACTTGTCGGCCAGTTCTTTGCCCAGGGGACCATCCAGCATTTTCCAAACTTGTGGCAAATCGCTGAACAAGAAAGGCATGCCAAAAGCAGCGTACTCCGGCACGGTGGTGGCCACAGCGCCTTGCGAGTTGGCACTGATATCCAAAGCACCTGTGCGCAGCGCCGTAACCATGGCTGCGTCGTCACCCAATTGGGCTGATGGGGCCACTTGGATTTCGATACGGCCACCTGATTTGGCCTTCGCAACCTCGGCCATCTTCACTGCGGCCTCATGGCGCGGATTGCCGGGGGCAGCGCCGTGACCCAAGGTCAACTTGACGGCTTGGGCATGTGACAAGGTTGTCGCAGCCAAAACTGCAGTGGCCAGCAAAGTGCGGCGAATGAAAGAAATGTGTTTCATGGTTTTGTCTCCTGATATTGTTTAAGTGAACGACTAACGAGGGGGGATTTAGTGAATCAACATGCCACCGTTCACGTCTAACGTGACACCGGTGCAGTACTTCGACAAGCTGCTGGCAAGGAACACCACGCAACCTGCGACATCGTTTGGCTCGCCAATGTGGCCGAGTGGAATGCCATCCAAAATGGCTTGGCGTTTGTCTTCAGGGATCTTGCCTTTGTTGATGTCGGTGGCGATGAGGCCAGGTGTCACGCAGTTGACGCGGATGTTGTTGCCGCCGTATTCGCGAGCCATGGCACGGGCCAAGCCCAACACACCTGCCTTGGCTGCTGAGTAATGAGGGCCACCCAAAATGCCTCCGCCACGTTGGGCAGACACGGAAGAAATACACACGATAGAACCGCTGTTTTGCGCAATCATCAATGGCAACACCGCTTGCGAAGCGTAGAGCGTGCCGCGCAGGCTCACGTCCAAGATGCGGTCGTAGTCAGCGCCAGTGATGTCCAAGAACTTCACAGGTTGTGTGATGCCAGCGTTGTTCACCAAAATGTCGATGCGACCGTACTTGGCTTTGATTTGCGCCACAGCCGCTTCACATGAAGCCTTGTCGGTCACGTTGCCCACCAAACCCAAATGCTCGGCACCCAGTTGGGCAGCTGCGGCTTGTGGGTTGGCCACTTCCAAATCGAGGATGACCACTTTGGCGCCCTGCTCCGCCATCATGCGTGCGGTGGCAAAGCCCAAACCGTTTAAACCTGCGCCGCCTGTGACGACGGCAACTTTGTCCTTGAGTAGCATGCTTGTCTCCTTGTTTGATTGCATTGCGTTGATCGAGTGGCGCGATTGTTTGACAGGCAAGCACTTGAGCGCAAACGATATAAACTCACTCATGATTTAATTTCATTCAACCATGATCCCCCCACTCGCCGCCCTGCAAGCCTTTGAAACCATCGCCCGCCGCAAGAGCTTTGCGCTGGCTGCCGAAGAGCTACACCTGACGCCTTCAGCCGTCAGCCACCAAGTCGCCAAGCTAGAAGGCCTGCTGCATGTGCGCTTGTTTGAGCGCTCGGCCCGTGGGGTGGAAATGACGCCCGCAGGCCAGCAATATTTGCAGCGCGTGGCCAGCGCCTTGGGCGCCATCAACGCCGCCACCGAAGACTTACGCCACGGCGTGCAAGACACCTTGTATGTGCACAGCAGCCCCAGCTTTGCCAGCCTGTGGCTGATGCCGCGCATTGCCCGTTTTGCCGAGCGACATCCCAACATTTCGCTCATGTTGTCGGCCTCGCATGTGCATTCAGACTTTCAGCTCGGGCAAATGGACATCGACATCCGCTATGGCATGCCCAACTGGCCCAACCTCGAAGTCGAGGCCATCTTCACCGAGCGCATCATGCCGCTGGCCAGCCCGGAATTCATCCGCACCCACGCGCTGCACGAACCCGCAGACTTGATGCGCGTGCCACTGATTCAGTCCAGTGTGAGCGTGGTGCAATGGCCCGATTGGTTCACCCGCTTTGGGGGCGAGTTGCGCCCTGAGCGCATGGGCCTGCGCTTTGACCGCGCCATGATGAGCTTGGACGCAGCCGTGCAAAAACTCGGCGTGGCACTGGAGAGCTCAAGCGTGGGTCAGTCCCTCATTGACAGCGGCAAGTTGCAACCCGTGTTTGCTGAGCACATGAGCATCGAAGTGCAAGCACACTTCATGGTGTACCCAGCTCGACATGCGTCACGGCCTGAAGTGAAAAGCTTTGTGGAGTGGTTGCGGGAAGAGGCGGCACCTTAAGCCACCCAAAAGGTTGAATTAGGTTCATCTGAGCCTGAATATTCATCGCTTGCGCTCATGTATGGGGTTGGCAAAAATCCGCCTCATGAACGCACACCCTCAACAAAATCTGGCGCACGCCATCCGTTTTCTCTCGATTGACGCCATCGTCAAAGCCCAAGAAGGCCACCAAGGTGTACCGCTGGGCATGGCCGAAATCGCCACCGCGCTGTATACGCGCCATCTCAAGTTCAACCCACAAGACGCGGGCTGGTTTGACCGCGACCGCGTGGTGCTGTCCAACGGGCATGGCTCCATGCTCTTGTATTCGCTGCTGCACCTGACGGGCTATCCGGCGTTTCCGATTGAAGAAGTGCAGCGCTTTCGCGTGCTGGGCTCCGTCTGCGAAGGCCACCCCGAGCGTCCGCACGACGAGCCCAACGGCATTGAAGTGACCACCGGCCCACTGGGCCAAGGCATTGCCAACGCCTTTGGCATGGCGGTGGCCGAGGCGTATCTGAATGCCCGCTTTGGCAAGGACTTGGTCAACCACTTCACCTACGCGTTTGTGGGCGACGGTTGCCTGCAAGAAGGCGTGGGCCAGGAGATGATTTCATTGGCCGGCCATTTGCAATTGGGCAAGCTGGTGCTGCTCTGGGACGACAACCAAATCACCGACGACGGCAGCACCGACTTGTCCATCAGCGAAAACGTGGCCGAGCGCTTCCGTGTGGCGGGCTGGCATGTGGTGGAGCTGGACGGCCACGACATCGAAGCCGTGTCTGCCGCCCTCGATGCTGCACGGCTTGACCCACGCCCCTCCATGCTGGCCTGTCGCACCGTGATTGCCAAAGGCATTGCACGCTTGCAAGGCCAGCGCGGCGGTCACAGCGGTCGCTTGTTTGAAGAAGACGCACAAGCCGCACGCGACATGCTGGGCTGGACGCATGGCCCGTTTGAAATCCCTGCGGACGTGCAACAAGCCTGGCGCACAGCCGGTCAGCGCAGCACCGCCGAACACCAAGCTTGGCAAGCCCGCGTGGCTGCATTGCCCGCTTCCGAGCGCGCAGAGTTTGAACGTGTCATGCGCGGCGAGTTGCCCGCGCACTGGCAACACGTGCTGTTGGACTACAAACACAAAGCTTTGCAAGCACCACCCGCGCCCAGCGGCATCTTCATCTCCGCTGAAATCAACGACTTGCTCACACCGGTGTTGCCCGAGCGCATGGTGGGCTGCGCTGACCTGGAGGCGCCCACCAGCCACAAACGTGGCCTGACCGCTTTCAACACGCAAGACCGTTCAGGCTCGTACGTGCACTGCGGCGTGCGCGAGCATGTGATGGGCTCGATGGCCAACGGCATGGCGGCGCACGGCGGTGTGATTCCACTCTCGGTCACCTACCTAGCATTTGCCGACTACGAACGCCCCGCCATGCGCATGGCCGCGCTCATGGGATTGCCTGTGAAGTTTGTGTTCAGCCATGATTCGATTGGCATTGGTCGAAACGGCCCCACGCACCAACCGGTCGAGATCCTCGCCTCGCTACGCGCCATGCCCAATATGTGGGTCATGCGCCCGGCCGATGCGGTGGAAGCTGCTGAGTGTTGGGAGCTGGCTTTACAAAACCAAGCCGGTCCTGTCAGCCTGGTGTTTGCACGTCAGTCATTGCCTTTGGTGCGTCACGCGCACACCACCGACAACCTCACACGCCGTGGTGCGTATGTGTTGCACGAAGCCACTTGCGGGCCGCGCCAAGTAACCTTGCTGGCCACCGGCTCTGAAGTATTGCTGGCCGTGCAAGCACGCGAACAGCTCGAAGCCGCAGGCGTGGGCACGGCGGTGGTGTCGATGCCGTGCTGGGAATTGTTCAACGTGCAAGACGCGGCTTATCGCCAAAGTGTGTTGGGCACCGGCATTCGCGTGGGCATCGAGGCTGCGGTGCGTCAAGGCTGGGATGCTTACCTTGGCATCGACGGCGGCTTTGTGGGCATGACAGGTTTTGGCGCCAGCGGCCCAGCGGATGAGTTGTACAAACTGTTCAACATCACGACCGAAGCGATGGTGGCCGAGGCCAAGCGCCTGCTTAAAATCTAAACCACTGCAAAAGCCCGGGATGCGCGGCAACGTGGTGCTCGCCCAAGTTTTGTGAACGGTACAAAGCCAGGACTCGGCCACGACTTGTTTGATTGTTTCTTTAGGACAAGTCCATGACCACCTTGCTCATCCACCGCGCCCGCTGCATCGCCACGCAAGACGATGCCAACACCGAACTGAATGACGCCTCTCTGCTGCTGCGCGATGGACGCATTGAACGCATCATTCCCGCCGACGAAAACATCGATGAGCTGCTGAAGCAAGTGGATGAGGTGATTGACGCCCGCCGCCACGTGGTGGTGCCTGGCCTGATCAACACGCATCACCACATGGTGCAAAGCCTCACGCGTGCCGTACCGCAAGTGCAAAACGCCGAGCTGTTCAGCTGGCTCAAAGGGCTGTACCCCATTTGGGCAGGCCTCACGCCCGAGATGGTGCTGGTGTCTAACCAAGTGGCGATGGCCGAGCTGCTGCTGAGCGGCTGCACCACCAGCAGCGACCACCTGTACATCTACCCCAACGGCGTGCGACTGGACGACAGCATTGAAGCCGCGCACACCATTGGCATGCGCTTCACGGCCACACGCGGCAGCATGAGCGTGGGCGAAAGCCAAGGCGGCCTGCCGCCCGACCGCGTGGTGGAAAAAGAAGCCTTCATACTGAAAGAAACCCAACGCCTGATTGAGACCTACCACGACGCCAGCTATGGCGCGATGACGCACGTGGCCGTGGCCCCCTGCTCGCCCTTCAGCGTGAGCCAAGACCTCATGCGCGAAGCAGCCAAACTGGCCCGCGCGCACAAGGTGCGCCTGCACACGCACTTGGCCGAGAACGACCACGACATTGCGTACACCAAAGAGAAATTCAACTGCACGCCCGCGCAATACGCCGAAGACCTAGGCTGGGTTGGCAACGACGTGTGGCACGCTCACTGCGTGAAGCTGGACGACGAAGGCACGTATTTGTTTGCACGCACGCGCACCGGCATTGCCCACTGCCCCTGCAGCAATATGCGATTGGCCAGCGGCATCTTGCCCCTGCGCAAAATGCTAGACGCCGGTGTGCCCATTGGTTTGGGCGTAGACGGCAGCGCCAGCAACGACGCCGCCCACCTGCTGAACGAAGCCCGCCAAGCCATGCTGCTTGCACGCGTGGGCCGAGCGCTAGATGACCCACGCGTCGAAGACGGGCATACCGTATTCGGCTGTGACCGCGGCCCATCCGAGATGACACCGCGCGACGCCCTGCGCCTAGCCACACGCGGTGGCGCAGAAGTGCTGGGCCGCGCCCACGAGCTGGGGCAAATCAAAGAGGGCTATTGCGCCGACATTGCGATGTTCCGCACAAACACACTCAGCATGGCCGGCGCCGCAGTGCACGACCCCGTGGGTGCGCTGCTCCTATGCGCCAGCGACAACGCCGACTACACCATCGTGAATGGACGCGTAGTCGTGCGTAAAGGTGAGATTGCAACGGTGGACATGGGGCCGTTGATTGAGCGGCATAACCAGCTGGCGATGCAGTTGGCAGGAAGATGAGAAACACGCCAAGATTTCAAGTTAAATCTTGGCGCGCATCGGGCTCACTTAGACCTCTTGGCCCATGACCCAGTTAGGCACACTGGTGACGATCTCCGGAAAAATCGTGATGAGCACAATGGCCAAGATCATGCAAGCAAAAAATGGCAGCGTCATACGCGCGATTCGATTGCTGTCGATCCCTGTCATGTTTTGCAACACGAACAGGTTAAAACCCACCGGTGGCGTGATCTCTGCAATTTCAATCAGCATGATGATGAAGATGCCAAACCACACCAAATCGAAGCCCGCTTTTTGAATCATGGGCAACACCACTGCGCTGGTCAGCACAATCATGGAGATGCCATCCAACGCTGTGCCGAGCACGAGATAAATCACCACCAACACGGCAATCAAACCGAAGGGGGAAAGATTCAGGCTCTGCACAAACTCTGCCAATTCACGCGGAATGCCTGTGAAGGCCATGGTCTTTGTGAGAAACGCCGCGCCTGCCAAGATGAACATGATCATGCAGCTGATGCGTGTGGCACCTGCAAGGCCTGCCCAAAAATTTTCCCAAGTCAAACTGCGTCCAGCAGCGGCAATGGCCAGTGATCCAACGACTCCCCAAGCGGCACATTCGGTGGCCGTTGCTAAGCCGCTGACCAGCACCCAAACGATGAACACAATCAGCAAGCCACAGGGAATGAGACTGCCAGATCGGCGAAGTTTTTCGGTCAATGTGGTCGGAGCTTCAGGCGGAGGAACACGGTCGGGGTGTCGAATGCTCCACCAAGCGATGTAGCCAGAGAACAAGCCCATCAACAAAAAACCAGGTAAAAAACCTGCCAAGAACAGTCTGATCACGCTGGCATCCGCAGCCACCGCATAAACAACCATCGTGATCGATGGCGGAATCAAAATGCCAAGACCGCCTGCGGCTGAGAGTGACCCCAGTGCCAGTCCTTTGTCATAGCCGCGTCGCTCCAATTCGGGCAATGCGACTTTGGCAATCGTGGCGCAGGTTGCGGCAGAGGAACCCGAGACCGAACCGAAAATGCCGCACCCCAAAATGGTGGTGTGCATCAGGCGACCCGGTATGCGATTCAACCAAGGTGCCAAGCCATCAAACATTTGCTCAGACAAACGGGTGCGATACAAAATTTCACCCATCCAGATGAACAGCGGCAAAGCTGCAAGTTCCCAACTCGCCGTGGTTTCCCAAAAAGCAGTGAACAGGTTCATGCCCGGCTCGGTGCTGGTAAAGAAAGCCTGACCGACCCAGCCCACTATGGCCAGCGTCATCGCGATCCAAACACCACCGCTCAACATCAACAGCATCAACAGCAGCAAAAATCCGCCAATTTCAAGCAAGCTCATCACAACTCCTCGGAAAAATCGCCACGTGCGTGGCGTTCTTCCACACGGACCACGTAGCTAGGCTTGCCGCCACGCAAAACGCAGACACACTCGTCCACAACCGCCACAAACAAAATGGCAGCGCCAATCACAAAACTCAGTTGTGGAATCCACAGTGGAATCGCCACCATATTGCCTGCAATGTCGTTGAACTCCCAGCTTTGATAGGTGAAACGTGCGGCCCAAAAACTCAGGTAGCAAATGGCAACGCTCGCGGTTGCCAAAGAAATAACTTCAAGCCAATGTCGCGTGCGTGGGGACACTTTTTCAAGCAACAAAGTCACCCGTACAAAGTCACCATTTCTAAAGCTATAGGCCATGCCAAAAAAGGCGGCGGCCGCACACAACCATGACACCACGTCGTTGATCCAAGAGACTCGCCAGTCCAGGCTACGCCCCAAGGACGCACCGACCATAAGCAACAAAATGATCAGAACACACAAAGAGGAGATCACTCCTCCCAGTGCATATAGTCCATCGAGGCTGCGTCGCAGCCTCGATGGTTGCGTAACGTTTGCAGTGTTCATGATCAACGTTTGTAGTCAGCCAGCAAGGCTTGGCCGTCAGCGCCAGACTTCTCCAGCCACTCGGTAAGCATCGTGTCACCGACTTTCTTCATGTCGGCTTTGAGCTGAGCAGATGGCTCCAGCACTTGCATGCCGTTGGCTTTGAGTTTGAGCTTAGATTCGGCATCCACACGCTTGCTGGCCGCCAGTCCACGCGTTTCCGCAGCGGCAGCTGCGTTCATGACCGCCGTTTGCGTTGCTTTGTCCAAAGCGTCAAATGCTTTGCGATTGACAATCACCATGTTCTTAGGCAACCAAGCTTGAACGTCGTAGTAATACTTGAGGTGCTCGTACAACTTGCTGTCAACACCTGTGGCGCCTGAGGTCATGGTCGCCTCGACCACGCCAGTTGCTAACGCTTGAGAGAGTTCTGCAGCTTGCACGGTCACAGGTTGCGCCTTCACTAAATCAGCGATACGAGCCGTGGCTGGGCTGTACGCACGCCATTTGACGCTCTTGAGATCAGCGGCTGAGGCAATCGGCTTTTTGGTGAAGATTCCTTGTGGGGGCCAAGCCACGGCATAGAGATAAACCAAACCCTGATCAGCCAACTTTTTCTCAACCATAGGACGCTGTGCAGCTTGCAACTTGACCGATTCGTCATAGCTGTCTGCCAAGAACGGTAAACCATCTGCACCGTAGATTTGCCATTCGTTTTGCAAACTGGCTTGAATCACCTCACCGGCTTGCGCCTGTCCACCTTGGACTGCACGCTTGATTTCTGTTGCCTTGAACAGCGAAGCGTTCGAATGGACGGTGATCTTGAGCTTGCCTGCTGTTGCTTTTTCCACATCGCTGGCGAACTGCATCAAGTTCTCAGAATGAAAGTTACTAGCTGGATAGGCTGAAGCCAAATCCCATTTGGTCTGGGCCTGAACAAGGCCAGCAGTCAGACAGCTTGCTAGACCCAAAGCGGCGAGAGAAAGATACTTGCGTTTCATGAAACATCTCCAATCAGTAGTTAAGTTACGACAGAATGAATTTACCTTTTTATCAACGATTCATCATAGGTATATTCCCTAATCGTTGACATTTTGTTGACGATTTGATTTTATGATGGCGACATAAGCACCACCCGCCAAGCCACCTTTGAGAGAACACGTATGGCAAAGAAACCCAACACCGAACAACATACCAGTGTGCCGATCGTCTCATCGTCACACCTGGTCTCACCTCGAAGCGCCGAAATGAGTGAATTCGAATTTGGTCTGATCGTGGCAGGAAATGCATTTCATCGGTGGATCATCCATTGCATGTCTGCAGCAGGACTGAAAGACCTCACCCCGCTCGATGTACTGGTGCTCCACCATGTGTCTCACCGAGCACGAGACAAACGTCTGTCCGACATCTGCTTCATCATGAACGTGGAGGACACGCACCTTATCAACTACTCCCTCAAAAAGCTGCAAGGGCTGGGTGTGGTGGCGTCGCGCAAGAGCGGTAAAGAAGTGACCTACTCTTCGACGGCGACAGGTAACGAATATGTGCAACGCTACCGCGAGATTCGCGAGAGCTGTCTCATCAATGCCTTGAAAGCTGATGAGGCCCTCAACCGTGACATTGGCGAACTGGCCAGACTGCTGCGCGTCTTGTCAGGCGTCTACGACCAAGCCGCTCGGTCAGCCGCATCGCTGTGAGCGCGACGAATCCCGCATATGACAACACGACTCTTGGCCCTTGGCGACAGCGCATGGACGGTGGAGTTTGGCACGGACATTAGCCCCGAACTGAATGCACAAGTCATGGCCTTCGCAAATCGCATCGCGCAAGCACGCCTAGATGACCCCCGGTTTGCAACCATCACAGACGTCGTCCCCACATTTCGCTCGCTCACCGTGCATTTTTCTGTACAAAACACCGATGCGGATGCACTGGCCACGCAGTTGTTGGCGTTGGCACAAGACAGCGAACAGCAAACGATCCAGGGTAAACAATGGCGCTTACCCGCGTGCTTCGACCCAAGTTTTGCACCTGATTTGTCGGCTTGGGCAGAGGCGAAACAGATCGGTGAAGACGCCCTCATTGAACGTATGTTGGCCACTTCATTTCGCGTTTACATGATTGGTTTTTTGCCTGGCTTTCCTTATATGGGCGGCTTACCGCCAGAATTGGCCATGCCTCGATTGACCAGCCCGCGCCAGCGCGTGCCAGCCAACTCGATCGCCATCGCAGGAGAAATGTGCGCGGTCTATCCTTGGGAAAGCCCCGGGGGATGGAACTTAATTGGGAAAACCCCCGTTCAGTTGTTCGATCCGCACCACATCGAACAACCTGCCATGCTGGCAGCGGGCGACATCGTCAGGTGGTATGCCATTGACAAAAGTGAATACGAACACCTGCTCTCCCAATGCAGCAACGGGAAATTAACGCGCGACGCATTTCTTTCTTCGGGAGATGTGTCATGAGTCGGACGTCTCACGGCCTGATCGAAATTCTGCAGCCGGGTATTGGCACCACCGTCCAGGATCGAGGACGCGCAGGACACCGCCATGAAGGCATTCCTTTGTCTGGTTGGCTGGACGCACCGTTGGCAGAGGCCGCCAATGCTTTGGTAGGAAATGCGGGTGGAGAAGCCGTCTTGGAGTTGCGCGGCATGGGCACCGAACTGCGCATCAAGTCGGGGCCTGTACGCATCGCATTAACGGGGATCATTGGCGCGAAGTGGTTAACCCAAGAGGGCACCATCACGGCCTTGCCTGCTTGGCAAAGCGCTACGCTACAAACAGGTGATCGATTGACATTGGGCATTGCCGAAACAGGTTGCGCTTATCTGGCCGTCACCAGTGGCCTACAACTGCCTGCACAACTTGGTAGCCGATCTAGCTATTGGCGCGCTGGACTGGAAGGGCTGATGGGTCGCGCATTCCGTCCAGGTGATGTGCTGCCCTGTAGCACCTGGACCACCTCTGACTTTCGCGAATGGCGAAGCCGTGAACCATGGACGCACGAAGCAGGACCTGTGCGTGTCATTTTGGGGCCTCAACACCATCACTTCTTGCCAGAGTCAATCGCCTCGTTTCAACATGAGGAATGGGAAGCGACCGTTGAACAAGATCGCATGGGCCTGAGGCTGCGCGGTAAGGCCTTGATGCACACCCACGCAACTGCGGCCGATATCGTCTCGGATGCTGTGACACCGGGAGCCATCCAAGTGCCCGCCAATGGGCAACCGATTGTGCTGCTGGCAGACAGCCAAACCGTGGGGGGGTATCCCAAAATTGCCACCGTGATTCAAGCGGATTTACCAAAGCTTGCGCATTTGAAACCGGGATCTCGGATACGGTTTCAAAGTGTGACCAACGCTCAAGCGAGGCAAGCCCTACAAGCACAGCGCGCTGCATGGATGCAATGGATGACCGCGCGTGAATCGTTTTTACCTCCTGGATTTATTGATGAACAAGCCCTCTACAACTGCAACCTTGTGAGCGGCATGTTGCGCGCAGAACTGTGATTGGAACCATGACGATGACACCCCATCAAATCAACCTCAATGCTGACTTAGGTGAAAGCTTCGGCGCCTGGACCATGGGTGACGATTCAGCCTTGCTACAAATCGTCAAAAGCGCCAACGTCGCTTGTGGCTTTCACGCAGGCGATCCCACCGTGATGCAAACCACCGTCCGCCAGGCGATTGCCCAGGGCGTGAGCATTGGCGCACACCCCTCTTACCCAGACCTTCAAGGTTTTGGACGGCGCGTGATGCAGATGTCGGCCAAAGATTTAGAGGCCAACCTGATTTATCAAATCGGGGCATTGCAAGCTATCGCGGCCGCAGAAGGCGGACGCGTCACTCATGTAAAACCACATGGGGCTTTGCACAATGTCGCGTGCGCGGACGCTGAGGTAGCCACCACCGTGGTCAAAGGTTTGCGCAAGCTAGACTCCTCTCTGATTCTTCTTGCGCCCCCCTACTCAACGCTCGCTAAAGCAGCGGAAGATGCAGGACAACCCGTTCGGTACGAGGTATTCGCTGATCGCACCTACTTAGATGATGGACAACTCACACCACGCTCGCGCGAAGGCGCGGTGATTCACGACAGCCAAGCGTGCGTCTCGCATGTGCTGCGAATGCTCAGCGCCAAAGCCATCGTGACAGCCAATGGCCTTCATCTGCCCTGTCGAATCGATAGCATCTGTGTCCACGGCGACGGACCTGAGGCGGTGGCAACCGCGCAAGCGATACGACTCGCGCTTGAAGCGGCAGGCTACACATTGACGGCACTTACCCAGTTAGGAGACGATCAATGACCACGCAAATTCACACCTTACCGTCTTACCTTGATCCCCAGCACTTAGGCCCTTGGGGCATTTATTTGGAGCAAATCGATCGGGTCACCCCATATCTAGGTTCGCTATCGCGCTGGGTGGAAACGCTCAAACGACCCAAGCGCATGCTGATCGTCGATGTCCCCATCGAACTGGACAACGGGACAGTGGCGCACTTCGAGGGCTACCGCGTACAACACAACACAAGTCGTGGCCCTGGCAAAGGCGGGGTTCGCTTTCACCAAGACGTGACCCTGTCCGAAGTCATGGCGCTTTCGGCGTGGATGTCTGTCAAAAACGCTGCCGTCAACCTACCTTTTGGCGGTGCCAAGGGGGGGGTGCGGGTCAACCCTCAAACGCTATCTCGCGGTGAACTCGAACGCGTCACACGTCGCTACACCAGTGAGATCGGCATCATCATTGGTCCTACACGCGATATCCCCGCCCCTGACGTGAACACGAACGAACAGATCATGGCCTGGATGATGGATACCTACTCCATGAACGAAGGCGCCACCGCCACGGGCGTGGTCACGGGCAAACCCATCGCCCTCGGTGGATCGCTTGGGCGCAAAGAAGCCACTGGTCGAGGTGTCTTTACCGTTGGCGAAGAAGCCGCGCGCCGGATTGGGTTGAACTTGCAAGGGGCCCGCGTGGCCGTGCAGGGCTTGGGTAATGTGGGCGGTGTCGCCGCTCAGCTGTTTGCAGAAGCTGGTTGCCGCATAGTTGCGGTGCAAGACCATGTCAGCACCCTCTATTGCGAAGCAGGTTTCAATGTCACGCAGCTGTTGGCCCATGTGGCACAACATGGGTCCGTGAAAGGCTTTGCACCCGCCGCGTCTTTAGAGACTGATCAATTCTGGCAAGTGCCATGTGACATCCTCGTGCCAGCGGCGTTAGAGCAACAAATCACCGCCGCCAATGCTCACCATGTCCAAGCAAAACTTGTCATTGAAGGGGCCAACGGTCCAACCACACCCGAAGCCGACGACATCCTCGCAGAACGTGGCGTATTGGTCGTGCCAGACGTGATTGCCAATGCTGGCGGTGTGACCGTCAGCTACTTCGAATGGGTGCAGGATTTTTCCAGCTTCTTCTGGGACGAAAACGAAATCAATGCAAGGCTCGTGCGCATCATGCGTGAAGCTTTTGCAGCGATCTGGCAAACGGCGGACACACACAAAGTCAGCCTGCGCACGGCCACATTCATCATCGCATGCACACGCATGTTGCAAGCTCGCGAACTCCGCGGTTTGTATCCCTGAAATGCGTTCAAACGCCAAGCTCATCGGGCACCCACACCGTCACTGTTGTCTAAACTCCAGCCATGATCCAAGGCCTCGTCCAACTCTTCATCTTCCAAGCCCTCGGCGAACTCGTCTCTAAGTTCGCCCTGCCCTTCATCCCTGGCCCTGTGTTGGGCTTGGTGTTGTTGCTGGTGTATCTCAGCGTTCGCGGCCACGTGCCTACGTCAATAGACCTTGTTGGTGGCAGCATCTTGCAGCACTTGGGGTTGCTGTTCATCCCCGCATCGGTGGGCGTCGTGCTTTACTTGCCCGTGTTGCAGGCCAACGCGTGGGCCATCAGCGCGGCGCTGGTGGTGAGCGTGGTGGCCACGGTGGCGGTGACGGCGGGCTTGCTGAAAGTGTTGGCCAAGAAGGCGCCGACCGATGCATAACGTATGAATAAGGAATTTCAAACGCAGTTGCCACCCATCTCTGACATTTGGGTGTACCTCTCGGGCAGCCCCCTGCTGGCCTTGGTGCTGACGCTGAGCGCGTATTTGTTGGGGCTCACGCTGTACGAACGCAGCCAGCGCAACCCGCTGGCCAACCCTGTGTTGATTGCGGTGGTGGTGGTTTGCTTCAGCATCAGCGTGCTCGACATGCCGTATGCCAAGTATTTCGAGGGCGCGCAGTTTGTGCATTTCTTGCTGGGCACGGCCACGGTGTCGCTGGCCATTCCGATCTACAAAGGTTTTGCGTCGCTCAAGGGCCGCATGGGCGTGTTGCTGCTGTCACTGGTGGCGGGTGGCATCACATCAGTGTTCACTGCAGTGGGCATGGCGCGTTGGTTGGGTGTGGACGAATCGCTGGTGCGCGGCTTGGTGGCCAAGTCGGTCACCGCGCCGATTGCGATGGGCATTGCCGAACGCGTGCAAGCCTCGCCCACTTTGACCGCCATCTTTGCGGTGAGCACTGGCATCTTGGGAGCCATCCTTGGCCGCTACGTGCTGGATGCCCTGCGCGTCACACAGTGGTGGCAACGCGGCTTTGCCTTAGGCGTGGCCGCACACGGCATAGGCACTTCGCGCGCCTTCAGCGTGCACCCCGAAGCAGGCGCCTATGCCAGCTTAGGCATGGGCCTGCACGGCATTGTGGGTGCGGTGGTGATTCCTTATGCGGTGGCTTGGTGGTTTTAAGGCTTACTTAACCAGCGCCACCGACTTCACCTGCGCCCACGCAGGCATGCCCACCTGCAGCCCCAACTCATGCACGCCACGCGCAGTGACGCGCGCGAGCAGCACCGTGTCGCCACAGCGCAAGCGCAGCAAGGCTTGTGAAGGGTGAGCCTCAGGCGTGATGGCGTCCACCACGCATGGCACGTGGTTTTGAATGCTGGTGTGCGTGGCTTCGTGCAAGGTCACGCTCACGTCGCGGGCCAGCACGCGCAGGCGAACGGTTTGACCTACGGTCAAGCCGCTGTCGCGCACCCACAGCGCACCACCGGCAAAGCCCACTTGGGCCAAATGCCATTGAGTGTCGATGTTCAACACGATGCCTGTCAGCAACGCCCCCGCGTCCTCACCCACCACCACGGATAAGTTGGCTTGGGTCAGCACTTCGGCTACGGGGCCGTTGGCTTGCACGCGGCCTTCATTCATCACCACCAGTGTGTCGGCCAAGCGGGTCACTTCATCCACCGCGTGGGTGACGTAGAGCATGGGGATGTTCAAGTCGTCGCGCAGTTTTTCTAACCACGGCAGCACTTCTTGTCGGCGTGCGTGGTCAAGTGCGGCCAAGGGTTCGTCCAGCAACAGCAAACGTGGCTGTGTGACCAAGGCGCGGGCAATGGCCACGCGTTGGCGCTCGCCGCCCGACAGCTCATAGCTGCGGCGCTTGAGCAAATGGCCAATGCCCAGCAGCTCGATGGTTTGTTGCACCACGGCTTGGCTCATCGCGTTGCGGTTGTTTTTTTCGGCACGTTGGTGGCCATAGGCCAAGTTGCCCGCCACATCCAAGTGGTCAAACAACGACGCCTCTTGAAACACATAGCCCAAGGCGCGTTGGTGGGTGGGCAGGCGCACGCCTTGCTCGTCGTCTTGCCAAACTTCGTGACCCAGTTGCACCACGCCACGCGCTGAGGGCTCTAGTCCCGCGACGCAACGCAACAAAGTGGTTTTGCCGCAGCCCGATGGGCCAAAGATGACGGTGATGCCATGTGCGGGCAACTGCACATCGACCGACACATCAAAGTCGGCACGCGCAATATCGAGCTGCAAGTGGATATTCATGCACCCACCTTTTGATGACAAGTGGTCCGACGGTTAAACCAAGACAAACCCAACAACACCACAAACGAGAACACCAACATCACACCGGCCAAGCCATGCGCTTGTGAATACTCAATCGCTTCCACATGGCCATAAATTTGGGTGGACACCACGCGCGTTTTGTCGGGGATGTTGCCGCCAATCATCAGCACCACACCAAACTCGCCCACGGTGTGCGCAAAGCTCAGCATGGCGGCCATCACAAAACCGGGCTTGGCCAAAGGCACGGCCACAGTGAAGAAGGCATCCCACTTGCTGGCTCGCAAAGTGGCAGCCACCTCCATCGGGCGTGGGCCCATGGCCTCAAACGCGTTGACCAGCGGCTGCACGGCAAACGGCAGCGAGTACACGATTGAGCCCAACACCAAGCCCCAAAAACTAAACGCCAATGTGCCCCAACCCGCCCATTGCGTGAACTGGCCAATCGGGCCATTGGGGCCAAGCGCCACCAACAAATAAAAACCCAATACCGTGGGCGGCAACACCAAAGGCAGAGCGACGAGCGAGGCAACAGGCGCACGCCAAGCCGACCGCGTGTGCGCTAGCCACCACGCCACTGGCGTGGCCAGCAACAGCAGCAACACCGTGGTGACGCTGGCGAGTTGCAGCGTCAACGCAATGGCTTGGAAATCTTCAGCGCTTAAATTCATGCCCACACTTTACAGGGCGTAGCCGTAGCTGGTGATGATGGCTTTGGCGGTGTCGCCTTGCAGGTATTTCAGCAGCGCGTTTGCGGCTGCGTTGTCTTTGCCTGCGTTGAGCAGCACAGCATCTTGCTTCAAAGGTGCGTGCAAGTGTTGTGGCACAACCCATGCCGAGCCTTGGGTGATGCGACCATCAACAGAGATTTGCGATAAGGCCACAAAACCCAGCTGTGCGTTTTCGGTGCTGACGAATTGGTAAGTCTGGCCAATGCTCTCGCCTTGCACGAGCTTAGGAACAACGTTGGCTTGCACGCCCAGCTTGTGGATGACTTCCATCGCTGCCATGCCATAGGGGGCGAGCTTGGGGTCGGCAATGGCTAGCTTGTTGAAGCTGTTGCTCCGCAGCACCTCGCCTTTGTCATCCACCAAGTTGGGGCGTTTGCTCCAAAGCGCCAAGCGACCCGTGGCATAGGTGAAGCGCGTGCCTGCAATGGCGAGGCCTTCTTTTTCTAAGCGTGCAGGGGTTTCGTCATCGGCGGCCAGCAGCACGGCAAACGGCGCACCGTTTTTGATTTGCGCGTAGAACTTGCCCGTTGCACCAAATGCTAACTGGGCTTTGTACCCCGTGTCTTGCTCAAACGCTTTGGCGATTTTTTGCATGGGGGCGGTGAAGTTGGCAGCGACGGCTACCGTCACTTCACGCGCTTGAGCAGCAACAAAAAAAAGTGTGCTGGCAGCTGCCAGCATCAGGCGTAATTTCATAGGCGCTGATTATCTCAGCGCGGCTCCTGCTTCGTACCAACGTTTGATGGTCATGCGCTCGGCCTCGGTGATGCCCGTGGCATTGTTCATTGGCATTTGGCGTGTGACCACCGCTTGTTGGTAAATGCCCAAGGCGTGTTGCTTGATGCCTTCGGCTGTGTCAAAGCGCACGTTCTTCATTTGCACTTGCTCGCCGTGGCAGCTTTGGCAGCGTTGCACGAAGATGGCATTGACTTCTGCAAATGTCACAGGCGCATCACTCACAGCCACTGCTGCGGATGGCGCAGGGCGCATCCACACAATGACACTCAGCAACAACACCACACCAGCAATGGCAAACGGCAGTGGGTTCTTGGCACGGCCCAAGTGGTAACCGTGGCGTTGCACGAAGAACTGGCGAATCAAAGCACCAGCCAACATCATCATCACCAAGATGACCCAGTTGTTTTCATAGGTGTAGAGGAAGCTGTAGTGGTTGCTCAGCATCGCAAAGATGACGGGCAGCGTGAAGTAGGTGTTGTGCACGCTGCGCTGCTTGCCGCGCTTGCCGTGCGTGGCCAACTCTTTGGGGTCCATCGCCACGCCCGATGTCATGGCAGCCACGACCTTGCGTTGGCCTGGGATGATCCAGAAGAACACGTTGGCGCTCATGGAGGTGGCAATCATCGCGCCCACCAGCAAGAACGCGGCGCGACCTGCAAACAACTGGCACGACAACCACGACGCAAACGCCACCACCACAATCATGGTGAGGGCCACCGTGCGTTCGCCGTTTTCACGGAAGCCAAACACGCGGCACACCGCGTCGTAGATGAACCAAAACGCCACCAAGAAACTCAAAGCGGCAGTGATGGCCGCAGCGGGCGACCAGTCCATCAGCGACTTGTCGATCAAGAACGTGCCCGCATTCCACAGGTACAGCACGGTGAACAAACCAAAACCTGTCAGCCAGGTGGAATAGCTTTCCCAATAGAACCAGTGCAGCTTGGTGTGAATCTTCTTAGGCGCCACCATGTACTTTTGCGGGTTGTAAAAACCGCCGCCGTGCACGGCCCACATCGCACCGTCCACACCTTTTTCCAGCAGGTCGGGTGAGTTGGGTTTGATGAGGTTGTTGTCTAAGAAGACAAAGTAGAACGAGGAGCCAATCCACGCGATGGCGGTGATGACGTGCACCCAACGCAACAGCAGGTTGGCCCAGTCTAAGAAATATGCGTCCATGTCGAGACCTCAGTCTTTTCAGTCAAAGTTGCCATTCACCACTGCGGGCGCTGTGAATGACACGAGGGTCGCGAACAAGGGCTGATAGCTGCCCTGCTCCGCTGCGACAAGTGATGCAAAGTGTATACAAAATCTGTCGCCAAACAAAGCTGAATGTTTCGGTGCAAACCCTAGCGTCAAACGCTATCGAACTCGCAACAACTGTGCCGCCACCGACACCGCAATGACTTCGGGCTCTTTGCCCGTGATACCGCTCACACCAATGGGGCAAGTGATGAACGCCAACTCTTCGGCGGTAAAGCCTTTGGCTTCGAGGCGGTGCTGAAACGTGGCCCACTTGGTTTTGCTGCCAATGAGGCCGACGAATTTCAAATCGCCGTGCAAGCGTTGGCGCTTCAAGCAAGCGGCCACCACATCTAAATCTTCCGCATGGCTAAAGCTCATGACCAGCACGCTCGCGCCGCTGGGCAAATCAGCCACGGCCGCGTGCACGGGGTCGGAGTGTTCGCACACGACGTTGGGCGGTAGTTGTGCGGGAAAGATTTCGTCGCGACTGTCAATCCACTGCACGTTGTAGGGCAAGGTGCTGAGCACATTCACCAAAGCGCGGCCTACATGGCCACCACCAAACAATGCGAGCGGTTGGCCATTGGCCAAAAGTCGTTGTTTGAGTGCGGGGGCATCAGCGGCACTGATGCGCTCGAACTTCAAATGCACCACGCCGCCGCAGCATTGGCCCAAGGCGGGGCCTAGGGCGTAGCGAGTCGTTAACGCGTTGTCTTCATGGGTCGCAGTGCTTGCGGCATTTTCTGAAACGGGACGTGCCATCAAAGCACGCGCTTCTGTGATCGCCTGAAACTCCAAGTGCCCGCCACCGATGGTGTTGACCAAGGTCTGCGGGAACACCGCCATCCAAGCCCCCACTTCGCGTGGACCCGAGCCCTGCACGCTGTCGACCGACACCAACACGCCGTCGGCATGTTGGAGTTGGTTCAACAGCTCAGCGGTGTGGCGTGGCACGAAGGGTTTAAGCCGCGGCCTTGGCCTTGACGGCTTCGCACGCCATCAAGATGCGCTCGGGCGTGGCGGGTGCGTCCATGTGCACCACAGCTTTGTGGTCAGCACTGGCAGCCACCGCATCGCGCAAGGCGAAGAAGGCAGACAGGCCCAACATCAAAGGTGGCTCGCCCGTGGCCTTGCTATTGAAAGGCGTGGGCTTCAAGTTGGCGTTGTCGAACAAAGACACATTGAAGTGTTCTGGGATGTCGCCCGCCACTGGAATCTTGTAGGTGCTTGGGCCATGCGTGAGCAGCTTGCCCTTCTTGTCCCAAATGCACTCTTCCATGGTGAGCCAGCCCATGCCTTGCACAAAAGCGCCTTCGATCTGGCCTTTGTCCAATGCGGGGTTGATACTGCGGCCCACGTCGTGCACGATGTCCACGGCTAGGAGCCACCACTCGCCGGTACGGGTGTCGATCTCTACTTCGCTCACAGCAGCGCCGTAGCAGTAGTAATAGAAAGCACGGCCGTTCAGAGTGGTGAAGTCGTATTTGATTTCGGGCGTCATGTAGAAGCCAGTGACGCTCAGGCCCACGCGATCGAGCCACGCTTGCTTGGTCACGTCAGCCCACTTAACGGACTTGCCACCGCCGTAGACTTCGTTGTTCGCAAACGTCACATCGCCTTCGGCGCAACCCAACATGCGGGCTGCCACAGGCTTCAAGCGCTCACGCATTTGCATGGTCGCGTTCATGATGGCTGCGCCATTGATGTCAGCACCGCTCGAAGCGGAGGTGGCTGAAGCGTTCGGCACTTTTTGCGAGTCGGTGGCGGTGATGCGCACATGGTCCACGCTGATACCCAAACCATCGGCACACACCTGTGCCATCTTGGTGTTCAGGCCTTGGCCCATTTCTGTGCCGCCGTGGTTGCAGCTCACCGAGCCGTCCATGTAAACCACCAGCAGCGCGCCGCCTTGGTTCAAGTGTGTGGCCGTGAAGCTGATGCCGAACTTCAAAGGCACAAGAGCCAAACCGCGCTTGCGTGTTTTGCTCTTGGCGTTGAAGGCTTGTACCGCAGCGCGACGCTCGGCGTATTTGGATTCGTCTTCGACCTGCGCGATCACCTTGTCACCCACCCAGTCTTCGATGAGCTGGTTGTATTGGGTGGTCATGGTGTCAGGCGTGCCACTGATGGCGGGGTCTTTGTAGAGGTTGAGCTTGCGCACTTCCAATGGGTCTTTGCCCAAAGTCATCGCAATTTCGTCCATCACCGTCTCGATGCCAAACATGCCTTGTGGGCCGCCAAAACCACGGAAAGCAGTGGCGCTTTGTGTGTTGGTTTTGCAGCGGTGGCTTACCAACTTCAAAGCTGGGATGTGATAGCTGTTGTCGATGTGCAAGCAAGCGCGGTCGTTCACAGGGCCGGAGTAGTCGGTGCTGTAACCGCAGCGAGACATGAGCGTGATGTCCGCGCCCAAGACGCGGCCGTTGTCGTCGAAACCCACTTCGTAGTCGATTCGAAAATCGTGGCGCTTGCCGGTGATGGTCATGTCGTCATCGCGGTTGATGCGCAGCTTGACGGGTTTGTTCAGTTTGAACGCGGCCAAGGCAGCGCTTTGGCTGAAGATGCTGGCATTGCCTTCTTTGCCACCAAAGCCACCACCCATGCGGCGGCAAATCACTTCGACGTCGTTGGTGTGCAGGTTCAATGCATGTGCGGCTTCGCGTTGGTTGCCGTCTGGATGTTGGGTCGACACGTACAGCGTGAGTTGGCCGTCTTCCTTAGGCACCGCATAGGTGATTTGGCATTCCAGATAAAACTGTTCTTGCTGGCCAGTGTTGGTGCTGCCTTTGATTTTGTGGGGGGCGCTGGCAATAGCCGCAGCTGCGTCGCCACGCGTGATGCCCTTGGGCGGCATGATGAAGCTGTTGGCTGCCATCGCCTCTTCCACCGTCAAGATGGGCTTGAGTTCTTTGACCAACACCTTGGCTTTTTTAGCGGCTTCGCGTGCGTAGAGCATGTCGCGCGCTACGACCACGGCAACGGCTTGGCCAACGAACTCGACCTTGCCAGCGGCGAGGAACGGATCATCGTGCACGATGGGGCCGCAGTTGTTTTCGCCCGGAATGTCTTTGGCGGTGTAGACGGCTACGACGCCGTGCTCTTTGAGGATGGCTTCGCGGTCAATGCCGTCACCAATCAATTCACCATGCGCCACGGGCGACAAGATAAGCGCGGCATACAAAGTGCCTGCGTGCTCGGGGATGTCGTCGATGTAAGTGGCAGAGCCGGTCACGTGCAAGTGAGCAGACTCGTGAACGACGTCTGTGCCTTGCTGAACGCCTGACACAGGCAGCAAGTTTTTGAGTGCGGTAGGAGCGTTCATTCAAGCCACCTCTTTCTGTTCTTCGATGAATTCCAAGGCCAAGTTGCGAGCCACCAATGCGCGATAAGCCCATGTGGCACGCAAGCCGTCGCGAGCGGTGAAGCTTGAAGCAATCACTGCATCCAGATCAGCTGCTTTCACGTCTGCTGGCAATTTGCCTTCAAGCACAGCTTCGAGTTTTGGCGCACGCGCTGGGAATGGGCTCAGGCCGTTGTAGGCCAGTTTCACGCCAGCCAACTTGCCGCCTTTGAGGGTGTAGCTGATGGCCGCGCAAGTGGCCGAAATGTCTTGTTCAAAACGCTTGCTCACCTTGTGGGCGCGGAACACTTGGCCGGCCACTGGCTTGGGCAGCTCGACCGCTTCGATGAACTCACCGGCTTCGAGCACGCTTTTCTTCATGCCGGTGTAGAAGTTTTCCAGCAGTACGTTGCGGGTCTTCTCGCCACGGCGCAACACCAAGTTAGCACCCAACGCCAGCAAGCAAGGCATGGAGTCACCGATGGGCGAACCGTTGGCGATGTTGCCCGCCAAGGTGGCGGTAGAACGGATGGGGGGCGAACCAAAGCGACGCAGCACTTCGGCAAAGTCGGGGTACGCCTTAGCAACCAGCTCTTCCACTTTGGTCAGCGACACCGCTGCACCAATGCGCCAAACCTTGTCGGTCTCGGCCACTTGGCGCAGCTCTTTGACGTTGCCCAAGTACATGATGTGGTCAGGACGCGCGAACTGCTTGTTCACTTGCAAACCGATTTCGGTGCTACCTGCTAGCAAGGTGGTGGTGGGGTGCTTGACCAAATAGTCAGCCACTTCAGCCAAGGTGGCGGGTGACACAAACTCGTTGCCCTTGCGGGTTCGCACCACGGGCTGCACGATGATGTCGCCCTCGAGGCTCATGGTCGGTGTGCTGGCACGCTTGATTTCTTTGAGCAGGGGCAAGTCGGCGCTGTCGTCTACTTTGAGAGCCGATTTCTTCTCGCAAGCTTTGGCGGTCGCGTCGATGATGGGCGCGTAGCCTGTGCAACGGCACAAGTTGCCGCTCAGGGCGTCGGTGATTTCTTGGCGCACGGGCGAGGTGTTGGTTTGCACCAAGTTCACCAAACTCATCACGATGCCAGGTGTGCAAAAGCCGCATTGCGAGCCGTGGCACTTGACCATCTCGTCTTGCACGGGGTGCAAAGTACCGTCGGCCTTTTTCAAGCTCTCCACCGTCTTGATAGATTTGCCATCGAGCGAAGGCAGCAATTGGATACACGCGTTGGTGGCCACATAGTCCACGCCCGTACCAGCGGCATTGAGTTCACCCACCATCACCACGCAAGCACCACAGTCGCCCTCGGCGCAACCTTCTTTGGTGCCAGTGCGGTGGAGCTGCTCGCGCAGGTAATCGAGAACGGTGGTGGTGCGACGGGCACCTTGGGCTTCAACGATCTGGCCGTCGAGCACAAAGCGCACGGTGTTGGTGACTTGGGTCATGGTGTGGGGTGTAGAAATCTGGAGAAAGAGCCCAGATTTTAGTGACAAGCACCCCATTTCGGCAGCAGGTATGCCGCTGCGTATACAAAAAAATTAAGACCCGCGATAGGTCGAGTAACTCCAAGGACTTACCAACAAGGGAACGTGATAGTGCTGATCAGTGTGGGCCACGCCAAAGTCAAGGCTGACTTGGTTCAAGAAATTAGGCTCAGGCAATTCAACATGCCGAGAGGCAAAGTAGCCCTTCACATCAAACACCAAGCGGTAGGTGCCTTTTTTCAAGCTGTCGTTGTCGTACAGCAGGCCGTCGGGGTTGCGGCCATCGTGGTTGAGGTGGAACGACTTGACCAAGGTGGCGTGGCCATCCTCGGTGGTGGTGAACAGGGACACTTTCATGCCAGCTGCGGGGCCGCCGTGCATGGTGTCTAAAACGTGTGTGCTCAATCCCATGAAATGCTCCGAAAATGGTTAGCGACCGACTTGGTCGACTGAAAGTGTATACAATTTTTGCATTTGGGTCTATCATGAGACTCACGTGAATTTGCCGGAGACCCGAAATGGACAGCTCAACCGCCACTCGCAGCATTGTGGACGCCCTCACCAAAGCCATTGTGGAGCACCGTCTGCACCCCGGCACCAAACTGGCCGAGCAAAAACTCGCCGACCACTTCGGCGTGTCACGCACCCTCATTCGCCAAGCGCTGTTTCAACTGGTGCAAAAGCGCCTCATCCGCATGGAGCCCGCGCGCGGTGCGTTTGTGGCCACGCCCTCTTCCGACGAAGCCCGCCAAGTGTTTGCCGTGCGCCGCATGTTGGAAGCTGAGATGACACGCAGCTTTGTGCGCAACGTCACCTCCGCACAAATCAAAGCCCTCAAAGACCACGTGACCGAAGAGAAAGCAGCCGTCAGCCGTGGCGATGTAGCTGGCCGAACCGACTTGCTGGGCGACTTCCATGTGCGCATGGCCGAGCTGATGGGCAACGATGTACTCGCGCAAATTTTGGGCGAACTCATTTCACGCTGCGCCCTCATCACCTTGATGTACCAAAGCAGCAATGCCGCCGAACACTCGGCCGAAGAACACGCCGAAATTTTGAAAGCCATCGCCGCCAAAGACGAAGACTTGGCCGTCAAGCTGATGGACGAACACCTGCGCAACGTGGAAGAAGGTTTGGCGCTTGACCGCAAAGTGCCCAGCAACGACATCGCGATGGCTTTGGCCTAAGCGCTTGCGCTTTTCCAGCTCAACGCTTGCGCTTATTCAAATACGGAGTTATTGCATGTCCAACCCCAATGCCACCTACGACAGCACCGCTGCCTACCCTCGTGACCTCGTAGGTTACGGTCGCCAAGTGCCGCACGCGCAATGGCCCAACCAAGCCCGCATTGCGGTGCAGTTTGTGCTGAACTACGAAGAAGGCGGCGAGAACGCCACCGTGCACGGAGACGCTGGCAGCGAGATGTTTTTGAGCGAGATGTTCAACCCGCCTAGCTTTCCAGACCGCCACCTGAGTATGGAAGGCATTTACGAATACGGGTCACGCGTGGGCGTGTGGCGCATCTTGCGCGAGTTTGAAAAACGCGGCCTCCCACTCACCGTGTTTGGCGTGAGCATGGCGCTCGAGCGTCACCCCGAACTCACCGCTGCGTTTGTAGAACTCGGCCACGAAATTGCCTGCCACGGCTACCGCTGGATCAACTACCAAACCACTGACGAAGCCACCGAGCGTGCGCACATGAACAAAGGCATCGAGATCATCGAGCGCCTCACACACACCACGCACGGCAACAGCATTCATGGCGCAGGCTGGTACACCGGCCGCGACAGCCCCAACACCCGCCGCCTCGTGGCCGACCACGGTGGCTTTGAATACGACAGCGACTACTACGGCGAAGACCTGCCCTTTTGGATGAAGGTCCAAAAAACCAATGGCGAGGTGGCGCCCCAACTCGTGGTGCCCTACACGCTCGACTGCAACGACATGCGCTTTGCCTTGCCCCAAGGCTTTAGCCAAGCAGAAGACTTCTTTGTGTATTTGCGTGACAGCTTTGATGCGCTGTATGCCGAGGGCGACGAAGCACCCAAGATGATGAGCATTGGCATGCACTGCCGCTTGCTGGGCAAGCCCGGGCGCATCGTGGCATTGCAAAAGTTCTTAGACCACATCGCCAAGCACGACCGTGTGTGGGTGGCCCGCCGCATCGACATCGCGCGCCACTGGAAACAAGTGCATCCGTACAGCGGCAGCTGATCACTCGCACACGCCTTCAACACGACCTTAAACAGCCTCACTCCCCAAGCAGGACAACGACATGAGCCACTCGCACATCACGCTGAACCAAATCAACACCCTGCCCCGCGCTGAGGCTGCGGCATTGCTGACCGGTTTGTACGAACACTCCGATTGGATTGCCGAGCAAGCCTTAGACGCACGCCCTTTTGCATCTGCCGCCGCGCTCAAGCACGCGATGGTGGAGGTGCTGGCAAAAGCAGGCCGCGCACCCCTGCTCGCACTGGTGCGTGCCCACCCCGAGTTGGCAGGCAAAGCGATGGTGAGCAAAAGCCTCACCGCCGAATCGACCAACGAACAAACCAAAGCGGGCTTGACCAACTGCACGCCCGAAGAGTTTGCGCACATCCAACAGCTCAACGCCAGCTACAACGCTAAGTTTGGTTTCCCATTCATCTTGGCCGTGCGCGGCCCGCGTGGCTCTGGCTTGAACAAACAACAAATCATCAGCACGTTCGAGCGCCGCCTGCACAACCACCCCGACTACGAACTGGCCGAGTGCTTGCGCAACATCCACCGCATCGTGGAGATTCGCCTCAACGACAAGCTGGGCTACGAACCCGCGCTAGGCCACGAAGTGTGGGACTGGCACGAATGGCTGGCCCAGTTCAGCGATGCAGGCGTGGTCAACAAACACGCACCGCACGCCGCACGCGAAGAACTCACCGTCACTTACCTGACCGACGCACACCTGAAATGCGCCCGCACGATTGAGCTGGGCATGAAGGCCTGCGGCTTTGACGAGGTGCACATCGACGCGGTGGGCAACGTGGTGGGTGTTTACAAAGCCTCATCTCAGCACGCTAAAACTTTGATTACCGGTTCGCACTACGACACCGTGCGCAACGGCGGCAAGTACGACGGCCGCCTAGGCATCTTCGTGCCCATGGCCTGTGTGCGCGAGCTGGCCCGTGCGGGCAAGCGTTTGCCCTTCAACCTCGAAGTGGTGGCCTTTGCCGAAGAAGAAGGCCAACGCTACAAAGCCACCTTCCTTGGCTCTGGTGCTTTGGTGGGCGATTTCAAAAACGAGTGGCTGGACCAAAAAGATGCGGACGGCATCACGATGCGCCAAGCCATGAAGCAAGCCGGCTTGAAGATTGAAGACATCCCCAAACTCACCCGCAACGCAGCTGAGTATTTGGGTTTTGTGGAAGTGCACATCGAACAAGGCCCTGTGCTCAACGAGCTAGACATTCCACTGGGCGTGGTCACCTCCATCAACGGCAGCGTGCGCTTTGTGGGCGAAGTGGTGGGCATGGCCAGCCACGCAGGCACGACACCGATGGATCGCCGCCGCGATGCGGCCACTTCGGTGGCCGAGTTGGCGTTGTTTGTTGAAAAACGCGCAGCAGCATTGAACGCCGTCTCTGCCGACACGGCGAAGTCGCCAACTTCAGCATGCGTTGGCACGATCGGCATGCTGACTGTGCCCAATGGCTCCATCAACGTGGTGCCCGGGCGCTGCCAATTCAGCCTCGATTTGCGCGCCACCACCGATGCATTGCGCGACAGCCTGATGCACGATGTGCTGGCCGAACTCAAAGCCATTTGTGAGCGCCGTGGCTTGCACTACACCCTCGAAGAAACCATGCGCGCCAGCGCCGCACCAAGCGACGCCAAGCTACAAGCCGCGTGGGAAAACGCTGTGCAAAGCTTGGGCGTGCCCGTGTTCCACCTTCCCAGCGGTGCGGGTCACGACGCAATGAAACTGCATGAAGTGATGCCACAAGCCATGTTGTTCGTGCGCGGCCAAAACGCCGGCATCAGCCACAACCCGCTGGAGAGCACCACCAGCGACGACATGCAACTGTGCGTCGACGCCTTCATGCACTTGCTGCACAACACGCACGCTTAAAGCCTGCGCATCACCCATAACAACCAGAGACAAACCATGAGCCAAACCCAATACGCCCAACTCGACGCTTGGATCGACGCGCACTTTGACGAGCAAGTGAAGTTCTTGCAAGCCTTGGTGCAAGTCCCCACCGACACCCCGCCCGGCAACAACGCACCCCACGCCGAGCGCACTGCCGAGCTGCTGCACAGCTTTGGCTACGAAGCCGAAAAGCACGCCGTGCCTGCTGACGAGATGAAAGCCTACGGTTTGGAAAGCATCACCAACCTCATCGTGCGCCGCAAGTTTGCCGATGGCGGCAAAACCATTGCGCTCAACGCACACGGCGATGTGGTCCCTCCGGGCGAAGGCTGGACACACAAGCCTTACGGCGCTGAGATTGAAAACGGCGCCATGTACGGCCGCGCCACAGCGGTGAGCAAGAGCGACTTTTCTACCTTCACCTTTGCCACACGCGCACTCGAATCTTTGGGCCTGCCGTTGAAAGGCGGCGTTGAACTGCACTTCACCTACGACGAAGAATTTGGCGGCGAAAAAGGCCCAGGCTGGTTGCTGTCTCACGACCTGACCAAACCCGACTTGATGATTGCCGCCGGCTTTAGCTACCAAGTGGTCACCGCCCACAACGGCTGCTTGCAAATGGAAGTCACCGTGCAAGGCGAAATGGCCCACGCCGCCATTCCCGACAGCGGCACAGATGCCTTGCAAGGCGCGGTGCACATCCTGAACGCCCTGCACGCGCTCAATGAGGGATACAAACAAACCACCTCCAAGATCGAAGGCATCACTCACCCCTACCTCAACGTGGGTCAAATCACCGGCGGCACCAACACCAACGTCGTGCCCGGCAAGGTCGTGTTCAAACTCGACCGCCGCATGATTCCGGAAGAGAACCCCGTTGAAGTGGAAGCGTCCATTCGCAAAACCATCGAAGACGCAGCCGCTTCATTCAACCCACCCCGTGGTGGCAAGCAACTCAAAGTCGACATCAAACGCCTCTTGCTCGCCAAGGCCATGGTGCCGCTGGCTGGCAACAAGCCTTTGGTGGACGCCATCCAAAAACACGGGGGCGAATTGTTTGGCGAGCCCATCCCCGCTGTGGGCACGCCGCTGTACACCGATGTGCGCTTGTATGTGGCGCAAGGCATTCCCGGCGTCATCTACGGCGCAGGGCCACGCACTGTGCTTGAGAGCCATGCCAAGCGCAACGATGAACGTGTGATGTTGGAAGATGTGCGTCGGGCGACCAAGGTGGTGGCGCGCACCTTGTTGGATTTGTTGAGCTAAACCTGTTTCGTAGAGTTTCGCTCCGGAGGGGGTTGCGCAGCTTGGGTGCGGCGGCCTCCTCATGCTGGGGTACCAGAAATCGTCGGCCGCCGCACCCAAGCCGCACAACTGTTTTGAATTGAAACACCCTAGGCCCACGCTTCACGTTGGCGGTACAAATTTGCGAACTGGCAGCGTGCGATGAATCGGTGCACATATGCAAGCCAAAGAACAAACCTCTGCAAGGAACAGTTCTAACCAAACATTTGCCAGCCGCAGTCTGTGCGTAGAGGGCTTGGGCCGGTGACGATTTCTGTACCCAGCATGAGGAACCGGCCCAAGTCCTCTGCGCACAGCGAGCCCAGCAAAACCACACAAAAATAGGGTTTCTCCGTAAGTCGCTCCAACAATATTTTGTATACAGTTTTGTATGCGAAAAATCCACAAGGAGAAATGATGTCCCAATCCACCCATCCCGTCGACGAACACTTGCCCACCGGCAAGCTCGCCGCTCTCGGCTTGCAACACGTGCTCGTCATGTACGCAGGCGCTGTGGCTGTGCCACTCATCGTTGGCCGTGCTTTGAAGCTCAGCCCTGAACAAGTGGCCATGCTGATTTCAGCCGACTTGTTTGTCTGCGGTTTGGTCACCCTCATTCAATCGTGGGGCGCCACCCAATGGTTTGGCATTCGCTTGCCCGTCATGATGGGCGTGACCTTTGCTGCTGTGGCACCGATGGTGGCCATGGCCAACGCCAACCCCGGCGACGCAGGCGCTCAACTCATCTTCGGCGCCATCATGGGTGCCGGTGCCATTTCTATCCTCATCGCACCGCTGGTCAGCCGCATGTTGCGGTTCTTCCCACCAGTCGTGACGGGCACCATCATTGCCGTCATCGGTATCAGCTTGATGCGCATCGGCATCAACTGGATTTTTGGCAACCCCTTCGGCCCCACAGCCCCATCCATCGTCAACCCAGAGCACGCTAAGTGGCTGGCTGACGCTGCAGCGGCTGCTTCGGCACCGGGCTCCACGCTGGCTGCCGTGCCCAAAGATTTGGCTTTGATGGCTAAAGTGCCTAACCCCAAATACGCCGACCTCACAGGCGTGGGCATTGCATCTTTGGTCTTGGTGTCCATCTTGATGATTTCTAAGTTCGCCAAAGGCTTCATCGCAAACATCTCAGTGCTCTTGGGCATCATCATTGGTGGCGTCGTGGCCACCAGCTTCGGGCTAATGAACTTTGACAAAGTGGGCAAAGCCGAATGGTTTGGCATCGTCACACCGTTCCAGTTTGGTATGCCTGTGTTTGACCCCGTGCTCATCCTCACCATGACCTTGGTGATGATCGTGGTGATGATCGAATCCACCGGCATGTTCTTAGCCTTGGGCGAGATGACCGACCGTCATGTGGACCGCGCCGCGCTTACCCGTGGTTTACGAACCGATGGTTTGGGCACGCTGATTGGCGGCATCTTCAACACCTTCCCCTACACCAGCTTTTCGCAAAACGTGGGCCTCGTCGCCGTTACGGGTGTGAAGAGCCGCTTTGTGTGCGTGGCTGGCGGCATCATCCTCATCATCTTGGGTGTCATTCCTAAGATGGCCGCTTTGGTTGAATCGCTCCCCACCGTGGTCTTGGGTGGTGCTGGCTTGGTGATGTTTGGCATGGTGGCAGCCACCGGCATTCGCATCTTGGGCGGCGTGGACTTCAAGAACAACCGCTTCAACAGCTTGGTCGTGGCCATCTCCATCGGCATCGGCATGATTCCGCTGATCGCCCCCAACTTCAAGCAATGGATGCCGCACAACCTGCACCCACTGATTGAGTCAGGCATCTTGTTGGCCTCCATCTCTGCCGTGGTGTTGAACCTGTTCTTCAACGGCGCGTCCAAAGACGACTCGGCTGCGGTAGCAGCGGCACGTCAAGCCGACAGCCACTAAAAAGGCAAACGCCTTGTGCATAGCCCGCCGAACAAGCGGGCTTTTTTTTGGGCAACAAACCTTGCACGGCCTGCGGTGTGTCGCATAAGCAGTAATACCAACAGGCTCAGCAATAGCGCGCCGTTACACTCGTCGATCAAAAAGTTGCTTTGTCTCAAGGCACTCAAACAACAACATTTCCTTTGTCTGGAGCAAACAAAACATGGAACTACTTCAAAGCACCGATTTCTGGCTAGGCCTGCTGCTGATTATTTGGATCAACATCATCTTGTCAGGCGACAACGCCGTCGTGATCGCATTGGCTGCACGCAGCTTGCCCCCTGAGCAACAGAAAAAAGCCATCATGTTTGGCTCTGGTGCTGCCGTGGTGTTGCGTATCGGTTTGACCGTGGTGGCCGCGAAATTGATGACGTTGGAATACCTGCAAATCGTGGGTGGCATCTTGCTGCTCTGGATTGGCGCGCAATTGCTGGCTGGCGAAGACGAAGACGATGGTGAAGGCGGCGAACAAGGTAACCTTTTTTCTGCCATCCGTACCATCTTGATTGCTGACGTGGTCATGAGCTTGGACAACGTGATTGCTGTGGCTGCTGCCGCCAAAGGTGATGAGGTCTTGCTCATCATTGGCTTGGCCATCAGCATTCCTTTGGTCATCTTTGGCAGCACCTTGATGATCAAACTGATGGAGCGCTATCCCGTCATCATCACTTTGGGGGCCGCTTTGATCGGCTGGGTGGGTGGTGAGACCATCGCCAGCGATGCCGTGTTGCGCGAATTCAGCGCGGCCAACTCTTGGTTCCATTTGACCGCAGCAGCGGCAGGTGCCGCCGCTGTTTTTGCATGGGGCAAATTCAACCAGTCGCGTAAACACAAAACAGCAGAAGCCGCATAAGCCTTTCCGCTTGTAGCTTCTTCCCAAAAGCCAGCCACCGTGCTGGCTTTTTTGTGGGTGATCGAAACCAAGAGTAACGCACCACGTTGGTGCAAAACACCAGACTGGTGCAAACCCTTTTTGTATACAAACCAAAGTCGCGCACAATTTATCCTCAGCAGCCCGCAAACAGGTACCTCACGCTAGGCACCAATATTGCAAGCTTGTATACATCACCCTTTACTCATTTTATTTTTCAGAGGCCCACATGATCAAACGCACCTTCATCAAAACCACCCTCGGCTTGGCACTGGCTGCCAGTTTTGCAGGTGCTTCGGCACAGACAACGCCCCTCAAGTTCCAACTCGACTGGCGCTTTGAAGGCCCCTCTGCTTTCTTCTTGGTACCTGTGGCCAAAGGCTATTTCAAAGACGCCAAGCTCGATGTGACGGTAGACGCCGGCAACGGTTCTGGCGGCGCGGTCAACCGCGTGGCCTCAGGCGCTTACGACATGGGCTTTGCCGATTTGGCGGCCTTGATGGAGTTCCACGCCAACAACCCTGACGCGCCCAACAAGCCTGTGGCCGTGATGATGGTCTACAACAACACGCCCGCATCGGTGATGGCCTTGAAAAAATCTGGCATCAAAACCCCAGCCGACTTGGCTGGTAAAAAACTCGGCGCGCCCGTGTTTGACGCAGGCCGTCGCGCCTTCCCCATCTTTGCAAAAGCCAACAGCGTAGGCACTGTGAACTGGGTCACCATGGATCCCCCATTGCGCGAAACCATGTTGGTACGCGGCGATGTGGACGCCATCACTGGTTTCACCTTCACCTCCTTGCTCAACATCGAAGCTCGCGGCGTCAAGGCTGACGACGTGGTAGTCATGCAATACCCAGACTTCGGCGTGAAGCTGTATGGCAACGCCATCATTGCCACGCCCAAGCTCATCAAAGAAAACCCAGCCGCCATCAAAGCCTTTTTGGCCGCGTTTGCCAAAGGTGCGAAGGACGTGATCGCGGATCCAGCCAAGGCCATTGAAACGGTCAAGGCCCGCGACGGCATCATCAACAGCGAACTCGAAACACGCCGCTTGAAGTTGGCCATCGACACGGTCATCAACAGCCCAGACGCGCGTGCGGAAGGCTTTGGCCAAATCAAAGGTCCACGCTTGTCTTTGATGGCGTCTCAAGTGTCTGATGCGTTCAACACCAAAACACGCGTGAAAGCAGACGACATTTGGAACGGTTCTTTCTTGCCCACAGCCAAAGAACTCGACGTGTTGCCAAAAGGTAAGAAGTAATAGGCACCTTTTGATGACCGCTTCTCCTGAACACTTCGTCGACTTTCAAAACGTCTGGCTCGCCTACAACGATGAGTTGTTGGCGCAAAACCACTTCGCCGTAGAAGACATCAACCTGCAAGTCAAACAAGGCGAGTTCATCGCGATTGTTGGACCTTCGGGTTGTGGCAAATCCACCTTCATGAAGCTCACCACGGGTTTGAAAAAACCCAGCCGTGGTGAAATTTATGTGGATGGTCAGCCCGTCAACGGCCCGCTCAAAATCAGCGGCATGGCGTTTCAATCGCCCTCGCTGCTGCCTTGGCGCACCACGCTGGACAACGTCTTGCTGCCTTTGGAAATCGTGGAGCCTTACCGTTCCAACTTCAAAGAGAAAAAGGCCGAATACGAAGCCCGCGCGATTCAACTGCTTCAAACCGTCGGTTTGGGTGGCTACGAGCGCAAGTTCCCGTGGGAGCTGTCAGGCGGTATGCAACAACGCGCCAGCATTTGCCGCGCGCTGATTCATGAACCCAAAATGTTGTTGTTGGATGAGCCATTTGGCGCGCTCGACGCCTTCACCCGCGAAGAGCTGTGGTGCACGCTGCGCGACCTGCACGCCATGCAAAAGTTCAACGTCATCCTGGTCACCCACGATTTGCGCGAGTCCGTTTTCTTGGCCGACACCGTGTATGTGATGAGCAAGAGCCCGGGCCGCTTTGTGGTCAAGCGCGACATCGACCTGCCACGCCCCCGCGACTTGGAAGTGACTTACACCCCCGAGTTCACCAACATCGTCCACGAGCTGCGCGGCCACATTGGCGCCATGCGCAAAGACGGCACCAACCTCGGGCAGTAACACACCATGAATCAAAAACAACTCGAAACTTGGGCGCCTTGGGGCTTGCTGATTGCCACCTTGGTCATTTGGCAAGGCATGTGCTCGCTCTTCAACGTGTCTGAATTTGTCTTCCCATCACCGCTGCGCATTTGGCAGCAAATGGTCGAATACCGCGACGTCATTGCCGGTCACGCCTGGCGCACCTTCTGGGTGACCATGGTGGGCTTTGGCATTGCCATCGTCGTGGGCGTGCTGTTGGGTTTTGTCATTGGCAGCTCACGTTTGGCTTATGCCGCTGTGTACCCGCTCATGACCGGCTTCAACGCCTTGCCCAAAGCGGCGTTTGTGCCGATCTTGGTGGTGTGGTTTGGCATTGGCGTGGGCCCTGCCATCCTCACGGCTTTCTTGATCAGCTTCTTCCCCATCATGGTGAACATCGCCACCGGCTTGGCCACCTTGGAGCCTGAGCTAGAAGATGTGCTGCGCGTGTTGGGTGCCAAGCGCTGGGACGTGTTGATCAAAGTGGGCTTGCCCCGCTCCATGCCTTACTTTTACGGTTCGCTCAAAGTTGCCATCACCTTGGCTTTTGTGGGCACCACCGTGTCAGAGATGACCGCCGCCAACGAAGGCATTGGCTACTTGCTCATTTCCGCTGGCTCGGCCATGCAAATGGGCTTGGCGTTTGCGGGCTTGGTGGTGGTCGGCGCCATGGCCATGATCATGTACGAGCTGTTCAGCATGATCGAAAAGCACACCACCGGTTGGGCGCACCGCGGTTCACAAAACCACTGAGTCGGAGAACTGCAAGGCGGCCAAACTGGCATACAGGCCCGCACGCGCCATCAGCTCGGCGTGTGTGCCCTGCTCTACCAAACGGCCATGCTCTAGCACCCAAATACAGTCGGCACGTTGCACCGTGGCCAAGCGGTGTGCAATCACCAAAGTCGTTCGGCCTTGCATGGCTTTCTCTAAAGCGGCTTGCACCATGCGCTCGCTGTTGGCGTCCAAAGCGCTGGTGGCTTCGTCCAACAGCAGCATGGGCGGGTTTTTCAAAATAGCCCTTGCAATCGCAATGCGCTGACGCTGCCCCCCAGACAAGCGCACGCCTCGGTCACCCAAATACGTGTCAAAGCCTTCGGGCAGTTCGTTGATAAATTCCGTGGCAAACGCCGCTTCTGCCGCAGCGTGCACGGCTTGGTCGGTGGCATCGGGTTGGCCGTAGCGGATGTTCTCCATCACCGTGCCCGAAAACACCACCGGCTCTTGCGGCACCACGCCAATGCGCTGACGCAAGTCGTGCAAATCCATTTGCTCAATCGCCACGCCGTCTAACAGCACCTCGCCTTGCTGCGGCGCATAAAACCGCATCAACAAAGAAAACAGCGTGGTCTTGCCCGCACCACTGGGGCCAACAATGGCCACGGTTTGCCCTGCATGGACCTCGCCCGTCAAGCCATTGAGGGCGCGCTGCGCGGGCCGCGACGGGTAGTTGAAACTCACCTCACGCAACACCAAGCTCGAACCGTGTGTGGGCCAAGGCGCACGCTGTGGCTGCTCGGGCGAACGCACATCCGACTGGGTGTGCAGCAGCTCCATCAGCCGCTCGGTCGCGCCTGCGGCACGCAGCACGTCGCCATACACCTCGCCCAGCACGGCAAAGGCACTGGCCAGCAACACCACATACACCACGGTTTGGCCCAGCTCACCAGCGGTGGTCGTGCCCGCACGCACCGACAGCGCGCCCATGTACAAACCCCACAACAAGGCCGCACTCGACGCCATGATGATGAAACCCACCAAAGCCGAACGCGCCCGCACACGGCGCAGCGAGGTGGCCAAGGCTTGCGCGGTAGAGCCGCTGAAGCGCAAAGCCTCGCGCCGCTCGGCCGTGTAGCTTTGCACCACCGAAATGGCATTCAGCACCTCAGACGCCATCGCGCTCGAATCGGCCACACGGTCTTGGCTGGCCCGCGACAGGCGGCGTACGCGGCGCCCCAAATACACACTCGGAAACACCACCAGCGCCAGCACCCCAATCACTTGCAACATCAGCCAAGGGTTGGTCCAAATCAGCATGGCCATTGCGCCCACACCCATCACCGCATTGCGCAGCCCCATCGACAACGACGAACCCACCACGGTTTGAATCAAGGTGGCGTCGCTCGTCAAACGCGACAGCACCTCGCCCGACTGCGTGGTTTCAAAAAACGTGGGGCTTTGCTGCAGCACATGGGCGTAGACCTTGTTTTTCAAGTCCACCGTGATCTTCTCGCCCAGCCAGCTCACCATGTAAAACCGTGCCGACGAAAACACCGCCAAGGCCGCTGCCACCATGAACAGCTCAACAAACTGAGTGGCCAACACCTCGGGCGTGGCCTGCTCGGCCAAGCCTTGGTCAATCAGCGTGCGCAGCGCCCACGGAAAGGCCAAGGTCGTGCCAGCCGCCAGCAACAAAAACACACCCGCAAGGGCCACCTGAACACGGTAAGGGCGAATGAATGGAATCAGTCCAGACAGCGATTGGGGGGTGGGTTTCATAAATAAAGTAAGGCTGCCATGGCCACCAGTGTAGGGAACAACGCCCCCACCAGCAAACCACCCGCCCCCACCGACGCATCGGCAAACCCCGCACGCAGCAGCGCCACGCCTGCGGGGTTGGGTGCGTTGGCAATCACGGTCAAGCCGCCGCCTGCCACCGCACCAGCCACCAAGCTGTATTTGGCTTCGTCCGAGATATCCAAAATCAACGAGCCCAAATATGTCAGGGCAGCGTTGTCGGTGAAGGCGGTCAGCACCGTGGTTCCGTAGAACAACACCTGCGGGTCCATGGTCGACACAATGGGTTGCAACCACCACTGCTGCATGCCGCCCAACACCACCAAGCCCGCCAAGAAAAAGCCCACCAACAAAGCCTCTTTCAAAATCAGCGGGTTCTGGTAGCGCTCATAGGCTTGTGCAAAGCCCATGAACATCACAAACAGGCCAATGAACGCCACGGGGTGATGCGCCATCACCACCACAGCGCCCAAAAACGCCAAATGCACAAGCACCACGGTTTTAGGAATGCGATCTGTCACGGGCGATTCGTTTGCACTGGTATTTGCACCCAAATGGTTGCGCAACACAAAAACCGCCACAGTGGCATTCACCAGCACAGCCAACGCAGCCTTCCAGCCAAACTGGGTAAACATAAACGCACTGTCCCAGCCCCACACAGTGGCCACCATCAACACGGGCGGTGCAGCATATGAAGTGAGCGTGCCGCCAATCGAAATATTGACAAACAACACGCCCAGCGCAAAGTACTTCACCCGCTCAGGCACTTCGGGACGAAACACTTGGGGGGCCAGCATCAGCGCGGCAATGGTCATGGCCGCGGGTTCGGTGATGGCCGAGCCCAGCAAAGGCACGGCAAACAAGCCCAACCAAGCCTTGGCCAACGAAGCGCGCATGGGCATGAGGCGCGACAAGGCATCCACGGCAGAAATGACAAAGGTCAAGATTGGCTTTGACGCCGCCACCACCATCACCACAAACACAAACAGTGGCTCGGTGTATTGGCGCGACTCGGCATAGGTCAGCGCTTGCGTGCCGTCTTGCAGCCACGCCATGCACACGATCAGGACGATGGCCCAAAAGCCAAACACCACCTCGACTTCACCCAAGAGGTGAAACAAGCCAGCATGCTCAGAGTAACGATGGGACAGCCGCTCAAAGAACTTGGTGGCAAAGGTATGAATCAGGGCGACTGCAAATAAAACAGCAGCCACCCACTCAATAGAAATAGGAGTCATGGCAAACACAGGTTTTCTCGCGTGGCGGCCCGACCGACGCTAAACCTGTTGACTCAACATTGAATGAACACCCACTCCCATTCTAATGAACGCACATCAACCATTCGTTTGCTGCTGGTTTCACCATTGGCATGGGGAGCTGTGCATAACGATTGGGTTGAGACATACAGCAAGTGAAAATGCACAGGGCGCCATCATTGAAAATGAGAGGCCTTTTATGCTTTCAAAAGCCGCTTCAACCGCGGCTTTTTTTACGCCTTTAATATTCATTAGAAACCGTAAGTTCGTCGAATATCTAGCCTTAATTCGATAAATTCGCCAAATTTACGAATATCATCAGTGCCACTTTTATCCAGCGCTAGGCCTACCTTGGCACGCCGGATCCCCTCTATTCAAGGCGATACACATGGCATCTTCCAGTGAACACACCACCGAGCACGTGCATCTCGGCCCCAACTCAACAGACAAGCTTTTTCTGGCCTTTTTGGTCTTGATTGTGGCGGGCGTCACTTGGCTGGGCGTTGTCAACTACCAAGAAGCACTCAAAACCGAACAAGCCAAAAGCAACGGTGAAGCTTGGGTGGCATGGTTAACCGAAACTGGCACCACACGTTTTGAGGCCAACACGCCGCATCCTGCGTGCAAAGGTGGTGTCAAACCTACAGCCGATGCCAAAGCCGACACCCCCGGCACTTGGGGCGCTTGCTTGGCTCACATCATGGCGACGACCGAGCTGAAAGACCAAGTCAACACATTTTTCAACAAGCCCCCCCATTTCGTGGCGGCCTGTGACCCCAAAGATCGCACCTTGATGGGTGCCGTTCTGTTGGAAGACTTGATGCCTACCCCTCCCGGCTCAGCCACTCCCTTTGTGGCGTCGCAGCTGCTTGAGACCGACAGCATTGACTACAAGATGCAATTGCGACTTTCTGTATGCGACAAAGGTGGCGCGGCTATCAAAGTTGCTGAGTTCGAATTCTGAGGTCTGACATGAATACAACATCCAAACACGACAAATTCCTCGAAGACCTCGACGTCAAAGCCATTCTGGGCCAAGACGTAGAAGCCAACATCGACCGCAACTTGCCCATGCGCAAGTGGCTTTACGCATGGTTGCTCGATCCAAACATCCCCGGTAACTTTCAAAAAGAATTGGACAAATGGGTCAGCTATCTGATCATCATCAACTTGTTCACCTTGATGTTCGAGCACGTTCCTGCGGTGTACGAACCGTACCGCGTCTGGTTTGAGTGCTTTGACATCTTCTCAGTGGCCGTGTTCACCATTGAATACGCCCTGCGCTTTTACCTCGCACCTGAAGACGAAGAGTTCAAAAACCGCAAGAACGCACGCTTGGGCTTTGTGACCAGCCCCTTTGCGATCATCGACTTCTTGGCTGTGGCACCGTTCTACTTGCAAGCCTTCATTCCCATCGACTTGCGCGTGTTGCGATTCCTGCGACTCTTGCGAATCATGAAGTTGTTCCGCGTCTTGATTCCTGCCATTGCTGAATTCAAAGAGCTCAACAAAGGGCGCACCTTTCGTCAGAAAGTGCACGCCTTGGTGTTCCCAAGCGAATTCGGCGGCACCATGCAACACATCTTTGAGGTGTTCATTGGTGTGTGGGTGATCTTGTCTGTGCTGGCCGTGATCTTGGAATCGGTCAAAGGCATCAACTACGTCTTGCATTTGCAATTCGTCATCTTGGACGCCGTGGCTGTGGCCATCTTTACCGTGGAGTACTGCATGCGCATGTACGCTTGTGTGGAAGAGCCTGGCTACAAAGGTTCGATCATCGGCCGCTTCAAGCAAGCCAAATCGCCATCGACACTCATCGACTTCTTGGCCATCTTGCCCTTCTTCTTAGAAGTGTTCTTGCATCACCTCCTTGATTTGCGCTTCTTGCGAGTCTTCCGTTTGGCGCGACTGCTCAAACTCACACGCGGCAGCGATGCCACTGCGGTGTTGGTCAAAGTGGTGGTGCGTGAGTGGCCTGTCATGGGCGCGGCCACCTTCATCATGATGTTGCTGTTGGTCTTGACCGCCAGCTTGGGCTATTTGTTTGAGTACGACGCGCAGCCAGAGAAGTTTGAAAACATCCCCACCTCCATTTATTGGGCGGTCATCACCTTGGCCTCTGTGGGCTATGGCGACATTTCACCTGTCACACCGATGGGCCGCGCGATGACCAGCATCTTGGCGCTGATGGGCATTGGTATCTTCGCCATCCCCGCTGCTTTGCTGGCCTCAGCTTTCAGCGACGAGTTGGTGAAAGAACGCGACCAGTTGAAAGCCAAACTGTTCAGCATTCTGAAAGACGGCCACATCACTGAAGCCGAGGCTGCCATCATCCGTGCAGAAGCCAAGCGCTTGCACTTGACGGTGGAAGAAGTGAATGCGTTGATTGAAGTGGTGATCAAAGAGCACGAGCTCGAGGAGCGCAACCCGCTGCCGATCCACAAAATTGCTGAAAACCCAGCCTTGGCTGTGGAGCATTACAAAGTGTTGTTGGGCCAAATCCGACAACTCGGCGTGCAAGTGGATGCCGCACAGTTTGACCAAGCTGCACAACAAGGCGATCGCCTGTCTGCTAACGAATTTGCCTTGTGGCAAAAAATTCAAGGCAAGGCTTAAAACGCCGCTTGGCTTGATGACTCAAGTCTTAAAAAAAGCGGTCACACACATGCTGTGTGACCGCTTATCAATTAAGCCCTATAAATTCAATATCGTTAGACCTTCGCCATGACAACAGGCCCCAAACACACACTGATGGAAATATTGGACGGCTCGCCCAAGCACGCTGCCAGCCGTTACGTCGAATGGGCCATCACCCTGGTGGTACTGGTCAACTGTTCTGCAGTGATTCTTGATTCCGTCCCAGAAATTCACGCTGAATTCAAAGACTTCTTCCACGAGTTGGAGTTCTGGAGCGTCATGTTCTTCACGGGTGAATACATTTCACGCGTGTGGTCCTTGGGTGCGAAATATGACAAGGCGCATGGCGGCTCATGGAAAGGTCGCTTCGAATACATGCTCAGCCCGTTCGGATTGGTGGACTTTTTTGCCACCATGCCCTACTACATGCACATCTTCTTGCCAGGACTGGATTTGCGTATCTTGCGCGTCTTGCGCTTACTGCGAATCTTGAAACTCTCCAAATACAACACCGCACTGCAAGACTTATTTCATGCCATCCATTCTGAACGTCAGGCGTTTGGTTCTGCGGTGTTTTTGTTGACCATTGCCACCATCGTGTCAGCTTCGTTGATGCACTTCGCAGAAGGCCATCACCAGCCAGAGTTCTTTGGCACGATTCCACATTCCATCTATTGGGCGATCGTCACCATCACATCTGGCTACGGCAACGTCGAACCCACCACCAAAGCCGGCGAAGCCATTGCGCTCATCACCGGCTTCTTGGGGGTGTGTATGGCCGCCATCATGACCGGTATCGTGGCCTCGGCCTTCTCCAACCAAGTGGCGCGTAAAAAGGCGGCGTTTGAAGCGCAACTGCGCGAAGTCTTCAAAGACGGCAACATGTCTGAAGAAGAACAACAAACACTGCAGCGCTTGCAAGCGCACTACCGCCTCAGCGATGAACAGGTCGAAGCCATGATGCTGCGCGCGAAAAATAAATCCTCATCGAATGAATGAGCGCCACCATGAACACAGCAGCCGCTAACCTCACGACTTACCAGCGCATCAAGCGCCGCACCTTCGAAATCATGGAAGGTGAAGTCCCCGACAAGTACAGCCATTTCGTCGAAATCTTCATCGCGCTCTTGGTGGTCGCCAACGTGGTGGGCATCATCTTGGAATCCGTGCCGGAGATC
The DNA here is from genome assembly GCF_027924965.1 of Limnohabitans sp. TEGF004. Classification (NCBI taxonomy): domain Bacteria; kingdom Pseudomonadati; phylum Pseudomonadota; class Betaproteobacteria; order Burkholderiales; family Comamonadaceae; genus Limnohabitans; species Limnohabitans sp. TEGF004. The sequence continues at coordinate 553,313 of NZ_AP027056.1, read as the reverse complement.
CATGAAGCCTTCATGTACGAGTTCCATGCCTTTGACGTGTTCAGCGTGGCCGTGTTCTCTGTCGAATTCATCTTGCGCGTGTGGTCGTACAGCGAAAAGTACCTCCACAGTGGCGGCACCGCATGGCAAGGCCGCAAAGAATATGTGTTCAGCTTCTACGGCATCATCGACTTTGTCAGCACCGTGCCGTTTTATTTGCAATTGCTTTTCCCAGGCGCCGACTTGCGCGTGCTGCGCATGTTCCGCTTGATGCGAATTTTCAAGCTCTCTCGCTACAACAGCGCGTTTGAAGACATGGTGGCTGCGGTCAAGGCGGAGCGAGACTCTTTTTCGTCTGCCGTGTTCTTGTTGTTCATCAGTTGCTTGCTTTTCTCTTCACTGATCTACATCATCGAAGGCCATGAGCAACCTGATGTCTTCCCATCCATTCCAGCGGCCATGCACTGGTTTGTCATCACCATCATTGCGGGTTGGGGCAACGTAGACCCCGTGACATTTGTGGGTACGGTGTTGGTCATCCTCACCCAAATCTTGTCCATCGCCTTGGCTGCCATCTTGACCGGTGTGGTGGCCACGGCGTACACCGCGCAGGTGGAGCGCCGTCAAGCCCTGTATGAAATGGAAGTTCGTTCCGTACTGTCCGATGGTGTTGTCACCGAAGAGGAGCAAGCTCAACTTAAAATCATGCAAGCTAAGCTGGGGATGTCTGACGAGCAAGTTGAAGCCATCAAACACCAGATGCAAGAAGAAAAACACATCTCAGAAGCCAACAAGCAATCCAAGTAACTCCCAACAAAGGTCATCATGGACAACGGCGCCTACCAAAAGTACAAACAAGAGAACCCCGACGTCTACACGCCGCTGTCGACCTACGACTACGTCGATCAGTTTGTCCACAAATTAACGAACGCTGAATTGGTGGTGTGTGTGGTGGCCGTGGTGTTGGCCGTGTTTGCTTTGTATAAAATTTTTGCCAAACGCAAAAACAAGCATTCCGACGACCACAAAGAATAACAAGGAAAAACCATGAGTGAAGTGCCAGAAACCGAATTACCAGAGCACGGCAACGACCCCTTTCGCACCCGTTGTGCCATGTTGGTGTCCATCTTGGCCATGTGTTTGGCCATTGCCAGCTTAGGTGGTAACAACGCTGCCAAAGAAAGCATGAGCAACAACATCTTGGCAGCCAACGCGTATTCGTTTTACCAAGCCAAAAACATCCGCCAGACCGACTACAAAATTGCGGCTGACGAATTGCGCATCCAAATTGCCAACGACAAGCTCTCGTCTGCCGCCAAAGCTTTGGCTGAGAAAAAGCTCGAAGCCTACGAAAAGAACATCGCCCGCTATGAGTCCGAGCCAGAGACTGGCGACGGCAAAAAAGAGTTGATGGAAAAAGCCAAAGCGCATGAACACGAGCGCGACATCGCTTTGCGCCAAGACCCATGGTTTGACTACGCAGAAGCCTTGTTGCAAATTGCCATCGTGCTGACCTCGGTGGCCATTCTGACTGGCGCACATGTGCTGTTCTGGGTGCCATGCGCCCTAGGTATCCTGGGCATTTTTTCAACGCTCAACGGCTTTTTGCTTTTGATCTAAGCCCCTCACACACCACTCAAAGGCTCCTACTGGAGCCTTTTTAAATCACACCCATGACGACCCACATGACACACACCCACACTTCGCTGCTTGCCAAGATCTACAAGTGGTTGTTTGACCCAGAGTTCAAACACGGTTTTCACCATGTCGTCGAGCGCAGCATTGGATTTCTCATCGTCGCCAGCGTCATCGCGGTGTTGATTGAAAACACACCCGAGATTTACAACGCTCACACCGCATGGTTTCATTGGTTTGATGTGGTGACTGTGGGCATCTTCACAGCGGAATACCTGCTGCGTGTGGCCACTGCCCACGTCAACCCCGACTTTGCGGGCAAGTCTTTTCCGCGTTTGCGTTATGCATTCAGCTTTTACGCGTTGGTCGATTTGATCGCCATTGCCCCGTTCTACTTCGCACGCTTTGTCGATGTGGACGTGGAGATGTTGCGCGTTTTGCGAGTCATGCGACTGGCGCGAATGTTCAAACTCTCGCGCCAACTCATTCCTGCGTGGCATGAGTTTCAAGAACTCAATGCGGGACGCAGCTTGCGTGCCAAAGTGTTTGCCATGTTGGAGCCCACCGGCCACTCGGGTCGCTTACACACCTACATCGACAACTTCATCGTGTTTTGGATTGCCTTGTCCATCACCTGTGTGGTGTTTGAGACCGTGGCGTCTGTGCACGCCTTGTTCGCCACCGAGTTCATGGTGATTGACGTGATTGCGTTCACCATCTTCACCCTCGAATACATTGCACGCGTTTACTCAGCGCCAGAAAACCCGAAATACAAGCACCTGCGCATGCCGCATTGGGCCCATGTGCGCACGGGGCAAGCCATCATCGACTTGTTCACCATCTTGCCGTTCATCCTCGAGAGTTTGTTCAGCCAGCATTTGGATTTGCGTTTTTTGCGGGTCTTCCGCTTGATGCGCATGCTCAAACTCACGCGCTACACCTCGGCCATGGAAACGCTTTACAAAGTGGTGCTGCGCGAGTGGCAAATCATCTTTGCCTCGGTGTTCGTGATGATGCTATTGGTGGTGCTCACCGCCAGCTTGGGTTACTTGTTTGAGCACCCTGCACAACCCGACAAGTTCGAGAACATTCCCCAATCCATTTATTGGGCCGTGGTCACACTGGCCTCGGTGGGCTATGGCGACATCTCGCCCATCACTCCCATGGGCCGCGCACTTACCGTGGTGCTGGCGTTGCTGGGCATTGGTATTTTTGCCATCCCAGCAGGCTTGCTGGCATCGGCCTTCACTGACCAATTGCGCATTGACCGCGATGCCTTCAAGCACCGCTTGATGATGGCTTTTGAAGATGGCATGCTCGATGGCGCTGAACGCGAACTCATCGTGGCCGAAGCTGAGCGTTTGCACTTGTCGCATGAAGAAGTCAAGCGACTCACTGCAGAAGCCAAGGCCGAATTTGAAGCCAAAGCCACCGAACAACTCACCCAAGCCAATGGTTTGATACTCGACGCCAAAGCACACCCTCAACTCGCAGCGGCTCAGTTCAACCTCCTGGTCGCGCAGCTGGATTTGATTGCCCAAGCCACGGGCACCGACACACTGCGCCAGAGCCTGACCCACACCACAGGGGATGCAACAGCTGCGTTGGCGGTGCTGAACCTGTTGGATAAAAAGCCGAGCTGAGTGTCATGAGTTAACCCTGCGACAGCAGGGGTGCAGGTTTGCGTTTACCGTACACCCATGACACATTTTTACGAACCCAAAAACGGCCACGGCCTGCCCCACGACCCCTTCAACGCCATTGTTGGCCCTCGGCCCATTGGCTGGGTCTCGACCGTCAGTAATGACGGCGTGTTGAATCTTGCCCCTTACAGTTTCTTCACCGCGTTCAACTACATCCCACCCATCATTGGTTTTTCTAGCACCGGCCCCAAAGACTCTTTGCGCAACGTGCAAGAAAACGGCATGTTTGTGTGGAACCTGGTCACGCGCCCTTTAGCCGAAGCTATGAACCAAACCTGCGCGCCTGTGGGCCCCGAGGTGAATGAGTTTGAATTGGCCGGTTTGAAGACCGCGCCCTCACGCGTGGTGGATGTGCCGCGTGTGGCCGACAGCCCTGTGTCGTTTGAATGCCGCAGCACGCAAATCATTCAACTCGAAGGACTGGACAAACAAAAAGTGCCCACATGGTTGGTGCTGGGTGAAGTGGTCGGTGTGCACATTGCCAGCCACTTGCTCAAAGACGGTGTGTACGACACCGCCAACGCGGGCCACATTTTGCGTGGCGGCGGTCCGGCTGATTACTTCAGCATTGGGCCAGAGCAGCTGTTCAAGATGTCACGGCCACCCGCCTGAGGCTGACATCTCAGCTCACAGCATGCGCAGCACTTGCTTGGCGACTCATTTGCATTTCTCATCGTCTAACTATTTTTAAGCCCTACACCAGCAATACAAAAACTGTTGGCGTGTTCCCATAGGGGTGTTGTGTTCGGCTAGCTGGCTTCCCATCATCTGGAAGCCTTCCCCAAACTCATGATGCAAACTTTGATCGTCGTAGCGCACCACATCTAAACCACTGCACTGCAAAGGGCCGTCAGGTCCAAACGTCGCCATCAACACATAGCCGCCTGGCCTCACAGAACGCCGAACCAATTCCACATAGGCCTGTCTGGCGGCTGGGTCTGTCAGGAAATGAAACACGGCCCTGTCGTGCCATAAATCAAACCGCTGGTCACCAAAGTCGTGTTGCGTGATGTCGCCCACATGCCACGTCACCTCTTGAGCAAGCGGCCCAAGACGTTGGCGTGTGAAGTCAATCGCTGTGGACGAGATGTCTAACACCGACACATCGACGTATTGGCGATGCAGCAGGTCATCCACCAAAGTGGACTCGCCACCACCAATGTCAATGATGGAGGCGTTGGCGTCGGGGCATAACTCTTGAATCAAACGCAGCGACTCGCCCAAGTGAGGTGCATACCAACTCACCGCATCAAATGACTTGTTGCGATAGACGTTTTCCCAATGGTCAGATGGGTGCATGGTGCACTCCTATTCAAAAATAATATTGGTCAATAATATTAGATCCTACTTATTTAACAACCCGTGCCCACGCGCTTGCTAAGCGGCCCACAACGCCTGATATTTTTGACTGTCGCCATCGCGTTACACGTGGTGGTGATCATTGGCGCGAGCCAACATTTGTTTGGCGTCAGACAAACTGCCAAGGTGCAAGAGCTAGAAGCCGAGGTGTTTTTCATCAAAGCCGAGCCACCACCTAGCGCTGCACCACAGATCGAGCAAACCATGTCGACCATGGATGCCGACACGACCCACGCCAAAACCGAAAAAACACCTGCCACCCTGTCGGCCCCCTCAGCGCCTACCGCTGAAGAGTGGGCATTTGCCGCTCAGTACACCAATAAAAACAGCAAAGGCTATCGTCACAGCTGGGGCCAACAAGTGCGCAGCATGATGGGCACAGCGGTGGAGGGCCCCGATCAGGGTGAAGTGCGCTTTCGCATCGAAATAGCGCCCAACGGCACGCTGGCTCAACTGGATACTTTGTGGAGCACCTCGGCACTCGCAGAAAAACTGGCGCGCCAAGCGATTCAAAACATGCCGCCCTTGCCCCCTACACCCACTGGCAAGCCCCTGATTTTTGAAAAAACAATTTCGTTTTCGCCATTCGCATCAGATGGTGCGCCAAGCTACAAAGACGACTGCCTGCCAGACACACCGTCATTTAAAAATCCGTTCGCGTGGGACGGCAAATCTGAGCAAACCAAAACTCATAGCGAACCCCCGCAGCCCAAACTAGATGCAAAGGCCATGGAAGAGTGCTTGAGGCAATTACCGAAAGACTCCATCGAAGCTGAGATGGCGCGTGACCAACGCGTGATGGACCAATGGGGCAGTTCTAAAACGGGACGCTGAGAGAAGAGTGCATAAGGGCCACGCTACAGCGACGACTTGTCAAACGTCACATGCACACACAAGCCATGCGGCTGCGCAGCAGCAAGGGCAACACGCGCGCTCAGCAGTTTGGCATAGGTGCCCACAATCGCCAAGCCCAAACCCACGCCCGCTTTGAGCGTCTCGCCCGCTGCGCCTTGCACCCAACGCTGGCTGATTTGCTGCAGCTTGTCGGGCGGTACACCCGCGCCGTTGTCAGTGACCGACAGCACCACGCTATAAGGCGTCGTCTCGACCGCAACGGTGATGTGGCTCTCGCCGTTGTGTGCACGGCCATAGCGCAGCGCGTTATCGATGAGGTTGTTCAAGATGCCTTCTATCAGCGCCGCATTGCCCTGCACGACCACCGCATGGTCAATGCCTTTGGCACCGAGGTCCACACCTGTGGCATCGGCCTTGGGCAAATACCGCAGCACGGCTTCGCCCACGAGTGCATCTAATGACACCGCAGTTTTTTCTAAATCTTGATGCGCTTCATCTGCCAAGGCCAGCGCCAGCAGCTGGTCGACCAAATGGCTAGCTCGCTCTTGGCTTTTAGCAATGCCGTGCAGCTGCTCGTGCCACACCTGTGGGTCGGTGTGGCGGAGGCCGTAGTCGGCCAAGGCGCGAATGCCTGCCAACGGTGTGCGCAGCTCGTGCGCCACATTGCCCGAGAACTCGCGCTGCGCTTGCACGCTAAAGGCAATGCGACCCAACAGCGCATTGATGGCTTGGCCCAAGCGCTGCACATCGTGGGTGGTGGCGGTCACGGGCACAGGTGTGAGGTCGCGCACGTCACGTTGACCCACTGCCGTTTCTAGCTCAGCTAGGGGCACCAAATCTTCTTCAATCGCGCGGTACAACCACGCAGCCAACAAACCCAACAACAGCACTTGGGGAATGACCGAGAAAGTCAGCAAGCGTTGCAACAAGCTGTCGCGGCTGGCCGTGGTTTGCGCCATCACCACATAAAAATCTGCCGGTTGTTGGCGGTGCACCGTCACGCTGCGCAGTGTGCGGCCTTGGTAATCCAACGCATCAAACATGGGCTTCAAGTCTTCTTGCAGCCGTGTGGGCCGCAGCCCTGGGTGCCCTGCCAACAGCGAGCCATCTGGGCGCAGCACCGCAAAATACAAAGTTTCGCTTTGGTCAAACAGCACGGTGCTCATCTCTTGCGCAGATAGGCTCAGTTCTAGGCCACCACCGCTGGCGTCATTGGCCCGGCGCACATGGCTGGCCACCAAATAAGCATCGTCTAACAAAGCACGGTCAAACGCCTGCTGCGCAAAGTACGAGGCAATGCCCACCACCAAAGCCGTGCCCACCAGCCAAGTGACGGCGAGTGGAATCAACACATGGCGCAGCAGCCGGTTGCGCAACGAGGGTTTGCTTTGGGTCTGACTCATGGCTGTTCTTCTAAAACATAGCCGATACCGCGCAGGGTGCGAATGCACGCACCACTGTCAGCCAGCTTTTTGCGCAAGCGAGAAATAAAAGCTTCGAGTGCGTTGTCGCCCAAAGCTTCATCAAAGCCAGACAGCTTGTCAGACAACACGCGCTTGCTAACCGCGCGACCCGGTGGCGTCATGAGCTCGCACAGCACCTCAAACTCTCTGGCGGGTAAAGCCAAATCGGCGTCATTCACAAAGATGCGGCGCAGCTTGCGGTGCAGGCGCAGTTGGCCCACTTGCACCTCGTCGTCCACACCTTGCGTGCGACGCACTAGGGCACGCAGGCGGGCTTCCACTTCTTCTAAATCAAAGGGCTTGCCCAGATAGTCGTCAGCGCCGGCATCTAGACCGGCTATGCGTTCGTCGGTGCGGTTGCGCGCCGTCAGCACCAGCACGGGTGTGCGGTCACCACGCGCACGTGCTTCGCGCAGGAGCTGCAGACCGCTGCCTTGTGCCGCGTGGGCTTGACCGTTCAAAGGCAGGTTGAGGTCCAGCAGCACGGCGTCATAGGCCTGCACTTGCCAAAAGTGTGCAGCTTCTTCCAAATGGCTGGCGGCGTCCACGCGGTGGCCCGCATCGCCTAGGCTGCGCAGCATGACCGCTTGCAGCACGGCATCGTCTTCAATCAACAAGATTCGCACAAGGGTGACAGATGTAAAAGTTAAGTCAGGGGCTGGTCAGCCACGGTCAACGATAAACGTGGCATGAGCATACGACAGAACCTGCAAGCGCCCCTGCGCCAAGCCGCCGCCCTTTTCAACACGCCCACCAAACGCATCATCGCGGGGGGCAGTGCATTGGCCATCGCCGTGTTGGCCTATACCGTGCTCAACCCCACCCCCACAGCCAAACCACCCACACCCGAACCCATCGTGCAAGGCGAGCAGCTACGCTTTCCTGCAGGCCATCCACAAATTGCGCTGCTGGGCACAGTAGCGGCCAAAGCCGCTGAAAGCATCACCATCGAGCTGCCTGCCCGCTTGGTGTGGAACGAAGAACGCACCCAGCGCATCTACCCCGCGTTTGCGGGCCGCGTGCTGAGCCTGAATGCCGACATTGGCCAAAGCGTGAACGCAGGGCAAGTGCTGGCCACCCTCGCCTCGCCCGAGTTTGGTGCAGCCCAAGCCGACACTGCCAAAGCCATGGCCGATGCCCAAGTGGCCGACCGTGCGCTGGCACGCCACCAAACCTTGTTTGAAGCCGATGTAATTTCGCGCAAAGAACTCGACAGCACCGAAGCCGAAGCCCTGCGTGCCCGCGCCGAACTGGCCCGCGCCCAAGCCCGCACCCGCATGTATGGCAGCGCCCAGAACGTGAACCAACAACTGGGCCTCGCTGCCACCGTCAAAGGCGTGGTGGTCGAGCGCAACCTCAGTGCGGGCCAAGAAGTGCGCCCCGACCAAGGTGGCCCCGGCAACCCCGCCCTGTTTGTGGTGAGCGACCCCAGCGTGCTGTGGGTGCAAATTGATGCCCGCGAAGCAGACATTGCCTCGCTGCAGCCGGGCACCAAAATTTCATTGACCCTGCCCAACTACCCCGACCAAAGCTTTGAAGCCAAGATCGCCGCCACGGGCGACTTCATTGACAGCGCCACCCGCGCCATCAAAGTGCGTGCCGTGATTGACAACGCCAAGCGTTTGCTCAAGGCCGAAATGCTAGGCACGGCTCGCATTCAGCGCAAACTGGCCACTGGCGTATTGGTGCCTTCTAGCGCCGTGCAGTTGCGCGGCAACGAGCACTGGACTTATGTGCAAACCGAAGCCGGTGTGTATGAACCCCGCCGCGTGAAGCTGGGCTACGAAGGCATCAAAGAGGTGCTGATCGTCGAAGGCGTGCAAGCGGGTGAACAAATCGTCAAAGACAACGGCTTGCTGTTGGCACGCGAGTTCCGCATTGCCCAAGAAAACGCACACAAACCGGCAGAGCCCAAATGAAGCGCCTGATTCATTACGCGCTCAACCAGCCGCTTTTCATCTTGCTGGGCACGCTGCTGTTTGTCATGGCGGGCGTGTTTGCGTTCAAGAACTTATCGGTCGAAGCTTTTCCTGATGTGACCGACACGCAAGTGACGGTCATCTCGCTCTACCCCGGCCGTGCGGCTGAAGAGGTGGAGAAGCAAGTCACCCTGCCCATCGAAGTGGCGCTGGCGGGTTTGCCTAATTCGATTCGTGTGTTCTCGCACACGCAGTTTGGTTTGTCGTTCACCGTGGTCACGTACAACGACAACGCCGAGGTCAACTTGGTGCGTCAACAAGTGAACGAACGCTTGCGCGGCATTCAGCTCCCAGAAGGTGTGGAAGCGCAAATTGCGCCCAACGCCACACCTGTGGGTGAGATCATGCGCTACCGCCTGCGTGGCGACGGCCTGAGCACCACCGAGCTGCGCACCCTGCAAGACTGGACTGTGGAGCGCAGCATGCGCCAAGTGCCGGGCGTGGCCGATGTGGTGGCCATGGGCGGCTTCATCAAACAATACGAAGTGCAGCCCGACCTGCAAAAGCTCAGCCAGTTCAAGCTCACGCTGCAAGACTTGTCTGAGGCCTTGGGCCGTGGCAACAGCAACGCAGGCGGCAGCTATGTGACGCAAGGCGTACAGCAATACGCCATCCGTGGTTTGGGCTTGCTGCACTCGGCCGATGACATTGGTCGCGTGGTGGTGACTGCGCGTGGCAACACGCCCATCCTTGTGCGCGATGTGGCACACGTCACCATCGGGGCAGTGCCCCGCTTGGGCACCGTGGGTCAGGACATGGACGACGACGTGGTGACCGGCATCATCATCATGCGCAAAGGCGAAAACCCCAGCGTGGTGTTGAAAGGCGTGAAAGAACGCATTGAAGATTTGAACGCACGCGTGTTGCCTGCGGGCGTGCAGATCGTGCCGTTTTATGACCGCAGTTGGTTGATGGGCAAGACCCTCACCACCGTGTTTAAAAACTTGGTCGAAGGCGCATTGCTGGTGGCACTGGTGCTCTACTTGTTCTTGTCGAACATGCGCGCATCGTTGGCTGTGGTGGTGGTCATTCCGCTGTCGCTGCTGGCCACCTTCATGGGCCTGAAGATCATGGGCGTGCCTGCCAACTTGCTGAGCTTGGGCGCGATGGACTTTGGCATCATCGTGGACGGCGCGGTGATCGTGGTGGAAAACATCATGCACCGCTTGGCCGAACGTGGCGAAGGCATGAACGAGAAAGAACGTCGCACCCTCATCACCGAAGCCACCAACGAAGTGGGCCGTCCTACGTTGTTCTCGATGCTCATCATCATCGCAGCGCACATTCCTATCTTTGCGCTGCAACGCCACGAAGGCCGCATCTTCCAGCCTATGGCTTTGTCGGTCACCACCGCGCTGGTGGGCTCGCTGATTTTCTCGCTCACCCTTGTGCCTTTGTTGGCATATTGGATGTTGCGCAAAGGCATTCCCCACGGCGACAACGCGGTGGTGGCTTGGGCCAAGCGCGTGTACGAACCTGTTTTGAATTGGTCTATCGCGCAGCCACGCAAAGTGGTGACCATGGCTGTGTCGGGCTTCTTACTCTCCATGTTGGTGGCCTCACAACTGGGCTCTGAGTTTTTGCCTGAGTTGAACGAAGGAACGATTTGGGTGAACGTGCGTTTGCCTGCCAGCATCTCGAACGACGAAGCAGCCAAAACTTTGCACAACGTGCGCAAGGCTTTGATGACCGTGCCCGAAGTGCGCACCACCGTGTCGAAAGCGGGCCAACCCGAAGACGGCACAGACCCCAAAACCATCAGCATGGCCGAGGTGTTTGTAGATGTGAAACCACCCGAGCAATGGCGCAAAGGCCTGACGCGTGAACAACTGATTGAAGACATGGACCACGCCGTGTCGGTGTTGCCCGGCATGCAGCCCACGTTCTCACAGCCGATTCGCGACAACGTGCTCGAATCGATTTCGCAAATTGATGGCCAGATCGTCATCAAGATTTCTGGCGACGACTTGGATGTGCTGCGCCACACCACCGAGGCGGTGGAAAAAGAAGTGCGCCATGTGCGCGGCGTCTACCGCGCTGAGATTGACCGCCAAGGTGAACTGCCTCAGCTCTTGATCGACATTGACCGTGAACGCGCCGCACGACTTGGCCTGAACGTGGGTGACATTGAAGACGTGATTGAAACCGCGTTAGCCGGCAAAGCCACCACCAACCTGTGGGAAGGCGAACGCCGCTTCACTGTGGCGGTGCGTTTGTCTGAACAGCGACGTGCCATGGTCAACCTCGACAGCATCTTGATCCCTACGCCCAACGGCGGCAGCACACCACTCAGCAGCGTGGCCACCATTCGCGAAAGCAGTGGCGCGATGAACATCGCACGTGAAGCGGGCCGCCGCACCATGGCGATTGGCATATTCATCAAGGGCCGAGACATGGGCTCGATCGTGGCCGACATGAAAGACGCCGTGGCCAAGAAGGTGGAAATCCCCCGCAACTACGCACTCACCTGGTCGGGCGAATTTGAAAACCAAGAACGCGCCATGCAACGCTTAGCCGTGGTGGTGCCCATCTCGCTCTTGCTGATCTTTGTGTTGCTGTTTGATGCGTTCAGCTCGTTCAAAACCGCAGGTCTGATTTTGATCAACGTGCCTTTGGCTTTGATTGGCGGTTTTGTGGCGCTGTGGATTTTCAACATTCCGCTGTCGGTGTCTGCGGCCATTGGCTTCATCGCGCTGTCGGGCCAAGCGGTGCTGAATGGTGTGGTGATGTTGTCGGTGTTTCAGCAGCTGCGTAATGCAGGCTACACCGTGCTGGATGCTGTGAAAGAAGGTGCACTGCAGCGCCTGCGCACGGTGCTGATGACCGCCATGTTGGCCGCGCTAGGCTTGCTGCCCATGGCACTGAGCCGAGACATTGGGTCTGAGACCCAACGCCCCTTGGCCATTGTGGTAATTGGTGGCTTGGTCACGGCCACACTGCTGACGCTGGTGGTGTTGCCAGCCCTGTATGTGGCGTGGTTCTCCACACCTAAAAAAGAAACAACAGCTTAGTCCGCCGTGATCTTGGCGTTCAACACCACAGGTCGCCAACGCTTGATCTCGCGCTGAATCAGTTGGCCAAACGCCTCGGGCGTTGTCGGCGTTGCCGTTGCACCTTCGGTCTTGAGTCGGACCACCATTTCAGGCGTAGACAAATTGGCGTTGACGACTTGGTTGAGTTTTTGCACCACGGCTGTAGGAGTGCCCGCGGGCGCCACCAAGCCATACCATTGGTCGGCCTCGAACCCCTCCAAACCTTTCACGCCTGACTCAGCCAACGTGGGCACATCGGGCAATAAATCCAAACGTTTGGGGCTCGACACGGCAATGGCACGCAGCTTGCCGGCCTTCACCATCGGAACCAACGCGGGCGCACCCGTGAACACCATTTGAATTTGTCCGGCCACGGCATCGGTCACCGACGGTGCGGTGCCTCTGTAGGGCACATGCACCACAAAGGTTTGGGTCGACAGTTTGAAATATTCCATCGCCAAATGCGCGGCACTGCCATTGCCACCCGAGCCGTAATTGACTTTGCCTGGATTGGCTTTGAGGTACTTCACCAACTCGGTCACGTTGTTAGCTGGCACTGATGGATGAATGGCCAACACGTTAGGTACCTTGGCCACCCAAGCCACCGGGGCAAAAGACTTCACAGGGTCATAAGGCAAGTTGGGATATACCGAGGGTGCAACAGCCAAAGTGCCGACATGGCCCATCAACAAGGTGTAGCCGTCGGGGGCGGCCTTAGACGCGCGGTCCGCACCGATAGTGCCGCCAGCACCTGGCACGTTTTCAATCACCACGGCCGCACCCGTGCTCTCAGTAATTTTTTGGCCGATGGTGCGCGCCAACACATCAGGGCTGCCACCAGGCGTGAACGGCACGATGATGCGAATTGGCTTGCTGGGATACGTTGGCTCGGCCCATGCAGTCGAAGCGGCCAAGGTGGCGAGCGCTATTAAAAACGTCGATCGTTTCATCATCCAACTCCAAGTGTTATGCGCACAGATGCTACAACGGTACAGCATCAGACCAATACAAACGCTGTGGGTTATGTGACAGCACTTGGTCCAGGTGCTCGTGGCCAACCCAGGTTTCAAGCGAAGCAAATAAGTCCGGGTAACTCGCCAGTTGCTCATGGTTGGTGCAAGGCCAATCACTCCCCCAAAGCAAAGCCGAAGGTCCGAGTTCGTGCAACCAAATACGAGCAAGATTTAAAGCATCTACGCCGCCTAGGCGGTATGCGCCACTGAGCTTGACATAGGTGGGCACATGTTTCGTACGGGCAATCAAAGCAGCCACGCTGGCATCCATTGCGTGTGCTTCGTTGGGTTTGCCCATGTGATCCACCACCAGTGGCATGTCGGTTGGCAACTGCGCCAACACCTTGGGTAAGCCGCCTTGATCGGTATGCACTTCAAGATGCCAACCCAGTTGGCGCATCGTGTGCCACACAGGTTCAGCCTGTGTCCACTCGGGTATGTCATGCGAGATGCCTGCCAAATTCAAACGCAGCCCCCGCACACCCACCGCATGCAAAGCCTCTAACACTTCGACATCTGCGGTGGCAGCCACCACAGCCACACCACGCAAAACATCCGAGTGCGTTTTGAGGGCGCTCACCATCAGGCTGTTGTCGACGCCTAAAAAGCTGGGCTGCACCCAAACACCGCGTGTCACACCCACGCCTTGCGCAAGCGCCATCCAGTCTTGCAGCGCGGCGTTGTATGGCGGCACGTAGCGCGCACCTTTCACAGCCACACCTGCATGAAACACATGAAAGTGGGTGTCTACCCAATTCTTTGACTGTTTTTTATTCATGGTGTACATTCTAGTCCTCTAGATGTCTAGTTTACGCATGAACACCACACTTCTATCTCACACACCTGGTCAAAGCCGTTATGGCAAATTGGCACTGGCCTTGCGCGATCGCATCGTGCAAGGCGAATGGACGCCAGGCGAGGTGATTCCTGCTGAATCCAGTTTGGCGCAAAGTTACGGTGTGGCACTGGGCACCATTCGCCAAGCACTGGCCCTACTGGTGGAAGACGGCGTGCTGCAACGCCGTCACGGCAAAGGCACCTTTGTCACCAAAGGCGTGGATGGCGCATCGATGATGCGTTTCTTTCGCTTTCGAGGCGTGGACGACGCCAGCAGCGAAGCCCCACAGTCACGCATTTTGTCTAGCCGCCTGCGCACGGCCACCACACAAGAAGCCAATGCTTTTGGCATCGCAAAAGCAGCGCAGGTGCTGCAACTCGAACGCCTGCGCAGCATCGGCAACGAACCCTGCTTACTAGAAACCATCGTGTTGCCACTGCCGCTGTTTGGCAAGTTGGTGGATTCCGACACGGATGCGTGGGACGACTTGCTCTACCCCATGTTTCAACAACGCTGCGGCGTGGTGATTCAAAAAACACAAGACAGCTTGAGCTTTTCACAGCTCAACGCCACCCAAGCCAAACGCCTCAAGCTCGCCCCCGCGCACCCCTGCGTGCTGGTGGAACGCCATGCGTTTGACATGGCCGGACGTTGCGTTGAACTGCGCACCACGCGTGGCGACGCCTTCTCATTCAAGTACACCGCACAGTTGCAATAAAACAGGAGACAACAGATGACCCCTCACACACCTCACCTTCGCCGCAATGCACTCAAGGTGCTTGCTTTGGCTTCCCTCGCACTGTGCACGTTTGCACCTGCAGCCATGGCGCAAGGCGCATTCCCGAACAAACCTATCACCTTGGTGGTCACCTACCCACCTGGCGGTGGTGCAGATGCCATGGCGCGTTTGATTGCCCCCAAGATGGGTGAAGCACTGGGTCAAGCCGTCATCATCGAAAACAAACCGGGTGCCAGCGGACAAATTGGCGCATCGGCCGTGGCCAAAGCTGCACCCGATGGCTACACCTTGATGTTGGATGCGTCTTCTTTCTCAGCCAATCCAGCGCTGTACCCCAAGCTGCCGTATGACAGCCTCAAAGCCTTCAAGCCGATTGGTGTGGTGGCCTTGTTCCCCAACGTGGTGTTGGTCAATGCCAACTTCCCTGCCAAAAATATTGCCGAGTTAACTGCTGCTGCACGCAAGACAAAAGACGCAGTGTCGTATGCCTCATCGGGCAATGGATCGGCCCAACACTTGGCAGGCGCTTTGTTTGAATCGGCAGCCAAGGTAGACATGGTGCACGTGCCCTACAAAGGTGGCGGCCCCGCACTGAATGATGTGATTGGTGGCCAAGTGCCTTTGTTCTTTGGCAACCTCGCATCGACCTTGCAACACGTGCAATCAGGCAAGCTCAAAGCATTGGCGGTGACATCCGCCAAGCGCTCACCCATCTTGCCCGAGGTACCCACCTTGGCAGAAGCAGGTTTGAAAGGCGCTGAAATTTACGAGTGGAATGCCGTGTTCGCACCTGCCAACACCCCCGAACCTGTGGTGGCAAAACTGGCTGCGGCGTTTCAACAAGCGCTGGAGTCACCCGAGGTGAAAGCACGTGTGGCACAACTGGGTGGCGACATTCAAAAAGGTTCACCCGATGAGACCAAGAAATTCATCGACCAACAAATCAACCAGTGGAGTCGCGTGATCAAAGAACGTGGCATCACCACCGAATAACCCCTGAAAAGAAAACAGTGAACCACTTCGACACATCCGCACTCACACGTCGCCAACTCTTGGCCAGCACCGCAGCTTCTGCGCTGGCTTTGTCACCCACTTTCTCACAAGCACAAGCTGCATGGCCTAGCAAACCTTTGCGTTTGGTTGTGCCTTTCGCACCGGGCGGTAGCTCTGAAATCGTGGCACGCGCCTTGGCTGGCGAGATGGGCAAGACGATCGGTCAAAGCGTGTTTGTGGACAACAAACCCGGCGCGGCTGGCAACATTGCCATGCAAGAAGTGGCCAACTCGACCGACGAGCACACCCTCATCTTGGGCCACATTGGCACCTTGGCTGTGAACCCCTATATCTTTCCTAAGCTGTCGTATGACCCAGCGAAAGACTTCACGCCCATCACGTTAATTTCTAAAGTACCCAGCTTGTATGTGGTGCACCCAGACTTGCCCGTGAAGAACCTCAAAGAGTTTGTGGCTTACGCCAAAGCCAACCCAGGCAAACTCAACTACGGCTCTGCAGGCAACGGCAGCGCGGGCCACTTGGCGTTTGAATACCTCAAGATGGTGTCAGACACCTTCATCTTGCACGTGCCCTACCGCGGTACAGGACCCATGTTGACCGACCTGATGGCGGGCCGCTTAGATGCAGCTGCTGTCGGCGCACCAGCGCTGCTGCAATTCATCAAAGCGGGCAAGCTGCGTTGCATTGCCACGGGCACCAGCACACGTTTGCCTCAGTTGCCCGATGTGCCCACCGTGGCTGAGCAAGGCTTTAAGGGCTTTGAGATGACGCAGTGGTACGGCCTGATGGCCCCTAGCAAAATGGCCAAAGCCAACATCGACAAGTTAGAGAAAGAAGCTATTGCCGCTGCGCGCAGCAAGATCGTGAATGACAAACTCAGCCAAGACACCGCACTGGCCGTAGGCAACACGCGTGTCGAGTTTGAAGCTTTCATCAAACTCGAACAAGCGCGTTGGAAGCCTGTGATTGCACGGGCGCAGATCAAGCCTGAAGGCGTTTAACAAAAAATCCACCCTAGGGTGGATTTTTCTTTGGCTGTGAATTCGCTTATTTGATGAAGCGAATTTGTTGGTTGATGCGCTCAAGAATCGGTTTCTTCTTTTCGTTGAACACCGCTTTGTTTTCTTCAATCAAGTTTTTACCTTTGGTGTCAATCGAGATGATCAAGGGGCCAAACTCTTTCACGCGGTTGACCCACAAGGTTTCGGGCATGCCCAGGTCCGTCCACTCAGCGGCTTCAATCTTCTCAACTTGTGTTGCAGCTAACACGGCGCAGCCGCCTGGGAAGATGGCATGCACGGCTTTGTTCTCCATGCAACCTGCTTGTGTTTCAGGGCCCATGCCGCCTTTGCCCACAATCAGTTTGACGCCGGTACGTTTGATGAATTCTTTTTCAAACTTTTCCATGCGCATGCTGGTGGTGGGACCAATCGACACCATTTCGTATTCGCCATTTTCTTTTTGGCGCACGATGGGGCCCGCATGAAAAATCGCACCGCCTTCTAAGTTGACGGGCAGCTCGCGGCCCAGCTCAATCAATCGGCGGTGCGCCACATCTCGGCAAGTGACCAGCGTACCTGTGAGGTACACCACGTCACCGATGTTCAACGATTCAAGATCTTCGTCTTTGATGGGGGTGGTGAGAATTTTCTTCACAGCGTGAATCCTTTGTGCGAAATGATTTCGTAAGACATGTCGGCATTGATCTTGATCTTGCCGCGACGGTGCGCCCAGCAACCGGTGGACACCGCCACACCAATGGTCGATGGGTGACGAGCAGATGACTCGATGTTCACGCCCATCACACTGTTGTTACCCGTCAGGCCTTGAGGGCCTAAACCCAATTCGTTCAAACCATCGGTCAACAGCTCTTCCATCAAGGCGGCGTTGTCGTTGCTGTGGCGCGAGGTCACGGGGCGAAGAATGGCTTTCTTCGACAAACGTGCCGCCGTTTCAGCCGAGGTGGACACACCCACACCCACCAACAAAGGTGGGCACGCATTCACACCGCGTGAGGTGATGACGTCAAACACAAACTCGGCCACACCTTCGTAGCCTTGGCCGGGCATCAACACTTTGGCGGCACCCGGCAAGGTGCAACCGCCACCTGCCATGTACACATCGATGATGACGCTGTCGTCACCAGGCACGATTTCCCAATCGAGCCATGGAATTTTTGAACCGGTGTTGGTGCCTGTGTTTTTCTCGACAAAGGTCTCCACCGCGTTGTGGCGCAGTGGGCCGTCTTTGGTAGCGCCTTGTGTGGCGCCCAACAAAATTTCTTCCAGCTCACCCAACAATGGAAAGTTAGAACCTGCGGTGAGGAAGTATTGAATGACGCCGGTGTCTTGGCAGCTCGGGCGGTCTAACTTGTCGGCGGCGTCTTGGTTTTGACGCATGGACTCGTACACCTCTTTGGCCAAGAAGTTGACTTCTTTCTCACGCAACTCACCCAGCTTTTCGGTCACGTCGGTGGGCAAGCGCTTGCCGATGTATGACGTGAACTTCGCCATCACATGGGTCAGGTCTGCTACTGCTGTTTCTTTGTTCACGGGGAACTCCTTTGGTAAATGGGTGGGCGCTCAGTCGAGCGTGACCTTGCCTGCTTTGACTAAGCCAGCAAACTTTTCGGTTTCTTCTTTGATTTGTTTGGCCATCTCGTCTGGCTTGTTGCCGATGGGCTCTGCGCCGATGTCCAACATTTGCTTTTTAAACTCGGGCGTGTGGATGATCTTTACCACTTCTGCGTTGAGTTTGGTCACCACATCTTTAGGGGTAGCTGCAGGCGCAAGCAAGCCAAACCATGTGCCAATGGCAATGCCAGGCACACCCGCCTCTTGCAACGTTGGCACATTGGGCAACGTGGAAGAACGCTTGGCAGTGGTCACAGCCAACGGTTTCAACTTACCTTCTTTGATGAAGGGCAACACAGGTGTGACAGTGTCAAACGACATGTCTACTTGACCACCCAACAAGTCGGTTGTCAACGGCGCGCTGCCTTTGTAGGGCACATGCAAAATTTGAGCACCCGAAACAACTTGAAATTGTGTGCCAATCATGTGCTGCGCAGTACCGTTGCCGTTAGAGCCATAGGCCAACTTATCAGGCGTGGCCTTACCTGCGGCGACGAGGTCTTTCACACTGTTGTAAGGCGACTTGGCATTGACCACCAACACGTTGGGCACCAAGGCCACGGTAGTAATGGGTGCGAAGTCTTTGTCGAAGTTGTAGGTCAGGCCCTTGTACACACTGGTGGCAATGGTGTGGTGCACCGCGCCCATCAGCAAGGTGTAGCCATCCGCATTGGCCTTGGCCACTTGTGCAGCCCCCAAAGTGGCACCTGCACCGGGCTTGTTTTCAACGATGACGGTCTGACCCAAATTCGCCGAAAGCTTGGTGGATACCGCACGGGCCAGTACGTCCGTAGTGCCACCCGGTGGGAACGGCACAACGATGGTGATGGTCTTGGTGGGCCACGCTTGGGCTTGCGCCAAACCTGCTATGCCGCACATAGCGGCAACCAAAATTTGTTTTTTAAATGTGTTCAACATGGTTGTCTCCTTTATTTGATGGAAACAACTGTAAATATTTGAAGGGTAAAAGTTCAGCGCTATATTCAAAGTATTGTTAACCTAAAGCTAAAGATATGACAAAACTCATTAGCCCTGCCGACTTAGGCTTTTTCATCGCGTTGGCCAACGCAGGCTCGCTCAGCGCAGCGGCGCGCGAGCAAGGCATTTCTACCGCAGCGGTCAGCCGCCACTTGGGGTTGATGGAATCGCGCTTAGGTATTCCCTTGGTCAACCGCACCACACGGCGCATGGGCCTCACGCCCGAGGGTGAGGTGTATTTGGACTACGCCCGCAAAATCATGGGCGACATCGAAGGTCTTGAAACCCACTTGCTGGGTGCCACCGCTGCACCGCAAGGCCTGCTGCGCGTGAACGCCACACTGGGTTTTGGCCGCAGCCACATTGCGCCACTCATCTCGCAGTTCACGCGCCTGCACCCCAAGGTGGATGTGCAGTTACAGCTCTCGGTCAACCCACCGCCCAGTGGCGACGATGCATTTGACATTTGCTTTCGCTTTGGCAACCCGCCTGACTCGCGCTCGATTGCGCGCTTCATTGCGGCCAACCAACGCGTGGTGGTGGCCTCGCCTGCGTACTTGAAAAAATTTGGCACACCCAAAACACCGTCGGAGTTGGTGAAGCACAACTGCATTGGCATACGCCAAGGCGACGAAGCCTATGGCCTGTGGCGCTTCACCACCGCCAAGGGCAAAGCCAAAGAGCAACAAACCGAGAGCGTGAAAATTCGCGGCAACCTCACCACCAACGATGGCGGTGTGGCGTTGAACTGGGCACTCGACGGCCACGGCGTGCTGCTGCGCGCGCAATGGGATGTAGAGAAATATGTGCAGTCAGGCAAACTGGTGCAGCTGCTACCCAGCTACAACAGCCCCGATGCCGACATCTATGCCATCTACGCCGAACGCCACCGCACCTCGGTGCGGGTGAAGGCCTTGATTGATTTTGTAGCGGCGGCGTTTAAGCGCTGAAAAACTCTTTGATTTTAAAAAGTCACACACGGTCAAGCCAAGCCAAATCAAAAAGAATAGGTTGAGCTGCCGACTGAATTTTTGAAAAATACTCAAACTCATCAGCTGGGCAAAAAATAAAAAGAACCTCACACAATTCGAAAGATAAGTCGTTCGGTACACGCCACTCTCTTTCATGAGTTGCATCAAAACCATCATGAATGATGTTTACAAATGGGTGCAGCTCAACTGGAATGAAGTTGTACACAAATCGTGCATAAACCTCTTCATTACAAACGAAACTCTTCTTTAGCAAAGATTCGCGAATGTTGAGACATGGATTTGCCCCTTTTGAAAAGAGCAAATCTCTATCAAATGCAATACCGTATTTAGCATTAAACATGTCCCGATGCGCTTTCAACCCTGAAAGGGTACTTTCAGTAAAGCACACAGCCTTGGTATGACTTGAACCATTGAATGTTCTGGTTACTGGATTAAAAATCTTCGGGGCTGCTGCGCTGTACCAACCTGAATTCGATGCTTTCAGCAGAGGTTTTTGATGAGCCCCAACGAAATCGAGAATCGAAGAAAGAATTTTTTTAGCTTCATCATCATTCTTATCGTCGTTTTGACGTATCAAATGCGTCAACAAAAAAGAGCAATCCGTGCTCAGACGCGCAAGTTCCTTTGCAACACAAGCTGTTGTTTGGGGCATTTAAAAAGTCCTTCTGAATCAACAATGTAATTTCTAAAAATTGAACGTAAATTAAGAGCACTCACCCCGAAACAAAGCCCACTCCTCGCACACCTTGCCCGAGGGCAATTGGCACATGCCAAATTCGCCTTGCGGGGTGCGTTTGATGATCAGCTTGCCGCCTGCGTTGATGCAGTTGACCGACGCGGGGTTGGCCATTTCGGCGACGGGAACATGGGGCTTGTCAGACGGTGAGCAGGCGCAGCTGGCTAGGGCGATGGCGCAGAGGGTGGCAATTTGCGGCAGATGCATGTCAATTAACCGTTATGTATTCGTTTATTCAATTTAAGTTAATTCTATTGTGTCGATATATAGACGGTTAGCAGGCTCATGGTTTGCGCCCAGCCATCCAGTATGCTCACTGACTTACGCAAATATTTAGCCCCTTTTTTCGCCCGTTCTGCCCCACATGTCTAGCCCCCACGCCACCGGTTTTATGGTGCTTCATAGCAACCAGCTAGAGGGCCTGCGCGAGTTGGCGGTGCAGTTCATCCGCAACCACCCGCTGCCGGTGCTCGCGCCCGAGGTGTTGCTGGTGCAAAGCAACGGCATGAAGCATTGGCTAGAGCTAGCCTTGGCCAAAGACCTTGGCATTTGCGCGGCTACGCAGGTGGAGCTGCCGTCTGCGAAGCTGTGGCAGATTTACCGCGCGGTGTTGGGGCCTGACAGCGTTCCGGCGCACATGCCGCTGGACAAGTCGCCACTGGTGTGGCGCATCATGCGTTTGCTCCCCAGTTTGTTGGCCAAGCCCAGCTTTGCACCACTGAAAAACTACCTTGGCCAAGCCGAGGCTGACGCGTCGCCCATGAACCGCCGCGCGTATCAGTTGGCCGCACAGCTGGCCGACGTATTAGACGGTTACCAAAACTACCGCGCCGATTGGCTAGAAGACTGGGCCAATCACAAAGACACACTGCGCACACAAACTGGCACAGCCACACCCCTACCCGCCGCACAAAGCTGGCAGCCCGAGCTGTGGCGCGATTTGCTAGACGACCTTGCTGCTGATGCCGAAGTCAAGGCCGAACTTCAACACAGCTACAGCTCACGCGCCAAAGTGCACGAAGCCTTCATGGCCAAGATGGCATCCATCCCCGAAGGCCAACGCCCTGCGGGTGTGCCGCACCGCATCATGGTGTTTGGCGTGACGTCGCTGCCCATGCAAACCGTGCAGGCGCTGGCCGCTTTGGGTCGCGTGTGCCAAGTGCTCATGCTGGTGCAAAACCCCTGTCAGCACTACTGGGGCCATGTGGTGGAAAGCCGTGTGCCCTTGATCAAGTTAGCCAAGCTGTCCAAGCAACGCCAAGCACACAAAGCCGGTTTGCCCGTGCCGCAAGACGATGGCTCGCTGTCCGAGGCCGACCAATACACCCTGCACACCGACACGCACCCCCTGCTGGCCGCATGGGGCAAACATGGCCGCGACTATTTGCACTTGCTCGATGGCTTTGACGACGTAGACCAATACAAAGGCCAGTTCAACCGCGTGGATGTGTTTGTCGACCCCGCAGACACAGCCGCCGACGAAGGCCGCGAGCCCACGATGCTGGAGCACTTGCAGTCGTCCCTACTCAACCTTGCGCCTCTGCCCGACCACTTAACCAACGTGCCCGCAGACGACACCAGCGTACGCTTTGTGCAAACGCACTCGGCCCAACGCGAGGTAGAAGTGCTGCACGACCGCCTTCTGGCGTGGCTGGATGCAGACCCCACGCTCAAGCCCGCCGACATCATGGTGATGGTCCCCGACATGGCCAACTTTGCGCCGCACATCCATGCGGTGTTTGGGCGCTTCGCCAGCAACGACCCGCGCCATCTACCCTACACCGTGGCCGACACCACGCCGCGCACCGAACCACTGGTGCAAGCACTAGACACCCTGCTGCAACTGCCCCAACTACGCGTGACGCGCGTGGAATGGCAAAGCCTGTTTGAAGTCGCCGCTGTGCGTGAACGCTTCGGCATAGAAGAACACGACGTGGCCCAGCTCGACACTTGGCTGGCCGACGCCGGCGTGCGCTGGGGCTTAGACGCGCCGCACCGCAAACCGTGGGGCATTGCGCCCGACATGGCCGACGCCAACCAAAACAGCTGGCTGTTTGGCATCGAACGTTTGCTGTTGGGCTACGCCACGGGCGCAAGCGACGACCTCGCCACACCGTGGGCCGACACCCTGCCCCAAGCAGGCGTGGGCGGGCTAGACGCACGCGTGGTCGATGGCCTGTTGCAATGGCTGCGCCATACACAAATTGCGCTGATCAAACTGCGACAAGAACACACGCCCACCGAATGGGTGGCGGTGCTGCAACAGCTCGTCGCGTTGTTCTTTAAGCCGAGCGACGAAGCGGATGAGCGACTGATAGAACGCGTGATGGCCCCGCTAGAAACATGGCTGGCCGAATGCCAACTGGCACGCCTCGACAGCCCACTGCCACTGGTGGTGGTGCGCGAACACTGGATGGCCCAGCTGCAACAGCCCGCCATGCAACGCCGCTTCTTTGGTGGTGGCGTGCAGTTCGCCACGCTCATGCCGATGCGCTCCATCCCCTTCAAGTGCGTGTGCTTGCTGGGCATGAACGATGGCGACTACCCACGCAGCCAAACCCCACGCGACTTTGATTTGATGAGCGACGCAGCACACGCAGGTAGCACCCCACATTACGCCAATGTGCACTGGCGCGCAGGCGACCGCTCGCGCCGCGAAGACGACCGATATTTGTTTTTAGAAGCGTTGCTGTCGGCCCGCGACAAGCTCTACATCAGTTGGCAAGGACGGCGCACGACGGACCATGAAGTGAAGCCACCGTCGGTGTTGGTGGCGCAGTTGATGGACTACCTCAATGCGGTGTGGACGCAGCGCAATGACAAAGGCGAACCCGCACCCGCGTGCGTTGCACCGTTGCAACCGCTGCAAGCGTTTTCGCCCAAGTACTTCACGCAAGACTCCACGTTTCAAACCTATGCGGATGATTGGCAGCGTGCGTTGTTGTCGTCCTCTGCTTCGTCTGCGCCAACTGCGTCAAACGAAACAACGCCAAGTGAAGCCGCGCCCACCGAGCTGACGCTGCAACATTTGCAGCGCTTGTTGCGTCAACCCGTGGAAGTGTTTTTGATAGACCGTTTGCGCCTGCGCCTAGACCAACCCGAAGAAGCCGCCGAGGAAGAAGAGCCTTTCTCGCTGGACGGTTTAGAAAAATACAAACTCAACCAACGCATTGCGCAGGCTGAAGATGCGCAGCAAGCCATTGACCAACTGCGCCTGAGTGGCCAACTGGCCATGGCCGGTTTTGGCGAAGCGCAGCAACACCTGTTTGAGAACGACCGCGAAAAACTGCGCGAGCAACTGGATGTGTTGTTGCCCAAGTGGCCCCTGCACTTGAGCGTGCAATCTGCCCATTGGCAACTGGGCCACACACACCTGGGTGCCGAGTGGGCCAATGGCCAAACCATGTGGCACACCAACGGCAAAGCGCATGACGCTGGACAGCAGTGGCTACAAGTGGCGCTGCGACCAGGCGCGGTGACCGAAGGCAAAAAAGAAAACCAAGTCGCCCGTATCGACACACTCGGCCAACTGTGGCTGCACCACTTGGCCGCGTGCGCCAGTGGCACGCCCACCACCAGCGTGCAAATTGGTTTTGATGCGGCCATCGAACTCAAGCCCATCGAGGCAGACAAAGCGCAAGTGCATTTGCAAGACCTGTGCAATGCGTATTTAGAAGCATGGACACAGCCCCTGCCCGTAGCCGCCAAGACCGCCTGCGCATTTGTGATGGGCGTGTACGGCGGCAGCAAAGACGCGATGAGCAAAGCGCAAGCTGCGTTTGAAGGCGGCTTTGGCAAGAGCGGCGAATACACAGGCTCGCCCGCCTTGCAACGTGTGTTCACGAGTTTTGAAGATGTGGAAGCAGACCTGAACCATTGGGCCACCCGCTTGTACGAACCCATGTTCAAAGCCGCCAAGGTGATTCACCTAAGTGCAGACAGCGCTGAGGAGGCTGACGCATGAAAGCCCTCAACGCACACACCCTGCCGCTGCACGGCCGCCAAGTGATAGAGGCCAGCGCAGGCACAGGCAAAACTTGGACACTCGCTGCGCTGTACCTGCGCCTGGTGCTGGGCCACGAACGCACAGAGGCTTTGCTGCCCCCACAAATTTTGGTGATGACGTTTACCGACGCCGCCACCGCCGAGCTGCGCGAACGCATTCGTACACGCCTGAGCCAAGCCGCCACTTACTTTGACTTGAGCGCGCAGGGCCGCGAGTTCCCCGCCTCGTTGAAAGTGGATGAATTTTTAGAAACACTGCGCGACAGCTTTGACGCCTCGCTGTGGCCGCGCTGCGCCTTGCAGCTCAACTGCGCTGCCGAGTGGATGGACGATGCCGCCATCTACACCATTCACGGTTGGTCGCGTCGCATGCTCACGCAGCACGCGCTAGAGAGCCACAACCTGTTTGAACAAACCCGTTTAGAAAACGCAGACCAACTCAAGCTCACGCTGGTGCAAGACTATTGGCGTGAATGGTTTTACCCGCTGAGTGGCGACACGCTGCAACACATCACACCCCTCATCGGCCAAGACCCAGCCAAGCTGCTGAAAACCTTGAGCGAGATGTGGAAGGAACAAGAGCGCAAACCACGCGAAGTGGTTGCACCCAACATCACGCCCACACAAGCCATTGACACGCACATGGCGTGGCAAGCACAAGTCGAAGCTGCAGCACTTGCTGCGCGTGAAGCGTGGAGCGAGAAGACGCTGCAAGCCCTGCAAGAAGCAGGCGCGCAGAAAAAAATCAAAGGCCTGCGTGCCGACTACTTTGCCAACTGGCTCAAAGCGCTGCACGCGTGGGCCACGCAAAGCGCGAAGGCGCAAGTCAGCAAAGAAGAATTCAAAGTGCTAGAGCGCTTCACCACCCAAGCCTTGCAAGACAAAGGTTGGGCCGAGGCAGAAGGCTTTGCTTTCTTCGCAGCGATGCAAACCTATGTGGCGTTGTTTGACGCTAAGCCCACCACAGACAAACACATTGCCCTGCACGCCGCATACGCGGTGGGCGAAGCCTACAAGGCAGCCAAAACACAACGCGCCGCGTTTGACTTTTCAGACCTGTTGCAAAACCTGCATCACGCCGTGATGGCCGACGACGGCCGATTGGCCACCGCCATTCGCCAGCAATACCCTGTGGCTTTGGTGGACGAGTTTCAAGACACCGACCCTTGGCAGTACGGCACGCTCAACCGCATCTATGCACCAGACGCTTGCACAGATGCCAACGCGCTGGTGATGATTGGCGACCCCAAGCAAGCCATCTACAGTTTCCGTGGCGCAGACTTGGGCACGTACCTGCAAGCGCGCAACGATGCGCAAGCCACGAACACAGACGCGCTGCACACCCTCACTGGCAACCACCGCTCAAGCGTGGGCTTGGTGCAAGCGGTGAACCATGTGTTCATGCAAACCGAGCAACCGTTTGCATCAACACAAGGCGAGATTGAGTTTGTGGAGGTGTCAGCCCAAGGCAAAGAGCCTGCGCTGGTGGTGAACGGCGAAGAGTGCCCACCCTTCACCGTGTGGCAAATGCACCCGCAAGGTGATGCGGATGTGGTGAGCAGCACCAGCTACTTGAACCACACCGCACAAGTGTTTGCCGACCAAATAGCAGACCTGCTGAACAAAGGCGCAGCCACCCCCGGCGACATGGCCGTGCTGGTGCGCAGTCAAAAGCAAGCCGATGCGGTGCGTCACGCCCTGCGTGCGCGACTCATTCCTAGTGTGTATTTGTCTGACCACACCAGCGTGTATCAATCGACCGAGGCCACCGACTTGTGGCGCTTGTTACGTGCGGTGGCTTCGCCCCGCCAAACGGGCTGGGTGCGTGCCGCAGTGGGCAGCCGCTTGTGGGCGCTGGACTTGCACGAAGTGCTGGCCACCACGCAAGACGAAGCGCAGTGGGAGCAACTGCTAGAACAATTCCACCAATGGCACGGCCTGTGGCAACAACACGGCGTGCTGCCCATGCTGCACCAGTGGCTACACAGCCAACACGTGGCGCAGCGCATGTTGGCGCAGCCCGATGGTGAACGTCGCCTGAGTAACCTGCTGCACTTGGGCGAGTTGCTGCAACACGCCGAGCAAAGCCTGCAAGGCGAGCACGCACTGGTGCGCCACCTAGGCGAACAAATTCAAAACCAACACCACGACAGCGATGCACAACAAGCGCGCCTAGAAACCGATGCCTTGTGCGTGAAAGTCATCACGTATCACAAGAGCAAGGGCTTGCAATACCCGCTGGTGTTTGTGCCGTTTGCAGGCGCGTTTGCGGTGGAGAAAAAAGCCAAGACCAACTTCGCACAAGAAGACGAAGGTGAGGACGACAGCGACCCAACCGCCACTTCGGTGGAAGAAGACATGCGCCTGCTGTACGTGGCCCTCACGCGTGCGCAACGTGGTTTGTGGATGGGCGTGGCCGAAACCAAAAATGATTTGAGCAAGGCCACTACCAAGAGCGATTTAAAACTGAGTGCCTTGTCGCAATTGCTGATGCGCAAAGAGCGCGGTGATTTAGCCAATCAGTTGCACGCCTTGTGGGGCACGTGTGACCACATCCAAGTGGCCGACTTGCCAGAGTTGCAAGGCATTCGCTACCAAGCCCCCGCTGCCATCAGCGCACCCAAAGATGCCCTGACCCCCACACGCACCCACCACAGCCTGTGGTGGACGGCCAGCTTCAGTGCCATCACGCGTGGGCTGGTGTCTGAATCGAAACGCGACGAAGCGGTGGCTGATGCCATCACGGATGCGACCTCCGATGCACAGCCCTATGCAGTGGCTGCATCAGCTGCCTCTGTAACACCTACGCCAGACCCCGAAAGCATCAGCGCATGGCAAAGCTTCCCCGCCGGTGCGCGCTACGGCACGCTGCTGCACGATTTGTTGGAATGGCTGTCGCAAAACAATTGGCCTGTGGCGAATGAGAATGCGCCCGAGTGGGCCAAGCAAGCGTGGGCCAATTTGCTGGAACGCAAAGCCAGCTGGTTGCAGCTGGACGATGCACCACGCGCACAACTAGAGCCATGGCTGCAAGCCGTGGTGCAAACGCCGCTGCCTTTGCATGAGCTCAACGCTGCGCCTTTGACATTGCGCGACCTGAGCACCGAGCACATGTGGCCCGAGATGGAGTTCAACTTAGAAGTGAGCCACGTCAGCGCCACTGCGCTGGACCAGCTCATTCAAAGCCATGTGTTTGAAGGCACGCCCCGCCCTGCCCTGCAAGCGCGTGTGATGCAAGGCATGCTCACCGGCTCGATGGACTTGGTGCTGCAGCACGATGGCCGCTATTGGGTGGTGGACTACAAGTCGAACAAACTGCCCAGCTACGACCCCAACACCTTGCAAGACGCGGTGCTGCACAAACGCTACGAGGTGCAATACGTGTTGTACACCTTGGCGCTGCACCGCTTGCTCAAAGTGCGCCTACCCGGCTACGACTACGCCCAACACATGGGCGGCGCGGTGTATATGTTCTTGCGCGGCATTCACGCCAAAGGTGCGGGTGTGCATTTGCAGCGGCCGCCGCAGGCGCTGATTGAAGCGTTGGATGCGTTGTTTGAGAAAGGCTCCGCATGACCATGCTCAAAGACCTGCTGAAACAACCTTGGGGACAAGCGCACGCCACGCCGCTGACCGGCTTAGACACAGCCTTGGCCAACTTGCTGCACAGCAAGCAACCCAGCGATGACCCACGCCACTTGTGGTTAGCAGCCCTCACCAGCCACCAATGGGGACGCGGCCATGCGTGCCTAGACCTTGCCACGCTACAAACGCAAGTCGCTGAGTTGTTGGGCTGGACCGACGAACAAACCGCCACACTCCCAAGCAAGCTGCATGAAGCCGCCGCCACCTTGCCGTGGACGCAAGGCGATGCTTCGCCGCTGGTGCTGACCGAAGACACACAAGGCGCACGTTTGTATTTACGCCGCGCATGGAAGGCTGAGCAAAACATTCGATTGCAACTGGCGCAGCGCTTAGCCCTGCCCTGCGAAGTGCCTGCGGATTTGCAACAACGCTTAGACGAGTTGTTCACGCCCACCACCGATGGCACGCCTGACATGCAACGCTTGGCCTGCGAGGTGGCCGCGCAAAACCGCATCACCCTCATCACCGGCGGGCCCGGCACGGGCAAAACCACCACGGTGGTGAAACTGCTGTCGCTGTTAGTGCGCACATCGCCACGCGAGCTGCAAATTCACTTGGCCGCCCCCACGGGCAAAGCAGCGGCGCGTTTGACCGAGTCGATCAGCAACGCACTCACCAAGATGCCCGCCGATAAGCGCCCGCACATGCCCAGCCAAGCGCAAACGCTGCACCGCTTGTTGCAAACCAATAGCCGCGCAAACCAAGTGCATCAGCTTGCCACCGATGTGGTGGTGGTCGACGAAGCGTCGATGATTGACTTAGAGATGATGGCCCGCCTGCTGCAAGCTGTGCCGCCGACTGCGCGTTTGATTTTGCTGGGCGACAAAGACCAGCTCGCGTCTGTAGAAGCTGGTGCGGTCATGTCCCAGCTGTGCACGGGCAGTTTGCTCAAAGCTCAAACCGTCACGCTCATTCACAGCCACCGCTTCGATGCCAAGAGCGGCATTGGCCAATGGGCACGCACCGTGAACGCGGACGCGGCCGACAACACACCCGCCCTCAAAGCCCTGTGGAACGCTGCACCCGATTGGCTGGCCACGTTGCCTTTGCAACAAAGCGTTCTCCTTGACGAAGGGGGCGATGCCGCAGAACCCGACGTGACCCGCCTGCAACTGAACAATGCCAGCGACCCCAAGCTGGCCGTGGGCCTGCGCTACGGTTGGCGCAATTGGCTGGCTTTGCTAGACGCACACCGCCCCAGTAAAACAGCGCCAGCTGCACCGTGCAGCGATGCGCAAGCGGTGGCGTTGCTCAAAGCCTTCACCGAGTTTTGTGTGTTGTGCGCGGTGCGCGAAGGCCCGCTGGGCGTGGTGCAGCTCAATGCACAAGTCGAGCACGCGCTGGGCTTAGGCCAAAGTGCTTGGTATGCCGGTCGCCCTGTGATGGTGACGCGAAACGACTACGCGCTAGAACTGATGAACGGCGACATTGGCCTGTGCCTGCCCGGGCCTGACGGTGTGTTGCGCGTGGCCTTCCCTGCGGTGGATGGTGGTGTGCGTTGGGTCATGCCCTCGCGTCTTGACAGTGTGGAAACCGTGTTTGCCATGACGGTGCACAAATCACAGGGCTCAGAGTTCACGCATGTGTTGCTGGTGATCCCAGCACTTGAGTCCCCCGTGCTCACGCGCGAGCTGGTGTACACCGGCCTCACACGCGCCAAAAAGCGCCTGACGCTGTGGGCCCCGCAGTTGGGCGTGCTGTGGAATGGCTGTGCGCGGCGCGTGTTGCGCAGCGGTGGTTTGGGCATTTAACTTTTCCACAATTTAACTTGTTCACAATAGCGCCATGCCTACGAATCAATACCTCGTCCAACTCGAACAGTTGGCTGTGCCACTGGCCATTGCAGCCGTGATTTTTGTGTTCTCGCTCATCAGCTTCGGCGTGTGGGCTTCGCGCATTCGGCGCGTGCGTGCCGAGGTGGTGGGGCTCGATGCCCGCCTAGGCGCACACCAGGGCAGCAGTCGCGAAGCGCTGGCTTTGGCCGAGAGTAAAACCACCGACGACGAGCTGAAGTTTTTGTTGCGCGAAACCGAGGCGGGCCTGATTGACCTACCCACGCAACATGGTGTGAACCAAGGCCCACGCAGTAGCTACAGCTTTCGCAGCCACGCCGACACATGGACGGTGCGCAGCGTGCTCGGTGGCCGCATGAACTTGGCCTTGTTCGAGACCATGCCCAATTTGCTGATTGGTTTTGGCTTGATGTGTACCTTCATCTTCTTGGCGGTGGCTTTGCAGCAAGCAGGCTTGGCGCTCAATGCGCTGGATGTATCGGCACGTCAGCAAGACCAAGCTTTGCAGTCGCTCATTGCCACGGCGGGCGGTAAGTTCATCACCTCCATCGCGGGCTTGTTGTGTTCGCTGGTGTGGAACTGGCGCGCCAAAGTGGCGCTGGAAAACTTGCAGTCCAGCATCGACACGCTGTGCCACACACTGCGCAGCAAAGTGCCAGACAACGCAGCCGAAGCCAGCGTGCGCATGCAGCTGGCTTTGTTCCAGGACATCTTGGACGAGAACCGTTCACAGGTGAGCCAACTGCGCCGCTTTGAAGGTGACTTTGCCAACGCGATTGGCGACGCCCTCTCGCGCAATATGCAGCCCGCGTTTGACAAGCTGGCCCAACTGGCCGACAGCATTCAAACCTCTAGCCAAAGCTTTGGCAACGCTGGCAGCCAAGCGGCGGTCGAGCTGAGCAAAGCGGGCGAGACCTTGACCCAAGGCATCTCAACCGGCCTCGCTTCGTTTGGCGATGCCGTGGGCACTTTGGCACAAACCATTCAAAACACCCGCACCACCATCACCGAGCTAGATGCTTCGTTGGCACGCGCCAGCGCGATGGGCCAAACCGGCACGCAACAACTCGAAACCCTGCTGGGCACCTTGGGCCAAACCGTGCAAACGGTGCAAGGCGCGATGTCGGGCTTGCAAGGCACGGTCGAGCGCATTGACCAAACGGCTGAGAAATTCAAAGACAGCGCCAACGCCATAGAAGGCGCGGTGGGCTTGCAGCGTGCAGCGGCCACCGACTTCAAAGAAGCCTTGATTCCGATGAACCAAGCCCTCGGCCAAACCGTGGACACGCTCAAACAGAGCGCGGTGTCTGCCGAAGAAGCGCTGGGCCATGTACGCTCACATTTGCAAGACGCACAAAAAGCACTCACAGGCACGGTGGATGCACTGACCAAAGGTGTGTCGGGCTACAGCACCCAAATTTCTGACCTGCACACCAAGATGGACCAACACTTGGCCAGCGCAGTGAACCAGCTGAGTGGCAGCATCACCAACCTGGAAGAAGTGTTGGACGAGTTCATCGACGCTTTGCCACCCAAGGCTTAAAGCCTAAAAGTCAAAGTTAAACGCGTCAATCATGTTCATCAAAACACGCCGCAACACCGCAGCCACCAATGAGCAGGTGGAAGAGTCGGGTTACATGGCTTCGGCCAGTGACTTGATGATTGGCCTGCTGTTCATCTTCATCGTGATGGTGATGGTGCTGCTCTCACGCAAGCCCGAGCAGCCGCCCGAGCCCCCCGCCGACCCACTTGCCACAGTGGTGCACACCATCGGGACCAGACTGCAAAACGCAGGTGTGCCGGTGACGATCAACCAAGTCTCGGGCGTCATCAGCTTGCCAGCCGACACCTTGTTTGCACGCGGTAGCGCCGAGCTGGAAGGCTTGGGCGTGCGCACGTTGCGCCAATCGGCCGAACAACTGCAACAAGTCTTGCCTTGCTACATCTATTCGCAACGCCGCCGTCTGCCAGACGACTGCCCGCCCAACCCGCAACAGGTGGAGATTGAAACCATCCTGATTGAAGGCCACACCGACTCTGTGCCGCTGCACCGTGGCGACTACAACAACTGGCATTTGGGCCTAGACCGCGCACGTGCGGTTTACAAAGTGCTGGGCTCGGAAGGCATGCAAAGCTACCGCAACGAGCGCGAGCAGCCCGTGTTTGGCATCAGCTCGTATGCCGATGAGCGCCCCAGCAGCAAAGACAACGACACACAAAACCGCCGCGTGGAGCTGCGCTTTGTGTTGGCCTTCCAGCCCACCGATACCGGCGCGGCCAAAGGCCCGAGCAGCACCTTGAAGAAGATGCAAGAGACGGTGCGCTGAGCAACCGCCACAAACATGCACGAGTTTTTCGCCCCACTGCCGCAAGACTTTGACCAGCTGGCCCATGCTGCGCGGACCAAGCGTGGCGGCGGCTTTGGCAAAGACCCAGACTTGCGCACCGTGGGCGAGCGCACCTACAGCGCGTTTGAACGCGTGCAGTTTGCACCCAACAGCAGCGCACCGCGCCAACGCGATTGGCGACACATTCCCTACGCGCTGTGGCTCGACGCCGAGCGCGGCCTGCACACCCACACACCGTTGACCGACCGCTACTTTGAAGTGGCCGTGCCAGAGGCACTGGCCTCACGCCGTCCGCTCAAGTGGGGCCGTGGTTTGCTGCACACCTATTTGCAGGGCTTCAACCCAGAGAACCCCGTGTTCTTGAAGCTGGCCCACACGGCACGCGAGTTCTTCTTGGACCCACGCGTGTTGGCTTCGCTGTCCGAGACCGAAGCCAATGGCCTAGAGCGGCTCATCACCACCCTCGATGTGTTGGACCCGCTCAATGGCCCCGTGCATGTGGCCAACGATATTTTGGGCATGCCCGCCGACAAAACACTGGCGCAGTGGCAAGAGCGCCATGCGCTGACCCAAGGCTTTTGGCTGAACAACTTTTGCAAACAAGCCTTCATCGAAGCCTTGCAAGCCCCCGAAGAAATACGCAGCACCATTGGCTATGTGAAGCGTATGTGCGAATGGGCCATGCACGACATCGGCCAACCTACACAGCGCCTGCGCTACCCGCTGTGCCGCGACGAGTTTGCCTACAGCCTGCTCTCACCTTGGTTTGACCGCAACCCGCCACAAGACATCAAAAACGCACTGCTGTCTGAGTTGCTGCGCACCTTGGGCGACCCGCGCCACAACCACGCAGGCTGGCTGGGCGTGCGCCGCGAAGCCATCGAGACGGCTAGCCGCTGGCTAACCAGCCGCACCATGGATGCATTCTTTGAAATCTTGCGCCACACAGAAGATGACATTGGCCCCTACCGCCGCCGCTTCTGGGAAGCCTATTTCCACGCTGGCCATATTTTGGAAGCTTGGATTGCCTTGGGCGAACAGGCTATTACAGAGCTTCAAAAAATCGACCGTAGTGGGGAGCGGGGCTATGGCGAGCTGAGCTACGCCAAGATCTTGGGCAAGATCGCGCCTAACCAATGCGTGCTCATGCTGCGCATGGGCAATATCTTGTTTTGCGACTGGAGCCACCAAGGCCGTTTGCGCGCCATTGCACACAACGCCAAGCAAGCGCCCAAGCTGTACCAAAACGAGTACGAACTGTTCCAGCTGCGTTTCCCCACCACGCTGGACTTCAACGATGGCCAGCTGGACGACCCCGGCCTGTTGCACTACGAGTCCGAACTGGGCGGCTGGCAGGACACGGCGCGGCACTTCATTGATCAGCACCTGGGTATTCACTTAGAGCTCAGCGAGCTCATGCCCAGCGAAACGCCCAGTAAATAAGGCTAAATTGATAAAACACAAACCCGCGTCCCATCCAAGGGTTTGTATGCACCAAAAAAGTCAGACCCTTGTAAGAGCCCAAGCTCACAGTCACGGGGTTTTGACAGATACCGTCATATAAGAGGAGACCGGTTCATGAGCGACATCACCATTCACCAGCCATCAGCTGAGTTCGTCAAGCAAGCCAACGTATCCGGCATGGCCGCCTACGAAGCCTTGTGCAAAAAAGCTGAGACTGATTACGAAGGCTTTTGGGCCGAGCAAGCACGCGAGTTGCTGAGCTGGAAGACCCCCTTCACCAAAGTGCTCGATGAGAGCAACGCGCCTTTCTTCAAGTGGTTCGAAGACGGCACATTGAATGCCTCTTACAACTGCTTGGACCGCAACATCGAAAAAGGCTTGGGCGACAAGACCGCCATCATCTTCGAAGCCGACGGCGGCGAAGTGACCAAAGCCACTTACAGCCAATTGCTGGCCAAGACTTGCCAATACGCCAACGCCCTGAAATCAGTCGGCGTGAAAAAAGGCGACCGCGTGATGATCTACATCTCGATGTCGATCGAAGGCGTGGCCGCGATGCAAGCCTGCGCCCGTATCGGCGCAACCCACTCTGTGGTGTTCGGCGGCTTCTCAGCCCAATCTTTGCGTGACCGCGTGGAAGACACAGGCGCTGTGGCCATCATCACCGCTGACCAACAAGTGCGCGGTGGCAAGCATCTGCCTCTGAAAGCCATCGTCGACGAAGCTCTCACTTTGGGTGGTTGCGATTCTGTGAAAAACGTGTTGGTCGTCAAACGCACCGGTGGCGACATCGCCATGGTGGCAGGCCGCGACCAATGGATGGCCGACTTGGCCGACAAGCAAGCCACCACCTGCGAACCAGAATGGGTGGGCGCTGAGCACCCCCTGTTCTTGCTCTACACCTCAGGCTCCACAGGCAAGCCAAAAGGCGTGCAACACAGTACCGGCGGCTATCTTCTGCACGCAGCGTTGACCACCAAGTGGACCTTCGACTTGAAAGACAACGACGTGTTCTGGTGTACCGCCGACATCGGTTGGGTCACAGGCCACACTTACATCACCTACGGCCCATTGGCTTTGGGTGGCACTGAAATCGTGTTCGAAGGCGTGCCCACTTACCCAGACGCTGGCCGCTTCTGGAAGATGATCCAAGACCACAAAGTCTCGATCTTCTACACAGCGCCCACAGCGATCCGTTCACTCATCAAAGCTGCCGAAGCCAACGATGCTGTGCACCCAAAGAGCTACGACTTGTCTAGCCTGCGTTTGTTGGGTTCGGTCGGCGAGCCGATCAACCCAGCGGCTTGGGAGTGGTACTACAAGCACGTGGGCGGCAGCCGTTGCCCCATCGTCGACACCTTCTGGCAAACCGAAACCGGTGGTCACATGATCACCCCTCTGCCAGGCGTGACTCCTATGGTTCCCGGCTCTTGCACATTGCCCTTCCCCGGCATTCAAGCTGCCATCGTGGACGAGGCTGGTAACGACATGCCTAACGGCCAAGGCGGTATCTTGGTGGTCAAGCGCCCATGGCCTTCGATGATTCGCAACATCTGGGGTGACTCAGAGCGCTTCATCAAGAGCTACTACCCAGAAGAATTCAAGGGCAAGTACTACTTGGCTGGCGACGGCGCGATCCGCGACGAGAAAACGGGCTACTTCACCATCACTGGCCGTATCGACGACGTGTTGAACGTGTCTGGCCACCGCATGGGCACGATGGAAATCGAATCTGCCTTGGTGAGCTGCACCGAGTTGGTGGCTGAAGCCGCTGTGGTGGGTCGTCCGGACGACACCACGGGCGAAGCCATCTGCGCGTTTGTGGTGTTGAAGCGTTCACGCCCAACAGGCGACGAAGCCAAAGCGATTGCCAAAATCTTGCGCGACCACGTGGGCAAAGAAATTGGCCCCATCGCCAAGCCAAAAGACATCCGCTTCGGCGACAACTTGCCCAAGACCCGCTCTGGCAAGATCATGCGCCGCTTGCTGCGCAGCTTGGCCAAGAACGAGGCGATCACACAAGACACCTCGACCTTGGAAAACCCAGCGATTCTGGACCAGTTGACAGACAACCACTGATCTGGCTTACCGAATCAGCCGAAAGGCTCTGAAAACCCGCCTAATTGGCGGGTTTTTTTATGCTCATTCAGGGTTTATTGAGTTGAACTTAAAATTTCTCTAATTTAAAATCAAATCTGCACATTACGAGAACTGCTGTGCCCACCATTGCATCACCCACTGCTCAAACCCATGCTGTGCCGGCTGCCAAGCCCGCACCCGCAAAGGTGAGCGCGGGCGCAGCACCGCAAGCACCGGCAGAGGCGCCTGCCAAAAAAGTGGACCCTGTTCAGCAGATGCAGGCAGACAAAGAGGTGCGAGTGCAACGCCTGAACCAATCGTTGGATCGCAGTCAGCTCAATTACTCGTTTGACAAACAGTCCAGCACGCTGTCGGTGAAAGTGGTCAACAAGCAATCAGGCGAGTTCATTCGCCAGCTCGACTTCCAAGGTTTTCAAGCCATGGAATTCAGCACCCACGGCTACAAAGGCCGCTACGTGGACAACGCGGCTTAACGCTTCAACCGCGTCAGTCTTGGTCGAGCCAATGGCAAATAGGCTCCCACTGCTCTAAATCTTTTTGCACTTTCGATGGCGTGATGTCAAACATCGACAAGCCGTGCGCCGCCATGTGCAAGTAGTACTGGGTATCACGCAAGTAGGTCAGCACGGGTACTTGCAAGGACTCGATGAACTTGCGCAAGTTACCCGCCGAGATGGTGCGCGTGTCCACACGGTTGCCCACCACGCCCACTTGCGTGGGCAGCTTGGCGGTGATTTGCACCAGCTGATTCAAAAACTCATTCGTAGCTTGCATGTCAAACACACTGGGCATGACGGGCACGATGACCTTGTCGGCCCGCTCAATCACCTCTTGCAAGCGCCAACCACTGATGCCGCCCGGTGTGTCAATCACCACATGGGTGGTACCGCGGGGTGGCTTGGCCGTCAAAACCAAGTCGGGTTGGTATTCCCAAGTGGCAATGCTCGGCAGGGTGTCAGGCCGCTGGCTCAGCCAAAACTTGGACGACTGTTGGGTGTCTGCATCGCCCAGCATGACCTGGTGGCCTTGCGACGCAAAGTAACCGGCAATGTTGGTGGAGAGGGTAGATTTACCTGCACCACCTTTTGGATTGGCAACAACAACGACTTTCATAGTGTTTTATTTTCATCTGATAAACGTCACTCGTACGCCATTTGGCGTATTTAATTGAAGAAATTGACAATATCCATATAAACTCGAAAGCATTCATATTTCAGAAAGACAACTGTATGAGCGAAGGCAGCAAAGACAAAAGCATTTTCATTGGCGCCGGTGTGGTGTTCAAGGGCTCGATCAACGCCCCTAACCAAGCCATCATCTCAGGCACGGTGGAAGGCGACTTGGTTGCCAAAGATGTACTCATTGGTGCTGCAGGTGTGGTCACCGGTACCACCGAAGCTGACTTCATCGACGTCAAAGGCGAGTTGAACCAGTCCATCACCAGCAAAAGCGTGCTCATCGTGCGCAACACCGGCAAGGTCACGGGCGATGTGACTTACGGCGAAATCGAAATCGAACGTGGCGGCAAAGTCAAAGGCTCCATGAAGCAGGTCTAACACCTGCGACAGCCTTGACCCAAAGGGCAAGGCTGTGTTGCGCCACTTGGGCTGCATACAGCGTGACATGTAGCCCACTTAAAATGAGTGAAACTTTCAGAGCATCCTCGTTTGCCTCACTCGTCCCCCTCACACGCAGCCGCTGACACCTCAACCAGCGCCATCCAAACAATGGCAGCTTCGCCCTATGCGGCGCGTCAACGCTCACCCCGCAAACATCTGACTGGCATTGGCTGGGTTGTGCTGCTCCACGCTCTGCTGCTGTGGGCCATCTCAACGGGCTTGGCACGCGATGTGGTGCAGATGACCGAGAACACCGTCGAGGCCGTGCTGATGTCTGAGGCGCCGCCGCCTGCGCCCACGCCGCCCCCCAAAACACCGCTGCCTAAAACACCCGCACCGCCGCCGCCTGCGCCCACCAGCACAGCACCGGCCATCACGCAAACTGCGGCACCGCCAGCAGCAGCACCCCAAGCGCCAGCCATTCGCATGGGTGCCGTCATTCAAGCGGGTGCACATTGCGCCAAGCCCGACTACCCCAGCGCCTCGCGCCGCATGGAAGAAGAAGGCACAGTGACGCTGAAGTTTTTGATTGGTGTGGACGGTAAGGTGTTGCAGGCCGATGTTGAAAAATCATCAGGCTTCACCCGCTTGGACGAAGCCGCACGCAATGCGCTATCGAAATGCCAGTTCCGCCCCGGCACGGTGGACGGTAAGCCCGAGCAAAGCTGGGCCAGCATCAAATACACCTGGCGCTTGGAATAAGCGCCTTACCCAACACGCTCACACAAAGTCAGTCACAAGGAAACACCCATGTTGCAACACACCTTCACACGCGCCGCTGCCGCACTCTCAACACTGGCCTTCAGCGCCAGCGTCATGGCTGAAGAAGCCGTGGAGAACCCCTACGGCTTGTCCGCCCTGTGGGCTCAAGGCGACGTGGTGGCCAAGGCCACGCTGCTGATTTTGGTCATCATGAGCATGGGCAGCTGGTATGTGATCTTCACCAAGTTGGCTGAACAAAACCGCGTGTTGCGCTTTGCCAAAACGGCGCAAGACAACTTTTGGACCGCAGGCAATGTGCGCCAAGGCGCAGATGGCTTGGAAGAAGACAGCCCTTTCCGCTTCATCGCCGAAAAAGGTTTGGAGAGCGCAGGCAAGCACACCGGTTTGTTGGGCAACATCAACTTCAACGACTGGGTGACCATGAGCATCCAACGGGCCATGAACAACGTGCAAAGCCGCATGCAAGACGGCTTGGCCGTGTTGGCAACCGTGGGCTCGACCGCACCGTTCGTCGGTTTGTTTGGCACGGTCTGGGGCATTTACAACGCGCTGGTAAAAATTGGCATGTCGGGCCAAGCCAGCATCGACAAAGTGGCGGGCCCTGTGGGCGAGTCGCTCATCATGACGGCCATTGGTTTGGCTGTGGCTGTGCCTGCGGTGTTGGGCTACAACTGGTTGGTGCGCCGCAACAAAGTGGCGATGGAAGAAGTGCACGCCTTCGGCGCTGACTTGCACGCGGTGTTGTTGGGTTCGGCACAGAAGTAAGCCATGGCCATGCACCTAGGCCCCAGCGAGGGCGACGATGAGTTGCTAACCACCATCAACACAACGCCTTTGGTGGATGTGATGTTGGTGCTGCTCATCATTTTTCTCATCACCATTCCGGTGGTAACCACCTCTGTCAAAGTGGATTTGCCACAAGAGGTACAACAACCGCGCGAAACCAAGCCAGACAACATCATCTTGTCGGTCAATGCGCAAGGCCAAGCTTATTTGTATGACGCGCCCGTGCGCAGCAACGCAGACCTGATCAAGCAGCTGCAAACCTTTGCCGAGAAAACGCCACAACCCGAAGTGCAAATTCGTGGCGACGCCAAGACCGACTTTGAAGCCGTGGGCCGCGTGCTGTATGCCGCGCAGGTGGCGGGGTTGACCAAGGTGAGGTTCGTAACGGACCCGCAGGGGAAATAAGCATGGCGATGAACCTGCCCTCTTTGACGAAAGGTCAAGACGAACCCGAAGTGATGATGGACATCAACACCACGCCGTTGATCGACGTGATGCTGGTGCTGCTGATCATGCTCATCATCACCATCCCTGTGCAGCTGCATTCGGTCAACCTCGACATGCCGCAAAGCGCCACGCCGCAAACCAAGAAACCCAATGTGGTTCGCATCGAAGTGGATGCACGCAGCGTGGTCAACTGGAACGGCAAGCCCTTGGCCGACCGCGCCGCACTCGATGCGCTGCTGCAAGAGGCCAAAGCCCAAGAGCCACAGCCCGAGCTGCACATCAAAGCCCAAGGCAAAGCCAAATACGAAGCGGTGGCGGGTGTGTTGGCCAGCGCACAGCGTCAGGGCCTGACCAAGATTGGCATTGTGGGCACGGAGCAATTTGCTGCGCCTTAACGCCAAGTGAGCGACTTAGGCCACGATGCACTTGTCTTTGAGCGCTTGAATCTGCGCTGACGTCAAGCCAATTTCATTCAACACCGCATCCGTGTCTTGCCCAATGGTGGGCGCATTACGGCGGTGGCTGCCGGGGGTGCGTGACAGTTTGGGAATGATGCCGGGCACGGCCAGCGATGTGCCGTCATCCATCTGCACCTGTTGAATCATCTCGCGTGCTTGGTAGTGCGGGTCAGCCGCAATGTCGGCCACGGTGTAGATGCGGCCTGCGGGTACATCGGCTTTATCCAAAGCGTCTAGCACTTGCGCCACGGTGAGCTGCGCGGTCCACACGCCAATGGCCGCATCAATCTCAGCCACGCGTTTCACACGGCCTGCGTTGTCGCCCAGCGCTGGGTCGTTGCCCAAGTCATCACGGCCTAGGGTGTGCATGAGGCGTTTGAAAATGCTGTCGCCGTTGCCTGCAATCAGCACATAACCCTCATCTCCACAGCGGTAGGCATTGCTGGGTGCAATGCCGGGCAATGCACTGCCCGCTGCTTCGCGCACTGCGCCAAACGCGCTGTACTCGGGCAACAAACTTTCCATGCAGTTGAAGACGGCTTCGTACAAGGCCACATCAATCACTTGGCCTTGGCCGCTTTTCTCGCGCTCGTGCAGCGCCGTCAAAATTCCGATCACGCCATGCAGCGATGCCAGCGTGTCGCCAATACTCACACCCACACGCACGGGCACACGGCCTGGCTCGGCAGTCAGGTGGCGCAAGCCACTCATGGCCTCGGCCACCACGCCAAAGCCGGGCTTGTCGCGATACGGCCCCGTTTGCCCGTAGCCACTGATGCGCAACATGATAAGACGTGGGTTGATGGCCAACAGTTCGTCCGGCCCGAGGCCCCAACCTTCCATTGCGCCAGGGCGGAAGTTTTCAATCAACACATCTGCGTCTTTAGCGAGCTGACGCACGATGTCTTGTGCTTCTTTTTCTTTCAGGTCCAACGCCACCGAACGCTTGTTGC
Source organism: Limnohabitans sp. TEGF004 (assembly GCF_027924965.1). NCBI lineage: Bacteria > Pseudomonadati > Pseudomonadota > Betaproteobacteria > Burkholderiales > Comamonadaceae > Limnohabitans > Limnohabitans sp. TEGF004. Next base: position 512,024 of record NZ_AP027056.1, on the reverse strand, counting down.
GCGACTGCACTTGCCACCACACGGACGTGCCGTCTTTGAGCAAACGCCATTTGCGCAGCGGGTCACCCGTCTTTGGGGTTTCAATCTTCACCACATCTGCGCCAAAGTCGGCCAACGTTTTGGCAGCAAAAGGGCCTGCGATGAGTTGACCGAGTTCGACCACGCGCAGGCCGTGAAGTGGGGTTTGGGCGGGGCTGTGTGTGGCTGAGCTGTTCATGCTTGGCATTGTGCCCATGCCCGCAACAACTGGGCACCCACGTCTTCACGCAGGCGACACGGCTCAGGGCAAAAACGCGGGGCTAAGCAAACGCAAGCCCACCGTGAACCAACGCTCGTGTTCGGGCTGACCTATGCGGTTGCCATAAGTGGTGTCAATCTGCACACGCTGGGGCACAAGCCACATACGCAAACCCACTTGGTAGCGTGTGCCCATGGCGGCTTCGCCATAGGTCTCAGCAATCGCGATGACTTTTGCGGTGAGTGGCAATTCGCCCCCCACACCCCATGTGGGCCGATTCACACCCAAGGTTTGGTGGTTGACCCAACCTGCGTTGAAGTGCACAAAACGGTCTTGCCCTAAGGGCACGGTCACCGGCACGTTGAGGTAATAGTCTTTGTCTTCAGGCCTGTCGCCCAATGCAGGGCGGGTGACCATGGCGCCCAAAGTGGTGGAGATACCCACCGTGTCCTCGCCCACAGGCACCCAGCGCTTTTTGGCTTGCGCCACCCAAAACTGCGTCTTGCCCAGCCCATCATCGGTTTGAGCATTGCCGCCGACAGACCACTCCACCTCGCCACCCAAGTTACAGCCGGGAATGGCCCAGCGTTCTAGCGACGTGTGGGTGGTTTTGACCCAACTCTCCAACTGACAGGCTTTGTCGTCCACGATGTTGGCGTCATCGGTGTTCATGGGGCGAGCGGCTTGAGCCTGGCTCGCACACAGAGCAACCAGCCCGAAAGCGAGAAGCGTTTGGCGCAGCTGAACAGAGGAAGGGATGAGGCGAAGCACGTCTGAAAATAGAAGTTGAAACACGGCGCGGTGTCGCCATGGATTCATTGTAGGAAGGCTTTATTTCATTTCCATGAATCAGCAGCCGTGGTCCCGCATAAAATCGCAGGCTCCATTTAAGGAAGACTCATGGGACGCACCCTTTACGACAAGATTTGGGACGAGCACGTCGTCCACACCGAAGAAGATGGCACATCCATCCTCTACATCGACCGCCATTTGGTGCACGAAGTCACCAGCCCACAAGCGTTTGAGGGCATTCGCCAAGCAGGCCGCAAGGTCTGGCGCGTCAGCTCGATCGTGGCCACTGCCGACCACAACACGCCCACCACCGGCTGGGAGCTGGGCTACGACGGCATCACCGACCCCATCAGCAAAGAACAAATCACCACGCTAGACAGCAACATGGCCGAGTTCGGCTCTGCCGCGTTCTTCCCGTTCATGTCTAAGCGCCAAGGCATCATCCACGTCATTGGCCCTGAGAACGGCGCCACTCTGCCAGGCATGACTGTGGTGTGCGGCGACAGCCACACCTCCACACACGGCGCGTTTGCGGCGTTAGCACACGGCATCGGCACCTCTGAGGTCGAGCACGTCATGGCCACGCAAACCTTGTTGGCCAAAAAAGCCAAAAACATGCTCATCAAAGTCGAAGGCACGCTGGCCAAAGGCGTGACTGGCAAAGACGTGGTGCTGGCCATCATCGGCAAGATCGGCACAGCCGGCGGCACGGGCTACACCATTGAGTTTGCGGGCTCTGCCATTCGCTCTCTCAGCATGGAAGGCCGCATGACAGTATGCAACATGGCCATCGAAGGCGGCGCGCGCGCTGGTCTTGTGGCGGTGGACGACAAAACCATTGAGTACGTCAAAGGCCGTCCTTTGTCCCCCACCGGCGTGGAATGGGACCAAGCCGTGGCGTATTGGAAAACTTTGCACTCTGACGCTGACGCCAAGTTTGACGCGGTGGTGGAGTTGAAGGCCGAAGACATCTTGCCGCAAGTCACTTGGGGCACGTCGCCCGAAATGGTGCTGGACATCAACGGCATCGTGCCTGACCCCGACAAAGAAAAAGACGCCAACAAGCGCGGTGCGATTGAACGCGCGTTGACGTACATGGACTTGCAGCCAGGCAAAGCGCTGAACGATTTGTTTGTCGACAAAGTGTTCATTGGCTCTTGCACCAACAGCCGTATTGAAGACATGCGCGAAGCCGCAGCCGTGGTCAAGAAACTCGGCCAAAAAGTGGCCAAGAACATCAAGCTCGCTTTGGTGGTGCCCGGCTCTGGCTTGGTCAAAGAACAAGCGGAAAAAGAAGGCCTGCACGAGATTTTCAAAGCCGCTGGCTTTGAGTGGCGCGAGCCAGGTTGCTCGATGTGTTTGGCCATGAACGCCGACCGCTTAGAGCCAGGCGAGCGTTGCGCGTCGACCAGCAACCGCAACTTCGAAGGCCGTCAAGGCAACGGTGGCCGCACCCATTTGGTCAGCCCCGCCATGGCAGCCGCTGCCGCCATTCACGGCCACTTTGTGGACGTGCGCAAGTTCGCGTAACTCAGGAGCATCGCTATGAAAAAATTTCTATGGATCGCTTTAGGCTTGGTGGCCGTGATGGGCCTCAGCGCTTGCAACACCCTACGCGGCATTGGCCAAGATGTGCAAAAGGCCGGCTCGGCCATTGAAGACGCAGCGAAGAAAAAATAATGCAGAAATTCACCTTACACAAAGGCATCGTGGCTCCGATGGACCGCGAGAACGTCGACACCGACGCCATCATCCCCAAGCAGTTTTTGAAGTCCATCCGCAAGACCGGCTTTGGCCCCAACTTGTTTGATGAGTGGCGCTACCTCGACCACGGCGAACCAGGCCAAGACCCCGCCAGCCGCCAGCCCAACCCGGACTTCGTGCTGAACCAACCGCGCTACAAAGGCGCATCGGTTTTGTTGGCTCGCAAGAACTTTGGCTGCGGCTCGTCACGCGAACACGCACCTTGGGCGATTGACCAATACGGCTTCCGCGCCGTCATCGCGCCTAGCTTTGCCGACATCTTCTTCAACAACTGTTTCAAAAACGGCTTGCTGCCCATCGTGTTGCCCGAAGCCGCGATTGACCTGTTGTTCAACGAAGTGCATGCCTTCCCCGGCTATGAGTTGACGATTGACCTTGAGAACCAAGTCATCGTGCGCCAAGGAAATGGCGGAGGGGGCGACCCCATTCCGTTTGAGGTGCAAGCCTTCCGTAAATACTGCTTGCTCAACGGCTTTGACGACATTGGCCTGACCCTGCGCCAGTCCGACAAGATCAAAGCCTTTGAAGCCGAGCGCTTGGCCACCAAGCCTTGGTTGGCTCACACGATGTAAACCCATTTAGAAGAACAACACATGAAAATCGCAATCCTCCCCGGCGACGGCATCGGCCCAGAAATCGTGGCCGAAGCGGTCAAGGTCTTGAACGTCCTCGACCTCAAGTTTGAATCCGAAACAGCCTTGGTCGGCGGCGCAGCGTTTGACGCGCACGGTCACCCTCTGCCCGAAGCCACGCTGAAGCTGGCCATGGAATCGGATGCTGTGTTGTTCGGCGCTGTGGGCGACTGGAAATACGACACCCTCGACCGCCCTCTGCGTCCTGAGCAAGCCATTTTGGGTTTGCGCAAAAACATGGGCCTGTTTGCCAACTTCCGCCCTGCCATTTGCTACGAGCAATTGGTGGGCGCATCCAGCTTGAAGCCTGAGCTGATTGCTGGCTTGGACATTTTGATCATCCGCGAGCTGACCGGCGATATTTACTTTGGCCAACCCCGCGGCCGCCGCGTGGCCACTGACGGCCACTTCCCAGGTGCAGAAGAAGCCTTTGACACCATGCGCTACTCCAAGCCTGAGATCGAGCGCATTGCACACGTGGCTTTCCAAGCTGCCCGCAAGCGCAAAGCCGCAGGCACAGAAGGCCGAGTGACCAGCGTGGACAAAGCCAACGTGCTGGAAACCTTCCAGTTCTGGAAAGACGTGGTGAGTGAAGTGGGCAAAGAGTACCCAGACATCGCCCTCGACCACATGTACGTCGATAACGCTGCCATGCAACTGGTGAAAGAGCCCAAGCGCTTTGACGTGGTGGTGACCGGCAACATGTTTGGCGACATCTTGAGCGACGAAGCTTCCATGCTGACTGGCTCCATCGGCATGTTGCCTTCTGCTTCTTTGAACTCAAAGAACCAAGGCTTGTACGAACCTAGCCACGGAAGTGCACCCGACATTGCTGGCAAAGGCGTGGCCAATCCCTTGGCCACCATCCTCAGCGCCGCCATGATGCTGCGCTTTAGCTTGAACCAAACCGAAGCGGCTGATCGTATTGAGACAGCTGTGAAAGCCGTGTTGGCCCAAGGCTTGCGCACGCCAGACATCTACAGCGAAGGCACGACCAAAGTGGGTACGGCTCAGATGGGCGATGCGGTGGTGAAGGCTTTGCGTTGATTCAAGCCTTTCCCCTGATGAAGAACGCGCCTCCATGGCGCGTTTTTTATTTCAGCGCCATCAAACTTCATCCTCTAAATCTGTCAGCCAGGCCCAAGCACCCATCCACTACAATAGTTGTCATGTTTCACGCCCGCTCGTTCTCTCTGAACTTCACAGCCCCCGCACTGGTGGCTGCGTTTGCGCGCGTGAACACCATCAAAACCACGACCATTAAGGGCTAAACGCTCCGGTTCGTCGTGCGCCCACCCGGCCAGACGAGCCGGGCAAACAGTCAGGTCTGGCACTGTTTTCTACATTTGAAAAGGCGTTGAAAAATGAGCAAGTTAGTAGGTTTAGTCGGTTGGCGCGGCATGGTCGGCTCGGTGTTGATCGACCGCATGGTTCAAGAGAAGGATTTCGATCTGATCGAACCCGTGTTCTTCTCCACGTCTAACGCAGGTGGCAAAGCCCCCGCGCAAGCCAAGAACGAAACCACGCTCCAAGACGCCAACAACATTGACGCTCTGAAGCGCTGCGACATCATCATCACCTGCCAAGGCGGCGACTACACCAAAGATGTGTACCCCAAGCTGCGCGCAGCGGGCTGGAACGGCCACTGGATTGACGCAGCCTCTAGCCTGCGCATGGCCGACGACGCCGTGATCATCTTGGACCCCGTCAACCGCAACGTCATTGACAGCGCGCTGGGCAAAGGCGGCAAAAACTGGATCGGCGGCAATTGCACCGTGAGCTTGATGCTCATGGGCTTGGGCGGCTTGTTCCAACACAACATGATCGAGTGGGTCAGCGCCATGACGTACCAAGCGGCTTCGGGCGCTGGTGCACAAAACATGCGCGAACTGCTCAGCCAAATGGGCGCTTTGCATGATGCAGTGAAAGACGACTTGGCCAACCCCTCTTCTGCCATCTTGGACATCGACCGCAAAGTGTCGGCCACCATGCGCAGTGCTGAGTTCCCCACCAAAAACTTCCGCAACACGGCCTTGGCTGGCAGCTTGATCCCTTGGATCGACGTGCCTGTCGAGCACGGCCAAAGCAAGGAAGAGTGGAAGGGCGGCGCCGAGTGCAACAAAATCTTGGGCAACCCAGCGTTCCGCACTGCAGGCTCTATCCCAATCGACGGTTTGTGCGTGCGCATTGGCGCGATGCGCTGCCACTCACAAGGTTTGACCATCAAACTGAAAAAAGACGTGCCGATGGACGAGATCGAAAGCATCTTGGCCAGCGCTAACGACTGGGTCAAAGTGGTGCCTAACGTGCGCGAAATCAGCGAACGCGACCTGACACCCGCAGCCGTGACCGGCACTTTGACAGTGCCAGTGGGCCGCTTGCACAAAATGGCCATGGGCAATGACTATCTTGGCGCGTTCACCGTGGGTGACCAGCTCTTGTGGGGCGCGGCCGAGCCATTGCGTCGCATGTTGCGCATCCTGCTCGAGGCATAAAACAAAGTAATATCTTTGGCTATGAAAAAAGCTCACCGCTCTGCTTCCCATTTGTTCCGGCGATCAGCGCTGTGGGCAGCCTTGTCACTGTCGGTCCTCGGCGGTGCGCAGGCACTCACTTTGAGCCGACCTGTCGTACAAAGCAAGCAGGGCGAGGCTTTGCGCGTAGAGATCGATGTCAGCGAAATCACCATCGCTGAACAAATTGAGCTCGAAGCCAAAATTGCCAGCCCTGAGGTTTACAAAGCAGCCAAGGTAGAAGTACCGATGGTCAATGGCCAACCCATCGATGTTCAGGTGCAACTGTTGCGCCGAGACCACGGTTGGCCCTATTTAAAAATCACCAGCAAACAAGCCATCAACAGCAACTTTTTGGATTTGCTGATTGATTTGCGTTGGGCCACAGGCCGTTTGCTGCGCGATGTAAGTCTGTCCATTGACGATGGCAGTGCCAAAAAGCCTAACGCCCCTTTGATGCCGGGCATTGGCGAACGCAATCTCAAAACAGCTGAGATGCCTTCGGTTTATAGCAAAAATGGACAGTCCAACGGACAAATCACGGTCAAACATGGCGATACCGCCAGCGAACTGAGTGCGGGCAAAACGCCTGAAGGTGTGTCGCTTGAACAAATGCTGGTGGCCTTGTTGCGCAGCAACCCCGATGCGTTTGTTGAATCCAACGTCAACCGCATGAAAGAAGGCGCTTTGCTGACCTTGCCCACCGAGCAAGAAGCCAAAGCCGTGTCGCGCGAAGAAGCGCGCCGTGAAATTCAAATCCAGGCCAAAGACTTTGAGGCCTACCGTGCCGAGCTAGCCGCACGCGCCCCAGGCGGTGTGGTGCCCAAAGTGTCACGCGATGCCGAAGGCAAACTCGACGCCAAAGTACAAAACAAAAATGCCAAGGCCAACCAAGACAAATTGACTTTGGCCAAACCTGGCAGCAAAGACACTGCGGCTGAAGACAAGATTGCACAGCAACGCGAAGCCCAAGACGTGGCAACTCGCGCGGCAGAGCTCAGCCGCAACATCGCTGAACTCGGCAAAATCGCAGCCGCCACAGTAACTGGCTCAGCAGCACCAGCCTCCGAGGCAGCCTCTGGCGTCTTAGCTGTCGATGTACCCGCCAGCGCGGCTGAGGCCAACAGCGAATGGCTCAACGAGCTGCGCGAAAACTCACTTACCCCCGTGGGTGCTGGCAGCCTGATCGCCATCTTGGTGTTGGTGGGCTTATGGCGCCGTCGCGCTTTGAACAAGCGCGAAGACGACATCCATGGCTTGCCGCCCTTGAACGTGAAGTTCAACCTCGACCTGCCTGAGCACGATCATGCGGAGCCCGTCGAACGCGCCTACATCCACGATGTGGCCACGCACATGCACGACACGCATGAACATCCCCACGACCATGAGCACCACGCCCATGACGCGGATGACCTGCAAGAAGAAACGCACGCGCCCCACGACGCACCCCCCATTCGCCCGACCATGGAGATGCCCAACATCTCCTTGGATTTGGACGAACACGATGCACCCGCTGGCCCCTACCAAGTGCGCATCGACTTGGCCGACGAGCTGTGGAACTTAGGCCAACTGCATACCAGCCGTGCGTTGATGGAAGAAGTGGCCAACGAAGCCTCTGGCGCTGACAAAGAAAAAGCCCTCAAGTGGCTGGCTGAGCGAGGCTAAGCCGCATGCGCATTGCGATGGGCTTGAGCTACAACGGCCAAGCCTACGAAGGCTGGCAAAGCCAGTCCTCGGGCAAAACGGTGCAGGACAAGCTTGAAAAAGCGCTGTCTAAGTTCACCCAAACCCCCGTCTCTAGCTTGTGTGCAGGCCGCACCGATGCCGGCGTGCATGGCCTCATGCAAGTGATTCACTTTGACACCGAGCTTGACCGCACGCCCTACTCGTGGGTGCGCGGCACCAACCGCTATTTGCCGCTCGACATTGCCGTGCAATGGGCGCGAGAAATGCCGCGTGAATTCCACTGCCGAGGCAGCGCCATCGCGCGCCGCTATGCCTATGTGGTGCTTGAATCCGCCGTGCGCCCCAGCGTCGAAGCTGGCCGCGTGGGCTGGGTGTACCGCCCGCTCGACCTTGAAGCCATGCAAAAAGCCGCGCAGTACCTGATGGGCGAACACGACTTCACCTCGTTTCGCGCCTCCAGCTGCCAAGCCCTCACACCCGTCAAAACCATGACGCGCATCGACATCACCCGCAAAAGCACACAACCCGGCTCAGCCGTGTGGCGCTTTGAGTTTGAAGCCAGCGCGTTTTTGCACCACATGATTCGCAACCTCATGGGCTGCTTTGTGAAGATTGGCAGTGGCGACAAACCGCCCGAGTGGATGGCCGAAGTGCTGGCTGCCCGCGACCGCGATGCCGCCGCCCCCACCTTCAGCCCCGATGGCTTGTATTTCTTGGGCCCCCGCTACGACGCACAGTGGAATTTGCCTGACCGTACCCCTGCGTATGATGGATTGCCATGAACCGCACCATCAACCGAACACGTATCAAAATTTGTGGACTCACCCGTGAGCAAGATGTCGACGCCGCCGTGGCCGCTGGAGTGGACGCCATTGGCTTTGTGATGTACGCCCCCAGCCCCCGTGCTGTGACGGTGGAGCGCGCTGCCGAGCTAGCCTTGCGCCTGCCCGCCTTCGTGACGCCTGTGCTGCTGTTTGTGAATGAAACCCCTGAAGCCATTGCCCACGCCTGTGTGCAAGTGCCGGGTGCATGGCTGCAGTTCCATGGCGATGAAACACCTGACCACTGCCGCAAGATTGCCCGCACCTTGGGCCGCCGCTGGATGCGCGCTGCCCGCATCCCGCTAGAAACCCCTGCGGGCGAAGAACCTTTCGACCTCTTAAAATACGCGCAAGATTACTCAGACGCCCAAGCGGTGCTGCTCGACGCCCATGTCGACGGTTACGGTGGCGGCGGCAAAACATTCAATTGGTCACAGCTTCCTCCAAACGTCAACGCTCACCTCGTCTTGTCTGGTGGACTCAACGCTGCCAACGTGACCGATGGCATTCGCGCGCTGCGTAACCACGGCCATTCATTGGCAGTGGACGTGAGCTCTGGCGTGGAATCGGCCAAAGGCATCAAAGATGCTGCCAAGATTCACGAGTTCGTCAGAGCCGTACGCGCAGCAGACGCAGAGCACCCGCTCTAAGCCTCCTTCCCTATTTTTTGTTTGAAGCACTTGAGGCAGACGCCCCAAGGCAACTATTGCAGGTAACCTATGTCGAACTACCAACAACCCGACGCCAAAGGCCACTTTGGCATTTACGGCGGCAGCTTCATCAGCGAAACGCTGACCCACGCGATTGAAGAGCTCAAAGACGCGTACGCCAAATACCAACACGACCCCGCGTTCATCGCCGAGTTCAAAAACGAACTTGCTCACTTTGTAGGACGCCCTTCGCCCATTTACCACGCAGCCCGCATGAGCCGCGAAATGGGTGGTGCGCAAATCTTCTTGAAGCGTGAAGACTTGAACCACACCGGCGCACACAAGATCAACAACACCATCGGCCAAGCCATGCTGGCCAAGCGCATGGGCAAGCCCCGCGTGATCGCCGAAACTGGCGCAGGCCAGCACGGCGTGGCCACCGCCACCATTTGTGCACGCTACGGTTTGGAATGCGTGGTCTACATGGGCGCTGAAGACGTCAAGCGTCAAAGCCCTAACGTGTACCGCATGAAGCTCTTGGGCGCGACCGTTGTGCCCGTGGAAAGCGGCAGCCGCACCCTCAAAGACGCGCTGAACGAAGCCATGCGCGACTGGGTGGCCAACGTGGACAACACTTTCTACATCATCGGCACGGTGGCGGGCCCACACCCCTACCCCATGATGGTGCGCGATTTCCAAAGCGTGATTGGCGAAGAATGCCTCACGCAAATGCCTGAGATGTTCAAGAGCCTCAAGATGGCTGAAGAACAACCCGATGCCGTCATCGCCTGCGTGGGCGGCGGCAGCAATGCCATGGGCATCTTTTACCCCTACATCAACCACGCCAACACACGCCTCATTGGCGTGGAAGCCGCTGGCGAAGGCATGGACACCGACCGTCACTCGTGCTCGCTGCAGCTGGGCGCACCCGGCGTGTTGCACGGCAACCGCACCTACATCTTGCAAGACGAGAACGGCCAAATCACCGAAACGCACAGCGTGAGCGCTGGCCTTGACTACCCCGGCGTGGGCCCCGAGCACGCATTCCTCAAGGACATCGGCCGCGCCGAGTACGTGGGCATCACCGACAAAGAAGCGCTGGAAGCCTTCCACTACCTGTGCCGCACCGAGGGCATCATCCCCGCGCTGGAATCAAGCCATGCCGTGGCCTACGCCATGAAACTGGCCAAGACCATGAAGCCCGAGCAGTCCATCTTGGTGAACCTCTCTGGCCGTGGCGACAAAGACATTGGCACGGTGGCAGACCTGAGCAACGCAGACTTCTTCTGCCGCCCCAGCTGCCAAGGCCAAACGGTCAAGGGCGGCCCTGCCGAACAAACCATGAAATTTGTGAAGTGAACCGCACCATGAGCCGTATCGACACCACCCTCGCCGCCCTCAAGGCCCAAGGCCGCAAAGCTCTCATCCCCTATGTGATGGCAGGCTTCCCGCAAGCCAACATCACGCCCGCCCTCATGCACGGCATGGTGGATGCAGGCGCTGACATCATCGAGCTGGGCGTGCCGTTTAGCGACCCCATGGCCGACGGCGCTGTGATTCAAAAAGCGGGCGAAGCCGCGCTGCGTTTTGGCATTGGCACCGCCCAAGTGCTGGACATGGTGCGCGAGTTCCGTAAAACCGACAACACCACCCCCGTGGTGCTGATGGGATACGCCAACCCCGTGGAGTGCTACAACCTCAAGCACGGCGCAGATTCGTTCGTCAAAGACGCTTCTGCCGCAGGCGTGGACGGTGTGCTCATCGTCGACTACCCACCTGAAGAATGCGAAGAGTTCGCCGCGACCCTGCGCGCGCACAGCATGGACTTGATCTTCTTGCTCGCGCCCACCAGCACCGACAAACGCATGGAACAAGTGGCACGCATTGCCAGCGGCTACGTGTATTACGTCTCGCTCAAAGGCGTGACCGGCGCTGGCAACCTCGACACCGACGCTGTGGAAGCCATGCTGCCGCGCATTCGCCAGCATGTGCACATCCCCGTGGGTGTGGGGTTTGGCATTCGCGATGCCGCCACCGCCAAAGCCGTGGGCCGCGTGGCCGATGCTGTGGTGATTGGCAGCCGCATCATCCAGCTGCTCGAAGCCGCGCCAGCAGGCCAAGAAGTGGCTGCTGCGCACGCGTTTTTGACAGGCATTCGCCAGGCTTTGGACGCTTGAACGTCTCTCAAAACGATACCTACCCCGCCCGTTAAAATCAATCAATTCCAAAAGAACTGACGAAAGGCTCACCATGAGTTGGCTCGAAAAACTGCTTCCCCCAAAAATTCAACACACCGAACCGTCTGAGCGCCGTAGCGTGCCCGAAGGTGTTTGGGTCAAGTGCCCCAGCTGCGAAACCGTGCTCTACAAGAGCGACTTGCAAGCCAACCACAACGTCTGCCCTACTTGCAGCCACCACCACCGCATGAGCGCCCGCGACCGTTTGGACATGTTCCTCGACGCCGAAGGCCGCTACGAAATCGGTCAAGAAGTGCTGCCTGTGGACGCCTTGAAGTTCAAAGACAGCCGCAAGTACCCAGAGCGCCTCAAAGAAGCCATGCAAAACACAGGCGAAACAGACGCCTTGGTGGTCATGGGCGGCGCGGTGCACAACATCAACGTGGTTGTGGCCTGTTTTGAATTTGACTTCATGGGCGGCTCAATGGGCTCGGTCGTGGGCGAGCGCTTTGTGCGCGGCGTGCACGCCGCCATTGAGCAAAAAGTGCCGTTCATCTGCTTCACCGCCACCGGCGGCGCACGCATGCAAGAGGGATTGCTCTCGCTCATGCAAATGGCCAAAACCAACGCCTCGCTCACCCGCTTGGCCAAAAAAGGTTTGCCCTACATCGCCGTGTTGACCGACCCCACCATGGGCGGCGTGTCAGCCGGCTTTGCGTTTGTAGGTGACGTGGTTATCGCTGAACCTAACGCGCTGATTGGCTTTGCCGGCCCACGCGTGATTGAAAACACCGTGCGCGTGACATTGCCCGCAGGCTTCCAACGTGCCGAGTTCTTGCAGCAAAAAGGCGCCATCGACATGATTTGCGACCGTCGCGAACTGCGCAAAACCATTGCCAGCACCTTGGCTATGTTGCAACGTCAGCCCGCGGATGCTGTGGTCTGACCAAAGCCACGCCCCATCAAAAAAGCCCGCTCTGTAAGCGGGCTTTTTTGTGGGCAATGCGCAATTAAGAGCTGAATAAGAAGTTCATCACGTCGCCATCTTTGACCACGTATTCCTTGCCTTCAGCGCGCATCTTGCCTGCGTCTTTGGCGCCTTGTTCACCTTTAAAGGTGATGAAGTCGTCAAACGCGATGGTCTGGGCGCGGATGTAGCCCTTTTCGAAGTCGGTGTGAATCACGCCAGCGGCTTGTGGGCCGGTGTCGCCCACATGGATGGTCCATGCGCGCACTTCTTTCACGCCAGCGGTGAAGTAAGTTTGCAAGCCCAGCAAGGTGTAGGCAGAGCGAATGAGGCGGTTCAGGCCTGGCTCGTCTTGGCCGAGTTCTTTGAGGAACTCCAAGCGGTCAGCGTCTTCCATCTCGGACAACTCGGCTTCGATCTTGGCGCAGATGGCCACCACGGGTGCGTTTTGCGCTTTCGCAAACTCTTTGAGGCGGTCCAAGAACGGGTTGTTCTCAAAGCCATCTTCCGACACGTTGGCCACAAACATAGCGGGCTTGGCTGTGATGAAGAAGAACTGCTTGAGTTCGGCGCGCTCTTCTTTGCTGAAGTCGATGGTGCGCACGGGCTTAGTGTCGTTCAACGCGGCTTGGCACTTCTCAAGAATCGCCATTTGCTTGACGGCTTCTTTGTCGCCAGAGCGGGCAATTTTGCTCACGCGGTGAATGGCTTTTTCCACAGCAGCCAAGTCGGCCAAGCACAGCTCGGTCTGAATCACTTCGATGTCGGCAATGGGGTCAACCTTGTTGGCCACGTGAATGACGTTGTCGTCTTCAAAGCAGCGCACCACGTTGACGATGGCGTCGGTTTCGCGGATGTGGGCCAAGAACTTGTTGCCCAAGCCTTCGCCCGTGCTGGCGCCAGCTACGAGGCCAGCGATGTCCACAAATTCCACAATGGCAGGTACCACGCGCTCTGGGATGATGATGTCTGACAGCTGTTGCAAGCGTGGATCAGGCACTTCGACCACGCCGGTGTTTGGCTCAATGGTGCAAAAGGGGTAATTCTCTGCCGCGATGCCCGCTTTGGTCAGGGCGTTGAACAGGGTGGATTTGCCAACGTTGGGCAAACCCACGATGCCGCATTTCAAACTCATAAAAATATCCTTGTAACTGGTGTAGATTGTAATGAGGCGGGTTGCTCGCCTAGGAACCACAGATGAACCGCATAAACAGCACCATTTTTTCAATCGTTTTTCGCCCCGCTTTGCTCGCCGCCCAAGTGCTAATTTGCGCCAGCTTTTGCCTGCACGTACAAGCTCAAACACCTGCACAGCCGCAAGACGAACTCACGGCCCGCTACCAACAAGACTTGACCGAATGCGAAGCCCAGCAAGCAACGCAAGACTTAGCCGCTTGCCGCCTAGAAGCACGCAATGCCTTGGCCGAAGCCAAACGCAACCTGCTGAGCGACACCACAGCCAACTTGTTTGAAAAGAACCAACTCAAGCGCTGCCGCGTGTTCAAGGGCGACGACCGCGAGGCCTGCGAAGCCCGTGTGCGTGGGGATGGCAACAGCACGGGCAGTGTGCAAAGTGGCGGCATCTTGCGCGAGGTGACGCGACCTATTGCGCCCAACCCTGATCGCTGAGCTCTGCGGGCTTCAATGCCCAGACTTAAAACACCCAATCGGCGCTGACGCGTTGGCCCACGCGCAGAACTTGGCCAATGCCCGCCACGGGCAAACAGTTCATGCCGAAGGTCAATGCGCCATTGACGCGCGGGTCTTGTCGATAGGCCTGCAAGGTGTCATTCACCGCAGGGTGGCTTTGGGCTGAATCGGGGTTAATGTTGGGGATAGGGCAACGTGGACAAGGCTTAACGGGCGTGAGCTGCACCGCCTCATGCTCGGTGTGACACGTGAGCGTGCCAATGCGGTCTTCGTCGTGTGCGTTCAACGGATACGACGTCTCCATATCACCCAACACCACATTGGCACGAAAACGCCGCATATCCACCATCGCTTCGTCTTTGGCTTGCAAACGCGCATTGAGTTCATCCAGCGACGCGGTGCTGGCCACCAGCACAGGAAAACCGTCACTGAACTGGTTGAACGAGGAAAAGCCTTGCGTCCACTTGACGTTACTGGGTCGATGGTGGTTGTCGTCAAAGCGCACCAAACGCAAAGGGCCTAGGCTGTTGCCCAAAAAATCAGTCAGCCACTTGCTGGCTTCTGCGCCCATATCGAAAGCGGGTACTTGGTCGTCCCACACACAGACTTTGACGGTGCGAGCCTCGGATAAAACAGACGGATTGGCTGCCCGCACAAAGCACCCGTCAGTCGTCAAAGGCAAGTGCAAAGCGGCCATCCCACTTGCATGCAACACCAGCTCGACCAAGCCCGTCCCTGAATGAACCAACTCCGGTTGAATCAGCGCCATGCGCGGCAGTTCGCGCTGGGTGACCATTTCGCCGTCGGCGTCGACCACCATCCACGCACGGTCATGGGCGAGGCCCGTAGGGGTGAGCACCGCTTGCTGCACCGAGATGCCTGCGCACGACTTGATGGGAAACACCCACAAGGCGGCAATGCAGGCTTCAAACTCGGCGGGCGAATGTATGGGCAAAGCGGCCTCTTGAGCTTGCGAAATGGAGGGCTGAAAGCTTGACGTCATGCGGCATTGTGCCGCCCTCCTACAATCTGCGCATGGCTCAAAAACTGGATGTTTGTATTCGCGGCGATGGCATGGTGGGACGCACCTTGGCCTTGCTGCTCGCACGCCAAAGACTGCGAGTGGGTTTGGTCACCTCAGCCCCTAAAGCCGCTCAGGACGTTAGGGCTTACTCACTCAACAGCGCTTCTCGCAGCTTGCTATCTGAATTGCGCTGCTGGCCAGATGCCCTGCACGCCACCCCCGTGCAACACATGCGTGTGTGGGGCGACGATGGCGGCTTTACCCACTTTGAAAGCCCCACGCCCGAGGGCCTGACTTGGATCGTGGATGTGCCCGTGCTCGAAGCCCAACTGGCTGAAGCCGTGCGTTACCAAGCCGAAATTACCCCCCTTTCCGCCCCCGAACCTGCCGCTTTGACAGTGGTGTGCGAGGGCCGCGCCAGCGCCACCCGCGATGAGCTGGGTGTGAACTTTGACGTGCGGCCGTATCAGCAACATGCCGTGGCGGCACGCGTGCGTTGCAGCACGCCGCACCGCCAGCAAGCCTTGCAGTGGTTTCACCACGGTGCACAGGGCTTAGAAATTTTGGCGCTGCTGCCTTTGGGCGGCGCGCAGGGCGACACGGCCAGCTTGGTGTGGTCGCTGCCGCCTGAGCGGGCCAAAGACATGCTCGCCTTGAGCGCCGACGCATTTGGCATTGCGCTAGAAAACGCCAGCAATGGCGTACTTGGCCAAATCGAACTCACCAGCGAACGCGCCATGTGGCCGCTGCAACTGGCCCACGCCGACCGCTGGACCGGCAACTTTGCCAATGGCAGCGCATGGGCATTGGCGGGCGATGCGGCGCACAACATTCACCCCCTCGCTGGCCTCGGGCTCAACCTCGGCTTGGCCGATGTTGCAGAGTTGGCAAACGTACTGAAAGCCCGTGAAGCCAAAGACTACTGGCGCAGTGTGGGCGACCGCTACTTCATGCGCCGCTACGAACGTGCCCGCAAAGCCGATATGGTGCCTACATGGCTAGCCTGCGATGGCTTGCAACGCCTGTTCGCCCACCCCAACCCTGGCGTGCAAGCGCTGCGCAACTGGGGCATGAATGGGTTCAACAGCCTCGCGCCTGTCAAGGCTTGGGCCATGCAACAGGCCATGGGTTAAACATTTAAAAACAAAGCTACATATGCAACACACCTTCCGCTCACTCGCTATGGCTGCCCTGATGGCACTCAGCCTATCCAGCGCCATGGCCCAAGGCCACGAAGCCACGATTCGCAAAAACCTGAGCGAGCGCATTCCACAAATCCCCAAGATTGAAGAAATCACCGCCACACCCTTGGCCGGTATTTACGAACTGCGCCTGAGCACCAACGAGATTTACTACAGCGACGCAGCCGGCAACTTCCTCATTCAAGGCAACTTGATTGACACCAAAAGCAAGCGTAACCTGACCGAAGAACGCGAAGCCAAACTGAGCGCGATCGACTTCAACGCCTTACCTCTGAAAGACGCCATCACCATCGTGCACGGCAATGGCAAGCGCAAGCTCGCCGTGTTTGAAGACCCCAACTGCGGCTACTGCAAACGCTTTGAGCGCGATTTGGCCAAGGTCGACAACGTGACGGTGTACTTATTCTTGTTGCCCGTCTTGGGCCCTGGCTCGGTGGAGAAATCACGCAATGTGTGGTGCGCCAAAGACCAAGCCGCTACTTGGGTCAACCTGATGCAAAAAGACACGCCAGCGCCCGCAGCACAGTGCAACACCGCTGCGATTGACCGCAACCTCGAATTTGCACGTAAATACAAAATCACCGGCACGCCCACCTTGGTGGCGCAAGACGGCACGCGTGTACCGGGTGCAATTGACAACGCCAAGATTGAGCGCCTGTTGGCCGACGCTAGCAAGTAACGAAGCCCCATAAAAAGTAGAAACGAGTCCAACATGGTTCACTCCCCCATCACCCCCGACAGCGATGCTGGCCAACTGATTGAACGCTTGGGCTACGCGGGCCTGATCCCCTTCGTGGTGCTCGCCTTGTTCATGTGGATCGTCACGCCTGAAGCGCACCCTTTTGTGGCCATTGCGCTGAGCGCTTATGGCGCAACCATCGCTGCGTTTTTGGGCGGCATCCATTGGGGCATTGGCCTGCGCCACAACGCACCGCAACGTAAGCTGCACATGATGTGGGGCGTGGTGCCTTCTTTGGTGGCATGGGTAGCGGTCATCATGCCCGCCTTCGCTGGCTTGCCACTGCTCGCCATGCTCTTGGTGGCTTGCTATTTGGTGGACCGAAAAACTTGGCCCGAAGCAGGCCTGCGCGATTGGATGACCATGCGCTTTCGCTTGACCGTGGTGTCCACCTTGTGCTGCTTGCTAGGCGCAGCTGCGACTTGAGCGCCATGCACTACCGCATCGAAGCAGCCGACCTGCACGCCCATCTGTATGGCGTGACGCTCACCATTGAGCAACCCGCAGAAAATCAACTCGTATCGCTGCCCGTGTGGATTGCAGGCAGCTACATGGTGCGTGAGTTTGCCAAGCAAATCACGGGCATCAGCGCACGCCAGGGCAATCGCCATGTAGCGGTGCAGCAGCTTGACAAAGCCACGTGGGCGATCGACTGCGAAGCGGGTCAATCTCTGACCCTGCACTACCAAGTGCATGCACATGACGATTCGGTTCGTACTGCTTGGTTAACAGGGCAGCGCGGATTTTTCAATGGCACGAGTTTGTGTTTGCAAGTTGAAGGGCAAGCCGATGTGCCGCATCAGCTAGAACTTGTCGCTGAATCATTCAATACGGGTGTCGTGGCTTCGAAGTGGAAAGTGGCCACCGGCCTCACCCCAGTCAAAACCGACCGCCAAGGCTTTGGCACTTATGTGGCCGCCAACTACGGCGAACTGGTGGATTGCCCCGTGGAGATGGGCGCATTCTGGAGCGGTAGCTTCAAAGCCTGCGGCATCGAACACCGCTTTGTGGTGGCCGGTGCGACACCTGCGTTTGACGGCGAACGCCTGCTGCGTGACAGCCAAAAGATTTGCGAAACCGCCATTCGTTTTTGGCACGGCAAAAAGCACTCAGCCACGCCGCACAAAAACTATGTGTTCATGCTCAACGCCGTGGCCGATGGCTATGGCGGCTTGGAGCACAGCAACTCCACCGCACTCATTTGCAACCGCGCTGACTTGCCGCGCCATAACAGCATCGATGGCTCTGCCAAAGACGCCAAGCAAAGCGAGGGCTACACCACGCTGCTGGGCCTCATCAGCCACGAGTATTTCCACACTTGGAACGTCAAGCGCTTGCGCCCTGCCGAGTTTGCGCGCTACGACTACACGCAAGAAAACTACACCGAGCTGCTGTGGTTCTTTGAAGGCTTCACCAGCTACTACGACGATTTGCTGCTGCGCCGCGCAGGGCTGATTGACGATGCGCAGTACCTGAAGTTGCTCAACAAAACCATCAACCAAGTGCTGCAAACGCCGGGACGCGAAGTGCACAGCGTGGCGCAATCGAGCTTTGAGGCGTGGACCAAGTATTACCGCCAAGACGCGAACAGCCCCAACCTGACCGTGAGCTACTACACCAAGGGCGCGCTGGTGGCTTTGTGCCTAGACCTGACGTTGCGCCAGCACGGCGTGAAAAACCACAGCGTGTCACTGGACGATGTGATGCGTGCTTTGTGGGCACGTTGCTGTACCGGCAAACACGATGGCCCCATGACAGAAGCAGATGTGCTGGCCGTGCTCAAAGAACTCACAGGCCGCTCATGGACCGCCGAATTCAAAGCATGGGTGCATGGCACACGCGAACTGCCACTAGAAAAACTCTTGGCAAACCACGGCGTGAATGTGCAACATGACCCTGCACAACTGGCGCAGCGTTTGGGCCTGCGTGTGGCAGAAGATCACAGCGTGCAAATCAAAACCGTGCTCAACGGCAGTGCGGCGCACAAGGCAGGCTTTGCGCCGGGCGATGAGTGGCTGGGTGTGGAGGTGGCAGGCAAAACAGCGGCGCAAACGACCTCAGCTTGGCGACTCAAAAAGCTCGACGACTTGGCGCTCTACGCGGGTACAGCCAAGAAAGTAACCGCCGTCATCAGCCGCGACCGTCAGCTGCTGCGTCTGAACCTTGCATTACCCGATGTCAAAGCCAACAACACTTGGCGTCTCGTGCTGGACAACCCCAAGCTCGTCGCCAAGTGGCTGAGCCTATAGTTGAGAACAACACCCTTTCACCTCTCTGAATCCATTTAGAAAGTTATCCCATGAGCTACGAATTCATCACCGTCCACACCGAAGCCGACAAAGTGGGCGTCATCACACTCAACCGCCCTAAGCAGCTCAATGCGCTCAACGCAGGTTTGATGATTGAGCTGGGCCAAGCCCTCAAAGACTTTGATGCCAACGAAGCCATTGGCTGCATGGTCATCACTGGCAGCGAAAAAGCATTTGCCGCAGGCGCTGACATTGGCGCCATGGCCACCTACAGCTTTGCCGATGTGTACAAGAACGACTACATCACCCGCGATTGGGAAACCATCCGCAGCATCCGTAAGCCCGTGATTGCTGCCGTGAGCGGCTTTGCCTTGGGCGGTGGCTGCGAGCTGGCCATGATGTGCGACTTCATCATCGCCGCTGACAACGCCAAGTTTGGCCAACCCGAAATCAAACTCGGCGTCATTCCAGGCGCAGGCGGCACACAACGCTTGCCTCGCGCCGTGGGCAAATCCAAAGCCATGGACTTGGCTTTGACCGGTCGCATGATGGACGCAGCGGAAGCCGAACGCTCTGGTTTGGTCAGCCGCGTGGTGCCGCTGGACAAGCTGATGGAAGAAACTTTGAGCGCAGCCCTGATGATTTGTGGCTATTCACAAATCGCCGCCATGGCTGCCAAAGAGTCGGTCAACCGCGCATTTGAAGGCACGCTGGCCGATGGTGTGATGTTTGAGCGCCGTTTGTTCCACGCCTTGTTTGCCACCGCAGACCAGAAAGAAGGCATGGACGCGTTTGTCAACAAACGCCCTGCTGCGTTCAAAAACCAATAAGCAATGCCTCAAGCGTCTAAATGCCCACAGTTTGTGGACTTTTAGACCCTCGCTACCATGCGGGTTATCTGAATAAGAAAGCACTGCATGGAACTCCTGACCGACCCACAAGCGTGGATAGCGTTTGCCACCCTCACCGCACTCGAGCTGGTGCTGGGCATTGACAACATCATCTTCATTTCCATCTTGGTAGACAAGCTGCCACCTGAGAAGCGTGAGTTGGCGCGTCGCATCGGCTTGTTCATGGCCATGTTCATGCGCATTGGCTTGCTGCTCTTGCTGTCAGTCATCGTGGGCTTGGTCGAACCCTTGTTCACCGCATTTGGCAAGGACATTTCGGGGCGTGACCTGATTTTGATTTCGGGCGGCTTGTTTCTGATTTGGAAAAGCACCGGTGAAATCCATCAATCGCTGGAAGGCGAAGAAGAGCACGGCAGTAGCGCGGTCAAAGCCACCATGGCGGCCATCATTCTTCAAATCATGGTGATTGACTTGGTGTTCTCACTCGACTCCATCATCACCGCCGTGGGCATGGTGGACGAAGTGGCCATCATGATTGCAGCCGTCATCGCATCTGTCGGCTTGATGATGGCCTTTGCCTCTGCCATTGGTCGCTTTGTGTCGAACCACCCCTCCATCAAGATGTTGGCCCTCACCTTCTTGGTCGTGGTGGGCGTGGTGTTGATGGCAGAAGGATTGGGTCATCACATCCCGAAGGGCTACATCTACTTCGCCATGGCGTTCTCGGTGATTGTGGAAATGCTCAACATTCGCTTTCGCAAGCGCGCCAAACAAGTGGTTCAGCTACACCAGCAAAGACCTTAATTTGGAAACACGCCAGATAGGCAGGTGTATGCAAGGTTCAAACTATTCAAAATAGAATGGTTTGATGCCATCGTCAGCCAAACTCAGCATAGAAACGCAAGCCCTCATCACCTTGATGTGCGGCATTGCTTATTACTATGCATTTCAGCTAAACGTCTTTTTTTTCGAATGGTCTGAATTCGCCCATGGCGTGAATTGGCTTTACATCCCAAGTGGTTTACGCCTGCTGTTTGTGTTGGTGCTGACCCACACAGGGGCTATCGGCATCGTGCTGGGCTCAGTTGCCACCAACTACGCGCTTGGTTCGCCCGATAACAGCCATGCATTCAACCTGCTCACAGGCCTGATCTCTGGCGGATCACCTTATTTGGCCCGTTTTGTGGCCATCCACTTCTTGCAGCTCAACACGCAATTAGAGGGGTTGACCGCTAAGAGTTTTTTCAAAATTTCTGTCTTGTTTGCCTTAACCAGCGCCCTACTCCATCAAGTGTGGTATTTCTGGACGGGCAAGACGGAACACATCATCACCAATACCTTGGTGATGGCCATCGGGGATTGGTTTGGGACGGTGCTTGTGCTGGCGTCGGCAAGCCTAGTTATCCATACCGTTAAATCTTTTGGCCAGATGAAGCAGTGAACGGCGTTTGCGCAGACAACAAAAAACCCACAGTCAAAAGACTGTGGGTTTTTATTTTGGTGGTGGTAGCGGGATTTAAACCTGCATTTCTCCATTTCAGTTTTTGACATCATTGTTTATCTACTGATTTAAGCGAATGCCAGAGCTTGGCGAAATCCCGAGCAAGATACATCGAGACCACTTCGAACGTTCTGTTTCGAGGCGTTTCAGATGTCCTTTTGAAGAAAAATTTAAAGTTAGAGACTTAACGTGAAATTGAGGCGCACCCAAAACTATCTGGATCAGTCGAACATATTCAATGACTGACTGTCACGATCTTCCCCACCTTGCCACAATGCCTCGAAACAATCGAGAACAACCCTTCTGTCAGCATCAGGGAGTCGATTGGCTTGCTCTTCAAGTAACTCTGCAACAGAAGTTGCATGATCGGAGAAACCATCTTCCTCAATGGCTTTAAGTAACTCAGGAGTAACTGACAGCGCCGATGACTCCATCAAATACTGAAACATTAGGCGAAGAGCTTCATTTTCTGCTGCCCACCAAATAGCATCCTCCTCCGAAGAGTGAAAACGATGAATACATTCCTTCAGTGAAGTCACTAATGATTGTCGTTTTTTATCTATTAGCGAAGAGTCCATAAACATCAAGTCATGAATCGTTGTTATCTTCCCTGACTGCGTTAAGACAGGAAAAGCCTCAACAAGATCTAAGCCGAGCGCATAACTGTCACAGGATGGGCAAATTGGATGATATCTATTGCCATGTACTGCCACTGAAGTACCAAGTGTCTTGAAGTTAGGTTGTAGTAACTCTTTAATCCGTATGACGACTTCGGACTCAACCAATACAGAACTTGTACCACAGTGATGACATTTTTCATTGGTTTTTATTGAGATCATTGCTCATTTTCTCTAAAATCATGAAGTGCCAAATTAATTATAGAAATTAATTCAATCATTTCACTATTTTGTAGGCAATCTTTTACAAAGGCAAGGGCTTCATTCACACCTAGACCCTTGCGACTAAAATTCTTTAATTTTTTAGAATTAATCACTCCAGCCCAACGTCCGCCAATATTTGTCTTTTTATTAATTTGCACTGCCTGCAGTGGCATATTGGCTGTCAAAATTTCATCCCCCACATTTGACAGTAATAAATGCAGTTCATTTCGCTTCAAAAATGAATCTTTTGTCGGACCTAAAACAAGTCTTAAACTTATGTCTATCTTTTGACTATCCAGATCGGACAGATCCTGCCGAAATTCAAAAGCCAAGTGCTCATTTGATTCAAGCCACTTATCGTTTTCTCCGTTTGATATTCCCTTTAAAAATATTTGATTGTCTTTATCCCAGCCGCTGAAGCGCAAAAATGTTCTTGATGATGTTTCATGTTTTAGTGCTGTAAAAGAAACAATCTCTTTAAACTTTGACTCAGTTTTGACTCGTGGATCTGAGTCATATTTTTTCAAGAAATCAATTGCTGCAAAATATTTATTTTGCAGCAATCTTTCTCTACTTCTAAAATTAGCATTTGGATTCAGATTTTTAATTTTCTCACGCACTCCTAGCTCGATGCTTTCCACAATATCATCTATTGCATCAATCACTGAGCTCGATTCTTCCATTACCTCTTTATAATCATTAAGAATAGCAAGGATATAATCTGAAATTGTGTCCCCATATGACTTGAGGATTACATTAATTGCGGGCACAACTACATCTGCAAAAGAAACGGGATTCCAATTATCAGCTTCTAGTTCCTCATTATTACTTACAGTTAAGTAATAGTAATGCTTGGTGAAATCTTTAAATACCCCGTTATCTTCTTCAATAAGCTCTCTATATTTATTTAATTGCTCATTCGACCCTTTAGACTCGACCTTTGCCTCAATAGCAATAAGAGTATGACGATCACTTCCAAAAAGATTCGGAATCAACAGCAAAAGATCAATCGTCTTGCCCTTACTTTCTTTAGACTCCAAAGCCTTTTCTGAGTAAACCTCAGCATTTATTAAATCTAGACTCAACAAATCAATAGTTACAGAACCTTCTTCCGACAAGTAAACCAAAAAGTTCTCTAAAAACTTCACCCCCAAGCCATGCGATTCATTCGGATTTAACAAATGCGCCAGAAACTTAGTGTGCTTAACTTCACGCCTTTTCATATCTGTCGCATTAAATATATTAAAACCCTTCAAGAGACGATCAAGCTCCAGAAATTTCGGGCTAAGAATATTTTCAAAATTAATTACATCCTCATGAGCTCTCATATTATTTCCTATCTAATTAAAGTAATTCACTAGAAATCAGCCAAGTAAAGAAATTAAACATTTCTCAAATTCTTCACTTGACTCGGAAAACTCAATAAACTCTTTTTGAACAGTTCCGCTTTCATCAAGAGATATATTTTCGCTATCAAAAGGAACAAAGCAGGCAGCCGGCCCACGAACCTTCCATTTCAAGGTTTCAGCATCTTCTTTTGACTCTAACCATGCAGTCAAAGAAACTATGTCATTTTTTAATCGATATGAGATATATCGATCCATAGCTACCCTACCAGTACGTTGCTCACCGCCCAACTTTGCTTTTCCATCTTTAGCTGTTAGATTATGAGGACGAAATCCTTTAACACCTTCAGATTTTTTTGCGGCAGTCGCAGCACTTAAGTCATATTTACTAGACAAATGTTTAGCTAATTCGCTAAGCTGATGTGAACATTCAGCTTCCAGTGTTTTAGTTGTCGAGGACGTCCGTGCTTTACGTGTTGGCTTTTTAGCACTTAGAACCTCTTCGCACAAATTAACTACTTCTAAATTACCGCGATCCTGTGCGTTATCTTGCAATGCTTTGATTTCTGTAGCTGTTAGACCATCGATCTTTTCTTTTGTCCAGATTACTGCCATAAATTTTCAAAAATAATTAATTGCTTATATTTTAGATGAACAGGTTGCTTATCTTGTCCTTTTAACTGACAACATCGCCTCGAAACTGGACGACCACTGCATGAAACCTGTCAACATCAAGCTAAAAGTGACGGTCCAAAGAAAAAACCCACAGCCAAAAGACTGTGGGTTTTTATTTTGGTGGTGGTAGCGGGATTTGAACCTGCGACATCAGCATTATGAATGCTGCGCTCTAACCAACTGAGCTATACCACCGAATCAGGGCAGAATTGTAAACCATTTTCAGACCTTCTCAGGCGCATCAAGCTCGACATTAAGCCCGTGAAGCAGCCGCACTCATCACGTCGCCAAGTTCAGCAAAGTAGGCATCTGCTGCTGCGGTGGGAACCAAGTATTTGGTACGGCGATTCTGCCCCTCAAACATTTGGGCAATCAGACCTGCTTCACGCAAAGCATCTAATTTGCGATGAATCGTTGCAGGACTAGCCACAGTCGACATGGCCATGGCTTCGGTCACAGTCAGTGCATTGCCCTGTGCGTGCCGGAGGGCAATCAACTGCAATAAATGTCTGGCGGTTTCGTCTACTGTCGACACAGACGCAGCATCAAGCGTTTGTGCCAGCGATAGAAAACGAAGGTATGTTTCTCTCATGGATAGATTCTATGGTCTAGGCTGAAAATTAGCGATGAATAATTTAGCAAACATTACTCAAACACTTTGAACAGCAGCGCTGCAAAGAAACCACTCAAGGTGGCCAAACCCACCCAATTGGGTGGCGCTAAGTGTGTCGCTTCAGGCAGCATGGCTGCGCAAATCATGGTGAGCATGGCACCTGCAGCCAAGCCTTCGATAAACACCATGGCATTGTGTGGCACCCACTCGCCCATCACAGCGCCTAGCGCGGCGACAATGCCGGTCATCAACACCAAAGACAGCCACATGATGAGGATGCGTTGCACGCTCATACCCTGCATGCGCATTTGCGCAGAACTCGACAAAGCCTCGGGCAAGTTGGACAAAAACAAACCAGCCAACAAGGTGTAGGGCAACACATCCCAAAACACGATGGGCGTCCCTGCCTGGACGCTGACCGTGACGGTGGCCATGAGCACCGTGCCCACCACAAAACTCTCAGGCAACCCATCAAGCAAGTTGCCCAACCAAATAGCCACGGCTGCATTGTCATGAGAGGCGTGTTTCTTTTCTAGTGCTTCGCCGGTTGGCAAAGGCTGTGTGTGATGCTGCGGCAAGTGGGCCCGCTCATGCATGATTTTGGAAATGAGGTATGCGGTTTTACGCAAGTAACCCCCATGCTCCACCAACACCCAGTCCAACAGCACAAACACAATGCCCCCCACAAAGGCACCGGCCACCAAATGGAAAAAGTTACGCACCTCCACAGCACGCACCTCGGCTGAGGTGGCACGCATGAAAGCATCAATGGACGGGGCGACCAACTCAATCGCCAAGGCCGACAACAAAGCGCCAGCACCAAAAGCGGCCATCAAGCCCACCACGCGCTGAGGCAACTTGAAATAAATGCCGATCAAAGAGCCGATCAGCAATGAGGCCGAACACATCACCCCAAGGACGAAGGCCCAAGCCACATACATGTCCATGGGGGCTTAGTCTTCCATGGGTGCGAGCACACCAAAGCTGCGCTGCGCATACGCCAAGCCATGGCCGGCTTGCACGCCAAAGTCAAGCACTTCGCCAATCAAGATGTCATGGTCACCCGCTGACACCACTTGCGCGATGCGGCAATCAAACCAAGCGATCACACCTTCTAAGCGTGGGTGCTGGTTCACGCCGCGCACCAAATGCTGGTCTGCAAAGCGTTCGGCTTGCGTACCTTGCGCAAAATTAAGCGCCACGTCTTTTTGCTGAGCGCCCAACACGTTGACCATGTAGCCACCAGCGGTGACAAACGCCTCATGGCTAGCCGATGTTTTACGCACGCTCCAAAGCACCATGGCTGGGTCCAGCGACACGGTGTTGAAGGAGTTGCAAGTCATGCCCCAGTCAAGGCCCTGGGTGTGAGCAGTTACCACGGTCACGCCGGTGGTGAAGCAGCTCATTGCGTCTTTGATGTTCACGCCGTGCTTTCAGAATTATTTTTATAAAAACGCGAGAGCGTCTTGTGCGGCCACACGGCCTTCGTCGGTGGGGATCACCCACACCTCGATGGCGCTATTGTCGGCGTGAATCGAAACCGCATGGTCGCCAGTGGCCTTTGCATTGCGTGCGGCATCCACCTGCACGCCGAGGTAAGCCAAAGCATCGCCCACTTGTTGGCGCAGCACGGCATCGTGCTCGCCAATGCCGCCGGTGAAGGCCAACACATCCAAGCCACCAATGCAGGCACTGAGTGCGCCCACTTCGCGCACCACACGGTGGGCAAACAAATCAGTGGCAAAGCGTGCGGCTTCAGTTTGAGAGGCTCGCAAAGTGCGCATGTCAGCGCTCTCGCCTGATACGCCCAGTAAGCCGCTTTGTTTGTAAAGCAGCTTTTGAATTGCGTCGTGGTCCCAACCCTGCTCCATCAAGTACAGCAGAACACCAGGGTCGAGCGCACCACTGCGCGTGCCCATCATCAAGCCATCTAGGGCCGAGAAGCCCATGGTGGTGGCGCGGCTTTGGTGGTCTGTGGTGGCACACACACTCGCACCATTACCTAAGTGGGCCATGACCACGCGGCCAGCCGAGCGCGGCACCTCGCGCTGCAACACTTGGCTCACGTATTGGTACGACAGTCCATGAAAGCCATAGCGACGCACACCTTGTTCGGTGAGTTTTTTGTCAATCGCAAAAGTGGTTTCAAGAGGTGACAAGGTGCGATGAAACGCGGTGTCAAAACACGCCACTTGCGGCACATCGGGGAACGACTCAGCAAACGCGCTGATGCCCGCCAAATTGTGCGGCTGGTGCAAAGGTGCGAGGGCATTGAGCGTGGCGAGTTGCGCCATCACCTCAGGCGTGACACGCACGCTGCTGCTGTAGAACGCACCGCCATGCACCACACGGTGCGCAATGGCTTGCACGCGCAAATGCGAAAAACGCAACGCCAGCAAACTGTCAAGCGCTTCCAATGCAGCCTCAAAGGGCTCTTGGTCGGACATGACACACACATCCGTGATCTCTTTGCCTTGGCCCTGAATCGCCATGCAGATGCGTGGCTCGCCCGAAGGCTCTAAGCCTTCGATATTGCCCGTGACTTCTGCTTCACCAATGCCTGCCCCTTCAATGGGGTACAGCGCAAACTTGAGGCTAGACGAGCCCGCGTTGACAGACAGGATGCTCATGCGGGATGCGTGCGGTAGTGGTGGGCAATGAGCTTGGCCAACAAGGCCGAAGCGCTGCGTGTGGTGGCGGTGTCAGCACGGCTGGTGAGTGCAATCGGCACGCGTGCCCCGAGCACCACGCCAGAACCCGAAGCGCCAGCCAAATACTCGAGCTGTTTGGCCATCATGTTGCCCGACTCCAAATCAGGCGCCACCAAAATATCGGCTTGGCCTGCCACGGCAGAGGCAATGTGTTTGATCTCAGCGGCGTGGCTAGACACCGCGTTGTCAAACGCGAGAGGGCCATCGAGCAAGCCACCTTTGATTTGCCCACGGTCGGCCATCTTGCACAAGGCAGCGGCGTCGAGGGTGGATGGAATGTTGGGATTGACCGTTTCCACCGCCGAGAGAATGGCCACCTTCGGTACGGCCACGCCCATGATTTGCGCAAACAAAATCGCGTTTTGCACGATGTCGGCTTTCTCGGCCAAGTTGGGCGCGATGTTGAGCGCGGCATCGGTGATGTACAGCGGCTTGGGGTACATGGGCGCTTCAAAGCGAAACACGTGTGACATGCGTCGGCCTGTGCGCAAACCCTTTTGCGACACCACGGCGTGAATCAACTCATCGGTGTGCAAGCTGCCTTTCATCAAGGCTTCTAGTTTTTTGTCAGCAGCCATTTGCGCAGCCACGTCAGCGGCATCGTGGCTGTGTGCCACGTCAATCACTTCGATGCCCGTCAAATCAATGCCAGCTTCTGCGGCCACGGCGCGCAGTTTTTTCTCGGGCGCAATCAGCACCGCTTGGATGAGGCCTGCATGGTGCGCGTCCATCGCGCCTTGCAGAGAATCGGCATCGCACGGGTGCACCACACCGCAACGCACGGGCTCTAGGTGTGCGCCCAGTGCCAGCAAATTGGCATGGCGTTGCTCGGGGTCAAACAGGCTGATATGCGGCGCGTGGATGCGCGGCATGCGCAGCTTCTCGGTGGGCGCCATCACTTTGGCTACGCCGTAGAGCACGCGTTCGCCTTTTTGGTTGACCAACAAGCAGTCCAGTTCAATGGTCTTTTTATCGTCTTGTTTGGCTGTACAAGTGACGGTCACGTTGAGCGTGTCACCAATTCGCACAGGACGGCTGAAGTGCAAGTTTTGCTCTAAGTAAATCGTGCCAGGGCCTGGAAATACTGTACCTAACACGGTGCTGATCAACGAGCCACCCCACATGCCATGACCAATCACGCCATGAAACAACGTGGCGTTGGCATACGTGGGGTCTAAGTGCGCGGGGTTGGTGTCACCGGAGACGGCGGCGAAAGCCTGGATATCTGCCAAGGTCAGCGTACGCACCAAGCGCGCCGCTTGCCCCACCACGATGCTGTCGTAGGGGTAGTTTTCCAGCCACTCGTTCGTGGGGTCGTTGGTGGTGTCAAGGATGTCGTTCATGGGGGTCTTCAATTCACGGCATGGCTGCCGGCATCTACATAAATGGTTTGGCCTGTCATGCCGCTGGCGGCATCGGTGCACAAGAAGGTGCTGAGGTTGGCAATTTCTTCCAGCGTCACCAAGCGACCCAGCGGCGCTTTGGCAATGTTGTTTTGCATGAGCGTGTCAAAGGCTTCAATGCCAGACGCGGCGCGCGTGAGGATGGGCCCAGGCGACACGGCATACACACGCACGCCTTGCAGCCCCAACTCCAACGCCATGTAGCGCACCAACGATTCGAGTGCGGCCTTCACCGGCCCCATCAAACCGTAGTGCGGCACGGCTTCGTCAGCACCCAAATAAGACATGGTGACCATGCTGCCGCCTTGTGTCATGTGCGGCGCGCACAACTTCGCAAGCGTGGCAAACGAGTGGCACGACACCTCCATGGCACGTGCAAAGCCAACGCTGGAGCTGTCAATCACACGGCCATGCAAATCGGCCAACGGCGCCCAAGCGATGGAGTGAATCACAAAGTCCAAACGCCCTAGTTTGGCTGCGGCATAAGCCACCAATTTTTCTAGCTCTTCAGGCGTTTCGATGTTGCAGGTTTGCAAGTCCATACCCAAGGGCTGTGTCAGTGGCTCGACAAACGGACGCGCCTTGTCGTTCAAACACGACACCACCACCTCAGCTCCCATGGCCTGCGCTTGACGCGCGCAACCCCATGCAATGCTGTGCTCGTTGGCCAAGCCCAGCACCAAACCTTTTTTGCCTTTGAGATCAAAGGCAGACATCGTGTTCATAGAAATTCCTCAAAACCACCAGCGGGCTCAAAACGGCCCGCCACAAAACGCAAACGTGTCGGCCCGCGCATGGCACGCTGCGTCACCGAATGACGCACATCACCGGGATAGCACAGGGTACGCACACCCTCGTCATCAAACGGCTCGGGCAAGATCACCGGTGGTGTTTGTTGTTTGGCACAGTTCAACACACTGGCCGTACAGGTGTGTGACAGCAAAGACACCAAGGTCATGATTTGCGGTGGCGCCAGCGGCAAGCCGCCTGCCCAATAGCGGTCCAAAGCCTCGCGCGGGCTGAGCCACACGCTGTCGATGGCTTCGATGTTGTCATGAATCGGATGCTGCCCTGAAGGCAACACCGCCATGAAGAAACGGGTGTCAAAACGTTTGTTGGTCACAGAAGGTTGCACAGGCGTGATCCAGCGTGACCACGGTGCCAAGTGCTGCGTGTCCACACGCAAACCTGCACGTTGCAACACCTCGCCAAAGGATTGGCCACCATGAAGCGCTTGTTGCCATTGCTGGCGTTGCGCAGCATCATGCGCCAAAGAGCCATGCAAGCGGGCGTACAACACGCCGCACTCTTCCAGCACTTCCCTGACCGCCGCCACATACAAACCAGCGGCGGTGTGTTCGGGTAACTCGGGCTCACCCAAGGCACTGTGCAGCGCTTGCGGTGAGACATCGAGATGGGCATGCAAATCAGGCGCGCAATCGGCGTCATCTAATTTGCCACCCGGAAAAACATAAGCGCCACCCAACACAGCCGAGGCCATGTGGCGGCGCAACAAAAAGACTTCAAGGCCTTTTTCGGGGTCATCACGTAACAACACCACCGTGGCCGAAGCCCGCGGTGGTGTTGTGATGACTTCGCTGTTGAGTTGCATGAACCTCAGCGATGAATCAACGAATTACTTGCTTGGGTAAGCCAAGTCAACGCGGCGGTTTTGTGCCCAAGCGGCTTCGTCATGGCCTGCGGCCAAAGGCTTTTCGCTACCGAAGCTGACGGGTTCAACTTGACCGTCTTTCACGCCGTAAGCTTTCAAGCCACGCACCACAGCTTCAGCACGCTTTTGGCCCAAAGCCAAGTTGTACTCGCGGCCACCGCGCTCGTCGGCATTGCCTTCGGCACGAATTTTCAACGCTGGATTAGCAGCCAAGTATTTACCCTGACGCTCAACCACTGCAGCTTGGTTGGCTTTGATGTCGAACTTGTCGAAGTCAAAGTACACGCTGCGCTCTTTAGAAATCAGGCTGTTGGGGTTCAAGTGATCAGCAGCCACAGAAGCGACAGCGGAAGATGCTTTGGCATCTGACACGTTGTCCAACTTGGTAGAGCTGCAAGCCGACAACAAGGCGACTGACACGATAGAAAGAAGGGCAAAAAGGCGTTTGGACATGAGAGCTTTCATTTTTAAATTAACCCCACAATTTTAACGGATGACTTTTTTGGATCGAAGTGTTGTTTTTTTTGACACTTCTTAAAATTCTTTTAAAAATCAACAACATAGGAAATATTGTTAATATTGATTCTTTTAAATATATCTATGTATCTAAAAGTATTCAATTAGGCAGGCAAAAGCCGTTTCAGCCTCTATTTGCGGGTAAAACGGCACATTGACTGGCTGAGCGAGGCCCATGTAAATTCCATTCCCCGCTAGAAATTTCGGGCGCTTCTCAAATGCAGCATGGCCTCCATGCGAAGGATAAAAAGATGTCAACATTCAAAATTTTGGTCACCAGTCAAAAAGGTGGCGTCGGAAAAAGCACCGTTTCAGCCAACTTAGCCGCTTACTTGCGTCGCCAAGGCCAAACGGTCACCTTGATTGACTTTGACACCCACGGTTCCTCCAGCACTTGGTTAACACGCGCACCCAATATTGGTGTGGTGGTACAACACCATGTCTTGCCTTTGGACCAAGGCGGCAACCGTCCGATCTTGGATGCGCGTCTGCACTTGCGCCGCGCCGCCAGCAGCTCTGAAGTGGTCATTTGTGACCTGACGTGGACCGACTCCATCGCAGGCGAGCTGATGTTTGAATACGACTTGGTCATCGTGCCCACGTCCGTGTCTGAAATTGAAATGGCCGCCACCGCTGGCTTCCTGAGTCGCCACCGCTGGGTGTTTGACTCTGCCATTCACACGCCCCCCACACTGTTGGTGTGCCCCACACGTGTGCAACCCGAACAACTGCAAAGTGATGTGTTCTCTAAGCAACGCTTCCCTGTCAGC
This sequence comes from Limnohabitans sp. TEGF004, assembly GCF_027924965.1. NCBI lineage: Bacteria > Pseudomonadati > Pseudomonadota > Betaproteobacteria > Burkholderiales > Comamonadaceae > Limnohabitans > Limnohabitans sp. TEGF004. The sequence continues at coordinate 479,981 of NZ_AP027056.1, read as the reverse complement.
TTCATGCTTGCACCGCCTGTGCTGGAAGCCCAATCGGCCCGCGAAATGTTTGAACGCGGCTATTTGATGGACTTGCAAGATGCTTGTGGCGCCTCCTTCAATGAATTTGGTAAGTCTGTGTGTGCAGCTCGCGAAATGCGCGAATCTGCCCAAGGCATGCGTCAAACCAACAACTCACGCATCACCACCCCCACACCTCGCACGGCAGGTATGCCAAACGCAGCCGCTGCGGGAGTGAGACGCAACAACGCGTTGGCGAACTCGGCTACGCTGTCAAGTCAATATTCCATCTTGGGGCGCCACCGCATGCAAAAAGTTCGACCAGAAGACATGGCCAACAAATCCGCACCACATGCGGGGACACCGCCGTCCACACAAATTGCGTCCATGGGCATTCCCCAGTTCCTCAAACGCATGTCTATGGGCGTGATGAGTAAATGAGCACCGAACCGCAATTCTTGTCCTTCAAAGGACTCAAGCAATACACGCCTGAAGACGGGTGGGGGCAAGTCAATTCAATCTTGCAATCCCACACGCAGCAAGCATCGGCACCTGCACAGCCTTCGTACAAGCCTCAGTCACAACACGCTGCAGCACCAGAAAACGTGCCCACGTTGACGGAAACCCCTGAGGCCAGCGACAACGCATCACCCATGTTCGACCCACTCATCCATGAGTTGTTTGAGCAATTGCGTGTGCCTCCTAGCGACGAACTGACACAAACATGGCGCACCATCGCGGCTGAAGTGAATTTGCTCACCCAGCGCATGGCTTTGCAACGCGAGTTGCAAGAGCGCTTACAAAAGCTGGATCAAGATTTGCTCGATTTGCGCGGCACGATCTTGTCGCACCTCGCAGATGTGCAGCATGCGGCAGACCAACAACTGTCCTCCGCGCGCTTACGCGCCGAAGTCTCGGCTTTAGCGCAATCCAAACTCGCAGCCAAGCTGACCCACAAACGATAAACACCATCCAAGCCAAAGGAGCGCCTCGCATGCTGGACAAACTCAATCAGATTTATCCAGTGCGCTACACAGCGTTCATGGCCTCGGTGGTTTTACTGATCTTCACACTGCTTGGTGCAGCTGTGATGGGGCTGAGTGGTTGGTGGCCCGCGCTGTTTTTATGTCTCAGCGTCATCGGCCTGTACGACTTGCAGCAATCGCACCATGCGATCTTGCGCAACTACCCCATCCTTGGGCATTTGCGCTTCATGCTCGAAACCATCCGACCTGAAATTCGCCAATACTTTTTAGAGTCAGAAACCGAGGCTTCGCCTTTCTCACGAGCTCAACGCACCTTGGTCTACTCACGGGCCAAGGGCGCTTCTGACAAACGACCTTTCGGCACACAACTGGACGTGCGTGCCATCGGCTATGAATGGATCAACCACTCCATCGCCCCCACCAAGCTATCCGGTCACGACTTCCGCGTGAAAATCGGTGGCAAAGATTGCACACAGCCCTACGACATCAGCCTGTTCAACGTCTCGGCCATGAGCTTTGGCGCTCTGAGCGCCAATGCCATCCAAGCCTTGAACTTAGGCGCCAAACTGGGCGGTTTTGCACACGACACGGGTGAAGGCTCGATCTCGCGTCACCACCGCGTCAATGGCGGCGATTTGATTTGGGAAATCGGCTCTGGCTATTTTGGCTGCCGCGATGAGCAAGGGCATTTCAGCCCCGAGAACTTCACCGAGAACGTGCGCTCACCGCAAGTGAAGATGGTGGAGATCAAACTCAGCCAAGGCGCTAAACCTGGGCATGGCGGCGTTTTACCCGGCCCCAAGGTCACAGAAGAAATCGCAGAAGCACGCGGCGTGATGGTGGGCCAAGACTGCGTGTCTCCCGCCACCCACAGCAGTTTCACCACCCCCTTGGAATTGATGGCCTTCATCCAACAGCTGCGTACCTTGAGCGAAGGCAAGCCCGTGGGCTTCAAGCTCTGTATCGGTCACCCCTGGGAATGGTTTGCGATTGTCAAAGCCATGCTAGAAACCGGCATCCAGCCCGACTTCATCGTGGTCGATGGCGCCGAAGGTGGCACAGGCGCCGCGCCGCTTGAGTTCTCAGACCACATGGGCATGCCCTTGCAAGAAGCGCTGCGTTTGGTGCACAACACCTTGGTCGGCGCAGGTTTGCGTGATGCCATTCGCGTCGGTGCCAGCGGAAAAATCGTGAGCGCCTTTGACATGGCACGCACTTTGGCACTGGGTGCTGATTGGTGCAACAGCGCACGCGGTTTTATGTTTGCCCTAGGTTGCATCCAGGCACAAACCTGTCACAGCGGCAACTGCCCCACGGGCGTCACCACGCAAGACCCCACACGTCAAATGGCGTTGGTCGTGCCCAGCAAAGCAGAACGCGTGCACAACTTCCATGCACACACACTGGAAGCCCTGCAAGAGCTGATGGAAGCCTCCGGCTTGCAAACGCCGCATGACTTCACACCGCGCCACATCATGCGCCGGGTGAGCGAAACGCAAACACTGCATTTGTCTGACCTGGTAGACACCATCGCACCCGACGCCTTGCTGAAAAATGATGTGAGCGCATTGCCTGCGGTGTTCAGCGATTGGCCGCTGAGCAGCGCACGGAGCTTTGCAGTCCAAGCGGCATAACCCAAACTCCCATGAAAAAAGGCGGCCTAAAGGCCGCCTTTTTTCGTTCATCCACCAAAAGATCAGTCAGGAACGCGAGGGTACTGAATGGGTTTTTCCCGCACGATGACTGGCTGAGGCGCTGCGGCTGCGGCAGCAGCTGCGCGGGCTTTCTCTGCCGCGCGCTCAGCGGCAGCGGCCTTTTCTGCGGCAGCTTTGTCAGCCGCCGCTTTGGCTGCACGAGCTGCTGCCGCACGTTCGGCAGCGGCACGTTCAGCGGCAATTTGCTCAGCTGATTTCTCTTGTTTCTCAGGCTGCATGCGCATAGCCACTGCACGCTCGGCAGCCGCTCTTTGCTGCGCCAAACGCTCAGCAGCAGAGGCTTTTTCAGAGGCAGCGGCAGCTTTTTGTGCATCAAAAGCCGCCTTCTGTGCATCGCCCGCAGCTTTGGCCGATTGCGCAGCTTTGTCTGCAGCTTTTTGAGCCTCCCCTGCTGCGGCAGCAGCCTTCTCCACCGTTTTCTCAACGTTCTTGATGGCCGCTACTTCTGCGGCCGTCTGTGCGCGTTCACGCACTTGCACAGCCGCATTCAAATCAGATTTGATTTTCTGAATTTCAGTCAACAACACTTGCGTGCTCGGTCCTTGCGGCGCGGCAGGTGCGGGTGGTTGGACACGCGCAGATGCTTTTTCGGCCACAGACTGCAACTTCGAGTCAAACGACTGGAGCTTGCTTTCCAAACCCGTCAACTGCTTTTGCATGTCCTTGAATTTGAGGTCGCTGGACTTGTTGGCTTCCACCGCCACCACCGCAGGCATAGCGGCCATGCTCTTGCCGATTTCTTCCAAGCGTTTCGCCACTTGGGTTTGGGTGGTGATGACTTCGTCTTGCTTTTCGGTAATTTCAGAAAAGTCAGAATTGGTTTTACCGATGGCCGTCAGGCTGGCATCGACCTCGATCACACGCTTGGCCATGGCATAGACCATGGTGTCGAGCTCTTTGATGGACTTGCTCATCTTCAAGGTGATGGCAAAGAAAATACCCATCGCAATCAACAAACATGCGCAAAACGCCCCCAACATGATGCGTGAATGCATCACATTGCGGCGGTTGTTTTCTTGAATCTTGGACACCACAGCGCGCATGGTGGCACTGACGTCAGCCGCAATAGAAGCCGAACGTGTGGAGACCTCAGCAGAGTCAAGCACCACCGATGTCAGTTCTTCAATTTGACGTGCCACCTCGTTGGTGTCTAGCGATTGAGACGCGATTTCGTTCAAGCGGTCCGCAGTTGCCCCAACATCAACGATGGCTTCTTCAGGCGTGACCACCTCTTCTGCAGTTTTCTGTTCTTCAGCCATGTTCAAGCCTTTGTTGTCTTGTTTCGTTCATCAAGCCGGTCTAGGCGGGCGTTGAGTGTGTGTATGTCGTCCGTGAGCTTGCCCATGCGGACATGTAGCTCTTCAACCCATAGATCGGCTTGAACTGGCGCGTCTTGAGTGGCCTCTATGGGCGCGGGGTGCGCAGACACCTCAAACACCGGTGCAATTGGCAGCGCTTCGGCTGGCGCCTCATCGACCAGCTCGGTGAGCGTGGGCACCTGAGACAGCGCTTCGGCTGTTAAGCCCTCAGCGTCTGGGGATAAATCAGGCACCGAAATATGGGGCAATGACTCAGGTTGATAACCCGGCTCAAACGGCGGAGGCTCGACATGAATACCTTCATGCACAGGCGCATCAGTGAGGCTGGGTTGGTCGTGTTCTTGGCTCATAAGGCGCGTTCCTAGCTAGGCGTCAGGACTTCGTAAATTGGGTTTTCATCGACTTGGTGCTACGCAACCAGCCTTTGGCCAGCAATGGGCTGGACTGCATGAACGTATCGGCTTGAGTCTTGGTTTCAAAAGGCCCAGCCACCAAAATGAAATAGCGCTTGCCCGAGTCTTTGTGGCGCGCACGCATGATGCGGGCCTTGGCATAAACCGCATTGCTGCGCTGAAAACTGCGCATCTCATCTTGCGTGTCCATGGCGGCCAGTTGGACCACATAACCATTGGTGGGCAATTGGTTGACCCATGCCTCATCTGAATTGGCCTCTGGTTTGGCTTCCGCCTTTGCCTCAACCTTGTCAGCGGGCTTCTTTGCCTTCGGCTCGGCCGATGCGACAGCGACGGGTTCAGAAGCCACCACCGCAGCGGGCACGGCCGACACAGCCATGGCACTGGCCGCAGAGGCCACTTGGTCGGCTTGGCTCGCCACGCGCGCAGCATCGCTGGCCACGGATGCGGCCAGCTCTGCAGCAGCCAAGGCCTCGGCACTTGCGGCTGCGGCAGCGGCAGCAGCACTGGCCGCTTCATCAGGGGCAGCCACGGCGGGTGTGCCGCGCAGCAGATATTTCTTCAACAACTCAGCTTCTTCCAGCACCAAATCTTTGTACATGAAGCCAAACGTAGCCATCGACAAAAGCAAGACCAACAGCACCCAACCTGCGTACGATTTGCGCGCAGGACGTTTGAACAGGTCCACATCGGCAGATGCCGCTGTTGCGCCAGCCAAAGGCGTTGGCGAACTCAAGGTAGGTTCACGTGAGGCATCGGGAGCAAGCGCAGCAGCAGATGCCGTCACAGGCGGCACAGATGGCGCAAGGGCGGGCGCAACCGATGACAAGGGAGGCGGCACAAACGCGGGCAAAGGCTCGACGTCCAACTGGGGCTCTTGCTTTTTACCAAAGCCTGGCACGCGCCAAGCCGTTTTGGTGGGGAGGTTGAGCAGCTTAGACACAGGCGTCACTTCATCGCTGAGCGTGGGTGGCTCTGGCAAGAAAGAAGGCTCAATCAAGGTGGGTTCAGGATCGGGTGTGGTGGCGACCCAATCGGTTAATTTTTGCTTGGCCTCACCGGCTTCGGTTTCAACTTCCCACTTGAGCAAGTTTTTGCCAAACGCTTCCAGCTTGCCGTGGTAATTGCCCGCGCTGTTGATGAGCAAAATCACGCTGATGTTGCCAGCCGGAAAACCATTGACCAAACGGGCCAACAACTGCAACTCAAAGTCTTGCATCAAGATCGAGTCACGGAATAGCAAGAAGCGACGTGGCGCGTGTTTTTTGTCTTTCTCCAGCGCTTGGTCGAGCGTGATTTCAGACAGAATTTCGTTGAACTTTTGAACCAGCTTTTCTGAGTTGGTCGAGCTGCACCACTCGATGTGGCTTTCACCCTTGGCGCGCAGACGCTCTTCAAACAAGCTGCCGTAGTCATCGAGCACCCTGTCGTGGTCGCTCAACACGGCAAGATTGATACTGCCTTCGGTCAAAGACTTCAGGAGGATTTCAAATCGCAACCGGTCACCGGGGCTTTGGTAGATGTCAGTCATGCAGGCTCAAACTTCGGGTCTTAAGAGTTCATCAAAGCGCCGTTCGAATCGAACTTCATGTCGTTCGGAACGGAGGGCGATGGTTTGACCACTTCCTGGCCACGACCATAAGACTGGTTCAGGCTGAACACATAGGCAATGACCTGCGCAACAGCGTGGTACAGCGCCTCTGGAATCGGATGATCCAGCTTGGTCGTGAAGTATAAGGCGCGAGCCAACAAAGGCGCCTCAAAAATATAAACGTTGTGCTCTTTGGCTTCCTCACGGATACGGGCTGCCAAGCCGTCTTCGCCCTTGGCAATCAAGAGCGGCGCACCGTCGCCCATGGGGTCATACGACAGGGCCACCGCAAAGTGTGTGGGGTTGGTGATGACCACGTCAGCATCTTTGACTTTGCTCATCATCTTGTTGTTCAAGATTTCATGTTGGCGACGGCGGATTTGGCCCTTGACCTCGGGGTTACCTTCCGAGTTCTTCATCTCGTCGCGCACCTCTTGCTTGGTCATTTTCAGTTTTTCGTTCAACTGATGGCGTTGCAGTGGCACATCGACCAAGGCCACCAACACCAGACCGAGGCTGAGCCAAACACATGAATCCACAATGATGGTGCCAGCCACTTTGATCGCGGCATTCAAATCCATCTGCGAGATATGCGTGAGGTCTTCCAAGTTGTTCATGACCGAGACCAACAAAATGGCACCGACCAGCAAGAACTTGATCAAGGCTTTGCCCAAATTGATCAAGGCATCTTTGCCAAACATGCGCGCCAAACCCGTCATCGGGTTGAGCTTGCTGAACTTGGGCATGACCATTTGGGGCGAGAAGATCAATCCCCCCGCCAACGTGGTCGACAAAATAGCGATCACATACAGAATGGCCATCAACGGCAACACAATCAAGAAACCATCCACCATCGAGTTACCAAAAATTGCGGGCAGCAATTCGGCCTTGTCGGTGATGCGGCGATCAAACTGCAACTGGCTTTTGAACAAGCTACTCATGCCGTTGAAAATTTGGTGCCCCATCATGCTGAAAAACATGGTGGCGATCACCATCATGGCTGCAGGCGCCAATTCTTGCGAACGCGCGATTTGCCCGTCTTCACGGGCTTTCTTCAACCGCTGCGCCGTGGGTTCTTCGGTTTTGTCTTGGCCGCTTTCTTCCGACATGTCAGCCTCCCAAATACGAACGCAGCATCATGAATGCCTGCGTCCATACCCAATCAATGCGAGCCACGTTGTTGCCCATTGAAAAAATCATGACGATGAAACCCGTCAAGATCAGCGCGGGAAAGCCCACGGTAAAAATATTCAAGCTGGGTGCCGCACGGGCCACAAAACCCAAACCCACGTTGATGAACAGCAACGTCATCATCACAGGCAAAGCAATCAACAAAGCACCCAAAAACATCATGGAGCTCCAGTTGATCATCTTGCCCAACATGTCTTGGCTGAAAAAAGGCTGGCCAATGGGGATGAGTTTGAACGACTCCATCACCAAGCCAAACACAATCAAATGGCCACCCATGCCCAAGAAGACCAGCGTGCCCATGATGTTGAACAACTGCGATAACACCGGCACGCTGCCCATGTTGGGGTCAACCATGTTGGCCATGGACAAGCCCATCGAGCCCGACATGGCTTGGCCAGCTACCACCAAGGCGGCCGAGGCCACTTGGAACACCAAGCCCATGGTTAAGCCAATCAAAATTTGACGCGAAATTTCCATCAAGCCGTCGGCAGTGACAGGATCAATCTTGGGAATCTCAATTTGCTGCGATACAAAAAATGCCATCGCAAACGCCAGTGACATGCGAATGCGCATATTCACCGCACGGGCTGAAAAAATAGACGTGAACGCCAAAAACGCAGACAAGCGAAGCAATGGCCAAATGACGACCAAAAACTTGTCTAGGATTTCAATGAGCGAGGCGTTCATGGCGTCAAGGTGCGTTACATGAACAAGCTAGGGATGCGGGTGAAGATACTCTTGGTGTAGTCCACCATCGTATTGATCATCCAGCCACCGGCCAGTGACATGGTCAAACCAATCGCCAAAATCTTAGGAATAAAACTCAAGGTTTGCTCGTTGATCGAGGTGGCGGCTTGAAAAATACCCACCACCAAACCCACGATCAAACCCACCGCCAGCAAAGGGCCTGAGATGATCATCGTCATCCACAGGGCCTGGCGGGCCAAATCAACAACTGCTGCGCTATCCATGATGCGGCTCCTTAAAACACAAAGCTGTTGGCCAGCGAAGCCATCAACAGCGTCCAACCGTCAATCAACACGAACAGCATGAGCTTGATCGGCATCGAAATGATCATGGGCGACAACATCATCATGCCCATGGACATCAACACGCTGGCGACGATCAAATCAATCACCACAAACGGGATGTAAATCAAGAAACCAATCGTGAACGCGCTCTTGATTTCAGACGTGATGAACGCTGGCATCAAGGTGGTGAATGGCACTTGCGTGGCATCTGTCAATTCACGACGGTTAGAAATTTGCATGAACATGGCAATGTCGTCTTCACGGGTTTGCTTGGTCATGAAATCGCGCACAGGCACTTCGGCTTTGATCAAGGCTTTGTCAAAGTCGAGGTTGCCGTTCATGTAGGGGCCAATCGCTTCTTTGTAAACCGTCTCGAACACGGGCGACATGATGAAGAAGGTCAAGAACAAGGCCAAACCGACCAACACGGTGTTGGGCGGCGTTTGCGCGGTGCCAATGGCTTGGCGCAAGATCGAGAGCACGATGATGATGCGCACAAAAGACGTCATCATCAACAGCATGGATGGCAACAGCGTGAGCGTGGTCATCAAGCCCAGCAATTGCAGGCTCATGCTGTACTGCTGACCACCTTTGCCAGCGCCCGAAACGTTGACCAAGGGAATGCCTTGGGCGTGGGCCATCATGGGCAACGAAGCCAACGCCACCAAGAGCAAGCCCAAGATGACGTAGAGAATTTTTTTGGTGATGGGCTTACGCAGCATGGCTGGCCTCCTGCGTCCAAGCGTGCAGTGTTTTCACTTCTGCGGGACTGACACTGGCCAGCACCATTTGGTTGTCAACTTGGATCAACACCATCTTGTGCTTCAAGCTCAACGGCAAGGCCTCCAGCACTTGAATGCGTTTTTCTTCGGCACCGTTCGCTGCAAAACCGCGGTTGCGTTTGACCCACCACAGGGCGCCGCATAGCAGCAGCAACACGCTGAGCGTGCTGGCGATGAATTGACCCCAATCGAAACTTTGCATGATGTTTTTCCTGTGCGCGATGACGGTTTTTTGACACTGGACGTGCCTATCTCTAGGGGTATTGCAAGGCACGTGCCAGCTTCTCGGCACGGTATAGTTATTTCATGCATCACCTCAAAGCCCTCCTCCTTGCCAGCCTCGTGCTCACCAGCAACTTCACGCTTGCCGCTCAGTGGATGGCGGTGGGTTTGTTTGACATTGGTACTTTTTATGTGGACCTCGACAACATCACCCACGCGGGCGAGAACCACAAAGCGTGGACCATGCTGGACTACCGTGATCCCAAAGTACACACACCCACGGGCAAGAACTTCAAATCCACCCGCATGCAAATGGAGTTCAACTGCAAAGAACAAACCGTGCGCACCTTGTCGCTGTCGTATCACACGGGCGTGCGTTTGAGTGGCGACACCTTATCGACCGAAGGTGTGATTGGCCCGTTTGAGCCTGTGCCACCTGAGACCCCCATTTTCAAAATCATGCGTTTGGTCTGCTGAGCACGCATGGGCTTGCTTCGCGATCTGATCCATGCAGGCGGCACGGGTGGTCTGAACTGGCACGTGCATGCGCATTACTCACGCAAGCGCTGGCAACCCACGGTGCAGTTGGTCGATCAGTTCTTGGCGCAAGTCGCACCGAAGTCTGACCACTTGTTGCTCATTGGCGGCAGCGCGGGCTGGATGATGCCGCCGAGCTGGTTGGCGCGTTTCAAGCGCATCAATGCTTACGACATTGACCCCTTGGCACCTTGGCTGTTTGACTGGCGCCATGGCCGCCGCCTCAGGGCGATGGGCATTGAGGTGCATCACCATCGCTTAGATGCGCTGGTGGCTTTGCCAGAAATCTTGAACGAACACCCACAAGCTTGCGTTTGGTTTGACAACGTGCTGGGCCAACACCGCTACCGCGTACGTGATGAAGCGCGTGTGGAGCGCGAACTGGGACAACTCAAAACCACACTCCAAGGCCGCAACTGGGGCAGCTTGCATGATGTGTTGTCGGGCCCCACCGATGGACGCTTGCTGCCTGCAGGTTTGAATGTGTGGAGCCACCACGTCACCGCCAAGCAAGGCATGGTGCCTGCGTTTTCACAAAAGCTGTTGGCCAGTGTGGGCGCCAAAGAGGTGTGGCAAGACCACCTCACCGGCCATGTGTTTGCACCAGACACGCACAGCACATGGATGCCTTGGGCGTTCAAACCCAACTATTGGCATTGGCTGCAAGCAGGTTGGGTCAGCGCTTGATCAGTGCTTGAGGTTGTAGAGGGTGACGCCTGCGGCGTCCATTTCTTTTTGCTCGCGCTTGCGATGGAAATCACGCACTGCCTTGAGGTCTTGTTCGACCAAGGTTTCCATTTGGATGCGTTTTTGCTCAGCCGCTTTGAGGGCTAAACGTTTGACCTCTGTCGCGTGTTGGGCTTCATTCAAATCGATGTTCACGCGCGCAATCAGCGCTTGCAGCTGCTGCATGAAACCCCGAAAGTTCAAGGTCTCGGCCATGCTGTGTGGGCGACTTTCGGCTTCCTTGCTTCGGGTCACGTAGTCGGCATACAGCAAGTTCATGCGTTCGCAGCTTTGTTCCAAATGCGTCACACGGTCGCGTGCTTTTTTCAGATCAGCAAATGCTTCATCGCATTTTTCTTTGGCTTTCTTGGCCAACACAGGCCATGCGGCGCGTGGCTTCATGACAGCATGTGGCTCAGTTGGTTACGCGTCATCGCGTAGTCCTGGCCCTTGTCCATGTCTTGGCGCAAAAAGTCCACCATTTGCTCGCGCAGGCGAATGGCTTCGTCCAACTCGGGGTTGCTGCCCGCTTCGTACGCACCCACTTGCACCAAATCGGCGTTTTGTTGGTAGACCGACCACAAGCGGCGCAGCTTGTTGGACTGCTTCAATTCTTCGGGGCTCACCAAGGTTTGCATCACACGCGAAATCGAACCGTTCAAGTCAATTGCGGGGTAATGCGCTTGGTCCGCCAAGCGACGTGACAACATGACTTGACCGTCGAGCGACGCACGCGCGATGTCCACAATCGGGTCGTTGCCGTCATCGCCTTCAGCGAGCACGGTGTAAATCGAGGTGATCGAGCCATGGCCATGGCGGCCTACACCACCACGCTCAATCAAGTTGGGTAACAAAGCAAACACGGAAGGTGGATAGCCTTTGGCAGTCGGTGGCTCGCCAATGGCCAAGCCAATTTCGCGTTGGGCATGGGCCACACGGGTCAAGCTGTCGCACAGCATCAACACGTTTTTGCCTTGGTCGCGGAAATATTCAGCCACCACGTGTGTCATGTGCGTGGCTTTGAGGCGCAGCACGGGCGACACGTTGGCGGGTGCCGCAATCACCACCGACTTGGCCAAGCCCTCTTCACCCAACGATTCATGAATGAACGCCTGCACTTCGCGGCCACGTTCACCAATCAAACCAATCACCACGATGTCGGCTTTGGTGAAGCGCGTCAGCATGCCCAAGAGCACGCTCTTACCCACACCGGAGCCCGCGACCAAACCAATGCGTTGGCCACGGCCAATCGTCAATGCGCCATTGATGGCCTTGACACCCACATCCAAAATTTGGTCAATCGGGCCGCGCTCCATGGGGTTGAGCGGGCGGCCCAACAGGCTGAGCTGATCGGGCAAATGCGGCATGGGCTTGCCATCAATCGGCATGCCTCGACCATCAATCACACGGCCTAAAAGTTCGTTACCCAAATTCACCATGCCGGAGTTAGACATCACGCGCACCGTGTCGCCAGGGCCCACACCGACGGGGTCGGTGAAGGGCATCAGATACAAAGTTTTGTCGTTGAAACCCACCACCTCGGCTTCCACGCGGTGGCCGCCTTGGCCGATCACTTCGCAGCAGGCGCCCAAGGGAGCCATGATGCCGCGCGTCTCCAAAGTCAGTCCCACCAAGCGCACCAAGGTGCCGCTGCGTTGCGGCTCAGGCGTGCGCAGCTTGGGCAAGCTGGTCTGAACTTCTTTGGCAAAGTCGAGCATGTTTATTTACCGACCTGAATCATGCCGCGAATGACATTGGCCACGCGACTCTGGTCGGCTTGCACCACCATGCGCACCACGCCCACTTTGTCTTCGTAACTGTTGGCGCTGTTGAGCAACTCTGGCGGAATGGTTGGCTTCTTGGCTTTTTGTTGTTCTTTGCGGATGCGCTCTTTGATTTCGGCCAAGGTCTCGCCTTCGCGAATTTCAATTTCACCTTCGCCCAAAGCTTCTTCTTCGTCAGCCGCTTCTGCGGTCTCGGCTGTGACGGCCTCCCCTTCTGTGGGTGAGGCATCGGCGGCCACTTCTTCTGGCGTTTCAACCACATCAGGCATTGCGGGCTGCTCAGCCAAGACCTCAGGGGATTCTTCCACCACAGGTTCTGGCACCACTTCAGCCACAGGCACGGGCACCACTTCGGGTGCTGGCTCGGGTTCGAACACAGGCTTTGGTTTTGGCTTTTCGGGTTTTTCCAAAAGCAACATTTGGTATTTGATTTTGTCGGCGCGTTGGGCCTCAAACAATTCGGCTTTGCGAATCATCTCGCGCTCCACCGCTGCAACCGCTGCTTTTTGCATGTCGCTGTTCGATGCTGCATGGCCCACCATATTGAGCACAAAGGGGCGCACGATGGTCACGATCACGACCATGAAAATCAAACCCATCAACAAAGTATTGATGACATCAGGAATGAACATCGCCGTCCTCCGCTTCTTCTTGAACTTCTAAAATTCGTTGTGCCAAAGGCGATTTGGCACGCCACTCGTCCACATCGACCAGCAGGGCACGTGCCAAGCCTTCGAGTCGATGTGCGACCAAATCTTCCACCACCGTGTCATTGGCAAACACGCGCACACTGCCCATTTGCATGTCATGCACGGCTTCGAGGCGCATGCCTTGGATGAACTCAGAGGCATGTGTTTGCAAGCGCTCTTTGTCTTGTGGGTTGAGTTCCAACACCACGGCACCATGCACAGGGTGGTCTAACTCATCCAAGCAGCGTTGCACCAAGCGCTCAATGGCTTTGCTGGATGTTTGCAACTCACCCACCACCACTTGCTCTGCAATGTGCAGGGCGAGGCGTTTGAGTGGCTCGAAAAATTTCTTCGGGTCTTCAATCAAAGCACCCAGTTCGGTCGAGACGTTTTCAAACAGCACACGTTGCGCGGCCATTTCTTCGGCCACCGCTTCACGCGCTGCTGTGTCACCTTCGGCCAAACCTTGTGCTTTGCCCTGCTCTAAACCTTGCTGCAAGCCCTCGGCCAAACCTTCAGCTTTACCTTGCTCTAGTCCTTTGGCAAGGCCCTCAGCCATGGCTTTTTCAACCGCTTCGGCCAACTGCACCGCAGCTTCTTCTTGGGCTTGGGCCAGGCCCTTGGCAAATTGTTCGGCTTCGCGTTGTTCCACCTCTTCAGGGGGAATGCCACCGACAACCGCAGGCAACTCAGGCTCTTGCGGCTCGGTGATCACAGGGGCTTCTTCAGCCACCACTTCTGCCACGGCATCTTCGCTCGCAGCCAGTGTTTCAGGTGATGTTTCTGAATGAACCACCACAGGCTCAAGCGCATCCACAGGTGCGGCCTCCAACACCTCGGCTTCAACGATCACCTCGTCCGGCACATCGGGATGAATCACGATGGGGTCGGCCACTTTGTCGTCTGACGTGATGGGGCTGACCACCAAAGTTTCAGCCAATTCGGCTTGCGCCATGGCACGTTTCAACACCTCGGCATCCACGTTGGCACGCAGCTTCGAGACGCGCGTGGCCCCGAAGTGGTCCATCACAAACGGCAAATGCTCATTGGTTTCTGTGCCTTCTTGGGGCGCAGGTTTTTCTTCACCAAACGATTCGTTGCGGTACTCCCCCTCTAGCAGCGCCAGCGAGGCTTGTGCCTGTTTGCTCAGCGGCTGCTTGGTGGGCTGGTAATGCGCGGCCGAGAACCCGCTGGACTTGGCGGGAAAGCCAAGCTCAGCAAACGCCTGCGGCTCATCGCTGGTCCAGCTGGTCGTGGCATAGCCACGGCTGCTCAACTTTTTAGCGATGCCGGCATTGGGCTGCCAAGGAACGTCAGCCCGAGCGGGATGAGGTTGATTAAACAAAGTCTGCGCCGCCCAAGATCAATTCGCCCGAATCGGACAACTTACGCGCCTTGCGCATGATTTGCTTTTGCGCGTCTTCCACGTCGGCCATGCGTTGTGGGCCTTTGGCCTCCATGTCGTCGCGGAACATACCGCGCGCACGTTCGGACATGTTGTCGAAGAAGCGCGCTTGGCAATCGTCGCTGGCGTTTTTCAAAGCCATCATCAACAAGTCTGGCTCCACCGCACGCATGAGCACCTGAATGCCTTTGTTGTCCACGCTGACCAAGTTCTCGAAGGTGAACATGTTGTCTTGAATCTTGAGCATCAAGTCGGGGTCGATTTCATTCAGGCCACTCATGATGCTGTTTTCCAGCGCAGTCTTCGTCAAGTTCATGATCTTGGCTGCGGCTTGCACGCCACCAAAACTGGATGACTGTGCCGATGCGTTCTTAGAGAACTGTTGCTTCATGATGGCTTCGAGCTCGGCCATGGCAGACGGCTGCACGGTGTCCAAACTGGCCACGCGTTGAATCACTTCAGGGCGCACATCGGGTGGCAAATAGTTGAGCACGTCAGCGGCCACTTCGCTCTCCAAGAGCGACAAGATGATGGCCACCACCTGAGGGTGTTCGCCGCGAATCATGTCGGCAATGCCACGGGCATCCATCCACGTGAGGATGTCCAAACCTTTGGTGCCCTGGCCCGGCATGATGCGGCCCAACACCGAAGCGGCTTTGTCGTCACCCAAAGCCAAGCGCATGACTTTTTCAACATAGTCCGCACCACCGATGCTGACGTTGTTTTGGTTTTTCAAATGGTCGACAAACTCGTCGAGCACATAGTTGACTGCTTCTTGTGAGAAGTTAGCCACCTGCACCATCGCGGCGCCCAGGGCTTGGACTTCTTTGGGGCTCAAAAATTTGATGATTTCCGCTGCTTGCTCTTCGCCCAGCAACAGCATCAACACGGCAGCACGTTGGGTGCTGGTAATGCCTGCAAGCTCGGCTCGCAGTTTGTCGGTCATCACAATGGTGTCGTCAGCCATGATTCAAATCCTCGGAAAATTTATTACTTCTCGATCAAGCTCTTGAGCACACCTGCCACGCGGGTGGAGTCTTCAGCCATGATCATGCGAATCAACGCCACTTTATCGTCATACGAATTCGCTGTGTTGAGCAAGTCGGCAGAAATCGACTGCTTCTTAGGCTTCATGCTCGCCATGCGGGCCTTGACCTCTTCCAGCGTTTCGCCTTCTTCAATTTCAATGTCGGCGCCTTCGGCCTCTGCGGCTTCTGCGGCAGCGGCATGTGCAACAGCGGCGGCTTCGGCTTCAACCGCTGCTTTGGCAGCCATCTCATCAGCCAAGGCTTCGCGTTCAGCAGCCAAGGCTTCTTCACGCAGTCGTGCTTCTTCACGCAAACGGGCTTCTTCGGCGGCCTTGGCTTCAGCAGCCAGTCGGGCTTGCTCAGCTGCATACGTGGCTTCTTGAGACAAGCGGGCTGATTCTTCGGCGGCACGCATGGCCTCTTCAGAAATACGCAGCATCTCGCCGTCGTGTGATTTCTTGGCAAAGGCGGCAGCGGCTTGGGCTGCTGCATTCTCAGCGGTCGCCACATCAATCGCCATCTGGGCTTGATTGGTGGCTGCATCAGCAGCGGCCGCAGCCAAGGCTTTGGGATCGATCTCGGGGGCCAACAAGCGGCGCACCATCGGGCGGACCACCGTCAAGAGGATGAGCAAGAAGATGCCACCCACCACACCGGCGTTCACCATGACTTGGTAGTTTTCATCACGCCACCATGGAATCACGGTTGGGTCGTATTGAGGCTCAAACTTGGTGCCCACCACAGTGACCACATCACCACGGTCGTTGTTGAAGCCCACGGCGCCTTTGACCAATTGGTTCAAGCGTTCGATTTCTTCTGGGGTGTAAGGCACTGAGGTTGGGGTTGAACCGTCGGCGTTCTTTTCGACCTTGGCACCCGGGGCCACAGGACGTTCGTTGATCAACACACCCACACCAATTTTGGTGATCGTGCCCATGGCACCTTTGGTGTGACGCACGGCGCGATCGAGTTCGTAGTTTTTGGTGCTACGGGCTGTCACTTGCACGCCTTTTTCGCTCACGCCCTTCAAGGGGTCGGCGTTGGTTTGCGTGGTGGCTTGTGGGTTGGTCGGCGCTGGCGGTGTGTTGGACAACGAGCCAGGAATACCAATCGCATCACGGAAGGTGTTGCGGTCTTCCACAAACAATTCAGAACGGGTCTTAGGACCTTTGTCTTGTCCGTCAAATTCTTCGTTGGTCACTTCGGTTTGTGTGAAGTCCAAGCTCATGCTCACCTGTGCGGTCACGTTGGTCTCGCCCACGATGGGCGCCAACAACTGGATCAAGCGGGTGCGATAGAGGTCTTCCATCTGTTGCTTGTGTGTCAACTGTTGTGCGGTCAAGCCCAAAGGCGCTTCCGTCAACATGTCGTTCATCAAGCTGCCAAAGTTGTCCACCACCGACACGTTTTCTGGTGCCAAGTAAGGCACGCTGGAAGCCACCAACTGGATGATGGCTTGCACGTTGGCCGATGAAATGGTGCGGCCAGGCAAACGCGTGATGATCACAGAAGCCTTGGTGGGTGCGCGGTCACGCACAAACACGCTTTGCTTGGGCGCGGCCAAATGCACACGGGCTGTTTTAATGCCACCGATTTGCACAATGCTGCGCGCCAGCTCTTGCTCCATCGCGTTGTTGTAGCGCACCTGCTCCATGAACTGGCTGGTGGTCATGGCGGGCATGTCTTTGAGGTTGTCCATGCCAGAGGCTTCTGTGCGAGGCAAACCTTTAGAAGCCAGCAACATGCGGGCTTCTTGGTAACGGGTGGTGGGCACAGAGATTTGGCCAGTGTTGGCATCAACCTCGGGCTTGTACTCACCCGTCTTCAAGGCTTCGATGGCCAACTGCTTGTCTGCATCGTTGAGCATCAACACCAATGGACGGTAAGGCGTGGGCTTCATCGAGGTGAAGAACACAGCCACTGACATCAGCAGCATGAAGATCACCACGAAAGGCAAAGCCTTGCGCACGCTGGGTTGGCGCAACACGTCCATCACCACCGCGCCTGGGCCTTCTTTGGCGTTGAGCCATGCGGGCATGTTGTTCGCATTGCCTGCGGCTGAACCGTTGGCGCTGTTCGCGCCAGTGGTTTCAATGCCGGTGGCCACGGGCATGCCCACAGCGTTCATGTTTAAGGTATCAGTTGCCATATCAGTCTCTCAATCCTGTATCAAACAGGCATGTTCATGATTTCTTCGTACGCTTTCATCACTTTGTTGCGTACTTGCAAGGTGGCTTCAAAAGCCAGTGACGATTTCTGCATGCTCAACACCACTTCGGTGAGGGGCACTTCTTCGCCACGGTCGTAGGCGTCTTGCATAGAGGATGACTTCAGTTGCGTCTCGTTGACGCTGTCGAGTGCGTTTTGCACTGACTTGAAAAAGTCAGGTTGGCCTTGAATCTTGGCGGGTGATGTTTCACCAGCAGGTGAATTCACACCGGTGGCCTGCGTCTGGTGCGAACGCAGGGTTTCAATCATGGATTGAATATTGGCGTTGGAGATGCGATCAATCATGCGGAGGCTCCTTCATGCATGCCACGGGTGCGCATTTGCGCCAGCTTGTAGCGCAAGGTGCGTGGGCTGATGCCCAACTTGGCAGCCGCTTCCATGCGGCTGTCGGTGCTTTGGATGGCGGCCATGATCACTTGCAGCTCGCTGGCTTTGACCGCGCTGTCCAAGTTGATGGGCGCTGCTGGCTCTTCACGCATCTCGATCGGCGCCATGGGCGCAGGGTTGTATGCAGAGACAGGGGCGTAATACGTTGGCGTTGCAGCAGCTGGCATCAAAGGGGCAGCCGGTGCGACAGCCACAGGCATGTCCACTACTGGGGCTTGTGGCAAAGCAGCCGTCATCGCTGGCATGGCTTGCTCGTCCATCTGCGCATCATCAAACATCAAATGTGCGGGGCTGATGGTGCGGCCACCGCTCAACACCACGGCGCGTTGCACCACGTTTTCGAGTTCGCGCACATTGCCAGGCCAGGGGTAGCTTTGCAACTGCACCTGCGCTTCAGGCGTGACCGTGAAAGGCAAACCACCTTTGACATGACGGGCCAAGGACTGCGCCACCAAAGGCACGATGTCGCCTGGACGGTCTTTCAGCGGCTGAATGCGCAAGCGGAAGGTGCTGATACGGAAATACAAGTCTTCGCGGAATTCGCGTTGCTCGATGGCGAGCTTCAAATCTTTGTTGGTCGCCGCGATCACGCGGATGTCGAGATCGATGGTGGCTTCGCCGCCCAAGCGGTTGAGTTTTTTCTCTTGCAAGACGCGCAGCAACTTGGCTTGCAAGTTCATGGGCATCTCGCCAATTTCGTCCAAAAAGATGGTGCCGCCGTGGGCTTGTTCAAACAAACCTTTGTGCTCTTTCAAAGCGCCTGTGAAAGCGCCCTTCTCGTGACCGAACAACATGTCTTCTATCAAGTGCTCAGGCATGGCCGCGCAGTTGAGGGCTACAAACGGGGCCTTGGCGCGAGGTGACGATTCGTGCAACACACGGGCCAACACTTCTTTACCAGCGCCTGTGGGGCCGACCAACAAAGCGGTCACATCAGTTTGCGCCACGCGTTGGGCCAAGGCCAACAAATGCTGACTGATGGGGTCCACAAACACGTAGCTCTTAGTTTTGAGTTCGGGGGCGTTCAAGCCTTTCACAGCGCCTTGCCAAGCTGGGGCAGACCATTCGTCTGACGACAACACATGCAAAGCACCCAAGCGCATCGCGTCCACAGCCACTTCCATGCGGCGACGGTCCACGCGGCACAGCACGGGCACGGTGTGGCCGAGTTGGGCAATGAGGGTTTGAACTTCTTGGAGCAGCTCGGCGCTATCGCCCAAGCGAATGACCAACACATGTGCGCGGCGCAAAGCCAGCGTGAGGTCGCCCAAGGTAGACACAGTTTCCAGACTGATACCTGCGGCATCCAGCTGGGCGCGATCTGCGGCGTCGATTGGACTGAAAGGGTCCAACCACACGGCATGAATTACGTTGACAGAAGAAGCATTCACTTTGAGTACAGTCCGAAATAAAGGTAAGACTGTTATGCAAAGGCCGTGCCAGGTCGTTTTGTAACCTATGTAATTAAATTAATGTGGTAAACAGGCCTGCGAGGGTCAGTTTCTCGACGTTGCGACGAGTTACCGACAGGCTTATTAGAGGCTTTTTGGGCCTTATTCGCTGATTCTTGCTTGGCTGGTTTAGGCGAGAAACCGCCACAAAACCGCCCGTCCGTGCGCAGCACCTCCAACGAGGGAACCACTTTCGAACGAAAGCCCATGAGCTTGCAGCCGTAAGGCATGCGCACATCCCACGTGATCGCCATGTAGCGACACTCCCAGCAATTGGGGCCCTTGGGTAAGGGTGTGGGGCTAGTGGCTGCCATTAACCACCCAAGAGTTTCATCACCGACTGTTGGCTGGTGTTGGCTTGCGCCAGCACCGCTGTAGCGGCTTGCTGCATGATTTGCGTCTTGGCCAAGTTGGTCGAAGCCTGCGCGTAGTCCGCGTCTTCGATCTGGCTGCGCGAAGCAGACAAGTTCATCGACACATTGGTCAAGTTGCTGATCACGTGGTCCAAACGGTTCATCACCGCACCCATGGTGGCGCGTGTGGCGTTGATCTTGTCCATCGACTCATCCAGCATGGTCAACACAGCGGTGGCACCTTCACGTGAATTGATGCGTGCGGAGCGCTGCTCCACATTCAAGTCCACGTCGCCGGTGATTTGGCTGGTGATCGAGCCGTTCTTGCCAAAGTCAGCCAAATCGATGGTGATCATTTGGTTGGCACTGGCGCCCACTTGGAAAGCCAAGCGGCCCACCTTAGGAGGATCCATCGCGGCACTGGATTGGCCACCAAACTGCCCCACCTCAAAGCCCATGGCTGCGAAGTTGCTGTTTTTGCCGAAACCGTCATCACCAACCGACACCGTGAATGGTTTGCCTGTAGCCTTGAGCAAGGCCATGCGATCCGAGGGTGGCGCACCTTCGGGTGCCACCAAGTTAGGCAATAAGGCTGGGTCAGAAATCATGCGCACGGTGCCATACAAGGTTTTGGCTGTGCTGGACTTGTTGGTCGCGTTCAAGATGCCTGTGACATCGTTGTTACCCACGCTGTTTGGCGTGATGGTTTCGAGCTTCATGGTCAGATCAGACGTGAGCGGGCTCACCGAAGCACCTGTCAAATCAAACGACGTACCTGGAACTTTGGAGGTGAGCTGCAAAGCGTCACCCACGATTGCGACACCGATGTTCTTGAGGCCTGAAGCTTCAATTGCCGTCTTCAGCTCCACTGCCATGTCGGCAGCGGTTGCTGCGACGCCCGCAGTGGTGATGCTCTTACCGTTGAGCTTGATGGTGACTTTGTCACCCGCCGTGATGCTGCCGCCCAAAGCCACTTGCGAGACCTGGGCCACCGAGCCACCTTTGTCCAAACCGAAGCTGGCGGCAGACAAATCTTCCACGCTGCTGTCAAACCACACCGACAAGTTGCGGCCGTCACCCGACAGGGACACACCATAGCCGTTGTCACTGGCTGTGACGCCATGTTGGCCCAGACGTTGGTTGATGGCGTCCACCACTTTGTTGCGACGATCCAACGGGCTGTCCATGGGGTCGAGCTCGACGGTCACTTCAGTGCCGTTCACAAACAAGGACTGTGGGCCCTTGTCTGGCTTTGGCAAGACCGTGGTCACAGCACCTTGTGTGATCACAGGGTTGGCAAATGCACGCACCCCTGTTTCAGGCGAATGCGAGTTAATGGCCGCAGCAATCGCAATCGCACTGGCAGTTTTATCGCTGCTGGTGGACACGGTGCTCGACAGTTTGTCGTCCGCCGTGGTTGTGGCGCGAATCTTCACACCATTGATCACCAAGTCATTGGCGCTCAAAGGCTTCACGTCCGCAGGAATATTGGGCTTGGTCACGCCATAGACCTTGTCGTTAGTCACTGCACCATCTACGCTGGTGTCAGCCACTTTCAAGGAATAGGCAATGCCAGGGAAGTCTGCGGTCAACAGCAACTCATCCGGCGAATTGCCCGCAGTGGCGGTCACACCCACGTCTTTGACTTTAGAAATCAAAGCTTGGCGAATTTCAGCGGCAGTTTCGCCGGCTGCGGCTTTGTGCGTGAATTCCACACCATTGATGGTGAGCGAGAAGGTTTCATCTGCCGCCGCACCAGAAGCACCTGTAGAGAATTTGACACTCTCCACTTGCGCTTGCGTGGCCACCACAGGCGAACGCTCGCTCGTGTTGAACACCGATTGGTTTTTGGTGAAGTTACCGGCAATCAAACCTGAGCGGCCAATGTCACCAATGGCAGACGAGGTCAAGATCACAGGCGCTTGAATTTTGGATTCGAGCGAGAACGTACCCGCTTGCACACCTTCGCGCAGACCAATGCTTTGGCCAAACACGTTGGCGTTGAAGTCGGTTTCGAAGCGCACTTCGATGTTCCGACCATCAGCGGCCACCAAGGTCACGCCTTGGTTGTCAAAGCCCGTATCAATCGCCCTGACACCTGTTTTGTCGGCAATCATGTTGATGGCACGAACTGTATTGGCGCGCGTTTCGCGAGGGTTGTTGAGCACCGTGGTGATGTCAGCGCTGGCAAAGCCGTTGATGAACACAGCACCTTTGACCACGTTGGTCGAGCTCATGGCGCGGCCTGTGACGATGTTTTCGTTCACTTTGGCAAACACACCCGTGCCTTCCACCGTGCGTTGGTGCTGAACGGTGGTGTCCACCGTGCCGACCAAGCCTGTGGTGCCTGCGGCAACCACCACGTCAGCCACATCACCCTCGTTCACCGAGTAATTGAAGCCAATCGTGCTGCTACCCGCAGAGTAAGAAATGGTGCGACCTGTGCCTGCGTCATACAAAGGGCTGGCCTTCAAAGCTGCTGCAATCGCAGCGGCAGCTTGCACCGGTGTTTGGTGGATGGTTTCATTGAGCTGAATCGATACACCACCCACTTTGATGGTGCCCGACTTAGGCGTGCCCATCAATGTCAGGGTTTGTGACTCGCCCATCGAGATGGTCGAGCTCACTGCTTTGCGGTTGATCGCGGCAGCCTTGGCAATCGCGCTGCCTGCGGCGTTGTTGGCGGGAGACAAGGTGTCGTCTTCGGCAAATGTGGGGCCCACATCAATGCCGTTGATCAACAAGTCGCCAGCTTTGAGGGCCGGAATACCGCCAGCCACATTGACTTCCATCGCCACAGCGCGGCGAGACACGTCCATCGCGTTGCCTGCGCTGTCGCGGAAGGTGTAAGTCATGTCGTTAGAAATCACTTGGCCGTTCAAACCTTGGTCACGTGCAAACGTGACGGTGGTGCCATCGGGGTCGCTCAACACACCTGTCAGCTCAATGGTCTTGCCGTCGCTGGTCAAGAAACTGGCTGTCAATTTGCTTTGCGTGGAATCTTCTAAATTGGGCGTCCAATCAATGGTGAGTGCGCCACTCTTCAAAAATTCGCCTTGGCCGTTCACAAACGTTTCGCTGGCAGCCACCACGGCATAGTCAGACTCAGTTTGTGACGCAATCGAATAGTTCAAAGAACTATCCAAGGCCGCAGACACAGTCACGTCAACTTTGGACACATCTTTGTCTGAGCTGGCGTACTTGATGACCAAGCTGTCGCCGTCAATCGTCACTGTGCGACCTGACGAGGCTGAGAATTGTGGGTCTTGCTTCAGTGCATCGCGCACTTCAAGCAACATATCGGCCAAATCAGTTTTGGTCACCGACACATTCACACCGTCAATGGTGATCGAGCGGTCTTCGTTCGCGCCACCCATACCCGCGCCAGTGCCTGTGAAGTCAATGCGCTGGGTCTCGCCCACATCTGCGCCTGAAATCTTGCGCTCTGTGGTTGGGTTGACATAGGCCGTTGAAAACTCGCTGGTCGCTGTTGTCTTATAGACAGGCATCTCGCCCACACGCTCACCTGCCGTACCGTTCAAAACGGGGAAGCCGTTCCATTCGGTGCTTTCAGCGATGTGCACGATCTCTTGCTTGAGCTGTTGGAACTCCAAGTCAAGGTAAGAACGTTGTGCGTTGTCGTTGGTGTCGTTGACTGCTTGAATCGCCAACTCACGCATGCGTTGCATCATGTCAGTGATTTCGTTGGTCGCGCCTTCAGCCGTCTGAATGAGGGTGATCGCGTCGCCTGCATTACGCACCGCTTGGTTCAAGCTGCGAATCTGATGCGTCATGCGTGTGGCGATGGCCATACCTGCTGCGTCATCGCGCGCCGAGTTGATGCGTTTGCCTGTAGACAACTGTTGCATAGCCACGGACTGGCTTCTCTCAGTAGAGCGCAAGGCTGCCTGAGAGAACAATGCTTTGACGTTGGTATTGATAACTGCCATTTTTTTCTCCTGCCCGATACGGGTCAATCAAATTTCCAAGCTATCAAGCAGTAACCGTGCCAACTTGTTTTCCGACAACTTGAGGGGTTCTGAAAGAAATATTTACCCTAAATGGCAAGGTGGCAAGCGGCAAAGCGGCAAGGAAATGGCGGCAAAACGGCAACAGATTGCCGTTTTTTAAGTGCAAATGCCGTTTTTTCAAATAATTACCGTTTAGTCATAAAGTCGGCTCGAATTTTGCATGGATGGTGTCGAGTACTCAACACAACACTTTTTAAAAGTTCGTTCCCTATGTCAAACGGTATCAATTCATCACTCAACAACACGCTTGGTAGCTATGCCTACGCCAGCGTGCAAATGAGTTCGCCTACACCGGCATTCGGAACGACCACCGACATCTCTGGGTACAGCGCCACACAAATAGCCGCCCTCACCGCCTCGCAAGTCGGCGCCTTGACCACCGCACAAACGGCTTCTATTAGTACAGGTGCACTGGCTGGCTTCAGCGCCCGTCAAATGCAGGCCCTGCAAACGGCCAACATTGCCACCTTGAGCGCTGGACAAGTTGCCGCCTTGAGCACCGATCAGCTCAACGCCATGCGGGCCACGCAAATTGGCGTGATGACCGTCTCTCAAATCAATGCACTCACCAGCTCACAGCTGGCGGGCATGCGAGACAGCCAAGTGGCGGCCATGAACAGCCAGCGCATGGGTGCCATTGACACCAGCGTGCTGCAAAACATGACGGCTGGACAGATCCAGTCGATGACCACCTCACAAATCATCAGCTTGATTGACACCCAGCTGGCCGCCTTGGGCACCGCCCAAATCGCCAGCATGAAGGCCACGCAAATCAAAGCGATTGAAACGCGTGATTTGGCAGGTCTGACCGCCGGCCAAATGACGGCACTGACGTCTACACAAGTGGGCGCCTTCTCGACCAACCAATTGGCAGCCCTCAGCTCAGACCAAATGGCTGCCATCGAGACACAAGACATGTTGGCCCTCTCGGCCAAACAAATGTCCACGCTGAGCGCCACACAAGTGGCTGGCTTATCGACCACACAAGTCAACAACTTGCGTCCGCATCAAATTGCTGCCTTGAGCACCGATGCCTTGGCGGCCATGACCGATGCACAGCTACAGGCCATGACCAGTCAGCAAATGGGCGCACTCAAGACAGCGCAAATTCAAGCCATGACCAGCGGGCAAATTGCCGCCTTAGGTACCGATCAATTGGCAGGCCTCAGCAGCCAACAAATTGGCGCCATCGAAACCCGCGACCTGCAAGGACTGAGCACCTCACAAGTGGCAGCTTTGGGCGTGCGTCAAGTGTCAGGCTTCAATTCAGCACAAATTTCTAACCTCTCGACGGCACAAGTTGCCGCGCTGGAAACACAAGACTTGGCCGCACTCAGCGCCGCACAGTTCAGCGCCTTGCGCAGTGGGCAAATTCAGGCCCTCAGCACCGAGCAAATCGGCAGTTTGAAAAACGCACAAATTCAAAACTTGGCCGAAGCCAACGTGCGTGCCATGAGCACCAGCCAAGTCGCGGCATTGACCACCTCTCAGCTGCAAGTGTTCAACACGGCACAAATGGCTGCTTTATCAAGTGACCAGCTGGGCGGCATCGGGACCGACCAACTGCGCAGCCTCAAACCCAGCCTGATTAGCGCCTTGCGCAGCGAAGCCATTGCGGGTCTGAGCACCGCGCAAATAGGTGCTTTGAGCGTGAGCCAAATTGTGCAAATGAGCTCGCAGCAAATTGGTGCCTTGTCGGACACCCAAATTGCCGCGATCGGTACGGACGATATGGCAGCCCTCACCGGCCGCCAACTGTCGGCCATGAGCACCTCACAAATGCAGGCGCTCACCACCGATCAAATCACGGCACTCAAGCCCTCGCAGGTGGTCTCTGTCCCGACCCAAAGCATCGCGGCCTTGACCGAAAACCAAGTCAGCGCATTCACCGCACAACAAGTGGCGTACTTGACCAACAGCCAAATGGGCGCGCTCACCAGCGACCAAGTAGGCGCCCTCACCACCGACCAAATTCCACACCTCAAGGCCGCCCAATTGGCCGCTGTCAGCACCGCCGGTTTGGCGGGTTTGGACAGCACGCAAATTGAAGCCTTCAGCGCCGTTCAAATTGGCGGTCTGCGCACCGACCAAATTGCCGCCTTGGCCACCGACCAAATAGCAGCCATTGCTTCGGAAGACATCCGTGGCCTCACGCGCCAACAAATGGCAGCACTGCAATCGGACCAAGTGGGCAGCCTCACCAGCGACCAAGTGGTGGCATTCAACGCCACCCAACTCGCAGCCATCGAAACGCAAGACTTGGTGGCCTTGTCCACCGACAACGTGGTGGCTTTGACGACCGAACAGATGGGCGCGTTCACCACGGCGCAAATCAACAACCTCAGCACCGATCAAATCGTGGCGCTGGAAACCGAAGACTTGAACGCGCTCAAAGGCACGCAAATCGTGGCTCTAGAGACGGGCCAGTTTGCGGCCATGACCACCGACCAAATTCAAAGCTTCAAGCCCAGCCAAATCGCGTCTATCGAGACACGCGACTTGGCCGCCTTGAACTCGGACCAAATTCAAGCCCTCACCAGCGATCAGTTGCCCGCGCTGACCACGTATCAGTTCAAAAACCTGACCACCGATGCGATGGTGGCCTTGACCACCGACCAAATTACGGCGCTGAGCACCAAAGAAATCAGCGTCATGACCGATGCTCAGCTGAGCAAACTCACCACCGACCAAGTGGCGGCGCTCACCACCGCACAAGTGCAGACCATCCCCACCACTGGGTTGGCTGCGATGGGCACCGATCAAGTCGTGGCCTTCACCAGCGAACAGTTGGCCGCCTTCACGGGCAACCACATGCGTGTGCTGACCACCGATCAGATGCAGGCCTTCACGACAGACCAAATGCCGGGCTTTGAAACCCGCGATTTGGTGGTCCTGACCGCCACACAGCTCAACGCCACCACCACCGACCAAATTGATGCGCTGACCACCGGCCAAGTGGCCTCGTTGACCAACGCACAAATTGCCTCGTTGGGACAAGACCAAGTGGGTGCCCTCAACACCAACCAAATCGTGGCTTTGGGACAGCGCCAAGTGCAAAGCCTGACGGCCTTGCAAATCAGCGCCATGTCCACCGACCAAGTGGCCGCTTTAGAAACGGGCGACTTGGCGGCCATGGCCACCAGCCAAATCGTGGCCTTTGGCCCCGAGCAAATCTCGGCCATGACCACCGACCAAATTGCGGGCATGCGCCGTGCGCAAATCAGCAGCTTGACCAACGAACAACTGGGCGCTTTGGACACCACGCAAATTGTGGCCATCGAAGCCTTTGACGTGGTGGGCTTGACCTCACGCCAGATCAATGCCCTGAATTCAGACCAAGTACAAGCGTTGACCAGCAACCAAATTGCAGCCATCACGCCCAACCAAATGGCCACCATGAGTGTGGAAAACGTGGCCGTCTTGACCACCGAACAAATTGGCGCATTACCCACCCAAGACGTGGGGGCCATGACCAGCGCCCAAATGCAGGCCTTGACCACCGATCAACTGGGCGCCTTCAGCAGCGCTCAAATGCAAGCCATGCGTGCCGAGATGCTGACCGCCATGAGCTTGGAGCAACTGACCAGTTTGTCGACAGACCAAATCGTGTCGCTGACGCAATCACAGTTTGAGAGCTTCACCCCCGCGCAAGTGGCTCAGTTAACCACCGAACAGTTTGCCGCCATCGAAACCCGCGACATCGCTGCATTCACAGCACAGCAAATGGCCGCCATCACCACCGACGAAATTGCTGTCATGACCAGTGCGCAAGTGCAAGCCATTGAAACGCGTGATTTGGTGTCGATGACCACCGAGCAAATTGCCACATTTGACACCGATCAAATCGCCAGCCTCACGGGCACACAAGTGAGCGCCCTGTTCACCAACCAAGTGGCCGCCATGACCACCGACCAAATTGGTGCGATTGAAACCGCCGACTTGGCCGGCATGAGCAGCACACAGTTACAGGCACTGACCACAGACCAAATTGAAGTTTTGGTGACAGACCAGTTACGCGCCATGACCAACGCACAAGTGGGCAGCTTGCTATCTACCCAGCTGCGCACGTTGTCGACCGACCAGATCGATGCTCTGACATCCACACAGTTCAACTCTCTCACTGGCGCACAAGTGGCCAGCTTGACCACCACGCAAATCGAAGGTTTGTCCACCGCGCTGGTGGGCAACCTGAGCAATGCCGTGATCTCGGCATTCACCAACGAACAAGTGCTGGCCATCACCACCGACCAAATTGGCAAGCTCAGCAGCGCACACATCAGCGCCATGAGCAGCAGCCAATTGGCCGCACTCGACACCTCGCAGTTGGAAGCCTTCTCGACAGCACAAATTGTGGCCATCGACACCCAAGACATGGCGGCCATTCGCGAAGAACAGTTGGCTAACCTGAGCAGCACGCAAACAGCAGCGTTGACCACGGCTCAACTGAATGCTTTGACCCATGCGCAAATCTTGACCTTGCCCACCGACCAAGTGCAGGCCTTGACCGCAGGTCAACTCGCCAGCTTGGCCGTGGACAAAGTTCAGTTGCTCAACGAGTCACAACTGACCACCTTGACCAGCACCCAGATCAACAGCTTCACCACCTCGCAAGTGTCGGCGCTGGTGAGCGACCAAATTCAAAATCTGACCACCGAACAAGTGAGCACCTTGGACACCACCAAGGTAGCGGCCCTGACTGGCACCCAACTCGATGCCATGACCGCCGCGCAACTCGAGGCATTGACCACCGCACAAATCGGCGCACTCAGCACCAACGCGTTGGTCACCTTGAATGCCAGCGATCTGAGCGTGTTCACCACGGCGCAAGTCAAGGCCTTGACCAGCACCCAGTTGCCCAACTTGACCACAGCACAACTGACCAATTTCAGCACCGCGCAAGTGGCAGCCTTGGGCACCGACCAACTGGCATCGCTGACCACCACGCAAATGAATGCGTTCACCGGCGATCAACTCAAAGCCTTGACCGACACCCAAGTGGCCAACTTGACCACCACCGCGCTCTCCAGCTTGAGCAACACCAAGCTGACCGCCTTGACCTCCACACAAGTGGCGGCGTTGACCACAGCACAAATTCCAAGCATGTTGAACACGCAAGTGGCCGCCTTGACCACCGAGCAAATCGATGGGCTGGACAGTGCACAAATTCGTGCCTTGACCACGGCACAGCTCGCGGCATTGACCACCGAACAGCTGCCAAGCATGAGTGCCACGCAGGTGCAATCGTTGACCGTGACCCAAGTGGGCTTGCTGTCTACCGAGCAGCTCACCAGCTTGACCGCCGAAGAAATCACGGCCATGAGCAGCACGCAAATTGTGAGCTTGAGCACCGCTCAGCTCTCTGCACTGGAAAGTCAGCAAATTCAAGCCTTGGAAACTGCCGACATTTGGGGCATGAATCCCACGCAAATTGGCGCGCTCAGCACCGATCAGTTGAGCGTCATGCCCAACAACTTGGTGCCAGCCATCCGACCTGCATCCATCTCGGTTTTGACATCGGCGCAACTCAACAACTTGACCACAGGTCAAATCGAGAGTTTGGTCTCCGACCAAGTCGCGGCCTTGTCGACCACACAACTCAGCAACATCACGGGCAGCTTGCTGTCGGCTTTGACCACAGACAACATCGTGGCCTTGTCGAGTACGCAAATTGGCGCGATCACGGCTGCACAGTTCCCTGCTTTGGGCACGCTGCAAATCACCGCCATCGAACACACCGACATACCGGCAGTGAGCACAAGCGCTTTGGCCGCCTTCACATCCGACCAGATCGTGGCCTTGCGTCCAACGCAAGTCAGCAATTTGACGACCGATCAGATCAAGGCCATCACGATCACGCAAATTCCTGCCTTGGGCACCGACGACATCAACGTCTTGACCAGCCGCCAAGTGGGGGTGTTGACAGCAGATCAATTGCAAACCATGTCCGTGGCGCAGGTTCAGGCCATCGCCAGCGGTTCACTCAAAACCTTGTCGTCAGACCAGATTCAAACGCTGTCCACCGAACAATTGGCGGGCATGTCGACCTCACAGATCCGTGGTTTCGAATACACACAGATTCCGGCTTTCTCGTCGGATCAAATCTCCAATTTGACGACCACCGAAATTGGCGCCTTCAGCACGCGCCAGATGCAAGCGTTCACCACTGCTCAGGTGGCGGCATTTACATCATGGCAAGTGCCTGCCATTCCGGTGGAAAACATCGCCAACATGGGGACCACGCAAACGGTGGCTTTCAGCACCGCACAACTGTCAGCGTTCACATCGCAACAAGTTGCCGCATTGACTGCCGATCAAATCAACGCGTTCACCAACGCGCAGCGCGCCGCTCTAGGCTTGTAAATCTAGGCGTGAGTGTGTGATGGCATAAGCATCAGCGTTGTAGTACTTGATGACTTCCACGCTGCTCAGGCTCACGCTGCGTGCCAGCTTGGCGTTGGTGTAGGTGCCTTGGCTTTCAATCCAGTCAGCCGCTGTGCCCGCCAAATAAACCGTGTCGTTGCCGTCACCGCCTTCAATGCTCACATCTGCAGCGGTGCTGGTGTAAAACACATCGCTGGCAGAGCCACCTTTGGCTGTGCTGATGTGGCTGCCATAGGCCAAGCCCACATTGTTCAAACCCATGTAAGTGGCGGCGGTTTTCAAAGACGCGGGGAAGCTGTCTGTGATGCTTTTGGGAATCACGTTGATTGAGCTGAACGCGCCTGCACGCAAATCCATGATGTTGGCATTGCTCACCGCCGAGGCATCCATCACACCACCCGCAGGCGTCCACAAGGTTTGCATGCCCGACCAGTCAGCGGTGAAGGATGTGACTTGGTAATCACTCACGCCCTGCCCACTGCCTACGCCATACATGAACTGCAACGCCGCCATGTCAAACATCATGTAGGTGCTTGGGTTCAGCGTGCTGCCGCTGTAACGCGTCCCTGATGGCAAGGGGGTCGATGTCACCTCCAAGCTGCCTGCGGGGTTGTTGTACGACATCAAGGTGTACAGACGCGAATCCAGTGCTTTGGGTAAATACGGACCGGGCATGGTGCCGCCGCTGGCGTTGTAGTTGCCGGGATGCTTGAGGCCCAAGGTGTGTCCAATTTCATGGATCAAGGTTTGCCAGCCGTAGCTGCCTTGCGCCATGTTGGTGTTGGTGTTGCCGGGGCTGTTGTCCAAGAACAAATACACGGGGTGGTCGCCGCTGCCATTGGGCACGTTGGCATAGCCCGAACTGCCTTTGGTCGATTGGTTATTCGTCCCGAAGTTGATGTCTGCTTGCCCCGCTGAATTGGACTCGGTGAACGTGACGTTGATGATGGATGACAGATAGTCAAACGCACGACGCACAGCAGCTTTTTGTGCAGTGCTCATGGCCCGAAAACCCGTGCTGTCAGACGTGTTGCCATCGGGCAGATCGGTCATGAAACTATAAGAAAAAGCTTGTCGGCTACTGCCTTCGCCCATGGCATACACACCAGTTTTGATTTGGGTGTCAGACGTTGTCACAGCGCCTGCCGTATCGCGCCACCAGAAGTTGGTACCGCCCAGCACCATGGCGTTCACATTCGCATCGCCAGTGTCTGCAAAAGCAGTGGTGTCCTGAAAAGTAAAAAAATTCACTTTTTTATAAATGGCACTGCCCACTGCAAAACTGCCATCGGTGTTGGCCTTGATTTTGTAATTGGCCATATTGCCGCTGAACGCCACCGAGACGGCAGCACCGGACACTTTGGCCAACAAAGCCGCGCCTTTTTTGTACTGAGCTTCTGTGACCTGCAACACAGGACGCGCCGTGTCGGTGAGCTGAATGGCATTGATTTTTTTGACCGCCAACAAAGCATCAAAGTTGGCTTGGATGTTGGCCGCCGTGTCGGTCAATGTGATGGCACTGCCTGACAAGGCGCCCAGCTTGAGGGCTTGCGCCGCTGTCATGCTGAGCTTGGCCTTGCTGGCATCGGTGACCTTGAGCAAACTCAGGTTGCCTGCCTCGGCCAATGTTTGAAGTGCCCCTAAGTTGCTTTGCACGTTGGCAGCGGTATCGGTCACCGCCACTTTCAGACCACGCAAGGCACTGGCGTTGTCCGCGATGGCTTGTGCGTTGTCTTTGATGGTGTAGCTCACACCTTGCAACTTGGCCCGTAAATCTGCACTGCCCACGTATTGCGCAGCACTCAAGGTCATGACAGGCGCACGGTCAATGAGCGTGACCGTCATGCTGGGCCCTGTAGCCGCCAAGGTGCGCATGGCTTCAAAGTTGCGCAGCACATTGGCAGCTGAATCTTTGACGGCAATTGCGCTGGCACCTGTCACAGCAATCTTCGCCACATTCGCAGCACTGTCACTGATGGTGATGGCGGCATCTGGCATCTTGGCGCGCAAGGCTGCCGTTGCGCCAAACTGGCTGGCCTTTAAGGTCAGCGCAGGCGAGGCATCGGTGAATGTGAGGGTGTCGAGCTTGCCCGTCACCGCCAACGTTTGTAATCCGGTGAGGCTTTTCTGAATGTTTTCAGCGCTGTCAGTGACCGTGACCTCAAAAGCCGTGCTGATGCGCGAGGCCATGCGTGCGGTGTTGATGGCCGTGTCAGCGACTTTGACCGTCACACCCGAGGACATGACTTTCGTCAACAAGGCGCTGCTTGTGTTGATTTGTGCCGCAGTGAACTGCAAGCTGGCATCGCCATCGGTCAAGCTCAACGCGCTGAGTTTTCCGGCGGCGGTGAGTTTTTGAAGGTTCGCCAGATTGGTTTGTAAATTGGCTTGGCTGTCTTCCACCACCACGGGCTGCGTGAGGCGCTTGGCCGCGAGATCAGCCATGGCTTGTGCGACCGTCAGTGCCCCCGCAGTCGGCGACGCCATGCCGCCCAAGGCGGACAAGCTAGAAACAGAGGAAACCAAGAGTGACACGTGCGCTGCGATCTAGAAGAACAATGATCTTCTTAAATCGGTCGCAAACGCCAATACTTAAGCCCCCAAAGGGCTGGAACGCCTTATTTTTAAAGGGCTTGCACCATTTGTTTCAACTGGGTTTCTAGGCTGCGCACCAGCTTAGCGGGTGCGGCTTCTCGGAGTTTGTGGCCTTGGATAAGGTGATGGCGATATGACGCCAAACGGGCTCGGTCGGCAGCCAAATCCACCACCAAGTTTTCGTAGTCGGCGTGGTTGTCAGTGATGAGTTCATCCAAGCCAATGGAATGCAACAAACTACCCGCCATGCGCGAAACAAAGGTGCGGCCACTGAGCGTGACCATGGGCAAGCCGCAGTCCAGCACATCACGGGCTGTTGAGCCCGAGTTGTAGGGCGTGGTGTCCAAGAACACATCGGCCAATTGCATGCGTGCGCGGTACTCGGGGTGAGACGTGCGCTTGGCAAACACCACGCGGTCCAGCGGCACACCGTGATACGCGATTTGTTTTTTCAATTCACGGGTGGCGCTGGCGTTGTCGTCCAGCAGACACAGCACGGCGTCATCCACGCGTTTCAAGATGTTCATCCAGGTGGCAAACATCTCGGTGTTGAATTTGTACACGTTGTTGAAACACGCCATCACAAAGGCGTCTTCGGGCAAGCCCAGATCGGTGCGGCTTTGGCTGCACGGTGGTGTGGGCGTGTGGTTGAGCGGCAAAAAGCTTCCGTCCACGTACAACGGTTTTTCAGAAAAATAAGGGGTCAAGGCCTCGGGCAAAGCAAAGCGGTCAGTCACCACAAACTGCACCCATGGCAAAGCGGTGGTGCCAATGAAGCCGAGGTAGGTGCCCTGCAAAGGCGCAGGCTGCATAGACAAAATGCCAGGACGAGCGCCAGAGCTGAGGCCGTGCAAGTCGAGCAACACATCAATTTCGGCATGGGCAATTTCTGCCGCGGCTTGAGCGTCGTCCAAGGCACGGATATCGACCACATGGTCAAACGCATTTTTCAAGCGTTGGCGGTATTCGCTGCCGTCTTCGATGCTGTAGTCGAAGGCATAAATTTCAAATTGGCTGCGGTCATGTGCTTCTAGCAAATCGGCCATCAACAGGCCCACCGCATGCGTGCACAAGTCGCCAGACAAATAGCCAATGCGAATGCGCTCGTGTTGATACGGTGCATTCACACACAGGCGTTGCGTGGGCAAGTTGAACTTGCGTTGCACAAACGACTGCGCGGCCATGAGCTGCAAAGCGGGGTCATCGTGCAAAGCCAACATGGCCAAAGGCGAGGTGCCTGTGAGCATGGCATTCACCGACACGCCGGGCATGGCTTGCATCGCAGGCCATTTGCATTGTTTGCTGCGCAAGTGCACCCAATGCTGCAAAGCATCGGACTGCCGCGGGTTGAGCTGCAAGCTTTGCGTGAGCGCGTGCTCGGCCAAGTCGTAGTGTTTGAGCTGCTCTTGCAAGCGGCCAATGTGGTTGAGTGCCAAGGTTTGCAGCTCAACATTCGCGGCCACTTGCAAATAGCCAGACGCGGCCACTTGGCTCCACTGGAGCATGGCCTCGTCAAACAAGCCCTTGCGTTCTAGCAACAGGCCGAGGTTGATGCGTGCTTGGGCAAAGCCCGGATACAAATCCAAACTCAAGCGGTAGGCGTGTTCAGCCCCGTCGATGTCGCCCATGTTGAGCTGCATGACGCCTTGGTTGAACAAACCAATGTGACGGTCGGTCGACGGGCTGTTTTGTGTCCAAAGGGTGTAGAGCGCAATCGCGTCAGCGGTGCGCCCAGCCTTTTGAATTTGTTCAGCCAGTTGAATGACTTGGTCAAGCCTGAGTTGGCTTATGTCTTCCACTTGCATGGCAAGGTATTTTGCACATCAGTGGCAAAGCATTGCCGCCCGAGAGCGGCAAACTTGCCGCTTAGTGTGTGTGTGCTGAGCTAGAAACAGCGTCTGAGTAGATGTCGAGTGCCAAGCGCTCGGCTTCGAGTTCCAGCTGACCTGGGTAGTAGTGCAGGCCTTGGTTCGCCATTTTCAAAGCACCCGCTGGGTCAAGGTTGCAACGCAGGGCGCGCACCAACATGACATAGGTGAAGGGTTGAATGTTTTGGCCTTGTGCCTCGACCAGTTCTTGCAGCAGCTCGACCGCTGCTGGCCAGTCTTGGCGCATCACAGCCAACAGGCCGCAGATGGCCAACATGTCTTCGCTGGCGGGGTAAATGGCCAAACCAGCTTCGCCCAAGGCGTAAGCGGTGTCAATTTGTTCGGTCGCCACCAATGTTTGGATGGTTTCGCGGATTTCCAAAGGGCTGAAACGCTTGATAGAGCCGCCTTGCAGCATGCTGCCGGTGGCGCTTTGGTTCATCAATTCTTGAATGAGGGTCATTTGAAAACTCCTGGTTGTGCATAAAGGTTGCCAACACTCAAGCGATTTTTGTGCCAACTTAAATTGCCGCTTTGCTTGACACCTGCACCTCGTTTATCAAGTTGGCTTGGGATTTGCTTATTGACCCCACCAAAGTTACAACTTGTCAAAAATTCGCCACATGGCTACGCCTTACTTCAGCATCATCCTCACCACGCACCAGCGCCCCACCTTGCTGGCCCGTGCGCTGGCGTCTGTGCGTGCCAACAGTTTTACCGACCACGAAATGATCGTGGTAGCAGATGTGCTGGATGCCGACACGTTGCAAGTCGTCGCCGAAGGCTTGCAAGAACAAGACACCTTTATCAAACGCACCGGCAAAGCTGGCCCAGCCCTCAGCCGAAACCAAGGTTTGGCTCATGCACGTGGCCGTTATGTCATTTTTCTAGACGACGACGATGCCTTTTTGCCTGACTACTTAGACAAAGCACACCTAGCCACCCTCGCCCACCCGGGCCGCGTGATTTACACCAACTACCGCGTGGTGCAAGAAAACCGCCAAGCACCGGAAATCAAGCCACTGCAAACCAACGAATACAGCGTGGCCGAGATGGATGTGGAGGCGTTGTATGTCAAAAATTTCATTCAAAACCACAGCGCCATCTTCCCGCGCGAAGCTGTGCATGGCCGCCAACAAGACCCGCACTTGAGCAGCTTGGACGATTGGGACTTCTTGCTCAACGTCGCCAGCGACACCCCCTTTACCCACGCCAACATCGTGGGCGCCGTGGTCTACAAAGACTACGTCAACCCGCATCAGCGACGCGGCTCATCCAGCACAGCCAATGGCTTGCACACCGTGTCGGACTATTTATCCATCTACAAAAAGTGGCCCGCCCCCAGCCAAAGCGTGCGCTTGCGCCGTCAACAACTGCTGGCCTTTGCCGGACAAAACGTGCCGCTTGAGTGGCTGTGAACAAGGACATCTGAGACATGAACGCTCGCACGAACCGCAACAACCTGCAAGCCCTGCTGGACAAAGCCATTGCGCATCAACACGCAGGCGAGAACGACGAAGCCAAAGCTTTGTTTGCACAGGCACTGAAGCTAGACGCCAACAACGCCGTGGCGCTGTATTCGCTCAGCGCGATTGCATCGACTCAAGGTAACTTTGCCGAAGCATTGGCCCACATCGAAAAAGTGGTGGCTAGCTCACCCAAATTTGCACAAGCACATTTGGCCTATTCGGTCATCTTGTTTAACTTGGGACGCATGGACGAATCACTCAAAGCAGTGCAAAAAGCTTTGAAGGTCGAGCCCACACTGCCCGGCGCACAAGCCCACCTGGACACCGTGCGCTTGGCCCACGCCAGCAACGGCGGTGGCGGCACCAAGCCTAGCCACCCAAACGTAGTGGCATTCAATACTCAAGCCATTGCCCTGCAAGGTGCTGGCCAGCACGCCGAAGCTGAAGCACTGTTGCGCCAAGCCTTAGCGCTGGATGACAAAAACTTTTTAACGCTTTACTCGCTGGGTGTTGCACGCTCTGCGCAAATGGACTCACCCAGTGCGTTGGCGTTTTTTAGCCAAGCCTGTGAGGCATCGCCTCATTTGCCACTGGGCCATTTCGCCAAAGCGAAAACCTTGCACGACCTCGGGCTGGCCGAAGACGCACTGGCTGTGTACGACCAAGCCATTGCTGCTGACCCGCACTACATGGAGGCCTACACCAACAAGGCCGCCCTGTTGCAAGCGATGAACCGCCACCACGACGCGTTGCTGTGCCTGACCGCCGCCACCGACATCAACCCAGACCATGTGCGCGCCTTAGAAGGCCAAGGCCAACTGCTGGGCCAGTACAAACAATACACACTGGCAACACGCGCTTTTGCGCATGCATTGCAAGTGGCACCCGACTATGCGTATGGCGAAGGCCACCTCATGGGCGCGCGCCTGAGCAACTGCGACTGGACCGACTTTGAAGCATCGAAGGCACGCATCATTGCGGGCATTGAAGCAGGCAAGCTGACCTGCGGCCCCTTGACCATCATGGCCATCACCGACGATGCAGCCATCATCCGCAAATGCGCCGAGCTGTATGCCGCCGACAAATACCAAGCTTCGCCCAACCCGCTGTGGAAGGGTGAGACCTACCAGCACCGCAAAAAACGCGTGGGCTTTATGTCTGCCGACTTTCGCGTGCACCCTGTGGGCTACTTGCTCATTGGTTTGATTGAACAATTCGACAAATCACAGTTTGAGCTGACCGGCTTCTTCACGGGCGTGAGTGACAACAGCGACTTGTGGAAACGCTACCGCTGCGCCTTTGACCACTACATCGACTGCCACGGCATGACCAGCCTCGATGTGGCCAAGCTCATGCGCGCGATGGAAATCGATGTGCTCATCGATTTGTCTGGCCACACCGAAGGCACACGCCTAGACATCTTGGCCCACCGCCCTGCCCCTGCACAGGTGACCTACTTAGGATTCCCCGGCACGCTGGGCTTGCCCTACATCGACTATTTGATTTCTGACCCGCGCATCATTCCCGATGAGCTAGAGCAGCACTACGGCGAAAAGATTTTGAAGTTGCCACACTGCTACCTGCCACGTGATGACTCGGTCGTGCCGTCGCCCGAAACACCCAAACGATCAGACTTTGGCTTGCCCGAAGAAGGCGTGGTGTTTTGCAGCTTTAACCACGATTACAAAATCAACCCGCCACTCTTCAAAGTGTGGATGGACTTGCTCAAAGAAGTGCCGGGCAGCGTGCTGTGGCTGATGAAGCTCAACGAAGGCGCCCACACCAACCTGACCCAAAGCGCCCGTGAACAAGGCGTGGACCCCGAGCGCATCATCTTTGCCTCGCGCCTGCCGCGCGTGGAAGACCACTTGGCCCGCTACCGCTTGGCCGATGTGTTCATTGACACCTTCCCCTACAACGGCCACACCACCGCAGGCGATGCGCTGCGCTCTGGATTGCCCGTGGTTAGCCTGTGCGGCGGCAGCTTTGCCTCACGCGTGGCTGCTAGTTTGTTGCATGACGTGGGCATGCCTGAGTTGGCTTGCTATAGCTTTCAGGAGTATCACGAAAAAATCGCAGAAATCGCACATGATTCAAATCTACGTTCGAACCTTAAAAAACAATTACAAGAACGGCTTGACTCAAGCGAATGGCCAATAAGTGCAGCTCAGCAAGCGCTTGAGCTAAAAAAAGTTATTTCTTTAATAAGGGAAAAAATATGATTGGATACTATATTAACTTAGATCGCTCAGTAGAAAGGCGCTTGCAATTTGAAGGCGCATTGCAACGATCTGAGCTGGAATTTCATATACAGAGATTTCCGGCAATTAATGGGCAGGAATACCCAGTTCAAAATAAAAATTTATCATTTGGACAATGGGGATGCTGGCTGAGTCACCTTAGCATTATCGAACATCATGTCAATAACGTAACAAACGATCTAGTCTTGATACTCGAAGATGACAGCTGCTTCGACAAAAATCTAAATTTAGCCCACGACCTGATTAAAAACTACCAAGAGGATTGGGATATTATATACTTAGATGGCACGTTCGTCGAAGTAGGCGATATGATTTCAATTAATAACATATTGCATAACTCTGCCGTAAATATACCAAAAATACATGACATTCATCATGAAACAACTATATACGGGACTCACGGATACATTCTGAACTATAAAAACATAAAAAAAGTGCATGAATTATTAAAAAATAATATTTTTTTAGGTTTACCTATAGATAATATTTTATGCGCTTTAGTAAATGAGAAGAAAATAAATGCGAAGATTATTCTACCTTTAATTATCTATCCATCAGATGAAAACAATAAAAGCAACATCTGCAATGATCAACACCCGCTCATTAACGATTGGATTACATACAGGCACCTTATCTCTTTAAAAAATATCAAAGAAAATGGACCGATAGACGCCATCGAAAAATCAAAAGAAATTGGCCAACGTCGAATATCTTTTGACTTCTCTAAAAAGTTTTTACCTTTGAGAAATTTGCAACTCGCGCCAGAATAATCCTATGAATACAATTTTTAAATCATGCATAACCCATAAAAAAAAATGGCGAAGAAACAGATTGTTAGTTATTCCTCTAGAAAAGTGGGATTGCTTGATCAGCGAATCCAGCAATATGGAATTTGACTTAGCAACATATTCATATTCAGATTCACTGAGCAACATAGCAAGAACTGGGTTGCAAAAGAATGCAAAATTTCACATCAATATAAACACAGAATTTTGGGGCGAGTCACTATATAAGCTTACAGAAAGCATTCGCGATAAATATGAAGTTTATGGATTTTTAAATGGAGATATTTGGACGACCGTAGATGATATTAATAAATGCTTTGAAATAGGTGACTTGTACGAATTAGACTTATTTCAACCATCTCTATCCCATTCAAGTTTCTTTTCACACCCTCATACACTAAACGATCCTAAGTACACATTAAAAAAAGCTCCATGGATTGAAGTCATGATGCCATTCTTTTCTAACCGGATGCTTAAATTGTATTCGGAGTTTGGTTATTGGAATTACAGTGGATGGGGAATTGATTGTTACATATGGCCTTACCTAATTAAAAAAAATTCACTCAATGAGCCAGCTATTATTCATTGCAGCACAGCTCTTCACTGCAAGCCCATCGAATCAAACCAAATCGTATTTAAAAACGGCCTAACTGCGAATCAAGAACTTGCTGAGGTAAGTAATCTCAATTTGAATTGAAGTTTGCAATAACTCCTTGCGAGGACCTGTTATCAGGCCCTCGCATGAGATTTTACTTACCCATTAACCCAATCAACTGAGCCCCAGTCAACGCTCCAATCTGCGTAGCAGACAAAGCATTGACCTGATCAGCACTCAAAGCCTTCAAGTCGGCCACTTCCATCGCCGCCACTTGTGAGGTAGTCAAAGCTTTCACCTGACCTGTGCTCAAGGCTGCAATATCAGCCGTCTCCAGCGCCTTGACTTGCGATGTAGTCAAAGCCGCCACTTGTGAGGTACCCATAGCGCCCACTTGCGTTGCAGTCAATGCCACCACAGAAGCGGTGGTCAAGGCTGCCACTTGAGAAGTGGTCATGCCACCCACTTGGCTCGTCGTCAGCGCGGACACCAAAGCAGCCGTCAAGTCAGCCACTTGCGAAGTGGTCAATGCAGCCACTTGCGCTGTAGACAAGGCCGACACGCTAGCTGCTGGCAAAGCACCCAGCTGAGTGCTGGTCAATGTTTGCACAGTACCTGTCGTCAATCCTGCCAAGGCACCACTGCTGAGTGACTTCACTTGCGTGGACGTCAACACAGCTACTTGCGTGGTGGTCAGCGCGCCCACTTGCGAAGAGCTCAACACCGCAATGTCAGCAGACTCCAAAGCTTTCACCTGGTCTGTGGTCATCGCTGCCACGCTGGCTGTGGTCAAGGCTTTCACTTGGTCATTGGTCAAGGCTGCCACACTGGCTGTGGTCAAGGCTTTCAACACCGTAGTGTTCATGCCAGCCACTTGGCCTGTGGTCAATGCGGCCACGGCCACTTTGGTCAAGGCGACCACTTGGGCTGAGCCCAAAGCATTCACTTGGGTCGAGCTGAGCGCGGCCACTGTGGTGCTAGCCAAGTCTTTCACTTGTCCAGTTGTCAATGCAGCCACTTGAGCGGTGCTGAGCGCAGCCACTTGACCGGTTGTCAGCGCCTTGATGGTGCTGGCCGACAAGCTTTGTACTTGGTCAGTGCCCAAGGCGCTCACCTGTGCAGTGGTCAAAGCTTTGGCTTGTGTGTCACTCAGGCCCGAGAGCTGCGTGGTGGTCAACGCCGCCACTTGTGCAGTACCAAAAGCTTTGAGGTTGGTCACGCTCAAACCTGTGATTTGCGTCTTGCTCAAACCCTTCACTTGGTCGGTGCCTAAGGCTGCCACTTCGGTGGTGGTCAAGGCATTGAGCTGCGTCACGGTCATGGCACCAATTTGCGTGGTGCTCAAACCCTTGAGTTGTGTAGTGCCCATGCTGG
The DNA here is from genome assembly GCF_027924965.1 of Limnohabitans sp. TEGF004. Taxonomy (NCBI): domain Bacteria; kingdom Pseudomonadati; phylum Pseudomonadota; class Betaproteobacteria; order Burkholderiales; family Comamonadaceae; genus Limnohabitans; species Limnohabitans sp. TEGF004. The sequence continues at coordinate 438,783 of NZ_AP027056.1, read as the reverse complement.
CCACGTCATCCAAAGCCAGTGCTTTGACTTGGCTGGTGGTCAGTGCGCCCACTTGCGTGCTGGTCAGCGCGTTGATTTGTGCGGTGGTCAGTGCAATCACATCGGCACTTTCCAGCGCTTGGATGGTGGTGGTGGTCATGGCGGCCACTTGCGCGGTGCTCAGGGCGCCCACTTGTGCGCCTGTCAAGGCTTGCACGCCTGTAGAAGACAAGGCATTCACTTGGTCAGTGCCCAAGGCGGCCACTTGTGTGGTGGTCAAGGCAGCCACTTGCTTGGCGTCCAAGGCGTTGACGGCGGCGGTGCCCAAGGCTTTGACTTGTCCCGTGGTCAACGATGCCAAGCTCAATGCCGACAATGCCTTTGCTTGGGCGGTGGTCAAGGCGCCCACTTGCGCGGTGGTCAAGGCGCCGACTTGCGCTTTGCTCAATGCTGCCAATTGGGCGGTGGTGATCACGGCTGATTGCGCCGTGGTCAAAGCAGCCACAGCAGCTGTGGTCAAGGCTTTGAACTGATCCACAGACAAAGCTTTCACTTGGTCAGTCCCCAAAGCGGCCACCACGGTGGTGCTGAGTGCGCCGATTTGACCGACGTTCAAGGCTTTGAGTTGTGTGGTGCTCAGGCTGGTGGCCTCAGCGGTGGTCAATGCACCGAGCTGCGTGTTGCTCAAGGCGGCCACTTGTGTGGTGGTCAACGCTTTCACATTGTCCGTGCCCAAGGCTGCCACTTGTGCGGTGGTCAACACCTTCACTTGGGCTGCAGTCAATGCAGCCACTTGGCCTGTGGTCAAGGCTGCCATTTGTGCAGTGTTGAAACTGCTCAAACCTCCTGCCGCCAAAGCCTTCACCTGCGCGGTGTCCAAAGCTTTGATTTGTGCGGTGCTGAGCAAAGCCACTTCAGCCGAGCTGAGGGTGGCCACTTGCGTGCTGCTCAATGCCGCCACTGCGGTGGTGGACAAGGCTTGCACTTGGGCGGTGGTCAATGCTGTGACTGCTTCTTTGGTCATGGCCTTGACTTGGCTGGAAGTCAAAGCAGCGACTGATGCTGTGCTCAGGGCTCCAACGGCTTTGGCTGACAACACCGCCGCTTGCGCGGTGGTCAACGCCCCCACTTGAGACGTCGTCAAGGCAGCCACTGCGCCCGTGCTCAAAGCCTTCACTTGGTTGGCCGTCAAGGCTTGTACTTGTGAGGTGCTCATGGCGTTCACAGCACCGGTGCTCAGAGCTGCCACTTGCAGCACGTTCATCGCGGCCACTTGCGCTGTGCTGAGTTTGGACACCGCAGTGCTGGACAGGCTGTTGATTTGACCTGTGCTGAGTGCAGCCACTTGCGTGCTGGTCAGTGCTGTAGCTTGAGTGGTGTTTAGACCAGCCACCGTAGCTGTGGACAGCAGCTTGACTTGTGAAGCCGTCAGAGCTTGTACTTGGCTGGTCGTCATGGCGTTGGCTTGAGTGGAAGTCAAGGCGGCGACATCGGCCACGTCCATACCTGCCACTTGTGTAGTGGTCAAAGCGGCTAACTGGGTAGTACCCATGGCGCTGACTTGGCTGGTGGTCAGGGCTTTGACTTGTGTCGCTGTCAAGGCGCCGACTTGCGAGGTGGTCAAGGCATTGACTTGCGAAGAGGTCAAAGATGCCACTTGCGTACCACTTAGTGCGCTGGCTTGCGATGTGGTGAGCTTGCTCACTTGCGTGGTGTCTAAGGCGCCAATTTGGGCTGTTGTGAATGACACCAAGGCAGCGGTTGTCAGTGCCTGAACTTGTGAACTGGTCAAAGCTCGGACTTGTGAGGTGGTAAAGCCAGCCACTTCATCCTTGGTCAATGCAGCAACTTGCGCTGTGGTCATACCAGCCACTTGCGCTGTGGTGAGTGACTTCATTTGCGTGGCGTTGAGTGACACCAAATCAGACGCTGTGATCGCCGAGAACTGGGCTGTCGACAACTTTTCTAATTGCGCGGTGGTCAGTGCTTTGACTTGTGTGGCGCTCAGAGATTCAACCTGTGTCGTTGTGAGTCCTGTCAAGTCGCCCGTCTCAATAGCCGCCACTTGGTTGGCCGTCAGGCCAGAAACCTTGTCGGCCATCGCACCCAACTGGGCTGCCACCAAGCCCACAATTTGGTCTGTGGTCATGGACGCAATTTGCGCAGTCGTCAAACTTGCCACGCGGTCGGTGGTGATGGCACCCACTTGCGTGCTGCTGAGCAACGCCACTTGCGAACCTTTGATGGCCGACAAGGTGCCGGTCGAAATCGAGTTCACTTGCGTGGACGACAACGAGGTAATTTGCGTCGCCTTGAGTGCGTTCAACTGACTAGAGCCCAAAGCTGCCACATTGGAGGTGCTCAAGCTGCCCACTTGCGTGTTGCTTAGCGCTTGCACTTGCGTAGCAGTCAACGCTGCAAACACCGTTGTCGACAAAGCATTTACTTGATCCGTTGACATGGCTGTGATGCTGGCAGGCTTCAACGATGACAAATCTGAAGGCGTAATCGCTGCGATTTGAGTAGTCGTCCATGACGACACCGCGGTCGTCGGTGCCACTGCTGCATAGGTTTGAGCCGAGTAACTGCTGGTGACGCTGTTAATAGAGTTGGTCATGATGGTCTCTTTTCAAAAATTTGTTTTACGAAGTCAGACAGTTACTGATTAATTGTTGGCCGCAGTCACCAAGCCAAACAGCTGGGTGGATGTCAATGCACCCACCTGCGTGGTCGTCAAGGCACTCACTTGCGTGTTGCTGAGCGAAGTGAGTTGAGACACCGTCAAGGCCTGAACCTGACCAGTGGTCAACGCAGCCACTTGTGAGGTGTTCAAGGCAGCCACTTCACCCGTGGTCAGCGAGGCCACCTGCGAGGTGGTCAACGATGTCACTTGGCTTGTGGTCAAGGCATTGACAGCACCTGTGCTCAAGGCTTGGATTTGTGTGGTGCTCAAGGCAGCCACCGCACTGGTCGTCAAGGCTTGCACATCATCGGTGGCAATCGATTGGATTTGACCCGTGGTCAATGCCACAACTTGTGCCGTGCTCAAGGCAGCCACTTGCGCCGTACTGAGAGCAACGATATTGGCGTTACTCAACGCAGTCACTTGAGATGTTGTCAACGCACCCACCTGAGCGGTGGTCAAGGCGCCGATGCTGCCAGCCGTCAAGGCAGACACCTGACCGGTGGTCAACACAGCCACTTGCGCCGTGCTCAAGGCGGCCACACTGGCTGTGGTCAACGCACGCACTTGGGTATCAGTCAAGGCAGACACGTTGCCAGTGCCCAAGGCAGCCACTTGCGCAGTGCTCAAGGCCGTCACCATGCCAGCGGTCAACGCGGACACCTGTGTGGTGTTCAGCGCTGTCACTTGCGCGGTACTCATAGCCACCATGTCAGCCGTTTCCATCGCGCCCACTTGTGTGGCAGTAAGAGCCGTCACTTGGCTGGTGGTCAAGGCAGCCACTTCAGTGGTGCTCAGGGCACGCACTTGCGACGCGGTCAACGCACCTACTTGCGCAGTGGTCAAGGCGGTCAGTTGTGCCGTGCTCAAACCTGTGACCACCGAGTCAGCCAACACCTGCACTTGGCCGGTGCTCAAGGCAGCCACTTGTGATGTCGTCAACGACGCCACGGTGGTGTTGGTCAACTCAGCCACTTGACCCGTGGTCAAGGCTTGTACTTGACCGGTGGTCAAGGCAGCCACAGACGCGGTGCTCAAGGCACGAATCTGGTCAGCACCCAAGACCTTCACTTGTGAGGTGGTCAGCGCTGCAGCGCCGCTGGTGGACAAGGCACCCATTTGGTCAGCGCTCAACGCGGTCACTTGGGTGGTGGTCAAGGCCGCCACTTTGGCAGTGGCCAAGCTGGTCACCACAGCTGCGGTGAGCGAGTCAATTTGACCTGTGCTCAACGAGGTCAGCTGCGTGGTGCTGAGCGCATCCACTTGTGCTGTGCTCAAGTTGGCCACGTTGGCTTCTGTCAGCGCACCCAACTGGGTGGTGCTGAGTTTGGCCACTTGGGTCGTGGTCAAGGCGACCACTTGGTCAGCCTTCACGGCTGCCACTTGCGTGGTGGTCAAGGCGCCCACTTGGGTGGTCGTCAACGAAGCAATTTGGTCAGACGACAAAGCAGTCACTGTGCCGGTGGTCAAGGATGCCACTTGTGTCGCACCCAATGCCGTCACTTGCGTGGTGGTCAGTGCATTCACACTGCTATTTGTCAAAGCTTGCAACTGGGTGGTGGTGATGGCAGCCACTTGACCCGTGGTCAACGAGACCACTTGGTCAGACGTCAAGGCAGCGATGCCCGCCGTGCTCACAGCTTGCAACTTGGCATCAGCCAAGCTAGACACTTGCGTGGTGGTCAAGCCTGCGACTTGGCCAGTGGTCAACGCAGCCACTTGTGTGGTGCTCAAGGCGTTCACTTGGGCGGTGCTCATGGCGGCCACATCGGTCACGTCCATTGCTTGCACTTGGGTGGTCGACAACGCGCCCAACTGACCGTTGGTCAGGGCAGCCACTTGGCCTGAGCTCAGTGCTTTCACAGCACCTGCTGTCAGAGCGCCCACTTGGGTGGTGGTCAACGCCACCACTTGCGCGGTGCTCAGTGCATCGACTTGGGTGTTCGTCAAACCAGCAATCACGCCGGTGCTGAGCTTCTCCACTTGTGCCGTGGTGAAGGCTTGCACTTGTGTGGCGCTGAGTGAAGACACTTGGTCAGAATTCAACACCGCAATGTCTGCTGTTTCAACCGCAGCCAACTGCGTGGTGGTGAACGCTTTGACTTGGTCGTAGCTCAGGTTGCTCACTTCGCTGGTCGTCAACGACACGACTTGCGCGGTGGTCAACGCACTCACTTGGTCAGCGGTCAAGGCTGCCAACTGGGTGGTGTTGAGGCCAGCCACATCGGTGGTTTCCAAGGCCTGCACTTGCGCTGTGGTCAGGGCTTTAATTTGCGTGGCGTTCAACACTTGAACGTCTGTATTTTCCAAAGCCTTCACTTGGTCAGTGCTCATGCCTTTGACTTGGGCGGCCGTCAGGCTAGCCACTTGGCTGGTCGTCATGGCCACCACTTGGGCAGTGCTCAGTGCATTCACTTGGGCCGTGCTCATGGCTTGCACTTGCGACGTGCTCAACGCGGTCACGTTGCCATCGGTCAAGGCTTGTACTTGCGCGGTGCTCAAAGCGGCCACTTGGCCGGTGCTCATCGCCACGACATCAGCAGATTCCAACACCTTGACTTGATCTGTGGTCAAGGCTGCCACTTGCGCCGTGCTCAAAGCAGCGACATCAGCGGTTTCCAAGGCCACCACTTGCGCTGTGGTCAAGGCGCTGACTTGGCCGGTCGTCAAGGCAGACAACTGTGTGCTGCTCATGGCCGCCACGTTGGCGGTGCTGATGGCTTGCACTTGGGTGCTGCTCAGGGCTTGCACTTGGGCGGTGACCAACGAGGCCGCTGCTGCAGTGCTCAAACCTGTCACTTGGCCTGCGGTGAGCGAGGCCACTTGTGTGGTGGTGAGCGCGGCCACATTGGCGTTGCTCAACGCATTGATTTGTGCCGTGCCCAAAGCTTGCACTTGAGAAGTGCTCAAGGCTTTCACCTCAGCCGCTGTCAAAGCAGCCATTTGACCGGTGGTCAAAGCAGCCACTTGGGTGGTGCTCATCGCACCCACTTGCGCGTTGGTCATCGCGGCCACAGCAGCGGTGGTGATGGCTTTGACTTGGGCGGTATCTAGCGTGCCCACTTGTGCGGTGGTCAAAGCAGCCACTTGGTCCGAGTTCAAAGCGCCCACATTGGCTGCAGTCACAGCAGCCACTTGCACCGTGGTGAATTTGGACACTTGGTCAGCCGTCAACGATGTCACCGCAGAGGTGGTCAACGCTTGGACTTGGTCCGTGGTGAGGCCTGTGATTTGCGCTTCATTCAGATTCGCAAAATCTTCGGTTTGCAAAGCATTCAGCTGCGTGGTGCTCAAGGCTTGCAGCTGCGTGCTGGTCATCGCTTTGACGCTGTTGAGGTTCAAAGCTTCGATGTTGCTGGTGCTGAGTTGTTGCACTTGCGCGGTGGTCAAAGCCTTGGCTTGCGCAGCGCTCAAAGTCGCGGCTTCAGAGGTGGTCAATGCAGCCACTTGGCTTGTGCTGAATGCAGCCACTTGGTCGGTGCTCAACGCAGCCACTTGGGCCGTGCTCATCACTGCCACACCTGCGGTGGAAATGGCGTTGACTTGACCGGTACTCAAGGCGCGTACATCGTCCACGCTCAGGGCTTTGACGCTTCCTGTGCTGAGGGCGGCGACTTGTGTGTTGGTCAGCGCAGCCACTTGGCCTGTGCTGAGGGCTTGCACTTGGGTGCTGCTCAACACGCTCACTTGAGACGTGGTGAGTGCGGCCACTTGACCTGTGGTCAAGCTGGTCACTTGGGCTGCGGTCAACGCGCCCACTTGGGCGGTGCTGAGCGCGGCTACTTGGGCAGTGCTCATGGCAGCCAAATCACCCACTTCCAAAGCTTTCACTTGGGCGGTGCTCAAGGCTTGTACTTGGGTGGTCGTCAGGGCGGCAGCTTCTGAACTGGTGAGCGCAGCCACTTGGGCTGTACCCAGTGCGCCGACTTGGGTGGTGGTCAACGCGGCGACACCATCGGTGGTGAGGGCTTGCAACTGGTTGTTGCTCAAACCTTTGATGGCATCGGTGGTCAAACCACTCACGCCAGCCGTCGACATGGCTTGTACTTGAGAGGTGCTGAGTGCGGCGACCTGGGCAGTAGACAAGGCTTGGGCCTGAGTGGCACTCAACGCAGCCACATCCGCTGTTTCCATGGCTTGCACTTGCGTGGCGCTGAGAGCGGCCACTTGACCTGTGGTCAAACCAGCCACTTGGGCTGTGCTCAAACCAGCCAATGCGGCAGTGGTGACTGACTTGATTTGGTCAGACGTCAACGCAGCCACTTGTGCCGTGGTCATGCCCGACAACTCGGTGTTGCTGAGCGCTTTGATTTGCGTGCTGCTCATCGCTGCCACGTCGGCAGTGTCGATGGCTTGCACTTGGGTGGTACTGAGCGATTGCAACTGGGCTGTGGTCAACACGGCAATCTGGTCAGACGTCATGGCCTTGACTTGGGCCGTGCCCAAGGCAGACACATTGCCCGTGGTCAAGGCTTTGACTTGGTCAGCGGTCAACGCGGCTACGCGGTCTGTGCTGAGTGTGGAGGCTTGCGTGCTGGTCAATGCCGCCACGCCAGCGGCGCTGATGCCACGCACTTGCGAGGTGGACAAAGCGCCGAGCTGAGCCGTGCTCAAGGCAGCCACGCTGCCGGTGCTCAAGGATTGAATTTGGCCTGTGGTCAGCGCACCCATTTGCGTGGTGCTCAGGCCTGACACGCCAGTGGTGCTGAGCGCACCCACTTGTGTTTCGGTCAAGGCTTTGACTTGGGTGGTGGTCAGGGCATCGACCTGCGCCGTGCTCAAAGCGCCAATAGCTGCATTGGTCAGCGCTTTGACTTGACCTTCAGACAAAGCTTTGACTTGGGCTGTGCTCAAGGCTTGCACTTGGGTGCTGCTCAAACCTGCCACCGTGGCGTTGGTGAGCGAACCCAGTTGTGTTGTGGTGATGGCGGCCACTTGGCCAGTGCTCAAGGCCGCGATGTTGGCGGGCGACATGGCCTTGACTTGGTCTGTCGTCAACGCGGCCACTTGGGCCGTGGTCAAGGCAGCCACGTCTTCTGTCGCAAAGGCTTTGAATTGGTTGGCTGACAAGGCTTGCAACTGCGTGGTGCTCAGGGCTGCCACTTCAGCAGACTCCAAAGTACGCACTTGTGATTGGCTGAGTGCTTGCAGTTGTGTGGTGGTCAAGGCGCTGACTTGGGCTGTGCCCAACGCCAAGATGTCGTCGGTCGACATGACGCCCAACTGCGTAGTGGTCAGGGCACCCACTTGCGTGGTGGTCATGGCGGCCACTTCGGTGGTAGTCAGCGCTTTGATTTGCGTGTCGGTGAGGGACGCCACTTGGCTTGTGCTCAACGACTGCAAGGTGCCCGTGGACAAACCGGCCACTTGCGCGCCAGTCAACGAAGACACTTGGCTGGTCGTCAAAGCGGCCACTTGCGTGGTCGTCATGGCGTTCAAGCCCGCATTGGTCAGGCCTTGCACTTGTGTAGACGTCAAAGCTTTGACTTGGTCTGTGCTCAACGCGGCCACAGCGCCCGTGGTGAGTGCGGCCACTTGTTTGGTGGTCAGTGCAGCCACTTGGCCCGTGCTGAGCTGAGCCACCGCAGCGGTGGTGAGTGCGCCCACTTGGGCTGCGCCCAAGGCTTTGACGTTGGTGGTGGAGATGCCACTCACGGTCGAGGTTGACAGCGATTGCACTTGGCCTGTGGTCAAAGCAGCCACTTGCGCAGTCGTCATCGCATTGACCAAGCTGGTGGTCAAGGCGTTTACGGCTGACGTGGTCAAGGCTTGCACTTGGCTAGATGTCAATGCGCTGATTTGCGACGTCGCCAAAGCAGCCACGTTGGTCGATGTGAGTGCTGTGACTTGGCTGGCAGACAAGGCCTTGAGTTGCGCCGTGCTGAGGGCATTGACTTGAGCGGTGGTCAGCGCTGCCACGGCATCGCTGGTCAACGATTTGATTTGTGTGTCTGTCAGTGCTTTCACTTGGGCTGTGCCCATCGCAGCCACTTCAGATGTCGTGAGCGCCTGCAATTGCGTGGCACTGAGTGACTTGATCTGGTCAGACGTGAAGGCTGCCACTTGCGTGGTGGTCATGGCCGCGATTTTGTTGGCGGCCAAGGCTTTGACTTGGTTGGCTGTGAGCGACTGAACTTGCGAGGTGGTCAAAGACGACACCTGAGCCGAGCTCATGGCACCCACCACAGCCACAGACAAGCCCGCCACTTGGGCGGTTGTCAAAGCGGCCACTTGGGTGGTACCCATAGAAGCGAAGGTGCTGCTGCTCAAGGCTTTCACTTGTGCGGCGGTCAAGGCACCCACTTGCGAGGTGGTCATGGCATTGAGCTGGTTAGAACCCAAAGCGGCCACCGACGTGGCAGCCAAAGCTTTGACTTGCGAGGTGGTCATTGCAGCCACTTGCGCAGTGGTGAAAGAAGCCACTTGGGTGGATTTGAGCTTGGCAGTGCTGGTGGTACTGAGCGCGCTGACCTGAGAGGTGGTCAACGATTGCAACTGAGCACTGCTCAGAGCGCCGAGTTCAGCCACCGTCAGCGCGTTGAGTTGTGCGGTACCCAAAGCGCTCACCTGAGAGGTGGACAAGGCTGTAATTTGGGTGGCCGTCATGCTGGCCAAATCGGCCGTCTCGATGGCTTTGATTTGGTCGGTCGTTAAGGCTTGCAGCTGGTTGGCTTTGAGCGCCTTCACTTGGGTGGCCGTGAGCGCGGCCACCTGCGAGGTAGACATACCCACCAAATCGCGCGTTTCAATCGCAGCGACTTGTGACACTTTCAAACTTGCCACTTGTGATGTGCTCATGCCGCCCAACTGATCGGCAATGAGGTTGACGATTTGGTCGGTGGTCAGCGCTTGAATTTGCTTGGAGCTCAAAGCGCCCAAACGGGTGCTGTCAATGTCTTTGATGCGCGACACATTGAGCGACGCCACTTGGGTCACGCTCAGCGCCCCCATTTGCGCGGTGCTGAGTGAATTGATTTGCGACGAGGTCATGGCCCCGATTTGCGTGGGCTTGAAGGCGGCAATTTGCGTGTTGCTGAACGCGCCCATTTGCTGATCGGTGAAAGCGGCCACATTAGCTGCCGTCAACACACCCAACTGGCCTGCTGTCAAACCTGCCATCGCTGTGGTGCTGATGGAGGACACCTGCTCGGTGGTGAGTGCCGCAGCTTCTGCCACCGTGAGGGCTTTGATCTTGGTGGCATCAAAGCCAGAAATATCGGTCGTGGCCGTGACCTTGGTGGTGGGCGTGACAGCGCTGAAGGTCATCAATGTGTTGGATTGAAAACCAGTACTTAAGTTGTTGATCGTGGCCATGATTCGCTCTTTTCACTCATTCATTGAGGGTTGCAACGGCAGTGACTGCACAGCAATGCACTGCCCTTACAGGGATTCGTCTCCTTAAGATCGGCTCAAGTTTTGATAACTTGAATGAAAATCTTAAAAATCTTTTAACCACGACTAAACGCAAAAAGCGAGCCATGGCTCGCTTTTTGACACCCCAAGTTTGAAACCTGAGGTTTGAGTCGTTTTGAATTACTTCAAGAGCGACAACACAGACTGTGAAGACTGGTTTGCTTGCGCCAACATTGCTGTCGCGGCTTGCGCAATGATCTGGTTACGGGCCATGTTGGTGGTTTCTGTCGCGTAGTCAGTGTCCAAGATACGGCTGCGTGAAGCAGACATGTTTTGGTTGGACTCGGTCAGGTTAGACACCACGGCATCCAAACGGTTTTGGAAGGCACCGGCTTTGGCTTGGTCAGCAGCCACTGAAGTCAATGCAGCATCGATGGCCTTGAGGGCTTCGGTTGCACCGGCTTGTGTGGTCACGTCCACGTCTTTGATCTTCAAGGCGTTGTCCGAGCCACCAAAGTTGCCGCGGCGGAAGCCCAGAGCTGCAAAGTTGTCGTTGCCTTCAGAACCGCTTTCAACGGTGAACGCTTTGTCAGAGCTCAACTTGACAGTTGAGTAATGGGTCACAGCGTCAGTGGCATCACCTGCTGTACCGATGGTCACACCTGTCAAACCGAGTGCTGCTGCATCCGTCGCGTCAGAGCTGATCGAGATGTTGCGGCCGTCAGCAGCTGTCAAGGTGATGCCTTCGCCCCAAGCGGTGGCAGTCACGCCTGTTTTGCCTTGTGCAGCGTTGATGGCTGTCAACACGTCGTCACGATTGGAGTTGGCATCCAAGCTGATGGCCACGTCCACACCGTTCAAGTTCAAAGCACCCACTAAGCCAGCTGTGAAGCCAGAACCTTTGAGCATGTTTGGCTCAGCAGTGGCTGTCACGCCAGTCATGCCTGTCTTCTTGTTGATGGCAGCTGCAATCGCAATAGCGCTGGCAGATTTGCTAGAAGAGTCAGCCACTGTGTTGGAGGCTTGGTCGTCGTTGGCGTTGGCAGCGTCGATACCGACACCGTTCAAGACCAAGGTATTGCCATTGAACACGCCAGTTTCTGTACCGGCCACTGTGCCAGCGGCAGGCGCTGCTGCAGTGGCTTGAGGCAAGCGAGTCAATGAAACAGCTTGTGCTGTGTCAGCAGAGAAAGAACCAAAGTTCAAACCAGAGTTAGACAACTTGCCAGACACATTGCTAGACACGTTGATGGCACGGCCGTCCAAGGTGTTCAGTTCGTATGTACCTTCGTACACCTTGGTGGCACCCAAACCTGTAGCAGCGGTGGTCAAAGAACCCAAATCCAGCTCAATGTTGCGGCCATCATCTGCAACCAAAACGATACCTTGGTTGTCATCGTGTGTGTTGACAGCCTTGACACCTGTTTGACCAGAGATGTTGTTGATGGCAGTCATCACTGCAGCGCGAGAGAGTTCTGCGTCGTCTGTGGTGTACACAGTGGCTGTGTCCACGCCGTTGATTTTGATGGTGCCGCTAGAAGCAGCAGCTGTCATCACAGAACCGAAGGCAACTGTATCGCCCACAGTGGCACGCACGCCGCTTTGAGCAGACACGCGGTTGATGGCGGCAGCTTTAGAGATAGCGCTAGAAGCGTTGGCAGCAGAAGACTTGGTGTCGTCAGTTGCCAAAGAAGCACCGACCACCACACCGTTCAAGATCAAGTCGCCGTCAGCCAAAGCTGGGGCAGCGTTGGCTGCAAAGCTAGTAGCCACAGAAGACAAAGAAGCGCGTGAGCCCATGCCGATGTCTTTGGTCTTCACAGAGCCGAAAGAGATGTCCATGGTGTCGTTGGCATTGGTGCCAGTTTGCAAGACGATCTTGCCGGCGCTGCCGTCCAACAACTTGATGTTGTTATGGTTTGTTTTGTTGGCGACGTTGTCGATTTCGGCCTTGAGTTGATCCACTTCTTGTTGGATAGAACCGCGGTCTTGGTCGTTGACAGAACCAGTTGCTGCTTGCACAGACAGTTCACGCATGCGTTGCAGCATGTTGGTGACTTGACCCATCGCGCCTTCAGCAGTTTGAGCCATCGAGATGCCGTCGTTGGAGTTGCGGATGGCAACTGCATAACCACGAATTTGTGAAGTCATGCGGTTGGTGATCGCAAGGCCAGCAGCGTCGTCTTTGGCGCTGTTGATACGCAGACCTGTGGAGAGACGCTCCATGGTCGTTGCAGTCAATTTCTCGACATTGCTCATAGATGCTTGCGCTGTCAATGCTTTGACGTTGGTGTTGATAACGGACATGGTGTTTCTCCTAAAAGTCCAGAGAGGGGGTTGAAGAGTTCAAGAATTTCATTTCCTGATACCCAGTGATTCGGAAGAGCTGGGTTTTACTTGAGCGATTTTTTGAAATATTTCGAGATATTCGCCTGTATCAGCCACATAGCGTATATCTAAGTTGTGGGGTCACACGGCTTCGTTGTGCAACAAGCCTTTGAAGTCTTCTATGCCATGCGCCACACGCACCACCACTTCACTGGGGATTTGACGCACCACATCACCATTGGCCATGTTCTTGACAAACACAATAGGACGACCCAGCTTGACGTCCATGCTGAAGCTCAGGGTGCGACCGCTGTCTTTGAGCATGTCGTTGAGTTTTTGAATGGCCTCTTCTAGGTTCTTACGTGCATGATCTGCATCGAACTTGATTTCGGGCTTAGGCAGTGGCGTCAAGGCTTGTGCCTTGGCATCCACAGGCGCTTGAGAAGCACCCGACAGATGCGCGCCAGCCGATTTAGCAACGACCACAGCCTCAGGCCGAGCGAGTGCTGGCTGAGGCACTTTGGGTTGAATGTCATTTCCCATAAGAACCGCCTTTAACCCCGACAGATTGGGGGTTTCGCTTTGAATCGGCGCGAGGAAACTTAACTTTAGGGAAAACTTAAAAATTATTTGTTCGTGTAGACAGCCATCATGCCGTCAAAGCTAGATTTGAGGCTGGTCTTCTGGCTGTTCACGCCGCCCACGATGCTTTCCATGCTGGAGAACTGCTTGTTGTAGCGAGCCAGCAAGGTGGTCATGCGGGTTTCTAACTTACCCAAATCAGCTTGGTATTTGCTGTTTTGGGTTTCTGCGTTTTGGCTGTTGGTCAGCAGCACGCCGCTGGGGCCAATCAGCTTAGACAGCTTGCGCATCGCCTCACCTGCAAAACCTGCGGGCTTGGTGCTGTACGCACTGAGGCCATTGGTGTTGCCGGTCATGGTTTGCACCACATCGTCAAAGTTGTCGGCCAAGGCAGCGTCAAGCTTGGCTTCATCCAAGCTCATCACGCCCGAGCGGTCAATGCTGATACCCATTTGCCACATGGTGCTGATTTTGCTGCCAGGCGTGTTGGATTCGCCTTGCACCAAGGTGCGCATCAGTGCTTTCACACTACGCGCCGTGGAGTCGCCCACCAACGTCGCGCCATAGGTTTCCATGGTGGATTTTGGGTCAGAGACCACATTCAACATGGAGGTCGCGTCGTTGTAGCTGGTCACCAAGGCTTTGAACTTGTCTTTCAAAGCGGAGGTGTCGCGCACCAAGCTCAAGTCAGCGGCGCCTGTGGTGACTGTTTTCAAATCCAAAGTTGCGCCAGGCAACACATCGGTCAAGGTGTTGGTGTTGCGCGTGAAGGTGATGCCATCGACCTTGACCTTGGCATCACTGGCCACTTGGTTGGCTGAGTTAGCACCAAAGGTCAGACCCAGAGAGCCCGTATTGGGGTTGGCACTGCTGGTGCCATCAATCTGTGTGTAAGACGTGGACAGCGAGAACGCACCCGCAGCGCCCTTGGGGCCGCTGAGCACAATTTGAAATGGGGAAGCAGAGCCATCACCCGTGTTGACCAAACTGGCAGTCACGCCCGTCTTTGCAGCGTTGATGGCGTCGACAATGTTTTGTGGGGTATCGGTGCCGGGTGCCAAGCTGATCGCTGGTTTGGCAATGCCGCCCACCGTCAAGGTCAGCGCCATGGCGTTGCTGCCATTGACAGGCACAGTCGCTGAGGCGAAGCCCGTGCTGATGGTGCGTTGCGATTTGGCCAGTTGCAACACCTCAATCTCGTGGCTGCCACTGGTGGCGGTGGCACTGGTAGTCACTGCAAATGCGCTGGGCTGGCTGTTGGTAGCGGCCAGTGAGCTGAAATTGTTTTGGTCTTTGAGTGCCGTGAACGCGTTGTTCAACTCTGAAGCAACGAACGAAATGGCAGCGTAGCCAGACACGCGCGCTTCGTTTTTGCTGATCTTGGCGTTGATGGCGTTTTGCTGAGGTGTCTTTTCTGCATCCACCAAGTTTTGCGCCAACGACGCAACGTCAACCCCTGAACCTGCATTCAACGAAGTCAGCAGTTTTTGAGCCGCTGCACGGTTGGCCGCAGCAATATCCTTGGCCGTGCTAGCGGCTGTACTGGAGGAAGAAACTGCGGTGGTGGCCATGGTGGAGACGTTCTTAAAAGGCTAATCGTTAAGGTGATCGGCTGATGTTTTGAAAACTTGAGGCCAATTACTTGATGTAGTTGAACAAACTCAATTGAGAAATTTTGGCGAAACCACTTTGTGCTGCTTGCAAGGCCAACTGGTCCTTGTTCATGCGTGTGATGGCTTCGGTGTAATCCAAATCTTCCACATCGGAACGGGTGGCCTTGAGGCGCAACACCACCTCATCGAGGACGCTGTTTTGCATGTCGACCACGGTGAGGTCGGTACCAATTTGAGCCAAGCCCTCGCTCACGCCTTGTTGCAAACCGTCAACCTCTGAAATGCCGCGCTGGATGTTGCTGTAGTCGCTGTTTTTGACAGCAGTAACCAAATCATCCAATGCTTGGAAAAAATCCACACCAGTTTGGCTACCTTTGCCGTCATCGCGAATGACGCGCACAAAAGCATCAGAGCCAGGCATGTTGAGGTTCATGCGGCGGCTGTCGCCCACGTTGACTTTCATGCGAGCCTGGTCGCCTTGGTAATACACCACACCCGCCGCATCTTTGGCGTAAGGAGGTGTGCTGGCCTTGCTGCCCGAGAACAAATAATTGCCGTTGCTGTCTTGGCTGTTGCCCAAGCTCATGATTTGCTCACGCAAAGCACCTAGCTCCACCGCCACGCTTTGGCGATCAGCTTTGCTCAGGGTGTCGTTGGCCGCTTGTGTGGACAGCTCTTTGATGCGGTACAGCACATCGCTGGTGTTGGTCAGCGCGGTTTCTTGCGCAGTCAAGCGCACGTTCACTGCTTTCAAAGTGTCTTGATAGCTGGTTTGGCGTGACAGCTCTGACTCAATGCGGGTCACCAGTGCAGCCTTGTCGGGCGCATCGCTGGGCTTGACGATTTGCAGACCCGTCGACATTTGCTCTTGCACTTTGGACAAATTGGCTTGCACGTTGCCCATTTGTTGGGTGGCACGGTCAAAGTAAAGCGTGGTGGAAATTTTCATAAGAGCTCGCCTTTATCAGCGGATGTTTGCAATCGTGTCGAACAAATCGCCCGACACTTGCAATGCTTTGGCACAGGCTTGGTAAGCCTGTTGGTAACGAATCAAGGCAGCAGCTTCGTCGTCTAGGTTAACGCCCGACACTTTGTCGCGTGCGGCAATGGCTTGGTCGTTCACCACCGTCAGCGCTTCTTGCGTGATGATGGCTTGCTGAGCCAAGTTGCCCACGTTGTTGATTTGGTCGATGTAGGTGTTGGCAATGGTTTTGCCATTGGCGGTGGGCTTTTTGTTCAAGTCGACCATGTCGAGCATGTTGACGTTGTTGGCCAAGCCATCAAAGTTGCCATCAATCAAAAAGCTATCGCCCACCGATGCACCATGCGTGAGTTTGATGTTCAAACCTTGAAACTCAAGCATGGGCTCTAAGGCGGTGGCGTCGTATTGGCGGTTGGCCAACTCAGTGCCTGTTTTGGCATCGATGATGCTGTAGCGGTCAGCTGCCGTGAACTTGACCTGCAAGGTTTGGCTGCGCAAGTTGTCACGGGCGTTGGCAGGTTCACCGCTGAAAGTTGTCGCTACCTTGGCGACACCTTTACCTGTGACAAACAGCAACAAATCATCCGGGCAACCGTCTTCAATGTAGGCGCCTGTGCGCAAACCCAACTTGGCCAAATCGGCAGGGTTGCCAAACTTCTCCACCTTGGGGTCACCGTAGGTGTAGGCGCTGAACGAAAAGCGAATGTCTGTCTTGGTGGGATCCTCAGCCAACATGCGTTTCAAACGCTCAGTGTCGGTGTAGTCCATGGGCTCAAGGCCCAAAGCATTGGTGGTGTAGGTGCCGTCGCTGTTTTTGCCAGGGCCAATGGAGATGCTGCGCACGCCCTTTTCATCGGTCACGGTCAACTGCAAATCGAGGTTGTTGTCCAAAGATGCAACCACACCGGTTTCAGCTTGCTTGCTGTTGATGCGCTCAATCAGGTCATTCATGGATGACATGCCAGGCTTGGCATCCACCGTGATGTTGCCAAGCTTGATGTTGAATTTGGTCGCTATGTCGGCATCGGCCATCTTGGCGTCAAAAGCGCGGATGACCAACTCCCCGTTCACATAGCTGACTTGGTATTCGTCACCAAAGCGTTGGTCGACATTGCCAGCGCGTGCGCCTACTTTGTAGGCTTCATCACTGGCTGCCAAGTTGAGGTTGGTCAGATTTCGGTTCAAGTCATCGCTGAACACCAACTTGTCGCCTGAGACCGTCACGTGCAAGGCATTGCGGCCTGCATCTGCCTCGTTCAAATGGGTTTCCAACTCGGCGGCTAAACCGGCCAGGTCTGCGCTAGCAGGGTTCAAAGGACTCAAGGTCACTTGCGCGCCATCAATGTCCATGCTGAATGAGGTGAAGGCTTCGGCCGCAGAGGCGGTGCCAAAGCTCACACTCGAGATGGACGCTTCGGTGCGATCGCTCATGGCGACCATCAGTTCGCTGGGTGTGCCCACAAAGGTTTGTTGTGGGTAACCAAAATTCACGGTGTACGACACATCTGCGCCCAAGCCATAGGCGGCTTGGTTCAAGTTGATGTCGTTGATTTGCAGTGGCTTGCCAAACTGCAAATCACCACTTGACACATGCATGTCACGCACGATTTGTGTCATGCGGACCTGGCCGTTGTAGGTGCCCAAAGCCAAGTTCAAAGCATTGCTGCCTGGCTCTAAGGTGCCCACGTTGGCATTGATCTGAATAGGTTCGCCATTGGCATTTTTCAAAATCAACTCACCCGATGAGGTGAGCGATGCTTCGACGCGCTTGTTCATCTCCAAGGTAGATGTGCCATCGGGGTTGAGCGTGTGATTGATGGCATCCACCAGACCTTTGAGGTCTTGGTAGCCCTGAATCACTTCGCCGTTGATGGTGAGGCTTTTCTTGAGATCAATCTGACCTGTTGGCACACGAATTTCGCTGAAGACTTCAGCGCGAATGTCGGTGTCTGCTGTTTTTTCGTTCACCCACAAAGCCACATCGGCCGGAGTGGCCAAGGCTTTGAGTTCACCCAGCTTCACACCATTGAGCGACAAAGCGCCTTCAGGGATGTAGTCGCCCGTGCCGGGAATGCGCGATGTTTCCATCACCGCTGGCAAAGGAATGGCTTCGCCCGCTGCGCCGTATTGGTCAAAGTTCTGGCCATACAACACGGTGGCTTTGGCACCGTAAAACAAATCCAAATCGCGGTAAGCGCTGGGGCCTGTTTTATTCAAATAGGCATCGCTGTAAGTAGCGTTGGCGGCAAAGCCGTTGTCGGGGGTGAAGAGCTGGTACTTGGCAGTTTCGTCCAGCGCCTCGCCCATCAGCAAGCGACCGTCACGGGTCATGACTTGCAGCTGTTGGCCTGGGCCTGCTTCATCCAAATAAAAGGTAGCGCCCACGCCGCCCGACAAGGCGGTGACGGGTGCGTACACGCGTGCACCGTCAACCTTGAAGCTCACACCGGCTGTGGCGTTGGGGTTGTTCACCAACTCAGGGTTGCTCAGGGCGGTAGCCGGTGTAGTGCCTGTGAACTTCACAGTGGCACGGGTAGTCGTGATGTTGCTATTGCCTTCACTCACACGGAACTGTGCTGCGGTGGCGATGCGCATGCCGTCGTTCATGGCCATGCGAATGCCAGAGGCAGGGCTGCTGGCTTTGGGATCAAAGGCAAACAGATCAGCGCCCATTTGGCCGTAGCCATCGATGCCGTTTTTCTGAATCGTGTTAGTTTCAGCCGCAAAGGTTTGAGCCAATGCACTGAGGTTTTTTTGTGCAGGCTCCAACACTTGGCTGATGAAACTTTGATAACCGCCCAATTGGCCACCGCTGGCACTGGCCAGTGATTCGGTTTTGCCGTAAGGGTCGAGCACCAATTCAATCTTGCCCGCCACGCTGGTGTCCACACCAATGGGGCGTGCTTTGTTGCCGTTGACCACCAAACCTTGGGTCATGGTGGTGCCCAAGCTCACATTGACTGTTCCGTTGGTGGTGAAGCTGGTCTTGATACGAACGAGGTCAGACAACTGACGCAAGGTCAAATCGCGACGGTCCAGCAACTCGGGGGCTTGTGTTTCAAGCGTGGGCGACTTGGCCAAGCTTTGGTTGATCAAGGCCAATTGGCCCGTGAGTGTGTTGACCTGTGCAGCCACGCTGCCAATGCCATCACGGGTTTCTGTGGCAATCAAGTCAAGCTGTGTGTCGAGTTCGCCAAAACGAGAAGCCACACCATCGGCGGTGCGCATGAAGCTGGTGCGTTGCACCGAAGAAGCTGGGTCAGCCGACAGCGCACTAGCGGCAGCAAAAAAGTTATCGAACGCGGAACTCAAACCAATGCTCTTGTCACCCATGATGTCCATCACGCGCTTGGCGTAATCGACCATGGGTTTTTGACTAGACAAATCACTGGTGCTGTTGCGCAAATTGGATTCAGCGAACGCATCAAATTGACGCTTGATGTTTTGCAACAAAACACCGGTACCCACGTACATGCTGGCCATTTTCTTTGGCGCAGAGTCTTTGAGCACCACGTCTTGACGTGAATACCCCTCCGTGTTGACGTTGGCAATGTTGTTACTGACCGTGGTCAGTGCGCGTTGGTAGGCATTGATACCGTTACTGGCAATGCCGAGCATGTCACTCATTTACGGCCTCCAGAAAAAGGAGCCTTGAACTCTTGCAAGCTCTTGAGTGGCAGGTTTTTTTCCAAAGCAAAGCCTTTGCTCAACTCTGCCGCTGTGGGCAAAGGAATAGCTTGTTGCCTGGGATTCAATGGGATACCTTTGCCGCGCGCTTTCAACAAAGCATCTGTGCTGGGTGCGGGCATTTGTTGTTGCTTGACGGCACGTTCCATGAAGTCGGCCACGCCCAAGGCGCCGCGTTTGGACATTTGCAAAGACACTTCTTTGTCAAACATGCCTTCAAAGGTTTCCAGGGCGTGCGATTTGTTTTCTTCGTCCTTCATGGGCTCATTGGCCTCACGCATGGACTTCAACATCATCTGAATGAAGAGGCCTTCAAACTGCTGCGCTGATTCTTTCAACGCGCTGTTTTGGTCTTTCTGCGCTTTACCGCGCAACTCACCCAGACCTGTGAAGTCCGTGTAGGACCTAGGTGTTGAGGTGTCGACGGAGCTGCTCATAGTCGTTCTCGCTTAGATGATGACCAACTCGGCGCGCAGGCTGCCGGAGCTTTTCAAGGCTTCAAGAATGGCAATCAACGCAGAAGGCGTGGCGCCCACTTGGTTGACCGCATCCACAATTTGACGCAGCTCAACACCGGGCTGGAACAAGAACATAGGCTTGTTAGGCTCAGCCACTTTGATGTCAGCGTTTTGTACTTCGGTGGTTTGGCCACCGGCGAGCATGTTGGGTTGTGACACCTCGTTGGTCGCCGTGATCGCCACAGAAATCGTGCCATGCGACACGGCCGCGGCTGTGACGCGCACCGAGCGGTTGATCACCACCGTGCCTGTGCGTGAGTTGATCACCACGCGCGCGGGTGGCTCGCCTGGCGTGACCTCTAAGGCCTCGATCATGCTCATGAATGCGACGCGCTGATTCAAGTTTTGTGGGGCTCGTACCGATACCGATACACCATCAATGGCTTGTGCCACGTCGCCGCCAAATTTTTTATTGATCGCGTTGACGATGGCGGTCGTGGTGGAGAAATCGTTTTCACGGATGTTAAAAATCACGTTTTCGGCAGACTCAAAAGGCGTGTCAACAATGCGCTCCACAATCGCGCCGCCAGGAATGCGAGCCGAGGTGGGCACACCAATTTGCACTTTAGAACCTGCGGCGCTGGCATCAATGCCAGTCGCTGTGAGTGCACCTTGGGCCAAAGCGTAAATCTCGCCATCCACACCGCGCATGGCGGTCATGATCAAGCTGCCACCGCGCAAGTTAGAGGCTTTACCAATGGCAGACACGTTGATGTCGATGCGTTGACCGGGCTTGGCAAAGCCAGGCAAGTCAGCCGTCACCAACACGGCAGCGGTGTTTTTGATGTCGACACGCGCTGCAGTGGCTGCGGTTTCAAAGTCGGTCAAAGGACCGTCAATGCGCACGCCCATTTGCGAGAGCATGGCTTTCATGCTTTGCGTGGTGAAGGGCACCGAGGCGTCATCGCCCGTGCCTTGCAAACCGACCACCAAACCGTAACCAATCAATTGGTTAGGACGTTGGGCGGCGAGCGTGGCCAAGTCTTTGACGCGGTCGGCTTGTGCAGCACTTGCGGCTAAAACGCACAGGCTGGTCAAGCAGACGCGAACAAACAGGGAGAGATTTTTCATATTAGAAAGGCCAGAACTTGTGCATCAAGCTGGTACCCCAGCCTGCTTTGGTGGCATTTGCCAAATCACCCGAACCGCGATACGCGATTTGTGCATTGGCCAAACGGCGTGATTGCACAGTGCTGTTGGGGCCTACGTCTTCAGGACGAATCACGCCTGAAACTTGAATGACTTCGGTGCCTTCTGACAAGCCGAGCTTTTTCTCGCCACGGACCATCAAGTTGCCGTTGGCCAAAATTTCAACCACCGTCACAGCCACAGAGCCAGACAAAGAGGCTTGTTGGTCTGCCTTGCCTGCGCCTTTGCTGCTGTTGTTGTTGGAGTTGACATCAATGCCGTTCAAGAAAGGCGACATGCTGCCAATCTTGGTGTTGAAGCCCGAGGGCAATGAGTTTTTAGATTCACGGCTCACATCGGTGTTTTGTGTGCGCGCCGCTTGCGTCGATTCATTGAGCAACACCGTGATGATGTCGCCCACTTGGTAATTGCGGCCACGGCCGAACCAGGCATCACTTTGT
The DNA here is from genome assembly GCF_027924965.1 of Limnohabitans sp. TEGF004. Lineage (NCBI taxonomy): Bacteria > Pseudomonadati > Pseudomonadota > Betaproteobacteria > Burkholderiales > Comamonadaceae > Limnohabitans > Limnohabitans sp. TEGF004. The sequence continues at coordinate 417,469 of NZ_AP027056.1, read as the reverse complement.
CGGTTGCTGTAAATGCCGCCGGTGGCAACTTTTTGCCGGTCAGCGGCAAGTGGATACACCGGTTGGAACTCTGGCGATGGACGAAGCACCATGTCGACAGGTTCGGTGGCGCAGCCTTGCAACAAATAAACAATGCCAGCAAGAGCGAGTAAGCGAAGGACGATCATGATCCGGCTCCTTCAGATGTTTTGGTTCAAGAACTTGAGCATGCCGTCCACCGCAGAGATGGACTTGGAGTTCATCTCGTAAGCGCGCTGGGTTTCGATCATGTTGACCATCTCCTCCACCACGTTCACGTTGGAGGCTTCGAGTGAGCCCTGCTTCAAAGCACCTGCGCCGTTGAGGCCAGGTGTGAGCACCTGTGCCACGCCGCTGGCTTGCGAAGCTTCAAACAAGTTGTTGCCGATGGGCTTCAAACCGCTTGGGTTCACAAAACGTGCGATTTGAATTTGGCCAATGTTTTGTGAACCGCCACCGGCCACGATCTCGGCAGACACGGTGCCGTCTTGACCAAAGGTCACGCTGGCTGTGTTTTCAGGGATGGTGATGGCGGGAATCAGCGGAAAGCCAGACGCCGTCACAACTTGGCCGGTGTTGCTGATCTTGAAGTTGCCATCGCGGCTGTACGACGTGGTGCCGTCTGGCATTTGAATCTGGAACATGCCGCCACCCATGATCGCCAAGTCGAGGGGCGATTGGGTGTTGATCAAGTTGCCCTGCAAGTGCAGCTTTTCAGTGGCATTGATCTTCACACCGGTACCGAGCATCAAGCCCGTGGGTGAGAGGGTGTTGTTGGTGGTTTGACCACCGGGTTGTTTGACGTTTTGATAGAGCAAGTCTTCAAAAACGGCTCGGTCGCGTTTGAAGCCGGTCGTGCTCACGTTGGCCAAGTTGTTCGAAATGACGTTCATGCGCGTCTGCTGCGCGTCAAGACCGGTTTTCGCTACCCACAATGATGCATCCATGGCTTCTAGCCCCTTTTAATCTGTCAAATTCAAGACGCCTTCATCATGGAAGCGCCCGACTCATCGTTGGATTTGCTTTCTTTGATCAAACGCACCTGATGCTCAAACGAGCGGCTCTGTTCAATCAGCTTCACCATCGATGCCATTGGATTGACACTGCTGCCTTCTAAAGCTTGCGGTGTCAAAGAAACTGGCTCTGGACCAGTTGCAAAGTCCGTGCCAAGTGGTTTTTCGTCAACTCGGAACAAACCGTCTTCGCGTTTGATGAGGTTCGTGGTGCTGGCATCGCGCAACATCAAGGTGCCAACCACCTGCTCCTGCGGAATGCCTTGCTGGGTGGGGTCTGCGGCGAAGATTTCGCCTGTTTTGGTGATGTTGATGCGTGAGCCCACGGGAATCGTGATGGGGCCGCCATCTTGGCCTTGCACCATGTGGCCAGAACCGGTTTCAAGCACACCGTTGGGGTTGACGCGCAGGTCACCCCGGCGGGTAAATGCCAGTTTTCCGTCATTGCCCATCACGCCCATGACGGTTTTGTGGTTCATGGACACGTCCAAATCACGGCCTGTGACCATCAAAGGTCCTGCATCCAAGCGCACACGGTCTGTGGTGTACAGACGGGGTTGCAAGCGTGAATCAAAGCCCTCACCCACCGCTTGGTGCGGTTGGATGGTGGCTTCGAAGGTTTGCTTGAAACCGACGGTGGTGACGTTGGCGATGTCGTTGGACAACTGTTGCCGGATCAAACGGTCTTCGTTGATCGCGGCCATCGCGTTGAAAGATAAGCGGTCCATGTCAGTCTCTTAATCAGGCCGATTAGTTACGGATTTGAATGATGGTTTGCGTCATCGAGGTGCTGGTTTCCATGGCCTTGGCGTTGGCTTGGAAGTTACGCTGCTCGGTGATCAAGTCCACCAATTCTTGGGTCAAGTCCACGTTGGCACGCTCGGTGGCGCCGGAGCGCACAGTACCGAAGCCAGCTGAACCGGCTTCGCCGTACTTAGGCGTGCCTGAGTCAGACGTCTTGTAGTAGTTGGTGTCACCAATCTGGCGCAAACCAGAGGGGTTGGAGAAGTTGACCAACACCACTTTGCCCAAGGACTTTTGTGAGCCGTTGGAGAAACTGGCAGACACCAAGCCGTCGTCGGCAATGGCCAAGCCCACCAAGTCACCTTCGGGGGCGCCGTCTTGCGACTGCGACAACACCGAGAACGGTGACGCAAACTGCGTGGACTTGGAGTAGTCGATGTTCATGGTCAAAGCGCCCTTACCGTTTGGCAAGTACACGGTGTCCAACTGAGCACCTTGTTTGGGGGAAATCAAATTACCCGCGGTGTCGAATGTCAGCTCACCCTTGTCGAAATAAACAGGTGACCATGCTGGCAAGGTCTCAAAGCCTGTGGCTGTGGAAGACTCTTCACCGAAACCGTCGATGTAGACCGTGGCGCCCTTTTCGTCTTTGAAGGCGGTAGGTTTGATCCATGTGGTGGTGGCACCGAACGAAGCGTCCAAGCCGTCCAAGCCCCAGCGTGCATCGCCCGTGATCTTGACGTATGAGCTGGTCGAAGCCGTGCCTGTGGTGAACTGCAAAGCATTGCTCTTGGTGTCATAGCTCACCTTGACGCCGTTGATAGAGTCAGGTGTCAAACCGTTCTTGGATGGGCCTTGCAAGTTGTTGATGCCGTTTTGCAAAGCTTCCATGAAAGTACCTAAGGTGTAGGTGTCTTTTGGTGGAATGATGACCGTGCCTGTGATGCCGTTGACCGACACCACGAATTGGTTGTTGGTCTCGTCCACCGAGAAGTTGTTGTCCACGTTCACAGCCAAAGCATTGCCGGTCAACACCGCTGGGGTAGACGTGATGCCACGCAAGGCGTCAACTGTAGATGGCGTCACCACGTAGTTGGCGGGGTCACCCGTCATGCCCAAGCCTTTGGACATTTGTGTGGCCAAGCTGCCGGGGCGAATGCCGGTGATGGACAAGCCCGAGTTGTCACCTGTGGTGCCCGACTGGAACACAAAGGTTTGCTTGACCGAGTCGTACTCGACCTTCATGCCGTAACGCTGGTCGTTGAGCGTGCGGTAAGGCGATGTGGAGACTGAGGGTGACAGTGTCAAACCCACCGATGAATCATTGACGCCCTGTACCAAGGGGTCAGCCAAGTCCATGGCGGTTTGCTCGCTGGAAACAGTGACTTTCGCATTGTCTGTGGGTGTGAACACCAATTGCTGCTTGGCCGTGTCATAGCTCACTGTGACATTGCCGCTGTACTGAGGGTCATCGTCGATTTGTTTTTGAACTTCACGCACCATGTCTTCGCTGCGCATGTCTTTCGATGTCGACAAATCAATGGCCAACTTTGGCAAAGTTGACTTATCAGCACGCGTCAAATCGAGTGAAAACGTGGGTGAACCCACTGTCGAGAAATTGAATGGTTTCTCGTCGCCATAAGCGCGAGCCATCACGTTGGTCAATTCAGCAGCGATTTGTGTACCCGATAGCTTTTTGCTGGCCGAGGCTGGCAATTTGCTCATGGTCTCCACCAAATGATCCAAACCGATGACCACTGGGTCAATCGAGTTGTCGACGTTGGCAGTGAATAGGTTACGCAAATCGTCAATGCTGCGTTTGCTGCCATCCAACGCAGAGGCAACACCTGTGGTCAGGACTGGGTTATTTGACACACCCGTCGTGGCGTCCACATCTTCAATTTGTGCGAAGGGACCTGTCACCTCGGTCACGCTTTCGTAAATCTTGACTGAGTTCGCAATTGCTTGAGCGCTTGCGCTCGAGGGGTCTTTGGCTGTGATAGTCAGCGCCTTGTCTGTTGCTGAGTAAGTGGCAATGTAGTCAGCCACAAAAGTTGCATTTTTGTTGAGCTTGTCGGCCAAATCCGTGCCGGATGCAGCTTCTTCAAACAAAGGGGGAGTCGCTGTGCCAAACGTGGCTTTGAAACCAACGGCCGCGCTGGCAAACGTGAAAGCGGCTGTGGCTCGTGTGTAAGGGGTTTCTTGCAAGGCAATGTCTGTTGCTGCAACAACCGTCGTGCCTTGTGTCACCACGACACCTTTGGCGGATGTGGTGCCTTTGATGTCAGAGGCCGACACGTTGGGGTCAATGGCTGTGATCTTCAAGATCGAATCAGCATATTTGATCGCACTGCCCGTCGACACATCAGATGCAGCACCCGTGACTTTGGTCAGAGTTGCATCGCTGATGTTGCGTTGTGCAGAGTCGGTAATCATCAACGACTTAGCCGCATCGTCCCAAGTCACTGTGATGTTGGTGCGGCTTTCATCCATCGCACGCAATTTGATTTGCACCTCAGTGGCCATGTCAGCGCCAGCGACACTGTCCACTGCGAGCGATGACAAATCCATTTGTTTGCCACCAATGTTGACGCTGAAGCTGGCAAATGGATTGCTGGTTGGTGCTGTGGCTCCGAAGTTGATGCCTTCCAAAGTCACGCCTGGCTTAGAGGCCTGCGCCACATAGGTGGAAGCAAAGCTGGCGTTGAGGTTCAACGCAGAAGCGACTTCTTCTGGTGTGGGAGGGGTCGAGCCTGTGGCAGGAACATCAACTGTCACACGTGCGGCATCAGGACCGAACTCCACGGAGCGAGCACCTGTCACTTGTGGATCCAGGGTGTACGTCACGGCACTGCTGCCTTGTTGGCGCAGCAAGTCAGACTTGCTGATGTCCAAATAATTGCCAAAGTCGATGCCGTCGTTGGAACCTGTGCCCAAATCTGTCGCCATGCCACCGTTCACAGTCGCGGGTTTGGAGACGCGAATATCGGTCAGTTCGTCCAACGAAAACTTGATGGTTTTCTTCGCAAAGCTGCTGTTCAATTCAGCAATTTCTTCGGGTGTCTTGAAATCGCTCTTGGCTTTGAGCTCACCGTACTTGTTGACATACATCTCTTCGCCTTGAGTATTCGTCGCTTGTTGCAACGAGGCGCTGACCAATTTATCGCCGACATACACATAGGTTTGCCATTTGTTATTGGGGGTTTCTTGGCTCGCGTTTTGAGTCTTCACGTAATAAACGGATGCCAAATAAGAGTTGCCACCGGCGTCATACACCGTGAGCGCGGTGCTCTTGTTGTAAGTGTCGGGATCGTTGCGGTTGAAATCTTTGGTGATGACTTCTGCATCTGCTGGGAAGTTCAATCCCAAAGACACCTTACTGGTTTGCTTGGCCATGCCAGTGGTTTTTTGCGGAATGGTCAACACGTTCATGTCATCCAAGTTCGCTTTGCCGGACGAGTCAACGGACGCTGCCATCAATTTCTGTCCTGCCGAGTTCACCACGTTGTATTGGTCGTTCATCATGAACACACCGTTGCGCGTGAAGATGTCTTGGAAACCGTCTTGCGATTTGAGCGGGAAGAAACCGTCACCGCTGATGGCCAAGTCCAAGGTGTTGGACGAGAACATCATGTTGCCTTGACCGAACTCTTGCACCACGCGCTTCAAGGACACACCTTGACCGATGGTGGCTGAGGCTTTTTGCAGCGGTGACGTCGCAAAAATGTCGCCAAAGTCGGTACGGCTGCGCTTAAAGCCTGTCGTACTCACGTTGGCGATGTTGTTAGACGTGACGCCCAGCTGCGCGGTGGCGGCATTCAAACCGGTGAGAGAGGTATAAAAAGACATGGTGCTTTAGCTCCTGAGAGAAATTCTTGAATCTTGAAATTAGTAGCTGATGCGTTTCACATCAGTCAAATTGACCGTCTTGCCACCGGCCACTTCGAGCAACATCGTGCCGTCGGCTGTGCCTGCACTGGTCACGCCCGTCACTTGGGCGTAGGTGTTGACCGTGGGTTTGGTGACCGTGCCATTGCTGTTGACCGAGGCCACATAGCGGTAGGTGCCGTTAGGCACTGCAGTGCCACCGTCATTCATACCGTCCCAAGCCAAGGTGACATCACCTGCAGGCTGTGGGCCCATGATTTGGGTGCGCACCAAAATGCCTTTGTCGTTGAAGATTTCAAGCTTGATGCCGTCTGCACCCGTGGGGGCATTCAGCACGCCTTGTGACACCGTGGTGTCGGTGACAGCCACAGGGCCATCGGGCACGCCAACGGTTTTACCAATCAACGATGTGGCACCGAGCAAGCGGTCGTTCGCCAAGCTAGAGACCAAGTTCTGCATGCTGGTCTTCATCGCCGTGGTGGCTTCGAGTTGTGAGAACTGCGCGAGCTGGGCCACGAAGGCTTCGTTCTTGACAGGGTCCAACGGGTTTTGGTTCTTCAACTGTGTGGTGAAGAGTGTCAAAAATTCCGTCTGGCCCATGTTGGTGTTCGTGGGCGTGGCTTTTTGTTGCGCTTGGTAGTCTTCGTACTTGACGATGCCACTAGGCAGAGAGGATGTTGCGGTCGTAGCCATGATTAAGTCTTGGTAATTTCAAGGGTGCGCATCATCAATTGACGTGCGGTGTTGACGACTTCAACGTTGTTTTGATACGAACGAGAGGCGGCCATCATGTCGACCATCTCGGACATTTCATTCACGTTGGAATGGAACACGTAGCCTTCTTTGTCGGCGAGTGGGTTGCCTGGCTCCCAGGTTTTGCGAATGGGCGCTGGGTCATTGACGATGCGGTCGACCTTGACACCACCAACGAACTGAGCGCCAGCGTGTGTCATTTGTTCATCCATCAAGGCTTTGAACAAAGGGCGACGGCCACGGTAGGCTTCTTCTTCAGAGCCCGCCACCGAGTTGGCGTTGGCCAAGTTAGAAGCCGTGGTGTTCATGCGAATGGCTTGCGCGTTCAGCGCCGTGCCTGCAATACCAAAGACGTTGTCAAGTTGCATGGTCTATTACTCCCCGCGCATGGCTTTACGAAGACCGCCAATGCGGTTTTCTAGAAATTGCAAAGTCGCTTGGTATTCACCAGCGGCTTTACCGTATTGGGCTTGTTCCACGTTCATCTCAACGGTGTTGCCGTCAAATGAACTGTTAAACGGTGTGCGAAAACGCATGCCGTTGTCTGGCGCTTCGGTCAGACCGGCATAGTGTTTTTCATTGGTGGCGGTCAAATACTCAGTCTTGGCTTCTTTGAGCATGGCCTTGAAATCAACGTCTTGTGCTTTGTAGTTAGGCGTGTCGGCGTTGGCGATGTTGCGCGCCAGCACTTCCATGCGCTGGCTTCTCACGCCGAGTGCACGCTCGTGGATTCCAAAGGCTGATTTAAAAACGTCCATCACAAGACTCCTGTTAATTGACACATGGCCTCAAGTTGTGAGACCTCGTGTCGATTAATGCAAGAGCCGTGCCACGGTGGTTTTGACGCTAGAAGCGGCAATTGTTTGCCGCTGTCATGAAGTTAGCGAACTTCCGACACCGCAGCCTGCGCTGCGTAGGCGCTCAAGCGAGCCGCCTGCATGGAGGGGCGTTGCGCCACTTCCGTACCCAAACGTTCATTGGCGTTTTGATGCAAACCCGCCAAGATGGAGTTACGCGTGATGGGTGCACGCATGTCGCGGTTCACATGCAAGTAAGCCGCTTGCTGACCGGGAATGTTCAAAGCAGCATTGGGGCGCGTTTCATTGCGCGCAGCTGGGGTGAGCACTGTTAAATACAGATCATCCAAACCCACAGGGCCAAAGTTCTTCAGGCCTGTGTCTTCAAAATACTTGTCCACCATGTCGAGTTGCTTCAACACGCTGTGACCCAGAATGGCTTTGGGGTTGGCACCAAAGCCTGCGCTAGCGGCACCACGGTCAGGGCCATCACAAAACTGGATGATGCCGTGACAACGGCTGTTTGACGCTTTGGGGTTCATGCCATCGCTCTCCATCAAGGTGAGGCGCGCAAAGTCATCGGGTGCAAAGCGGTGATCTTGCGAGAGCTGAACAATCTTGTTCATCACGGCTTGTTTGTCTTGCGCGGGGATGAAGCCTTTTTCAATCGCGCGGTCGATGGTTTTTTCCAGTACCACATTGCCACTGCGGTCTGAGCGCGTGAGCAACTGCACTTGGGCCGTACCCGCCAAGGCGGTCGCACCCATGGGTGTGTTGGTATTGAGTGTGTTGACGTTGGCAGCCGGCGTCACCGCAGGCGCTGTCGCCGAAGCCACTGCGGCTTTGTTGGCCGCGATGGCTTGGTTCACCGCCTGCGCTTGTTGCAAAGAAAAATTCAAGCTATCCAGGTTCAGCTTCTGACCTGGATGAATCATGTTGGGGTTGGCAATGTTGTTCGAACGCGCCACGGTTTGCGCCAAGCGCATGGCTTCGTTGTTTGAAATGTTCACGCCACGCTGGGCCATCTGCTCGCGCACGATGCCGGTCAAGGTTTGACCTGAACGAACCGAAGTGCCCCACGCTGCCGTGCCACCCTCGGGGGCCAAAGCACCTGATTGGTTGGCACTGGCCATCGCGCGCGAAAAGGCGGGCGCGGTGCGGGCGTACGCCAACTGGCTCCGTGGCAGCTTGAGGCTGCCGGAGGCGTCGGTGGTGTTCACCTGAGGGTTGTAGGACGGGTCGAGTCGCATGGAGGGCTCCGTTTAATCGGTCCGTAAAAAAGTTGGCTTCGTTCTTGCATAAAGGGTTGGGTCTGAACTCATGTCAAAACATCAACACCTGCCCGTATGACTATGCAAATGCCGTGCCTAAAAAATGCCGACACCTCGCGCCTCAAGCGCTGGAGCGTGTGGCTGGCTGCATGCGTGCTAAGCCAAGCCCAGCTTGGGTTTGCGGCAGATTCGACGTTGCCAGACAGCGCCTTTGAGGCCTTGCAAAAGCAAGCCCACCAATGGGCTGCGACACACCCTTCTTTTCAAGGTAAACAGGTGCAAGTCGTGCCTGTGGACCCACGCATCACGGTGCAAACCTGTCAACAAAACCTGCAGTTTGAGCAACCGTTTCCCAATCAACCCGCCATACGTGTGCGTTGCGCACAGCCTGCTTGGCAACTTTTCGTCAATCTGAACACCGGCCAAGCCAACACCCCTGTGAACCGCGCCAGCCCATCGGCACCTGCGCTGTACAAAGTGTTGGTGTCCAAAGAGTTGCTCAAGCGCGGCACGGTGATCAAACCAGAGATGTTCAGCTATGCCGAGATGCCTGCGGCGGGCATGGAAAACCAAATCATTTCCGATACGAAATTATTAAAAAATATGGAGTTGGTGCGCGACCTCACGCCCAACACCCCTCTGCGTTCATACGACGTGAAGACCGCTGTGTTGGTCAAGCGCGGACAAGAGGTACAGGTCACAGCAGGCGAAGGACAAGGCTTTTCCATCACAATGCGCGCGGAAGCGTTGCAAGATGGTGGTCTAGGTGAACAAATTCGCTTAAAAAATGTCGAGTCGGGTCGATTACTACATGGCGTGATTACCGGACCGAATGCCGCGAAACTGAGGTGAAAAGTGGTATTTAAAAAATATTTCAAAAAAATGCTCAAGTTCTAGAATTTGAGGTCGATTGAAGTGTTGTGAAAAAGTTTTGACCTGATAACAGGTTGGAGAAAGTGAAAACATCATGAATGACGCAATTTCAAACTACGGTCGGATGACGCAATCGAACGCTGCGATTCGCAGCGCCATCGACAAAGTCGAAAAACGAAGCCCTTCTGCCGCGCAAGCCAAGGAAGACTTGGCTCCGTCCATGGAGAAAGCATCTTCCGCAGGAGCAGATAAAGTGAGCTTGAGCAACGTCGCCCAAAAAGTCATGGCGCAACCAGACTTTGACCGCTCCAAAGTTGAGGCCATCAAGCAGGCGATCAAGGAAGGCAACTACCCTGTGAACCCACGCCGCATTGCTGAAAACTTTGTGGCCCTCGAAAAAATGATCGGTAACTGATCGTTCATTCATCTCTGATTGATCGTCTTTTGTCCGATATGACAACACCCGCCACTGACGTGCAAGCCTCCTCACTCGAGCAGGCTTTGGCCTTGGCGAAAACACTGGAAGACATGCTGGAGCGCGAGTTCGAGCAGTTGAAGGTGCAAGATTTAGACGCCTTCGAAGCGTCGCAAAACACAAAGAACGAGCTGCTTCAGCAGCTCGCGCAGCTGGCTGGCATTCAAGGTCCAGACTCAGCAGATGCGCTCGGACCCGAATGGGACGGGTTCAAAGAGCACATGGCCCACTGCCGCGACATGCATCGCCGCAATGAGGTGCTGATTGTTCGAAAGATTGACGCCATCCGTGGCGCGCTGCAAAGCATGCAAGTGCAAGACCCCACCAGCTCGCTCGAGATTTATGACCGTTTGGGCAAGGTGTCTCGCGGTGGTCGACGCGGTGGTCGTGGCTACGCTGAAGCGTAACTTTTCACACGCGCTGTTCAAGCCTGCTTAGGCTTTTCATCCCCGGGCTGCATGCCCTTGAGCCAATACACCCACGCCAAAATCACGGCAACAGCGGTGAACATATCTTCCGGAATTTCTTGACCTACATCGAGCCGGCTGAGCATGGCCAGCAAGCGTGGGTCTTCGGCCACATACACACCCTGCTTTTTCGCTTCAGCCACGATGCGGCGGGCTAATTCATCATCGCCCTTGACCGTGAGGAGGGGCGCTTTGTTGCGGCCGTATTCCAAAGCCACAGCTTGCATGTAATGTTTATCCGTCATGCGCGGGTGTCAATCAAACTGCCATGCTCTGGCGGTGGATGGTCTTCCACAGCGTCTGGCCGTGGCGCGTTGTACACCTGAAAACTCCCCATGCGCAAACCTGCGCCTTCCAACTCATCCGTCAGTTCCGTGGCATTGAACTTCGCCAAATCGGCCACGTCTTTGCGCAATGCCCACATGGTCAAGTCAACTTGCGCGTTGTTGCTGATGGTGGTTTTGAGCCACACCTCCCCCAGCACCCGGCTTTGGGTATGCATGTTGACCACCAGCGGTTTTTTGGGTTGACCCGGTTTGTTGCCCTTTTGCTCGAAATGCAGCTCGACAGGATCAGCGTCGCGAAAGGGAATCACAAAAGCCAAATTCAACTCGCCTTTGTGCAAGTTTTGGGCAGACTGCACTTGTGCCGCCTCGATTTCATCGAGGGCGTGATGCAGGTTTTCTTGGACTTCGCCACTGTCCTCGTCCACTCTTGCACGCTCGGCCATGAGCAAGCGCAGCAGCACTTTGGTGTTGTCCGCCACGGGCTCACCTTCGGCCAAACTGGCTTCAGCAGCTTTGCTGTGGCCCAGGATAAAACGCTTCAAGGTTTGCGCCTGTAACGTGCCCATGCTGAGGCGTTGTGCGCTGATGCGTTTTTTCAAATCACCCGCATCTTGCACAGGTGGCACCAAGCTCTCCAGCACACCGGGGCGCAACAGGGTGAGCAAACTGGCAAAGCCACCAGGCTGAAACAGCAAGGTGTTCAAACGTGTGGGCATGGCCGCTGATGGCGCATCGGGTCCAGCAAAGTTCCCCGTGTGCAGCAACTGCAAAGCCCATTTACCCGCAGGTAACAGCTGTGCGCGTAGTTGCACCATGTCGCCCTCTTTGATGTAGGGCTGTAGGGGTAAATTGAAGATGTGTTCGTTGAGCACCAGCTTGAGCTGCTGGTTCACCACAGAGGCGGTGGCTTGCACCACCTGACCGTCGTGCAAACCGAGCTGTCGTGCGACAGGGGCTTCCACGTACGCCGTGCGCATTTCCAAATGAACAGGCGCCACACGCGCAATCGCGTGGACGCCTTCAGGACCCAAGATGGCCATGACGGCCCTTTAAGGGAAACGCACCCAGTTTTTGCGCTCGCTCATGTTCATGTCGGCGGTCGAGTAACCAGCGCCGCGGCCCATGCCACTGTTGCCTGCCGACTGACCAGGCACCATGTAACTGCGCAGCAAATCGTCGTGATTCGGCACATTCAACACCGCACCCGCCATCAAAGACCGAGGGGGCGATTTGGTGAAGGCTTGTGGGTTTTGTTGCACAAACGCATTGCGCAAAATGTCAACGCGTAAGGGGCTGTCGGGCATGGTTTTGCGGATGACTTTGTCCAGCGTGTCGCCCGACACCACTTGGTATGTGCTGCGTGGTGCAGGGCTGGCAGCCAGTGCCATGGCAGGGGCAGCCAAAACAACGCAGCACAACCAGGCGCGAAGAGAAGTGATAGGCGTGTTCATGGTCGGTTCTCCCGTCAATCTTTTAGTACGTGTAAGGCCAAGCAACCCAGGCCCCGTTAAATTTTTGTTTGCGTCCAGCCACTTGCTTGATTTCCGCTTGATAAGGCGTGACCGATTTGACTTCGGCCAGCACGGCGGCGTCAAGCGCACCAGGCTCTAGGGTGTGACGTGGCAACACGGAAGGATCTGCAACCATGAGCTTGTCGCCCACGCGCAAGCCCGCGTTGCTGCCCGCGTTGAGCGACAAACGTCCGTTGGACTGTTCCACCGCGAAGGTCTGTGGTTCACACGCCAATTGTTTTTCAAGCTGTTGCACCATGGCTGTCACTGCGCGCGCAATGGCCGCATTCGTTTCGGTGTCCATCTTGGGTGTGCCGTAGGCCTGTGTGGGCAAACTTGGCACCACCACCTCTTCTGCCGTGAACCAACCTTGGCGTTGGTTGGGGCCGCTCACCTGCAAGCTCAAACCAAAAGCCGAATAGTCGTCAGACACGCCGCCCAAGGGCACAGGGGTCACGGTCAATTGGGCATGCCATTTCACATGCTCTTCACCGCGGCCGTGAATCAATCGGTCATAAGTGCGCGGCTGCGCTTGCGTGCTGATGAGGCGCCAGCGCTCCGAACGCGCAGCGGCTTGCATCAAACGTGTGCGCGCGGCAAACCCAAGCTGTTGCGCAGGATAGCGTTGTGCGGGAGCCAAGCCTGGGGACAAATCCAAACCCACCGTCATCACTTGACGCAAAGGTGCTTTGGCTTGCGGCGCTTCACAGCGACCAGGCTGCACGGCCTCGACATGAGTAACTGCCAACTCAGCTTGAGGTTGTTGCCCTGCATCACGCGAATACTGAGCCACCTGCAAATCGCGCAGCTTGATTTCAGATGAAAAGCGGTTGAGCTCGCGCAGTTTGCCGTCGCTTTCCATCCAACTGGTGGCGCTGACGCGGGTGTTGGATTTCATGGCGGCTTCCACCATGGCGCTGCGAATGGCGTTGAGGCGCTCTTGCGCACTCAAGTCTGCCGCAGCCACTGAAAAGTTGACACCCACCATCCCCAACACAGTGGCGATGCACAGGTACCGACGCGACGAAGTCCACATAGCTATCTTTTCGAGGTCTGTTTTTAGCGCTTGTTGCTCAAGCTGGCGATGTACAGCGCGCGCAAGTCGCTCACCACGTGGCGGTCCAGCGACATGGTGGTTTCATAGGTGTCGTCGCCCACAGGGGTGATGCTGACCAACACGGCGCCGTAAATGACACCTTCCACACGGGCGCGGAAGGTATCGCTCATCACGGTCATGTCAGCCACGGTGGTGCTGGCATCGAGCTGCTGGCCATAGACCTGTTCGGTCAAAGCGCGGTAAGCGTCAAGTTTGGAGGCACGAATGGCCAACAAACGCTGCTGCGCAGGGTTGCGGTGATTTTGAATACTAATGACCGCGTAGCCTGTGGCCACCAAGGTCTCACGCTTTTGGGTCATGGGCGTGATCATGTTGGCGCCCTCGTCCAGGCGCGATTGCGCAGGCATGGGCGGAGGCGTGTTGGCGCAAGCGGTCAACAGGATGGCGGCGGCTGTCACAGCCCAAATGGTGGTGCGGTTCATGTCTATGTCCTTGAGAGGTCTCACCCTTGATTCGGCACCGACGCGGGCATCTTTAACAAATCTCAAGACGAATACTTTTTCTGTCTTGTGAAATATTGGTTGTCACCGACAATCATGTGTAGGAATTTTTGACATGAAGCCCACCACACACTTTATTGGCTCCAGCGAGTCAGCCGCCACTTTGCGCCAATTGGTCGCCACGATGGCCAACTCAAACGCCACCGTGATGATCACCGGCGAAAGCGGGACAGGCAAAGAGCTATTGGCTCGGCTGCTGCATGAGCAATCGGACCGATGCGGCGCCAACTTTGTGCCGATCAACTGCGCAGCCATCCCAAAAGACTTGCTAGAGAGTGAGCTGTTTGGTCACCGCAAGGGCGCATTCACGGGCGCTGTGGCCGACCGCATTGGCCGCTTCGAGCTGGCCCATGGTGGCACCATCTTCTTGGATGAAATTGGCGACATGTCGCTGGACATGCAGGTCAAGCTGCTGCGCGTGTTGCAAGAACGCACCGTCGACCCAATTGGCGGCACCCGCCAAGTGCAGGTGGATGTACGCGTGGTGGCCGCGACCCACCGCGATTTGGAAACCGAAATTGCAGCAGGTCGGTTCCGTGAAGACTTGTATTACCGCCTCAACGTACTGCCTATGGTCACGCCTCCCCTGCGTGAGCGCAATGCCGACGTGGTGGAGCTGCTGACTTTCTTTGCCAAAAAATGCGCCAGCTTTGGCAAACAACCGATTCGCTTCAAACCCGACTTCATGGCGGCTTTGCAAAAGTACCCATGGCCGGGCAACGTGCGTGAGCTGTCCAACGTGGTCGATCGTTTCAGCACGCTGTATGCGGGCCAAGAACTGGACTTGCGCGCCATTCCCCCTACCCTGCTGCCCAAAGGTTTGGTGTCGGCGCAGGCCGAATTGCAAGCGCAAGCGCCCTTGTTGGCTAAGTTAGAAATGACGCCACCACCCGAGGTGTTGGCCGAAATGAACGGTGAGCCCGAGGAAGAGGACAACGACATCGAGGGCCTCATCATGCTGGCCCAAGGCATGCCGCAGCTGCCACCCGAGGGCCTGTCGCTCAAGGAGCGCATGGCGCAAATTGAGCGCAGCATCATTGAGCAAGCCCTCACCCGCAACTCTGGCAATGTGTCACGGACGGCCAAACTACTCAATTTGCAGCGCACCACCTTGATTGAGAAGATCAACAAATACGAGCTGCGTCCTGCGGCTTAGGCAAGTCGTCCTTGGCTTACCTTGCGCGCCTTGCGCCAAAAGAAAAGGCAGCTCTATGAGCTGCCTTTTTTACGCCTAAACACCAGGGCTTAGTCTTGTTCGTTGTAGAGCACCGTGATGCTCATACGCCGGTTGCGCGGGTCACGCGGGTCTTTGGGATTGAACGGATCGGTGTCGGCCACGCCCTCAATGCGAGCGAAACGGCTTTCTTTGATACCGCTTCTTTCCAGCAAAGCACGGGTGACTTCGGCACGCTCAGCAGAGAGCGACCAGTTGTTGCGGCCTTCTTTGTTGTTGAAGGGCACGCTGTCCGTGTGGCCGCGAATGGCAATCTTGTTGGGCATTTCTGCCAATGAGGCTGCGATTTCGCTGATCAGATTTGAGGCTTTGCCCTGCATGCTCATGCCGCCGCTGGGGAACATCGCAAAGTCGGCTTTGTCGATGATCTCAATGCGCAGACCTTGTTTGTCACGCGTGACAGACACTTGGTCTTTCAGGCCGCCGAGCTTTTTGTTTTCCGACAGCTTTTGCTCAATCTCTTTTTCGAGTTTGTCAAAGTCAGCCTTCTCCTGGGCTTGGGCAATTTCTTTCTTCTGCTCAGGCGTCAGTTTGTCTGGGTCTGAGTAGGGGTTGTTGTTTTCTTGACCGGGGTCGGTACTGGGGTTGGGGCCACCTTCTGAGCGAGGGGTCAAACGTTCCAGCAACGCCGTTTGCTTGGCGGCAAACGGGAAACCATCGGGATCAATGATGGAGCGGCCACCCAACACACCGTTGGAGCCAGCCAATTGACCAATGGCTACCAAGCTTTGTGAAGTGGGTTTGAAGTAGTCGGCAATGCTTTTGCGCTGGTCTTCGTTAGACGCGCCCAACAGCCACATCAACAAGAAGAACGCCATCATCGCCGTCATCATGTCGGCCAACGCGATCTTCCAAGCACCACCGTGAGCGCCACCATGGCCCTCGTCGATGATTTTCTTGATGATGATGACGGGCGCGGGGGCGGCTTCTTTTTCTTCTTCCGCTTTAGCGGCCTCGGCGGCTGCGACAGCAGCAGCTGCCGCAGCGGCTGCGGCGTCTACTGCTGCTTTGTCTGCGTCTTCGGGTGCGGCGGCCGCGTCTTTTTCGTCAGCCATTATTTCCTCAACGCATCAAAGAGTTCGCCAAAGGTGGGCTGTGCATGGTGGTTGATACACACGCGCGCAGCTTCAATGATCAAGGGAACGGGGTAGCCATGCATGTTGCCAATGATGACTTGCTGCGCCACTTTCATGGCTTCGCCGTCTTCGTCAATGATTTGCTTCAAGCGGCTACCAAAGGGTTCAAAAATACCGTAAGCCAAGAACACGCCCAAGAACGTACCCACCAACGCGCCACCAATCAAGGCGCCCAACACGGGAGGGGGTTGGTCAATCGCGCCCATGGTCTTCACCACACCCAACACGCAAGCCACAATACCCAGCGCAGGCAAGGCGCCAGCGAGAGTGGCAATGGCGTCGGCGTTTTGCATTTCGCTGTGGTGGTGGTGTTTGATGGATGTGGTCATCACATCTTCCACGGCGTAAGGGCTCAAGGTGCCGGAGGACACCACCATCAAACGGATGGTGTCGCAAATCAGACCTACCAAACCATGGTCGTGCAACATCTTGGGACATTCGCCAAAAATGGCACTGGCCTCGGGGTTCTCCACGTGCGATTCCATCGCCACGGCACCCTCGGCCTTGAGTGTTTTCATCAGCTTGGAGATCACGGCGATGATGCCGATGTAGTCTTCCTTGTGGTACTTGGGGCCTTTGATCACGCGACCCATACCGCCCCATGCGCCTTTAAAAATAGCGCCAGAGTTACCGGTGATCATGCCGCCAACGCCAGCACCACCAATAATGAACATCTCGAATGGGGTGGCTTTGATAATGGGCGCCAAGCTACCGCCGGCGATCACGAAACCGCCGAACACGCAAATGAACAGAACGACCAAACCAATAATTGCTGACATCTAACACTCTCCCCAAGCAGGTTGGCGCACCCAAGTCAAAAACTTGGATGCGCCTAAAAATTGTCCCGAACAACCTGCAAGATTAACTGATAAATCACAAAATTCTTCTAAAAAGAAGAAAACCGCGATCAGTTCATCATGCTGGTAGGTCGGTTGCTCGCTGGCACCAAGGAAGGCACGCCTTCCCAAGCGTCGCGAATTTCGCGCATCAAACCGTGAATCTCGTCCAACACCGCCACATCGTTGTGGGCGTTGGCATGGAACAAACGACGTGTCACATAGCTGTACAACTCATTGAGGTTGTTGGCCAGATCGCCGCCTTTTTCAAAATCCAAGGCACCTTGCAGACCAATCACGATGCGGCTGGCACGTGCAATAGCTTTGGATTTTTCAGTGATATTTTTGTGTTGGATGTGACCACGCGCGGTGGACAAACTTTCCAACAAGCCATCAAACAACATTTGAATCAATTGCACATTGTTGGCCGTGGCAACGCCGCTGCTGACTTTGACATCGCCGTAACTTTGAATGGCTCGTGAATTGGCTCGCATTTGATTAACTCCTGTGTATTTCTTCGCTTACACAGGCAGTATCGGAAGGGGCTTCGCAAACTTGAGTGACATCTGTACAAACAGCCGATCAAACAGGCTTAGCTTCCAGAGTCTCTACATTCGCATGCACCAAGGCTTCGTCGTGCGCTTCCATCACTTCTTCAGGCTGCATCACCGCTTCGACCGTTTCAGCGGCAACTTCTTGCCGCTGCTGGTCTTCATAGGCTTGCACATGCTCTAAACCTTGTGCCAATTCTTCTGGCGTCAGTTCACGTTCATCGCTGTTTTCGAGCAAACCGTTGCCCAACACCTCCGAGGTGCCTGAGGCATCGGTGAGTGCGAGCATGGTGTCTTCGCCAGAGTCATCGGCCAGCGGCACTTCTTCAAATAAGAAGTCAGAGAATGGCACTTCGTTGGTGATGCCCACGCGCTGGTAAAGCATGTCGACCACGCTGTCCACGGTTTGTTTCAAACGCAACAAAACTTCGGAGTCTGGGCTTTGGCAATAACTACCCGCAAACTCCAAGGCAGAGCGGTACACGCTGCCCAAATGCTGCGGTGGCAACCACGATTGGATGTGGCCGCGCGCCGTTGAAATTTTGCGCGTCGAGCTTGGCATGTGGTTTTCAGTGCCACCCAATGCATCTTCAATGCCGTCTTTGAAACTGGCCGTGATGTGCTCACGCAGGATGGGTTCGTAATGCGGACGCAAGGCATCAATTAAGGTGGCATCAAAGCCCTCGACTTGTTTGCCGTTCATGGCATCCCACAGCTTTTTGCCTTCCAATCCTGAGAACAACAAATCCCCAGGAATTTCAGATCCGAAATCGGGCACAACAGGTGTGGTGTCGGGCTTAGGCGCCTCGTACATCTTGGCCAAATGGTTGATCTTGTCGATGAGGTACAGCGTCAAGATGACCAAGAGCAACAAGATCCACGAGATCATGTTCATCATGAAATTACTCATGCGCGTCTCCTGGTTTCAACCTTCTCGGTTTCGGCCGCGTTGTCCACCTTCAAGGTGCCGCGCAGCTTTTTGACCACTGAAGACAAAATTTGGCTCACGCGTGATTCGCTCACACCCAAGGTTTCGCCAATCTCTTTGAGGTTGAACTCTTCCACGTAGTAAAGCTGCATGACCAACTGCTCGCGCTCGGGCAACTGTGCAATGGCGTCGGTCACGGCATCCATGAACTGCGCTTCTTCCACGATCACTTCAGGTTGTTGCGAGCTGTCGTCAGCGATGGTCATCACCTCTTCGGTGACCACTTCCATGGAATAGGTCTCGAAGCGTTTGGCTTTGCCGCGCTCTTTGTGGAACTCTTCTAGGTCTTTGCCCATGTACTCGGCAATTTCAGCTTGCGTAGGCGTACGGCCCAACTCAGCCGCCAAAGCGTGCACCGTGGTGTTGTGTTCTTTGTTGAAAGCCACAGCTGAGCGGGGCAAGAACGACAAGCGTCGCACTTCATCCAACATGGCGCCGCGCACACGGCTGTGGGCGAAGTTTTCAAACTCAATGCCTTTGACAGGATCAAACGCACGCGAAGCTTCGAGCAGGCCAATCATGCCCACTTGAATCAGCTCATCGAGCTCCATGAAGGCAGGGATACGGGCTTTCAAGTGCAAGGCCACGCGTTTGACCAGGCCCAAATGGGCCATGACCAAATCTTCGCCCTTGGGCTTGCAAGAGCCATACATTTCGGCGGGGGTGAGGGCTCTCATGTATCAGACGAACTGTTTTTCATCAGTCGCTCCATGAAGAATTGCAGACCGCCCGAAGGGTGGTCGATCGGACGCAAGTGCGTGCATGCCTCGGCTAAGCGCATGTAGTCACGAGCGGCGGCTGTGCCAGGGGCGAGTTCCATCACCGACTGGTATTTTTTGAGGGCGCGCAACACCATCTCGTCTTCTTCGATGGAGGTGAGGTAGTGCACCGACTCGCCCAAGAAACGCACACACACGTCGTTGAGCTTTTTGTAAAGTTTCCAGCCTTCGGATTGGCTGCGCACCATGTTGGGCAACAAGTAGATTTCGTCCAAACCCATCTCTTTGCTCAAGATTTTGATGGTGCCGTAGGCATCGGCAATCGACGATGGGTCGTCTTTGACCACGATGAAGCGGCGTTGGCACGCGGCCAAGAACGACAACACCGAGGGCGAAATGCCGGCTGCCACGTCGACGATTAAATAGTCGACATCGTCAGCCAACACGCCAAACGACTGCACGATGCTGGCCGCTTGGATGTCGCTCAGACCCGCCAACTCTTGCATGCCCGAGGCACCAGGAATCAGCTTCACGCCTTGACGGGTGGTGATGAGAATTTCTTGCAGTGTTTTTTGACCGGCCAAGAAGTGACCTAAGTTGTACTCAGCGCGCGCGCCCAGTGCAATTTGTGCGTTGGCCAAACCCAGATCGGCATCAAACAGCATGACGCTGTGACCCAACTGCGTGAGCGCCACCGCCAAGTTGATGGAGGTGGTGGTTTTACCGACGCCACCCTTGCCGCTGGCAATGCCGATGACTTCTGTTCTGCGTGGATTACTCATGGGTCAAGCCTGTGGTTTCGGTTTTAAATTTGGAAGCGATTTGCGCCAATTTGGAAGCAGCCAAATCATTGACGGCTGCATCGCGTGCGTTTTGTTGAGCTTGCTCTTCGGTTTCTGGCAGTGGCAAGTTGTCGAGGGCGCATTGCACCAGACCGGCCAAGGACACGTCTTGCACCAAATCGATCGTGCGGTCGCCGTGGCTGGCCACGGACACGCTCAAAGATTTGTCGGTCAAGAACTGCAACAAAGCCCAAGGTTGGTTGGATTCGTCGAGCTTGCTCAGCATCAAGGATGCCCAAATGTTGTCGGTGTTGTCAAACACGCGGCGGATGTTGGCGGCGGATGCGTCAGCGGGAATCACCGCGTGGCACTGCACATTCAGGTTCATGGCGCGAATCTCTGCCAAGCGTTCGTTCATTTGCACACCGGCGGTGTCAATCAAGATGAATTGGCGGTCGGTGTGCTCGTCAAGCAACAACTTCAAAGTTGAGGCGTTGGTGGCGCGGAACGAGTCCACACCCGACTGGGCACACAGCAATTGGGTTTGGTTCCAAGCGCCAGCGCGCTGGTCTTGGAAGCTAATAACCATGACTTTTTCGCTGCCATGCAATTGGGCAGCATGTTGCGCCAAGCGGGCCACCATCATCGACTTGCCAGCACCTGATGGGCCAGCCAATGCATGAATACCTGACACTGGGGTTTGAGCTTGCTCTTGCTCCACCGAGTGGGCCAGTTGACGGCTCAACGCGCCCATGGCATCGGCCATGTTGTCGTGGTCTTTGATGTTGTCGATCAACAAGGCGCGCAAGGCGACAGGAATGGGTGCATCGTTCAGGGCGTCGCGTAAAGGCGCCACGGCTGCGGGCAACACCATGCCGCCTTGTTGCCAAGCCGCCATTTGTTGGCCCAGTTTGAATTCACGGCGCAACGAGTTGAGCTCTTCACGCACCAGCGCCACGATTTCACGACCACGCAAGGTGTCGTGTTCTTCAGCCGCACGTTTGGCAGATTCGTCCACAGGTTGAGCCGCCACTTTGACCGCAGGCTTGGCTTTCGATGCGGCAGGCTTGGCCGCCACTTCGACAATCGGCTTGGCCACTTTGGTGGCTTGGCGCTCGCGGGCATCGCGTTTGTTTTGGTCGATGGTCTGGCCCAACAACACATCAAACTTGCCAGATGGCTTGCCGGTTGCAGCGTATTGGGTTTTCACAAACGGATCAGCTTCCTCTGGTGTCAGAGGTGCCAGATCTACCGCCACGATCAGCTCGGTCAAGCCATTGACTTGGCCGCTCGAGATGACGAGCACGTCGGGGCCATATTGGGCCACGGCCTTTTCGTTGGCAGCGCGGATGTCGCGGGCAAGGATGCGTTTGAGTTCCATAGGGTCAGCTCACTCTGTCTTTTGTTATAGGTTTACGGTTTATCGGGCTTTGGCGTCCACGGTGTGGATCACTTTGACGGCCTGATCGTCCGGAATTTCGCTGTAAGACAGCACAGTCAAATCGTTCACGCGGAATCGTGCGGCTTTAGAGAGCCAACCACGAATCACGGGGGACACCACCAACACAGCGGGGTGGCCCATTTCTTCTACGGTGCGCGCGCCTTCGCGCAAACCGGCAAATAAGTTTTCAGACAAGCCCGGCTCCATCACCACGGCTTGGCCTGGCTGGCTTTGTTGCAACACGTTGTGCAGCAGTTGCTCGAGTGAAGGCTCAAGCGTCATGACTTGCAAACCGTTGTCGCCATCGATCAGGCTTTGCATGATCATGCGACCGAGCTTGGGGCGAACCATGGCGGTGAGTTGTTCGGGGTCTTGCGTGCGAGTGCTGGCCTCAGTCAACGCTTCAGCAATCGTGCGCATGTCGCGAATGGACACAGATTCGGCCAACAAGTTTTGCAAGGTGCGGGTCAAGATGCCGAGTGACAACTTGCCGGGCACCAAGTCTTCGACGATCTTGGGTGACTTGGCAGCCAATTTGTCGAGCAACTGTTGGGTTTCGTCATGACTCAACATGTCAGAAGCGTTTTCGCGCAAGACTTTGTTGAGGTGGGTAGAAATAGCAGTGGCAGCGTCGACCACGGTGTAACCGAGGGTACGGGCTTGGTCGCGTTGTGAAGGTTCGATCCACACGGCTTCCAAACCAAATGCAGGTTCGCGGGTGGCAATGCCTTCCAACTGGCCATACACATGACCTGGGTTGATGGCCAATTCGCGACCGACTTTGACTTCGCCTTTGCCACGCACCACGCCTTTGAGCACGATGTTGTAAGCGTCTGGGTCGATGTTCAAGTCGTCACGGATACGCACGGGCTGGACCAAGAAGCCCAACTCGGCAGACAATTTTTTGCGCACGCCTTTGACGCGGGTCATCAGCTCGCCGCCGGTTTCAGCGTTGACCAACGGAATCAAACCGTAACCAATTTCCAAACCAATGAGGTCGACTTGGTCCACATCATCCCAGTCGAGTTCTTTCGGTGCGTCCGAAGGTGTGGCGTCTTTGACGGCTTGTTCGGCTTGTTCGTCTTGCACTTCGCGGGTGACGATCATCAAGCCCAGACCAGCAGATGCCAAAGCCAAGGTAATGAACATCAAGTGCGGCATACCGGGCACCATGCCCAAGATGATCAAAATCACAGCCGAGATGAACAAGGCGGTGGGGTTAGCCAACTGAACAGAAGCCTGCTCAGAAATAGATTCAGCGGTCGTCACGCGCGTCACGATGATGGCGGTGGCCAGTGACAACAACAACGATGGGATTTGAGCGACCAAGCCGTCACCAATAGTGAGCAAGGTGTAGATCTTGCCGGCTTCAGCCACAGGCAAATCATGCTGCGCCACACCGATGATCAAGCCACCGAACAAGTTGATCAACAGAATCAACAAGCCGGCCATGGCGTCACCGCTCACGAATTTAGAGGCACCGTCCATGGAGCCGAAGAAGTCAGATTCCTGGGCCAATTCGGCACGGCGTGTTTTGGCTGTTTCTTGGTCGATCACGCCAGCGTTCAAGTCAGCGTCAATCGACATTTGTTTACCGGGCATGGCGTCCAAGGTGAAACGGGCGTTCACTTCTGAAACGCGACCCGCACCTTTGGTCACCACCACGAAGTTGATGATCATCAAAATCGCGAAGATGATGAAACCCACCACGTAGTTACCAGCAATCACGAACTCACCGAAAGCCTGCACCACCTTACCGGCGGCGTGCGCACCTTCATGGCCGCTGACCAACACCACACGGGTAGATGCCACGTTCAGCGCCAAGCGCAACATGGTTGCAAACAACAAGACGGTGGGGAAGGATGAAAACTCAAGGGGCTTACGGGTGCCGATGGCGATCATGATCACCACCAAGCTCACAAGAATGTTGAAAGTAAACAAAAAGTCCAACAACAACGGAGGCAATGGCAACACGAGCATCGCCATGATGACGAGCACCACCACCGGAATACTGAGTCCGGAGAGGTCAAATTTCGACAAGTTGTGTCGAATCGTTGACAGAGTGAGAGTGCTCATTGAGGGAATCCAGTTGAAAGTGGAACGTTTAGGTTTCTTTTTGCCTTGAAAAAATTGTCGAGGCATGTTCATTAAGCAATCGATGTGCCAAGTCAAACTGACACTGATGCGCCTCTCCGCCGAAAGCGGCAAGAACTGACCTGTCACGGTTCTTGCTTAACTCCTTGGCAAACTCGTTTTAAGAACACCATGAACCTGTCCAGCTATCTCCAAATGCCACCAGCCCCGCTGATGCCAACCAACACCAACAACGCGGTGCCACAAGGCGCGCGCACTGGTGTGGGCCCGGCTGCGGGCGGTGGCTTGGGGTTTGATTTCGCGCAAGTCATGGCGCGTCAAATGGAGCGCCTGGTACCGCAAGAGCGGCAAACTTTTGCCGCTGATGTGCCAGAGCAGCCACAACCACAAGCACGTACACAAGATTCACGCCCAGTAGAAGACCGGCACGACGCAGAGCGCCCCGCGCAAGAGAAACGCACGAACAACGAGGCATCTCCAGACGATGCCGATGACACCTCTGCAGCTCAAGCACGCCCACGCAACAAAGGCGCGTCGAATAAGAACAAGCCCACAGACACAGACGCTCTGTTAGAGAGTTTGATGCAGGGTGCCCCCGTCACACCAAACGCCACAACCTCAGTGGTTGCCACACCTGCAATCAGCCAGGTCACCACGACCACTGAAGACGTTGCAGCATCTGAATTGACGAGCTCGGCCACCTTGCAAACCATCGAGCTGAGCCCGCAGATGCGCATCATCACAGACCCCAAAGCGGCACCAAGCCCTGAAAGTTTGGCGGCTTTTGCCAAGGCCATGGGTTTGGATGAGTCAGAGATTCAAAACTTATTGAACCAACCGCCGGCGACCACGGCACCCACAGGTGTGCAGACCTCAAATGCCCAAAGCCTTGCCAGTGGTTTAGCCACGCCCACCGCCTTGCAAGCAGCCATGAGCACCGTGCTGGGTGGCGTATCGCAAGGCATGGCTCCGACAGCAGACAGCACCGTCGCCACACAACTGGCAGCCATGACCTCCGTTGACGCACAGCCTATGGCTGCCGCATCTGGCGCAGGTTTGGCAGCAGCGGCCACCACATTGGCTGCACCCGCGTTGCCAGGCCTAACGCCGACCGACATGGCTGCGATCCAACAATTACAAATCACCGTTTTGCCTGTTGCCGTGTTGCCCGTCAACACCAACGCAAGCAACGCCCCCATCCCTAGCACCCTCGACATGTTGTCGCTCTTGGGAACCGGCGTCGATGAACAAGACGTGAGCGCCCTCTTGTCTCGCTTCTCCGAAGAAGCGGGCAGCGAGAGCCATGCAGATCAGCAATCGTCATCAGGCGAAGGCCAGCAAAATTTCAGCAGCTTTTCACAAGCGTTGAGCAACACCAAAAACGCCACCGGCGCAGCACCTGCCAATGCCGCACAAGCCACAAGCGCCAACATGAGCGAGGTCTACGACCAGCTCAGCGACAAGATGGCCACCGAAATGGCCGCACGCATGCACAAGCAGCTCAGCGATGGTGAGTGGAAGATGAAATTTGGTCTTCGCCCCTCGAACTTAGGTGGCGTTGAAATTCAACTCGAAATGAAAGACGGCAAACTCGATGCCGTCTTCCGTGCCGACAACCCGCTCACACGCGACTTGCTGCAAAACAGCAGCCAGCGCTTGCGCGAAGCACTTGGTAACTTTGGCATTAATGCCGGTCAAGTGCAGGTCGGCCAAGGCGGTGGCAACACCCCACAAAACAACTCTGGAAATTCAGGAAAGAATTCCCAAGTTAGAGACAATTCATCTTTGCAAGTCAAAGGTACAGGCGACGCTTCTGGCGTGACCTCTACCCATAACAAGGCCAATGCGTCCTTGCTTGACCTCTATGCATAAATTACGCATGACAATCTGAACATTAGGAGAACGATATGGCAGAAGCAGAAGCAGCACCGGCAGAAGAAGTTGTCGAAGGCGAACCGAAGAAAAAGAAACCAATTCTTTTGATTTTGGTGATCGTGTTGTCCGTGGTCATCCTGATCATGTCGGTGATGTTCGGCACCTTGTATTTCTCAGGCTTCTTCGAGCACAAGAGCGAAGCAGCCGCCCACGAGAAAGTGGACGAACTGGAAAAAGAAGCCGCGAACGCACATGGCGCGACACCAGAAGGCCCATCGAAAGTCAAGAAGGAAGCCGAAGCCACACGCTTTGAGAACACCTACTTGGAAATCGACAAAGAGTTCATGACCAACATCACGAACTCCAAAAAAATCATGGTCGTGAAAGTGGCCGTGATGACCCATTACGACTCACGCGTGTTCGACAACGTGAAGAAGCATGAATTTGCCATTCGCTCCGCCGTGCTCGATGTGATGCGTCAAAGCACCGAAGCCGATGTGGCCAAGCAAGACTTCCGCGTTGACTTAGCCGCAAAGATCAAGGTCGTGATGAACGAAATGCTCATGAAGTACGAAGACTTCGGCGGTATTGAAGACGTGTTCTTCACCTCTTTCGTGATGCAGTAACCCTTAATTCAACATGAAATCTAACCTGCTCTCGGACGAAGAACTGGCCGCGCTGTCGGAAGGCGTGCGCGACGGTTCGATCGAGACCGACACTGGCTTCAACGAAAGCGTGCGGGTGCGCAAGCACGACCTCGCCAGCGAAGACAGCAGCTTGGGCGTGAACGTCTCGTCGATCGACATGATCAACGAACGCTTCATCCGACTGTTCCGTCTTGGCTTGCTCGAAGTACTGCGTACCAGCCCACGTGTGAACCCCACACGCGTGCAAATTTTGAAGTTTGGTGATTACCTCAAAGGCCTGCGCGCCCCCTTGTCGGTGAACATGATTCGCATGAACCCGCTACGCGGCAATTCGGTGATCATCATCGACCCCAATGTGGTGTTCAGCTCGCTCGACAGCTTCTTTGGTGGTTTTGGCAAAGGCGTGGGCGAACTCCCTCCCAGCCGTTTGTTCACCCCCACTGAAACACGCATCATCAAGATCATTCTTGAAGTGTTCTTCCGCTCGTTGACCGAAGCGTGGGGCCCACTGATGCCCATCGAATGCGAACACGTGAGTTCTGAGATCAACCCTCAGTTCGCACAAATCGCCGATGAAAACGATTTGGTGGTCTTGAGCCGCTTTGAAGCTGACGCGACCGCGAGCGGTGGCAAAGGCTTCATCGACTTGGTCTACCCCTACGCGACCTTGAAGCCTGTGCGTGAACTGCTCAGCAGCCGCGTGCAAAGTGGCGAAGGCAACGAAGAGTCAGACAAGAAATGGCGTCAAGCGCTCGCGGCCGCGGTGGGTGATGCCAAACTGGAATTGCAAGTCACCATGGGTGACATCAAAACCACGCTGCACCACTTGAACCATTTGCAAGAAGGCGATTTGTTGTTCTTCAAGAAAGACGACACCGCGCTGATGAGCACCAATGGTGTTCCCGCATTCCACGTCAACGTGGGCACACGCGGCTCACAAGTGGCGGTGCAAATCGACCACGAACACGTTCACGGCAAAAACTGAGACAGGATCACATCATGACTGACGAAAAAGAAAACCCAACTCCAGAACACGACGAAGCCGAAATGGCTGCAGCAGAAGCAGCGCACGAGACTCCTGACGAAGTGGCTGTGCAAGCTGTGGCGCAAGAGGTTGAGCCAAGCTTAGAAGACTTCAAACCCACCATGCCCGGCAACATCAACCCCGAGGTGTTGCAAAACATCGTGGTAAATTTGTCCATCGAAGTGGGCCGTGCACAAATCAAAATCAAAGACTTGATGCGTCTCACGCAAGGCAGCGTGGTCGAGCTAGACCGCATTGCGGGCGAGCCCCTCGATTTGTTGGTCAACAACTCCGTAGTTGCCCAAGGTGAAATCGTGTTGGTGAACGACCGCTACGGTGTTCGCCTGACGCGTGTGGTGCCCTCTTCAGAGCGCCTCAAGCTGATCTAAGCACCCAAAAATCAGCGCCTCAGGCGCTGATTTAGCGCTGAATCATGTCGCCTTTGACCTGACCACCGCGCTCAATCTCAATCTCGCCATAAGTCACTGTGCCACGCACGCGGCCTGTATTACGAACGATGAGCAACTCGCGGCTGGTGACGTTTTCGTTCAGTTCGCCTTTGACGTCCACGTACTGAGCCGTCGTTTTACCGGTCACCACACCTGACGCGCCAATCAGCACATCACGTGCTTCGAGCTCGCCATCGAACTTGCCAGAGATCACCGCTTGATTCGGGGCTTTGATCGAGCCGCTGAACACCACACCTTCACCAATGAAGATGCTGTTTTCTTTGGACATGTCGTTTTTATCGTTCATTTTTTACTTTCTGTGATGAATTCAAGTGAAGGGGTAATGGCAGCTAAACAGTCGCTCGCACTGCCTTTGCTCAAAGCTGCAGCACGCAAGCCCCGGACGTAAAGTGCCCAAATGGCTTGGCAACGTGCATCCAGATGCGTGAAACCGTGTGCGTGCAAAGCCATGTAGATCGGGGTCATGAGCTTCATGGCTTGATTGGTCACTCGCTCTTCGTCAACCACAGACCATGTCCATGCATAGGCTTGAACAGCCGCGCGAAACGCCAGCTGTTTCAAATCGTGTTGGTACATCTGAAACAGATAGGCTTTGACTTGTTCCGTGAGTGATGCACCCATCGTGGCGAGGTCCAAGCCGATCAACTTTTGAATCAAGACCTCGTTCTCCACCACCACCGCATGGCAGACCAAATTGGCTTTGGTGAAACCAAATTCCATCAACTGAGGAATGGTCATGCGGTTGTCTTTGGCGATCTGCGCCAAACTGAGCGCATCGAACTGGCCTAACTCTATTTTTTCTTTGATGTAAAGCACCAGGGTCACGAGCCGATTCTTGAGTAACAAGGGCAACTCAACTTCGTCGCTTTCTTTGATCTTTTGGAAATTCATCGAAAATTAAAAAAGTGATTAAGTGGTGTTGCAATTGAGAAATCTGACAAGATTGTCATGAGAAACAACAGGTAGGTCCATACGCTTACTGGCGTATGTCATGCCCCTCAACGCGATAAATATCAACCTTTGCAAGGCCTATGAATGCCCATCTGATCGACCCCCAAGCCATGCTTCGCCTGCGTGCACTTTGCAAGCTGGATCACGCGCGCGTCGCGCGTTTGTGCGGCCTGACCGAAGCCCAAGTGCGTGAGCTTGAAGCAGCTGAGCACGGCCAATTTGAGACGCCAGAGTTGAAAGTGCAAGCCGCTTTGAAAATCGCCGTCACCCTGAGCGGTGCACAAGCCAACGGCATGCCGATCGTGAATGTGTTTCGCTCCCGTGCAGTGGGCGATCATGCGGGCATGCAACTGCCTGCCATCAAGGTTGAACAAGCGCCACCGCCCAAACCCAAATTCCCCGACTCGCCTGAATTCTTCAAGTTGCTCTTGATTTTTGTGGTGATGGTGTTCTTGTTAGTGGCGGTTGCCATGCCTTTGCTCTACACCCTGCCCTCGCCGCCACCTAAGCTGACGTGAGCCCGTAGTGCGGTCGAACGACACGCACAGCGGCATTCACCATAAAAAACGCCTGCTCTGACTAATCAGAGCAGGCGTTTTGGTTTGAACTCAACGCGCTAAAACTTCAGCGCATGAGAAGTGCGATCAGTTCGCGTTGATCTTGCGACCGTTCAAAGGCTGCACAGGACGTGCATTGCGCTTGAAGGGGAAGTCCACCACTTGCTTCTTGCCGATGTCCACAGGCGTCTTCAGGATGTAGAAGTTCACGCCTTCTGTACAAGGGGGCGTGGTCAATGAACCTTCGTAGCTGTAGTGCGTCAACGCAGCGGGCACCAAGCTGCTAGGGTCAAACTTGACCTTATCCACCACCACCTCTGGGCCTTCGGCCTTGGGTGCGTTGTTCCACAGCGTTTGGATGGCCGCGTTGTCTTTGCCGTCGTTGAGCAAGACGCCCAACACAGCCAACTTGCCTTCGGCGTTTTTGTGCACAAAGTGCGCCACCATGGCCATGGGTTTGCCGTCAATTTGTTCTTCGCTAGGACGGTGGAAGTGGAATTGCAACAGGTTGTACACATCCTTGTTGATCTTCAAAGTGCTGCCGGGCTCCACGTTCACTTGGATGGTGTGGCCGTTGTTCAAAATTTTCAGCGGGCCTTCTTTGTAGTTGACCACCAACACGTCTTTCGACTTCTCGAAAGGACCGGTGATGTTCAAAGGCGATTGCTTCATGCCTTTGCCGCAGGTGGGGAATTCATCGCCCCAGTTCTCTGGGCCCATCTCGCCAGCGTAGTCCCAATGAACGGCATGGCCTTTTTTGTGGGCCTTGGCTTCTGGCTTCTCAGCGGCGCAATCAGCCAAGACTTTCACTTTTTGACCAGCTGCGGCCAACGCGTTTTGCGCGGCACAGATGGATTTGACGCGCGATGACCACTCGGCCATCTCCAGCGCCTTTTGGAATGCGCTGATGGTGTCTGGGTCTTCAGCGCCTTTGGTCAACAATCGCAATGCGCCCAAGCCCAATTGGCGTTCGCTGGTCACGGGGCCTTTTTGGGCCTTGATGAAGGCTTCGTAGTCTTGCAACACGATGCCATTGGTGAACGATTCTTTGACAGCCATCATCTGCTGGGCTGCTGGCTCAAGCTCTTCGAGCTTCTCTTTGGCTTCTTCCAATTCCTTGGTCAGCTTTTCGAGTTCTTCTTGGGCCTCGGTCGCGCCTTCGCTGGCCTCGGTCAGCTCGCTCATGATGTGGTTCTTACCGGTGTAGCTCCAGTAGCCGAACGCCAAAGCGCCTGCGAGCAGCAGACCCATGACGATTTCAATGATCAGTCGTAAATATTTTTTCATGGCCATTCACTTGAGTGGGTGCATTTGATAAAGCCAAACAGCAACGCGCAGCGCACGCCCCTGTTTGGGCAGGTCAGTGGGTATCGGCTTGATGTGACACAAGCTTTAATTCCCACAACAGACGGCGAATTATTGCCGCAACTGATAAAAGCAATAAACGTGCGCAAAAGAAGCTGACACCTCGCCAACACTACAATTGCAAACTTCTTCCACAGCCTCTGGATCAACACCATGAACCGCTGCTTTTATCCCCACGGGGAGGCTCAGCCATGAGCCGCAAAGTCTTTATTAAAACCTTCGGTTGCCAAATGAACGAGTACGACTCGGACAAGATGGTCGACGTGCTCGGGCAGTCCGATGGTTACGAAAAAACCAACGATGTCGAAGAAGCCGATCTGATCGTCTTCAACACCTGCTCGGTGCGTGAGAAAGCCCAAGAAAAGGTGTTCTCAGACCTGGGTCGCATCCAGCATTTGAAAGCCAAGGGCGTCAAGATCGCCGTCGGCGGCTGCGTGGCCAGCCAAGAAGGCGACACCATCATTGCCCGCGCGCCCTATGTGGACGTGGTGTTTGGCCCGCAAACCCTGCACCGTTTGCCTGAGCTGCTGAACCAACGCGAAAGATTGTCCAAGCCACAAGTCGACATCAGCTTCCCCGAAATCGAAAAGTTCGACCACCTGCCTCCCGCCCGCGTCGAAGGCGGCAGCGCCTATGTGAGCATCATGGAAGGCTGCAGCAAATATTGCAGCTACTGCGTGGTGCCCTACACACGTGGCGAAGAGGTGAGCCGTCCGTTTGACGACGTGTTGGTCGAAGTCGCGGGCTTGGCTGCGCAAGGTGTGAAAGAAGTCACGCTCTTGGGCCAAAACGTCAACGCTTACCGTGGCGCCATGGGCGGCACGGCTGAGATTGCAGACTTTGCACTGCTCATCGAGTACGTGGCCGAGATTCCCGGCATCGAGCGCATCCGTTACACCACCAGCCACCCCAACGAATTCACGCAGCGTTTGATTGATGTGTACGCCAAGGTGCCGCAACTGGTGAGCCACCTGCACTTGCCCGTGCAGCACGGCAGCGACCGCATCTTGATGGCCATGAAGCGCGGCTACACCGCGATGGAATACAAGAGCACGGTGAAAAAGCTGCGCGCCATTCGACCTGACATGGCCATGAGCTCTGACTTCATCGTGGGCTTTCCGGGCGAGACCGAGGAAGACCACCAGAAGCTCATCAAGCTCATGCACGATGTGTACTTTGACAACTCGTTCAGTTTCATCTTCAGCCCACGCCCCGGCACGCCTGCGGCCAACCTGCAAGATGACACGCCGCACGAGGTGAAACTGCGCCGCTTGCAAGAGGTGCAAAAAATCATCGAAGACAACATGCGCGACATCAACGTGCAACGCGTAGGCACGGTGCAACGCGTGCTGGTCGATGGTTTTGCCAAGAAAGACGCCACCGAGCTGCGTGCACGCACCGAGTGCAACCGCATCGTTAACTTCAAAGGCGGCCCCAATCCTGAGCGCCTGATGAACCAACTGATTGACGTGAAGATCACGGAAGCCAACCCGCATTCATTGCGTGGCGAGGTGTTTGTTAAAGAGTCGGCTTAAAGTCCGCTGCCGTCAAACATTGAAAAAGCCCTGAGACCGCGAGGTTTCAGGGCTTTTTGTTTTAAGCGCGAGAGCTTCAACGCATGCCTGGAAAGCCGCCACCGCCGCCCATCATGCCTTTCATGCCACCGAGCTTTTTCATCATCTTCATCATGCCGCCGCCGCTCATCTTCTTCATCATGCTTTGCATTTGCTCAAACTCTTTGAGCAAGCGGTTCACGTCTTGCACTTGCACACCGGCACCCGCAGCAATGCGGCGCTTGCGCGTGGCTTTGATGAGGTCGGGCTTGCGGCGCTCCAGCGGCGTCATGCTGTGGATGATGCCTTGCTTGCGGCCAATGTCTTTCTCGGCCTTGTCCATGTCCACTTGGCCGGCTTTGGCCGCCATTTGCGTGGGCAATTTATCCATGATGTTGGACAAGCCGCCCATGGAACGCATTTGCTGAATTTGTGCGAGGAAGTCGTTCAAGTCAAACGCATCGCCGCGCTTGACCTTCTCGGCCAGCTTTTGCGCAGCCGCCATGTCAACACCGGCGGTGACTTGCTCGACCAAGGCCAAGATGTCGCCCATGCCCAACACGCGGCCTGCATGGCGGTTGGCATCGAACAGTTCCAAACCATCGAGTTTCTCGCTGGTACCCGCAAACTTGATGGGCGCACCCGTGATTTGACGCACCGACAAGGCAGCACCGCCACGTGAATCGCCATCAAGTTTGGTCAACACAATGCCGGTCAAGGGCAGCGCATCGCTGAAGGCCTTGGCCGTGTTGATGGCGTCTTGACCTTGCATGGCATCGACCACGAACAAGGTTTCAATCGGGTTCAACACGCTGTGCAAGTCTTTGATCTCAGCCATCAAGGCTTCGTCAATGGCCAAGCGACCAGCCGTATCAACAAGCAACACATCAAAGTAATGTTTACGTGCGTAGTCCAGCGCAGCGCGGGCAATGTCGGCTGGTTTTTGGTCGGGTGAACTTGGGAACCACTCAGCACCGGCTTGGGCGGTGACGGTCTTGAGCTGCTCAATCGCAGCTGGGCGGTACACGTCGCCTGAAACGGTGAGCACTTTTTTCTTGCGCTGGTTGATGAGCCAACGCGCCAGCTTAGCGGTGGTAGTGGTTTTACCCGCACCTTGCAAACCGGCCATCAAAATCACGGCGGGGGGCTGGGCGGCGAGGTTCAAGTCGCTCACACCTTCGCCCATGGTGGCGGCCAACTCTTGGTTGACGATGGCCACCAAAGCTTGTCCGGGCTGCAAGGAGCCAATCACCTCTTGGCCGAGGGCTTTTTCTTTGACGCGGGCGATGAAATCGCGCACTACAGGCAAGGCCACGTCGGCTTCGAGCAAGGCCATGCGCACCTCGCGCAACATGTCGGCCACGTTGCTTTCGGTGATGCGCGCCTGTCCGCTGATGTGCTTGACGAGGCGCGAGAGTTTGTCGGTAAGGGCTGAGGCCATAGGTACCCCTTGATAGGGCTTGGTTTTTCGTGTGTAGCGAAACGCTAAACTGTTGTCATGATTTTAGCCAGCGACATCCCGCTCAACCTTTGGCTCGCACTGCCCACGGCGGCGGCCTATGCGTTGACCGCCCTGATCGGCCCCCGCGTCGCGCCCGACATGGGGCACCGCCTGTTGAGCGTGCCATGGGCGCTGCACGGTTTGGGCTTGGTGTTCGCTTTGTTTGCACCTCAAGACGGTGGCTTGCGCTTTGGTTTTGCACCTGCGCTGTCCGTCACGGCTTGGCTGATGCTCACGTTTTATGTGCTGGAGCAACACTGGTTTCCGCAACTGCGCACACGCTGGACGCTGTCTATCGTGGGCGCGGCTGTGGTGGTGTTGGCGGCTGCGTTTCCTGGCACATCGCTGCACACCCAAACCTCGCCCTTGCTGCCTTTGCACTTGGCTTTAGGCGTCGCTTCTTACGGTTTGTTTGCCGCTGCCGTGGTGCATGCATGGCTGATGACCCGCGCTGAAAAGAACATGCGTATGGGTGCTGATACCCATGTGGGCTTGCCCTTGCTCACGCTAGAGCGCTTGACTTTTCGCTTTGTCACCGCTGGTTTTGTGCTACTCACGGCCACCTTGGCGGCAGGTTGGTTGTTTGGTGACGCCTTGTATGGCGACCAAGCCGCTTGGCGCTGGGACCACAAAACCGTCTTCTCGCTGCTGTCATGGGTTACTTTTGCCGTGTTGTTGGTAGGTCGTAGCCGCTTTGGCTGGCGTGGCCGCAAAGCAGTGCGCGTGCTCTACATCGGCACTGGCTTGCTGCTGCTGGGCTATGCGGGTTCACGCTTTGTACTGGAAGTGGTGTTGGGACGCGTGGCATGAAGTACCTCGTTCTGCTACTCGCCGTCTTAGCCGGTATTTGGTGGATTCGCCAACAGCGAAAACCTGACCAAGCCCCCCGCAAACCATCAGGCCCACAAACCATGGTGCCTTGTGCCCACTGCGGCACCCATGTGCCGGAGGACGAT
The DNA here is from genome assembly GCF_027924965.1 of Limnohabitans sp. TEGF004. Classification (NCBI taxonomy): domain Bacteria; kingdom Pseudomonadati; phylum Pseudomonadota; class Betaproteobacteria; order Burkholderiales; family Comamonadaceae; genus Limnohabitans; species Limnohabitans sp. TEGF004. The sequence continues at coordinate 383,075 of NZ_AP027056.1, read as the reverse complement.
GCGGTCCATGGCGCACGTGGCCTGTATTGCAGCGCTGCGCACCGCGACAGCCATGAAGGCTGATGCCATGACCACTTTGTGGTGCGATGGCTGGTATCGCTTTGCCAAGCACACGCCCTCGCCTAACTTTGGACCGCGCCCCGCCAACATCTCGATTGATTTGGTGGTGCTGCACTCCATCAGCCTGCCACCAGGGCAATACGGCGGGCCTGAAATTGAAGCCTTGTTCACCAACACGCTCGATTGGGATGCACACCCCTACTTCCAGCAAATTCGCGGCGCTGAGGTGTCGGCCCATTTTGTGATTCGTCGCGATGGCGCACTGATTCAATTCGTCAGCTGCGATGACCGCGCATGGCACGCGGGGCGCTCTAGCTACCAAGGGCGCGACAACTGCAACGACTTTTCGATTGGCATCGAACTCGAAGGCTTAGAAGGCCACACCTTTGAAGCACCTCAGTACGAAACCCTCAGCAGTTTGTGCGCAGCCATCGCACAACACTACAAATTGCATCACATGGCAGGCCACGAACATGTGGCGCCCGATCGCAAACAAGACCCAGGCACCGGGTTTGATTGGATACTTTTGCAGCAGTCTTTGGGCTGGTCTGAAAAAAGCTTTCCGCAGAAAAATTAATTTTTCGTCATTTCATAAAAAAAGTTGTGTTGCACGGTTTTTGTGCGCTCTCATTTCTCTCTTAGACGCCATGCGCATCAGCGCAGCAAATCACTCTAAACACCACGTCCACGCTTGATTTTGCAATTCAATCGCCCGCCACGACTGAGCTCACGCCAGTGCAATAAAACACGTCTGCAACACAGGTGATTGGGCGACATTTAAAATGTAAGCATTTCCTACCAAAACACTACCGGTAGCGTATTGGCACACCATCCAACACCAGATATAGTGTCGACTTGATTTTTAAGAAGTGGTCAAGACACCACTTTTTCTACGCACGATTGACCTGCTCACAAGGAAGAAAAAAGACATGCAAACCGCTGAGAACGCTGTGCACACAACATCTATGGGCCACACATCCGTCGCGCACGACCGTGCTGCCACAGACGCCCCCACCATGTTGAGCCATTACCAAATCATTCGCCGCAACGGCGCCGTGGTTCCTTTCGAACCCGCCAAGATTGCCGTCGCCATGATGAAAGCCTTTTTGGCCGTGCACGGCACACAAGGCGCCGCATCTGCCAGCGTGCGCGAGATGGTCGAAGCCCTCACCCAAGCCGTGGTGCGCGCCTTGATGCGCTCACGTCCAGGCGGCGGTACTTTCCATATTGAAGACGTGCAAGACCAAGTGGAATTGGGTTTGATGCGCGGTGGTCACCACGAAATCGCCCGTGCTTACGTGCTGTACCGCGAGAGCCGCAACCAAGAACGTGCCCACATCAAAGAAGAACAAGCACCTGCGGCTCCCACGTTGCACGTGATCGACAACGGCCAACGCGTGGCGTTGGATCTGAACAACCTCAAGCGTTTGATCAACGACTCGTGCGCGGGCTTGGGTGCAGACGTCAAACCAGACCCGATCTTGGCTGAAACCATGCGCAACCTGTACGACGGCGTGCCCATGGACGAGGTGTACAAAGCCGCTATCTTGGCCACACGTACGCTGATCGAAAAAGACCCAGACTACACCTACGCCACCGCACGTTTGTTGATGCACACCATCGCCAAAGAAGTGCTGGGCAAAGAAGTGCTGCACGCCGACATGGGCCAGCACTACGCTGAGTACTTCCCTCAATTCATCCAAAAAGGCGTCGACAACGACTTGCTCGACCCAGCCATGTTGCAGTTCGACCTGCCACGTTTGGGTGCAGCCCTCAAAGCCAGCCGTGATTTGCAATTTGATTACCTCGGCCTGCAAACCCTATATGACCGCTATTTCTTGCACGTGCGCAAGAACCGCATCGAATTGCCACAAGCCTTCTTTATGCGCGTGGCCATGGGCCTGTCGCTCAACGAAGTGGATCGCGAGGCACGCGCCATTGAGTTCTACGAAGTTCTGTCGTCGTTCGACTTCATGTCCAGCACACCTACGCTGTTCAACAGCGGTACTTTGCGTTCACAGCTCTCGAGCTGCTACTTGTCGACCGTGCCTGACCACTTGGACGGCATCTATGAGTTGATCAAAGAAAACGCTTTGCTGTCTAAATTTGCCGGCGGCTTGGGCAACGACTGGACACGCGTGCGCGCTCTGGGCAGCCACATCAAGGGCACCAATGGCGAATCACAAGGCGTGGTGCCATTCCTGAAAGTGGTCAACGACACCGCCGTGGCGGTGAACCAAGGCGGCAAGCGCAAGGGCGCTGTGTGTACCTACCTCGAAACATGGCACTTGGACATCGAAGAATTCCTCGAGTTGCGCAAGAACACCGGTGACGACCGCCGTCGCACGCACGATATGAACACGGCCAACTGGATTCCAGACTTGTTCATGCGTCGCGTGATGGAAAAAGGCGAGTGGACTTTGTTCTCTCCGTCTGATGTGCCTGACTTGCACGATTTGTTCGGCGCCGAATTCGAAAAAGCCTACGTGGCCTACGAAGCCAAAGCCAAGCGCGGCGAAATCAAGCCAAGCAAAACCATGCAAGCCAGCGACATGTGGCGCAAGATGCTGACCATGTTGTTTGAAACAGGCCACCCATGGATCACGTTCAAAGACCCATGCAACGTGCGCTCACCCCAACAACACGTGGGCGTGGTGCACTCGTCCAACCTGTGTACAGAGATCACACTCAACACCAGCGACACCGAAACTGCGGTGTGTAACTTGGGCTCCGTCAACCTGTCTCAACACTTGAAAGACGGTCCTAACGGCAAAGAACTCGACCATGACAAGCTCAAGCGCACCATCAAAGTGGCCATGCGCATGCTCGACAACGTGATCGACATCAACTACTACGCTGTCAAAAAGGCGCGTGACTCCAACCTGCGCCACCGTCCTGTGGGCATGGGCATCATGGCCTTCCAAGACAGCTTGTACGAAATGCGCGTACCTTATGCGTCACAAGCCGCGGTTGAATTTGCTGACCGCTCGATGGAAGCCGTTTGCTACTACGCTTACTGGGCATCGTCTGAGTTGGCCAAAGAACGCGGCCAATACGCCAGCTACAAAGGTTCGTTGTGGGACAAAGGCATCTTGCCAATTGACTCACTCGACATGCTCGCCCAAGCACGCGGGGGCTACCTCGAAGTCGACCGCAGCAAGACCATGGACTGGGACGCCTTGCGCGCCAAGATCGCCAAAGACGGCATGCGCAACTCCAACTGCGTGGCCATCGCACCAACCGCGACCATCTCCAACATCATTGGTGTGGACGCCTCGATCGAACCTTGCTTTGGCAACTTGTCCGTCAAGTCCAACTTGTCGGGCGAGTTCACCATCATCAACCACTACTTGGTGCACGACTTGAAGCGCCTTGGTTTGTGGGACGACGTGATGGTCATGGACCTGAAACACTTCGACGGCTCTCTGCGCCCCATCGACCGCGTGCCACAGGAAGTCAAAGCCTTGTACGCCACGGCGTTTGAAGTCGAACCCACTTGGTTGGTGGAAGCCGCATCACGTCGTCAAAAGTGGATTGACCAAGCGCAGTCTCTCAACATCTACATGGCTGGCGCGTCAGGCAAAAAGCTCGACGAGACCTACAAGCTCGCTTGGTTGCGCGGCTTGAAGACCACGTACTACCTCCGCACCTCCAGCGCACAACAAGTTGAGAAATCAACTGTGCAAGCTGGCTCACACAATGCTGTGTCTTCGGGTCCAGCAGCAGGTGGTATGAACGCACTCGAAGCAGCAGCCGCTGCGGCGCAAGCACAGATGAATGCCATCCCCGCCACTGACATTAAATTCTGCGGTGTGGATGATCCCACCTGCGAATCGTGTCAGTGATACAACAAAAACTTGCAACGAAGTTCACGAATGCTTTGCGTTTGTCTTCGTTGCATTCATAATTCATGCATTGGATAAATACATATGTTGACCTGGGACGAAGAAGTCAAGCCCTCATCGCCATCACCTCTTGCAAGCGGATTACCTCACCGCTCGATGGAACTCCCACCTGTTTCTGCGACACCTGCCATGCAGCCTGTTGCGGCTACACGCACTTTGAATGACGGCGCAACAGTGCCGTTGTCTGCGGCAGCACCTACACCAGCAGCAACCCCAACGCCTACATCTTCTGCAGCCAGTGCGCGCCGTGTGACAGCCGCTGACAAGCGCATCATCAATGGCCAAACCGACGTCAACCAGTTGGTGCCGTTCAAATACAAATGGGCATGGGAAAAATACCTCGCCACTTGCGCCAACCACTGGATGCCGCAAGAAGTGAACATGACACGCGACATCGCGTTGTGGAAAGACCCCAACGGTCTGACCGACGACGAGCGTCGTTTGATCATGCGTAACCTAGGCTTCTTTGTGACAGCCGACTCGCTTGCTGCCAACAACATCGTGTTGGGCACTTACCGCCACATCACCGCACCTGAATGCCGCCAGTTCTTGTTGCGTCAAGCGTTTGAAGAAGCGATTCACACACACGCTTACCAATACATCGTCGAATCTTTGGGCTTGGATGAAGGTGAGATCTTCAACGCGTACCACGAAGTCAAATCCATTCGCGACAAAGACGAGTTCCTGATCCCGTTCATCGACGCGATCATGGACCCCAACTTCCACACCGGCACACTGCAGACCGACCAAACACTTTTGAAGTCGTTGATCGTGTTCGCTTGCTTGATGGAAGGCCTGTTCTTCTACGTAGGCTTCACACAAATCTTGGCCTTGGGCCGTCAAAACAAAATGACGGGTGCTGCCGAGCAGTACCAATACATCTTGCGTGACGAGTCCATGCACTGCAACTTTGGCATTGATTTGATCAACCAAATCAAACTTGAAAATCCACAACTGTGGACAGCAGAGTTCAAGGAAGAAATCAAAGCCTTGTTCATGAAGGCCGTCGAGCTCGAATACCGCTATGCCGAAGACACCATGCCACGTGGCGTGTTGGGCTTGAATGCCTCGATGTTCAAAGGCTACTTGCGCTACATCGCCAACCGCCGCGCCACGCAAATCGGTTTGGAAGCCTTGTTCCCCAACGAAGAAAACCCGTTCCCTTGGATGAGCGAGATGATCGACCTCAAGAAAGAACGCAACTTCTTTGAAACCCGTGTGATCGAGTACCAATCTGGTGGTGCTCTGTCTTGGGACTGATGGCTTAAACACACACATGTCACCGAACTTGTTCACCACACTGACAAACACCCGATCACGAGGTGTGGTGGTGAACTTACCCCGTTCATGGCGTTGGACCCGGGTCCAGCGCCATGAATCGTTTTGCACACAAAAATCCGTGCAAAGTGTTTTTTCACCCAATGATCTAAATTCGATCTAGGAGAACAAAAATGGCAACTGCAAAAAAACCGGCCGCTAAAAAGGCCCCTGCAAAGAAAGCTGTCGCGGCCAAAAAGCCAGCAGCTAAGAAAGTCGCGGCTAAGAAGCCAGCAGCTAAAAAAGTAGCGGCCAAGAAGCCAGCAGCTAAAAAAGTTGCAGCTAAAAAGCCAGCAGCTAAAAAAGTAGCGGCTAAGAAGCCAGCTGCAAAGAAAGTTGCGGCTAAAAAGCCAGCAGCTAAAAAAGTAGCAGCTAAGAAGCCAGCCGTTAAAAAAGCTGCTGCTAAAAAGCCTGCTGCTAAGAAAACAGCGGCTAAAAAAGTAGCTAAGAAAACAGCGGCTAAAAAGCCTGCTGCCAAAAAACCAGCTGCTAAAAAAGCCGCTAAAAAGCCTGCTGCAAAGAAAGCTGCGAAAGCACCCGCTGCCCGCGCACAGACCACGTTGAACCCGCAAGCTGCTTGGCCTTTCCCAACAGCTAGCAAGCCTTAATCTTCACTGATCAAGGCAACGGTTTACCGTCAGCTCAAGCCCGACGCCGCAAGGCCTCGGGCTTTTTCTTGCCCCCCACATCATGACGCTCCCTCCAACCACTTACCTTCGCCCAGAGAAAACAGGCGCAGTGATCGTGGATATCCATGTCATCCCCAACGCCTCACGCACCCAAGCCGATGGCGAGCACGATGGCGCGCTGCGTGTGCGCTTACACGCACCGCCCGTCGATGGCAAAGCCAACCTGGCCCTGACAGCATGGCTAGCAGATACCTTAGGCATTGCCAAACGAGAGGTGGAATTGATACGCGGACAGACGTCCAAACGAAAACAGCTGCGGGTCAGCGCAGCTGCTTGTACCAAAGCCCAATGGCTCGCCTTGGCAAATTAAAGCGCTAGCAGCGCCTGTATCACTTCAAGAGAAGCGGTTCACTTTCAGGCGATCGCCCAGCCGTCAACGTTGTAATTTTGCGGACCACGTTGGGCAATTTTGAGTGCGCCCACTTGGTTACCCAAAGCAGCACACTTGGCCAACGACCAACCTTGCTCCAAACCGAACAACAGCGCACCACGCCATGCATCGCCACAACCTGTGGGGTCAACCACTGCTGCTGCTTTGACAGGTGGCACAAGCGTTTTCTCGCCGTCAATCCACACTTCACAACCTTCAGCTCCCAAGGTCACGATCAAGCCTTTCACGCGACGTGAAATATCGGCATGGCTCAAGCCCGTGCGGTCACTCAGCATCTTGCCTTCGTAGTCGTTCACCGTGACCCACGTGGCCTGGTCGATGAAACGCATCAGGTCAGCGCCATCAAACATAGGCAGGCCTTGGCCTGGGTCGAACACAAAAGGAATGTCAGCCGCTTTGAGTTGCTCAGCATGCTGGATCATGGCATCACGACCATCGGGTGAAATGATGGCCAGCTTGATGTCAGCGCGTTTTTCAATTTTGGTGGTGTGTGCCTGCATCATGGCGCCGGGGTGGAAGGCCGTGATTTGGTTGTTGTCACGGTCCGTCATGATCATGGCTTGTGCGGTGTAGCTGCCTTCGACTTGACGCACGTACTCGGTCGAGATGCCCAAGGTTTTCAAGCGCTGCAAGTAGTCCGCCGCATCGGTGCCCAAGGTGGCCATGGGCAGCGGTGTGCCACCCAACACTTTCAAGCTGTAAGCAATGTTGCCTGCACAGCCACCAAAGTCGCGGCGTAAAGCCGGTACCAAGAACGACACGTTCAAGATGTGCAACTGGTCAGGCAAGATTTGTTCGGCAAATCGGCCTTCAAAATCCATGATGGTGTCAAACGCGAGTGAGCCGCAAATCAGCGATGCCATAAAGCTACTTTCGAAAAATAAGAGGGATCGTTAAGGATAAAAAACAATGGCGCGAAAACCCGTGATGCGTTTGCTCACCTTGTCGTCCAAGTCGAAGTTCAAGGTTGAACGCACATCGCGCAGGGCTTGCACGTGGTCTTTGCCTGACAGCTCTTTAGCGCTGAACACACGACGCACCAAAACTTGGTCTTGCAAGTCGGTCAGACTCAGCTCCAAGGCGGGCATGGCCACCGGATGGTGCTGCGAGTTTTTCAAACGCAGCTGCACGGTATAGCCACCCTGTGGGTTTTCGGTGAAGCTACTGCTTTCAATCAGCACAGCCTCAGGCTCGCGCGGCCACGTGACTTCGCAAGCACACAGGGCTGAAAGTACGGGGCGCAATGCGGGCTCTTCTGCTCCCAGCCAATTGCGCTGGGCCACCACGAGTTGCAACAGCAAAGCCAAAACCAAGACACCTGTGCCCACCACCCATTTGAGTGGTAAGGAAACGTTCACGTCATCTGCTGATTCCGTGTTTTTCAGTGAAGGGGTAGGCGTGACCTCATTCGCTGCAATAGCAGGCGCCATGGCTGCACGGAACAAGGCAGGTGCGTCTGCACTTGGCGCAGGGGGTTCAGGAATGTCAGGTGGCGTCTCAAAATGCAACGCCGCTTCAAACACGTGCGCACAACGGCCACACCGCACCCACCCTTTGGCCAGCTCTAGCTGTTGGGGCGACACCTTGAAGGCGGTCTCGCATTGGGGGCAGTGGGTAATGTGCATCAGCAGTGGGCGGTCATCAAAATCCAGCCATCTTCCACGTCACTCACTTCCAAAGTGCAATAAGGCGCGTAAGCGTCTTTGAGTTCTTGGGCTTGTCGCTCAAGGATACCCGCTAACACCAAGTTGCCACCCGCGGCGACATGGCTACGTAGCAACGGTGCCAGCACTTTGAGTGGTGTAGCCAAGATGTTGGCCAACACAATTTGATATTGACCTGTGGCCTTGTCGGGCAAGCCCGCATTCAAGCGCACGTTGTTGGCATCGGCATTGAGCACAGTAGCCGTGACAGCCGCATCGTCAATGTCAACCGCGTCAATGTTGTTAGCACCGTGCAAAGCAGCACCAATGGCCAAAATACCAGAGCCGCAACCGTAATCAAGCACGCGCTGGTTGGCCACATCGTGCGTGGCAATCCAACGCAAACACATGCGCGTGGTGGGATGTGTGCCTGTGCCAAACGCCAGACCAGGGTCTAGGCGAATGACTTGCTTGGCTTGTTCGGGTGGCTCATGCCATGTCGGAACAATCCAAAACTCGGGCGTGATCTCCACAGGCGCGAATTGCGACTGCGTCAAACGCACCCAATCTTGGTCAGCCACGGGTTGAATGCCCAGCACTTGGCTGTCAGCAAAAAAATCTTGCAAGGCCAACAAACGCGAGGCATCTTTGGCCGTTGCCTCTTCGGCAAACAAGGCCACGATGCGCGAACGCTTCCAGCCTTCTTTGGGAGGCGGCATGCCAGGCTCGCCAAACAAGGCTTGCTCGGCATCGGTTTGGGCATCCGCATCTTCGACGGACACACTCAAAGCATCGAGTGCATCCAGTGCCTCGCAAACAGCTTCCACGCTGTCTTCGGGGCACATCAGTCGCAACTCAAACATCAGCGCTTGTGAGCAGCGAGCCACTCTTCCAAGTAGTGAATGTTGGTGCCACCGGCCATGAACTTGGCGTCCACCATCAACTCGCGGTGCAGCGGGATGTTGGTGTTGATGCCTTCCACCAAAGTTTCGTTCAAAGCGGTACGCATGCGCGCCAAGGCTTCATCACGGGTGTCACCGTGCACGATGATCTTGCCGATCATCGAGTCGTAATTTGGCGGCACGTAGTAGTTGGTGTAGATGTGTGAATCCACACGCACGCCGGGGCCTCCGGGTGCGTGCCACATGGTGATACGACCAGGCGATGGGATGAACTTGAACGGGTCTTCCGCGTTGATGCGGCACTCGATCGAGTGGCCGCGCACTTCGATGTCGCGCTGCGCAAAAGGCAACTTCAAACCAGCAGCCACCATGATTTGTGTTTTCACGATGTCCACGCCGGTGATGTATTCGGTCACGGGGTGTTCCACCTGCACACGGGTGTTCATTTCAATGAAATAGAACTCGCCGTTTTCGTACAAAAACTCAAACGTGCCCGCGCCGCGGTAGTTGATCTTTTTACAAGCTGCGGCACAACGCTCACCGATCTTGTCGATCAACTTGCGTGGAATGCCAGGAGCCGGCGCTTCTTCGATCACTTTTTGGTGACGACGTTGCATCGAGCAATCACGCTCGCCCAAGTACACCGCGTTCTTGTGCTTATCAGCCAAGATTTGAATTTCAATGTGGCGTGGGTTTTGGAGGTATTTCTCCATGTACACCGCAGGGTTGCCAAAGGCAGTGCCCGCTTCGGCTTTGGTCATCGCGACTGCGTTGATCAAGGCAGCTTCGGTATGCACCACGCGCATGCCGCGCCCACCACCGCCGCCAGCGGCTTTGATGATGACGGGGTAGCCCACGCTCTTGGCAATGCGCTTGATGGCGGCAGGATCATCCGGCAACTCGCCTTCAGAGCCTGGCACGCAAGGCACGCCCGCTTTGATCATGGCTTGCTTGGCCGACACTTTGTCGCCCATGATGCGGATGGATTCAGCGGTCGGGCCAATGAACTGGAAACCGCTCTTTTCAACGCGTTCCGCGAAGTCGGCGTTTTCGCTCAAAAAGCCATAACCAGGGTGAATGGCTTCGGCGTCTGTGACTTCAGCAGCCGCAATGATGGCGGGCATGTTGAGGTAGCTCAGCGTAGAAGACGCTGGGCCAATACACACGGCTTCGTCAGCCAGTTTGACGTACTTGGCGTCACGGTCGGCTTCGGAATACACCATCACCGCTTTGACACCCAACTCGCGGCAAGCGCGTTGAATGCGCAGCGCGATTTCGCCACGGTTGGCGATCAGGATTTTTTTAAACATGACAGGCCAGCCCCTTATTCAATGATGAACAGGGGTGCGCCGTATTCCACAGCTTGGCCGTTCTCGGCCAAGATTTTGGTGATGGTGCCTGCCTTGTCAGCCTCGATCTCGTTCAAGATCTTCATAGCTTCAATGATGCAGATGGTGTCGCCTTCTTTGACTTGCTGGCCCACTTCGGCAAACGACTTGGCGCCAGGGCTAGAAGAGCGGTAGAACGTGCCCACCATGGGTGACTTGACGGTGTGACCTGCAGGTGCGGCTTCGACCACAGGTGCAGCAACAGGCGCTGGGGCAGCAGCCACGGGGGCAGCCATCGCAACAGGAGCAGCCATTTGCGTCACCATCGCCACAGGGGCGGGTGCACTCTTAACGATACGGACCGTGCCTTCTGCCTCGGTGATTTCGAGTTCAGACACATTGGAGTCGGAGACCAGGTCAATCAACGTCTTGAGTTTTCGCAAATCCATAACTACATCCTATTTGTTGTAAATAAGGTGCTAATTTACACCAATTTCAAAATCTTCGTCGGATAAAACTACTTACGCCACCCATTTTTTGATGTCATCCGGTGTCAACTTACCCAGTTTCCTTTGGATCAGCTGCCCATTTGCATCTAAAACCACCGTAAATGGGAGGCCTCCGACATCATTCCCAAGCATCTTGCCGAGTTCCGTCCCGTTTAATCCAGCCAAACCGATTCTGTAATTCACGGGAAATTGGCTCAAATATTGACGCACACGGCTCGGTTGATCGATGGCAAGACCAACAACTTGCCATCCTTTCGATTCATTTTCGCGAAAAAACGCATCAATTAAAGGCATTTCTTCAATACAAGGGGTACACCAGGTGGCCCAGAAGTTGATCACCAAGGGGCGACCTTGCAAAGCCTTCATCGACAAAGTCTCACCAGCGGGTGTGTCGAACTCAGCGGCCCACAAAGCGGTCAAAGCTTCAGCGTCCATCGCGCCCACAGACTGGCGCTTCCATGCCACCCCTGCTCCGGCAATTGCAGCCAGCGCAGCCACGCCTGCATACATCGCCACTCGTCTATTTGCACTCAACGTCATTCAATTTCCTTCATCAGTCGCTGCAATGCAGCCAAGTCACCTCGGTAGGTTCGTCCTTGCCCGTCGGGTTTCAAGGCACCACGCAGGTCGTCTAAGTCGTAAATCATCAGATGTACCAACACTTTTTGCGACAGACCTGGGCAACTGCTCAAGATGCTCAACGCATCCACCGCCTCGCCTTGGAACCCCTGAACCGTGCTGACCTCGTAGCGCACATTGTGGTCAATGAGGCTAATTTCGGCTGATTTGGAGTCATCGCAAAACAACTGTAAATAAATGTCAGACAAACCGGTGGCAGTGCCGCGCCACACGGCCCCGCCCAAGTGAGGACGGAAAGCTACCATGCGCTCCATCCACACCGCCGCTAACGCTCGCAAGGCAGCTAGCTCGGCAGGCTGGGTGTCGGCGCAAAAGAGATCCAAGTATTCACGCACGGCGTCTTCCACTTGGTCGTTGTTGGGCAGCTGCGCGCGTGTATTCAAACCCAGCTGTTTGACTGCGCGACGTTTGGCGGGGCCGTACTCCAGCCCCTCTTCCACCACCATGCGAGCGGCTGTGGCTGCAATTTCGTCTTGAACCGTATTCATATAGGTGTGATTGTGGGGCCACCCAAGGCTGCTCGCCCAAAGCCCATGGATACACCCTCCTAAAATAAGTGGATGCATATACATATTTTGGGAATTTGCGGCACGTTCATGGGTGGACTGGCTGCGTTGGCGCGTGAAGCGGGCCACAAGGTGACGGGTTGCGATGCGGGGGTCTACCCGCCCATGAGCGACCAACTCCGGTCTTTGGGCATTGAATTGATTGAAGGCTTTGGTGCAGACCAAATGGCTTTGAAACCCGATGTCTACGTGATTGGCAACGTGGTCTCACGCGCACGCTTGGCCGACGGCAGTCCGAAGTTCCCGCTGATGGAAGCCATTTTGGAAAGCGGTGCCACCTACACCAGCGGCCCCCAATGGCTGGCTGAACACGTGCTGCACCACCCCAGCCAGCCTCGCCACGTTTTGGCAGTCGCAGGTACCCACGGTAAAACCACCACCACCTCGATGCTCGCTTGGATTCTTCAAGCGGCTGGATTGGAGCCTGGCTTCTTGGTCGGTGGCGTGCCCATGAACTTTGGCGTGTCGGCTCGCTTGGGCCGTTTGAGCTCAGAAGCCGATGTGGCCGCACACAAGCGCACGCCTTTCGTCATTGAAGCGGACGAATACGACACCGCCTTCTTCGACAAACGCAGCAAGTTTGTGCACTACCACCCGCGCACGGCGATTTTGAACAACCTCGAATTCGACCACGCCGACATCTTTGACAACCTCGCCGCCATCGAGCGCCAGTTCCACCACTTGGTGCGCACTGTTCCCGGCAGTGGCCGTGTGGTGGTCAATGCGGATGAAGATAGCTTGCAACGCGTGCTGGACCAAGGCTGCTGGAGCGGTGTGGCCAAGTTTGGCGTAAGCGCCAACGCAACCGGCCAAGATGGTTGGTCTGTCGAAGGTGAGCCCGACAACTTTGCGGTGCTGCACCACGGCCAAAAAGTGGGCCGCGTGCAATGGGACATCACGGGCGTGCACAACCAGCTCAACGCTTTGGCCGCGATTGCCGCTGCGGAGCACTTGGGCGTATCCCCCGCGCAAGCTGCCGCCTCTTTGACCGAGTTTCAAAACGTCCGCCGTCGCATGGAAGTGCGAGGCACAGTGTCACGCACAGGCGGCGACATCACGGTGTACGACGACTTTGCCCACCACCCCACCGCCATTCGCACCACCGTCGACGGCCTGCGCCGCAAAGTGGGTCCGAATGCCCGCATCTTGGCGGTGTTTGAGCCACGCAGCAACACGATGAAACTGGGCACGATGAAGTCGCAACTGCCTTGGAGTTTGGAAGACGCAGACCTCGCGTTTTGTCACTCAGGTGGTTTGGACTGGGATGCCGTCGACGCTTTGTCACCCATGGGGGCACGGGCTTCGGTGGCTGGCACTGTGGATGAGGTGATTGCACAAGTGGTGGCTGCTGCGCAAGCGGGGGACCATGTGCTTTGTATGAGCAATGGTGGATTTGGCGGGATTCACGCGAAGTTGCTGACTGCTTTGGGTTCGTAACTTCTCTTCTTTTATCGCTGCTTGTGTGCGTGTTGCTGCTTTTTCTCTCGCACGCACACAGAGCGGGCAGCACCTGACACGGCTTAACGTCCCTGCGGGCCGTGATGGCGCCGTATCAGGCACTGACCACTCTGCGTGCTGAGCGTGCGCAATCGAAACATTTTGGGGGCTTGCTCCTGCTTCGCAGTTCGACGTTGTAGACACTCAACTGCTCGCGCGAAATCTTCCGAACAACAAAAAATCACGAACGCTTGCGACGCGCCGCCACAGCCTCAGACAACACGTCCAACGAAGCGACGGAATCGTTCCAGTCCAAACACGCATCGGTGATGCTCTTACCGTATTCCAGCTTAGACACATCGTCTTTACCGGGCGTGAACTTTTGCGCACCACCGTGAATGTGACTCTCAATCATCACGCCAAACACTTGGTTTGAACCACCGCTGATTTGCTCGGCGATGTCTTTGGCCACCACCAGTTGACGCTCGTGCTGCTTACTGCTGTTGGCGTGGCTGCAATCCACCATCAAGGTCGCAGGCAACTTGGCTTTGGCCAACTCTTCACACGCAGCAGTCACGCTGACTGCGTCGTAGTTGGGCGTTTTGCCGCCGCGCAAGATGACGTGACAGTCTTTGTTGCCCTTAGTTTGCACAATCGCCACTTGACCGTTTTTGTGCACCGACAAAAAGTGATGTGCGCCAGCAGCGGCTTGAATCGCATCGGTGGCGATTTTGATGTTGCCATCGGTACCGTTCTTGAAGCCGATGGGCGCAGAAATACCGGAGGCCAATTCGCGATGCACTTGGCTCTCGGTCGTGCGCGCACCAATCGCGCCCCACGAAATCAAGTCGCCAATGTATTGCGGGCTGATGGCATCCAAGAACTCGCTGCCCGCAGGCAAATCCAGGCGGTTGATTTCAATCAGCAACTGGCGTGCAATGCGCAGGCCTTCGTCGATGCGGTAGCTCTCATCCAAGTACGGGTCATTGATCAAACCTTTCCAGCCCACGGTGGTGCGTGGTTTTTCGAAGTACACGCGCATCACAATTTCCAAAGTGTCGGCGTACTTTTCGCGCAACGGTTGCAAGCGGCGCGCGTAGTCAATTGCAGCAGCAGGATCGTGGATCGAGCATGGGCCAATCACCACCAGCAGGCGGTCATCTGTGCCGTGCATGATGTTGTGAATGGTCTTGCGGGTCTTCGTGATTAACTTCTCCACAGGCGTACCTTGAATGGGGAAGAAGCGAATCAAATGTTCGGGAGGAGGCAGCACGGTGATGTCCTTGATACGTTGATCGTCGGTTTGACTGGTGTGTTCAACGTGACTTGGATAAGGGGTGTTCGTTTTCATGGTCTCGTCCTGAAGTTTGAAAAAATGATTGAAGAATTTGGCAAAAAAAAACCGCCGGGGGTCCGGCGGTTGGTTTGGGAGTTCAGAGCGTTTGGGCTACGTTCAGATCTCTCGACCGCCGTGGGGGCGTGAGATAAAAAAAGTAAGCAAAGTAAAAACGGGCTGAACTCATGGATTGGAATGTAGCACAGGGATTCTGGCAGTTTGCTGACAAGTGGCTAGGGTTTACGCGGTTCCACCCACAGTCAAACCATCAATGCGCAAAGTAGGCTGCCCCACACCCACAGGCACGCTTTGGCCTTCTTTGCCGCAGGTGCCCACGCCCGGGTCAAGCTTCATGTCGTTGCCGATCAAGCTCACGCGCGTCAGTGCATCGGGGCCGTTGCCTACCAAGGTCGCACCTTTGACGGGGTATTGAATTTTGCCGTTCTCCACCCAAAACGCTTGAGAGGTCGAGAACACAAACTTGCCTGAGGTGATGTCCACTTGGCCGCCACCGAAGTTCACGGCGTACAAGCCCTTCTTCAAACTCGACACAATTTCTTCGGGCGACTTGTCACCGCCCAACATGTAGGTGTTAGTCATGCGCGGCATAGGCACATGGGCGTAGCTTTCGCGGCGGCCATTGCCCGTGGGTTTCACACCCATCAAGCGCGCATTCATGCTGTCTTGGATATAGCCCTTCAAAATGCCATCTTCGATGAGCACATTGCGTTGGCTAGGGTTGCCTTCGTCGTCCACATTGAGTGAACCACGACGGTCAGGAATCGTGCCGTCGTCCAACACGGTCACGCCTTTGGCAGCCACGCGTTGACCAATGCGGCCACTGAATGCGCTGGAGCCTTTGCGGTTGAAGTCGCCTTCCAAACCGTGGCCGATGGCTTCGTGCAACAAGATGCCGGGCCAACCTGGGCCCAACACCACACTCATCTCACCCGCGGGCGCTGGACGTGCATCGAGGTTGGTCAGTGCGAGTTGCACGGCTTCGTCTACATAGCTTTGCGCCAGCGCATCATCAAAATGGTCCAAGCCAAAGCGGCCACCGCCGCCAGCCGAGCCCACTTCGCGACGACCGTTTTGTTCGGCAATCACGGTCACGCTCAGGCGCACGAGGGGGCGCACATCGGCGGCCAAGGTGCCATCAGCGCGCACCACCATCACCACGTCATATTCACTGGCCAAACCGGCCATCACCTGAATCACACGTGGGTCTTTGGCGCGAGCCATTTGCTCCACACGACCCAACAGTTCAACTTTTTCGGTGCTGTTGAGTGAAGAAATCGGGTCCAAGCCACCGTACAAAGAACGGCTCGATGCTACCTTGCGCGTAGGCACTTTGACGCGACCACCTTTGGCGGCTGCGCCAATGGTACGCACGGTGCGTGCTGCATCCATCAAGGAGGCTTTGGAAATATCGTCGGAGTACGCGAAGGCGGTTTTCTCGCCGCTCACCGCGCGCACGCCAACGCCTTGGTCAATGCTGAAGGAACCGGTTTTGACAATGCCCTCTTCCAAACTCCAGCCTTCGGCACGGGTGTATTGAAAGTACAAATCGGCTTCGTCAACTTTGTGCGCTTTGATCTCGGCCAATGTTTTGGCCAAGTCGGTTTCGTCCAAACCGAAAGGCTCTAACAACAGTTGACGGGCAATGGCCAATCGCTCAAGGGTAGGTTCGCGTGAAATCATGCGCGAATTATGACTGCACCAACTGTTTGGCCTTGGCCACCGACATCAATATCCCTAAGCCCAACCCCAGCGTCACCATGGCCGTGCCGCCATAGCTGATGAAGGGCAATGGCACCCCAACCACAGGCAATATGCCGCTGACCATGCCCATGTTCACAAAGGCATAAATGAAGAAGCTCAAGGTCACGCTGCCAGCCAGCAATCGGGCAAACAACGTGGGGCCTTCCACTGCAATGGCCAAGCCACGCAGAATCAAAAAGATGAAGCCAGCAATCAAGAGCAAGTTGCCGACCAAGCCAAACTCTTCGCCAAAAGCGGCAAACACAAAGTCGGTGGTGCGCTCAGGGATGAAGTCCAAATGGGTTTGCGTGCCTTGCATGAACCCCTTGCCCCAAAAACCGCCCGAGCCAATGGCAATCATGCCTTGAATGATGTGAAAGCCTTTGCCTAACGGGTCTCTTGACGGGTCGAGCAAGGTGCAAATGCGCTGCTGCTGATAGTCGTGCAGGATGGGCCAACGGAAACCATCGGCACACAGCGTGGGCTCAAAGAGCACCACCAATCCCACACCAATCACACCCAAGATGATGGGCGGCACGATGAGCCACCAGCTCAAGCCGGCAAAGAAAATCACCGCCATGCCAGCCGACAACACCAAGATGGAAGTTCCCAAATCTGGCTGACGCATGATGAGTCCCACAGGCACCATCAACAACAAACCCGCCACCAAAAAGTCGAGTGGGCGCAACTGGCCTTCGCGCTTTTGGAACCACCACGCCAACATCAACGGCATGGCGATTTTCATGATTTCACTGGGCTGAATGACGATGCCGACATTGAGCCAGCGACGTGCGCCCTTTTTGGTCAAGCCAAACAAAGCCACGGCCACCAGCAAGGCCACACCCAAGGTGTAGAGCGGCACCGCAAATGCCATCAGACGCTGCGGCGGAATTTGTGCCACCACAAACATGATGAAGCCCGCAATCATCATGTTGCGGCCATGGTCAAAGAAGCGCGCACCGTTGGCAAAGCCCGACGAGTACATGGTCAACAAACCCGCACACGCCAACAAAAAAATACCAAACGCCAAGGGGCCATCAAAACCTTTGAGCAAAGGCATCAAACGCTGAAAGGGGCTGGGTTTGTGAATGACGGTGGGCATGGGTCAGATTATCTCCTGTCGCGTGACTGTCCTTGGGGCCACTGATAGCATTCGGCATGACTTCGCTCAAGACGCCATCCCCCCACACGTTGCCCACCACCCATGTGCTGTATTTGCATGGGTTTCGCTCGTCACCCCAATCCACCAAAGCGCGACAAGTCGCAGCCATCATGGCCGCACAGTTCCCACACATCACGTGGTGGTGCCCACAACTGCCACCCTCGCCCAAAGCTGCGGCGGCCTTGATTGCAGAGGGCACGGCACATTGGCCTGCGGACCGCATGGCGGTCATCGGCTCATCGCTAGGCGGTTTTTACGCCACTTGGCTGGCGACCCTTCGCGGGTGCAAGGCTGCGTTGCTCAACCCTGCCATCAACCCAGCGCGTGACTTGGCCAAATACATTGGCGAACAAAGCGCGTGGCACGACCCCGCCGAGCGCTTTTACTTTGCGCCCGAATTTGTGGATGAGCTGCGCGCCTTGCAAGCTGGCCCTTTGCCGCATCCCGAGCGCGTATGGGCACTCATCGCCAAAGGAGATGAAGTGCTGGACTGGCGCGAAATGACGGCGCGCTACCCGGTCTCGCAACAAGTGGTCCTAGAAGGCGGTGACCATGCCATCAGCGACTTCGGCCACTACCTGCCGCAGCTGTTGGAATTTCTAGATTTGCAGCCTGCGCCCTAGGTGGAGCGTGGGACAATGCTGCCCATGTACGCATTGTTTGAAGAAGCTGGAAAATTCCAGACGGGCCGCATCCTCTCCGAAGCTGAAAGCTCGGCCCAAATCGAGCTGGAATCCGGCAAACGGGTCAAGGTCAAGGCCGCGAATTTGCTGCTCAAGTTTGAGAAGCCCTCGCCCGCTGAACTGATGCGCGAGGCGCAGGCCTTGAGCACCACCATCGAGCTTGACCTCGCGTGGGAATTCGCGCCCGAAGACGAGTTTGGCTTTGCCGACCTCGCCCGCGAATACTTCAGCGCACAAGCCACCCTGACCGAACAAACCGCTGCCTTGCTGCGCGTATTCGAAGCACCCCACTACTTTCGCCGCGCTGGCAAAGGCCGCTTCAAGAAGGCCTCTGCCGAGGTGATTGCCCAAGCGCTCGCTGGCATCGAAAAGAAAAAACAAATCCAAGCGCAAATCGAAGGTTGGGTTGCCGAGTTGGGCCAAGGCACTTGTCCTGCGCCCATTCAAACGCAGCTCTACAAAATCTTGTTCAAGCCGGACAAGAACGCGCCTGAATACAAAGCCGTGGTCGAAGCGGCACGCGCTACACACACCGCGCCACTGGCATTGCTGCAAAAAGCAGGCGCTATCAACTCGGCCTACCAGTTCCACTGGCAACGCTTTTTGTTTGACAACTTCCCCAAGGGAACGGGTTTCCCCAACCTGCAAGCCCCCGCCATTGCGGACGAGTTGCCACTGGCCCAGGTGAAGGCCTATTCGATTGACGACTCGCACACCACAGAGATTGACGATGCCTTGTCGGTGCAAGGTTTGGGCACCGGCACGGTCACGCTAGGCATTCACATCGCTGCACCTGCGCTGGCCTTAAAGCCGGGCGATGCGATTGACCAGTTGGGCCGCCAACGTTTGTCCACCGTCTACATGCCGGGCTACAAAATCACCATGCTGCCCGACGACGTGGTGCAAACCTACACCTTGCAAGAAGGCCGCGACTGCCCCGCCGTGTCGCTGTACGCCACGTTTGATGAAGCCACGCTGGCTTTGCAAAACACCGAGACACGCGTGGAGCGTGTGCCCATTGCCGCCAACCTACGTCACGACCAACTCGACGCCATCGTCACCGAAGCTTGGTTGAACGACGCGAGCTTCACGCATGTTGCAGGCACCACCGAGCCCGCCATGCCACGCACGGAACTGGCTTTTCTGTTCCGCTTGGCCCAACACCTCAAAGCACAACGCGAAGTGGTACGCGGTAAGCCTGAAAACTTCAACCGCCCGGACTACACCTTCCGCCTCGTTGGCAACAACGGCGTAACACCGACAGGCGACGAGCAAGTACAAATCAGCATCCGCCAACGCGGTGCGCCACTGGACTTGATGGTGGCCGAGGCCATGATTCTGGCCAACAGTACCTGGGGCAATTGGATGGCTGAACTCGGCGTGCCCGGCATCTACCGCAGCCAAGCCAGCTTGCTGCCCGGCGTCAAAGTGCGCATGGGCACCAAGGCTTTGCCACACGCTGGCATTGGCGTGCCTAGCTACGCATGGAGCACCTCGCCGCTGCGTCGCTACACCGACTTGGTGAACCAATGGCAAATCATTGCGTGCGCCAAGCACGGCAGCACCGCCGCTCTGGCTGCGCCGTTCAAACCTAAAGATGCAGAACTGTTCTCCATCATCTCGGCGTTCGATGGTGCCTATGGTGCGTACAACGCCTATCAAAACGGCATGGAACGTTTCTGGACGCTGCAGTATTTGAAGCAACACAACATCACCGAACTCAGCGCCACCGTGTTCAAAGCCTTCCCAGGCCAGCCGCCCATGGCGCGCGCCGATGACTTGCCTTTGGTCTTACCCGTGTTCGGCGGTGGTGATTTGCCACGTGGCGCACACGTGCAGTTGCGTTTGAGTGAGATTGACGACATCAGCCTCGACATCAGCGGCCATCTGTTGCATGTGCTCGAAGTCGATGCCCCCTCCAGCGCTGAAGAAGTCGAGATGACAGACGACGAAGACGACAGCGCCGCAGGCCCCATTGCGTTGGCCATGGACGTGAACGAGGCACCCACGGCGGAAGGACCGACTGCGTGATGCTCTCGCGCTTGTCATGGAAGCATTGGTCAAGGCTGCAAAAAGCCTTGTTCGTGTCGTTCGCTATTCACGGCGCATTGCTGACTCTAAAAATCGCAGCTCCTGAGCGCTTCGACCGCTTGTTCAGCGACGCACCGCTGGATGTGATTTTGGTCAACACACGCGCCAAAGCCGATGCGCCTGATAAGGCACAAGCCTTGGCGCAAACGCAATTGGCTGGCGGCGGTGAACTCAAAAGCGGTCGTGCAGCATCGCCGCTCCCCACGGCGGCCACCACCTCGGTCGGTGACATGACCGAGTCCATGCAACGTCAAGTGGCACAGATGCGCAAAGAGCAATCGCTGCTGTTGGCGCAAGTGAAAAACCTGCTTGCGCAACTGCCACCGCCTCAACCGCAAAAATCAAAAGCTGAACAAGATGCGATTGAGCAAAAACGCCGACAGCTGCTCAAGCTCTTGGCCGAGATTGAACAACGCATCAACCAAGACAACGCGCGCCCTCGCAAACACTATGTGAGCCCCGCCACCAAACAAGTGGCCTATGCGCTGTATTACGACACCCTGCGCCGAAAAATTGAAGACCGTGGCACGCGCTACTTCCCCGCCACCAACAGCGGGCAAAAACTTTACGGTGAATTGACGATGATCATCACCGTCAATACCGATGGGCGCGTGTTGGCCACCGAAGTGGTTCAAAGCTCGGGTCTGGCAGACCTCGACCGTCGTGCACAAGCCATTGCCACAGCGGCAGGTCCGTTTGGTGAGTTCACGGAGGACATGCGCAAACAAGCTGATCAACTCGCCGTGGTTTCACGTTTCATTTTTAGCCGTGACAACACTTTGCAAACCAAAGGCGGCGAAGCCGCCAACTGAGTCGATGCGTCAACCATGAACACCTCACGCTTTCGTCCATGGCTGCGCTGGTTGTTGCTGGTCGGCGTGGCTTGGCTTGGTCTGCAATTTTTCTTTTTGGCGCGCATCGCCGTCATGGCGCGTGTGGCACCCGAATCCACCTCGTTTGAACGCTCAGAAGCTTGGCGCATCGTCAACACCAAAGACCGCTTGCGTTGGCGCCAAGACTGGGTGCCCTACGCGCAAATCTCCAACAACCTCAAACGTGCGGTGATTGCTTCAGAAGACGACATCTTTGCGCAACACGACGGTGTGCAATGGGATGCGATTGAAAAGGCTTGGGCCAAAAACGCCAAAGCAGAATTGCAAGCCAGCCGCAAAGCACAGGGCAAGGCAGCGCCCAAAGTGGTGGGGGGCTCCACCATCACGCAACAACTGGCCAAGAATTTATTTCTGTCTGGCGAGCGCACGTTCATCCGCAAGGGCCAAGAGTTTGTGCTGACCGTGATGCTCGAAGCGGTGCTGGGCAAGAAGCGCATTTTGGAGATTTACCTCAACCATGTGGAATGGGGTGAAGGCATTTTTGGTGCTGAGGCGGCAGCTCAACATTACTTCCAAAAACCTGCGTCGCAGCTATCGCCTTGGGAAGCAGGACGCTTGGCCGTGATGCTGCCGCGCCCCAAGCACTACCAAAAGTTCCCGCAGTCAGAGTACCTTGCGGGTCGTACCGAAATTATTTTGATGCGCATGGGCAGCGCACAGTTGCCGTAAATGCGCATTCTTGGCATTGACCCTGGGCTTCGCACCACCGGCTTTGGCGTGGTGGAAAAACACGGCAGCCAGTTGCTGTACGTGGCCAGCGGCACCATCAAAACCAACAAAGAAACACAAGGTAATTTGGCCGAGCGTTTGAAGGTCTTGTTTGACGGCATCCACGAAGTGGTGGCGCGTTACAAGCCAGACACCTCAGCGGTAGAAATTGTGTTTGTCAACGTCAACCCGCAAGCCACTCTGTTGCTGGGTCAAGCGCGTGGCGCCTGCATCACCGCCTTGGCCACTTGCAACTTATCGGTGGCTGAATACACCGCTTTACAAATGAAGCAAGCCGTGGCCGGTCATGGATTGGCTAAGAAAGAACAAGTGCAAGAGATGGTCAAGCGCTTGCTCAACCTACCGGGCTTGCCTGGGCCCGATGCAGCCGATGCCTTGGGCATTGCCATCACCCATGCCCATGCGGGGCACTCCATGGCCAAGTTGGCAGCGGCCACTGAACTGCAACGCAGCACCAGTGGCATGTACAAAGCGGGACGTAGCCGCTGATCGCTGGCTGTTCAAAGCTGAACGACGGGCAGGTTCAACTCGACGATGGCGCCGCCATCTACCGCATTCGAAATCGCCAAACTGCCGCTGTGCATTTCTGCAATTGTTTTAGAGATGGACAAGCCCACGCCCAAGCCTTCTTCTTTTGAGGTCATGAAGGGCTCACCAACCACCTGCTTCATCTCTGCTGAAACACCTGGTCCTGTATCGCGCACGCGTAAAACAACGCGTTCATCCGAATGCTCAAGAGAGACGAAAATTTTCTTGCTGGCGTTGGGCTCCATGGCTTGCATGGCATTGCGATACACATTCAACACAATTTGAGATAGCTGGACACGGTCACCATGTACCCAGCATGGGACGGCGTCCAGATCAAATTCGAACTTGATTTTTTGCTTGCGTATTTCATAGGCGAGCAGTTGCGCCACATCTTCCAACAGCGTCTTGAAGTCCACCACTTCGTAGTCGGTTTGCGCAGGTCGAATGAAATTGCGAATGCGCTCGACCAACTTCACGGTGCGTTGGGTACTGTTTTCGATTTCTTCAATCGATTCCAACACCTCTTTCGAATTGGATTCTCCAGAAGCCACGCTGATTCTGATGGCTTGCGCATCCATCAAAATCGCTGTCAACGGTTGGCTGAGCTCATGTGCAAATGATGCAGACATCGTCCCCAAGGTTCTTTGACGCTCCAGCTGGGCAATTTGATCTCCCAGACGCGCACTTTCTTCTTGTCGTGCACGCTCAGCAATCGCCTTCATCCGCCCTTGTGTGGATCGCTCCAAGAACATCCCAACAAAAGCAAAGTTACCCAAGATTGAAATCAACAAACCTGTGAACACAGTCAACACACTGTCCACACCGCTCGCCACCACATCGGGCTCTGTGAACCCTGACAGCACAATCGTCGTCCGAGCCAACATGATGATCGCAGTGATTGCGTACACCACAGACAACCATTTGCCACTCTTCAACTGATGGACAGCAGCAATGCGCCAAGACAGATAGGAGATGTATGAAAAGAGGCCGGTGAAAATCAATGTGGACCAAGAAAATCGCAAGACAGCATCTTGCAAAAACACGCGGAAGAATTCAAAACCGAGCACGCAAAGCATGATCAACACGACGGCTCTTTTCATCGCCAAATCTTGATCGAGTGCACGTCGCAAAGCCAAGGCCTGCATCAAGGCAGCACTCCACATCAAACCATTGGCGACGGTGTAACTCACCCACGCAGGAAGATGCGAACGCAAACCCACCAACGCCAAAGCGACGCCAAAGAGCAACCCCCCTGAGCACCAAAAGGTCAAAGTGCGTGACGGTTGATTGAGCAGCAAAGCCCAAACGGTCAAAGGCAAGATCAAATAGAGAATGCCAAGAATGAGATAGACCGTGGGGATGTGATACACCGTCATCTCAACCTCTCTCTCGCCGCGGAGGCGATGTATTCAAAGACTTACCAAGCCGGCGCCAGCTGCGCCAGACCCGGAGGTGCTTTGCGCGCATCGTCAAAGGTAACGACTTCATAGGCATCAGGCTGGCTGAGCAACTCACGCAACAATAAATTATTCATGGCGTGTCCCGAACGGAACGCCACATAAGAGGCTAGCAAAGGTTTACCAATCAAAAACAAGTCGCCCATAGCATCGAGAATTTTGTGTTTCACAAATTCGTCGTCATAGCGCAAGCCGTCGCTGTTCAAGACCTTGTAGTCGTCCATCACGATGGCGTTGTCCAAACCGCCACCTAAAGCGAGGCCGTTGGCACGCAGCATTTCTACATCACGCGTGAAACCAAAGGTGCGGGCGCGTGCAATGTCGCGGGTGTAATCGTTCACATCCATGTCAAACACCACGCTTTGACCGGTTGAATCCACAGCAGGATGACGGAAGTCAATTTCGAAGCTGAGCTTGTAGCCGTGATGAGGGTCGAGTCGCGCCCATTTCACGTTGGCGCCCTCGCCTTCACGCACTTCGACGGTCTTCAACACGCGGATGAAACGCTTGGGCACGTTTTGCTCCACGATGCCCGCGCTTTGCAGCAAGAACACAAACGACGAAGCCGAGCCATCAAGAATAGGCACTTCTTCTGCGGTGATGTCGATGTACAGGTTGTCGATACCTAGGCCTGCACAGGCCGACATCAAATGCTCCACCGTGAACACCTTCGCACCACCATTGGAAATGGTCGACGCCAAGCGCGTATCCGTCACCGCCGTGGCGGTGATCGGAATGTCGACTGGCTGCGGCAAATCCACCCGACGGAACACGATGCCCGTGTCGGGTTGCGCCGGGCGCAGTGTCAGTTCCACGCGTTGACCGCTGTGAAGACCGACACCCACCGCCTTGGTGAGGGATTGAAGGGTTCTTTGTTTAAGCACGGTGTGATTTTAATGAATCTCAGTCCGCTTGCTTGCGCAAGAAAGCTGGGATTTCATAGTCATCCATACCACCCGATGACAAGGCATCGACCTTGGCAGCGGCTGAGGTGCGGTTGCCACGCCACACGGCGGGAGAGTTCATGGAGTCGTAGTTGGGTTGTGCAGCGGCAGAACCAATTCCCAAACCGCTTGCCAAACCAGCTAAGCCGCCCGTTGCAGCAGCCAAGACACCGGCAGGCGATGCATTAGGCGCTTGTGTTGTGGGGAATCCCACACCATCTGTACCGGTGCGCAACACTTGCAACTGAGGTGCAGCGCGGCGGCTGCCGGCCAAACCTGTGGCCACCACGGTGACGCGAATTTGGTCGCCCAAGTTTTCGTCGTAAGCCGTACCGTAAATCACGTGCGCATCGGGTGAAGCGAACTTGCGGATGGTGTTCATGGCTTCGCGAGACTCAGACAACTTCAAGCCGCCCTTGGCTGCGGTGATCAACACCAACACGCCCTTGGCACCCGACATGTCCACGCCTTCGAGCAATGGGCAAGCCACCGCTTGTTCAGCGGCGATGCGCGCACGGTCTGGGCCGTTGGCCGCAGCGGTGCCCATCATGGCTTTGCCGGTTTCGCTCATCACGGTGCGCACGTCTTCAAAGTCGACGTTCACCAAAGCTTCAACGTTGATGATCTCGGCAATGCCGCCGACCGAGTTTTTCAACACGTCGTTGGCAAAGGCGAAAGCTTGATCTTGGCTGGCGTCTTCGCCCAACACGTCCATCAGCTTTTCGTTCAACACCACGATGAGTGAGTCGACGTTGGCTTCAAGTTCGGCCAAACCTGTCTCAGCGTTGTTCATGCGGCGGCTGCCTTCGAATTCGAAAGGCTTGGTCACCACGCCAACAGTCAAGATACCCATCTCGCGTGCCACACGCGCCACCACAGGTGCTGCGCCTGTGCCTGTGCCGCCGCCCATGCCGGCCGTGACGAACAACATGTTGGTGCCTTCCAGCGCCAAACGGATGTCGTCAATCGCAGCTTCAGCCGCTTCACGGCCGCGCTCTGGCTTGCTACCAGCGCCCAAACCTGTGGAACCCAACTGAATGACTTTGTGCGCATTGCTCACGCGCAGGGCTTGTGCGTCTGTGTTCGCCGTGACGAACTCCACGCCTTGAACGCCAGAGCTGATCATGTGCTCGACCGCGTTACCGCCGCCGCCGCCCACGCCAATGACTTTGATTTGTGTGCCTGAGTTGAATGCTTCAACTTCGATCATTTCGATGGTCATGATGTTTCTCCTAATCTAAAAATTTGCAGTTGCCTAAGTCGTTTGTTTTTTGCTTGTGGTTCATCGCGTTCCTTCTACGAGGGTGGCGCGTTGGGCGCACAGGATCGACATCGTCGATGCCTGTGCGGTCGCTGCGGCGGGCTGCCCCGCGCGAGATAAAGCAAGGTGTGAGGAATCATGTTTAGAAGTTCCCCACAAACCAGTTTTTGATACTGTCCATCAACGAATTGACAGAGCCGCTCTTTTGTGAAACTTTGAAGCCACGTTGACGGTCCACGCCGGCTTCAGCCAGCAAGCCCATCACCGTGGCAGCACGAGGCTGCGACACCATGTCGGCCAAGGCGCTGCTGTACTGCGGTACACCGCGGCGCACAGGCTTTAAGAAAATGTCTTCACCCAACTCGACCATGCCTGGCATCACCGCGCTGCCGCCCGTGAGCACAATGCCCGACGACAACACTTCTTCGTAGCCGGAATCACGAATCACTTGCTGCACCAGCGAGAAGATTTCTTCCACGCGTGGCTCAATGACACCCGCCAAAGCTTGGCGGCTCAACATGCGCGGCGTGCGGTCGCCGAGGCCGGGCACTTCCACTTGCACGTCTGGATCTGCCAAGAGTTGCTTGGCGTAACCTGATTCGATCTTGATTTCTTCAGCGTCTTTGGTGGGCGTGCGCAAAGCCATCGCAATGTCGCTGGTGATCAAATCTCCCGCGATTGGAATCACCGCTGTATGACGAATCGCACCATTGGTGAAAATGGCCACATCGGTCGTGCCTGCACCAATGTCCACCAAAGCCACGCCGAGTTCGCGCTCGTCGTCGGTCAACACCGACATGCTGGATGCCAAGGGGTTGAGCATCAAGCGGTCCACATCCAAGCCGCAACGACGCACGCACTTGATGATGTTTTCTGCTGCGCTTTGTGCGCCCGTGACGATGTGCACTTTGGCTTCCAAGCGGATGCCGCTCATGCCAATGGGTTCGCGCACGTCTTGGCCATCAATCACAAACTCTTGCGGCTGCACCAGCAGCAAACGTTGGTCGGTCGAGATGTTGATGGCTTTCGCGGTTTCCACCACACGCGCCACATCAGCTGCAGTGACTTCTTTGTCTTTCACCGCCACCATGCCCGTAGAGTTGATGCCGCGAATGTGGCTGCCGGTGATGCCGGTGTAGACATTGGTGATTTTGCAATCGGCCATGAACTCGGCTTCTTTCAAAGCCTGCTGAATGCTTTGCACCGTCGCGTCGATGTTGACCACCACGCCGCGCTTCAAACCATTGCTGGGAGCCACACCGAGGCCAGCAAGTTTGAGCTCACCATCGGGCAACACTTCGGCCACGACCACCATGACCTTGGCTGTGCCAATGTCTAAGCCGACCACCAGTTCTTTGTAATCTTTTGCCATAACAGCCTCGTTCTTTCTCTTCTTCTCTCTGTGCGCGTTAGCGTTTGGCGGGCACGTCTTGCGTGCTCACCCCGCGCAAACGAAGCGCATAACCGTTGTCGTGTCGCAAATCAGCAGACTCAATCGCCGTCACTTTGCGACCTAACTTATTCGTCACCTGTGCCAGCGTTTGTGACACGCGTTGCACACGGACCATCACCTCATCCACACCGCCACGTCCCAACTCAATCACCGCACCGTGTGCCAACTTGGCACGCCAGCTGCCGCGGTCGGTCAAGACCAAACTCTCGACACCTAAGTTGATGGTTTTGAATGCGGGCTCGAGGGCCAAATACATAGACAGCACTTGTTGCGATTGGCTGTCAGGCCCACTCAAGCGCGGCATCTTGTCGTCATCCAAATCACCCACATTGGCTTCAAACACTTCGCCAAAGCTGTTGACCATGCGTTGCTCGCCGTCATCGCCCCAATAAGCCACAGGCTTGTGCTCTTGCAAGGTCACGCGCAAACGGTTGGGAAACTCGCGTTGCACCGAGGCCAAACGCACCCAAGGCACGCTTTCAAACGCAGTGCGCACACGGGCCAAATCGGCCGTGAAAAAATTACCTGTGAACTTGGTCACCACATTGGCGCGCAAGGTCACGTCGTTGTTGTGCTCCACATCGCCTAAGACCGTGATGCCACGCAACGCAAACGCTGGCAACTGCACCAAAGTCCACACGCCGCCCAGCAACGCACCCACGACCAAACCCACAAACATGAGCGAAGCCGCCATGTGCATGAGTTTGACGTCGAGCGGCACCGGCACCGAGGCATTCACCTCAGGACGGGGGCGCATGTGGGTGTAGCGCGTGGTCATACGGCTTTTGGACCTCCGGGGTGATCAAGCGTGGCGCTCTCTAGCAGCATCAAGCACAGGTCTTCGTAGCTGATGCCTGCTGCACGTGCAGACATGGGCACCAAGGAATGGCTGGTCATACCGGGCGAGGTGTTCATCTCTAACAAAAACGGCTTGCGGTCAGACGCACGCAACATGATGTCGGCGCGACCCCAACCACGGCAGCCCAAGGCGCGGTAAGCAGCCACCACCAAACGTTGCACCTCTTGCTCTTCGGCTTCGGGTAAGCCACTTGGGCAGTGGTACTTCACATCGTCGGTGAAGTACTTGTTGTTGTAGTCGTATGCGCCGTCCGGTGCTGCAATGCGCACCACGGGCAAGGCACGTGCATTGGGTCCGTTACCCAAGATGGGGCAGGTCAGCTCTTCGCCGGTGATGAATTCTTCTGCCAACAAATCGGGGTCGTATTGGGTAGCCAACTCAGCGGCGGCTGTGATGTCGCCAGCTTGCGTGACTTTGCTCATGCCAATGGATGAGCCTTCGCGTGGTGGTTTGACGATCAAAGGCAAACCCAACTTGGTAGGAATCGCTTGGATGTTGTCTGCGGTTTGGTCTTCAGGTGACAACCACACATAGCCGGGTGTCGACAAGCCGACGGCGCTCCACACGCGCTTGGTCATCACTTTGTCCATGGCCATGGCAGAAGCCATCACACCTGACCCTGTGTAGGGAATGCCCAGCAACTCCAACGCACCTTGCACTGCGCCGTCTTCACCGTAGCGACCATGCAGCGCGATGAAGGCATGGGTGAAGCCTTCGCGTTTGAGTTCATCCAGGCTGCGCTCAGCGGGGTCAAACGCGGTGGCGTTGACACCTTTGCTTTGCAAAGCCTTGAGTACACCGCGGCCCGACATGAGGGACACATCACGCTCAGCAGACAGGCCACCCATGAGGACGGCGACTTTGGCAGTTTGAATATGGAAGGTCATGCTTTTAAATACTTCTCAGCTCTTACGTTGTTGCACCAACGCCAGCACCTTGGCTGGCACTTGGCCAATCGACCCTGCGCCCATGCACATCACCACATCGCCCGCTTGGGCGTTGTCGACAATAACTTGGGCCATTTTTTGAATGTCATCCACGAACACCAAGGCTTCGTGGCCAGCCACACGCATGGCACGCGACAGTGCACGGCCATCGGCCGCAACAATCGGTGTTTCGCCTGCGGCGTAAATTTCAGATAACCACAACACATCGGCGCGGCCCATGACTTCGACGAAGTCTTCAAAGCAATCACGCGTGCGGGTATAGCGGTGTGGCTGAAACGCCAACACCAAACGGCGACCAGGGAATGCGCCGCGCGCAGCCGCCAAAGTGGCAGCCACTTCCACGGGGTGGTGGCCATAGTCTTCGATGAGGGTGAACTCGCCACCCGTTTTCGCAGCCACTTCGCCGTGGCGTTGGAAGCGACGGCCCACCCCTTTGAATTCGGCCAAAGCTTTTTGCAAGGCCTCATCAGGCACGTTCAACTCCACCGCAATCGCAATCGCTGCCAAGGCATTGAGCACGTTGTGCTCGCCCGCTAAGTTGAGTGTGACGTCGAGGTCAGGCAAGGTCACACCGTTGCGGCGCTGCACCGTAAAGCACATGCGGCCGTTGTCAGCGTGCACATTCACCGCGCGCACTTGCGCTTCTTCGTTAAAACCGTAGCTGGTGATGGGGCGTGACACCTCGGGCAAGATGCTGCGCACAGCCGCATCATCGGTGCACAAAATCGCAGCGCCATAGAAAGGCATGCG
The DNA here is from genome assembly GCF_027924965.1 of Limnohabitans sp. TEGF004. NCBI lineage: Bacteria > Pseudomonadati > Pseudomonadota > Betaproteobacteria > Burkholderiales > Comamonadaceae > Limnohabitans > Limnohabitans sp. TEGF004. Next base: position 352,835 of record NZ_AP027056.1, on the reverse strand, counting down.
GTGCAAGAACTCGATGAACGCAGCCTTCAACTTGTTGAAGTCATGGCCATAGGTGTCCATGTGGTCGGCGTCGATGTTGGTCACCACCGCCATCACAGGCAAGAGGTTCAAGAACGAGGCGTCTGACTCGTCGGCTTCCACCACGATGTAGTCGCCTGAGCCAAGCTTGGCATTTGCGCCAGCGCTGTTGAGCTTGCCGCCAATCACAAAGGTAGGGTCCATGCCAGCTTCGGCCAACACACTGGCCACCAAACTGGTGGTGGTAGTTTTACCGTGTGTACCTGCAATGGCCACGCCGGTTTTCAAACGCATCAACTCGGCCAACATCACGGCGCGTGGCACCACAGGAATCAGCTTGGCGTGAGCCGCCACCACTTCGGGGTTGTCGGCATGCACAGCCGTTGATGTGACCACCGCATCTGCACCCGCAATGTTTTTAGCATCGTGGCCCACATGGGTTTGAATGCCCAAGCTTTGCAAACGCTTCAAGGCCACGCTGTCTGACAAGTCGGAACCAGAAATGGCGTAGCCCAAGTTCAACAGCACTTCAGCAATACCGCTCATGCCAGCGCCGCCGATGCCGACGAAATGGATATGACGAATGGCGTGTTTCATTATTTTTTTCCTTTCGCTGCGAGCTGCTCGCAAGCGGCCACCACGCTTGTCACCGCTTCCACCTGACGCACGGCATAAGCTTTTTCGGCGCACGCCAACAAAGTGCGACGCGTCATAAATTGCAAACGGTCTGCCAAGTCTTGGGCTTTCAATTCGTTTTGTTGAACCAACCAGCCGCCGCCTGCGTCAACGACGAAGCGCGCGTTGGTGGTTTGGTGGTCGTCTACCGCATGAGGGAACGGCACGTAAATCGCAGCAGCACCCACGGCAGCCAGCTCGGTCACGGTGCTGGCACCCGCCCGGGCAATCACCACATCCGCATCGGCAAACGCTTGCGCGGTATCGTCGATGAAGGGGGTTAACTCAGCTTGCACGCCAACTTCTGCATAAGCCGTGCGCAGCGCGTCAATTTGTTTGGCGCCACTTTGGTGTGTCACCACAGGGCGTTGGTCGTGTGGAATCTTGGCTATGGCTTGCGGCACCACGGTATTCAAAGCTTGTGCACCTAGGCTGCCACCCACGACCAAGACGCGCAGCGGACCAGTGCGGTCAGCAAAGCGTTGTGCAGGTTCTGGCTGCTTCACAAAACCATCGCGCATGGGATTGCCCACCCACTCAGCTTTTGGCAACACGTTAGGGAAAGCGCTGAACACACGATCCGCCACGCCACTCAACACTTTGTTGGCCATGCCCGCCACAGAGTTTTGTTCGTGCAACACCAAGGGCTTGCCACACAGCACCGCCATCATCCCCGCGGGGAAGGTGATGTAGCCACCGAGGCCCACCACCACATCAGGCTTCACGCGACGCACCACACAGAAGCTTTGCCAGAAGGCGCGCAACAACTTGAAGGGCAACAGCGCCAATGTTTTGACACCTTTGCCACGCACGCCGCCAAAGGCCACAGTCTCATACGCAAAACCACGAGGCGGCACCAGTTGGCTTTCCATACTCGGCTCAGGCGCACCGAGCCAATGCACATTCCAACCGTGGATGCGCAATTGCTCAGCCACAGCCAAGCCTGGGAAGATGTGGCCGCCAGTACCACCAGCCATGATGAGTGCGGTGCGCTGGGTCGTACTCATAAGCGACCTCCATGCATCACAACGCGGTTTTCAAAATCCACGCGCAACACCACCGCAATGGCAATCAGGTTCAACAAAATGGCAGAGCCGCCGTAGCTCATGAGGGGCAAGGTCAAGCCCTTGGTAGGCAACGCACCCAAGTTCACACCCATGTTGATGAAAGACTGAAAGCCCATCCAAATCCCCACACCTTGCGCGACCAAGCCGGCAAACACACGATCCATCGCAATGGCTTGGCGGCCGATGTACATGATGCGACGCGTCAACCACATGAACAGGCCAATCACAGCCACCACGCCCACAAAACCAAACTCTTCGCCAATCACGGCCAGCAAAAAGTCGGTATGCGCTTCAGGCAACCAGTGCAGTTTTTCCACGCTGCCCCCCAAACCCACGCCAAAAATTTCGCCACGGCCAATCGCAATCAACGAGTGCGACAACTGGTAGCCCTTGCCCAAGGCATGCTCCATGCTCCATGGATCGAGGTAAGCAAAGATGCGCTCGCGTCGCCACTCAGACGTAGCGATGATGAGTGCGAACACGCCAATCAATGCGGCGGCGATCAAGAAGAACATGCGGGCGTTCACGCCGCCCAAAAACAAAATTCCCATGGCAATCACAGCAATCACCATGAACGCGCCCATGTCTGGCTCAGACAACAACAACAAACCCACCGCCGCCACCGCTGCACCCATGGGCAACACAGCGGCAAAGAAGTTTTCTTTCACATCCATCTTGCGCACCATGTAGTTGGCGGCATACAACAACACGCCCCACTTGGCCAACTCAGACGGCTGGAAGTTCATGAAGCCCAGACCAATCCAGCGGCGTGCACCGTTCACAGATTTACCAATGAACGGAATCAACACCGCAATCAACAACGCGATGGACGCAATGAACACCCAGGGTGCCACGCGCTCCCATGTGTTGAGCGGAATCTGAAATGCCAACAAGGCTGCGACAAATGCCACGAACAGCGACAGCGAATGGCGCAGCAAGAAATGCGTTTGCGTGTAGCCCGCGCCCATGCGTGGGTTGTCAGGAATGGCAATCGAGGCCGAATACACCATGACCAAACCAAACATCAGCAAGGCAAATGTGACCCACACCAAGGGCTGATCAAAGCCCTTCACGTGCACAGGCGAAGCTGCGGTGCGCGTGAACTCGGTACCGTGCACACGCACAGGCAAAGCATCCATACCCGTCTCGGGCTCGCCACCCATCAGACGTGCGAAGCTTTGTTTCATGCGCTGCAGGGCACTCATACCATGCCTCCTGCTTCTTTCACCAAATGGTTCACCGCATTCACAAACACTTCAGCACGATGCGCATAGTTGCGGAACATGTCCATGCTCGCGCAAGCGGGCGACAACAACACGGCGTCACCTGAATGGGCTTGTTCGCTACACAAATTAACAGCCTCTTCTAAGGTGGCGGCATCCAGTAGCTTGACGCCGCTGTGCTGCAACACCTCGCGCAATGTGGGGGCATCGCGGCCAATCAACACCACGGCACGTGCGTAGCGCGACACGGGCTCGCTCAAAGGCGCAAAGTCTTGTCCTTTGCCATCACCGCCCAAGATGACAACCAAGCGGCGGTCCACACCGAGGCCATGCAACGCGGCCACAGTGGCGCCCACGTTGGTGCCTTTGCTGTCGTCGAAATATTCCACGCCATTGAGCACACTCACAGGCTCCACACGGTGTGGCTCACCTTGGTACTCACGCAAGCCAAACAACATGGGCGCCAAATCACCACCCGCGCTACCGGCCAAAGCCAACGCCGCCAAGGCGTTGAGCGCGTTGTGGCGACCACGGATGCGCAGTGCATCAGCAGGCATGAGGCGTTGGAAGTGAATTTCTTCTTCGTCGTCTTTTTTGCGCTTACGTGTTTCGTCAGCTTCTAGCGCACGCACCAACCAGGTCATGCCATTGACAGTTTCAATGCCGTAGTCGCCAGGGCGTTGCGGCATGTCGCCACCAAACGTGAGGTGGGCGCGTTGCTGTGTTTTGGGCGTCTTGGCACGCGAGGGCTTGGCCACAACTTCTGCCACCTCAATGGGTGCACTGTCCAACATGACCATCACACCTGCATCTTCACGGTTGAGCACCAGCACGCCACGCTTGCCAAAGATGCGCGCTTTCGCTGCGCCATAGCCGTCCATGCTGCCGTGCCAGTCGAGGTGGTCTTGTGTGAGGTTGAGCACCGAGGCCGCAGTGGGTTCGAAATTGTCCACGCCATCCAACTGGAAGCTCGACAACTCCAACACCCACACTTGTGGCAGGAACGGATGGTCAGCAGGGGGCGGAGGTGGCGGCACCAAAGGTGGCAGGTCCACTTCGTAGGGCTCGTCATCGGCTGCCGTCACTTGCGCGGCTTCTTCGCTTTGTTCTGTTGCTTGGTCTTTTGCTTGGTCAGCCTCTGTGCCTGTCAGTGCCATTTGTGATGCTGCGTCTGTTTCAGCTGCCGCTTCTTGCGCCATGGCCTCTTCAGCATCCAAAGCCATTTGTGCAGCTTGTGCTGCCGCCGCTTTTTCTTTGGCCTCTGCAACTGCGCGTGCTTGTTCAGCCGCAGCTTCATCCGCAGCCAACTCGGCAGCTTCTTGCGCGGCAATCGCATCTGCAGCAGTTTGCTGTTCAGCGGCTTTGTCCAGCGCTTGCGACAAGGTGTCGAGCAAGGTAGGGCCAATATTGCCAGCCACTGCCACGCGCTTACCTGCACGTTCTAACAACTGACCGGTCAACGAGGTGACGGTGGTTTTGCCATTGGTACCGGTGATGGCCAACACCTTGGGGTGATAGGCCATGCTGGTTTGCAAATCAGTCAGGGCTTGGGCGAACAGGGTCAACTCTGTCCCTACCCATAAACCGGCAGCAACTGCGGCATTCCACACAGGGGCCACAGACTCAGGGCTCAGACCTGGGCTCTTGAACACGGCGCGCACGTCTTGGCCTTCGACCAAGTTAGCGTCAAATGCGCCATGCACAAATTTGACACTTGGCAACTCAGCACGCAACGCCGCCAAATGCGGCGGCTCGGCGCGTGTGTCCACGACTTGCACTTGCGCGCCAAAGCGCGAGCACCAACGCGCCATGGCCAGGCCGGAATCACCCAGACCCAGAATCAGCACTGATTGGTTGTGGAGTTGCTGCATCTTCTTATCTCAGCTTCAAAGTCGACAGACCCACCAAGCACAGCAGCATGGTGATGATCCAAAAACGCACGACGACTTGGGTTTCTTTCCAGCCGCTCTTCTCGAAGTGGTGATGCAAAGGCGCCATCTTCAAAATGCGGCGACCTTCGCCATATTTCTTTTTGGTGTACTTGAAGTACGTCACTTGCAACATGACCGACAAGGCTTCCACCACAAAGATGCCGCCCATGATGGCCAGCACAATTTCTTGACGCACGATCACCGCAATCGTGCCAAGCGCGCCGCCCAAAGCGAGCGCGCCCACATCACCCATGAACACTTGCGCGGGGTGGGTGTTGAACCACAAAAACGCCAAGCCTGCACCGGCCATGGCGGCACAGAAAATCATCAACTCGCCTGAGCCTGGGATGTAGGGGAACAACAGGTATTTGGAATACACCGAGCTGCCCGTCACATAGGCAAAAACGCCCAATGCCGAGCCCACCATGACCACCGGCATGATGGCCAAGCCATCCAAACCATCGGTCAAGTTCACCGCGTTGCTAGAGCCCACGATGACCAAGTAGGTCATGATGACGAAACCGAACACGCCCAGTGGGTAGCTCACTTCTTTGATGAAGGGCAACAGCAAACCTGCTTTGGGTGGCAAGTTCACATCAAAACCTGACTTCACCCACGAGTAAAACAACTCAACCACGCGCAGGTTGTTGCTCTCGGAAATGCTGAACACCAAATACAAAGCCGCCACCAAACCAATGATGGATTGCCACATGTATTTCTCGCGTGAACGCATGCCTTCTGGGTCTTTGTTCACCACCTTGCGCCAGTCATCCACCCAACCAATGGCACCAAAACCAAAGGTGACGATCATCACGATCCACACAAAGCGATTCGACAAATCAGCCCACAGCAAGGTTGACACGGCGATGCCAATCAAAATCAACACACCGCCCATGGTGGGCGTACCGCTCTTGGCCAAATGCGATTGCATGGCGTATTCGCGGATGGGTTGACCAATCTTCAAGGCAGCCAAGCGACGAATCACAAAAGGACCGGCAATCAAACCAATCAGCAATGCCGTCAACGCAGCCATCACCGCACGGAACGTGAGGTACTGAAACACGCGGAAGAAACCAAATTCTGGCGAGAGGGTTTGCAGCCATTGGGCTAAGGTCAGCAGCATGGCGTCGTTTCCTTTGTGTTGTGGTCGTGACAGGCGTTGATGGCCTCAATCACGCGCTCCATCTTCATGAAGCGTGAGCCTTTGACCAACACGCTGCCGAGTTGTGGCAACTGTTGAATCACGCGCTCATTCAATGCATCAATGTCTTTCATGTGCTGTGCATTCGCACCACATGCCGTGGCTGTGTGTACGGCCAAGTCACCCAAACACAGCACATGGTCAATGCCCATTTGTGCAGCGTGGATGCCCACCTCTTGGTGGAACTCAGGGCCTTGCGTGCCTACCTCGCCCATGTCGCCCAACACCAACAAACGTGGTGCAGGCAATTCGGCCAGCACATCGATGGCGGCACGCACAGAATCGGGATTGGCGTTGTAGGTGTCATCCACCACGGTGATGTCGCGGCCTTGGCACTGAATGCCAAATGCGCGTGAGCGGCCTTTGACGGGCTCAAAACTGTTCAGACCTTGTGCAATCACATCGAGTGACACGCCTGCCGCCAACGCACAGGCGGTGGCTGCCAGCGCATTGCCCACGTTGTGACGACCTGCAATGTGCAGCTGCGTGCGCAACACACCTGCGGGTGTTTGCGCTTCCACTGACCAGTGGTCGTTCAACCAATCGGCTTTGAGCAACTGCACTTCTGCCTTGTCAACGGTGTCGGCGCTCATGGAGAAACGCATGCAAGCACGCTTGCCTGCCAAGGCTTTCCAAAGTGGGCTGTATTCGTCGTGTGCTGGAAATACAGCCACGCCGTCAGCAGGCAAGGCCTTGATGGCTTCGCCGTTTTCTTGCGCCACCGCCTCGACGGTGGCCATGTACTCTTGGTGCTCGCGTTGGGCGTTGTTCACCAAGGCCACTGTGGCTTGTGTCATGTCGGCCAAGCCGGCAATCTCGCCAGGGTGATTCATACCCAACTCCACCACTGCACTGCGGTGATGTGCACGTAAGCGCAACAGGGTTTGCGGAACACCAATGTCGTTGTTCAAATTGCCTTGCGTGGCCAATGCGTCGTCGCCAAAGCCCGCACGCAAGATGCTGGCAATCATTTGTGTGACGGTGGTTTTGCCGTTGCTGCCCGTGACGGCAATCACGGGCAAGTTGAATTGACTGCGCCAGCCTTTGGCCAATTGACCCAAAGCCATGCGTGTGTCTGGCACTTGCACACCAGCTAACTTGGCTGCGTCTAAACCACGCTCAGCCAAAGCAGCCGTGGCGCCGCTGGCAGCGACTTGCGACAAGAAGTCATTAGCATCGAATCGCTCACCTTTCAAGGCGACAAACAAGTCGCCCACTTGGCAGGTACGGCTATCGGTGTTCACGCGTTGAATCGTCAAGCTGCCATCACCATGCAACTGCGCTGCACTGAGCCATTGGCTGATTTGCGTCAAACTGAGGTTCATGTCAGACATGCGCCCTCCTTTGTTGCAAAGCATCACGTGCATGCTGCACATCACTGAACGGATGTTTGACACCTGAAATTTCTTGGTAGTCCTCGTGACCTTTGCCAGCCACCAACACGACGTCTTGCGCGCGCGCGTGTTGGACGGTTTGTGCAATGGCTAGTGCACGGTCAGCAATCACTTTGGTATTGGCTGCGTTGTGCAAGCCAGTGAGCATGTGATTCAAAATGGTTTGCGGATTTTCGCTGCGCGGGTTGTCGCTGGTCAGCACCACATGCTGCGCGTATTGCTCGGCAGCTGCGGCCATCAAGGGACGCTTAGCGGCATCGCGGTCACCACCGCAGCCCAAGACACAGGTCAACTCACCCCCGCGCGACTGCGTCAGTGGCAACAAGGCTTGCACCGCTTGCGCGACGGCATCGGGCGTGTGCGCATAGTCAATCACCACCAAAGGCTCACCAACCGCACCCACGGTTTGCATGCGACCTGGCACAGCAGGTAACTCGCGACAGGCTTGCACGGCATCGGCCAAGCTGTCACCCAAAGCGCGCAAACAGGCGATGACGCCCAACACATTGCTCACGTTGTAATTGCCAACCAACTGCGTATCAAGCGCATGAACTTCATCACCCTCGACCACGTCAAAACACAAACCCATGGCACCGTGCTGGATGTTGCGCGCCATGATGTGTTGCGCGGATGCGCCTTTGCTTGCGACTTCATCACTGCCTGAATGAAGGTCACGCGAAATGGTCCACACGCGCAAGTCACCACGGGCTTTCAATTGCACAGCCAAAGCCGCACCTTGTGCATCGTCCACATTCACCACTGCAGCTTGCAAACCCGCCCAACTGAACAAGGCCAGCTTGGCCTGCCAGTAACTGGTCATATCGCCGTGGTAGTCCAAATGGTCTTGTGTGAAATTGGTGAACATAGCCACACGCACCTGTGTGCCGTCTAAGCGTTGTTCAGCCAAGCCAATCGACGAGGCTTCAATGGCGCAAGCCTTCACACCCGCATCTGCCATGTCGCGCAAACGCGCTTGCAGCAACACGGGGTCGGGTGTGGTCATGCCTGTCACTTCGAGCTGCCCTACTTCGCCCACACCCAAGGTGCCCACGATGGCGCAGCGCTTGCCTGCGTTTTGCAGCGCATGTGCCAACCACCAAGCGGTCGATGTTTTACCGTTGGTGCCAGTGACTGCCACCACGTCCAACGCAAGGCTTGGTTGTTCGTAATACGCTGCAGCGATGAGGCCGCTCGCAGCTTTGAGACCGTCGTAAGTGGCGATGGCGTCGCTCTCACCCCAAGCAAAGTTTTCAGCACCTGCATGCTCGACCACACAAGCGGTGGCACCTTGCTTCAAAGCAGCAGCTACAAACTGACGGCCATCCGTCACACCACCAGGCCATGCGATGAAGCCATCGCCAGCGCCCACGCGACGACTGTCGGTGTGCAACACACCGCGCACTTGGGTGCGCAGCCACTGTGCGGCGTCTTGGGGGTTATGCAGTCGTTTCATCAAAACGACTCCTTCTCAACCTTGGTCACCACTTGGGGCTTGACCGCCATGTCGGGCTGCACGCCCATCATGCGCAAAGTTTGTTGCACGGTTTGGCTGAACACAGGAGCAGCCACATCGCCACCAAAGTAAACGCCGCCGGTGGGTTCATCCACCATCACGGCCACCACGATGCGTGGGTTGTCAATGGGCGCGATGCCGACAAAGAAGCCGCGGTATTTTTTGCTGGCGTAGCCCTTGCCTTCAACCTTGTGGGCCGTACCGGTTTTTCCACCCACCGAGTAACCCATGGTTTGCGCCTTGGGTGCGGTGCCACCTTGGATGGTCACCAAGTGCAACATGTTGCGAATGGCAGCAGCGTTTTGCGATGAAAACACGCGCGCGCCATTGACTTGCGCTTGGTTGGTTTTCACCAAGCTCATGGGCACCATTTCGCCGTCATGCGCAAACACGGTGTAGGCCTGCGCCAGCTGAAACAAACTGGTGGACAAACCGTAGCCATAGCTCATGGTGGCCTGCTCAATCGGACGCCATGTTTTGTATGCGCGTACCTTGCCAGCCACTGCACCAGGAAACGGTACCTGAGGCTTTTGTCCCAAACCCATTTGTGTGAACACTTCCCACATGTCGTGGGGTTGCATTTGCATGGCAATCTTGACTGTGCCCACGTTGCTGGACTTTTGAATGATTTCATTCACGCTCAACACACCGTGCGGGTGCGCATCGGTGATGGTGGCGGTACCCATTTGCAGTTTGCCGGGCGCGGTTTGAATCAAGGTCTCAGGCTTGACAATGCCCTTCTCCAAAGCCAAACCCACCACGAGCGGTTTCATGGTGGATCCTGGTTCAAACGTATCGGTGAGGGCTCGGTTGCGTAGTTGTGCACCACTCAAGCTCCCTCGTTTCCCCGGTGAGTAGCTGGGGTAGTTGACCAAGGCCAACACCTCGCCCGTCTTGATGTCGAGCACCACCACACTACCTGCAACAGCTTTGTTGGTGACCACAGACTCTTTGATTTTTTCGTAAGCAAAGTACTGCACCTTGCTGTCGATGCTCAGTTGCAAATCGCGACCATCTACAGGGGGAACCATTTCGCCGATGTCTTCCACCACGCGGCCCAAACGGTCTTTGATGACACGGCGCGAACCGGCTTTGCCACCCAAATCTTTGTTGAAGGTCAGCTCCACACCCTCTTGACCTAAGTTCTCCACGTTGGTGAAGCCCACCACGTGCGCCACCGACTCACCCTCTGGGTAAATGCGCTTGTACTCTTTGCGGTCGTACACACCTTTGATCTTGAGCGCGGCAATGTCTTTGGCCACCGACTCGTCCACCTGACGCTTGAGCCACACAAAGGTTTTGTCTTCGTCTTGCAGCTTTTTGTCCAGGTCTACGGTGTTCATACCCAACAACTTCGCCAAGGCTTTGAGCTTGGCGGGATCGCGCTCGATGTCTTCTGGGTTGGCCCAAATGCTGGGCACAGGCACGCTAGACGCCAAGATGTTGCCGTGGCGGTCCAAGATGCGACCACGGTTGGCAGGCAAATCCAAGGTACGCACAAAACGCACCGTGCCTTGGCGTTTGAAGAACGCGTTGTCAATCACCTGGACGTACGCAGCGCGCGCCACCAAACCTAAGAAACCCGCCGCAATGACTGCCACGATGAACTGGCTGCGCCAGATGGGCGTCTTGCTAGCCAACAATGGGCTAGAGGTGTATTGCACGCTGCGGCTGCTCATGGGCGAACCTCCGCAGATGCAGCAGCGCCACCTGGCACGGTGGCGTATTGCGTGATGGCTGGCGTGATTGTGCGCATGTGCAGTTGCTCACGCGCGAGTTTTTCGACACGCAATGGCGTGGCTTGCGCACGGCGCTCCACATCCAAGCGGTCGTTTTCTGTTTCTAGGTTGCGCGCCAAACTGGTGGCACGGTCAATCTCGGTGGTGAGTGAACGTGACTCGTACTGCGTGCGCACCAAGTACAGCGCGCTCGCCATCACAGCGATCAGCAAAAGCAAGCTCACGCGACTCATTCGGTCGCTCCCAAGCGCTCAGCCACGCGCATGATGGCACTGCGTGAACGGGGGTTGCCCGCCACTTCCGCAGCGCTGGGCTTGATGCGATCAATCGCTTTGAAGTCCATCACCTTGGGAGCCGCAAACGGCGCACGGCGGTCATACACCTCACGTGAATGCTGCGTGATGAACTGTTTGACGATGCGGTCTTCCAAGGAATGGAAACTGATCACAGCCAATCGACCTCCGGGGCGCAGAACTTGCAACGACGCGCTTAACGCTTGTTGCAACTCCTCAAGCTCGGCATTGATGAAAATCCGAAAAGCCTGAAATGTGCGCGTTGCAGGGTCCTTGCCCGGCTCGCGGGTTTTGACCGTGTCAGCCACGAGCTGGGCCAGTTCAGAGGTGGATGTAGGCACGCCCCGTTCTTGTCGGCGAGCATCAATCGCCTTTGCAATCTGTAAAGCAAACCGTTCTTCGCCATATTCACGTATCACCTCCGCGATGTGTTGAATTTCCGCCTCGGCCAGCCACTCGGACACGCTTTGGCCACGGGTGGTGTCCATGCGCATGTCCAAAGGACCGTCGTTTCGAAAGGAGAAACCGCGTGCTGGGTTGTCGATCTGGGGTGAGCTCACCCCCAAATCCATCAGCACGCCGTCGATCGAGCCTGCGTCCAACTCGCCCAAGTGCGTGAAGCCTTGGTGACGAATCGAAAAACGCGGGTCTTGAATTTGTTCTGCCGCCGCTATCGCATCGAGGTCTTTGTCGAATGCAATCAAACGGCCTTGGGGCGAGAGCCTGGACAAGATGAGGCGGGAGTGCCCACCACGACCAAAGGTCGCGTCTACGTAGGTACCGTCCGGCTTGATGTCGAGAGCGTCGACAGCTTCGCTGAGTAGGACGGTGGTGTGCTGCCAGGGCGTGTCCACCGTCATCCTTTAAAAAGAAAATTCCTTGAACACATCGGGCATGTCGCCCTGCATGGCTTGGGCCTCTTGCGCCTCGTAAGTCGCCTTGTCCCAAAGTTCAAAGTGGTTACCCATACCGAGCAGCATGGTGTCTTTGCTGATGCCCGCTGCGGTGCGCAGTTCGGGGGAGATAAGGACACGACCTGTGCCGTCCATCTCTACATCCATCGCATTACCCAAGAAGATGCGTTTCCACCATTGCGCACTCATCGGCAAAGAGGCGATGCGTTCTCGGAACTTCTCCCACTCGGTGCGCGGAAAGACCATCAAACAGCCGTGGGGGTGACGTGTGATCGTGAGCTGCCCAGCCGCAGTCGCGCTCAAGACGTCGCGATGCCTGGTTGGCACCGACAGACGACCTTTGGCGTCGAGACTCAGCGATGAAGCGCCCTGAAACACGTTGGCGACCCTTTTTCCACGGACAAATAAACAAAACAACCAGCGGCAAAAGCACGAAAGGCACTTTTCACCACTTAATTGCACTTATTTGCACTGTAGCAGGAAAACCAGTTCAGAACACCCGAATTAGTAATTTTTTCAATGAAATCAACAACTTACAGCGATTTTAACATCCACATCCAGGACCAAAAATCGTTATAAATGAAGCACTTAGCAAGCGCACTAAAAGTGGCTTATGAAGAGAAAGGGGCGTAAAAAAAGCAGGCCCTGAGACCTGCTTTTTGATGATTTTTGGCGTTTTGGCCATCAATCTCCGAACATGCGCTGCTTAATTTCGCGACGTTCTTGCGCTTCAAGCGACAAACTGGCGGTTGGACGGGCCAACAAACGGCCTACACCGATGGCTTCACCGGTTTCGTCGCAGTAACCGTAGTCACCACTGTCGATGCGCTGGATGGACTGCTCAATCTTCTTGAGCAACTTGCGTTCACGGTCACGTGTGCGCAATTCGAGTGCGTGTTCTTCTTCAATGGTGGCGCGGTCGGCTGGATCGGGTACCACCACGGTGTCTTCACGCAGATGCTCAGTGGTTTCGCTGGCGTTGCTCAGAACTTCGTTTTTCAACTGCACGAGCTTGAGTCGGAAGAATGCCATTTGAATGTCATTCATGTACTCGCTGTCGGGCATGGCGATGATTTCTGCATCGGTCAGTTGGTCGGCCGTTTTGGTCTTCCAGTTATTAGCGAGCTTGGCGTCTTTTTTAGGTATCACGGGAACAATGGTTGGAGCGGAGGGTGCCGTCATCGGCATAAAGCTGTTCTTGGCTGCGTTGGACGCAACCACTTGAGCTGGCGGGGGTGGAACCAAAGCCGCCATCTTGGCAGCTCTGGAGTTTTTCTTGTGCACCACAGGGGTGTAGCCAGGAATGATGGGCGTCACGTGCACGATGGGTGCAGGTGCGGCCACCACTTTGACTTTAGTTTCCTTGGCAGGCTTTGCAGCCTTAGCCACAACAGGCTTGGCAGCTTTGGCCGGTGCTGGTTTTGCAGCAGGCGCTTTCTTGGCGGGTGCAGCTTTCACTGCCGGCTTCGCTGCTGCTTTTGGAGCTGTTTTAGGAGCAGCGTTGGATGCGGCTTTTGGGGCCACTTTCGCAACCGGCTTCGCCGCGGCTTTATTTGCTACAGGTTTAGCTGCTGCTTTGACAGGTGCTTTTGCCTTGACTGCTGCCTTGGCTGGGGCTTTGACTGCTTTTGCAGGAGCCTTAACCGCCTTGGCTGGTGCCTTCACGACTTTGACAGGCGCTTTCTTAGCCACTGCTTTTTTAGCAGGAGCCGCGGCCTTCTTAGCGACCACCTTTTTAGGTGCTGCTTTAGGGGCCACTGGCTTTTTAGCCGGAGCCTTTTTGGCAACGACCTTCTTGGCCGCTGCTTTCGCAGGTGCAGCTTTTTTCGCCACAGGCTTAGCGGCGGACTTCGCAGCAGTCTTGGCAGACTTTGCGGGGGTCTTCACCGCCACAGGTTTTTTCACAACTTTCTTCGCAACCGCTTTGGGCGTTGCCGCTGTTTTAGCCGCTTTTTTTGCGGGAACAGGCTTCTTAGAAGCGGTTTTCTTGGATTTAGCGTTCACTGTGGGTCTCCTGGCTGCCCCAGACAGCACGGGTGTGCTGGCAGGGTCTGGCGCGCGGGATTGTAGCCACAAACCCCAAGGCTTTATCAAATTAGCAAAAACTAACAAAATTCATCAAACCAAGGATTGGTCTAGGCCTTGAATCAAGATGTCTTTGGGCAAGTCAATGCCAATGAACACCATCTTGCTGATGCGCTCTTCGCCTTCGGCCCAATCAGGGCCCAAGTCGCTGCCCATCAACTGGTGCACGCCTTGGAAGATCACCTTCTTTTCGGTGCCCTTCATATTGAGCACGCCTTTGTAGCGCAGCATCTTGGGGCCGTAGATGTTGACGATGGCGCCCAAGAAATCTTCCAGCTTGGCAGGATCGAACTGGCGCTTGGATTTGTAGACAAAGCTCTTCACGTCGTCATCGTGGTGGTGATGGTGACCATGGTTGCAGTGCTCGTCATGCACGTGGTCATGGTCGCAATGCTCGCCGTGCGCATGATCGTGGCCGTGGTCATGTAAGTGGCCATGCTTGTGTGAAGGGTGGTCGCAATGCTCGCCATCGTGGTGATGGTGGTCGTCATCAGCCAAGAAGTCAGGGTCGATGTCGAGCTTGGCGTTCAGGTTGAAACCACGCAGGTCAAACACCTCGCTCAAGGACACGTCACCGAAATGCGCCACTTTTTGTGGGGCGCGTGGGTTCATGTGCTTCAAGCGGTGCTGCAAAGCATCCAACTCACCAGGCGTCACGAGGTCGGCCTTGCTGATGAAAATTTGGTCGGCAAAGCCCACTTGACGGCGTGCCTCTTGGCGGTCGTTCAGCTGCTGGGCGGCGTGTTTGGCATCCACCAGCGTCAAGATAGAGTCGAGCAAAAAGCTCTCGGCAATCTCGTCGTCCATGAAGAAGGTTTGCGCCACAGGACCTGGGTCAGCGAGGCCCGTGGTTTCAATCACCACGCGGTCAAAGTTCAACAGACCTTTGCGCTTTTTAGCAGCCAGCAGTTGCAGTGTGGTGCGCAGGTCTTCACGGATCGTGCAGCACACGCAGCCGTTGTTCATCTGAATGATTTGCTCGTTGGTGTCAGACACCAAGATCTCGTTGTCGATGTTTTCTTCGCCAAACTCGTTTTCGATGATGGCAATCTTTTGGCCGTGGGCCTCGGTCAGCACGCGCTTGAGCAAGGTGGTTTTGCCCGAGCCCAAAAAGCCGGTCAGGATGGTGGCGGGGATCAACATAAAAGAGAAGCCTTATTTCTGAACGTTTCAATCAACTGGCTATTGTCGCCGAGCCAGCCTTTTCAAGCAGATCAGCCGCTTTCACAACCACCAGCCCCTTGAGGTATTCGCCCTCGGGAAAGGTCAAGGTCATCGGGTGGTCGGGCGCGCCTTGCATGCGCTCGCTGATGTAGCCATCGCATGGCGCGTCAATGCCAGCCGAGGCGATGATTTTGTGGAACAAATCAGCACTGATACCGCCCGAGCAGCTGTAGGTAAACAGCACGCCACCCGGCTCTAGCAACTTGAACGCCAAACGGTTGATGTCTTTGTAAGCACGCGCCGCGCGGTCGGCATGCGCGGCAGACGGCGCAAACTTAGGCGGGTCGAGCACGATGGCGTCAAACGTGCGGCCTTCTTGAATGAACTGACGCAACGACGCGTTCACATCGGCATCCATCATGGTGGTGCGTGCGGCGTCAAAGCCGTTCAGCGCCACGTTGGCTTTGGCCAGCTCAATCGCGGGGCCGGATGAATCAATCGACGTCACATGCGCTGCACCGCCAGCCAAAGCGGCCACGGTGAAACCGCCTGTGTAGCAATAGCAATTGAGCACGCGCTGAAACTGCAAGCGCTTGGCATAGTCGGCAAACTTCTTGCGGCTGTCGCGTTGGTCTAAATAAAAGCCTGTTTTGTGGCCCTCGGCCACATCCAGAGACAGCTGCCAATCGTGCTCGCGCAGCACCACACCCGTAGCACCCTCACCACGCAGCCAGCCTGTGACTTCGGGCAAACCTTCAAGCTTGCGCACGTTGGAGTCCGAGCGTTCGTAGAGTTTGGTCAGGCCAGTTTGCGCCAGCAACTCGTCGGCAATCACGCTTTTCCAGCGCTCAGTGCCGCACGACAGAAACGACGCCACCAAGATGTCGTCATAGCGGTCCACGATGAGGCCTGGCAAACCATCGGACTCGCCGTGAATCAAACGCACGCCATTGCTTTGAATGTCAAAACGGCTACGCGCTGCAATGGCGCGAGCGATGGAGGCTTTGAAAAACGACGCATCAATGCGTTGACCTTCGTCAAAACTCCAAATGCGCGCGCGAATTTTTGATTCGGGGCTGCACGATGCCCAGCCCAAAAAATGGCCGTCGTTCGATTCCACGCGCACGGTCTCGCCTGCGTCGCCACTGCCTTTGGCAATGGCACCGTCAAAAATCCACGGGTGGCGGCGCAGCGCAGAACGCTCTTTACCTTCTCTTAGCTTGATTGTTTTCATTGACTCAATTGTCGTTTGAGTCGTTGGGGGTTTGCGCTTGGCGTAGAGGTTTATTTCACCTCCCGAGTGAAAGCTAACAAAAATTACACCCCATTAAAGATGCACCTGACACGAAAAAGACTTTCAATTTGCTCAATTAGTGAGCATGCTACTCGCAGCAGAACGACTCCGAAAAAACAGTTAATCTTTAGTCAAGTAGTTCGCATAACTAAGATCCACTCCGTCAGAACACGCGTCATCAGGCTCTTTGTCACGCTCCTTTTGTATTTGCGATTGAGCACGCCCCAATCTGATTGAAATATTATTCAAAATATTAATTAGATTTTCGCGCTCTTCTTTATTTTTATCGCTAAGCGCATGCACCACATCTAAAGCATCGTTCAAATATTTTTCAGCAATTTTCAAATGCGACTCAACTTCAGTAGGTTTGTAGTTTTTACTCTCTGAGTCCAATCCACTTAAGAGCTCATCTACAGAAATAAATTCATTGTCATTACTCATGCTTCGTTCCCTTGGCTTTTTAAAAGATCAATATTGACCCTGCATTATTCAGTTGATTTTTATCAGTTTCTATTGTGATGACTAAGCTACAAAAAATAGTTACTTCTTCCGAGCCCTAGGATGCGCAGAGTCATAAGCCTGCGCCAAATGCTGAAAATCCAACCGCGTATACACCTGCGTGGTGGTGATGTTGGCGTGACCCAGTAGCTCTTGCACCCCACGTAAATCTTGGCTCGACTGCAGCACATGGCTGGCAAATGAGTGGCGCAGCATGTGCGGGTGCACAGGCGTAGACAAGCCAGCTTTCAAGCTGCGCTGACGCAGCCGCTGCCACACAGCTTGCGCCGTTAAGCGCGTGCCATTGCGGCCAATGAACATGGCGGTTTGTTCGGCAGTGGCGGGAGTGAGGCCTTGGTCGCGCACTGCCACCCAGGCTTGCATGGCTTCTAGCGCTTTGCCGCCCACGGGCACGCTGCGGCGTTTGCTGCCTTTACCCAGCACATGGGCTTCGCCACCGTCAAAGTCAATCCAGCCTTTGGCTTGTGCGCCAGCTTGCACGTCTAGGCCCACTAGCTCGCCCACACGCAGGCCGCAGCCGTACAGCAACTCCACCAAGGCTGAGTCGCGGCACTCTAGCCACGGGTCTCCGGCATCAGGTGCGGCGTGGTATTCAGCCAGTTGCACGGCGTCATCCACGCTCAAGGCTTTGGGCAAGGGTTTGGGGGCTTTGGGGGCGCGCACGTCTTGCACGGGGTTGCTGGTGACCAAGCCTTGACGTCCCAGCCACACATAAAACCCGCGCCAGCCTGAGAGGATGAGCGCGATGCCGCGCCCGCTGCGGCCACCGCTGTGCATGTGCGAAACCCAACGGCGAATGTGTGTGCTTTGCACAGCCTCTAGTGCCACGTTGGCAAGGGCTGCGTAGTCGGTGAGTTTTTCTAGGTCGAGGCTGTAGAGCGTGACGGTGCGCTCAGCCAAACGCTTTTCAAAGCGAACGTGGTCGAGGTAGCGGGCGACCAAGTCCATGCGCTTTGAATGCGTGGTTATTTACGCAGGTGACTTCAACGAAGATGAGATAACGCCGCGCTGGCCAAGTCACCCATGCGTTCGATGATGGTGGTGCCCATGCCTTCGTAATAGCGCTGTGGGTCGGGCGAGGCCAAGACCAACAAGCCAATCACCGGCTGCTCAGCCGCAGTTTGCGGTGTGTCTTCGGGGCGCGTGGCACGCAAGGCGATGAAGGCCACCGACTGAGCGGCGGCGGGGTCTTCCAGCCACTGCACGGCGTCGAAGTTGTTGTTGATGCCCACATAGGGCGTGGTCAACGAAGCGGCGAAGTCTTTGATCGGGTCGATCACACTTTGCGCGAAGGGCTCAATTTTGAAATCCTCGCGCACGCCCCACACCTTGATGGCGACTTGCGGGACCATGAAGTCGTGTTGGATATGGTCGGCAATGGTGTGCGGCAAATCGCGTGCGTTGCTGGTCATCAACAGGGTTTTGACCCAGCGCTGCATGCGCTCAATCAGCACCTCGTTTTCTGTGCCGTGGCGCATCATGTCCATCATGCGCAACTCAAGGGCACGAATCTTCTCGCGCATCATTTCGGCTTGACGCTCTTGCAAGCTGATGGCTCGGTGGCTGTGCGGGCTGTTGAGTTTGACGGCTGACAACAACTCGGCGTGACGCTCAAAAAAATCAGGCGTGTTCACCAAGAAATTGGCAATGTCGTCTTCGGTGATGGGGTTCATGGCTGCGTTGTTCATAGTGTGTCTGGAATGGTGATGTCGCCTTGAAAGACGGTGGTGGCTGGGCCGGTCATGCGCACAGGGGTGTCGCCGCCATGCCATTCAATGGTGAGTGTGCCGCCGTGGGTTTGCACGGTCACGCGTGGGTCAAGCAAGCCCCAGCGAATGCCGGTGACAACAGCCGCACAAGCGCCTGTGCCGCAAGCCAATGTTTCGCCAGCGCCGCGTTCGAACACGCGCAAGCGCACCGCGTTGCGGCTGAGCACTTGCATGAAGCCTGCGTTCACACGCTTAGGAAAAGCCGCGTGGTTTTCAATGAGGGGGCCTTGCGCCAGCACAGGGGCGGTGTCGACATCGGCCACCACTTGCACTGCGTGCGGGTTGCCCATGGACACCACGCCCACCTTCACGGCGTCGCCATTGCTCAGGGCCAGTTGCCAAGTGTTGTCGTTCACAGCGGTGGCGTGCGCTGCGGCAAACGGCACTTGGGGCAGGTCAAACACTGGCGCGCCCATGTCCACCGTCACTTGGCCGTCTGGCATTTCTTGGAGGGTGATGACGCCGCCATGCACTTTGACGCGCACGGTGGTTTTATCGGTCAAGCCTTGCTCGCGCACAAAGCGCACAAAGCAGCGCGAGCCGTTGCCGCATTGCTCCACCTCGCCGCCATCGGCGTTGTGGATGACGTATTCAAAGTCCACGTCGGGCTGCGGCGCGGGGCGCACAGTCAAGATTTGGTCTGCGCCCACGCCAAAGTGGCGGTCGGCCAGAAAACGGTAGTGGGCGGGCGTGAGGTGCAAACGCTGGGTGGTCTCATCCAAGACCACGAAGTCGTTGCCCGCGCCCTGCATTTTGGTGAAGCGAATTCGCATGCGCTGATTATCGGGCACTGTGATGTCGCTGATTGGTCAGGGCTTTTGCATGCTTGCGCTTATGCTCACGGCCTACTTTCAACCAACTCAACAACACATGCGCATTCCAGCCTGGACCCCCGAACAAAAACACCAACCCCAAGACTTGGTCGACGCCATCCTCGCCCGTCGCGGCGGTGAACTGATGAACCTTGACCGCGCGCTGCTGTGGAGCGAGCCCGTGGCACGCGGCTGGAACGTACATCTGAAAAACGTGCGTACCGGCTTATCCACCAGCCGCAAGCTTTGTGAACTGGGCATTTGTACCGTGGCCTTGCTGACCGGCGCCAAGTACGAGTACCACCACCATGCGCCCGACTTCCTCACTGCTGGCGGCACACAAGACCAGCTAGATGCCTTGAACCGTGTGGTGCAAGGCGACGCCTGCCAAGCCATCACCGATGCGACGTTGAACGACATCGAGCGTTTGGTCGTGCAATACGCTGCACAAATGACGCGCAATGTGAAGGTGGACGATGCGCTGTTTGCAGCAATGCAAGCGCGCTTCACCACCACGGAACTGGTGGAACTGACCACCGCCATTGCCACTTACAACATGGTGGCGCGCTTTTTGGTGGCTTTGCAAATCACGCCCGACGGCGAAGCACCCCGTTGATTCATCAAACAAAAAAGGCCATCCGCAAGGATGGCCTTTTTTATTAGCAAGAGCTGCTCAGAGCAGCTGCCAGTGAATCATCAGTCAGCGCGAATGCCGTTGTCTTTCACAACCTTGCCCCAGACGTTGATCTGCTTGTCAATGAAAGCGCTGGCCACTGCGGGCGTGCCACCCATGATGTCAATGCCTTGCGCATCAAGCTTCTTAGCCACCTCGGGGTTCTTCAGAGCTTTGTTGAGCTCTTCGTTCATGCGCTTGACGATGTCAGCCGGTGTTTTGGCGGGCGCCAACACGGCCCACCAAGCGGGGGCTTCAAAGCCGGGGTAGCCGTTTTCAGCGATGGTGGGCACATTGGGCAAATCAGCTGCGCGCTTGCTTGATGTCACAGCCAAGGGACGCATGCGGCCGCTGTCGATGTGGGGCTTGGTCACAAACACTGAGGCAATCGACAAAGGGACGTGGCCAGAAATGGCATCGCTCATCAAAGGACCGCCGCCTTTATAGGGCACGTGGGTCCATTCCAGGTTGGCATCTTTGCCCAACAAGGCCATGGCCAAGTGGCCCAAGCTGCCATTGCCAATCGAGCCAAAGCTCACGTTCTTTTTGGCCTTGGCAGCATCCACCACATCTTTGAAGGTTTTGTACTCAGAGTTGACATGCGTCGCCAACACCATGGGCGATGTGCCCACCAACACCAAAGGAATCAGATCTTTTTTGGTGTCAAACGGCAGGTTCGGGTTGAGGCTGGGGTTCACGCCGTGGGTGTCAAACACCACACCGAAGGTGTAGCCATCAGCAGCGGCCTGTGCCACAGCCGCGGTACCAATAGCGCCCGATGCGCCACCGCGATTTTCCACAATCACGCTTTGGCCAATTTGCAGACTGAGTTGCTGCGCCAAAATGCGCGCCACTTGGTCCACAGAACCGCCTGGTGGGAACACCGCCACCATCTTGATGGGTTGCTTGGTCGGCCAAGCTTGGGCCGTTGCCAATTGCGGCACGCTGAGTGCGGCCAAAGTCAGGGCCAGACCGAGGGCGGTTTTGAATGTGCGTCGTTGCATGCTGTTCACTCCTAAATAAAAACTGTCTTAGGCAAATTGTTAGTCAAACGCAGGGGCAACATGATGCGGCAATTACGCAAGGGTAAACACTCAGAGGGCACGTGTTTGCAGGGCTTCTCCATAATATGCCGATGGCCCGCTCTACCCAACTCCCCCACCCCCACAAAGAACCCGCGCGCGTGTTGCCCGCCGCCACTGTGCTGTTGCTGCGCGATGGTCCGGAAGGTCTAGAAGTGCTGATGACGCGCCGCTCGATGACCGCCAGTTTTGCGCCAGGCGCGTATGTGTTCCCGGGTGGCGGCATTGACGTCGCTGATGCGCAGGCCCACGGCCACGCCAAGCGCCGCGCCACGCAAAGCGATTTGCACCTCACCCAAGCCATTGCGGCCATTCGCGAAAGCTTTGAAGAACTGGGCATCTTGTTAGCCCGTCATGCCAACGGACAAATGGCCAACACCTCTGACATTGCAGCCCTCGATCGCGATGCGGTCCAAGGCGACTTTGCGCAGCAATGCGCCGCACGCGGCCTGACGCTCGCAGCGGACGAGGTGTTTGTACTCGCCCACTGGATCACCGACCGCGACCTGCCCCGCCGCTTTGACGTGCCCTTCCTCGTGGCCCGCATGCCCGATGCACAAACGCCCGTGGCCGACGAAAAAGAGCAGTTCGAGCCAGTCTGGGTGCGCCCTGCCGACGCCTTGGCACGCCACGCTGAGGGCAACTTCTTCATCATCTACCCCACCATCAAAACGCTAGAGCGTTTACAAAGCTACACCACGGTAGACAGCGTGTTGGCCGACTGCGCCACCGAGCAACCCTGGTTCACCAGCTGCCCGCGTGCGGGTTGGTTGGGCGGCAAAGAAGCGCGCTACATGGAACACGAAGGCCCGTTTGGCGAACTGGCCCTCACCTGCCCCGATGGACAAATGCTGCACCACCTCGATTGGGTGACCGATCAACCCGTGTTGCTGTTGAAAAACGTGCAACGCCTCACCGCAGCCAACCCCGGCGTGATGACAGGCCCCGGCACCAACAGCTATTTGGTGGGCGACCCAGACACCGGCTACGCCGCCATCGACCCCGGCCCCGCCGACACTGAACACCTGGACCGTTTGTGGCGTGCCGCAGGCGGCAACATCCGCTACATCGTGTGCACCCATTCGCACCCCGACCACTCGCCGGGCGCGGCACCGTTGCAAGCGATGTGCACCCAGCATGGGCACACGCCGCCCGTTCTTGGCTTGGCGTCACACCCCAGCGCACGTGCAGCCAGCGCGTTCACACCAGACCGAGAAGTCGGTGATGGGGAATGTTTGGTGTTGCAAGGCAACGGTGTCGTGCACACCCTGCGCATCATCCACACCCCCGGCCATGCAGCCAACCACCTGTGCTTGGTGCTGGAAGAAGACGGCCTGCTGTTCAGCGGCGACCATGTGCTCAACGGCAGCACCACCGTGATCGACCCGCCCGATGGCAACATGAACGATTACCTCAACTCGCTAGACAAACTGTTGGCAGCTTGTGAGCAAGACCGCATTGATTTCATCCTGCCCGCACACGGCTATGTGTTGGGCAACTTGTGGGATGAACCGCACGATGCACGCGCCTGCATCAACCACCTCAAAGCACATCGCCTCAAACGCGAAGCCAAAATTTTGAAGGTCATGCAGCAGCACGCCGAAGGCAGCATGGATGATTGGGTCAAACAAGCCTATGACGATGTGCCACCACGTTTGTGGCCGGTGGCCATGCGCTCGTTACTGGCGCATGTGGAGCGCATTCGCAGCCTCGCGTAGAGTGGTGCTAAACAGTGGTTGTGTTCTGCGTGGCCAAAAACACCCGCGCCACACTGGGTGAAATTTGCTCCCATGCCTCTTTGCTCATATGTGAAGGCTTGTTTTTGCTGTAACTGAGCCTGGTGTCTTTAGAAAACCCATGCATCGCAAACACCACACAGTTGGTCGTACCCGGCGCATTGACGATCCACAACGCACCGTCAAACGCCGCTTCGATGCGGTCCACATACACATCGCGATAAGCGCTAAACCTGTGCAAGTTGGCTACCGCCACACCGCCTACATTCAACACACGGCGACAGTCTGAATAAAACTGTGGCGAGCACAACTGCTCGGGCATGCCGTGTTGGTCAAAGCCATCGACAAACACCACATCAAAAGTTTGCTCGGTCTGCGCCATGAAATGGGCCGCATCCATCTGCACGACTTGAAAACGCGCATCGTCATCGGGAATTAAGAAGCTTTGGCGCAGCGCGATGACGTGCGGGTTGATTTCCACCACGGTGATGTGTGCGTCAGGCAAATGCTTGTAACAAAACTTGGCTAACGAACCACCGCCCAAGCCCACCATCAACACGCGTTTGGGTTGCGGCTGAAACAACAACACCCCCATCATCAAACGCGTGTATTCGAACTGCAACTCGTCGGGTCGCGCCACGCTCATGCGGCTTTGAATGTCGATGTCTGAAAACACCATCGATTTGCTGAGTGCTGTTTCATGCACGATGGGTTGCTCAAAGCCGTCTGTGGGAATGGGGTCTGACATCTGCGGCCTTGGATAAATGAAAAGTGTGAAGCTCGCCGATACGCCGGATTCTGTGCACCGTGGTTGCCCACGGCGTGACCGTCATTAATCTGGGCCGAGGGTCACCCACTCGGCTCGGTGCTACCTACCCGCCAACTCAGCGGACCGCCTCAACGTTGGCCTACTTGGTATTGCTGCGCGTAGAGATTGCCCGTTTCACCCGAACTAAATCGGCTCGTCTCTGTTGCTCTAATCCTCACCTCACGGTGGAGAGGTGTTACCTCTTACGCTGTCCTACGCAGTCCGGACGTTCCTCCAGTGCCTGGTTTCCCAGATCGCACCAGCGACGGCCTAGCGAGCTTCACGGCTTGATTATCGACGGATAATCAAGGCCCTCGACATAACTTGCCCGATCACCACGGGCCACACGCTTGTGATTCGACTCTCAGAAATCAAACTTCCGCTGTCTGCCCTCCCCGTAGAAGAACGCCGCGCCGCCGATGCGCCAGCCGAAACCGAGGCAGACCGCCAGCTTCCGCCTCACCCGATTGATGCACTTCGCACGCTAGCTGCTGAAGCATTGGGGCTTTCACCTGACGCCATCGCCACGCTGAATGTGTTCAAGCGCAGCTTTGATGCGCGCAAGCAAAACTTGTTGGTGGTCTACATCGTCGACATCACCTTGGTCGATGTAAAGCAAGAAGCTGCGCTGCTGACCAAGTACGAAAAGAACTCACACATTCAACCCACACCCGACATGTCGTGGCTCGCGCCCGCTCATGCGCCGGGCGACTGGGGCAAACACACGGGTGAACGCCCCGTGGTGGTCGGCTTTGGGCCCTGTGGCATTTTTGCGGCGCTGGTGTTGGCGCAAATGGGCTTCAAGCCCATCGTGATTGAGCGCGGCACTAGCATGCGTCAGCGCACCAAAGACACATGGGGTCTGTGGCGCAAAAAGATTTTGAACGTCGAGAGCAATGTGCAGTTTGGCGAAGGTGGCGCAGGCACGTTTTCGGACGGCAAGCTGTACAGCCAAATCAAAGACCCACGCCATTTGGGCCGCAAGGTGATGAACGAGTTTGTGCGCTTTGGTGCGCCCGAAGAAATTTTGTTCACCGCGCACCCACACATCGGCACGTTCAAGCTCGTGAAAGTGGTGGAAGGCTTGCGCGAAGAAATCATCCGCTTAGGCGGTGAAGTGCGTTTCGAACAACGTGTGACCGATGTGGAATACGGCAACACCTCTGCAGACGCGTCATCGCCCAGAGCCATTCAAGCCCTGCGCATTCACAACCACGCCACCGACGAAACCTACACCCTGCCCGCCCGCCAAGTGGTGATGGCGCTGGGCCACAGCGCACGCGATACCTTCACCATGCTGCACCGTCATGCGGTGGCCATGGAAGCCAAACCGTTTTCAGTGGGTGTGCGCATAGAGCACCCGCAAGGCGTGATTGACCGCGCACGTTGGGGCCAACACGCAGGCCACCCTCTGCTGGGCGCTGCCGACTACAAGCTGGTGCACCACGCCGAAAACGGCCGCGCCGTTTACAGCTTTTGCATGTGCCCCGGCGGCACGGTGGTGGCTGCAACCAGCGAAGCAGGCCGCGTGGTGACGAACGGCATGAGCCAATACTCACGCGCTGAGCGCAACGCCAACGCAGGCATCGTGGTGGGCATTGACCCCAGCGACTACCCCACAGACCCCGCCGCCTTTGAAGCCGAATTGGGCCAAGAACTCGGCAACGCCGTGCGCCACACCACGCACGACGCACCCGGTGGCTATCACCCGCTCGCAGGCTTGGTGCTGCAACGCCAACTCGAAGCCCACGCCTACACCTTGGGCGGCAGCACTTACGAAGCGCCCGCACAACTGGTGGGCGACTTTGTGGCTGACCGTGCATCCACCGCCTTGGGCAGTGTGGAACCGTCCTACAAACCGGGTGTGAAGATGGTCAGCTTGAACAGCGCACTGCCTGATTACGCCATCACCGCCATGCGCGAAGCGCTGCCGGTATTCGGTAAAAAAATCAAAGGCTTTGACATGCACGACGCGGTGATGACGGGTGTGGAAACACGCACCTCATCGCCACTGCGCATCGCCCGCGAAGACGACAGCTTGCAAAGCCCCAACCTCGCAGGCCTGTACCCCGCAGGCGAAGGCGCGGGTTATGCAGGCGGCATTTTGTCGGCGGGCGTGGATGGCATTAAAGTCGGTGAAGCCGTCGCACGACAACTCATTTCTTCTAGGAGCCACTCATGAAAGCCAACAGCGTTTTAGACACCATCGGCCACACGCCACACATTCGTATCAACCGCTTGTTTGGCAACACACATCAGGTGTGGATCAAGTCCGAGCGCACCAACCCCGGTGGCTCCATCAAAGACCGCATCGCCTTGGCCATGGTGGAAGCGGCTGAAAAGTCGGGCGCGCTCAAAGCAGGCGGAACCATCATTGAACCGACATCAGGCAACACAGGCGTTGGCTTGGCGATGGTGGCTGCTGTCAAAGGCTACAAACTCATCTTGGTCATGCCCGACAGCATGAGCATTGAGCGTCGCCGCTTGATGCTGGCCTACGGCGCATCGTTTGATTTGACGCCACGCGAAAAAGGCATGAAGGGCGCGATTGCCCGCGCCGAAGAGCTGGCAGCACAAACACCGGGGGCGTGGATCCCACAACAGTTTGAAAACCCCGCCAACATCGAGGTGCACACACGCACCACCGCGCAAGAAATCATCGCGGACTTTCCCGAAGGCGTGGATGTACTCATCACCGGCGTGGGCACAGGCGGCCACTTAACAGGCACAGCCAAAGTGCTCAAAGCCAAGTGGCGCAAACTCAAGGTGTATGCGGTGGAGCCCACAGCCTCGCCCGTCATCTCCGGCGGCGCGCCTGCACCCCACCCCATCCAAGGCATTGGCGCTGGCTTCATTCCTAAGAACTTAGACACATCGTTGCTCGACGGTGTGATTCAAGTCGAAGCTGACGCTGCTCGCGAAATGGGCCGACGCAGCGCTGCTGAAGAAGGTTTGTTGGTGGGTATCTCTTCGGGTGCCACGCTGGCTGCGATTGCACAGAAGCTGCCTGAGATTCCAGCGGGTGCAACCGTGCTGGGCTTTAACTACGACACGGGTGAGCGTTATTTGTCGGTGGAAGGTTATTTGCCGGTTTAAGCGCTGCAGTTATTTGAAAACTCTATCAAGGAGACCGACATGTCCAGTCGAAGTATTCACCTTCACCGTGTTTTAAAAACGACACCCGAAAAGGTCTATTGCGCTTTTCTAGAAGTTGGTGCTTTGGCCAAGTGGCTGCCGCCCTATGGCTTTACTTGCACGGTGCATAACCTCGATGCAAAAGTAGGCGGCACATTCCGCATTTCGTTTCATAACTTCGGCAGTGGTAACAGCCACTCGTTTGGTGGCGAGTACCTGGAACTCGTGCCCAACGAACGCATTCGCTACAACGACAAGTTTGACGATGCCAACTTGCCAGGCGTGCTGGAGGTGACGGTGACGCTTAAGCCCGTGATCTGCGGCACTGAGTTGAACGTCACCCAAACAGGCATTCCAGAGATGATTCCCTTGGAGATGTGTTACCTCGGATGGCAAGAATCGTTGGAGCAATTGGCCAAACTGGTGGAGCCGGATATTCCGGGCTAACAACTCAGCGGTTAAAAAACTTAACAGCGCCTTCATGGGCGCTGTTTCTTTTTATCGGTACAGCAAGCGGTCCAAATCGGTCAGCTCTGCCCGCGCTTCTTTGGCCAGCTGCGCTTGCTCTTTGAGCCAACGTTTCAGCTCCGCCTCGTTTTGAATGCGACGCAAGTCGCGCTCTAGCGTGTCGACCTCATGCTCTTTGTCCCGCAGCTGAATGGCCAGTGCGCGCGCCAAGCTTTCGGCGCTGATGTGATCGAGCTCGTTCACGCCAAGGTAGTGACGAATTTCAAACTGGGCTTGTGCTTCGTCTTCTTCCAGCGCTTCCACTTGCTCTTTGAGCAGCAGGCACATGGCGTTGAGTTTGTCGTCGGCCATGCGGCTCAAAGCCGCACTGTCGATCTGTGCCAATTGCAATTGCAGCTTGAGCAACTCCGACAAGTTCTTGCGGTCATACGCGGCATTCACTTCGCTCATCAACGCGGTTTTGCGCAAGCGCTCGGCCTCATCGGGCTCGCGGTCGGGGTGCAAGGCGCTGGCGAGTTGACGGTACACCGTGCGCAGCGCGGTGTTGGCATCCATCTTTTGCTGCACATCTTTGAGCTGACGGGCCGCTGGTTTTTTCTTGGCCTTCTTGGCTTGGCGTTTGTCTTCGAGGCGCTGTTGCTGTTCGCGGTATTGACGCAGGCCTGCTTCAAACACCGCCTCTGCGGTGTGCAAGTCGTTTGCGCCATGCAAAGGCTTTCCGAATAAATCTTCAAACACGGCTTTGGCGTGCTCAGCACCTGCACGCGCCTCTTCAGCCAAAGCTTGCGCGTCTTCTTCGCTGTGGTGATGGTTGAACACGGCTTGCACTTGGCCGTCTTTCTTGTGCTCTAGTGCTTCACACAGCGCGAGGATGATTTGCGTGGCGCTGCGTCGGTGTGTGGCCGTGAGCTCTGCGCTATGCAAGCACCCATCCAAATACAGCAACAGGTTTTTACGTGCCGTGTCTTCTTGGCTCTTCAACGCGCTCATCGCCGTCAAGTGGCTGCTGCGGTGCTGCGTGGACAACGCCTCTAGCGTGGCAATGGAATCAGACAAGGCCGACACACGCGCCAGCAACGTGTTGAAACGTTTTTGCGCAGGCGTGAGTTCAGCAGCAGGCTGAATGGCAACAGTCGCCACTGCTTGCACAGAGGCGACCGTCCAGGGAGATTGAGGCGCGTTCAACAATCAGCGCGCCGCTTGCAATGCTGCAATGCGCTCTTCCAACGGTGGGTGCGAGGCAAACAACTTGCCCAAACCACCGGTGATGCCCATCGCAGCCACGCTGGTGGGCAGCTCGCCCGCTTGCATGCTGTTGAGGCGAGCCAAGGCGTTGATCATGGGTTGCTTGTTACCCAAGAGCTTGGCAGAACCTTCATCCGCAGCGAACTCGCGGTAGCGGCTGAACCAGGCCACGATCATGCTGGCCACGAAGCCAAGCAAGATGTCGAGCACAAAGCTGGTGATGTAGTAGCCCATGCCTGGGCCTGTGGACTCGTCATCCTTGCTGCGCAACATGCTGTCCACGAAGTAGCCGATGACGCGGCTCAAGAACACCACAAAGGTGTTGAGCACGCCTTGGATGAGCGTGAGCGTGACCATGTCGCCGTTGGCAACGTGGGCAATCTCATGACCCAACACAGCTTCAATTTCTTCTTTGGTCATGCCTTGCAGCAAGCCGGTAGACACGGCCACTAAGGCTGAATTTTTGAATGCACCCGTGGCAAACGCGTTGGGCTCGCCCTCATAAATGGCGACTTCAGGCATGGTGATGCCAGCGCGCTCAGACAAGCGTTGCACCACGCTCACCAACCACGCTTCGTCTTGGTTGGCGGGTTGGGTGATGACGTGTGCGCCCGTGCTCCACTTGGCCATGGGCTTGCTCATCAAGAGAGAAATAAATGCACCGCCAAAACCCATGATGAGCGAGAAGCCCAACAAGGCAGACAGGTTCAAACCGTTGGCGGTGAGAAAGCGGTTGACGCCCAGCAAACTGGCGACGACCCCCAGCACCACCATGACGGCGAGGTTGGTGAGGACGAACAGAAGAATGCGTTTCATGGTTTCCTTTTCAGCGGGTAGTACAAAGGTCCGCTGCTATGAATGGTAGGGGCGATTGCTAGCAATTCAACACGCAGCTTTTAAAAAACCACACAAAAGTTAGGCAAAGCTGTGAGCTATTTGGATGCCTTAATGGCTAATTCACGCTTAGGACGAAACACATTTGTGTCTTCGTAATAAGCACGCTCGGCATTGTCAGCACACCAGCCTGGAACGCCCAAAACGGGCAGTGGCTCGAAAGGTTTAGTAGCTAGTTTGGCAGCTTGCAGATCTTGCACCAGCCACGCATCTAGCGCGGCTTCGTCGTGTGGGTTGACCTCATTGGCCACGCGGTACACATGGCCGGTGATGGACTTGTAAGGCGTGACGAGTTTTTCGACCAAGGCATGGCCGAACAACACGAGGTGAACGTGCTGCCATTGGTCACGGAGGTACACAAAGAGCTTGAGCCAATCACGCGCTTGCAACGCAGCCCACACCTCGTCGGATGCGTGCATGAGCACGACGTTTTCGTCAAACAAGGTGAGTGCATCGCGCACGGGGCCGCGTGTAGCACTGATGCCTTGAGCTTCGATCTCAGCGGCTTGCAGTTGATTCAGGCGACGCTTGGCCAGTGGGAAGCGATGCCAGCACAAACCGTTGAAGAAGTCGTGCAGGCCGTCGCGGGTGGGTACTTGGCCAGTTTTGAAAATGAAGTCTTCGTAGGCTTGGCCTTCGGGGAGGGCTGACTGGGGGACGAACGTCACTTCTTTGGCATCGCCAAGCGCGAGGCCAGCACGGGTCGTGTTCACGCTCGCTGCGCTCGCAATATCACCCGAGCCCGCGCTGGCCTCGCACTTGTCTGCGGAGTGGTTCGCTGCGACTGAGCTTAGCTGCAGGTTTGTTTGAAGTGCATTTAGGGCTTCGGCAACGCTTTGCTGTTTCAGCGCTAGTTGCGCCGTGGACTCACCAAGTTCGCGCCAAGGCGAGAACCACGGCTGCGACCAATCAATCTCGGCTAAGACAGCGCCTGCAAAGCCTTCTGTTTTTGGATTTAAACCACGCGCCAAGGCAATGCCTCGCCAGAGCGCAGGGGCTTCAAGTCGGCTTCGCCAAACGCAAAGCTCTCGGGCGGTGTCCAGCTTTCTTTGCGCAGCGTGAGCGTGCCGGTGTTGCGTGGCAAGCCGTAGAAGTCTGCACCGTGGAAGCTGGCGAAGCCTTCGAGTTTGTCAAGTGCACCTGCGTTCTCAAACGCTTCGGCGTACATGGGCATGGCTGCGTGTGCGGTGTAGCAACCGGCGCAACCTGTGGCGTGTTCTTTGAGCTGTGCGGGATGTGGCGCGCTGTCGGTGCCCAAGAAGAACTTAGGTGAACCGCTGGTGGCGGCTTTCACCAAAGCTTGGCGATGTGTTTCGCGCTTCAACACAGGTAAGCAGTAGTAATGTGGGCGAATACCGCCGGTGAAGATGGCGTTGCGGTTGTACAGCAAGTGGTGCGCGGTTATGGTGGCGCCTGTGTACTGATCGCTCTCGGCCACGTATTGCGCAGCCTCGGCGGTGGTGATGTGCTCGAACACAATTTTGAGTTCGGGGAAATCTTTGCGCAGCGGAATGAGCTGCGTGTCGATGAAGACAGCTTCGCGGTCAAACAAGTCGATGTCGCTGCTGGTGACTTCACCGTGCACCAACAACAACATGCCTGCTTTTTGCATGGCTTCAAGTGTTTTGTAGGTCTTGCGCATGTCGGTCACACCCGCATCGCTGTTGGTGGTGGCGCCTGCTGGGTAGAGCTTGGCGGCGACCACGCCAGCGTCTTTGGCGCGGACGATTTCGTCGGCGGGCAAGTTGTCGGTGAGGTACAGCGTCATCAATGGCTCAAAGCTCATGCCCTGTGGTACGGCAGCCGAGATGCGCTCTTTGTAGGCCAAGGCTTGTGCCGCTGTGGTGACGGGGGGCCTGAGGTTAGGCATGATGACAGCGCGGCCAAATTCGGCGGCGGTGTGGGGCACCACGGTGTTGAGTGCAGCGCCATCGCGCACGTGCAGGTGCCAGTCGTCGGGTTTTGTGATGGTGATTTGTTGCGTCATGCTTTTATTGTCGCTTTTTGTTTCTGGTCTAACGACTGTTGCGCGGCTTGGGTGCGGCGGCTGACGATTTCTGGTACTCCAGCATGAGAAAGCCGCCGCACCCAAGCTGCGCAACCCTCCCCGGAGGAAAAACAGATATCAGTGCGCCAAGATCTTGTTCAAGAACTCTTTGGTTCGTGGCTGACGGTTTTCTGGGTGATTGAAGA
This sequence comes from Limnohabitans sp. TEGF004, assembly GCF_027924965.1. NCBI lineage: Bacteria > Pseudomonadati > Pseudomonadota > Betaproteobacteria > Burkholderiales > Comamonadaceae > Limnohabitans > Limnohabitans sp. TEGF004. The sequence goes on along the minus strand of NZ_AP027056.1, from coordinate 320,990 downwards.
ACTCATCCTTCGAGCAGTCTTCCAAAATCTTGCCGCCCACATCCATGAAGATCACACGGCTGCCCACCTTGCGGGCGAAGCCCATTTCGTGGGTGACGCACATCATGGTCATGCCTTCGTTGGCCAAGTCCACCATCACGTCCAACACCTCGCCCACCATCTCGGGATCGAGTGCTGAGGTGGGTTCGTCAAACAACATCACGATGGGGTCCATGCTCAAAGCACGGGCAATGGCCACGCGTTGTTGTTGGCCGCCCGAGAGTTGGCCTGGAAACTTGTCTTTGTGCGCCATCAGGCCCACGCGCTCTAGGTATTTCAAACCATGTGCATGCGCTTCGTCTTCGCTGCGGCCCAAGACCTTTTGCTGAGCAATCGTGAGGTTCTCGGTCACCGACAAATGCGGGAACAACTCGAAGTGCTGAAACACCATGCCCACGCGGCTGCGAAGTTTGGGCAGGTTGGTGTCTTTGCCGTGCACCGCAATGCCGTCGACCATGATCTCGCCTTCTTGGAAAGGCTCCAAGGCGTTGATGGTTTTGATGAGGGTGGATTTGCCCGAGCCTGAAGGGCCACAGACCACGACCACTTCTCCCTTTTGGATGTTGGTGGAACAGTTGTTCAGCACCTGAACGGGGCCGTACCACTTGGAAACATTTTTTAATTCAATCACGATGAACTCCAGCGTAACTTAACGCTTAGCGAATGATGGCAATGCGCGCTTGCAAGCGACGCACGAGGGCCGAGAGGCCAAAACAAATCACGAAATACACCAAGGCGGCCAAGATGTACACCTCTTCCACGCGGCCATAAATCTTGCCTGCGGTAACGAAGCCCTTGAGCAAGTCATACGCGCCAATGGCATAGACCAACGAGGTGTCTTGGAACAAGATGATGGTTTGCGTGAGCAACACAGGAATCATGTTGCGAAAGGCTTGTGGCAACACAATGAGGCGCATGTTTTGGCTGTAGGTCATGCCCAAAGCCTGACCCGCCATCACCTGACCACGCGGAATGGACTGAATACCAGCCCGCATGATCTCGCTGAAGTACGCCGCTTCAAATGCCACAAAGGTAATGGTGGCCGACAGCTCAGCACCAATGGAGCGGCCAATCAAAAACGGTATCAGTAAGAAGAACCACAGAATCACCATCACCAAGGGGATGGAGCGCATGCCGTTCACATAAATGACGGCGGGCAGTTCTAAAAATTTGTTACCCGACAAGCGCATCAGCGCCAAGATCGTGCCAAACACAATGCCGCCGATGGTGGCGATGATGGTCAGCTCAACGCTGAACAACATACCCTTCAACACAAACTTGTTGAAGATGTCCCATTCGACAAAAGAAAAATCGAGTGCGCTCATGATCAGTGCCCCCCGCCGACATTCCCTGCGACCACGAGGCCAGGGATTTGCATGCGGCGCTCCACGAGAGCCATCACACGGTTCACAGCAAAGGCTGACACGGTGTACAGCGCCGTCACGGCCAAGTACACCTCAATGCCACGCGAAGTTTCTTCTTGCACTTGCATGGCGTACATGGTGAGTTCGGCAATCGACACCGCAAAAGCCACCGAAGAGTTTTTGAGCAAGTTCATCGACTCGCTGGTGAGCGGCGGCCAAATGGTGCGAAACGCAATGGGCAGCAGCACATAGCGATACGTTTGCCAAGTGGTAAAGCCCATGGCCATGGCCGCATAACGCTGGCCGCGTGGCATGGCTTGGATACCTGCGCGCAGCATCTCTGCGATACGTGAGGAGGTAAAGAAGCCTAAGCCCAACACCACCAACACAAACCCCGGCACTTGTTGCATGGCCGGAAAGACCTTGGGCAACACGAAGTACCAGAGAAAAATTTGGACCAACACGGGGATGTTGCGAAACAGCTCCACCCACGCGTTGGCGAATCTCGCTAACCAAACATTCAAACGCGTATCTTGAGGCAAGGTGCGCAGGATGCCCATGAGGCATCCTGACAACATCGCCACCACCCAGGCACTGCCCGCTACAGAAAGCGTCCAGCCCCAGGCTTCAAACATCCACTCGAGGTAGGTTCGTCCACCACCGTCGTCCTGAAGAAAAACCTGCCAATCGAGTGTCATGTCTTGCGTTTTCTAAATTACTTCTTGGCGTAGGCTTCAACAGGTTTGTCGTTCAAGTTTTTCCAAGCGTCCTTGTTGGCATCGCTGGCAGGCATGCCGAGCTTGATGTTCTTTGGAGGGATGGCTTGTGTGAACCACTTGTCGTACAGCTTGGCGAGTTCGCCAGACTTAGCCAAACCAGCGATGGTCTCGTCAGCCAACTTCTTGAAAGCTGGATCGTCCTTACGGAACATGATGGCGATCGGCTCAACGTTCAAAACTTCGCCCACGATTTTGAAATCAGCTGGTGCTTTGGAGTTGGCGATGTTGCCAGCCAAGATTTGGCCGTCCATCACGAACGCATCAGCGCGGCCAGACTCGAGCAGAAGGAAGCTGTCTGCGTGGTCTTTACCGAACACTTCTTTGAAGTCAACGCCAGTGGCACGCTCGTTCTTACGGAGCAATTGCACAGAAGTAGTGCCTGTGGTGGTCGCCACGTTCTTACCGTTCAACTGAGCGATAGACGTGATGCCAGAGTTAGCGCGCACAGCGATGCGCACTTCTTCCACGTAGGTGGTGAACGCGAAAGCCACTTGCTTTTGACGTGCTTCGTTGTTGGTGGTTGAGCCGCACTCGATGTCCACCGTGCCGTTCTCAGTCAAAGGAATACGGTTTTGTGAAGTCACAGGTGTGTATTTCACTTCCAGCTTTTTGCCCACTGCTTTTTCAACGTTGGCAATGATGCGCTGGCAAATCTCAACGTGGTAGCCCACATACTTGCCGTCACCCAAGGTGTAAGACAAAGCGCCAGAAGAGTCGCGCACGCCCATGGTGATGCTGCCTGCGGCTTTGACTTTGGCGAGGGTGTCATTGGCTTGCGCGAAGGCGGTGCCTGCCAAAAGTGTGGCCACGGCCAAGGTAACGAACTGCTTTTTCATGTGAAGCTCCAGTTGAGGTGAATGAATGCGTAAATCTACATTCTAGAGAGTGTCACCATGGGGAAATTACTTACCTCTTTTCCCGTGCAACAGGGCGATGTTCATCTCCGCCGACAGGGTGCTGGCGTAGAACTTTTCAATCATTTCCACCGAAGTTCTGGCATTTCTGGCCAAGGTCAATAAATCAATATTTCCACCAAAAATCAGTCTGAATGTGATGGCAGTATGACGCAAGCTGTACAGCGAACGCATGGCCCCATGCGGCCCTTGCTTGATACCAAGGTCTTTGAGAATCCAGTTAAAAAGCCAACCAATGATGTCCAGCATGCGGCGGCGATTGGGTTCTTGCGGGAAAAACACATAGTCGTCAGGGCGACCAAAACCCTGGGCCTTTTGACGTGCGAGCAGGCGTTCATAAATGCGCACAGCAGGTGGCAAACTGACAATTGGCGCCTTGTGACGCTTGACCTCGGGCAAAGTGAGTCGCAAGTAGTTGAACTGGCCTTTGATGATTTCGATGTGTTTGTGCTGCAGTTGTCGCACATCACCGGGGCGCACAAAGGTGTACACCATGAAACGAATCAGTCCATTCATTTCAATGGGCATGGTGTGGTACGAGGCATGAATCCAAATGCGCTTTCCAGACGGCCAGTCTGTGTAGGTGGTGCGTGTCAGCTCTTTGGATTTTTGAAGGATCAATTTGTATTCAGTCACGGTGAATGCACCCCGAGAGTTGAGCTGCAACTTCACCGGCGGAAAAAGCGGCATTTGCGAAATCACGCCACGCACAAACAGCAATTTCAACAACTTTCGAAAATGCGCCAAATAACCAAGGATGGTGGAACCAGCCAAGTTCTTTTCTGTCAAAAACTGCACAAAGTCTTGGACGGTTTTGGTGTTGATAGACCTCAACGGTTTAAGTCTCAAGAAATCAAAAACAAGTCCCTCTAGACGAATTTTGGTCATCAGCCATGATTCTTTTTTGATTTCATCTCTGGCCACACGCTCCAACTCTCTTTGCAAAATCTCCTCGATCAAATCATGCAAGAGGTATTGGTTTTTTCGCATGATCAGCAACGCATCGCCGTCAGGCACGGCTAAGACATCAACCTGCCCACGCATCACCAGTTCGTTATAAAAATTCTTGGCAAGCACATGCGCTTCATGCGCGTCCGTTGTTTTCAAGCTTTTGCCGATGTAGCGCCCATGGCTAAAAATGCGAACCTGCCAATACTTACTTCCTGCAATCCTGAAAATTTTGAGTTTTTCAGGCAAACCTTCCACCTGCATAAAGCTTGATTTGATCGGGGAATTTCGCGCCCGCGGAATAAAGAAAAAATCATCGTTTGCTGGAGCGTCTAAGTACATTTTTTCCGTTTCAATGCGTCAAATGGGAGTTCATCGTTCATAACTGGTCGAAGTTATGAACACATTGACGCTATTGAAGCAAATCAATCATTTGCAGAATTGGAAGGGAAATAACCCTCGTTGCTATCGCAGCACTCGCCGCTTTCGGCGCACAAGCTCAATCTTCTGTGACTATCACTGGTAACGTTGATGCCGGTTACCAATCTGTAAAGACCGATTACGGTAACGCAACAAGCGCTTCTGTTCGTTCCGTGTCTAACGGTACACAGAACACAAACAACGTTACTTTCCGTCTGACAGAAGACTTGGGTGGCGGCTTGAAGGCATCTGCTTTGTATGAGTTGGATTTCGATGCAACTGGTGGTTACAACTTCACATCACAAAACACTGGCACAACAAACACAGCATCTGCCCCAACTACAGCTGAAGTGTTTGTTGCCGTTGCTGGTGGTTTCGGTGAAATCAAAGCTGGTAACGCCAACTTGCCAACATTTGGTGCACAAGCCGCACGTTCAGCATTCGGCACCAAAATCGGTGGTGGCTATGGCGACAACGCACAATTGGGTACAAAAGTTTTGCGCGCACAAGGTGCTACACAGTACTTGACACCAGCAATTGCTGGTTTTCAAGGCGCCGTGGCGTATAAGCCTAAGACAGTTGCTGCCGCGCAATCTGCAACAGCAGCAGAAGTTGTTGCAGCTGGTGACATCACCGACTACAGCTTGACATATGTGAACGGCCCTCTGAAAGCTGTTGTGAGCAATTACAAGCAAACTAACACATTGAAACAAACACAGTTTGCTGTGAACTACGTGTTGGGTAAAGCCACTCTGATTGCTGGTATGCACAATGAGAAAAGCGACGGCACAGCAACTGCTGCCGACAAATCTGGTAACAACATTGGTTTGAAGTACGCTTTGACTGCAAATGTTACTTTGTTGGCTCAGCATACTACTCTTAACGACAAGTTGACTGCTAATAAAGACAAGAAGATTGATGGTATCGGTGCTCAATATGCTTTGAGCAAGCGTACTAATGCATACGTCCGTTATGTGACCGAAACCAACGATAACAACGGCACAGGTGCTACAGACAAATCTAAAGTCACTACGACTTTGGTTGGCTTGGCCCACGCTTTCTAATTCCCACACTGGCTTAGCCAGTTAAGAATTTAAAAGACCAAAAGCCCTACCCCTTGCAAAAGGAGTGGGGCTTTTTTGATTCAAGAAACATAATATTTGAGACAGAGATGACAAACTTTTCAAAAGTTGCATTGGCTTGCACAGCATTGTTTATGGCCTCAGGCGCATTTGCACAAAAAGCGGGTGACAACATCGTGAGCGCTGGTTTGGCTTCTATCAACCCAGACACTCAAGTGGGTCAGCTCACTAATAGTGGTGTAGCTCAAGCTGCTGTAAATGGCGCAACTGCAAAGGTTAGCAGCGAAACGACACTCTCATTGAGCTGGTTGCATATGTACACCGACAATGTGGGCGCCGAAGTCACTATTGGTATTCCGCCAACCATGACTCAAGATTTAACAACCCCTGCCACAGGCGCACATCCCGGGGCAGCAAAAATTCAACTCCGATCTCCTGCGGTTGTGGCTAAGTATTTCTTTGGCTCAACTCAAGATCAGTGGCGCCCATATTTGGGTCTAGGCGTTGCGCATGTTTCGTTTCATAAAATACAAACCAATGCTGGTGATGCGACTATTCAAAACTTAAGCGGCAACGGTGCATCGTTGAGTTCTTCTTGGACACCTGTTTACAACGTAGGCGTTATTTACAACATTGATGACAGGTGGAGTATTAGTGGATCTGTTGCATATTTGCCAGTTAAAACGACAGCCACTTTTGTAGGTAGAGCGCCATATGGATCTACTACCGGTGAGGTAAAACTTAATACAACCGATTACGTGGTTCGCGTTGGCTACCGCTTCTAATCCCCCCGCTGGCTTAGCCAGTTAAGGATTTAAAAGTCTAAAACCCCATCGTGGTAACACGGTGGGGTTTTTTATTGCGCGATGCAATTGCATCGATAATTTTCAGTGTGAACGCTTCTGACATTTTTTCTTCTTTGGTCCACGAGCGCCATTCGGTGCGGGGCTATCTATCCACCCCTGTGCCTGATGCATTGCTGCATGAGGTGTTGATGTTGGCGCGCATGGCGCCTAGTGGGGCCAATTTGCAGCCGGGCGCTTTCATCGCTGTGCAGGGCGATGTGAGGCGTGAACTGTCGAATGACTTGGTAACTTCTTGGCGCGCAGGTGCGCAAGAGAAAGAAGACTACGACTACTTTCCCAACCCCATGCCCATGATCTTGCGTCGTCGCCAAGTGGCTGCAGCACAAGCGCTCTATGGCGCATTAGGCGTTGCGCGTGATGACCGTGCTGGACGCGATGCGCAGTTTGAACGCAATTTTTGTTTTTTTGATGCCCCTGTCGCTTTGGTCGTCACCATGGCGCATGGCTTTGGCAGCGGTGGTTATATGGACTTGGGCATGAGCTTGTATGGCTTGATGTTGGCCGCTCAATCCAAAGGCTTGTCCACCTGCGCCATTGGTGCCCTGGCGTCTTACCCCAGTTTGATTCGCCAACATTTAGGGCTGGAAGCTTCGTCACACATTGTGTGTGGCATGGCCTTGGGCTATGCAGACCCTGCAGCACCCGTGAACACCACACGCACCACGCGTTGCGATTTAGACGACTATTTCAAGGTCATCGGCTAAGAGGCAACCGCCTCACAACCAGCAGACCACAGCCGCAGCACCTAGCCCGCCAGCGCCCGCAACAGCCGCTAAGCCGTGCGCACCTGATGTGTGGTGGTGCTCTAAATTGGCCAGCAAACGGACCAACGCGATGGCCGCCGAAGCGCCAATGGGGTGGCCTCGTGCAAGCCCACCACCCATGGAGTTGAGGCAAGTTGGGTCAAGGTGTAGGCGTTCAGAAAAACTCAAGCCTTGCGCAGCAAACGCATCGTGCAATTCGACAAAACGCATGGCTGCTGCATCAGCAAACTGTCCGCGTTCGAGTGCAGCACGCGCAGCCAACTCGGCTGCAAGCAAAGGCCATTCAGGCGCACTACCCACAGAGGCATTGGCTACCCAAGCAGCTTTGGGTGTGATGTGTAAACGTTTGGCCGCTTCTGGACTGACAAGCAACACAAACGCGGCGCCATCGGCTTGCGCTGAAATGGTGAGCGCGGTGAGTGAGTCAGCAACCGCAGGCATGCGCGCTGCACGGGCAGGGTCAATGCGTCTGGGGTAGAGGTCATGCGACACGCCCACAACAGGCACGATTTCATGTGCCATGTGAGCTTGGTGCATCAATGCACGTTGGTGGCTCTCAATGGCGTAACTCTCTTGCTGCGTACGGGTGTAACCATTTTGCGCAGCGTAGAGGGCCGCAGACAGCAGCATGTCTGGGTCTTTCTCTGGTGTCGGCGCAAAGGCTGGGCGTTCATAAGCCACCGCCACGTCATTAGCATGCAGCGGCCGATGCATGCGAATGGGCGAGCGGCTCCATGCTTCAACACCGCCGGCAATGACCACATCTGCTTGCCCCGATGCAATCAAGCCAACGCCCACGGCTACTGCATCTAAACCCGCGCAACATTGGGTGTCGACGGTGAGTGCGGCGCAGGCTTCTGGCAGGCCTGCGTGCAGCGCCAACATGCGTGCAGGGTTGCCTCCTGCTGCGAGTGCGTTGCCCACCACCACCGCATCCACATCGGAGGGCGTAACACCTGCGCGGGTCAACAAAGCTTGCAACACAGGTGCAGCGATGTCGTGCGCATGCAAAGTTTTGAACGCGCCATCGCGCGGCACCACGGCGCTGCGCGCCCATGCGGCAATCAAAGAAGTGGGGGTAGACATGCCAATACCTTTGCCACAGCGAGATGGTCTGTTTTGCCACTGGCTGTCAAAGGCCACTGGCTGCACATGAGAAATCGTTTGGGAACTTTGTAACTTTCCAGTTGTGCGCGACACGCTTCTGACAATTGCTGCGCAGTGGGCAATGGCTCAGTTAAGTCGAGCTGCACCACCGCCACCACTTGCTGTCCGCGAATCGGGTCGGGTATGCCGTGCACCGAAGCGTGTTGCACACCGAGCTGCGCCATGAGCACCGCTTCAAGTTCTTCAGGGAACAGGTTTTTACCTTGAGTCACCAACATGCGATTTTCACGGCCCACAAGACACAGAAAACCTTGCTCATCCAAATACCCCATGTCACGCACCGATAGCCAATCTCCGTCGCGCACCGCTGCTGTGTGGTCCGTAGGTGCGCCGACGTAATCCATGAACAGCATGGGGCTGCGCACATAAATTTGCCCGGTGCCTTCAGATGATTTTGGCGCTCGAATGTCGATGTCCACATTTGAAAAAGGTTTGCCCACGGCTTGTGGTGGTGCTGATGCATCGGCATCCATCCAAGCCATGAAGCTGGTTTCAGAGGCGCCATAAAACTCAACAATGCGCGCGTTGGGAAACAGGGCTTGAAGCGCAGTGGTGCGGTCACGCATCCAACGCGCACCGCTGATCAAAATCAATCGCAGGCCTTCGATGGGCGCCACTTTTCGGCGTGCCGCAATCTCTAGCATCAGCAGCAATTGACTGGGCACCGCCACCAAACACGGCGTGCGGCCAGAGCGCAAAGTGTCCATCATGCGAGGTGCTGAAAAGCGCTCTTGCACCACCACGCCTGCGCCACTCCAGAGGCCCAGCACCATGCCAAACAAAAACAAGGAATGCGAGAAGCGACCCGGCGCCAATACGCAACTGGCTGCATCAGGTCCAAAGGTGTCTAGACACACACGCAGGCTTTCTGTCCACGATTGGTGGTGACGTCGAAAGCCTTTTGGTGTGCCCGTGCTGCCAGATGTGAACCCAATGTAAAACGGCGATATCGGCGTAGGTGCAGATGGTGTGGCTGGGTCTTGTGAAAACGCATCTTGCACCGTTTGGCGCACGCTAGCGGGCCAGTCAGGGTCGCTCACGGCAGCGCATCGACCGCTGCTGATGATCGCCAGGAAGTGCACCATTTGCGCAAGGATGCTTTGTTGTGCATCGACAAAAACAGTGGCAGGTGCGTGCTGCTGTTGAAGTGCGGTGACTTCCTGCTGAACCTTTTCATACAGCTCTGAGAATGTGAGCTGCGTTTGCCCGTCATCCAAAGCTACCACTTGTGCACGGGACTGTGCCCAGTGCGCAAGTGGTGCATGAATCAGCGTGTCAGCCACCAAAGCGCCAATCAGGCAGGCCACGCGCCACGGTGTGAACCACGGTTGCGCATAGCACGCACTTGATCAAGTCGCCCGGCACAAACACCAAGGTGCCCATGATGGCTTGTTCCCAGGTCAGGTTGGCAATGTTGACCAAGCCAATCACACCAAACACATGCACCACCAACAAGCCACCAATGGCTGATGCCACAAATGCGCTGATAGCAGCACTGCGCGGTGTGGCACGCGGCAGCATGTGCATGACCCAGCCCGCGACAAATGCGCCGACTGGCCAGCCAATCAAATAGCCACTGGCAGGCGCGAAGAACACACCAATGCCACCGCGACCACCCGACAGCAAAGGCAAACCAATCGCTACTGCTGCAAGAAACAACAGCAAGGCTTGCAATGCGCGCTTTGGGCCGAGCATGCAGCCTGCCAACATCACGCCCAAAGTTTGCAGTGTGATGGGTACGCCCAATGGCAAATCAATTTTTGGAATCAACCCAAAAACAGCGATCAAGGCCGCGAAGAGTGAAACCAACGCGATGGACAAAGAAGAGGTGTTCATAAAAGATAAGTGGCAGTCATCGCGTTAACGGCGAAACCGCACGTGCAGTGTGTCAGCCACGCGTCTAGCGGCAACCAACATTTGAATGGTGAGTGGAGCAAGTATTTTAAAACCGCCCGCCTTGCCCGTGCGCAAGCGGTGTGCATCGTCCAAACGACGCCAGAGCACGAAGAAATGCTCAGTGAAGCGCAGCATCAATGCCACTTGTAACGATAAGCGTTCGGTCTCAACGCCCAAAAATCGCAAGGGGCTGAGCAGCCACGCAAAAACAGCTAACAAGTCCGTGTGGCGCGTGGTGAGTGTGAGCGCAATGCCCATCAAGGTGGTGCTGATCAAGCGCAGCACACTGATGGCCCCCACCATTGGCTGTTGCATGTAAACATGAAACAAACCGATCAACACACTGGCAAACGCCAAGCCCATCAGCAAAGGCTTAACGCGTGTCGCCGCTCTACCTAGTGAGACAAAAATGACCAAACAACAAGCCGCGCTGACTGACAAGACAACCAGCTCGTTCGTCAGAAAAACACCAGTCCCCAGCAACGCCAAAAAAGCCAGCTTGATGGCTGCAGGCAGACGATGCAGCCAAGTGGGGTCATCGCTGTAAAGGCTGCCCATTACTTAACCCATCCGCGCGGACACATCCGCTTCGTATTGCGCACACACGTCTGCGCCCAGCCCATCGGCACGAACACAGCCTTTGTCTAACCAAATGACCCGTTCAAAGTGGCGGACATGGTCCAACACATGGGTGGACACAATGACTTGTTGTGGCACGGTTGCAATCTCTTTGCGTAGCACAGCTTGTCCGGGCAGGTCGAGGCTGGAAAAGGGTTCGTCTAACAAGAGCGTTTGGTGCGCACCAATCAGTAGCGCCAACCAACACACGTGTTGGCGTTGGCCTTGGCTCAGGCTGCCAATGGCGCGTGGGGCCCAATCTGCCAAGCCTCGTGCTGCTAACCAAGTGCGTACATGGGTTTGCGTCTCGGTGCGAGACAAACGCAAATGACGCAGGCTCAAAGCCAGCTCTTCCTCCACGGTCGGAAAGATGATTTGTTCATCGGGGTTTTGAAACATCATGCCCACAGCCGGAGCAGCACGATCAGCCGCGACAGGCACGTGCACTTGCCCTGATTGCGCAAGATCAAGGCCGCAGATCAAACGAAATAAGCTGCTTTTACCGGCCCCGTTGTCACCAATGAGGCCAATGCGAGATTCATTCAGACCCAAGGTCAAAGACTGAAACACAGTGGTGTTGCCACGCAGCAATGTCACTCCATCAAGCGCAATAGGCATGCTGGCTAAAAGTTTCGCTGGTGTTTTGAAAGCTAAGGGCATGCGCACATGTTCTAAAAAACTAGATTATCGACGGAGCCAAACAGCATGAAAAAACCCCACCGTGTTGCCACGATGGGGTTTTAGACTTTTAAATCCTTAACTGACTAAGCCAGCGTGGGGATTAGAAGTTGTGTTGCAAACCAACAGCTGTGGTTTTTTGCTCTTTGGCCATCAAAGCATCAGTTGTCGTATCGATGGTCTGCTTGATGTAACGTGCGTAGACGCTGGTGCGCTTGCTCAGGTCGTACTTGGCGCCGACTGCAGAGATTTTGACATCGTAGTTATTAGTGGTCTTGTCATCCAAACGACCAACGTTAGCCATCAAAGTTGTAGCGCCCATTGCGTAAGCAACGTTCACGTTCTGGCCAGACAATTTACCTGCCACAACGCCGATCTTACCTGTGCCAGCAGCAGCGCCAGCAGCACCAGTCACCGCAGCCAAACGCTCGTCACGGTTGAAACCGTAAGTGGCGGTCAACTGGCCCAATGTGTAAGACACATAACCGTGAGTTTGCTTGTACACGTTCGCTTGGCGATAGTTCACCAAAACAGCTTTCAAGGGACCGTTGACGTATGTCACGCCAATGTCTTCTTTGCTGTTTGCAGCAGTCACTGCAGTTGTGTTTGTGTTTGTAGCATCGCTGGTAATAGCTTTACCTGCAACAGCGGCTTTGAATGTCAAACCGCTGAAAGCTGGTGATGTGTAAACAACTTGGTTGTTTTCACGCACGTGGCCCAAACCTTGAGCGCCAATGCCTTGGGTTGTGGAGAAGCCAGAACCGATTTTTGTACCGAACGATGTACGGCCAGAAACGTCCAATGATGGGCTGTTAGGTGCACCAACTTTGAAGTCACCGAAACCACCAGACAAGCCAACATAGGTCTCACCGCCGTTTGTGGCGTTACCCCAGTTGCTCTTCGCATCTGTAGTTGAGTTGAAGTCGTTTTCCAACAAGAAGTTGGCCTTCAAACCGCCACCGATGTCTTCAGTGCCGAAGAAAGTCACTTGAGAAGTGCCTTGGGTGTTGTTGCCCAATGCTGTAGTAGCGCGCACGTTGCCGCCGCCGTATGTGGTCACTTGATTGACCAAAGATGGGTCAAAGGTACCTTTGATGCCAACAGTAGATTGAGCTTGTGCGCCGAAAGCGGCGAGTGCTGCGATAGCAACGAGGGTTTTTTTCATTTCAAGGTTCTCCAAGGTTTGAACAGGGGCTCCAGACTTTCCAGAGCCAACCTCCGTTTTCGGGAAGTTGCACGTATTGAACCAGACTCCACTGCAGAAACCTATGACAGGTGTCAAAAACTCGTCTTTTACGTTGCGTCTGTGCAACACCTAACGCCAATACCACTCGCAAACCCGCATAAATAAACGATCTTCAAAATACCAAGGTTTTAAAACTGCACAGATCAAAGCACCTCACCACAACTTAAACTTCCTCCCTATGGATGCTCTACTTATCGCCGCCGACAGCGCCTTGCGCACCGTCTTTGCCCGCCACCACGCCAACCGCCCCGCCCCCATTTGGGCGGCCGAGGTACCCACGCCTACCCCGCTGACAGAAGCTGAGAAGTCTGATGCAGCAGCCTTAATGCGTGTAAACCACGTCGGCGAGGTCTGCGCGCAAGCGCTTTACACCGCCCAAGCCTTGGCCACCAAAGACCACGCCCTGCGCCAGCACCTCACCACGGCCTGCAACGAAGAAACCGATCACTTGGCTTGGTGTGAACAACGTTTAGAAGCGCTAGGCGGACGCCCCAGCCTACTCAACCCGCTTTGGTACGCCGGCGCGTTTGGCATTGGCTATGCAGCAGCCAAGCTAGGTGGCGACCGCATGAGCCTTGGGTTTGTGGTGGAAACTGAACGTCAAGTGGAAGCCCATTTAGAAAGCCACCTTGGGCTGTTGCCCGCTAACGACGAGCCCAGCCGCGCCATCGTGGCGCAAATGAAAACTGACGAGGCACAGCACGCCAAAGAGGCTTTGGCTGCAGGTGCGGCCGAGTTACCCGCACCGTTCAAAGCGTTGATGAAAGTAGCCTCTCAGGTGATGACGACCGTGGCACATCGCATCTAAGCCCAGCTTTAAGCCTCCACCACCTCAAAGCTGGTGGTGATTTCAGCGGTCTTGCCCAGCATGATGCTGGCAGAGCAGTACTTGTCGTGGCTCATGGCAATGGCACGTTCCACCGCACTAGCGGGCACACCCTTACCTGTGACGGTGAAGTGCATGTTGATGGTGGTAAACACCTTGGGGTCTTCGGCGGCGCGTTCGCTGCTGATCTTCACGCTGCAACCCTGCACGTGATGACGACCGCGCTTCAAGATGAGCACCACGTCATAGGCAGTGCAACCGCCTGTGCCCGCCAGCAACAGCTCCATCGGACGTGGCGCCAAGTTTTGGCCGCCGTTCTCGGGCTTGGCAACATCGGGTGCGCCATCCATGGCCACCACGTGGCCGCTGCCTGTTTCTGCAACAAAGCCCATGCCTGAACGAGTGCCTGAGTTACCGGTCCAACTGACGGTGCATTCCATGTGTTTCTCTCCAATAAATTTATGCAGCAATTGTCAGCGAATTGTTGCAGCGCAACAAAATCTGCATACAATTTGGGCTTGTCTCCTCCACCCTCAAAAGTGGATTCATGCCCCGAGTTGCAAAACTCGGGGTTTTTTTTCGTCTTTTTCCATAAGAGACAATCACCCCATGTCTACCCGCACCCCAAAAGCGCGCGCCCTGCAGCCCGCCGATTACCTGAAAAAAATATTGACTGCTCGTGTGTACGACGTGGCCATTGAATCTGCGTTGGAGGTGGCTAAGAACCTGAGCCGCCGCATTCACAACACTGTGCTGCTCAAGCGCGAAGACCAGCAGCCCGTGCACAGCTTCAAGCTGCGCGGCGCGTACAACAAGATGGCGCACCTCACGCCAACCCAGCTGAAAAAGGGCGTCATTTGCGCCTCTGCGGGCAACCACGCCCAAGGCGTGGCATTGGGTGCCAAACGCCTAGGCACCAAAGCCATCATCGTCATGCCCACCACCACGCCCAGCGTGAAGATTGAGGCGGTCAAAGCTTTGGGTGGTGAAGTGGTGCTAGCAGGCGATAGCTATTCAGACGCTTACACCCACGCCCTCACGCTCGAAAAGAAAAACGGCATGACGTTTGTCCACCCGTTTGACGACCCCGATGTGATCGCAGGCCAAGGCACGATTGCCATGGAAATGCTGCGCCAGTTGCAAGGCCTGAACATTCACAATTTGGATGCGGTGTTTGTAGCGATTGGCGGCGGTGGTTTGATCAGCGGCGTGGCCAACTACATCAAGGCGGTGCGCCCCGAGATCAAAGTGATTGGCGTGCAAATGGACGACTCGTCGGCCATGATGCAGTCAGTAGCCAAAGGCAAACGCGTCACGCTCAACGACGTGGGCTTGTTCTCTGACGGCACAGCGGTGAAGCTGGTGGGCGAAGAGACCTTCCGCGTGTCTAAAAACTTAGTCGACAGCTACATCACCGTGGATACAGATGCCGTGTGCGCCGCCATCAAAGACGTGTTTGTGGACACCCGCAGCATCGTCGAGCCCGCCGGTGCATTGGCTGTGGCTGCCATCAAGCAATACGTGGCCGAGCACAAAACCAAGGGCGAAACCTACGCCGCCATTTTGTGTGGCGCAAACATGAACTTCGACCGCTTGCGCTTTGTGGCCGAGCGCGCCGAAGTGGGCGAAGAACGCGAAGCTTTGTTTGCCGTGACCATCCCCGAGCAGCCTGGCAGCCTGCGCCGCTTTTGCGAGCTGATTGGCAAGCTGCCCAGCTTTGGCGGCAGCAAGTCGCCACGCAATGTGACCGAGTTCAATTACCGCATGAGCGACCAAGCCAAGGCCCACGTGTTTGTGGGTTTGACCACGGGCGTGAAAGGTGAAAGCAGCAAGATTGCCAGCCACTTCACCAAGAGCGGCTTTGATTCGATTGACCTCACCCACGACGAGCTGGCCAAAGAACACATCCGCCACATGGTGGGCGGGCATTCGTCTTTGGCGCACGAAGAACGCATCTTGCGTTTTGAATTTCCAGAGCGCCCAGGCGCGTTGATGAAGTTTTTGCTGGCCATGCGCCCAGGCTGGAACATCAGCCTGTTCCACTACCGCAACCAAGGCGCGGACTACGGCCGCATCTTGATGGGCTTGCAA
Organism: Limnohabitans sp. TEGF004; assembly: GCF_027924965.1. Taxonomy (NCBI): domain Bacteria; kingdom Pseudomonadati; phylum Pseudomonadota; class Betaproteobacteria; order Burkholderiales; family Comamonadaceae; genus Limnohabitans; species Limnohabitans sp. TEGF004. The sequence goes on along the minus strand of NZ_AP027056.1, from coordinate 305,292 downwards.
GTGCCAAAGGCCGATAACAAAGCGTTTACTGCTTTCTTAGAAGGCTTGGGTTACCCGTTTGTGGAAGAAACGCTGAACCCTGCTTATCGTTTGTTCTTGCAGCGCTAATTACTTCTTAGCGGGCAGTTCCAGCAGCAAAGCTTGCGGACCGTCCATCGACGCGCCTAAGCTGATGCGTCGCCCTTCTGCTGACTGCAACACCAAACCATCAGCCACCACAGCGCCCACACGGAAGGGCTTGGCCGGTTTGCCATCCACCGCAATCAACGCAGCGCCAGCATCGGGCCCCCCCGCCATCACACCTTGCAGCTGAAAACGGCTGGCCAATGTTGGCGCAGCAGCGGCCTGCACGGGTGCAGCGCCTAGGCTGCGAGCTGCGGCAGACACATCTACTTCGGGCAACGCCTGCGCCGCAGCGGTGGTATTGCTCGGGTTCGTGCCCGTGGCCGACCAACGCAAGCCCCATGTGACCGCACTAAACGCCACAGCACCCCACACCAGCAACGAGGCAACGGGCAGCACCACGTGCGACGAGGCGCTAAAGACGGTGGCAAATGAAGGGGGGTAGCGAAGCATCAGCGGATTATGATTCATCCTTGAACTGAGAACCTTTGAAATGCCTCCTATGCAAGCCCAACAAACCACCCAAAAAACCAAACGCCAACGTGGCTTCACGTTGATTGAATTGATGGTGGTGCTCGCCATCATTGGCGTGCTCGCCGCACTCGTAGTGCCCAACGTGCTCAACCGTGCCGACGACGCACGCGTGACCGCCGCCAAAACCGATGTGGGCAACCTCATGCAAGCCCTCAAGCTCTACCGCTTGGACAACCAAAACTACCCCACCGCCGAGCAAGGCCTGAACGCTTTGGTGGTCAAGCCCACAGCTGGCCCCACGCCGCTGAACTGGAAACCCTACATCGACAAGCTGCCCAACGACCCATGGGGCCGCCCTTACCAATACATGAACCCTGGCGTAAAGGGTGAAGTGGATGTGCTGTCCCTCGGCGCTGACGGCCAACCCGGTGGCGAAGGCAAAAACGCCGACCTCGGCAGCTGGCAATAAAGCTGTTCGTTAAGTCCGCTATGCAGCGCCAGCAAGGCCTCACCCTGTTGGAGCTGTTGGTGGTGCTAGCCATCATCGGCTTCAGCGTGGCGGGTGTGAGCTTGTCGCTGCGCGACAGCAGTCAAACCCAACTTGAGCGTGAGGCCCAACGCTTGGTGGCCGTTTTAGAAGCAGCACGCGCACAGTCACGCACCAGTGGTGTGGCTTTGATTTGGCAGCCCACGGCAGAGGGCTTTGTCATTCGACCCGCAATTGCGCCAAACCAAGCACTGAGTAACTCCGCCAGCCCCATTGCGACACGGACAGAAACATGGCTGACCACTGGCACACAAGCGGCGATCAGTACAGCCACGAACAACACCACACCAACCAACTTGGTGCTGCTCGGCCCTGAGCCCATCCTCGCGCCTGCTCGCATCACGCTGAGCGTGGCAACCAGCAACAGCGCCAAGCCAGCCCCCACGCTGAGCATTGGTACAGACGGGTTGCGCCCCTTTCAGGTTGTGCCATGAGCTTGCAAGACACGCCACGCACACCCACTGTCACGCGCAGCCAAAGCTCACGCGGCTTCACCTTGATTGAGGTGTTGGTGGCACTCGCCATCGTGTCCATCGCGCTGATGAGTGGGCTCAAAGTCAGCGGCGCGCTCACGCGCAACGCACAGCGCCAAGCCGATGTGTTGCTGGCACAAATTTGCGCTGACAACGCACTCAACCAACTGCGCCTCTCGCAGCAACTGCCAGGCGTGGGTGACTCGCGTGTGCCCTGCCCGCAAGCCGAGCGCAACTTTGAAGTGGCGCTGACCGTGCGCACCACGCCCAACCCCGCGTTTCGCCGTGTCGATGCGCAAGTGTTTGACGCAGCCACGCCCGTGCTCAACATCACCACCGTGTTGGGGCGTTACTGATGACAAACGCCAAGGGCCAACGCGGCTTCACACTCATCGAGCTACTCATCGCCATCACCCTCATGGCGGTGCTGGCGGGCTTGAGCTGGCGTGGGTTGGACAGCCTCATGCGCAGCCGCGATATCACGCAAGCACAGGTAGATAAAACTGCCGTGCTGCAAACCGTGCTCGCCCAATGGCAAGCCGACCTCAATGCCGTGCAGCCCGTGCCCAGCATCGCCGACGCAGGCGTGTTGTGGGATGGCCGCACACTGCGCATCACGCGCCGCGCCACCGCTTGGCGCGCCGATGGCGCTGATGCAGGTCTGTGGGTGGTGGCATGGACGCTGCGCGGCAACCAATGGCTGCGTTGGCAATCAGCCCCCTTGCAAACGCGTGCGGCTTTGCAGCAAGCATGGGCCAACGCGGAGCGCTGGGGACAAAACCCAAGCGCCGATGACGCCGCGTTTGAAACTTCGCTGATCCCGCTGGACACTTGGCAGCTCACCTACTTCCGTGGCAATGCTTGGACCAACCCACTCTCCAGCGCAGGCAACAGCGATACAAACAACAACGCGGTGGGCGGCACGCCGCAAACCAACAGCACTGGCCAAGGCGCACTGCCCGACGCCATCCGCCTGCAAATCGATCTGCCCACCAGCACTGGCGTGCGTGGCCGCATCACCCTCGACTGGGTGCGCCCTAACTTCAGCAACACCAAAACATGAAGCAAGGCGCACACACCCCACAACGCGGTGCAGCCCTGCTGGCCGCCATGCTCACCGTGGCGTTGGTCGCCACGTTTGCCGCAGGCGCGTTGTGGCAGCAATGGAAATCCGTTGAGGTCGAAGGCGCAGAGCGTCAACGCACGCAAGCACGCTGGCTGCTCACAGGCGCGCTGGATTGGGCACGTGTCATCTTGCGCGAAGACGCGCGAGCGGGCGATGCCAGCGCACCCACCGACCACTTGGCCGAGCCTTGGGCCGTGCCACTGCAAGAAGCGCGTTTGTCTAGCTTCTTAGCGGCGTTACCCGATGGCACAGGCAACACCATCGACGATGAAAAATTTGCACGCCAAGTGCTTTTGTCGGGTGCTGTGAGCGATCTGCAAGGCCGCCTCAACGTGACCAATTTGCTGCAAGGCGAACAGCTCGATGGGAAAATCGTGCTCGCGTTTGAGCGCTTGTTTGACGCACTGGGCGTCCCACCCGCGCAGCTCAGCTTACTCACCCAAGGTCTGCTGGCGGCACAAAAGCAAAACAGCAATTCACCTTTGATGCCCCAACGCGTGGGCCAACTCAGCTGGTTCGGATTGACACCTCAAGCCTTGCAAACCCTGAGCCCCCACATCACCGTGCTGCCTAATCGCACGACCGTCAACGTCAACACCGCCAGTGTGCAGGTGCTGTACGCCAGCGTGCCAGGCCTGAGCCTGTCTGACGCACAACGCTTGGTACAACAGCGCGAACGGCAACACTGGGCCAGCATCGACGCGTTTCAAAAAGCGCTGGGCCGCACCGTCAGCTTGAGCGACACACACAGCGTCAACACCCGTTACTTTGAAGTGCTGGGCCGCCTTCGGATGCCGCAAACCACACTGCAAGAGCGCTCGTTGGTGCAGCGCGAAGGCCAAGATTTGAAGGTGCTTTGGCGCGAATCTGGCTCTCTACAATGACAAATCCATGCTGATCATCGCGCTCCCCCACTCTGCCAACGCCAACACTGGCTATGCCCACGTTCACTCAGACGGGCATGCGGTGTTGCGCAGCGCCACGGGGGCCGCGGCCACGCTGTCTGCGCACGCGGGCGAAGTGGTGGCCGTGGTGCCACACAGCCGCTTGGCCTGGCTGCGCCTGCAACTGCCTCCTGCCAGCCACGGCCCACGTTTGCAAAGCGTGTTGCATGGTTTGTTGGAAGACCGCTTGCTCGACGACCCGCAACAACTGCACCTTGTGCTTGCCCCAGACACTGAGCAGATCGCACGCAGCGGTGGTGAAACCTTGGTGGCCGTGTGCGACAAGCAATGGCTGCGTGACGCCCTCGCCCCTTTGCAAGCTGCGGGCCTGACCGTGCAACGCATCGTCTGTGAGTTGTCCCCCAGCGACACACCCGTGTTGCAGGTGATGGGCGAGCCTGATCAATCGCAAAGCGTGCTGTGTCACGCACACGGTGTGACGCTGCTGCCGCCCAACACCGCCCAGTGGCGCGCTTTTGCCGAGCTGAGCCAAGACGATTTACAAATTCAAGCCGAGCCCGCCATGGTGGCGCGTGTGCAAAGCACCTTGCAACGCCAACCCATGCTGCAAAGCGCGGCGCAGCGCTGGGTCAAGTCCAGCCAGTCGGATTGGGATTTGGCACAAGGTGAATGGGCACAAGGCCGCACACAACGCTTGCAGCGCCAAGCGCTGGCCGCATGGCAAACAGTGTTGCATGCCCCTGCATGGCAACTTGTGCGCTGGGGCCTGGTGGCGCTGGTCGCGTTGCAAGTGTTGGGGCTCAATGCACTGGCTTGGCGCGAACGCAGCGCTTTAAACGCGCAACAAGCCTCGCTGCAAAACATCTTGAAAACCACATTCCCATCTGTGACCTTGGTCATCGACGCGCCGCTGCAAATGCAACGCGAGGTGGATGTGTTGCAACAAAAATCAGGCGCGGCTTCTAGCACCGACTTTGAGCCCTTGCTCGCTGCTTTGGCAGGTGTGCTGCCCGCAGGACAAACACCACAGCAAATTCACTTTGCCAACCATGCGCTGCGCGTACAAGGCGTTGCGCTCGACAGCAACGCGGCGGGCATGGCGCGCCTCAAAGCTCAAGGCTTGAGCCTGCGCCAAGACGGCAACGACACATGGGTGTTGCAAGCGGAGGGCGTGAAATGAAAGAACTTCGCGCACAGGCACAAGCCCGCTGGCAAGCTTTGAGCCCGCGTGAACAACGTGGCGTCTCTGTGTTGGGTGCATTGCTTGGCGTGTTGTTGTTTTGGTCCATCGCCATTGCCCCTGCGCTCAACACCTTGCGCGACAGCGACAACCGACGCGCGCACATCGGCCAACAACAAGCCCACATGCTGGCTTTGCAAGCGCAGGAACAAGCGCTGAAAGCGCGCACACCCCTCTCTCGCGATGAAGCGCTGCGCAGTTTGCAAAGCCTCACCCCTGGCACGCAAATGCAACTCAACGTACAAGGCGACCGCGTGACCGTGCAACTCAAAGCAGTGCCGGCCCCCGCCTTGGCGAACTGGTTGACACAAGCACGCAGCCAAGCACAGGCTTTGCCTGTGGAAGCGCACTTGACGCGCAACACCACCGGCACAGCAAGCACAACGCCCCCTACAACGCCTGTTAGCAATGCGAATGTCGTGGTGTGGGACGGCAACCTCGTGTTGAGCCTACCCAACCGTGGCGCAACGGCCAACTAAAACGACACCATGCAACGCCATCCAGCCCTCGCCCCCAACACCAGCCGACGCTGGGCTTGGACAGGTGCGGGTTTGGGCTTAGCGCTGGCCTTCATCACCCAAGCCCCTGCGCATTGGCTGACGCACGCCATTGAGCAAGCCAGCGGTGAGCGCGTGTTGTTGCCCGACGCACAAGGCACCGTGTGGAATGGTTCGGCGCAATGGGTGCTCAACGAAGGCCCGCTCAACATCGGGACCACTGCCAACATGGCGCGCCCCGCCAACACCACATCCTTACCCACGCGCGTGACATGGCAACTTGGCCCTCGCCTCGACTGGGCCAACTGGCGCCCCACCCTCAGCGCCACCGTAGCCTCTGCGTGTTGCACACCACAACCCGTGCGTGTGGATGTCTCACCCATGTGGCGCGGCGTGCGCGTGCAGGTCAGCGACCACACGTCCAACTGGCCCGCCAGCTGGCTGGTGGGTTTGGGTGCGCCGTGGAACACCATTCAGCCCGAGGGCCAAATGCAACTGCACACCACGCAGCTGCAATGGTCCCAGCAAGCGGGCTCGGAACAATTACAAGGTCAAGCTGAGCTGCAACTGCAACAGCTGTCAACGCGCTTGTCTACGCTGCGCCCCTTGGGCACTTACCGTGTTCGCGTGCAAGGCGGTGAGGGCGTGGCACTGACGCTGGACACACTGGAAGGCAGCTTGCTCTTGCAGGGCACGGGCCAACTACACAATGGGCGCATGCGCTTCAATGGCGAGGCCAGAGCCGCGCCTGATGCAGAAGCAGCGCTCTCTAATTTATTGAACATCCTTGGCCAACGTCAAGGTGCCAAGTCGATTTTGAAAATGGGTTAACGCGTATGGCTAAGCAACACACTTATCTCCAACCCTCTGCTTTGGCACTTGCCATTCATCTGAGTCTAGGTTTGAGCCTCGCACCTGCGTTACTCGGCGTGTCACCCGCACACGCCGCGCCGCCTGCCAAAAAAGCCACCGCACAACAGCAGCCCATCACACTCAACTTTGTAAATGCTGAGATTGAGTCTGTGGCACGCACCTTGGCCACGCTCTCCAATCGCAACTTGGTGGTGGACCCACGCGTCAAAGGCACGATCAACCTCACCACCGAGTTGCCGGTCTCACCCAACGAAGCATGGAGCCAGTTTTTGTCAGCCTTGCGCTTGCAAGGCTTTGCCATGGTCGAGACCAAGGGCCTCTACAAAATCGTGCCCGAGGCCGATGCAAAGCTGCAAGGCGGCAATGTGCAAGAAATTCAAAATGGCATCGGCGGCTCAGGCAGCGGCCAAATCGTCACGCACATCTTCAAGCTCAACTTTGAGCAAGCCAATAACTTGGTGCCCGTGTTGCGCCCGCTCATCAGCCCCAACAACACCATCAACGTCAACCCCGGCAACAACTCCATCATCATCACTGACTACGCCGACAACCTGCAGCGCATGGCCCGCATCATCGCCACGCTGGATGTGTCCAACGCCAGTGATGTGGAAGTGATCCAACTCAAGCACGCCATCGCGGTGGACTTGGCACCCTTGGTGTTGCGTTTGGTGGAATCGGGCAGCAACACTGCGCAAGCGCCCGCCACCCCAGGTCAAACCGGTGCCGAATACAAAACCACGCTGCTGGCTGAGCCACGCAGCAACACCCTCATCTTGCGTGCAGCCAATCCTGCACGTGTGGCCTTGGTCAAATCTTTGGTCGCCAAGCTGGATCAACCCGGTGGCACCAACCCCAGCGGCAACATCCATGTGGTGTATTTGAAAAATGCGGACGCCACCAAACTGGCTACCACCTTGCGTGCAGCGGTCAGCGGCCAAGCCACAGGCGGCGCAGGTAGTTCATCACCGATGGGCACCGCTGCAGCCAACCCCACAGCAGCAACACCTGCATCTGCAACAGCCGGTAGCACCTTGGGCAGCACAGCCACTGTCAGTGGTTCTGCAACGGGCGGACAAATTCAAGCCGACACGGCCACCAACTCACTCATCATCACAGCCCCCGAACCACAGTACCGCCAACTGCGCGCCGTGATTGACATGCTCGACCAACGTCGCGCGCAAGTGATGGTGGAGAGTTTGATTGCCGAAGTGAATGCCGACAAAGCGGCGCAAATGGGCATTCAGTGGCAAACCGCCACAGGCCAATCGGGCGGCAACATTGGCATCATTGGCACCAATTTCAATAACCCAATCAGCACGACGATTGGACAAGGCAACATCATCGGTGCCTCAGGCGGTGCAGCGGCACTCAGCGCATTGGGTGGTGGACTGAACATTGGAAACGCGAGACAAATCAATGGCACTTATGTGCTGAGCAGCTTGGCCACGTTCTTGCAACAAAACGGTGATGGCAATGTGCTGTCCACACCAACCTTGCTCACCATCGACAACGAAGAAGCCAAGATCGTCGTGGGTCAAAACGTACCTTTCGTCACAGGCCAGTACACCAACAACAACACGACCAACGGCTCGGTCAATCCGTTCCAAACCGTGGAACGCAAAGACGTGGGCTTGACCCTCAAGGTCAAACCACAAATCAGCGAGACCGGTACCGTCAAGCTCACCATCTTCCAAGAAGTGTCTAGCGTCGTGCCCAACTCTGTGGGTTCATCTACTGGCCTGATCACCAACAAGCGCAGCATCGAATCGAATGTGCTGGTTGACGATGGCTCCATCATCGTGCTGGGTGGTTTGTTATCCGACGAGTACTCTGGCGGTGCGAGTCAAGTGCCGTTGTTTGGCGATATCCCTGTCATTGGCTGGCTGTTCAAGAGCGAAAGCCGTACGCGAACCAAAAAAAACTTGATGGTGTTCTTGCGTCCCGTCGTCATGCGTGATGCGGCGGCTTCGGATGCGCTCAGCAACAACCGCTACCAACAAATGATGGGCATGCAACAAAACGCGCAGCCTGGCTTCAACCCCATCCTGGGCTCTGGCAATGCGCCTGTCTTGCCCCCCGCGCCCGTGCCTAAGCCCAAAGAAGAACCCAAGGCTTCTGGCAGCAGCCAAGCAGACACGCCTCAGTCTGCCGTGCCAGCCGCCACACCCGCCCAATAAACATGCGCCGCCCGCTGCCCTACGCCTTTGCCCGCACCCACCAGCTCTTGCTGGAGGACGATGGCCACACGCTCACGCTGTGGCACAGCGACGCGCCCGACCTGAGCGCGTGGAGCGAAGTGACCCGTCGCCACGCGGTGCAGTCGTTTGAATACACCGACAAAGCCACGCTGGCCAAACGCATCAGCGAAGCCTATGCACAAGCCGACAGCAACGCCGCCGCCGTGGTGAGCGAAGTCGAAAGCGACGCCGACCTCACGCGCATGATGCAAGAGCTGCCCGCCGTGGAAGACTTGCTCGAAGCCGCAGACGACGCACCCATCATCCGCATGCTCAACGCGCTACTGACGCAAGCCGCGCGCGATGGCGCAAGCGACATTCACATCGAACCGTATGAGCGCCACAGCAGCGTGCGCTTCCGTGTGGACGGCACGCTGCGCGAAGTGGTGCAGCCCAACCGTGCGTTGCATGCTGCGCTGATTTCGCGCCTGAAGATCATGGCCGAGTTGGACATTGCTGAAAAGCGTTTGCCGCAAGACGGTCGCATTTCGCTGCGCCTTGGCCAACGCGCGATTGACGTTCGCGTGTCCACCCTGCCCAGTGCGCATGGTGAACGCGCCGTGCTGCGTTTGCTCGACAAAACAGAAAGCAAACTCACGCTGCAAGCCGTGGGCATGGAAGGCGAAACTCTGCGCCGCTTTGAAGCACTGGTGCATCAGCCCCACGGCATCATCTTGGTGACTGGCCCCACGGGCTCGGGCAAAACCACCACGCTATACGCCGCATTGCAAGGGCTAGACGCCACACGCAATAACATCATGACGGTGGAAGATCCGATTGAATACGAGCTGGCTGGCGTGGGCCAAACACAGGTCAACCCCAAGATTGATTTGGACTTTGCCAAAGCTCTGCGCGCCATCCTGCGCCAAGACCCAGACATCATCATGATTGGTGAAATTCGCGATTACGAAACCGCGCAAATCGCCATTCAAGCCTCGCTCACCGGCCACTTGGTGTTGGCCACGCTGCACACCAACGATGCGGCCAGCGCCATCACCCGATTGACCGACATGGGCGTAGAGCCCTTCTTGCTCAGCTCGTCGCTCTTGGGCGTTTTGGCCCAACGCTTGCTACGCAAGACGTGTACGCATTGCTCTGGCAAGGGGTGTGAGGTGTGCGGCCAAAGCGGCTACCAAGGCCGCACTGGCATTTTTGAATTGCTCACCACCAATGACGACATCCGCGCCCTCATCCATAACCAAGCCAGCGAAGCGCAACTGCGCGAGGCGGCTTTGCGTAACGGCATGACGCTGATGCGTGACGATGGCGAACGTTTGGTGCGCCAAGGCATTTCCACCCGCGAAGAACTGATTCGCGTCACCCGCGACTAAGTCCCTGCGACCAAGCCCGATCCACCATGCCCGCCTATTCGTTTGAAGCCCTAGACGCCCAAGGCCAAACGCACCGTGGCGTGCTCGAGGCCGATACCGCGCGCACCGCACGCAGCCAGTTGCGCGCGCAAGATTTGGTGCCCCTCAAAGTGAAACCTGTGCAGCGCACCAGCAGCGGCTTGAACACCGTCATTTGGGAAAGCAAAGTGTTTGGCAGCACGGCATTGGCTGTGTGGACGCGTCAACTCTCAGGCCTAGTCAACGCAGGCTTGCCACTCGAACGCGCATTGGCTGCGTTGAGCGACGAAGCAGAAACGCCCCGCCAACGCGACTTGGTGTCTGCCCTGCGCACCGAGGTGAATGCGGGCGCACCGTTTGCCAAAGCGCTGAGTCAGCACCCGCGTGAGTTCAGTGCCATCTTCACCGCGGTGATTGGCGCGGGAGAGCAAAGCGGCCACTTAGGCCTGGTACTCGAACGCTTGGCCGACGATTTGCAAGAGCAGCAAAACTTGCGCGGCAAGTTGTTGGCAGCAGGTCTGTACCCCGCCATCGTGTGTGTGGTGGCGTTGGTCATCGTGTTGTTTTTGCTGGCCTATGTCGTGCCGCAAGTGGCGCAGGTGTTTGGCAGCAACCAGCAGCAACTCCCCGCGCTCACGAGCTTCATGTTGGCCTTGAGTAGCTTTGTACAAAACTTTTGGTTGTGGGGCTTGGTGCTGGTTGCCTTGTTATCCGCTGGTGGCCATGTGGCGTTGAAACAAGCCGATGTGCGCTTGCGTTTTGATGCCATGTGGTTGCAGTTGCCGTTGATTGGCCGCTTGGCCCGTGGCTACAACGCTGCACGCTTTGCCAGCACCTTGGCCATGCTGGCCACCGCAGGTGTGCCGATTTTGAAAGCCTTGCAAGCAGCAGCCGACACACTCAGCAACACAGCGCTTAAGCGCGATGCGCAAGACGCATTGGTGCTGGTGCGTGAAGGCGCACCGCTGGCATCGGCCCTTGCGCAGCACAAACGCTTTCCACGTTTGTTGGTGATGTTCTCGCGCTTGGGCGAGCAGACCGGCACACTGCCCACCATGCTGCAACGCGCAGCTGCACAGCTGAGCGAAGAAGTGCAGCGCCGCGCTTTGCAACTGGCAACAATTCTGGAGCCCTTGCTCATCGTGGCAATGGGTGCGATGGTGATGCTGATTGTTTTAGCGGTCATGCTGCCCATCATTCAACTCAATCAGTGGGTGAGGTAATTCATGGGTGTTTCTCTCGACGGTAAATTGGTTGTAGCGATCTCCTCGCGAGCGCTGTTTGACTTCGAAGAAGAAAACCAAGTCTTCGAACAAGGCGATGACCGCGCCTACATGAACCTGCAGCTTGATCGCCTTGAAACACCGGCCAAGCCTGGCGTCGCTTTCTCGTTGGTGCAAAAGCTCTTGGCCTTCAACACCTCTGAGGCGCAACGCGTGGAAGTGGTCATCCTTTCGCGCAATGACCCCGTCAGCGGCATGCGCGTGTTCCGCTCAGCGCAGCACTACGGTCTGCCTATTCAGCGCGGCAGCTTCACACGCGGGCAATCGCCTTGGCGCTATTTGCGCCCGCTCAACGCCAACTTGTTTTTGTCTACGCATTTGTCAGATGTGCGCTCGGCCCTAGACGCGGGTGTGCCTGCCGCGCAGGTGTACCCGCACTCTGCCCACGCCTCAGAAGCCAACCCACACGAAGTGCGCATCGCCTTTGACGGTGATGCGGTGTTGTTCAGCGACGAAGCAGAACGTGTGTTTCAAACCCAAGGCTTGGACGCGTTTCAGCAGCACGAAAAAACCAATGCCGCACAGCCTTTGCCCGCTGGCCCATTCAAACCATTGCTGCTAGCCCTGCAAGGCCTGCAACAAGCAGGCACACCGCACATGCGCATTCGCACCGCACTGGTCACCGCGCGCAGTGCGCCCGCGCACGAACGTGCGATTCGCACGCTGATGAACTGGAACATTGAAGTGGATGAAGCCATGTTCTTGGGTGGCCTTGAAAAAGGCGAGTTCTTGCGCGAGTTTGAACCCGACTTTTTCTTTGACGACCAAACCGGCCACATCGAATCAGCCGCCCGTCACGTGCCCGCAGGCCATGTAGCCAGCGGCGTGCGCAACACCGAAGTCTAAAAAACATGAACGCATTCAGAAGCGTTGCCAACAACGTGGCAACGAATTGGCAAAAAAGCCGCTTGCAACTCAGCCGTGTCTGGGCTTTGTCACTGCCCTATTTCAAGTCGGAAGAAAAATGGCGAGCCCGCTTGTTGCTGGCCGCTTGCGTGGGCTTGAACCTCGGCATGGTTTACATGATGGTTCTGTTCAACGACTGGAACCGCGTGTTTTATGACGCACTGCAAAACCGTGACGCCGCTGTGTTTTGGCATCAGCTCGGTGTGTTCGCCATGCTGGCCACGTGTTTCATCATCGTGGCGGTGTATCGCTTCTACCTCACGCAACTACTGCAAGTGCGGTGGCGTGCGTGGATGACGCGCGACTACTTGCAACGCTGGCTCAAAGGCCATGTGTTTTATCAACTGGAATTACAAAGCAAGAACGGCACAGACAACCCCGACCAACGGATTCAAGAAGATGTGCAGCAGTTCACCGCTGACACGGTCAGCTTGTCACTCGGCTTGCTCGACGCATCGGTCACGCTGCTGAGCTTTGTGGGCATCTTGTGGGGCCTATCTGGCGGCTTTAGTTTTGATGTACTGGGCGAGACCTACAACCTCCCCGGCTTCATGGTTTGGATGGCGTTGGCCTACGCGTTAGCAGGCAGCTTGATCGGTCACTTCATTGGCCGCTCGATGGCGTCACTCAACTTCACGCAGCAGCGGCTTGAAGCCGATTTCCGTCACCACCTGATGCGCGTGCGCGAGTACAGCGAAGCCATTGCACTTGACCGTGGAGGCCGCGTGGAACGCTTGTCGCTGCAAGAGCGCTTTGCACTGGTGCTGGATAACTTCATGCGTTTGCTGCGCGTGCAAAAACGCTACACCTGGTTCAACTCGGGCTATGGCCAAGCGGCGGTGGTGTTCCCCATGTTGGTGGCCTCACCGCGCTATTTCAGCGGGTCGATTCAGTTGGGCGAGTTGATGCAAATCTCTTCGGCATTTGGTCAAGTGCAAGAGTCGCTCAGCTGGTTCATCAGCAACTACAGCCGCTTGGCATCGTGGCAAGCCACCACGCTGCGTTTGACGAGTTTTCAAGATCAGATGCTGGCAGTCAAAGTGGATGAGGCAGCCGAGCCAGACACTACGCCACTGTCTTTCACCGGCGCTGTCTCGGGCATCAACGCCCTGCACACCACACCCCTCACCATCTCGCTGCCCAATGGCGAGGTGTTGCTGGCCGACACATCGCTCAACGCCGCTGCTGGCGACACCGTGTTGATTCGCGGTCCATCGGGCTGCGGCAAATCCACCTTGCTGCGCGTGTTGGCAGGCATTTGGCCGCATGTGACATCGCCCACGCACGACCGCCGTGGCGAGCCCATCACCTACGGCCCCGTGGTGTTGCCCGAACGAAGCGTGTTCATGCCGCAGCGCCCTTACTTCCCCGAAGGCACCTTGCGTCAAGCGCTGGCTTATCCAGATAGCGCCGAGCACTACACCGATGAAGCCTTGAAGAACGCGCTGTACGACGCACTGCTGCCTCACCTGGTGAACGAGCTAGACGTAGCAGGCTATTGGACACAACAGCTCTCAGGCGGCGAGCAACAACGCTTGGCTTTGGCGCGTGTGTTACTGAAGCGCCCACGTTGGGTGTTTGCTGACGAAGCCACCAGCGCTCTCGACGAAGCCGCCGAGAAAACGCTGTACGAAAAGCTGTTGACCATGGTGCGCGAAGAAGGCGGTGGCTTGGTGTCTATCGCTCACCGTGCCAGCGTGGCCAGTTACCACGACACGGTGTGGCAGTTTGTGCCTGCGCCTGAAGGCAGCGCAGCCAAGTTCATTCTTGTTGCGGAATGAAAAAAGCGTGTGCCGCTGAGCACACGCTTTTTGTGAAGCGCCCTAAGCCATCTAAACGGTTAGAACTTCCAGCGCTCCCAGCCCTTAGCGCGCAAATCACATGCAGGGCAGGTGCCACAGCCGTAGCCCCAATCATGGCGATGCGTGCGGTCACCCATGTAGCAGGTGTGGGTGTGCTCCACGATGAGGTCCACTAACTGGTGGCCACCATCGGCATGGGCTTTTTGGCCAAGGTCGAAGGCCAGCTGCCAGGTCTGCGCTTTGTCGATCCACATCAAAGGTGTCTCAATCAACAAGCGGCGGTCCATGCCCAGCGACAAGGCAATTTGCATGGCCTTCATGGTGTCGTCGCGGCAATCGGGGTAGCCAGAGAAATCGGTTTCGCACACGCCGGTGACGATGACATCCAAATCACGGCGATAGGCCAATGCAGCGGCGAGTGTGAGGAACAACAGGTTGCGTCCCGGCACAAAGGTGTTGGGCAAACCTGAGGCTTCCATCTTGAAAGCCATGTCGCGTGTGAGCGATGTTTCGCTCACTTGGCCCAACACACCAAGGTCGAGCAAATGGTCTTCGCCCAACTTGTGTGCCCATTGTGGGAACTGCTCGCGCATTTGCGCCAGCACTTGAATGCGGGCTTCTAGCTCCACCAAGTGGCGCTGGCGGTAGTCAAACGCCAAGGTCTCCACGCGCTCGTATTGCGCAAGCGCATGCGCCAAACAGGTGGTGGAGTCTTGCCCGCCAGAGAACAAAACCAGAGCATTGCGGTGGATGGGGTGACGTGCTTGCATAAACAATGAATCGCAATCAATGCGCCGAAGAAGATGTAGATGGGGTTGCGTGCGACAGCTTATCGGTCAGCGCAATGGCCAAGGCGCTGAGCAAGAAGGTAATGTGGATGATGGTTTGCCACATCAACACCTTCTCGTCGTAGTTGGCCGCATTGATGAAGGTCTTGAGCAAATGGATGGATGAAATGCCAATGATGGCCATACCCAGCTTGACCTTCAACACCGAGGCGTTCACATGGCTCAACCATTCAGGCTGATCCGGATGGTTTTCGAGGTACATGCGCGAGACAAAGGTTTCATAGCCGCCCACGATGACCATGATGAGCAAGTTAGAAATCATCACCACGTCAATCAGACCCAGCACCACCAGCATGGTGATGGACTCGCTCAGATGCGTGACGGTCATGCCATTTTTGTAGCCGATGCTGGTGACCAAGGCATCCAGCGCAGCTTGGCTGCCAAACGCAGCCTCAATCAAATGCACCAACTCGACCCAAAAGTGAAACACATACACGCCTTGCGCAGCAATGAGGCCCAAATACAAAGGCAGCTGCAACCAGCGGCTGGCAAAAATAAAACGGGGCAGTGCAGGGGTTTGTTTCATACAGAACAATCTGGAGTGGAAGCCCAAATTTTGCCTGAGCCCGCCTAAACTCTGACCATGCTTATACAAATTTTCTCCTTAGTTCTGCACTTCGCCGTTGGCCTAGTGGCTGGCACCTGTTTGCTGCGCATGTACATGCACTTGATGGGCATCAGCTTGTCGCGCAGCGGCGGTAGCCCACTGGCACCCTTTGTGTTCGCCATATCCAATTGGATCGTGTTGCCTGTGCGCCGTTACGTGCCAGCACTGGGTCGCCTAGACACGGCGAGTCTGGTGGCTGCTTATGCGGTGCTGTTGGCCAAACACTCGCTGCTGTGGATCGTGGCGGGCGCCACGTCTGACTGGCTGGGTTTGTTTGTCAACGCGGGTTTTGAGTTGCTGAGCGTGATGTTGTCGAGCCTGATGTGGATGGTGATTGGCTACGCACTCATGTCATGGTTCAGCGCGGCCGCTGAAATTCGTTACCTGTTGGCGCAATTGATCGAGCCACTGCTCATCCCGATTCGCCGCGTGCTGCCACAGATGGGCGGGGTGGACTTGTCACCCATCGCGCTGTTGCTGTTGATTCAAATTGCTGAAATCGTGCTGCACGGCTTGCGTGCACAGGTGGCTTTTTAAACGCATCCGAAAGAGGCTTGCATGTTGCTCAAACGTCCATGGCTGGTGATTGGTTTAGCCGCCGCCACCTTGCAACTGGCCTCTTTCAAAGTGGCCGCACAAAGCGCCGCTACGCCAGCTGTATTGCCAGCGGTAACCACCATCGCCGCGCTGGACGTGCCGCGTTACATGGGCACTTGGTATGAGATTGCCAAATTCCCCAACCGCTTCCAAGCCAAGTGTGTGGCCAACACGCGCGCGCAGTACTTGGCGCAAACCGATGGCTCGCTGCAAGTGCTCAACAGCTGTGCCACGGCTGACGGCAGCACCATTGACGCTTTGGGCAAAGCCATTCAAGTGGGTGCGGCCTCATCGCCTCAATTGCAAGTGCGTTTTGCGCCCGCCTGGCTGAGTTGGCTGCCACAGGTGTGGGGCGACTATTGGGTGATTGACCTCGATGCCGACTACCAACTGGCCGCCGTGAGCGACAGCAAGCGCGAATACCTGTGGGTGTTGTCGCGCACACCGCAGGTCGATGCAAAAACTTATGCAGCGCTGATCAACCGCCTGAAGGCTCAATACTTTGAGGTGCACAAACTCGAACGCACACCTCAGTCGCCCGCCACACGCTAAAGAAACTGCGTGCGTTAGCCCTGGGTTTTTTGACGAATCTCGTACACGGTGAGCAGGCCTCCAGCGATACCACTCAAGGCGATCAAAGCAATCCCCAGCAGCGACCCATGGTCTGGTACGTGGCCAAAGACCAACCAATCGCCCAACATGGCAAACGCAATTTGCGCATACATATAGGGCATCAAGGTACCGGCGGGCGAACGCTCAAACGCCAAGATCAGCAAGAAATGGCCAATGCAGCCAGACACGCCCATGAACACCAATTCCAGCAACACCTGCGTGTCGGTCACAGGCACCCAGAACCAATAGAGCGGCACGGAGGCCATCGCAGTACCGACCCACGTGGTGTAAAACTGGGTGGTCATCGCGTCTTCGGTGCGCGCCATCTTGCTGGTCAGCAATTGAAATGCCGAGTTCACAATGACCAAGGCAAGCGGAATGAGCAACGGCCAACCAAACACCTGCGTGCCGGGCCGCACGATGATGAGCGTGCCAATGAAGCCCGCGCACACCAAGATCACGCGCTGCGTGGACACATGCTCGCCCAACATGCGCGTGGCCAGCAGAGTGACCAACAAAGGCACCGTCATCACAATGGCCGTGAATTCACCCACAGGCATGAACTGCAAGCTCGCAAAAGCCAAGCCCGTGACAGAGACCAGCAACACACCCCGCGTGATGTGTTGACGCGGATTTTTGGTTTTAAAGACGTCCAAGCCTTTGATCGGCAACACCACGCCTGTGGTGAGCAAAGCCTGAAAAAAATAACGCGCCCACACCGCCATGAGCAACGGCACTTCTGTGGTCACCCGCTTGCTGGTGGTGTCCAGCGCTGCAAAGCACAGAACGGCGACCAGCAACAAACAAATGCCCATCCACGCGGTGTGCTTTTTTTGATGTGGCATCAGTACTTGGTTTTCGCGTGCCGCAAGTTGTTGCAGCGGTCGTGGCTGATGGCCAAGTTTTCTTGATGGCTGTTGCCGCCTTCGCTCAGCGGCTGAATGTGCTCTAGCGTGGCGTCAACGTGCGCCACATGCTCCCCGCAGACCCAACACGGCACCACGCCATGCAACTGGCGCGATACCGTTTTATAAATCTTGTCGCGGGTGAGCTTGAGCCGACTCAAGGTGTTACTTGACCCAAGCGGTCAAGGTCTTGGCGTAAGCGTCAAAGTCTTTGATGGGACGCTTGGCCACACCCGAGGCTTCCGCCGCACGTGCCACCGCAGGCGCGATGCGCTGGATGAGGCGTGTGTCGAATGGCTTAGGAATGATGTTGTCCACACCAAACGTCAAATCCAAACCGGGGTAAGCGGCTTGCACTTCGGCGGTCACTTCCAACTTAGCCAAGTCAGCGATTTCGCGCACACAGGCAATCTTCATCTCTTCGGTGATCTTGGTTGCGCCGCAATCCAAAGCGCCACGGAAGATGTACGGGAAGCACAACACGTTGTTCACTTGGTTGGGATAGTCAGAACGACCCGTGGCGATGATGCAATCGGGACGCACGGCTTTGGCCAACTCGGGGCGAATTTCTGGCTCGGGGTTGGCCAAGGCCAAGATGAGTGGCTTGTCAGCCATAGTCTTGACCATGTCTTGTGTCAACACACCGGGCGCAGAGCAGCCCAAGAACACATCGGCACCATTGACCGCATCGGCCAAAGTACGCAATTCAGTCTTTTGTGCGAAGCGGGCTTTGGACTCGTCGTAGCCACCAGGGCGGCCTTCATAGATCACGCCTTTGGAGTCGCATACATAGATGTTGGATGTCTTGACACCCAAGCCCACAAACACATCCAAGCAAGCCAAGGCCGCAGCGCCTGCACCCGACACGGCCACTTTGATGTTGGCAATGTCTTTGCCCGCCAACTCTAGGCCGTTCAGCATGGCGGCTGCAGAGATGATGGCGGTGCCGTGTTGGTCGTCGTGGAACACGGGGATACTCATGCGCTCGCGGAGTTTTTTCTCGATGTAGAAGCACTCGGGGGCTTTGATGTCTTCGAGGTTGATGCCACCAAAGGTGGGCTCCATGGCGGCGATGATGTCGACCAATTTGTCGGCATCGTGTTCGTCGAGTTCGATGTCAAACACGTCAATGCCTGAGAACTTTTTGAACAAGCAACCCTTGCCTTCCATCACAGGCTTACCGGCCAATGCGCCGATATCACCCAAGCCCAACACCGCTGTGCCGTTGGTGATGACGCCGACCAAGTTGCCACGGCTGGTGTATTCGTAAGACATTTGCGGGTCTTTTTCGATCTCCAAGCAGGGATACGCCACGCCAGGTGAATAGGCCAAGCTCAAGTCGTGCTGGTTGTCCAGCGGATGAGTGGGCTCCACGCGAATCTTGCCCTTGGTGGGCGAGCGGTGATATTCAAGTGCGGCGGTGCGTAATTCTTGTTCTGCTGGGGTCATGAGATGTCCGAACTGTATTTTTCAAAAGGGGCTCATATCCTAACGCGCGCACCTTTCCTTAAAGCCTGAACGGGCAAATACATACACTTACCCCCTTCTGTTTACATCTGCTCCGCAAAGTTCCACATGCAAGCCCTGCTCAACGCCATTGCCAACATGGCCATGCCCAACGATGCACAACGCATCTTCCACGGCCGAGGTGGCTTGCATCCGGGCTGCGAGCAATGGGCGTTAGACGCTTTTCCCCCAGTGCTGGTGTTGACCAGTTTTCAAGCGGTGAGCGACGACGAACTCGCCACGATCGGTGTCGCGCTGTCGACACGCTGGGCGCAGATTGCGACCGATCAGCCACTCAACTGGGTGTTTCAATGCCGCGCTGAAGGTCACCTTGAAACCCGCTTGATGAGCGGCACGGTGCCTGACCCACATGTGGTGACAGAGAACGGTGCGAGCTTTCGCGTGCATGTGCTCAAGGGCCAAAACCATGGGTTGTTTCTCGACATGGCCCAAGGCCGCGAATGGGTGCGCACGTTGGTGCACAACTACGGCGCTGACCAGCCGCGCCTGAAAGTGCTCAACCTGTTTGCCTACACCTGCGCCTTCTCAGTGGTGGCCCTGCAAGCGGGAGCCAAGCAAGTGGTGAACGTGGACATGAGCCACGGCGCGATGGCGATTGGCCAACAAAACCATCCGCTGAACGGCATCAGCACAGGTGCCACTTTTTTGATGCACGACATCTTCAAAACGTGGGGCAAGATCACGCGCAGCGGTCCTTATGGACTTGTCATCGTCGACCCACCCAGCTACCAAAAAGGCAGCTTCATCGCAACCAAAGACTACGCCAAACTCATGCGCCGTTTGCCTGAACTGCTGGCCCCTGGCGGCTACGCGCTGTTGTGCTTGAACGCGCCAGAGCTGGGCCTGGACTTTTTGCAAGACCAGATGCAAGAGCTCGCGCCTGAGTTGAACTTTGTCGAACGTGTGGCCAACCCTGCGGCGTTTGCCGATGTATCACCTGAACGGTCGCTCAAAGTGTTGGCTTATCAAATGCCCGCTCTGCCTGCATCAGTGGAGAACGCTGCATGAGGTCTCACATCGCCATCGTCAACGTCGACAACTGCGACACCTGGACCCGCTATCGCAACGGCCTGTGCAGCACCTGTGCGGCCAACTGCTGCACCATGCCGGTGGAAGTGAAATTGCCAGACTTGGTTCGCTTAGAGCTGGTCGACCCGTTTGAAGCTGAACACGAAGAGCCCAAACAAATTGCCAAGCGCTTGCAAAAAATGGGCGTGATCGAGCACTTCAATTTCAAGAACAGCATCTTCACCCTGTCGCGTCGCGCCAATGGCGACTGCCAAAACTTGGATGCCAAAACACGCCGTTGCACCGTGTATGAAAAAAGGCCCAACACCTGCAGGCTACATCCGCAAGTGGGGCCTCGGCCTGGCTACTGCCCCTATGGCGCTGTGCGCGCTTAATTCAACGCATCCAACAAGTCTTGCGTGTCGCGGATGATGGGCTGCGCCAGCTGCAACAGCAAATGCCCGTCTACTGCCTGCTGCGCCCAACGGTTAGACGCCTCGAGCACAGGGTGGGTGTTCAGATAGTCGGGCACTTCAAAGTCTGGCGCCTGCTGCTTGAACGCCACCAACATGCTGAGGTAGCCCGAGAAATACAAACTGAACATCAACGCATTGGCTGCTTCTTGAGAAATTTCACGGCGCCCCACCAGTTGCAAAAACAAAGCCTTGGCGGTTTCAATCGTGGGCAATTCACTGGCGCTGAGTTGAAACTCTTCGTCCAAGGTTTTGCAAGCCTTGTCCCATTGCGCTTGCGCGTCTGTCATTTGGTTCATCATGTTGATTGTTTGCTTAGGCCAGCATTGTGCCTTTGCACTTCTTAGCCCCGCAGCGACAGGCGTATTTGGCTTTGAGTTCGTCAGTCATTGGCTCGTCACTTACCAGCCCATAGTTGAACGTCAACTCTTCACCGCGCCATATTTGGCGACGTGTTTTGATAAACACACGTCCCTTCAATTCAACTGGCTCGCAGTTGGGGCGGCATGAGTGGTTGATCCAGCGCGAAGCATTGCCGCCGTATAGGCCGTCAATCACGCGTGCATCGTCGATGTGAAAGTAAAACGTGTGCTCGGGGTTGCTCGGGTCATGCGGGTGGCGGCGCAAGGCCTCGGCCATGGAAATGATCTCGCCCACGTATTCGATGACGGTTTCGCCTGCGGCCATGGGGCTCAGGGCGAACACGCCTTTGCCGTGCACGCGCGACGTCAACACTTCGATCTTCAATGGATTCCCTTATCTGGTTATTACGAAGCGCCACAACGGTTTGCAGGTGCTCGCGCTATGCTCATGGTAGCCAATCCATTTTAGAAAACTGCCATGAACGTCAACGCCGATTTCACCCTCAAAGCCGTGATGGACACCTATGCGCTGGCTTGGGAACCGTCCCCCATGGCTGGCGTTGAACGACAACCGCTGGACCGAGTAGGCGATGAAGTGGCCAGAGCCAGCAGCATTGTTCGATATGCAGCAGGCTCAGGCTACAGCGCACACACCCATGGTGGCGGCGAAGAAATACTGGTGCTAGACGGCATCTTTTCTGACGAGCACGGCCACTACCCTGCTGGCACTTACCTGCGCAACCCACCAGGCAGCACGCACACACCATTCTCAACACAGGGCTGCACCTTGTTTGTCAAGCTGCGGCAGTTCCACCCCGCCGATGCAACACCCGTGCAAATCGACACCCGCACCGCGCCTTGGTACCCGGGGCTTGTGGCAGGCCTATCGGTGATGCCACTGCATGACTTTGACGGCGTTGGTACAGCGCTTGTACGCTGGGCGCCCAACACGCAATTCAACCCGCATGTGCATCCGGGCGGCGAAGAAATTTTGGTGCTCAAAGGCGTGTTTCATGACGAACACGGCACATACCCACAAGGCACATGGATTCGCAGCCCACGCTACAGCCGTCATGCACCGTTCACGCAGTCAGAGGGTGCGCTGATTTATGTGAAGACGGGGCATTTGGATGACCCACTGACCGCATAGGTTTCAAACCTGGTCATCTCGGGCAATCCTTGCCACGCTGAGCTTGAGGCCCAGCATGCCAAAAATGCGGTTCATGGTTTGCACACTGCCATCGCTGCGCTCTTGCTCAATGTCTTGCATGGTTCGGTATGCCACGCCAGACAATTTGGCCATCTCGGCGGTGGTGATACGCATGGTCTTTTTCAGATGGCGAACGGCCTGCGGTAGCGACCATTCGGGGTGAGCCAGTACATCGTCGATGGCTTGTTGGCGCAGATCAAGCTGCTGCGCCAAGGTGAGTGTGTTGAAACGTTTATCCATGCGCGTTCTTAAACCAATGCTGTCAGCTCTGTGGCACGCGCCGACACGTATGGGCGCAGATGCCTAAACACTTGCGGCTCTAGCCCCATGGCGTCGCCAACAGCCGCGATGTGCTCTAGCGCGGGCACCATGGCCTTGAGTCCTTCGACCAATGGCGCACGTTGTACCAACGGTGGGACTTTTTTTCGCTGCCCGCGCTGGACTTGCTCGCCCAACTCGCACACCCGGTCTAGCACACGCCCCCAATTGGGTTGTCCGCCATCGTTACCTTCCCAACGAATGCGCCGCGCAATGCCATCGGGGTGCAGATACATGGGCGCGAAATCGTACAAGGGCGTGAGGGCAATATGCCCATTGAAATTCCGTTGCACAGCGGTGTTGCGTGCGTGGTTGTCTTTGTTACCCAAAGCCAAATTCACCACATCACGCTTGATGTACTCCAGCACTTCCGCTTGTGGATCGGTGCAATGACGCAGCAGTGCCACACACACTTGGTCATGCGTGGGCACAGACTCGAAGCCGGGCATACCGGTCAGCGTGGCAATACTTTCTTGCGCCAAACGCTGCACTTGGTCACCTTGCATGACACGGTCAAAACGAGGGATGAACAATGCCCGCTCGCGCAACACCAACGGCGCATGCACACGCAAACCCAACTGCTGTGCCAGTGTCATGTAAGACGCCTCATGTCGCAGGATGCTGGCCAACTGCCTGTCTGTGCCGCGTCCAAACTTGACGATGTAGTGCTGCACGGCCTGCTCATCTGGCAGGGTGTGGTCGAGGTACAGCAAGCCATCTTTGGCTCGGGTCAGCAACACCTTGGGCCACTCGCCTTGCACACCCGAAGAACCCGCCACAAACAAACCATACGAGGCGAGGTATTCAGAAAACTCGTCGCCGCGCTGCGCCACCTCTTGGTCGGTAAAGCCGCGCGTGGCACCCGCATGCGCGTCAAGCCATTGGGCGGCCTCTTTGACCCGCAAATGACCAATCGGGTTACCAGCGCCAGCCATCAGCAACTGCCAATCGGCAGGCACACCAGCGGTAGGCGACAGCCCGATGCGTTGCAACAACTCTTGCCGGCCAAAGCCTTGCGGCAGCATGTCAATCAAGAACACGGGCCAATGGTTGAGCTGCAAAGGCTCAAGCCCGACAGACCAACCAGCGCAGAGTGCGTGTGCATCTGTGGCACCTGCGTGAGCAAACGCCCAGTCCATCGCATAACCAGAATAGGTTTTGGCCTTCCACCCATCCGCCACATCGCCACTCAGGCGGACAGTGGCAACGTCGTGCCATGTGCCTTGGGCGTGCAATTGGAGTGTGCATATGTCATTCATATGCACGAAATTTTACATATATTAACCAATAAATCAAGTATTGATCGTACAGTTTTCCGTGCTTTTATTCAACAGTGACGCTCTTTGCTAAATTACGCGGCTTGTCCACATCCGTCCCCCGCGCACACGCCGTGTGATAGCTCAGCAACTGCAACGGCACCACATGCAAGATGGGTGAAAGCACGCCATAGTGTTCGGGCATGCGAATGACGTTCACGCCTTCGCTGCTTTCAATCTTCGTGTCGCCATCGGCCAACACGTACAACACGCCGCCACGGGCGCGCACTTCTTGCATGTTGCTCTTGAGCTTTTCCAGCAAGGCGTCGTTAGGCGCCACCGTCACCACCGGCATGGCGCTGGTGACCAAGGCCAAGGGGCCGTGCTTTAGCTCGCCAGCGGCATAGGCCTCAGCGTGGATGTAGGTGATTTCTTTGAGCTTCAAAGCGCCTTCGAGCGCGATGGGGTAATGCGTGCCACGGCCCAAGAACAAAGCGTTTTCTTTGCTGGCAAATTCTTGCGACCAAGCGATGAGCTGCGGCTCCAGCGCCAGCACGGCTTGCAAAGCGGCGGGCAAGTGGCGCATGTCTTTGATGTGCGCGGCTTCTTGCTCGTCGCTCAAACGGCCTTTGGTTTGCGCCAAAGCTAAGGTGAGTAAGAACAAACCGGCCAACTGTGTGGTGAAGGCTTTGGTGGAAGCCACGCCAATCTCTGCACCCGCACGCGTGACATAGGCCAGCTTGCACTCGCGCACCATGGCGCTGGTAGACACGTTGCAAATGGTGAGCGTATTAATCATGCCCAAGCCTTGCGCGTGGCGCAGTGCGGCCAAGGTATCGGCCGTCTCGCCCGACTGGCTGATGGTGACCACCAAGCTGTTGGGGTTGGGCACCGATTCGCGGTAGCGGTACTCGCTGGCAATTTCCACTTGGCAAGGGATTTTGGCAATGGCTTCAATCCAATACTTGGCCACGCAGCCGCTGTAGTAGCTGGTGCCGCAGGCGAGGATGAGCACGTTGTCCACGGCTTGAAACACGCGATGAGCGCTTGCGATCGTTTCACCGTTATCGCCGACGCCATCGAACAATTCAGGCGTAATGCCCTCAATGCCTTCGAGCGTGTCGGCAATGGCGCGCGGCTGCTCGAAGATTTCTTTTTGCATGTAATGGCGATAAGGGCCCAACTCGGCTGCGCCGCTGTGCGCCTGCACGGTTTTGACTTCGCGTGTCACAGCTTTGTGGTTGCGGTCTTGCACCCAGTATTTGCCGATTTGAATGTCCACCACATCGCCCTCTTCGAGGTAGACGATTTGGTCGGTCACGCCAGCCAAGGCCATGGCATCGCTGGCCAAGAAAGTTTCGCTGTGCTCTTTGCCCACGCCCAAGATGAGCGGCGAGCCAGCGCGCGCGCCGATGACGCGGTGCGGTTCGTCTTTGTGGAACACCGCAATGGCGTATGCGCCGTGCAGCTGCACGATGGCGGCTTTGACCGCATCAAACAAATCGCCGTTGTAGAGGCTGTCCACCAAGTGGGCGATGACCTCGGTGTCGGTCTGGCTCAAGAACTCGTAGCCCTTGGCTTGCAATGCAGCGCGCAGCTCGTCGTGGTTTTCGATGATGCCGTTGTGCACCAGCGCCACGCGGCCCACCTTGTTAGGCACATCGCCTGTGTACACACCCGCGCCAGCACCTGTGCCGTGGCTGAAGTGGGGATGCGCGTTGTGTACCGCAGGCGCACCGTGCGTGGCCCAGCGTGTGTGCGCAATGCCAATGCCGCCTTCGATGTGATCAGCCTTGACTTGGTCCATCAGCTCGGACACGCGTGCCGTGCTGCGCGCACGCTGCAAGCCGCCCTGCTTGGCGCCCAAGCTGGCCGAATGCACCGCCACGCCGCAAGAGTCATAGCCACGGTATTCCAGCCGCTGCAAGCCTTGCACGAGGATGGGAACGATGTTGCGGGTAGAAACGGCGCCGACGATGCCACACATAAAGAGCACTCCTAAATTGGGTTGCCTAGATATTAAGCAGCCTTAAAAGAAATTTCTTGTTTATTTTTTCTAAAATTTGAACGAAAATTCCATCATTAACTTAATTTGAAATTTAATTTCAATTAAATGATATTTATGAAACAAGAATTTCTAAACGAGACCGATCTCAAGCTGCTCGACGCCCTGCAGCACGACGCCACACTCAGCAACGTGTCCTTGGCTGAGCGCTTCAAAATTTCGCCGCCCACCTGCCTGCGCCGCGTCAAGCGGCTGACAGATGAGGGCTGGATAGAGCGACAAATCGCGGTGCTGAGCTCCGACAAGTTGGGCGAAGCACTAGGGCACGGCCTGACCGCTTTGGTGGAGGTAACGCTAGACGCGCAAGGCGCAGAGCACCTAGACGCCTTCGAGCAACGCGCCGTGGCCGACGACGCCGTGCAGCAATGTTGGCGCGTGTCGCCCGGGCCTGACTTTGTGTTGGTGGTGCAAGCGGCAGACATGCCCGACTATCTGGCCATCACGCAACGACTGCTCACGCAAGATGCGAATGTGCGAAATGTGAAAGCGTTTTTTGCGACCAAGCGGGCGAAGTTCACCAGCACTTGGCCGGTGCTGCGCAACGAATAAAAAAGGCAGCCTAGGCTGCCTTTTTCGTTTTAAGCCTTCGGCTTTTTCTCAGGTCGCTTGTAGTTGGCAATGCTGATTTGCTTACCCCGCGCCACACTCAGCGCACCTGCTTCGGTACTCTTGGTAATCGTCGAGCCACCGCCCACTGTGCCGCCGGCGCCAATGGTGACGGGCGCCACCAACACGCAGTTACTGCCCACATGCACATCGGCTTCGATGACGGTGCGGTGCTTGTTAGCCCCGTCGTAGTTGGCGGTGATGCTGCCTGCGCCGTAGTTGACGCGCTCGCCCACCGTGGCGTCGCCCAAGTAGGCCAAGTGGTTGGCCTTTGATCCTTTGGCCATCGTTGAGTTTTTGACTTCCACAAAGTTGCCAATGTGCACCTCGGCTGCCAGTTGTGCGCCAGGGCGCAAGCGGGCGAATGGGCCAATCAATGCGCCCTCGCCCACCGTCACGCCCAGTTTTTCGCCGTCGATGTGGGTGAAGGGGTGAATCACTGCGCCCGCTTCGATGGTGCAGTTGGCAATGACGCAGTTCGCGCCAATCTTCACGCCTTGGCCTAACGACACGCAGCCTTGGAAGATGCAGTTCACATCAATCTCAACGTCTTGCGCGCAGCTCAAATGGCCGCGCACATCAAAGCGTGCGGGGTCGATGATGCGCACGCCGTCGGCCATGAAGGCATGGGCTTGACGCAGTTGAAACGCGCGCTCTAGCTCGGCCAGTTGTGTGGGGCTGTTGACGCCCGCCACTTGCGCGGCATCGCTAATTTTGTGAGCCACCACGGACACACCATCGGCCTCGGCGAACTTGACCACATCGGTCAGATAAAACTCTTGTTGCGCGTTGTTGTTGTCCAAGCGCGCCAGCCATGGCTTGAGCAACTTGGCGGGCACGGCCATGATGCCGCTGTACACCTCGTTGATCGCGCGTTGTTCGTCGTTGGCATCTTTGTGCTCCACGATGGCATGCACTTGGCCGCTGGGGCTGCGCACGATTCGGCCGTAGCCTGTGGGGTCTGCAAAGTCGATGGTGAGGAGTGCCAGTTGTTTGCCGTCGCACAAGTCGAGCAAGGCTTGCAGTGTGTCCGCTTGCGTCAAAGGCACATCGCCCGACAGCACCACCACCACGCCGTCATCGGCCAACAAAGGCACGGCTTGCTGCACAGCATGGCCAGTGCCGAGTTGTGGCATTTGGCGGGCGAATTGCAAGTTGTCTGCGGCGTTGGCGGCCAACAAAGCGGGTTCGACTTGCTCTGCGCCATGACCAGTGATGACGATGGTGTGGCGCGCCTTCAGCGTGCGTGCGGTGTCAATCACGTGCTGCACCAAAGCCTTGCCCGCCAAACGGTGCAAAACCTTAGGCATACTGCTCTTCATTCGGGTGCCTTTGCCGGCAGCCATGATCACCACATCCAAAGCCTTCATGTCATTCATCCTTATCTTGCAGAGAATTATCCGCCATGCCTCTTTTGGTTTTGCACTGGCGGCACTCGTGGGTTTGAACGGTTGCAGCACCATCAAGCTGGTCTATAACCAAAGCGACGATCTGATTTATTGGTGGTTAGACAGCTATGCCGATTTTCAAGGCGAGCAAAAGCAATTCACCCGCGACACACTGACCGATTTGCAACGCTGGCATCGCCACCAACAGCTGCCCGAATACGTGGCCTTGCTCAAACGCATGCAAGCCATGGCGCCGAATGACATCACGCCCGCGCAAGTGTGTGCAGTGACCGAAGATATGAAAAGCAGCTTTGTCACCCTGCTGCGCTTTGTAGAGCCCGCCAACGCGAAGCTGGCCACGCAGCTCAAGCCCGAACAGCTGCGCAACATCCGCCAACGCTTTGACAAGACCAACAAAACTTGGAAAGAGGATTGGCTTGACCCGAACGCCGAAGACCGCTTGCGTTTTCGCACCAAGCAAGCCACCAACCGCCTGGAAGATTTTTATGGCCGCTTAGACAAGCCGCAGCGCGAAGTGCTGCACAAGTGGTTGGTTGAATCCATCTTTGACCCCAAGCTCAGCCACGCCGAGCGTGAACGCCGTCAAGCCGACACGCTGCAAACCTTGCAACGCACGATGCAAGAGGGCAGCGCCACTGCGCAAGCACAAGCTTTGTTACGCGGCTTGACTGAGCGCAGCTTGAACTCCCCCAACGAGCGCTACCGCACCTACAACCGCGAACTGTGGAACGAGAACTGCGAAGGCTTTGCCAAGCTGCACAACAGCACCACGCCAGCTCAACGCCAGCGCATGCTGGAAGCACTGCGTGGCTACGAAGCTGATTTCAAAGTTTTGATGGCGCAAAAGTAAGCGCCCTAAGCCAAATGAGGCTTAGCCCATCGGCCAAACCACCCCGTTGTCATTGAGCAGCGCGTCCAGCGGCATGTCATGCGCTTCGGGCATCAGGTCTGGCAAAAACCCATTGGTAAAGCCCAAGCCCGCCGTGAACGGTTTAGGTTGCAAAGTGGCCAAGGTGCGGTCATAAAAACCACCGCCATAGCCTAGGCGGAAACCACCCGGCCCATAGCCCACGCAAGGCACAAACAACAAGGTGGGCACGATCACTTCGGTGTCTTTGGGTTTGGGAATGCCGTAGGCATCTTCTTCCATCGGGCAGCCGGGGTACCACGCGTGGAAGGTGAGTGTTTTGTGCGCCTTGTCGATCACAGGCAAACCAATGCGCCTGCGCTGGGGCTGGTCTGACAGCTCGCCGTCTTCTTTCCAGCGGTGCAAGGCAGGCAGGGGGTCAAACTCGCCCTTGATGGGCCAATAAGCACCAATCACCGTGTCGGGTCGGTTGAACAACCAAATGCGCATCACGCGCTGCAACATGTCGGCCCGTTCCAGCCTATCGGGCATGTTCAAACGCTCTTCAATGAGCTGCTGGCGCAAGGTTTTTTTGTCCACAGATAATCAAGCCATGAAATTTCGAGTCATTGTGTCATTGTTTGCCAGCGTTTTCCTTGCGTTTGGTGCCGTTCAACCCAGCTTAGCCGCGCCCTCGGCCAACAACGCGCAGGCCGATACGGTCATCACCGACATGGCCCAAGCCTTCAAGCGCGGCGACCGCAAGCGCCTGAGCGCCCTGCTGCCCCAAGCCAAAGGCCACCCGCTCGAGCCTTGGGCTGCGTATTGGGAACTCAAAGCACGCTTAGACGAAGCATCTTCACAAGAAGTGCGCGCCTTCTTTACCCGCTACCCCGCCACTTACCAAGAGGACCGCTTGCGCAACGACTGGCTGCTGCTCTTGGGCCAACGCCGCGACTGGACCACGCTCAGCGACGAGCATCCCCACTACCGCATGCGCGATGACCGCGAACTGCGCTGCTACTTCTTGACGGTGGAGCTGCTGGAAAAAGGCCCACAAGCCAGCGCATCCATTGCCGACGAGGTACGCAAAAACTGGATGGGCATGAAAGAGGCCGACGACGGCTGCACCTTGGCCGCTGACCGTCTGTACTTCACCAAGCAATTCACCGCGCTCGACATTTGGCGCAAAGCCCGATTGATGGTGGAGCACAACCGCCCACGCACCGCACGCAACGCCGTACAAATCGTCGCCCCCGATGCTGCCAACGTAGTGCCAGAAGCCATCAATAACGCTGAAAAGTTTTTGGCCAAGCACATTGCTGCGCCTCAGAAAGTGCGCCAAGAGTTGGTGGTCATGGCCATCATCAAAGTAGCCACCAGTGATGCCGACAAAGCCGACAAACTGATGCGCAACAAGTGGCAGCCTTACCTCACCACCGAAGAGCGCCATTGGGTTTGGGGCGTGATTGGCCGTCAATCCGCCATGCGCTTGGATGACGACGCGCTCACACACTTCGCCCGCGTGGCACACGACAAAGACCTCAACGACGACATGTTGAGCTGGAAAGTGCGTGCGGCTTTGCGCGCTGGCAACACGCCCAAATGGCCCGTGGTCGAAAACGCCATCAACGCCATGAGCGCTGAGGCACGCAAAGACCCCACCTGGATTTATTGGTACGCACGCGCTTTGCTGGCCCGCAAAAAAGTCACATCACAAATTCAGCAAGAAGCCAATGCGATGTTGGAAAGCATTGCAGGCGTACGCGGTTTTTACGAGCAACTCGCCCTCGAAGAACTGGGCCGCAAAGTGACCGCCCCCGCGCGCCCACCAGCACCTACCGCCGAAGAAATGGATGCGGCCCGCCGCAACCCATCGCTGCAACGCGCGCTCTACGCCATCGGCATAGGCTTGCGCTCTGAAGGTGTACGCGAATGGAACTACGCCACCAATCTGGTGGATGCCCAAGGCAAAGCCGGCATGATGAGCGACCGCGAGTTGTTGGCCGCGGCCCAAGTCGCCTGCGACAACCAAGTGTGGGACCGATGCATCAACACCAGCGAGCGCACACGTGCCGTCGTCGACTTTGAGCAACGCTTTCCTATGCCGCACAAAGACGCAGTCATTGCCCGCGCCAAAACCATCAACCTCGACCCCGCCTATGTGTACGGTTTGATTCGCCAAGAAAGCCGCTTCGTCACCGACGCACGTTCACACGTGGGTGCCTCGGGCCTCATGCAAGTCATGCCCGCCACCGCCAAGTGGACGGCTCGCAAAATCGGCTTGACTGGCTTCACACCCGACCAAATCAGCGACCGCGACACCAACATCGCCATCGGCACCGGCTACTTGAAACTGGTGCTCGACAGCTTTGAAGGCTCCATGCCCTTGGCTGCTGGCGCGTACAACGCAGGCCCAAGCCGCTCACGCCGCTGGCGTGCGCCCAACGATGGCACCGGCCCCGTATTGGAAGGTGCCATTTGGGCTGAGAACGTGCCCTTCAACGAAACGCGCGACTATGTGAAAAAAGTGCTGTCCAACACCACCAACTACGCCGCGCTCATCACTGGCCAGCCGCAGTCGCTCAAAGCCAAACTTGGGTTGGTCGGGCCACGTGATGCCACAGCCCCCGCAGAAAACTTAGAGCTGCCTTGATGCTTTGATCTTTTTCTGCAGACATAAAAAAACGCCTTGCATTGCAAGGCGTTTTTGTTGGCCTAGCTTGATTTAGAAGCGAGTACCGACAGAAACGGTGAAACCGCGCACATTCAAATCACCACTTTTAGCGTAGTGCATGTAGTCGATTTGACCGTAAACATCTTTGGTCAATTGTGTTTCTACACCGAAGCCATATGCAGCACGAGTGATATGACCGCTACCTGAACCGCCAGCACCCGTACGTGCAGCGCCAACGCGAATAAATGCGTTCGTATCTTTGGCAACCAGCATTTTAGGTTTGGCAAACACACCTAACTCGTTGGCAGACAAGCCATCTGCTTTTTCAACAGTGAACGCACCCATGGCCTCAACTGCCAAATTAGCGCTGATCTCTTTACCAACAATGAAACGGGCCAACTTTGGCGTGTCAACCGTATTGTTAGCTTTAAATTTCAGACCCAACAAACCACCTTCAACATAGAAGTCTTTTGCTGCAGTTTGAGCGCTAGCGATACCGGCCGTAGCCACCAAGACGAGAGAAACCAACACGCGGCTGATCGTTTTCATAAACATCCTTCAATTTCAAAATCTGGCAAAGTGCCAAGTACAAAAATTAGCTCATAAAATACAAGCCAGAAACTAAAAATACATATTTAGAGTTACAAATAGAGTGTAAACCCTTCATTTTTAGATTTTTATTAAACATTGTTAGTTACACACAGCTTTATTCTTGACTTACCCAAAATTAAAGCCTCAATCCTGAGATGGTTTAGGGTTAACCCTATAATTCATCCTTACTTCAGTCTGACAAAGACATTTAAGGACCTCATATGACCGCATTCGTCAACCTCAGCTACACCACCAGCCACCCCGGCGTTGCCCGCTTTGAGCGCGCTTACACATCGGTCAAGGCCGCTATCCAACGCCTGCAACAAGAAAGCACCTATGCAGCAGCCTTATTGATGTTTGGCGCCTTGAGCTTGATCGCCTCCATCTACGACATCGTCGATGCCTCACCAGAAGGTCAAGAACTGGGCGCTTGGGTCATTTTGTGGACGGCGGTTCTGGTGGGCTTGGCTGGCTTCGGCAAATACTGCAAGCGCCAATGCGTGGCTTGGCTCAAAGCCGAGCGCGAAGCCCGCATGTGGGACAGCGCCTTGACCGACTACCGCGTCATGGCCGACATCCGTTGCGCGCAAACCCGCAGCGAATAAAAAAAGCGCCTCAAGGGCGCTTTTTTGGGGTTATGTGAATTCAATCTGGATAAATTGTTTTGACCATCGAGCCTTGATCGTATTTCTGTAAGTAATCAGCAATCCGCTCAAACGTTGCAGTCACAGGCTGTCCCAAGTGATCTGCCGTTGACACCTCGGCACTAAACATAGACCCGAGCATCAACTTAAATGGACTCACCTTCACAGGCTGGGCAACAAAATAGGCTTTTGTATTTACCTTGATGACAGAGATATCGCTGGTTTGGTAGATCGCTGCATTCACCACATCCAAAACAAACTCCGTACAGTTTTGACGGCCTAAGCTATATGGATTAGCGATAACCGAATAGTCACGTTGATGCAGCTGCTTATACGTCGGAGAAGAAATGACATTGAGCAACCTAGCCTGCAATTCAGGTGATGGAATGATCAAACCCGACTCCAATGTTGCAACGCCAGCAAAAAAATCTACCGGGTAATCCTGAACAAGATCACTGACATCAGGCTGGCCATCTTGCTGGTACAAATTGTGAATAGCATAACCACGCATTTTTTCACCATTGGCGGCTGTAATTTCGGAATAAACAGCCAAGGCAACATGTGTGAAATGCATCCCCTCGGGCAGCTCTGAAGCAGGCCTCCCCATCCTCGCAATAATCGCAACACGAGCTCCCGTAGCGCCAAGCGTGCGCTCAACTTTTTTAGCAAATTTGACAATTTGCTCTGGCTTGAAATGCGCCACTTCTGTCGCAGCAGAGCTGCTTGAACTAAAGCCTTGCGCAAAAACAGCAGTTGCACAAAAGAAGATTAAGCAAATTGAAAATCCGACACGTGTAAATAACTTCATAGTGACAGCCTTCAATTAATTGACTCGTTCTTTAGTCAATGCCTCACTTGGTGGCATTGTCGTAATCACATGATCTGTCACTGGCAGTGGCCGACCAATCGGTTCTGCTGCAGCATTTAAAGCAGCGTTAGCCATGCCATTGGCAACAGATGCAGCCGTACCTAAAACTGCACCGCCTACAGACAGTGGAACAGCAACTACTGCTGAAGTCACTTGACCTGAAGCCAAGATACCGTGGCCAGCACTATTGACGGCGTTTGTACTTGCTTGACCAGACTCATTTATCGCCTTGCGTGCATTTCCGCTTTGGGCACACACGCACGCGGAACCGAACACAAACATAGCCAAAACTGGGATTTGATATTTCAACAAACTCATACAAGCTCCTTTACCTGCTCAGCACCATTAATGCATAGTGCCTTCGGATTAAAAGCTAAAATTTAACACCAATTTCTTACAAAATAAATACTTACTGATTTATTTCCATATCGCATTCGGTTTACCAGCCCTTGAAATCCACCCAGATGACCTAAAATTAGCACTCAATGGTTGGGAGTGCTAACAGCGCCCAACCAGTGGCTTTACCGGCGTCCAGACTGTCTGGGCGCTTTGCTTTCAAACCCTTAGCTCTTATTTGGAGATGCAATGAAACTTCGTCCTCTCGGCGACCGCGTGATCGTGAAACGTATCGACAGCGAAACAAAAACTGCCTCAGGCATCGTGATTCCTGACTCAGCTGCTGAAAAGCCAGATCAAGGTGAAGTCTTGGCCGTCGGCCCAGGCAAGACCAACGACAAAGGCGACGTCAAAGCTTTGACCGTCAAAGTCGGCGACCGCGTGTTGTTCGGCAAGTACAGCGGCCAAACCGTCAAGGTGGCTGGTGACGAACTGTTGGTGATGAAAGAAGAAGACCTCTTCGCCGTCGTCGAATAAGTTCACCGATTCAGAAATTTAAGGAAATATCAAAATGGCAGCAAAAGACGTAATTTTCGGCGGCGAAGCCCGCGCACGCATGGTTGAAGGCGTGAACATTTTGGCCAACGCGGTCAAAGTGACTTTGGGCCCTAAGGGTCGTAACGTGGTTCTGGAGCGTTCTTTCGGCGCCCCTACCGTGACCAAAGACGGCGTGTCTGTGGCCAAAGAAATCGAACTCAAAGACAAGTTGCAAAACATGGGCGCTCAGATGGTCAAGGAAGTTGCTTCCAAGACTTCTGACAACGCTGGTGACGGCACTACAACCGCCACCGTGTTGGCTCAAGCCATCGTGCGCGAAGGCATGAAGTACGTTGCCGCCGGCATGAACCCCATGGACTTGAAGCGCGGTATCGACAAAGCTGTTGCAGCGTTGATCGAAGAGTTGAAGAAAGCCACCAAGGCCACCACAACCACCAAAGAAATCGCTCAAGTCGGTTCTATCTCTGCTAACAGCGACCACAGCATTGGCGAGATCATCGCTAACGCCATGGAAAAAGTGGGCAAAGAAGGCGTGATCACTGTGGAAGACGGCAAGTCTTTGAACAACGAACTCGACGTTGTGGAAGGCATGCAATTCGACCGCGGCTACCTGTCTCCTTACTTCATCAACAGCCCAGAAAAGCAAGCTGCTTTGTTGGACAACCCATTCGTGTTGTTGTTTGACAAGAAGATCAGCAACATCCGCGACTTGTTGCCTACATTGGAAGCCGTTGCAAAAGCTGGCCGTCCTTTGTTGATCATTGCTGAAGAAGTCGAAGGCGAAGCCTTGGCTACTTTGGTGGTCAACACCATCCGTGGCATCTTGAAGGTTGTGGCTGTCAAGGCTCCAGGCTTTGGCGATCGTCGCAAAGCCATGTTGGAAGACATCGCTATCTTGACCGGCGGCAAAGTGATTGCCGAAGAAGTTGGCTTGACACTCGAAAAAGTGACTCTGGCTGACCTCGGCCAAGCCAAGCGCATCGAAGTGGGCAAAGAAAACACCATCATCATCGACGGTGCTGGTGCAGCTGCTGACATCGAAGCCCGCGTCAAACAAGTGCGCGTGCAAATCGAAGAAGCCACATCTGACTACGACCGTGAAAAACTGCAAGAACGCGTGGCCAAGTTGGCTGGCGGTGTTGCCGTGATCAAGGTTGGCGCTGCCACCGAAGTCGAGATGAAAGAAAAGAAAGCCCGCGTCGAAGACGCCCTGCATGCCACTCGCGCTGCTGTGGAAGAAGGCATCGTGGCTGGTGGCGGCGTGGCATTGCTGCGTGCACGTCAAACAGCTGGCACCATCAAAGGTGACAACGCTGACCAAGACGCCGGTATCAAACTGGTGTTGAAAGCCATCGAAGCCCCATTGCGCGAAATCGTTTACAACGCAGGTGGCGAGCCATCCGTTGTGGTGAACGCAGTGTTGGCTGGTACAGGCAACTACGGCTTCAACGCTGCCAACGACACCTACGGTGACATGATCGAAATGGGCATCTTGGACCCAACCAAAGTGACCCGCACTGCATTGCAAAACGCAGCGTCAGTGGCTAGCTTGATGTTGACCACCGAGTGCATGGTTTCAGAAGCACCAAAAGACGAAGCCGGCGGCGGCATGCCTGATATGGGTGGCATGGGCGGCATGGGTGGTATGGGCGGCATGGGCATGTAAATATGCTCCTTTCCTGAGAGCACAGGGCGGCGTTGCAGCCGCTTGCCGTGGCTAAGCCACTGTCAGCGCGCCTGCGCCTTGCCCTGTACTCTCATGCTGCGTCGGGATGCATTTTTTGCAGACTGACAAATCCAATAAAAAAAGCCCCACATTGCGGGGCTTTTTTTCGTCTGCGCACAGGTACTTAATGCATCAAGGCTTCCAGCTTCACCGCATCTACGCAGAACGCGCGAATACCTTCTGCCAGCTTCTCCGTGGCCATGGCATCTTCATTCATTGCATAACGGAACGACGCCTCGGTGTGATGCACCGCTGGCAAATCCAACTGCATCGCAGCAGACGCGCTCAAGGCTTGCACCAGAGGCTCGGTCGATGCACCCAACTGCGCCAGCAACTCAGGCGCAATAGTCAGCAAATCGCAGCCGGCCAAAGCAGTGATCTGCCCCACGTTTCTAAAGCTCGCGCCCATCACCTCAGTCTTGATGCCGTGGCGTTTGTAGTGGTTGTAAATCGCACGGACCGACTTCACACCAGGGTCGTTGGCATTGGCGTTGTCAGCCTCGATCCACGCACTGCCTGCAGATTTTTTGTACCAGTCGTAAATGCGGCCCACGAAGGGGGAAATAAGTTGCACCTTGGCATCACCACACGCCACCGCTTGGGCAAAAGAGAACAGCAAAGTGAGGTTGGTGCGAATGCCTTCACGCTCTAGCTCGGCAGCGGCTTGAATACCTTCCCAAGTGGACGCGATTTTGATGAGCACGCGCTCGCGCTTCACACCTTGCGCTTCGTACAAGGCCATGATGCGCTTGGCACGCGCCACAGTGGCCGCCGTGTCGAAGCTCAAACGGGCATCCACTTCGGTGGACACACGACCAGGGATGGTGGCCAAAATCTCGCAGCCGAAGCGCACCAACAAACGGTCGATCTGAGCGTCCATGGGCTCGTTGCCGTGAGCAGCCACGGTGTCTTTGAGCAGGGGCAAGTATTCGGGCTTTTGCACCGCTTTGAGAATCAGCGATGGGTTGGTGGTCGCGTCTTGCGGCTGAAACTGGGCGAGCTGTTTGAAGTCGCCGGTGTCTGCCACGACGGTGGTGAATTGCTTGAGGGCGTCGAGTTGGTTCATGCTGTGATTATCCTGTGTCACCAAAAGTCTAGCGGCTTCGCGCTACAGTCTCATTCATGCAATCTTTTACGCCCAAGAAAATTCTCATCCTCGGTGGCAGCGGCTTTGTGGGTCGTCATGTGTGCTCACGCCTGAGCCTGCAACACCACCAAGTGACCGTGCCCACCCGTCGTCTGCCCGCACGACATATTCAAATGATGCCCGGCGTGACGGTGGTGCAAGCCGACGTGCATGACGCCAAGCAGCTGCAAACCTTGGTGCATGGTCATGATGTGGTGATCAACCTCATTGCGATCTTGCATGGCACAGAAGAAGAGTTCACCCACGCCCACGTCACCCTGCCCGCCAACTTGGCGCGTGCGTGTCATGCAGAGAACGTCACACGCCTGATTCACATCAGCGCTTTGGGTGCCGATGTGCATGGACCATCCATGTACCAGCGCAGCAAAGCGCGCGGCGAATTGGCGCTGCTGGCAGCCGCTGAAAAAACGCCACTGGGTTTGACACTGCTGCGCCCCAGCGTGATCTTTGGCAAGGACGACCAGTTCATCAACCTGTTTGCCAAGCTGCAAAAGGTGTTCCCCGTCATGCCACTGGCCGGCGCACACACGCGCTTTCAGCCGGTGTGGGTGCACGACGTGGCGCAAGCCATCGTGCATTGCGTCAACACCTCCAGCACCGAAGGCCAGGTGTATGAACTTTGCGGCCCCGACATCCTCACGCTGACTGAGCTGGTGCAGCTCGCTGGCCGTTGGGTGGGCAAAGAGCGCCCCGTCATCTCGCTGCCCTATGCCATCGGTTGGTTGCAAGCGCTGCTGATGGAGTTTGCACCTGGCCCCACCTTGATGAGCCGCGACAACCTCGACTCGATGAAAGTCAACAACATCGCGACCCCGCATGCGCTGGGTTTACGCGCGTTGGGCATTCCTGAGCCCAAGTCCATCAAACGTTTGTTTGTGGCAGGTCACTGATGAAGATCTACCTGGTCGGCGGTGCAGTGCGCGATGCCCTGATGGGCCTCGACGGATCTGACCGCGACTGGGTGGTGGTGGGCGGCACGCCCGAGGCATTGGCTGCACAGGGCTACCAGCCGGTAGGCAAAGACTTTCCGGTGTTCTTGCATCCCGACACGCACGAGGAATACGCCCTCGCCCGCACCGAGCGCAAAACCGCACGCGGCTATCACGGCTTCGCAGTGCATGCGTCACCAGACGTGACGCTGGAAGAAGACCTCGCCCGACGAGACCTCACCATCAACGCCATCGCCCAAGACGAACACGGCCAACGCACGGACCCTTTTGGTGGCGAACGCGACATCACCGCCAAAGTGCTGCGCCACGTGACCGAAGCCTTCCGGGAAGACCCTGTGCGCATCTTGCGCTTGGCCCGATTTGCGGCACGCTTTGCTGACTTCACCGTGGCGCCTGAGACGATGACGCTCATGCGAGAGATGGTGTCCGAGGGCGAGGTGGATGCATTGGTGAGCGAACGCGTGTGGCAAGAGTTATCACGCGGCCTCATGGGCGCAAAGCCATCGCGCATGTTGCAAGTGCTGCGCGAGTGCGGTGCTTTGCAACGCCTGCTGCCAGAAGTCGATAAGCTCTACGGCGTGCCGCAACGCGCCGAATACCACCCCGAAATTGACACCGGCATTCACCTAGAAATGGTGCTGGACGCTTCGGCGCGCATGAACGCGCCGCTCGAAGTGCGCTTTGCCTGCCTGTGCCACGACCTCGGCAAAGGCACCACACCCGCCGATGTGTTGCCCCGCCACATTGGCCACGAGCAACGCAGCGAAAAACTCACCCGTGCACTGTGCACGCGATGGCGCGTGCCTGTGGAATGCAAAGAACTGGCCGAGCTGGTGGCGCGTGAACACGGCAACATTCATCAGAGCTTGGGCTTTGGTGCAGAGGCCGTGTTGCGACTATTGGTGCGGTGTGATGCTTTGCGGCGACCTGAGCGGTTTTTGCTGGCACTACAAGCGTGTGAGTGTGATGCGCGTGGACGCTTGGGCAAAGAAGACGAGACTTATGCGCAAGGGCCTCGCTTAGCGTTGTTGTTGAAAGCAACTCAATCCGTCGATAGTGCAGCGGTGAGTGCGCAGGCTTTGCAAGACGGACTTAATGGGCCGGCTGTAGGAGCGCGTATGGATGCTGCGCGGTTAGCGGCTATTGCTGCTGCGCTTTAAAGCACCTTAGAAATCCCAGCACACACCAGGCTAAGAATGATGGTCGACGCGAGAGGAATAAAAATCTCGCGTCCAAAAATCTTGAAACGAATATCCCCAGGCAAGCGACCAAAGCCCAGCTTTTGAAGCCAAGGCGTCACAGCATTGATCAGCAGCAACGCAACAAAAACAACAATGAGCCAGCGTGTCATAAAGCGGCTTACAGCGCGTACGTGCGGTCACCTTGTGCAAAGCCCATCGGCTCCCACTCGGTCGTGCCCAAAGCCACCACTTTGAACAACTCACCCATTTCGTGCTCGGTGATCAGCTTTTGCGCCATGCTTTTTTCGTCGAGTGGCGCATCCACCAACGGCGGCAACAAGCCGCAGTTGATCAAGAAATGCGCTTGGGTGGTGTAGCCCAACACATTCAGGCCCGCATCTTGTGCGGCCAACGCCACGCCAGTGAAGTTGACGTGCGCGGTGATGTCTTTGCGGCCCACATCAGCCAGCGGATCTGAATCCGCTTTGTGCAGCTGGTGGCACATCAGCGTGCCCATGCTGCGCTGGGGGTGGAAGTATTCGCTCTCGGGAAAACCGTAGTCAATGAGGAACGCCGCACCACCTTTGCCTGTGGCTGCCTCGCCCGCTTTGAAGCGGTCGGCCAAGGTGGCCACAAAGGCTTCGGCTTGGCTGTGGATTTCGGTCAGGTAGTCGTGTTCGCCAGGCACTTCCATGGGCGGGCGCAAGTCAGTCACGCGGTCTTCCCACTGCAATGGCGATACGCCCGCTTGGCTCTGGCTCAAAGCATCCGCATTCCAAACCACACCACGTTCATGCCACACACCCGCTTTGCGCACCAACAATTGCACAGGCATGGCATCCAGCACTTCGTTGCCCACCACCACACCGCTCAGCTGCTCGGGCAGCGCATCGACCCACTGCACTTTGTGCGCATGGGCTTTGAGTGTTTCTTGTTGACGCTCACGCAAGCTGCCCGACAAATCGACGATGGTGTAGCGCTTCACGCTGTCGCCCAAGCTGTCCAGTAATTGCAAAGCCAAAGCGCCAGAGCCTGCGCCAAATTCCCACACCTCGTCAGTACCCGTGACTTGCAGGGCTTCAGCCACTTGGTGGGCCAGCGTGCGGCCAAAGTGTTTGGACATTTCGGGGGCAGTGGCAAAGTCGCTACCGCTCTCAGGCGTGAGACCGAACTTACGCAGACTGTTGGCGTAATAGCCCATGCCGGGGGCGTAAAGCGCCAGCGCCATGAAGCGGTCAAAGCCCAGCCAGCCGCCTGCATTGGCGATGCTGCGCTGAATCAGCGTGTGCAAAGCCTGTTGGCCCGGGTCGTTGGATAATTGGGGGGTAGTCATTGGGTGCAGATCGTAACTCGACCCACCCCTCACTTTTCACCACAGGCACCTCACACCATGCGCTCTTGGGCACTTATCACTGGCGGCAGCGTTCGCTTAGGCCGCGAAATCGGCCTCGCCTTCGCGCGCGCGGGTTGGAATGTGGCGTGCCACTACAACCACTCCGAGGCGCAAGCCCAAGCCCTGTGCGCCGAGCTGCGCGTCTTGGGTGTGGACGCCTTGGCCGTACAAGGCGAGCTAGAAGACGAAGCCAGCTGCCAAAGCATTTTTGACACGACTGTGGCCACCGCAGGCACGGCGCTGCAATGCGTGGTGAACAACGCCTCGTTGTTTGTGCCCGATGAAGGCGCAGACTTTGACGAGGCACAGGCGTTGGCGCAAATCAAGGTCAACCTCATGGCGCCTATGCGCTTTGGCAAGTGGATGGCGGCGCTTCACGCGGCATCTGCTCCGAGCGGCGACAAGGCGAGCGCCGCAAGCTCAGCGCCTGCACTGACCTCGGTCAAACCCAGCGTCATCCATGTGCTAGACCAAAAGGTGTTCAACCTCAACCCCGATTATTTTTCGTACACGCTGTCCAAGCTCGCGCTGGAGCGCGCCGTCAGCTTGCAAGCCCAGTCGCTCGCGCCCACCTTGCGCGTCAACGCCGTGGCGCCTGGCCTGATGTACCTGAGCGGGCCACAAACTCAAGACAACTTCAACCGCGCCGCAAGCGCCAATTTGCTGCGCCAGCCCATCAACCCAGCCGACGTGGCCAGCAGCGTGGTGTTTTTGGCGGGCAACGCCAGCATCACGGGCACCACGGTACGCGTGGACAACGGCCAACATTTGGTACCACTCGCACGTGATGTGATGTTTGTGGTCGAGGAAGTTTTCAAATCATGAACGACCAACTTTTACGCAACTGCCGTCGCTTGTTTTTGCGCGGCCTCACCGTGCAAGCGCACATCGGCATTCACGACTTTGAGTTGCATGCGGCACAACGCATCGTCATCGATGTGGACTTGTATGTGTCCTTCGCGGGCACCAGCCCCAAAGACGACCGCATCGACGAAGTGGTGGACTACGACTTCGTACGCGCCGTGGTTCACGCACGCATCGCACAAGGCCACATCAACCTGCAAGAAACTTTGTGCGACGACATCCTCACGCATTTGCTGGAGCACACCGGCGTGATGGCCGCGCGCGTGTCCACCCGCAAGCCCGACGTCTACCCCGACTGCGAAGCGGTGGGTGTGGAAGTGTTCCGCGCCAAACCAGGAGTGCTGTGACATGGCAAGCAAAGGCACACAAATTTTGAACCTCACCGGCCTGCGCTTTGATGCCAACCTCGGCATCTTGGAGCACGAAAAAATTGACCCGCAACCCATTCAAGTGGATGCTGAGTTAAACCTTGGCACGCAACCCCTGCTGCCGCACGATGATGACATTTGCCACGTGCTGGATTACCGCAAGGTGCGCCAAATCATCATCAGCGAATGTACGGCCGAGCATGTGAATCTGCTTGAAACCCTGATTGGAAAACTCGCCCACCGCCTCATGCAACTGCCGGGCGTGTTGGGCGTGCGCGTGAAAATCGCCAAGCTCGAAATTTTTGAAGACTGCGAAGTGGCCATTCGCATGGAAACAGGACAGTGGTAATACCTATGACGACAACAGCAGAAAAAGACCCCAAGCAAATCAAG
The DNA here is from genome assembly GCF_027924965.1 of Limnohabitans sp. TEGF004. Lineage (NCBI taxonomy): Bacteria > Pseudomonadati > Pseudomonadota > Betaproteobacteria > Burkholderiales > Comamonadaceae > Limnohabitans > Limnohabitans sp. TEGF004. Next base: position 263,111 of record NZ_AP027056.1, on the reverse strand, counting down.
ATCGAGCACGAGAACCACAAGCTCGAAAAACGCCTGTGCCGCCAAGTGGGCCAAGCCATCGTCGACTACAACATGATCGAAGAAGGCGACAAGATCATGGTGTGTATGTCGGGTGGCAAAGACAGCTACGCCATGCTCGACATCTTGCTGATGATGCAGCAGCGCGCGCCCATCAGCTTTGAGCTGATTGCGGTCAACCTCGACCAAAAACAACCGGGCTTCCCTGCCGATGTGCTGCCCAAGTATTTGGCGCAAGTGGGCGTGAAGTTCCGCATCGAAACGCAAGACACGTATTCCATCGTCAAAGACAAAATTGCCGAAGGCAAAACCATGTGCAGCTTGTGCTCGCGCTTGCGCCGCGGCATTTTGTACCGCGTGGCGGGTGAGTTAGGCTGCAACAAAATCGCGTTGGGCCACCACCGCGATGACATCTTGCAAACCTTCTTCTTGAACATGTTCTTCGGCGGCAAACTCAAAGCCATGCCCCCCAAACTGGTGAGCGACGGCGGCGACCACATGGTCATTCGCCCCCTCGCCTACGTGGCTGAGAAAGACTTAGAGCGTTGGGCCAAAGTGCGCCAATTCCCAATCATCCCTTGCACACTGTGTGGCAGCCAAGACGGCCTACAACGCCAAGTGGTCGGAGAGATGCTGCGCGAGTGGGAGAAGAAGCACCCTGGCCGCATTGAGAACATGTTTGCTGCCATGCAAAACGTCGTGCCTTCGCACTTGATGGACCACACCAAGTTTGATTTCAAAAACTTGGTGACCACGGGCGTGGCATCAGAGGATGGCGACAAAGCGTTTGACCATGAAGAATTCCCGATGGCTACGCTGCCAGGGATGCAAGTGGTGTCGCTATAAGCTTCTTGCTTAGCGAACACCCAAAGCGTTGTGTACATGGGGTGTGGCGGCTGACGATTTCTGTTACTCCAGCATGAGGAAGCCGCCGCAGCTCATGTGCGCAACGCACCTAAGCCGGAGCAAACAAAAAAGGGTCAGAGCTTAAAAGCCACAACCTTCTGATGCTGCTCACCCAAGCCTTCGATGCCCAAAGTCATCACATCACCACGCTTCAAATACACAGGCGCTGGCTTTCCATTTTTCTTCACACCCATGCCCACACCTGGAGGCGTACCGGTACAGATCACGTCACCGGGCTTGAGCGTCATGAACTGGCTGAGGTAGCTCACAATTTTGGCCACGCCAAAAATCATGGTTTTGGTACTGCCGTTTTGCATGCGCACGCCGTTGAGGTCGAGCCACATATTGAGTTTTTGTGGGTTGGCCACTTCATCACGCGTGACCAGCCAAGGTCCGATGGGGCCGAAGGTGTCGCAACCCTTGCCCTTGTCCCATGTGCCGCCGCGTTCTAATTGATATTCGCGTTCGCTCACATCGTTAATCAGGCAATAGCCGGCCACGTAATCAAACGCCGCTTTTTGCGACACATGACGCGCTTCGGTGCCAATGACGATGCCCAACTCAACTTCCCAGTCAGACTTCACAGAACCTTTGGGCAACATCACGTCGTCGTTCGGGCCTTGGATACAGCTGATGGCTTTGGTGAACACGATGGGTTCTTTGGGAATGGGCATGCCAGCTTCAGCAGCGTGGTCGGCGTAGTTCAAGCCAATCGCCAAAAACTTACCCACGTTCGCCACGGGGCAACCCATGCGGGGCTTGCCTTTGACCAAGGGTAGTTTGTCTGTGTTGAGCTTAGCCAACTTAGCCAAGGCTTTGTCACTCAACTGGTCGGGGGTCACATCGGCGATGACTTTACTCAAGTCACGCAGCTTGCCTGCGGCATCAATGAGGCCTGGTTTTTCTTTGCCGGGGTTGCCGTAACGCACGAGTTTCATAAAGAAGCTTTCGGAGTGGGGTTAGTTAAATTGAAATGATTGAATTCAAGCCTTCGCAGGCTTCTTCAAACACAGAAAGAGACAACTGTTTCCAGTGATGAGGCCGCGCACCACGCACGCGCCAATCAAACGATTTGGGTTGATGCGTCAGCACATAACCAACCTCAGCTTTCGGCCCCATGTATTTGATAGCAAATGGATTGGTTTCGTTATATGCCGCATGCGTCATCGGCAGGCCAATGACAATGCCCGTGCGCTCGTTAAACGCCTTACCTGACAACACAAGCATCGGGTGTTCGTTTTTCATCTCGGCACCGACTTGCGGATTGAAATCAATCCAAATCATGTCGCGACGATCGGGCACCCAAGTTTTAGGTACCGTTGCCATCAAAAAACTTCTTTGCCGACAAGACCACTGGACATGACCTCGCCACCGTGCACCTGAGGATCAAACTGCTTGAGCTTTTGTGCCAAAGACAACTTGGGCTTACCCGAGACGCGCACAAAAAAACCGCCCTCAACCACTTCCACCTTAATCGGCGTACCGCGTGCCACATGCGCGGCCTTGGCAATGGGCGCAGTGATGCGCACCCCAAGGCCATTGCCCCACTCTTGCACGGTTTGTTCTGCTGCGATCATGCCTTTCATAGCGACACCTCTCAATGTTTACACAAGTATAAACATCATCAACGCATCAGTGCAAGCGACGCTTCCAAGTGGTCCAGCGGCGAGCGCTTAAAGCCCGAACGCGCAAAACGCTGCAACTGCCCCAAGGCAAACGCCGCCAGCGCCGCAGCACGCACTTGTGCATCAGCGGTTGGCGTGGCCGACTTGTTGGCCTCAGCCGCTACACGCAGTACTTGGCGCAAGGCCGATTCGATGCGTTCAAACAACTGATTCATGCGCTGGTGCAGGCGTTCGTCTTCAAACACCAAGGCATCGCCCACCATCACGCGGGCCATGCCTGGATTTTTCTCACCAAACTGCAATAGCACCGTCACCATACGTGCGGCCTTTTGTGCGCCGTCGCCTTCGCGCTCGGCAATTTGGTTGATCAAGCTGAACAGGCTGTGCTCGATGAAATCAATCAAGCCTTCAAACATCTGAGCCTTGCTGGCGAAGTGGCGGTACAGCGCCGCCTCGCTCACATCCAACTTAGATGCCAAGAGCGCGGTGGTGATGCGCTCGGTGCCTGGCTGCTCCAGCATGCCCGCCAGCGTTTGCAAAATTTGCTCACGCCGTTGACCCGGCTTCATGCGTTGACGAACCTTGGGTTGCCCCCCCTCGGCAGCAGCATGATCATCAGGCGTAGCGGGCGCGTGTTCAGACATAACGTAAAAGAGTAGTTAGTGCGAGCGAATCATGGTGCCAAAGGCTTGTTCGGTCAACACCTCTAGCAGCATGGCGTGTGGCACGCGGCCATCGATGATGTGCACCGCTTTCACACCGCTGTTGGCCGCATCTAACGCGCCAGCAATCTTAGGAATCATGCCGCCGCTGATCGTACCGTCGGCAATCAGCTCGTCAATGCGACGCGGGGTGAGTTCGGTCATCAACTCGCCTTGTTTGTCCAGCACGCCACGGATGTTGGTAAGCATCAACAGCTTTTCAGCGCTCAGCACGGTGGCCAGTTTGGCGGCCACCACGTCGGCGTTGATGTTGTAGCTCTCGTTGCTCTCGCCAAAACCAATCGGGCTCACCACGGGGATGAAGGCATCGGCTTGCAAGGCTTTCACCACGCTGGGGTCGATGCTGACGATGTCGCCCACTTGGCCCACGTCGTAGGTTTTGCTGGGGTCTTTGCTGTCGTGCACGGTGAGCTTCTTGGCGCGAATCATCGCGCCATCGCGGCCCGTCAAGCCCACGGCTTTGCCACCAGCTTGGTTGATCAATCCCACGATGTCTTGCTGCACTTCGCCGCCCAGCACCCACTCCACCACTTCCATGGTTTCGGCGTCGGTCACGCGCATGCCTTCGATGAACTCGCCCTTTTTTCCCAAGCGTTGCAGCAAGCCTTCAATTTGCGGGCCGCCGCCGTGGACCACCACGGGGTTCATGCCCACGAGCTTGAGCAACACCACGTCTTCGGCAAATGCTTTTTGCAACGCGGGGTCGGTCATGGCGTTGCCGCCGTATTTGATGACCAAGGTTTTGCCGTGGAACTTGCGGATGTAGGGCAGCGCCTGGGCCAAGATGTCGGCGGGAGAAAAATCGCTCATGGTGTGTAACTCCGTGATGGGTGTCGTCAACGTGGTTTATTCAGCGTGGTCAACCGCAGGTGCAGCGGCTGCCGCCTGTGGGCCCAACACCAGTTCACGCACCATTTCGCGCAAGAGTTTTTTCTCTTGGAAGCTCAACGCACGCTCCAGCACGCGACGCACGCCCAACAGCAACTGGCGGTCCACCTCTTGTGGAATACCGCGTGTGTTTTGCAACTCTTCGCGAAGCTCTTCACGCAGGTCTTCGGGCTCGTCGGCCCACCATGTGTTGATGACGGTGTTGAGTTGTTCGCGCAACTGCTCAGGGTCGACCTGAGGCACAGCGTGCATTGAGCTCGCGTGGCGTGAGCCACCATCGCGTGATGCTTGTGCGCCCAACACCACGCGTTGGTCGGCTTGCGACAGCAAGCGTGCCCAACCTGGGTCTTCACGGTTGAGCTGCGTCATATTGCGCGAGGCTTCGTCAGCCAACAAGTGCACAGACACGCCGTGCAGCTGGGCTTCGTCAATCAGGCCGATCAAGCGTTCGTCATCGCTGCCCACCAAGAGGTGGTCGCACGCGCCGCGCTCGGCCAAACGCTTCAGGTCTGCGCCCAAAGTGCGCAACATCGACAAGCCGCCGTCTTGGCTGTGTGGCAACACAGCGCGACTCACTTGGCCGCCAATGGCTTGCTCGTCAGGTGTATCGCTGTACCAATAAATGCGGCGCACGTTCAGATCGAGGTTGTTATGCGCCAGCGCGTTGCTCAGCAACTGGTGCAGTTGTGGGCGCACGTGGTCTTGTGCGGTGTCGGTTTGGCCTTGCAACCACGCCAAAAAACGGGCGTCGATGAGGGCAATGCAAGATTCAGCGCCTGCGTGCGCTGCAGCGTGGGAAGAATGTGTGCGTTTCATGAAAGTACTAAAAAGGTAAAAAGATAGAAATCACCCACCAGAGCACTAACTGTGCGCACTGGCAAGCTGGATTTATTTTAGGCCGCAGACCGCATGTTCGCAGGGGATAATCACCAAAACCTATAAATTTTTAACAGCATGACTCAACCCATTTTGATCACAGGCGGCACGGGCTTTATTGGCTCGCACACCGTCGTCACCCTCGCTGAGGCGGGTCAACCCGTGGTCATTTTGGACAATTTGTGCAATTCCAGCCCCAAAGTGCTGGACCGTTTGGCCAAGCTGGGCGCCAGCCCAATTGAGTTTGTGCAAGCCGACATCCGTGATGCTGCCGCCTTAGATGCCCTATTTGCCCGCTACGACTTTGCAGGCGTCATCCACTTTGCTGGCCTCAAGGCTGTGGGTGAGTCGGTGGCTCAGCCCTTGCGCTACCTGGAAAACAACGTCAGCGGCACCATCAACCTGCTGCAAGCCATGGACCGCGCCAATGTGCGTCGCATTGTGTTTAGCTCGTCAGCCACCGTGTATGGCGACCCCGTGAGCGTGCCCATCCCCGAAACCGCAGCCCTCACCGCCACCAACCCCTATGGCCGCACCAAGCTCATGTGCGAAGACGCGCTGCGCGAGCTGCACGCGGCTGACCCACGTTGGAGCATTGCCATCCTGCGCTACTTCAACCCCGTGGGCGCGCACGAAAGCGGCTTGCTGGGCGAAGCGCCTAACGGCATCCCCAACAACCTCATGCCCTACATCACGCAAGTGGCCTTGGGCCAGCGTGAGCACTTGCAAATTTTTGGCAACGACTACGACACCCCCGACGGCACAGGCGTGCGCGACTACCTGCACGTGAGCGACTTAGCGGCTGGCCACTTGGCAGCGCTGCGCGCCTTGAACGAACCTAAGTTGCTGACCGTCAACCTCGGCACAGGCCGTGGCGTGAGCGTGCAAGACATGGTCGACACCTTTGCACGCGTCAACGGCGTGCCCATCCCCCACAAAGTCGTACCGCGCCGCCCAGGCGATGTGGCCCAGTGCTTGGCCGACCCGCGACAGGCCAAAGCCTTGTTGAATTGGGAGACCCAATTCGATCTAGATCGCATGTGCGCCGATGCATGGCGCTGGCAATCCATGAACCCACAAGGTTTTGACACCCCCCTATGAAAAACCAAGACGACGGCACGCTGTCACTGTTTGACGACTTTCCGCCTGCCTTTGACCCAGCGACATTGCCGCCTCCTGCGGCGACAAAAAAGCCGCGTGCGAAGCGCAAGGTGGCAGAGCCAGCCGCGCAAACCGTCGCAACTGAAACTGTTCCCCACCTTGCTGACGCTGCACACGAGACGCCTGCGAACAAAGAAGCAGCATCTAACTCTGCTGAGCTAGCAACGGACACATCAAGCGATGTATATCAGGCGCCAACCACAGAACCTGTCGTCGACCAAGGCGTTCACATCGAAAAAACGCTGCACTTAGCTGGCCTCGTCGAACCCCAACGCCGCCGCAACAGCCCGTGGGCCAAGCTAGACCTTGCTGCGTTGCAAGCCGCCGCACAAGTACCGCACGTGATGATCGTCATCACTCGTGGTGAAGCCGGTGGCGCACAGTCGCATGTGCGTGACTTGTGCCAAGCTTTGCAAGCGCGCGTGCAATTCACCGTCGTCATTGGCGGGCCGGTGGAAGAGTCTGTGTTGGGCCGCGAGCTCACCGCACTCGGCATCACCGTGTGCCCTATGCCCGACATGCTGGAGTCGCTCAACCCGCTCAAGCTTTGGCCTGCGGTGCAACAGCTGACCGAACTCATCCACACACACAAGCCCGACCTCGTGCATGGCCACAGCGCCATTGGCGGTTTGGTTGCTCGCGTGGCTGCGCATCGCGCGAACATCCCTGCGGTTTACACCGTGCATGGCTTTGGCTTCAAGCCCGAAGTGCCGCTGGTGCGCCGCACCGCTGCCGCATTGGCCGAACGCATGATGGCGCGTTGGACTACGCACATGATTTGCGTGTCCAAATACGAGCGTGATTTAGCTTACGACCTCGCCATTGAGCACGAACGCGTGCACGTCATCCCCAACGGCATTGCAAGCTTGCCCAAACTCGAAGTGGCAGGCACGGACGGCTCAACCGAATCAAGCGACGAAACCAAACAGCCAGCACAACAAGCCGCCAGCACGCCACGTCTCATCATGGTGGCGCGCATGAAAAGCCCGAAGCGCCACGATTTGCTGCTGCAAGCATTGGCCAAAGTGCGCAACACCTTGGGCTTTGAGCTGCCCGTCACCTTGGCGGGCGATGGCCCACTCAGCGCTGAACTGCGTGCTGAGGCCAAAACGCTCAACCTCAAAAACATCACTTGGGCGGGCGACGTGAGCCACGTGAGCGAACTGCTGGCACAGCACGAGGTGTTTGTGCTGCTGTCTGACCACGAAGGCATGCCGATCACTGTGCTCGAAGCCATGCGTGCGGGCCTGTGTGTGCTGGCCAGCAGCTTGCCTGGTATTCGCGAGCAAATCATCCCCTACCAAGACGGCGTACTCACCGCCAACACGCCTGATGCTGTGGCCGAAAAACTGTTGCAACTGGTACGCGACCCGCACTTGCGCAAACGCTTGGGCCGCGCAGCACAGCAAACCTTCGAGAGCGCTTTTGCCGCAGAGCCCATGGCTGAGCGCGTGCTGCAGGTGTACCGCCAATGCACGCAAGAAGCGACAGAAACAAAAACACTTGCCCAAGATGACGCCAACACCAGCACGCATAACAGTGCAGGCCTCGTGTCCGCCTCGGTGCGCCGCCGTGATGCCCTGCAACGCTGGGCCTTGTGGGGCGTTTGGATGTTGCTGCCTAGCCTGATGGCTGCGCAGTTGTTGGAAGACGCAGGCGTTATGACCTACCAGTTTGGCGAAACACTCTGGTGGTGCGTGCTGCCTTATGCCATCGCCACGCATTTGCTGATGCGCGCTTCCAACTTGCCCGTGGCCGAGCGCAGCGGTGTGTTGTGGGTATCGACCACCGCGCCGTTTTTGTTCACGCCTTTGGGCTTTGCACTGTTGCAGCAGCCGTACTCACGCGCTGCCGTGGCGTGGGCCTATGCCGCCACCACGCTGTGGCTGTGGTGGGGCTACCGCCGCCATGTCAAACACCGTGCCTTGCGTTTGGTGCATCTCGACGCCAATGTGCCCGCCCAACTGGCCGCGTGCCTGAGCCCCAACACACTCGACCCACAAGCCGTGCAACTCATCGCTTGGAACCCCAACAGCGACACACCCCTGCCCGCCTGCGACGGCGTGGTGCTGGACCGACATGTGCGCAGCACCGACGAACGCACGCGTTTGTTGGGCGAGCTCAAGATGCAACACCTGCGCCTGTACAGCGTCGAAGCCGTGGCCGAGCTCACCAGCGGCCGCAAGATGCTGCCCACTGCTGCGGATTCGCTTTGGGAAATCGACAACGACCCGAGCTACGACCGCGCCAAACGTTTGTTGGATGTGATCACCGTCATTGCATTCGCGCCCTTGTGGCTACCACTCGCAGTGTGCGTTGCGCTGGCTGTGCGTTTGGACTCCAAAGGCCCCGCACTTTATTCGCAACCCCGCGTGGGCCGTGATGGTCAAGTGTTCACGCTGTGGAAATTCCGCAGCATGGTGCACGGCTTGCAAGCACCAGGCGTGCACTTTGCGCAAGCCGAAGACCCGCGCATCACCCGCGTGGGCCGCCTGTTGCGCCGCAGCCGTTTAGACGAACTGCCACAACTCTTCAACGTGCTCATGGGCCACATGAGTCTGATTGGCCCACGCCCTGAGCAAACCGCGTTTGTGCGCGACTTTGCAGCCACCATCCCCAGCTACCCCTACCGCCATCTCGTGCGCCCTGGCCTCACAGGCTGGGCCCAAGTGCAGCAAGGCTATGCCGACAGCGCAGACACCACGCGCATCAAACTCAGCTACGACTTGTATTACGTGGCGCACTACTCGCTCGCGCTGGACTTGTTGATTGCCGCCAAAACCGTGAAGACTGTGTGCACAGGTTTTGGCGCACGCTGAGCCGCTTGAACGCATGAGTACCCGCCGCATCCTGTTGCTAGAAGAGCCCTCATGGGGCGGCGTGCACACCATGACGCGCACCTTGGCCGATGCGCTCAGCGCGCAAGGCTGGCAAGTCACCGCACTGCCTTGGCAGCAAACGCAATGGCCCGCATTGGTCAGTGCAGCCAAGCAGCACGATGTCATCGTGGCCACCCACAACTTTGGCCCCACCTACTGCGGCGCAGCGCTCAAAGCCATCACAGGCAAACCGCTGGTCAGTTGGGTGCATGGCCCATTGATGGATGTGCTGCACGAGGCAGGCACATCGGCGATCAAAAAACTTTGGCTGCGATTGCTCTACAAACAAGTCAGCCAGTTTGTGTGCGTATCGCGCACCACGCAAGACTCGTTGCTCAGCTTCATCACGCTGGGCAAGCAGCAACGCTGCACAGTCGTGCCCAACGGCATCGCGCCCATGCCTGAAGGCCAAGCCATTCATGTGCATGCAGGCCACGGCGGCGGAAGCATTCCGCCTTTGCTGCTGGGCTATGTGGGCCGCTTGTCGGCTGAGAAGCGCCCACATCTGTTGCTAGACACCTTGCGCTATTTGCCCGACGAAGCGCAGCTTGGCATCGTGGGCGAAGGCCCCATGCACCGCAAGATGATTCACGATGGCATGGACTTGATGTACCAAGGCCGCGTACATTTTTTGGGCAAGCACCCCAGCGGCGCGAGCCTGTACAAGCCATGGCAAATGACGCTGCTCACCTCGCGCTACGAGGGCTGCCCCATGACCGCGCTAGAGTCGCTGGCATGCGGCGTGCCCTGTGTGTCTTTGCCCATCCCCGCCATGCGCGAGCTGTACGACCTTGATGCTCCTTACCTGCTGGCCCGTGGCGATGCGCCCGTGTCGTTGGCCGAAGCTGTGATGACAGTGCTAAGTCTGCCCCAACAACAAGTGCGTGACGACATGGCCCGCATCGTGGCGCGACATCATATCGATGGGTTTGTTGGCAATTGGCAAGAGTTGCTTCGCACCCAAATGCACCGATAGGAATCTAAATCTAGATTAATTGAAGCGCTTGCCGCAAAAATGCTGCTGTTTGAATTAAGCCATTGCGCTCTAATACATCTGCGAACTTTTCTGGCGTAAATGCAGGCAACACAACCAAAGGCTCGAGCTCTAGTTGCTGTAACAAAAACTCGTCTGGATGCAAAGCCGTAATTCCAAGCGGACTCAATACAGAGGCTGGAAAGTCCTTGATATTAATCGTCACGATAGAGTCTGCATGTCCAGCAATGGCCGCTGCTAAAACATGCCGATCGTTCACATCTGGAAGCTCAAGGCTTAGCTCAATGAGCATCCAAGCTTCTTCTGGAACCTCCCAATCTGGGCATACGTCATGCATCAAGTCCCGCCTTGTATGAAAGTCGACTTCAGGTCTACCTTTATTTTTAGCAAGATTTCTTACCCACTCTTCGTCAACCTGTCTAGACCACTTTGCCGCATATATGCCAGTAGCAGCGACTTCCATCAAGGCATCGGAAATGGCAACCGAGTAAAGAACGTTTGCATCTAACAATGCGGTGTAACGGTTGTTTCCGGCCATAGTTACTACTTATCAATATTCAAGACCGAGTTCGCGTGCGTTTGCAGCCTTCTTATCAAGAGCCTCTTGCTGTTTTTCGCGCATGGCTTTCGCGTAATCCATCAAATCTGAAAACTTGACACGACGATGCGTGCCAACCATGCGATGCACCAGTCGTCCCGCTTCGATTTCTTTAATAAGAAATGGCCGCGAAACATTCAAATAATTGGCGGCTTCAACCGTACTGAGCTCCTGCTTTTCTGGCACAAGCATGATGGGTTGGTGACGGGCCATCAGTCCTAACGTTTGGCCCAGAACCCGCAAAACTTGCGGAGGAACTTGGACGCTTGGACTCGAACCATCATCACTCTCTATCGTGATGGTGGCCGCGCGTGAGTGGTCTAGACAAGCCATAATCATTCGTTCTGCGATCCTTACCATTTCTGTTTCGCGATCGTTCAGTGGGGGCGGGACAAGCCTGTCCCTGTCAATGGTTGAACTCATGGTGCTCTCTTGTAGTGATGGCTGTTTAACTGTGTTTCATAATTTGCGTAGGTACGCCACTACTGCAAACCCACAAGTGCAATAAATGCAACAAGTGAAATAAGCGCTCACCAAATATTTTTATGACCGACACATGGATCGCCCCTGATGACGCGCCTGAATTAACCGAAGCATTTTTCCAAAATGCCGTTATTCACAAGGCCACATCACCTACGACCAAACCAGCCGTTTGCATTCATTTCGTGCGCGGCGGCCCAGCCTACTTGCCCGAGATTGATGCGTACGTGGACTTCATCACCTCACATGGCCACCAAGCCTTGGTGCACGACACGGGAGCCACTGTGCCACTCAATGCGCAAGTGGTGTGGTGGATGTGTGGGCGCGTGCCCAGCGCTGAGGTACGTCGCTTGAAAAATGCTTTTCATATCCACGAATATGCATCTACCTCAGCCCCGCCCAAAGCGTGGCTGAAAGACTTCATCAAACACTGGACGCAACCCAAGCCAGACTACCGTTTGTTCCAAAACGGCTGGGTGCGCGAGCGCATGGGCTTTGACGACGGCGTGCCACACGCTCTGCGCGACATGGGCGTGGCACAAGCCTTCTTCGATGCGGCAGCGCCTGCATTACCTGAAGCCTCGTACGAAGACGATGCCCCTGCACGCATCCCGCCCAATGAGTTTGACTTGGTCTACTTGGGCGAGATGAACCGCCTGCTGCCCTTTGTGCCGCTGCTGCAAAGCATTCACGACGCGGGCCGCACTTTGCTGCTAGTGGGTGATATGCCCGATGCACTGCGCGCGCAGCTACCCGCCAGCGTTACCTGCACAGGCCGCGTGCCGCATGCCGATGTGCCGCTCCAACTGCGCCGTGCGCGCTTTGGTTTGAACTTGGTCAGCAACATCGAGCCCTACAACCAACAAACCTCCACCAAACTGCTGGAGTACTGCGCCGTGGGCCTGCCCGTGGTGAGCAACGACTACGCGTGGGTGCGCTACTTTGCGGCGCACTACCAAGGCAACTTTCATTTGCTACGTGACACCCCAAGCAGCTGGCAATTCAGCTTTGGCGAAGCGCTAGACGCGTACCCGTATGTCGTGCCAGATGTGCGCGAACTTGCGTGGCCAAAGTTACTTGGCAAATTAGCGATTTGGAAACATCTGCACATCGTGCCCGAAGTGGCTGCCCCCTATGCAAATGCACACGCACTTGCCCAGGCTATTGCAGAACAGCAAGACAGTAAGCGTTGAGTATGTTTAAGCATTTCAGCAGCACCAGCCGAGTTGTGGCTCTGTCGAGTGCCGTGGCGTTTGCCACGCAAGTAGCCTTTGCGCTGCTCATGCTGCGCTTGTTCTCGCCGCAAGAAGTGGGTGAGTTTTCGGTCATCAGCCAAATCGGTTTTTTCTGGATGACGCTCGCTTTAGCCCAAGCGCCTTTGGGCATGCTAGCCAACCAATATTTGCCGGCTCACATCGCGGCACAACACGCGTGGCGCGCTAGCGCTTTGCGTGGCTTGGGCTTGCTGCCCGTAGCAGCTTTGGCCGTGTGGTTTAGCCAACTTGCCATGTGGCCCGCCTTGTTGTGGGCGCTGCTGCTAGCGTTTTGCCAAATGGGTTGGATGTTGGCGCAAAGCTTTACCCTGCGCGTGGGCAATGCTTTGCAACAAGCTGCCGTGCGTGTGCTGCCGCCTGTCACTGCGGCCACTACGGCACTCACGGCTGTGCTGCTTAGTACATCTATCGGCTGGTGCGGCCCAACCTTGGTGCTGTCGGCACTGCTGGGTTATGCGGTGGGGGCGGCGTGGCTGTTGCCTGCATTGCGCGCTCGTGATGCGCATGCGAGCAGCGCTACATCCATTGCTTCTACGCCAGATGCACATGCCACCGCAAACATCCATCAAGCCGACCCACGAAGCGCCACACTGCGCATGGCCCACACACTGGTAGACGCCCTGCTAGCCACTGCCGTCATCGTGGTGTGGCAACGCATGTATGGCGCTGAAGAAACCGGCTGGATGAGCGCCCTGCTGCGCGTGCTGGGCTTCTTGCCTGCTGTGGTGCACATGGCTTGGGCACAAGTAGCGCTGGCCCAGGGAAACCAAGCCAACCCTAGCAGCACGCGCATGGCCACACCTTGGTGGTTAGGCCTGGGCGCATTTGCCTGCGTCATTTTGCTGGGCTTGTCATGCGCTATGGCGCTGTACTTTGAATGGCTTGACCCGCGCTGGCATGGCGTGTGGCCTTACATCGCGCCACTGGCACTGTGGCAAGGCAGTGCTTGCTTGTCAGCGGCGTTTAGCCACCGCCCTTTTCAAACACAATCTGCCAGCGCTTATTCGTGGGCTTGCATGGCGCTGGGAGCGCTGCAAGCTGCGGCGCTCTTGGCACCGATGGGTTTAGCGCAGCCCATCGATGCAGCGCAGCACATGGCTGCATTTGCTCTGGTTAGCAGCTTGGGGCTGCTGGGCTTGACAGTGTGGATGGCTCGGCTGCGTTAATTTCAAACACACTCAAACGTGCCAACACACATACCAGCACCGCATACATGGTGCTGTAAATTTGCAGATCGAAGTTAGAGTTGGTCAAGCCCGTGATGAAGAATGCAGCCACCACCTGCATGCCCATGATGGGAAAAACTCGTTTATCCAAATCGTGTCTGTTGGCCTTGTATTTTTTGTAAAAAAACACAAATGGACCAGCCATTAAAAAAAGATACGCCATCAATTTAAGCAAGCCACCAGAGGAAGCGGAGTGCAACAAGTCATTGTGCGGCTGCCCATGCACCACATCGCCCATTGGCACTTCGCCTAGTTCAATTCTTCGGCCGAAATCAGCTTGGTATTTACCGGGGCCGATACCTAAGAGTGGATTCTCGACAAACATCAACCAACCGGCATGCCACATTGCAAAGCGTGCGCCAATTGATGTGCGGTAATTGTTTGCCTCAACTTGCTGGATGTCTGCAGCCGCCTCTTTCAATCGCAGTTTCTCTTGCGCCGCTGGGGATGCTGCAATCACCAAAACCAAAACAACTGTTATAGATGCTGCAGCGCGTACGGCCCATTGGTGGAACTTATCTGTCTTAACCACAAAAATGAGTGGCAGCATGCATAGCAACACACCAGCTGAAGAACGCGACTGAGATGCCGCGGCTGCGCCACACGCAAACACGGCAGCCGTAATACACACGACTCTAAAAAATTGACCATACGAACGGATGAGCAAAGCAGCACTAGATAACAACACGGCCAACAACGTAGCAAAATTACCAAAGTGAATAGGATGGTTGGTTGTACCACTTATGCGTGGAAAATAGTCATCATGGACCTTATAACCATAGACCACATTTAAGGCAACGCACACTCCCGCGACGGACAAACCAACTAAAAAAGATTTTTTAGCCATTAGGTTCACAGACAACGCAAGAGTGGTCACAGCCAGCGCCATACGAAATGCATTTTCTGGAAAAGCCTTGCGCGCAATGCCCAAATGCCAAATACCGATAAACAAACAAACTACAAACCAGCCAACCAATGGCCAAGCGATGTATCGCCAATCGCCTTCATGAATTAATGTGCGCAATTTTTCTCGATACACAGCACTCATCAAAGCCCATACACCACAAAACAAAACAACGAGTGTTGGCAACCATGTCATTGGCCGCATGGCAAACAACATTCCAAAGACAGAGAATGCCAACAGGTTAAACGCATGCATCTCTACTACATCTCGGATCTTTTTCATTGATTACTCTTCAAGGGAATTTAAAGGAGATGCATCTAAGTCTTTTGCAGACAGCAACGGAGCCATCTCTAGCAAATGCAAAGGCCATTCAATACCAATTGCGGAGTCGCTCCAAAGCAGGCTGCGTTCATATTCTGGGTGGTAGTAATCCGTTGTTTTGTACAAAAACTCGGCACTCTCGCTGGTCACCAAAAAGCCATGGGCTAAACCCTCAGGCACCCACAGTTGTTTTTTATTCTCGGCCGACAGCTCTAAACCAAACCATTGGCCAAATGTGGGTGAACCTTTTCGGATGTCCACCGCCACATCAAACACCGCACCTTGCGTCACGCGCACCAGCTTGCCTTGCGCATGCTGCACTTGATAGTGCAAACCGCGCAACACGCCCTTGGCTGACTTGCTATGGTTGTCTTGCACAAAAGTGCGCTGCAGCCCCGTGACTTGCTCAAAGTCACGGGCATTGAAACTTTCAAAAAAGAAGCCTCGAGCATCACCAAACACCTTTGGCTCTAAAACTAAAACGCCCTCTAGGGGCGTTTGCATCACTTGGTAGGGCATGTGCTTACTTTAACAAACCCAACAAGTATTGGCCGTAGCCGTTCTTCGCCAACGGTGCAGCCAACTTTTGCAAGGCAGCCGCGTCAATCCACTTTTGGCTAAACGCAATTTCTTCAGGACAAGCCACCATCAAACCTTGGCGCTTCTGCAGCGTGCCAATAAAGCTGGCTGCCTCTAGCAAGCTGTCATGCGTGCCCGTATCTAGCCACGCATAACCACGACCCATGATTTCCACATTCAACTGGCCAAGCTCTAAATACCGCTTGTTCACATCGGTAATTTCTAGCTCACCGCGGTGCGATGGCTTCACGGCGGCGGCAATCTCGCACACTTGCTCGTCGTAGAAATACAAGCCCGTCACGGCATAGTTGCTTTTTGGCTTGGTTGGCTTTTCTTCAATGCTCAGCGCACGGAACTGGCCATCAAATTCCACCACGCCATAGCGCTCTGGGTCGTGCACATGGTAGGCAAACACACTGGCCCCGCTGGTGCGCACATCGGCACTGTGCAACTGCTTGACCAAATCATGGCCGTAAAAAATATTGTCGCCCAACACTAAAGCACTGGGGTGGTCTGCCACAAAGTCTTTACCAATGATGAAGGCCTGCGCCAAGCCATCGGGGCTGGGTTGCACCGCGTATTCAATATGCATGCCCCACTGGCTGCCATCGCCCAGCAGCTCGGCAAAACGTGGCGTGTCTTGGGGGGTGGAGATGATCAGCACCTCACGAATACCACTGAGCATCAACGTAGTGAGTGGGTAGTAAATCATGGGCTTGTCATACACAGGCATCAGCTGTTTACTAACCGCTTGTGTGACGGGGTACAAGCGTGTGCCAGAGCCGCCCGCGAGGATAATGCCTTTGCGTTGTTTGGTCATATCTGTTCTTCTTGTTTAGAGTATCTCGGCCAGCATGCGGTCTACGCCCTGCTGCCAAGGTGGCAACACCAGCCCAAAAGCTTGTTTGAGCTTGGCGGTACACAGGCGTGAATTAAGTGGCCGCGTGGCTGGCGTGGGAAATGCCGATGTAGGCACTGGGGCCACCTCTGCGGCCTTGATTGGCAAGTCGGGCTTGATGGTTTTGGCTTTTTCAATCACATGGCTGGCATAGCCATGCCAAGTGGTTTCACCTGCAGCCACGAGGTGATACACCCCGCTGAATGAAATGTTTTGTGTGTTCAACACGCGGCGCATGGCGTGTGCAGTCACATCTGCAATCAAGTCTGCCCCCGTGGGTGCACCGTACTGGTCGTTAATGACGGTCAGCTTGTCGCACTCTTGCGCCAAGCGCAGCATGGTTTTGGCAAAGTTGCCACCTCGTGCTGCATAGACCCAGCTGGTGCGGAAAATTAAATACTTGCAGCCACTGGCCACAATGGCTTTTTCAGCATCTAGTTTAGATTGGCCATACACGCTCAGCGGGCCTGTGCCCTCGCCCTCTTGTCTGGCATGTGTGCCACTGCCATCAAACACATAGTCGGTCGAGTAATGCACCAGCCATGCGCCCACTTGTGCTGCAGCTTTGGCCAAGGCTGCAGGCGCTTCAGTATTTAAAAGCTTTGCCAGCTCGGGCTCTGACTCGGCTTTGTCTACTGCCGTGTGCGCGGCGGCATTGACAATGAAATCTGGCTTGTAGGTCAGTACCGTTTGCGCCAGTTCTTCGGGCCTAGATAAATCACCGCAATAGGTGGTGCTGTGGCGGTCAAGTGCCAGCACTTCGCCCAGGGGGGCCAAGCTGCGCTGCAGCTCCCAGCCCACTTGGCCATTTTTGCCTAAAAGAAGAATTTTCATTGCCAGCCTTTACGCGCCGTATTGCTTACCTACCCATTGGCGGTAAGCACCACTGGTCACACCCTCTACCCAAGCTTGGTTGGCCAAGTACCACTGCACGGTTTTGCGGATGCCGGTCTCGAACGTTTCTTGTGGCTTCCAGCCTAAGTCGCGCTCAATCTTGCGGGCGTCAATGGCGTAGCGGCGGTCGTGACCAGGGCGGTCTTTGACGTAAGTAATTTGCTCGGCGTATCGCTTGCCATCTTCACGGGGCTTCAATTCGTCCAACACAGCGCATAGGGTGTGCACCACTTCAAGGTTAGTCTTCTCGTTCCAGCCACCAATGTTGTAGGTCTCGCCCACTTTGCCTGCTTCTAATACTCGGGCAATAGCACGGCAGTGGTCTTCTACATACAGCCAATCACGCACTTGCTGACCATCGCCATAAATGGGCAATGGCTTGCCAGCCAAGGCATTGAGCAGCACCAAAGGGATGAGCTTTTCTGGAAAGTGATACGGACCATAGTTGTTGCTGCAATTGGTAGTCAGCACAGGCAAGCCATAGGTGTGATGCCATGCACGCACTAAATGGTCGCTGGCCGCCTTGCTGGCAGAGTAGGGGCTGTTGGGCTCGTAGTTTTTGGTTTCGGCAAACGGTGGGTCTGTGGGCGACAGCGTGCCATACACCTCGTCGGTCGACACATGTAGAAAGCGGAACGCATCTTTCTCGGCCGCAGGCAAGTCTTGCCAATAAGCGCGCACGCTCTCAAGCAAGTTGAACGTGCCCAACACGTTGGTTTCAATAAAGTCACTTGGGCCGTGAATGGAGCGGTCTACATGGCTTTCCGCAGCAAAGTTAAGTACAGCACGCGGTTTGTGCTTATCTAGCAACTGCTTTAATAATACTTCGTCAGCGATATCACCATGAACAAAAACATATCTACCATCACCTTCATAATTTAGATTCTCCAAGTTGCCCGCATATGTCAACTTATCAATATTTAAGATTAACTCATTATTGTGCGAAAGAAAATAATGAACAAAATTGCTGCCAATAAAACCAGCACACCCGGTTACAAATACCGCCATAACAATCCCTTAATCAAAAGTAAAAAATCCTTTCGAAATAAACAGCAATTCACTTTAAGCCGTCCCTATACACAGATGAGTACGAAGCTGAATCCGCCCTTCTTTTAATCAGCTCTGCAATACTTGCATCGCCTTTTTGATCATCTCTAGGTGCAAATAAAGCACGCTGACGCGAATCCACACCAACAGGCGGCTCCGTCAGATAGTAAATTGCCAAGGATTTTCTATATATACCACTGGGCTGCACCAGTGGGCGACACATTCCATGCCAACTATTCTGTGTCGTATCAAAAATTACTGCCCTGTTAAATTTTGGCTGAATTACTTTCTCCAAATTACCAGGACCGTTTGCATCAATACAATGCGACCACAAACCTAGGTGCCCGCCATACTCATCGACCATACCTCGAGACATATACATAATGATATTTAATTTACGCTGCAACCCAATTTTTGGATGAATTGAGTAATCCAAATGTGGGTTTAAATTACCACCAGTGCCATGAATGTGCCAGCCCCCCCCATGCAAACCCTGGTCTGAATAAAGTGACACACCTGCCGCACTCGACAATAATGCAATAAATTTATCTTCCATTAAGGCTCTAAATATTTGATAAGTTAGCGATGGAAATAGATTCCAATCATTGAGAGCCTTCTTATCCTCTATTGAGTTTTTATAATGAAACCATCTTGGATCATCATATAATAAGAATTCAGACTCTAACTGCTCTGCAATTTCCAATTTAAAAAAATCATCGATAACACAATGATCAAAAGGCCCTGTATCTTTATAGCTTGATAAAGATGCTTGAATTGCCTCGTAATTAAAAAACATACAATTCTCCGATTAGGTTAACAGAAATATAAAAGCAATAACAATAGAGTGAGTGAATTTTCTCCTTAATTCAAAAAAATTTTTTATTGTAAATTTAATTTTCTCAATTCCAGTCAACTCCAGTAATTGCACGCAGCCAATAGCGTTAGCAACAGCTCTAACTTGCTCCATATACCATCCGCTTCTAATTTTTTGAAGTCTGAACAGCAAGGCTCGTAAACCTATATTTACACCTGTTTCATTTCCCGCATGCTGGCGATACTCAACCAACGGCCTCTTAACAAATACCCACTTTAATCTTTGAGAACGCACAAATGCATAAAATAACCAGTCATGATGAAATACCTCATCATAAATACCTGGCTTATCAATCAGTAGCTTCCTAAAGCTATCCGCTAAAAATGACTTAAAAACATATGTACACCCTATACTCGCCGACTCAAATATATAATCATACTCCTTAACGGCTTGGCTTTTATCAACATAACGTACATGATCAGCACTCCAAAATGCATTGTAATTAGCACTACAAGCGTCACCGGCCTCCATCTCAATTGCATCAATAGATATTTTTATTTTATTTTTGTGCCACAAGTCATCTTGATCAGCAAAAGCAACGTAATCAAATTTCGAGTAATCATTTACTGCCAATAGTAATTGATAAAAATTTCTGCCAGCACTGCCACCACTCAAAGTGTCCCTAATGATTTTTACATTCATGTGAGTATTGGCGTACATCTCTAAAATATCAACTGTACCGTCCTTAGAGCCATCATCTCGAACAAACAAATGAACATTTACATTCTCCTGCTGCAAGATACTATCCATTTGGATTTCAATATATTCTGCGCCATTAAATGCTGCCAATAAAACACATAACTCATGAGTTTTTGAATTTTCGTTAGCCAATGAGTTTTCCACAACAATCCTCTTAAGATTTTTAAAGTTTAATTACGCTGCAGCCAGTGCGTAATCATGTCTTTTATAAACACTAAAAACTCAACACCGCTTGCACATTACGCCAGCATTGTAGAATATGTAAATCCATACAAACTGAAACAGCACAGGCGGGTATATTATCATATTGTAGAATATGCTCAATAATAGGCACTGACCAACCACTGCATAAATCATCAACGAAAAAATATTTGAAATTCTCTTATAAAAAATACCCGCCAAAAAACCCAAGCTTGCTACATTTAACCATATACCGTACAGGCCTGCATCCAAATAAGCTTGTATCAATGCTGTGGACACATTAAAACTTGTATTGGGAAGCAACCCCGTCTGTAAAAAATCTTGTGCCCAACGATTTTCAACGTCCACATCAAACATAGCAACTTTAACAACGGTAGGCAATATAGAGTAAAAAAATGCAGATGCATTTTCAACCAATAGGTAGGAATCATATGAAACATTATAAAATAAATTATTTAATGGTGTCACCATATATATATAAAACCAAATAAAACCCGAAGGAATTAAAGGATTTACATCATTCAAACCAATAGTTTGATAAAAGTCTGAACTTCTAGCATCACCAATAACGCCAAACCCGACGATCACAACCAAGCTTGACAACGCCACATAAAAAACGTGCCTATATCTAAATATTTTTTTTCTACTGCACAAGTAAATTACGATTACAAAACTTTCTATGACTGCACTTACGATCAACTGTCTTGATATAAATAAGATATACATTGAAATGATTGCAAATATAAAAGCTAAATTTAGCGACCTCCATTTGCTCTGTTCAAAAATATCGACCACAAAAAAACAAATCAAAGTGAGCGACAATGAATTCAACAATCCGTGCAGCGAAGGAATACCAAAATCAAAATACGTTTTATCGCTGTTTTGATATAACCAAATCAAGGGCAATCCACTGGCAAAATAAATCTCAGCTAATGTGCCCAATAACCAGATCAAAAAGAAAAAATATACCACCCTTATGCGCATCTTACCAGAATAATCGTTATTTTTTTTCTTAATGAATGCTGTAAAAGCATATCCGACAATAAAGGCCATAAAGATTAGTGCAGCTAGTAAAAAATTGTAACTGGTTAAAATTAACGGAATTGGAAAAATCAAATACAATAAAGTAGCCACTACCCATGGCATGAAAAACAAAAAAAATGGGTTAATCAGGAACATAAATTAATTTTAATTTAACTCAGACCTCAATGAAATTAGCTTGTATTTTTCATAAAAATAAGATTTAAAAGGCTTTATAAAAACCCACAGCACACGGACCTGAAGCGCAACTAAATCTATCAAATCTGGCGCTATCGTGTTGATACGAGCAAGAAAATCAATATACCAATACTCATTCGAGACTCTCAGCATCAAAATAGTTTTAATTAATTTAATTTTCAACCCTGTATTTTTTATAAATTGCTTAATTACATGATCGCTCACACCATGACTTTTGGCAAAAGTAATTGAGTTTATTAAGTAATCAATGTTGCCATCTCTAAACTCTTTGTATTTATTAATAGACCGGATTAAATTATTTTGATGCAAGGTATAAGCAGTTTGCGGGGTTT
Organism: Limnohabitans sp. TEGF004; assembly: GCF_027924965.1. Classification (NCBI taxonomy): domain Bacteria; kingdom Pseudomonadati; phylum Pseudomonadota; class Betaproteobacteria; order Burkholderiales; family Comamonadaceae; genus Limnohabitans; species Limnohabitans sp. TEGF004. The sequence continues at coordinate 241,476 of NZ_AP027056.1, read as the reverse complement.
TAATATAATAAAAATCACCTAACGTACACAATTTTAAATAGAGCTCAGAATCACAACTTAAGTTATTTTCATTCGCAAAAAAACCAAGCTCTAATGCATCAGCTCTTTTAAATGCCATAGAACACAACACACTATCCAGTGGCTGAGTTTTTCCTCTTGATAAGAACAACTCAATACCTGGCGTCAAACCATCAAATGGCAATGCAAACTCCTTAATGCAACGTTCTGTCACATCATGTATTTCAGCACCAGAACAAACAAAAATGGGATTGCTGTTATCTATCGCATTAATTACATTAGATATAAAGAATCTATCGATAATGAAATCATCATCGGATAGAAGAATAAACCAATCAGCAGTAGCGACATCACAGATGGCTTTTTGCCAATTACCAACCATACCAATATTTGATTCATTTCTATTATATTTAAAGTTATTGTGCTTTCTATATTTTTCAACCACCTCAGTGGTATTATCGGTCGAACAGTTATCAGATACAACCACTTCAAATTCCGTTGAATTTTGCTGGAATACACTTCCAAGTGCTCTATCTAAAAGACTTGCTCTATTAAAAGTTGGAATGACGACCGAAATTTTATATTTACTAATCATACAATTTTTTAAGTTTAGCATTTGCAGTATAGGAATACATAAGCAAGCTTATCGCTTGACAATAACATCCGATCACAGCCAATTCAAACACTTGAAAATTTGCTGTGAAGTATGTCAAAATAAAAATTTGCATTATGAAAATAGTATTTATCTTTAAAATTGAAGGTGCAGAATTTGCAACTATTAATAACCCAACAGGCACAGTTTCGATTGCAACAATAAACTGCCACAGCAGCAAAATCAACAAAGAACTACTTACTTCCGAACCTATTTTTAAATTTACATTTACATTTACATCATAATAGGAAAAAGTAAAATACGCTAAAAATGCGAGGGAAAGTCCAAATAAAAACATCGGGACTGCTGAATATATATAAACATATATATTGCTTACTAACCTATTACGATTCATGGCTGCAAAAGAACTTGCTTGCTCGGCATGGTACACAGCCGCATGAGGCCCCATAGTAATCGAGCAAAGTCCATCTGCAATTTTCTTCAAGTACTGATATGTTGCTATAGTGCCATTAACCCCATGTGACAAATATGAAGAAATCACAATACTTAACAGAAAATTATGAATAGAATGAATGCCTCTCATCTTGCAACTTGATATAGCAAACTCTTTTATCACTGACCACTCTATCAATAATTTAAATTTTCTCTCCGGATTCACCAAAAAAAATATTAGTAAAAATCCAATCAAATTGTAGATTGATGCAAAGTATCCACAATCTAACGGACTTCTTGCATCAAATAGCCAACCTGTAATCAGCGAAGCAAGAATAACGAAATGCGACATCGAATTAATCAATATAGCCCAAATACGCCTTCCGTCTATCAATAAAATTTGTTTAATGACGAAAAGGATTGGCATTACAAATATTTGGCTGACAAAAACACGCAGGAGTCTCGTCAACTCATCGTCTTGGTTGAGATCTGAGCCGGCCGAATAGATAAGAATTATTTCATTTGAAATAATATATACGCCCCCCCCAAAAAACAGACCACAAATTAACGCAAAGCCCATTGCATTTGCTTGAAATTCACATAACAGACTGCTGCCCAAAGCTTTGTATCTAGCATAATAAACCGGATATTGCTCCACCCCGGCCTGCGAAATCAAACTTATAGACTGAATTATCGTTAAAGCAAGCATCCATTGATCTGCATTTTTAGATGCCCCAAACAAATACCAACTCATATAAATATTTATTAACGCCGCAGCAGCACATATTGCGTTAATCAAATTTAAAATTAAATTACTCATCGAAGATTAAATAATTTTTGGTACCAAACGCATAATCTCACTGTTTCTATAGTCCACATCACCAAAATTTATCTGCCCCTGCGCCCCCCAAAATTTCCACCAATGTAATGAGAACTCTTTCAAGGTACAAGGATTCCCACTACCAATATTAACTACTTGCGGACTTCCTCCTGTCAGCGTCTCCATGTTCGACAGATGAAAGACAAATTGCTTAGCGACATCGATAACGTTTATAAAATCTCTAACTTGTTCGCCAGGGCTCATTGAAAAATCTTCTCCTGCAAACGCTGCTCTCTTCAATGATGGCCATAATCTCTTAGAATCCTCGCCTTCTCCATACACTTGAAAAATTCTTAGTATTTTTAAAAATATTTTTTCTTGCCTAGCAAAACCTTCAAAAGCCATTGATGCAGCCGCTTTTGATGTTGGATATGACAAGTTTGGTTTTAGTAATGTTGTAACCTCAATAAAATCGATGTCTTCAGCCGACTCTCCGTATTCAAAGCAAGATCCAGCAATTAAAAAAGACTTGATTCCACAATCAACCGCTTGAGTCATTAATTTTATTGGAGCAAAAACGTTCCAATAAATACAATCCGTCAATGGTGCGTATGGTGGGTTAGGCGTATGCGAGGCGAGATGAACAACTGCATCACAACCTTCTAATACATCTTTAAAATTAGAATCTAGCGGGCGATCAACCCATTGTGGCTCGCTCTTTAGGATCAATCGGCTTACACTTCCTGATCGTCGTTGCGCAACTATTTCATGCCCTGCATCCATCGCCTCCCGCAAAAAATGGGAGCCTATAAATCCTGTACCACCAGTCAAAAATATTCTCATAATTAAAATGGAGAAATAAAATCTTCTAAAAATGGATGCTTATTATCCCTCGTCGAAATAATAGGATTATTAACACCCCAATCACACCCAAATGAATCCCATCGAATTCCAGCATCATTTTGAGGAGCATATGTAGTTGCAACTTTATATGCCATCAACACGTTTTCTGTTAATGCTAAAAAGCCATGCGCCATACCCTTTGGTATAAACATTCCATGACCTTTGTTGGCATCTAATGCTATAGATATATAACGACCATATGTTCTGGAAGCACTTCGAAGGTCTAATATGACATCGAGAACTTTTCCACTCAAGCAATACACAAGCTTCTCATGGTCATGAGGCGGGGTTTGAAAATGCATCCCACGAATCACGCCTTTTCGTGAGCTAGAGTAATACTCCTCACGCCATTCAGTTTGCAATCCAAATTCAGCAAAAAGCTCTGCATTAAACGTTTTAACAAACGTGCCACGCTCATCTTCGATGGAAAATGGATGAATCTTAAAACATCCTTCTAGTATTGTGGGGACTAACTCCATAGAATATCTTCAGAAATTTATGCCGAAAAACTCTTCCAGCTTCTCAGTGATAAAGTCTAGCTCCTCAGTGTTTAACCCTGGAAAAGTGCCAAGCCAAAAAGTTTGATTCATTACCACATCAGTATTAACAAGCTCTCCACTTATACGGTAATTCCGGCCTGCCATATACGGCTGCTTGGTTAAATTACCTGCAAACAACAAGCGTGTACCAATTTTATTTTGATCCAAGTAATTGATCAAATCATTGCGCTTAATACCGCTGGTCTCTTTAACAATTAGTGGGAAACCAAACCATGATGGTTCAGAGTTAGGCGTAGCCTCTGGTAAATGCAGGAAGTCTGAGCAACTTGCCAATCGCTTCTTCAAATAAGTAAAGTTTGCACGACGCTTGGCTATGAACTCTTCTAGTCTGTCCATTTGTGCCAATGCGCATGCAGCTTGCATGTCGGTAATCTTCAGGTTGTAGCCCAAGTGGCTGTATGTGTACTTGTGGTCATAGCCATCTGGCAGGTCACCACCGAGCTGTTCTTTGGTCCAGCAAAAGCGTTTGTCGCAGGTATTGTCTTTGCCAGGAGGGCAGTAGCAGTCACGGCCCCAGTCGCGGAAGGATTCAGCAATCAGCTTCAACTCGGTATTATTGGTAAACACCACACCGCCCTCGCCCATCGTAATGTGGTGCGCAGGGTAAAAGCTCAGTGTGGCGATGTCGCCAAAAGTGCCCACCATTTGACCTTTGTAAGTGGCGCCTAAAGCATCGCAACAGTCTTCGACCAACCACAAATTGTATTTTTTACATAGCGCGGTCACAACATCCAGGTTAAAAGGATTACCCAAGCTGTGGGCCAACATGATCGCTTTTGTCTTAGGGCTTATTGCAGCTTCGATTTTGCTGGCATCGATGTTATGCGTTGCCAAGTCCACATCTACAAACACGGGCACAGCACCAAACTGAACAATCGGATTAACCGTGGTTGGGAAACCAGCGGCCACACCAATGACTTCATCGCCCGGTTTGATAGCGCGATCACCCAATTTAGGACTAGTCAGCGCAGAAAATGCTACTAAGTTGGCAGACGAACCTGAATTGACAGTCAAAACATGCTTGACGCCCAAGAACTTCGCCATGCGATCTTCAAACATCGCATTGAAACGTCCGGTGGTAAGCCAGCCATCCAGTGATGCATCCACCATAAATTGCAATTCTTTTGCGCCAATCACCTTTCCGGATACAGGCACGGCCGTTTGACCTGGTACAAAGGGGCTAGGGGCATACGCTACGTCCGCGTATTGCTGCACTAGTTCACTAATCTGGGTGCGCAGTTTATCCAGCTGAGGTTGAAAGTTAATAGTAGTAGTTGTGGTCATTGTTCACTCTGATATTGGTTGATTTGTTGAAGACAATAGGCTCGCATATCAGCACCAGACAGCCATGCCTGATGCCAGTCGGCAATTCGGGTCAACGCAGTGTGCAGCGCCCAACGCGGCGCCCACTGCAGGCGCTGACGCGCTTTCGAAATATCCAGCTTAAGATAGTTTGCCTCATGAGGGTGGTCGCCGGGTTGTTGCACCCAAGTAGCGCTGCGCCCCCAAGACTCGCAAAGGTGCTCAACAATCCACTGAACGGGTTGCGCGTCTTCGTCGCGAGGACCAAAATTCCACCCTTCGGCGTCAACTTGCCCATGCTCATACAAGCGCTCTGCTAACAGTAAATAGCCCGACAAAGGCTCAAGCACATGCTGCCAAGGCCGAATGGCATGCGGATTACGAATTTGTACTGGCTGTTGCTTTTCCAGAGCGCGCAAAATGTCCGGCACCAATCGATCGAGAGCCCAGTCACCGCCACCAATGACGTTACCCGCACGTGCAGTCGCCATGGCAATGCCCTCTGCATTTAGGAACGATTTGCGATATGCACTACTGACCAACTCTGCACACCCCTTGCTATTGGAATAGGGGTCATAGCCCCCCATTGGCTCATCTTCGCGATAGCCCCATGCCCATTCTTTATTGTCGTAACACTTATCGGTGGTGATGTTCACGATAGCCCGTACGCCACCTGCATGGCGTGCAGCTTCAAGCACATGCACCGTACCCATCACGTTGGTTGCGTAGGTTTCGATAGGCTGCTCATACGACAAACGCACCAAGGGCTGCGCTGCCATGTGTATGAGAATTTCGGGCTTAAATTGCGCGACGAGGCTTCGAACCTTTTCATAGTCACGAATATCCGCAACATGATGTTCCATACCTTGTGCCACACGCGCCACGTCAAACAGTGATGGATAGGTAGGAGGGGCCAACGCTATCCCGCCCAAATCCGCACCCATCGACTGCAACCACAAACTCAACCAGCCACCTTTGAAGCCGGTATGCCCCGTCATCAGTACACGTTTACCCCGCCAAAACTCGGGATTGGTTTGCTTCAGGTTCATGGTTAGTCCCACTTTTTCCATGGAGCAGTGCCATTGGCCCACATTTTTTCGAGGGTGTTTTTATCGTGCAACGTGTCCATCGGCTGCCAAAAGCCGCTGTGACGGAAAGACATCAATTCCCCCTCTTCAGCGAGCTTCATTAATGGGCCTTGCTCCCAGATGGTGTCATCACCATCTAGAAGCGGCAACACTTTAGGTGAGAGCACAAAAAAACCGCCATTGATAAGCGCGCCGTCGCCACGCGGCTTTTCTTTAAAGCTACGAACTTGGCCTTCGTGAATGTCAAGTGCACCAAACCGGCCAGGAGGATAAGTAGCCGTCAAAGTGGCCGCCTTGCCATGGCTACGATGGAAGGCGATGCTGGCTGCAATGTCGTTATCGCCAACGCCATCGCCATAAGTGAAGCAAAAGGCTTCTTCATCTTTGACATGATCCGCAACGCGGCGCAAACGGCCACCAGTCATCGAATTATCGCCCGTATCAACAAGCGTGACCTTCCAAGGCTCTGCGCGTTTTTCGTGCACATGCATGGAATTGGCTTGCATATCAAAGGTTACATCCGACATGTGCAAGAAGTAATTTGCAAAGTATTCTTTAATCAGATAACCCTTGTAGCCACAACACACCACAAAGTCGTTGATGCCATGGTACGAATACATTTTCATGATGTGCCACAAAATAGGTTTCCCACCAATTTCTACCATCGGCTTGGGACGTGTCGCGGTTTCTTCGCTTAAACGAGTGCCGAGTCCACCGGCAAGAATGACTGCTTTCATAAGTTTTATTTAGTTGGTTAATTAAAGCCCGAGCTCACAAAAGCATCGGAATAAAAACGTTGACTTGGCAAACCGGCATCTGTCAGTGCCGCCTGGGCCGAGCGAATCATTGCATTCGACCCACAAGCATAGACAGCAGCATTTTCTAATCTTGGGTTAATATTTAACAAGGCTTCTTGCACATAGCCCTTAGCACCTGCCCACTGATCATCAGCACGCGATAGGACAGGGACAAATCGCGATACGGTTTGAAGCTCTGAGAAACTTAAATATAAGTCTTGCTTTGTTCGACCGCCCCACAAGACAGACAGGGTTCGCGGCTGCTTTTCAGCAGGAAACTCTTTCATAGACTCTAGGATCGCCTTCACAGGCGCAATACCAGTACCTGTCGCCATCAATACCAAGTCAAGCCCTGCAACATCTCGCAAAAAGAAGGTGCCAAGAGGCCCATTCAAGCGAAGCAGATCATTTGGCTTTGCTTGCTCGAACCAGTATTGACTTAGTGCGCCGCCGTCAACGCAACGTATATGCAATTCAATTTGCTGCCCCACAGATTTACCATTCGCAATTGAGTAGCTGCGACGCAAACCATTGGGACCAATCAAATCTATGTACTGGCCAGGGATAAATACAAAATCGACAGAGGGAGGCAGCCTTAGAAAAACTCGAAGTACATCAGGCGCCATTTTTTCAATGCTGTTTATTCGACACGGGACGGTCTTGGGTTCTGGCAAAACGACGTCCCCAATACTTTCCACGTCCACAACCAAATCAGAAATAGCTGTACGCACACAGCTTAAGACCCAACCCTCTGCTTTTTCTGCAGCACTGAGACCTATTTCTTCTTGCATTGCAAGGGACTCACCCTGCAGCACTTTACATTTACAAGTGCTGCACCGGCCAGTTCTACAGCTATATGGCAGTCGTGTGCCACTAAGCTCGGCAGCATCGAGAAGGGAGACCCCTTGCTCGCAACTAAACGAAGCGCCTGAATTAAGGGTAACTTTAATCATGGCAATTCATTAACGTTCGACACCATCAATATGCACCTCGTCTACCCGCAACAACTGAAATGGTTTTAAACAAGATAGCGATGTCGCCCCACAAAGACCAGTTTTTTACATACCAGGAATCAAAATAAACACGCGTTTCATAGTCCACATCATTGCGGCCGCTCACTTGCCACAACCCGGTCATGCCCGGTTTCACCATCAAATAATAAACAACATCTTCACTGTAGCGATCCAACTCGGGCTGCACCACAGGACGAGGGCCGACAAGGCTCATGTCCCCCATTAGGACGTTCCACAGCTGAGGCAACTCATCCAGGCTTGTACGACGCAAAAAATGCCCTACAGAGTTAATACGTGGATCATTTTTAAGTTTGAAATCTTTTTCCCACTCAGCCTTGGCTTGTGCATCCTTTGCCAGCAAGTCCGCAAGAACTTCTTGGGCATTAACGATCATAGATCTGAATTTATAGCAATAAAACCTTTTGCCACCCTGCCCCACGCGTTCATGCCCAAAGAATGGGCCACCACCGTCGCGTGAGACCTTATACGCCAGATAGACAAACAGTGGCGACAACAATCCCAACAGCAAAGTAGACCCCACAATATCGAAGCAACGTTTTATAAACCTAAGGCCAGCATGGCTTAATCTGTTTTTAATGTGAATCATAAGCACCTCATGGCTAAAGAAGTTGGTGCTAGCCAAGCCAAACAGCGGCACTCCGCGCATGGCGGGTACCACATGAACATGCCCCACTTGGTGCTGTGAAAGCTGTCGAATGAGTTTGTCACGCAACTCCGACTCGTTGGCCTCTAACGCAATGACGCAGTGATAGCCACGCAGTCGCGCAAAGTCTTCGGCCGCTCCGGGCCAAGCAGATAAAGGAAGACCCAACTCCACCACTCTGGAATTGGATGCGAGACCACTTGGCACCACCAACCCTGCAACCGCATAGCCCATGGCAGCCTCATCTCGCAGTGCAAGCACCGCTTGCTGTGCATTTTCTCCACAGCCAAACACCAACGTTGGCCAACTCCACAACCGCAACTTGCGTAGGGCCGACCTAGCAAACCAACGAAACAGCGGCAACGCCACTGCCAAGGCTGCACAAGCAGCCAGCCAGGCGGGCATGCTGTCTGCATTGCCAATGAGCGCTTTGAGCATTGAACCCACAAATGCGAGCATGAAAATGCCTTGAAATACCAAGCCAAGCTCTGTCCAAAATGAGTGCCTGCGCGTGTATTGCTTTCGCACCAACGCCGCCCATGCACACCATGCAGCCGCCATGATGACAAATTTTGTAGCAGCCATCTGGCTCGCTGGCGAAACGATTTGATAAGCAACTAACCACGCAATAAAGTCAGCCACGACCAAAAATAAACCACACACAACAGTCGCCAACTGGCGACGCGTGTCCGAAACTGGCTGAAATACAAATGGGTGGAGGCTAGGCATATGTATTTAAGGTGCTTTAAAGCCCATCAATGACTTGATGGTTGATAGTTTTGCTGCGACTTCCACATCTTGACTGGCAGTAACCACTGCCTTGCGCACAAAAACAAATAACAACAACAAAAAGCTAACCACTAACAACGCAAGCAACAATACAAAACCCAACTTAGGCGATGTTTTACGCTGCGGCAGGCTAGGCTGTTGCACAAACACCTCCAGGCCTTTCACGTCAAGCTTCTGGCGGAGCATTTCGTTTTCTTGTGCGCGTTTGGCAATGTCTGAGTTAATAGCTGCCAGATTTTTAACCGCCGACTCTTGCCCCTGATCAGAAAGCGCGCCTTTTTTTAAGCTGTGTTGAATAGATTCGATGGCATCTTCCGCACTTGCTATGGCGCGCTCATTGATAGCAATGGTCTTTTCCAACAAGACTTTTTCTTGCCCCTTAACTTGTAGCTCTACTAATACAGCTGCAATGGCCGCACTGCCCAAGGCTTGAGCTTGATCTGGCGTTGTAGCTTTGGCCACAATAGTAGCCAGCTTGGTTTTTTTATCGCTTGAGAAGATCAGGTCTTTTTTTAACTCTTTGCGAGCATCATCTTTGATGTCATCTGCTTTTTGCAAATAACCAAATTTTTCAATCAACGGATCTAGCACAGGGGCTGTGTGCAGCAAGGCAACATCCTCGTCGGTCAGACGCACAATAGCAACAGACTCAAACGTTTTGGGCCACAAAAAGCTTAATGCGCCAGCCAGTACGCTGGCTATGAGGGGGCCAAACACCAGCAACTTCCACGACTCAGCCAAAGTAACTAAGATGTCCAGCAGACTGATTTCGTCGTCTTCGTAAGTTGGAATAGATGGCTCTGTCATAAGGCTTTTTCTAGATTGGGATTAGTTACTTTGCCAAAACGGCGCTCGCGAGTGGCGAACCAGTGTAAGGATTGGTTGATTTGGGCCTCGTCAAATTCAGGCCACAAGGCATCGGTAAAGTACAGCTCAGCGTAGGCGGCTTGCCACAGCAAAAAGTTACTGATGCGCTGCTCGCCGCCGGTGCGAATCAGCAAGTCCACATCTGGCATGCCTGCGGTGCTGAGGTGTTGAGCCAGCTGCGCTTGTGTGAGCTGGCTAACGCTTGCTTCTGGGTGGGCAGCTTGCCAGTTTCTAACGGCTTGCACCACATCCCACTGACCACCGTAGTTGGCTGCCACCACCAGGGTGATGGCTTGGTTGTGTTGGGTGGCTTTTTCGGCAGCGCGGATGCGGGTTTGCAGCTCGGGGGCAAAACCGGCTACATCGCCGATTACCTTCAGGCGCACTCCAGCTGCAGCTAAGGCACCCATTTCTTTTTCGAGGTATTGCACAAACAAGGCCATGAGGGTAGACACCTCATCGGCTGGGCGGCTCCAGTTTTCGGTGCTAAAGGCAAAAAGCGTTAGGTATTTCACACCCAGTTTGGCACAGTGCTCCACCAAGGCTTTGACACCCGCCGCGCCTTTGGCATGGCCCACAGTGCGGGGCATGTGGCGCTTTTGTGCCCAGCGACCATTGCCATCCATGATGATGGCTATGTGTTGAGGCACAGTTAAAGAAGCTTGAATAGACACGACTTACAGACTCAAAAGCGTTACAGGCACGCTACCGCCTTTTCACTCAAAAGCAAAGCCTATGATTATCAGACAAATATCTTTATGCAACACCTATTACACAACTTAAAATAATTCTTATCTATTACATGAAAAGAAATATTTATCAAAACGCAGCTATTCAACGCTCACATTGAGGTTGTAGCCGTGCTTTTTGAGCAGCGCATGCTTTTTGGCTTCTTCTAAATCAGTAGCCACCATTTCAGCGCACATTTGCTGCACGGTGATTTCTGGTGTCCAACCCAGCTTGGCTTTGGCTTTGGATGGGTCACCCAGCAAGGTTTCTACCTCTGTGGGACGGAAATAGCGGGGGTCGATCTTGACCACCACGTCGCCCACCTTGAGGCCTGGGGCTTTGTCGCCCTTGATAGCGGCAACAGTGGCGGTCTCATCCACGCCTTTTCCTTCAAACTTCAACGTGACGCCCAACTCTTCGGCGCTCCATTGAATGAACTGGCGCACGCTGTATTGCACGCCTGTGGCGATGACAAAGTCGTCAGCTTTTTGCTGTTGCAACATCATCCATTGCATGCGCACGTAGTCTTTGGCATGGCCCCAATCGCGCAGGGCATCTAGGTTGCCCATGTACAGACATTGCTCTAGGCCTTGGGCGATGTTGGCCAAACCACGGGTGATTTTGCGGGTGACAAAGGTTTCGCCACGGCGTGGGCTTTCGTGGTTAAACAAGATGCCGTTACAGGCATACATGCCATAGGCTTCGCGGTAGTTGACCACGATCCAATACGCATACATCTTGGCCACAGCGTAAGGGCTGCGTGGGTAGAAAGGCGTGGTTTCTTTTTGCGGGATTTCTTGCACCAAGCCATACAACTCAGAAGTACTGGCTTGGTAGAAGCGTGTTTTCTTTTCCAAACCCAAAATACGAATAGCTTCTAGCAGGCGCAGGGTACCAATGCCGTCTACATCGGCGGTGTATTCAGGCGACTCGAATGACACGGCCACATGGCTTTGTGCGCCGAGGTTATAGATTTCATCCGGCTGTGTTTCTTGCACGATGCGGATGAGGTTGCTGGTGTCGCTCAGGTCGCCGTAATGCAGCTTGAAGTTGGCGTGCTCGATGTGCGGGTCTTGGTAGATGTGGTCGATGCGCTGGGTGTTGAACAGCGACGCACGGCGCTTGATGCCGTGAACGATGTAGCCCTTCTCTAGCAAGAACTCAGCAAGGTACGAACCGTCTTGGCCTGTGATGCCCGTGATAAGGGCTACTTTGGGTTGGTGTTGTTGGGTCATAGTTTGCTCACAAAATCTTGATAAGCGGCAGCGAGGCCATGTTGTAAATCTACCTTGGTTTGCCAGCCTAGGGCATTGAGGCGCGAGCTGTCCATCCACTTGCGTGGAGCGCCATCAGGCTTGGATGTGTCGAACTCGATCTGGCCTGCATAGCCCACGGTTTGGGCGATGGTTTGCGCCACTTCGGCAATGGTCACATCCGACCCGCTGCCCACGTTGATGTGACTTTGCATGGGCGTGGTGTGCTGGTCATAGGTGGCTTTGGGCAGCTGCATGACGTGCACACTGGCTGCGGCCATGTCGTCTACATACAAAAACTCTCGGCGCGGTGTGCCTGTGCCCCAAATGGCCACGCTGGGGGCATTGGCCAGCTTGGCCTCGTGGAAGCGGCGAATGAGCGCAGGAATGACGTGGCTGTTTTCGGGGTGATAGTTGTCACCCGGGCCGTACAGGTTGGTAGGCATGACGCTGCGGTAGTCCACGCCGTGGCTTGCGCTGTATTGGCGGTTGTAGCTTTCGCACAGCTTGATGCCGGCAATTTTGGCAATGGCGTAGGGCTCATTCGTTGGCTCTAGCGTGCCAGTGAGCAACGCGTCTTCACGCATGGGCTGCTGTGCCATGCGTGGGTAGATGCAGCTGGAGCCTAAGAACAACAGCTTTTGCACGCCATTTTGAAATGCAGCCTCAATGACGTTGGCTTGCATCATGAGGTTTTGGTAGATGAAGTCGGCGGGGTAAACGTTGTTGGCATGAATGCCGCCAACTTTGGCAGCAGCCAGATACACATGAGTGGGTTTTTCTGTGGCGAAGAACGCTTGCACTGCAGCTTGGTTGGTCAGGTCTAGCTCGGCATGCGTGCGGGTGACGATTTGGCTTTGCGCCACACCCTGCGCCAGCAAGTGGCGCACGATGGCCGAACCCACCATGCCACGATGGCCTGCAACGTAGATTTTTTGGTTTGTCATTTGTTGTCTGAACGTCCGTAGGTATCTTCAAAACGCACAATGTCGTCTTCACCCAAATAGCTGCCCGATTGAACTTCGATAATTTCCAAAGGAATGCTGCCGGGGTTGGCCAAGCGGTGCACTTCGCCCAAGGGAATGTAGGTGGATTGGTTTTCACCCAACAAGGTGACCTTGTCGCCACATGTGACCTCGGCCGTGCCCTTGACCACAATCCAGTGCTCTGCACGGTGGTGGTGTTTTTGCAAACTCAGGCTTGCGCCGGGTTTGACTTGGATGCGCTTGACTTTGAAGCGCTCAGCTTCGTCGATGCTGTCGTACCAGCCCCAAGGACGGTGCACTTTGCGGTGCAAGGACAGCTCTTCGCGCTTGTTGGCTTCGAGCTGTTGCACGAGTTTTTTGACGTTTTGACTTTTCGAGCGGTCTGCTACCAGCACAGCATCTGCCGTTTCGACCACGATGAGGTTGCTCACGCCCACCGTGCCCACAAGACGGCTGCTGGCATGGATGAAAGTGTTGGATGTGTCAGCCAGCAAAGCATCGCCCTGCACCACGTTGCCTTGGGCGTCTTGGTGGCCGTCTTGGTTAACTTGCCACACGGCATCCCACGCGCCAAGGTCGTTCCAGCCAGCGTCTAGCGGCACCATGTGGATGGGAAAGCTAGAGCCGGGGCACTTCTCCATGACGGCGTAATCAACCGACTCAGAAGGCACTTGGGTGAAGGCTTCTTTGTTGGGGCGCACGAAAGGTGTGTCTATGGTTTTGCTTTGCCACGCCGTTTGTGTAGCCGTGGCGATATCGGAGCGGAAGTGCTGCAAGGCATTTAGCCACGTGCTGGCACGCAGCACAAACATGCCACTGTTCCACGTGTGTTGGCCACCTGCCAAATAAGCTTTGGCCACTTCTAAGCTGGGCTTTTCGGCAAACTGGGCTACGGTGTATTCGCCATGCACACCCGCTGTGCCGGACTGTTGGATGTAGCCGTAGCCCGTTTCGGGCTTGTCTGGGGTGATGCCCAAGATAACGATGCCGCCTTCTGCTGCGGCACGAATGCTTTGCTGCAACGCCTGTTGAAACGCTGCAGGGTTTTGCACGGTTTGGTCGGCGGGGGTGACCACCAAAATGGGGTCTTGCCCACCTTCGGTGGCTTGCAATGCGGCCAATGTGAGTGCGGGGGCCGTGTTGCGGCCTGTGGGCTCTAGCAACAGGGTGGCATTGACACCCTTGATTTCGCGCAGTTGCTCTAGCGATAAAAAACGGTGTTCTTCGTTGGTGACCACCAAGGTGTTGCCTACCGTGATGTCTGCAGCGCCCAATTGGTTGACGCGCTCAACCGCTTGCTGAAACAAGCTGGTGGTGCCCGACAAAACCAAAAACTGTTTTGGGAAACCGGCGCGGGACAGAGGCCACAGGCGTGTGCCAGAGCCGCCACAAAGAATAACCGGAACTATTTGATGCATATAAGAATTATCGCTTTGAAGCTAGACCACACGTAGGCTCTCGACCGCCATGCGCAGCTTTTGCGGCTGGCCGAGTAAGTCGACCAACACAAAGGCGCGGGTTTCGCCATCGTGGGCGATGTATTTGCCTTCTAGGCCTTGCAGCGGGCCGCTGGCCACTTGCACGCTGTCGCCGGGGGCAAACATGCGCTCTAGAGTTTCGGGCGGCGCTTCTTTTAAAAACGCGATGAACTCGGGCGGGACCTTGGCGGGCTGAGGGCCAAAGCTGACCAGCTTGCTCACACCTAAAGTTGATCGAATGGGGCCCCAGTTTTGGGTTTGGTCATCGAGCTGAATGAACAGATAGCGGCTGAACATGGGCTCGGTGATGGTCTGCACTTTTTGGTTGCGCAGTTTTTGCACCTGCATGGTGGGCAAGAAGCAATTGAAGCCTTGGTTTTGCAGGTTTTCAAGGGCTCGGGCTTCTTGGCGAGGCTTGGTGTGGACCACGTACCAAGCTTGGTGGGTTGTCTCGGGTTTTTCGCTACTCATTGTTAGAGAAGTCTAACTAAACTTCATGTGGTGTTTGGCTGCACTCGGCGTTAAAGTGCGGTTTTATGTTTTGTTTGAAAGTGTGCCCACATGTCTACCAAAAATCCGTTTGATCCCGCTGCGATGTCTGACAACGTGAAAGAGCAAGCCCAACAAATTTGGCTGGCTGGCTTGGGCGCATTTGCCAAGGCTCAACAAGACGGTACCAAAGCGTTTGAAAAATTGGTGAGCGACGGCATCACCATGCAACGCAAGGTGCACACCACGGCCGAAGAAAAGCTGGCCGAGGCCACACAGAAAGCCCAGCAAGCAGCCCACACACTGAGCGAACGCGCCACAGGCCAATGGGGCAAGCTAGAAGGTATTTTTGAAGAGCGGGTGGCCAAGGCCATGCATGCTTTGGGCGTGCCATCAGCCGCTGAATTGCAAGCGCTGCATGCGCGTGTGGCTGCGCTGGAAGCGCAACTGGGTGTGAAGCCCAAAGCCGCGACAAAGACTGCAGCCAAGCCCGCCACTAAAACTGCCGCGAAGAAAGCGCCAGCTAAGAAAACAGCCAAGAAATAATTGATGGCAAAAAAAGCGCCACGCCGTACCGCAGAGCGGATATTAGAGGTCACGCTCGACCTCTTCAACCGCTTTGGCGAGCCCAATGTGTCGACCACATTGATCTCGTCAGAACTCAACATCAGCCCCGGCAATCTGTACTACCACTACCCTGCCAAAGAGGAGTTGGTCACGGCGCTGTTCAACCGATACGAGGCGGCGCTGGATGAACTGCTAGACGCAGCGCCCGGCGTGCACGATGTGGAAGACGCTTGGTTTTTCATGCACACCTTGTTTGAGCTGGTGTGGCAATACCGCTTTTTGTACCGCGATTTGAACGACTTGCTGAGCAAGAACCGTAAGCTTGAAACGCACATCAAAGACGCGCTGTTGCACAAGACCACAGCGTTTCGCACGCTGCTGGATAGCTTAGAGCACGATGGCGCGCTGGCCATGACGGTGTCGGAACGCGAAGCCACCGCCACGCACATGGTGGTGATGCTGACTTGGTGGCTGAGCTACGAATACGTGCGCAACCCGCGCCATGCGCTAGAACCCGAGAGCGCGCAAGCATCGCTGCTACGCGGGGCAAAGAGTGTGTTGGGTTTATTGCTGCCTTATGCAACGGCGGAGCACAAAGAGCACTTGAACGCGCTGCTGTCTGCTTATTAAGCCCCAAAAACTCACAGCCCATGTGAGTTAAATAATTGGGTTCTGACCCCGATTAGAAACTTAGCGCAGCGAAGCCTCAACGAGTTTGACCCAATAGGTGGCGCCCAAGGGGATGAGTGCGTCGTTGAAGTCGTAGTTGGGGTTGTGCAAGGTGCATGGGCCTTCGCCGTGGCCGATTTCGCGGTGCACACCGTCACCATTGCCGATGAAGCAATACGCTCCGGGTTTGGCTTGCAGCATGTATGAGAAGTCTTCTGCGCCCATGGTGGGTTCTTGGCCCAGCACGTTGTCCGCTCCCACGATGTCGGCCATCACCTCACGCGCAAAGTTGGCTTCGGCTGGGTGGTTGATGGTGGGTGGGTAGTTGCGTTCAAACTCAAAGGTGCAAGTGGCACCAAAGGCGGCGCTGGTGTGTGCAGCCAGGTCGCGCATACGCTGCTCGATCATGTCGAGCACTTCCAAGCTGAATGTACGGACTGTGCCTTGCAACTCGCAGCTGTCGGGCACCACGTTGGTGGCTTCACCTGCGTTGATCATGGTGACCGAAATCACGCCCGCATCGACTGGTTTTTTGTTGCGGCTGATGATGGTTTGAAAGGCTTGCACCATTTGGCAAGCAATAACCACGGGGTCGATGCCGTTGTGAGGCAATGCTGCGTGACAGCCTTTGCCGTGGATGGTGATTTTGAATTCGTTGCTCGACGCCATCACAGGGCCAGCGCTCAACGCGAACTGCCCTTCTTTGAGGCCGGGCCAGTTGTGCATGCCGTAGACGGCTTGCATGGGGAATTTGTCGAACAAGCCATCGCGCATCATTTCGCGGGCACCGCCACCGCCCTCTTCGGCGGGTTGGAAGATGAAGTACACCGTGCCGTCAAAGTCTTGGTGCTTGGATAAATATTGCGCCGCCGCCAAGAGCATGGCCACATGGCCGTCGTGGCCGCAGGCGTGCATCTTGCCCGCGTGTTGGCTGGCGTGGGCGAATTGGTTGAACTCTTGCATGGGCAATGCATCCATGTCGGCGCGCAGGCCAATGGCACGGTCACCCGTGCCGCATTTCAAGATGCCCACCACACCCGTTTTGCCCATGCCTCGGTGGATGGGGATGCCCCACTCAGTGAGCTTTTGCGCCACCAAATCGGCCGTGCGAATTTCTTCAAAACACAGCTCGGGGTGGGCGTGAATGTCGCGGCGAATGGCCGCGATGGAGGAAGCTTGCTTGGTGAGTGAATCAAGGACTTTCATGGCTTTGAGTCTAGCTGCTGCGCTGGCCCTATGTCACGAAGGGCTATCCCGTAAAAAATGTCAGAAGCGCAAGATCAAAAGAGCGAGCGCGAGGGCCACAAGGGCGTGGGGTGGTCTAAGCGCTGTTTGGCGATTTCCAACAAGCCATCAAAGATGAGCGAGTCGACCAGCTCAAACTGCACCGACATGCTGGGTGCCATCTTCCAACCCGCACCACCAGTCATGTAGCACGCAGGCTCGGCACCACAGTGTTGGCGCACGTGCTGCACCATGCGCTCAACCGCGCCGGCAATGGCGTAGGTACCGCCACTGGTAAGGGCGTCGCTGGTGTTGGTGGGGAACTCACACACCTCACCGGTTGGCACGCGCAGACCTGCAGTGCCCGACTCCAACGCACGCAGCATGATGCCGTGACCAGGCAAGATGAGGCCGCCTAAAAATTTACCATGGGCATCGATGGCTTCTACCGTCACGGCCGTGCCCACCATCACCACCACCATCGGCTTAGGCGCCGCACCGTTGACTTGCTGCAACATGCGCGCATGTGCGCCAATCATGGCGACCCAACGGTCTGCACCTAGGCGCGTGGGATGGTCGTAGCCATTGGTCATGCCCGCTTCAGCGGCAGACGACACGGCCCAGTGTGGGGTGATGTCCCACAACTCCATTTGCTCTTCGACGCGACGACGAATCGCCTCACCCGCCACGATGCAGCCGAGCATGTGTGTGGGCTCGGGCAACTCGCGCCAGTCTTCGTCGGCCAATCGGTCGATGTTTTCTAAAAACACCGCGCCACTGCCCAGCAGTTTGGCGCCGGGCGCAGGGCTGTCGTACAGGCCCCACTTGAGGCGTGTGTTGCCCACGTCGAGTGCAAGGAATGTCATAGGTGCTTGAATTAGTTTTGACGCCAAGGCAAGCCGCGCATGCGCCAGCCACCTTGGGTGCCGCGATGGCCGTTTGCATTGGCATCGCCCTCGAAGCCCTCGAGGATGTTGTAGGCCTCTAGGCCCAGCTCTGTGGCGCGTTTGGCCGCAGCAATTGAACGCACGCCACTGCGGCACAGCAGCACAATTTTTTTGCCGTTGGCGGCTGCACGAACCGCGTCGTCAAAGGCGGGGTTCATGGCCATACCTGGCCATTGTTTCCAAGCAACAGGCACCGCGCCTGGCACAAAACCGACCCAAGCGAGCTCGGCATCTGAACGCACGTCAATCATCACAGCCGCGCCAGACTGCATCCATTCGTTGGCGGTTTCGGGGCTGATATCGCCCGCGTAACCCAGCTCGTTGTTGCTCATATTTATAAAGCGAAATAAATGAACACTCAGTATAGAAGCGGCTCGTCCCCAAGGAGACATGGACGCGTCGATTTCAAGACAAGACGAGGGGAAACCCTTGCGCTAACTTGAATAGCAGCGATCAAAATCGCCACTCCCATTCATGTCTTTGACAAAACTTAGGAGACTTCCCCTCATGACCGATATCAAAAAAACAACAGCACGTCGTAACGTACTCAAAGGCGCCGCTGCCGCTGCCGCTGGCGTCGCCGCCGCACCGATGGTGGTGGCCCAGACCGGCCCTATCAACATGCGTTGGCAGAGCACTTGGCCAGCCAAGGACATCTTCCATGAGTACGCCACCGACTACGCCAAGAAGGTCAACGACATGACCGGTGGCGATTTGAAGATCGAAGTGTTGCCCGCAGGTTCTGTGGTGCCAGCATTCGGTTTGCTCGAAGCTGTGTCTAAAGGCACTTTGGATGGCGGTCACGGCGTGTTGGGCTACCACTACGGTAAGCAAAACGCTTTGGCGCTGTGGAACTCTGGCCCAGCCTTCGGCATGGATGCCAACATGATCTTGGCCTGGCACAAGTACGGCGGCGGCGCTGAGCTGTTGGCCAAGTTGTACGCCTCCATTGGTGGCAACGTGCAATCGTTCTTGTACGGCCCTATGTCGACCCAACCTTTGGGCTGGTTCAAAAAGCCAATCACCAAGTCTGCTGACTTCAAGGGCTTGAAGTTCCGCACCAACGGTTTGGCCATTGACTTGTTCACCGCCATGGGCGCTGCTGTGAACGCATTGCCAGGCGGCGAGATCGTGCCAGCGATGGACCGCGGTTTGCTGGACGGTGC
Source organism: Limnohabitans sp. TEGF004 (assembly GCF_027924965.1). Taxonomy (NCBI): domain Bacteria; kingdom Pseudomonadati; phylum Pseudomonadota; class Betaproteobacteria; order Burkholderiales; family Comamonadaceae; genus Limnohabitans; species Limnohabitans sp. TEGF004. The sequence goes on along the minus strand of NZ_AP027056.1, from coordinate 222,102 downwards.
CGAATTCAACAACGCAACCTCTGACCGTTTGTTGGGCTTCCCCGATGTGTCGAAAGTGTGCATGTTGCAAAGCTTCCACCAAAGCGCTGAGACATTCGAGATCATGTTCAACAAGACCAAGTACGACGCACTGCCAGCCAAGATGAAGGCTGTGATTGCCGGCGCTACCGAAGCCGCATCTGCTGACATGTCTTGGAAGGCCGTGGACCGCTACTCCAAAGACTACGTTGAGTTGCAAAACAAAGACAAAGTCAAGTTCTATAAGACCCCTGACTCTGTGCTGCAAGACCAGCTCAAGCTGTGGTCTGAAATTGTGGAGAAGAAGTCTGCTGAAAACCCATTGTTCAAAGAGATCGTGGCTTCACAAAAAGCCTTCGCTCAGCGCGCAGTGAAGTGGGAACAAGACACCGTGATCAACCGCCGTATGGCTGTCAACCATTTCTTCGGCGCGAAGAAAGCCTAAACTCACTTAGCTCGTTTGAGCTATTGCGTTTTCATCAGCCATCCGACAGTCGTCGGGTGGCTGATTCATTTAAGTTAGCACACCATGCAAAAACTATTACTCACCATTGACAAAATCAGCACACAGGTTGGCCAAGCGTTTGCTTGGCTAATTTTTGCGCTCACACTCATGATCACATGGGAGGTTGTATCGCGCTACGCGTTTGACAATCCGCACCCTTGGGCCTTTGACGTCATGAGCATGATGTACGGCTCGCTGTTCATGATGGCCGGCGCTTACACCTTGTCTAAAAACGGGCATGTGCGCGGCGACGTGTTGTACGGCTTTTTCACACCGCGCTTGCAAGCAGGTTTGGATTTGGCGCTGTACATCATCTTCTTTATTCCAGGCATCGTGGCCTTGGCTTGGGCTGGCTTTGAATTCGCTGGCGAATCTTGGGCCATCAGCGAGCACTCCAACATCACGGCCGACGGCCCACCTGTTTACCCGTTCAAAACCATCATTCCAATTGCAGGCGTGCTACTGCTGCTGCAAGGCTTGGTCGAGATCGTGCGCTGCGTGGTTTGTTTGCAGCAAGGCGAATGGCCCTCGCGTGGTGATGACGTGGACGAAGTCGACGTTGAAAAACTCAAAGAAATGGTCAACGTGAAAGACGAAGACATCGCCAAGCTCGATGCCTACGTTGTGGGTGACAAGGAAGCACACAAATGAAAAAAGAAATATGGTTCGGCTTATCCATCATGGCCATGGTCGTGTTGGCAGCCTTTATTTTCCTGCCGCCTGCGGCAGAGATGACCAACGGTCACCTAGGTTTACTGATGCTTGCGCTGGTGGTGGTTGCCATCATGTTGGGCTTCCCCACCGCCTTTACCCTGATGGGCATGGGCATGATCTTCGCGTGGCTGGCCTACCGAAGTCAAAACCCTGATCTCGCCGTCATGCAGACGCTTGACCTGATGGTGCAACGCACCTATTCGGTCATGTCTAACGATGTGCTGATTTCAATCCCGCTGTTTGTGTTCATGGGTTACCTCATTGAACGCGCCAACTTGATTGAAAAGCTCTTCAAAAGCATGCACTTGGCCGCAGCTCGCGTGCCTGGCTCTTTGGCCGTGGCCACCATCATTACCTGCGCCATCTTCGCGACTGCGACCGGCATTGTGGGTGCAGTCGTGACCTTGATGGGCTTGCTGGCTTTGCCCGCCATGTTGCGCGCGGGTTACAGCGTGCAGTTGTCGGCGGGTGCGATTACTGCAGGCGGTTGTTTGGGTATCTTGATCCCACCCTCCGTCATGTTGATCGTCTACGGTGCAACCGCCGGCGTGTCAGTGGTTAAGTTGTATGCAGGTGCGTTCTTCCCCGGCATCATGTTGGCCACTTTGTACGTGGGCTACGTGATCATCGTGGCCAAGCTCAAGCCACACTTGGCCCCGCCCATGTCGGCTGAAGACCGCTATGTGCCGCTGCCACCTGTGGCACAAGAGTTGGCCACCACCATCAGCGACAAAGCTGTGCCCGCCTTGATCGCTGCGATCAAAGGCAAGCGCAACGCCGCTGTGCCAATGAACGAACTGCTCAAGCAATTGGGCATTGCCCTGTTGCCTGCCATTTCGGCAGTGGTGATCATGGGCGCGATCTTCATGGCCGTGACTGCACCTGCTCCGGTTGAAGACACGCAAGGCGTGGTCGAGATGAGCAGCGGCTTTGACGACGCAGCCCCTGAAGAGGAAGCTGGCGGCTTGGCTGAACCTGATGCCTTGCAAGCACCTCCCGGCTCTGAAGCCCCGGTGGCCAAAGTGGCTGCCGAAGTTGCACCTGCTGCAGAAGTAGCTCCTACCGAGCCTGCAGCTGCGCAAGAGCGCTTGGATGCGCCTGCAGCTTTCTGGATCGGCTTGGTCAGCGTGATTGTGGCCATGGTCATCTTCTACGCCTACTTCAGCTTCACGCGTCTTGAGATTTTCAAGATGTTGCTGGGCTCGTTCTTCCCACTGGCCTTGATGATCTTGGCCGTGCTGGGCACCATCGTGTTTGGCTTGGCCACACCAACGGAAGCTGCGGCGATGGGATCGATGGGCGGCTTGTTGCTGGCCGGTGCTTACCGCCGCCTCAACATGACGGTGATGCGCGAATCGGTGTACCTAACGGCCAAGACCAGCGCCATGGTGTGCTGGTTGTTTGTGGGCTCTAGCATCTTCTCGGCAGCGTTTGCGCTGTTGGGCGGACAAGAGCTGATCAACACCTGGGTGCTGGGCATGGACCTGACGCCAACTCAGTTCATGATCTTGGCGCAAGTCGTGATCTTCTTGCTGGGCTGGCCGCTGGAGTGGACTGAAATCATTGTGATTTTCATGCCCATCTTCATCCCCTTGCTGCCGCACTTCAACATCGACCCGCTGTTCTTCGGCTTGTTGGTGGCGTTGAACCTGCAAACCGCCTTCTTGAGCCCACCTGTGGCGATGGCAGCGTTCTATCTGAAGGGTGTGAGCCCTCCTCATGTGACGTTGAACCAGATCTTTGCGGGCATGTTGCCGTTCATGGCGATCCAAGTGTTTGCCATCTTCTTGCTGTACATGTTCCCAGCAATTGGCATGTGGCTGCCTAACGTGCTTTACAAATAAGCCCTGACAGCCCCCTTAAAAGCCGCAGCGCCTTTGGCCCTGCGGCTTTTTTATTAGGGCAAATCCTCCCCAATTTCTGCCCACACAGGCAGCCAAATCGTTATGATTGACGTTTACGTAAACGTAAGCTTCAAAGCTTGCGTGACTTCAGCCGTTTTATCGGAGCCACCACATGTCTGACCTGTCCGCCGAATTCCAAGCCCTTGCCAACTACAAGCCAACGCAAAAAGTGCGCTTTGTCACGGCTGCATCTTTGTTTGACGGCCACGATGCCGCCATCAACATCATGCGTCGCATCTTGCAAGGCATGGGCGCTGAGGTGATTCACTTGGGCCACAACCGCTCTGTGGACGAAGTGGTGACGGCTGCGCTGCAAGAAGACGTGCAAGGCATTGCCATTAGCTCGTACCAAGGCGGCCACGTGGAGTACTTCAAGTACATGGTCGATTTGCTGCGCCAACGCGGTGGCGAACACATCCAAGTGTTTGGCGGCGGTGGTGGCGTGATCGTGCCCCCAGAAATTCGCGAGCTGCAAGCCTACGGCGTGACACGCATTTACAGCCCAGAAGACGGCCAGAAAATGGGCCTGCAAGGCATGATTGGCGAGATGATCATGCGCTGCGACAAAGACTTGTCAAACTATGCGCCAACTGCTCTGAAAGAGATTCAAGGCCATGACGAAATGGCTTGGCGTAAATTAGCGCAGCTCATCACCGCGTTAGAAAACGAGAAGGCCGACCACAACATGGTTGAAGCGGTGCGCAAAGAATCGCTCACCCGTCATGTGCCGGTGTTGGGCATCACGGGCACTGGCGGTGCGGGCAAGTCGTCGCTCACCGACGAGCTGGTGCGCCGCATCCGTTTAGACCAAGGCGATGCGCTACGCATTGCCGTGATCTCTATCGACCCATCACGCCGTAAGAGCGGCGGCGCATTGCTGGGTGACCGCATCCGCATGAATGCCATTTCGCCTTGGAGCAGCGGTCAGCGCGTGTTCATGCGTTCACTCGCCACGCGCGACTTTGGCAGCGAAATCAGCGCCGCCCTGCCCGATGTATTGGCCGCCACCAAGTGCGCGGGCTTTGATCTGATCATTGTGGAAACCTCAGGCATTGGCCAAGGCGATGCCGCCATCGTGCCGCACGTAGATGTGCCCATGTATGTGATGACGCCCGAGTTTGGCGCCGCCAGCCAGCTGGAAAAAATCGACATGCTGGACTTTGCCGAGTTCATCGCCATCAACAAATTCGACCGCAAAGGCGCCAGCGACGCGCTGCGCGATGTGGCCAAGCAAGTGCAACGCAACAAAGAAGCGTGGCACACACCGACCGAAGAAATGCCGGTATTCGGCACCATGGCCGCACGCTTCAACGACGACGGCGTGACCGCCCTGTACCAAGCCCTCAAAGGCCGCTTGACCGAGCTGGGCCTGACATTCAAAGAAGGCCGCTTGCCCTTGGTGAACGTGCGCCACAGCAGCAACCAAACACCCGTCGTGCCAGCCGCACGCACACGCTACTTGGCTGAAATTACCGACACCGTGCGCGGCTACAAAAAGCGTGCACGTACACAAGCCAAACTGGCCCGCGAAATTCAACAACTGCGCGAAGCCGCACGCATGTTGGCCGAAGACAAGCCCGGCCGTGCCAAAGCCTCTGAAGCCGCCATCGACTTGGCCTTTGCGCGCGAAGAAAACTTAGGCGGCGCAGAGCGCAAGCTGCTGGCCCAATGGCCAGACATGCAAGCCGCCTACGCAGGCGACGAGTACGTGGTGAAGATTCGCGACAAAGAGATTCGCACCGCACTCACCACCAAGTCACTCAGCGGCACGGTGATTCGCAAAGTGGCGTTGCCCACGTATGAAGACCACGGCGAAATTTTGAAATGGCTCATGCTCGACAACGTGCCCGGCAGCTACCCCTACACCGCTGGCACGTTTGCATTCAAGCGCGAAGGCGAAGACCCAACGCGCATGTTTGCCGGTGAAGGCGACCCCTTCCGCACCAACCGCCGCTTTAAGCTGGTGAGCGAGGGCATGGAGGCCAAGCGTTTGTCCACCGCGTTTGACTCGGTCACGCTCTACGGAAACGATCCAGACCCACGTCCGGACATTTACGGCAAGGTGGGCAACTCAGGCGTGAACGTGGCCACGCTGGACGACATGAAGGTGCTGTACGACGGGTTTGACCTGTGCAATCCCACCACCAGCGTGTCGATGACCATCAACGGGCCAGCACCGTCCATCTTGGCGATGTTCATGAACACGGCCATTGACCAAAACATTGAGAAGTTCAAAAAGGACAACGGCCGCGACCCGACCGAGACCGAGACCGCGAAGATCAAAGAGTGGGTCATGCAAAACGTGCGCGGCACGGTGCAAGCCGATATCTTGAAAGAAGACCAAGGTCAAAACACGTGCTTGTTCAGCACTGAGTTTTCATTGAAGGTAATGGGCGACATCGCGCAGTACTTTGTGCACAACCAAGTGCGCAACTTCTACAGCGTGTCGATCAGCGGCTATCACATTGCCGAAGCGGGTGCGAACCCCATCTCTCAATTAGCGTTCACGTTGTCGAATGGTTTCACGTTTGTGGAAGCCTACTTGGCGCGCGGCATGCACATTGACGACTTCGCGCCAAACCTGAGCTTCTTCTTCAGCAACGGCATGGACCCCGAGTACACCGTGATGGGCCGCGTGGCGCGTCGCATCTGGGCTGTGGCGATGAAAGAGAAATACGGCGCGAATGAGCGTTCACAAAAGCTGAAATATCACATCCAAACTTCTGGCCGTTCATTGCACGCGCAAGAGATTCAGTTCAACGACATCCGCACCACGCTGCAAGCGCTGATTGCGATTTACGACAACTGCAACTCCCTGCATACCAACGCGTTTGACGAAGCCATCACCACGCCCACCGAAGACTCGGTGCGTCGCGCCATGGCGATTCAGCTCATCATCAACCGCGAGTGGGGCTTGGCTAAAAACGAAAACCCAAGCCAAGGTGCCTTCATCATTGAAGACCTCACCGAGTTGGTGGAAGAAGCCGTGCTGGCCGAGTTCGAACGCATTGCAGAGCGCGGCGGTGTGTTGGGCGCAATGGAAACCGGCTACCAACGCGGCAAGATTCAAGACGAATCGATGACCTACGAAATGCTCAAGCACACCGGCGAGCTGCCCATCATCGGCGTCAACACCTTCCGAAACCCGCACGGCGAGCAAGTGATGGACAAGCTCGAACTGGCCCGCTCGACCGAAGAGGAAAAGCTGAGCCAACTCAACCGCTTGAACGACTTCCACACCCGCCACAAGGCCGAAGCCGAGGTGCAACTGGCACGCCTGCAACAAGCCGTCATCGACAACGCCAACGTGTTTGAGGTGTTGATGGACGCGGTGCGTGTATGTTCACTGGGACAAATCACCAACGCCCTGTTTGAAGTGGGTGGACAGTACCGTCGCAATATGTAATGGGGCTGTGACGAGCGCGGTCAGAAGTGACACAAAGCGCTCGTAACATTGGGGCATGAGTATTCGCCCACCCTTCACCGCCCCCACCCGTCACACCGACGCCGACAGCGCACTTGCACAAGTGCAGGCGCTGTACCAAACCAGCCTTGACCACCTGCGCCAAGCCATGCGCGAGTTTGTGGCGGGCACGCACTTTGAACAACGTGTGCGGGCGTTCTACCCGTTTGTGCGCATCCACACCAAGACGGGCGCATTGCAAGCCAACAGCGAAGGTGCAGGCTTGAGCTACGGCTTTGTAGCCGAGCCAGGCAGGTATGAGACCACCCTCACACGCCCCGATTTGTTTGCTGCTTATTACCGCGAACAGTTCAGCCTGCTGCTGCAAAACCACGGCGGCACGCTGGAGGTGGGTGTGAGCCATCAGCCGATCCCGGTGCACTTTTCGTTTGCGGAAAACGATCACATTGAAGGCGAGATGAGCGCCGAGCGCCGCCAGCTGATGCGCGAGGTGTTTGACCTGCCCGACCTGACGGCCATGGACGATGGCATTGCCAATGGCACGTTTGAGGCAAAGCCCAACGAGCCGCAGCCTTTGTCGCTATTCACCGCCGCACGCATGGACTATTCGTTACAACGTTTGCGCCATTACAGCGGTACTAGCCCTGAGCATTTTCAGAACTATGTGTTGTTCACCAACTACCAGTTCTACATTGACGAGTTTGTACGCTTGGGCCATGAGGCCATGCAAGACCCCAACAGCGAATACATCGCGTTTGTGGAGCCTGGCAACGTGGTCACGCGTCGCGTAGGCTTGCCCGCAGAAGCCAACGATATCTTGGGCAAAGTGCCACCTCGTCTGCCGCAAATGCCCGGCTACCACTTGGTACGCCCAGATCACACCGGCATCACCATGGTGAACATTGGCGTGGGCCCAGCCAACGCGAAGAACATCACCGACCACATCGCAGTGCTGCGCCCTCATGCGTGGCTAATGCTGGGCCACTGCGCGGGCTTGCGTAACACGCAGCAGCTGGGCGACTACGTGCTGGCCCACGGCTATGTGCGCGAAGACCATGTGCTGGACGAAGAGCTGCCGCTGTGGGTGCCTATTCCCGCGCTGGCTGAAATCCAAGTGGCGCTAGAGCAGGCAGTGAAAGACGTGACGCAGTGCGAAGGCGCAGAACTCAAACGCATTTTGCGCACAGGCACTGTGGCCAGCACCGACAACCGCAACTGGGAACTGCTGCCAGACAACACGCCCCAACGCCGCTTTAGCCAAAGCCGCGCGGTGGCGCTGGACATGGAAAGCGCCACGATTGCCGCGAATGGATTTAGGTTCCGTGTGCCCTACGGCACGCTGCTGTGCGTGAGCGATAAGCCGCTGCACGGCGAGATCAAACTGCCGGGCATGGCCAACCACTTCTACCGAGAGCGTGTGGACCAACATTTGCGCATTGGCATGCGCGCCATTGAGCTGCTGCGCCAGCAAGGGCCTGCACAACTGCACAGCCGGAAGTTGCGGAGCTTTGCTGAGGTGGCGTTTCAATAAGCTTTAAGCAGCATCACCCATCTTCTCGCCCAAGCGCACACCTTGTGCGGCTTGCCAAGCAGGGTTGAACGCAATGGTGTTCTTAGGCCACAGCAACACCACGGTGGAGCCCAACAAGAAGCGGCCCATTTCGTCGCCTTGTTTCAAGCTCAGGTCTTGGTCGTCATACGTCCACTCACGCACCGTGCCGGGGCGGGGTGGGTTGACCACGCCATGCCATGGCGTGGCCATGCTGCCCACGATGGTCGCACCGACCAACACCAACACGTATTGCTGAGGTTTTTCACCTGAAGCAGCAGGCATGTCAAATACGCACACCACGCGCTCGTTGCGCGCAAACAAGCCAGGCACGCCACGCGCTGTGGCGGGATTGACCGAGAACAAATCACCGGGCACATGAATCATGCGGCGCAAGCGGCCCGCGCTGGGCATGTGGATGCGGTGGTAGTCCTTGGGGCTGAGGTAAATCGTGGCGAATTCGCCATCTTGAAATTGAGCCGCCAAGGTCGCGTCCCCACCCACCAGCGCTTGCGTGCTGTAGCTGTGGCCTTTGGCTTGGAACACTTGGTCGCCATCGATGTGGCCCAGCTGGCTAATCGCGCCATCCACCGGGCACACAAACGCGGCATCAGCCAAGGGGCGTGCGCCAGGCTTTAAGGCGCGGGTGAAGAAGTCGTTGAAGCATGCGTACTGCGTGATGTCGGGCTGTGCCGCCTCGTCCATGTTGACTTGGTACTTGCCCACAAACCACTTGATGAGGGCATGCGTCCATTTGCCACAACGCGCACGCGCCACAGCGCCCGCAAGCTGTGTCAGCAGTTGCTTGGGCATCACATATTGGAAGAGAACAAATAAGGTATCGGACACAGCGTAGCCTTGAAGTAAGTTGCGTAGATTTTAGGCGCTTCACGCCATGTACCCGAGCGACAGACCGCACAGCGAAACTGCCGTGCCACAGGCACAATCAAACCTATGAGCACCCCACTTTTTGAATGCAATCACCTTCTCAAACGCTACGGTGACAACACCGTGGTGAACGACGTGTCTTTCAGCATTGCCCCCGGCGAATGCTTGGGCGTTATTGGACCCAACGGCGCAGGCAAAACCACCACGCTGCGCATGTGCCTTGGGCTTGCACAGCCGGACGGCGGCAGCATCAACGCCTTTGGCTTGTCCATGCCAGATGACGCACTGGCCATCAAAGCACGCTTAGGCGTGGTGAGCCAATTCGACACGCTAGACCCCGACTTCACCTGCGCTGAAAACCTGATGGTGTTTGGCCGCTATTTCGGCATGAAGAAGGCCGACATTCAAGCGCGCATTCCGCAACTGCTGGAGTTCGCTGCGCTTTCGCACAAGGCCAACGCCAAGCCCGGCGAGTTGTCGGGCGGCATGAAGCGCCGACTCAGCCTGGCGCGTGCCCTAATCAACAACCCTGACTTGCTGTTGCTTGACGAGCCCACCACGGGCCTGGACCCGCAAGCCCGCCACCTGATGTGGGAGCGCTTGCAGCAACTGCTGCAACAAGGCAAATCGATTTTGCTGACCACGCACTTCATGGACGAAGCAGAGCGTTTGTGCAACCGTCTGCTGGTACTGGACCACGGCAAAAAAATTGCCGAAGGCACACCGCGTGATTTGATTGCGCAACACCTAGAACCCGATGTGGTGGAGGTGTACGGTAACGGCGCGCTCGCGTTAGTCGACAGCCCGATCACCGGCTTGGCGCAACGTGTGGAAACGAGTGGCGAAACCGTGTTCTTTTACACCCAAGATGCGGCACAACTGCTGCAAGCCCTCAGTGCCCACGCGGGACTGCGCACGTTGCACCGTCCTGCCAACTTGGAAGACTTGTTTTTGAAAATGACCGGACGCCAAATCCGCGAGGAAGGCTAATCGCGATGCACACCTATTTCCGTTTCTGGCCCGTCTTCTTGCGCAACCTCTTGGTCTGGCGCAAGCTGGCTATTCCCAGCCTCGTGGCCAACATTGCCGAACCTTTGATGTGGCTCGTTGCCTTTGGCTACGGTCTTGGCGCCCTAGTTGGCGAAGTGACTTTGGACGAACAAAAAGTCCCTTACATCTTGTTTTTGGCCAGCGGCTCCATCTGCATGAGCGCCATGAATGCTGCGACGTTTGAAGCGCTGTACTCGGCCTTCTCGCGCATGCATGTGCAAAAAACTTGGGACGGCATCTTGAACGCCCCCATGCGTTTGGACGATGTGCTCTTGGCCGAAATGTTGTGGGCGGCCTTCAAAGCCCTGTTCACCATCACCGCCATTTTGGGCGTGATGTTTGCACTGGGCATCACCCAAAGCTGGAAGCTTTTGGCCGCGTGGCCGATCCTTTTGTGCGTGGGCATCACCTTCAGCTGCATCGCGCTCATCTTCAATGCACTGGCCAAAGGCTATGACTTCTTTACCTACTACTTCACGCTGTTCCTCACACCCATGATGTTCTTGAGCGGCGTGTTCTTCCCGCGTGATCAGCTGCCCGGCATCGTGCGCGACATCTCAGAATGGCTGCCCCTCACCCAAGCCATTGCATTGGTACGCCCTTTATTCCTTGACCAGTGGCCCACGAATACAGCGTTACACCTAGGGGTGCTGGCCGTCTACACAGTGGTCGCTTGGAAGATCGCCCTTCACCTAACGAAGAAACGCTTTCGCGCTTAACTACCCGTAAGCGAGTTGGCTTGGGGCGGCTGACGATTTCTGGTACTCCAGCATGAGGAAGACGCCCCAAGCCAACTCGCTGGAGCACAAGAAATTGACGCACGTCAGCCAAACGCAACCCTTCCCCCGCTAATATTGATTTATCAATTCAACCGACAAAACAAGGATTTCCCAATGAGCATTCAAACCGTAGGCATCATCGGCGCTGGCACCATGGGCAACGGCATCGCACAAGCATGTGCTGTGTCTGGCGTGAACGTGGTGATGGTCGACATCTCTGACGCAGCCGTGGCCAAAGGCCTCGCCACTGTGGCGGGCAGCTTGGACCGTTTGATCAAGAAAGAAAAAATCACCGAAGCCGACAAAGCCACTGCCTTGTCGCGCATCAAAACCAGCACCAGTTACGACGACCTCAAAGGCGCGCAACTGGTCATCGAAGCAGCGACTGAGAACTACGACCTCAAGGTCAAAATCGTCAAGCAACTCGACGGCATGCTGGCCCCTGAAGCCATCATCGCGTCCAACACATCATCTATCTCCATCACCAAGCTAGCCGCCGTCACCACCCGTGCCGACCGCTTCATTGGCATGCACTTTTTCAACCCCGTGCCGATGATGGCCTTGGTTGAAATCATCCGTGGCTTGCAAACGTCTGATGCCACACACGCGGCCGTGCATGACTTGTCCACACGCTTGGGTAAGAGCCCCATCACCGTGAAGAACGCTCCTGGCTTTGTGGTCAACCGCATCTTGGTGCCCATGATCAACGAAGCTTTCTTTGTGTTGGCCGAAGGTGTGGCCACCGCCGAAGACATCGATGCAGGCATGAAGCTCGGTTGCAACCAACCCATCGGCCCATTGGCCTTGGCTGACATGATTGGCCTGGATGTGTGTGTGGCCGTGATGGACGTGTACTTGCAAGAGTTTGGTGACAGCAAATACCGCGCTTGCCCCTTGCTCAAAGAGATGGTGGCTGCTGGCCAGCTCGGTCGCAAGACCGGCAAAGGCGTGTACACCTACTAAGCCACCGTCAACCCTCGCGTCGTACGCTGGCGATGAAATACGCCCTGCTCTCAGACATTCACAGCAACTTGCACGCGCTTGACGCGTGCTTGGCTCACGCACACACACAAGGCGTTGAGCGCGTGGCGCTGCTGGGTGATTTGGTGAGCTATGGTGCATTTCCAGGTGAGGTGGTGGCACGTTGCCAAAAGCTGCAACAAGACGGCGCCATCGTGCTGCGTGGCAACCACGAAGAGCTGATTCAAACGCACCACATCAACTCGGCCAACCCCAACCCTTCGCTGGGCAGTCAAACGGCGGAATGGACGCACAACCAGCTGTCACCCGCGCAGCGGTTTTGGCTGGAAATCTTGCCGCTCACCGCGCAGGTCGATCAGATGGTGTTGGTCCACGCCAGCGCGGATGCCCCTGAGCGTTGGCGTTATGTAGAAGACGAACGCACCGCAGGCCTGAGCCTAGATGCAGCCTGCGCCCACCCCGATGTGCGCTATGTGTTTGGTGGCCATGTGCATCACCAATCGTTGTACTACCGAGGCACGGGTCGCCAACTGATGGCGTTCAAACCTGCGCCTGGCGTGCCCATCCCCACACCCAAACACCGCCAATGGATTGCCACGATTGGCTCGGTGGGCCAGCCACGCGATGGCAACCCACGCGCCATGTACGCCGTGTTTGACAGCACCGCGGCCAAGCTCACCTTCCACCGCGTGGCCTATGACCACCGCGCCGCCGCTCGCGCTGTGCGCGAAGCTGGCTTGCCCGAATTTTTTGCCCAACGCTTGGAGACCGGTAAATGAAACGCTTAGAAGCAGGCACCGAGTTGGACGGGTTTCGCATCGGCGCTTGCTTGCATGCGGGCGGCATGGCACACATCTACAAAGTGACCTATGCCGACGAGCGCCCCGCGCCGTTTGACATGGTGATGAAAGTCCCCCGCATGACCGCAGGCGATGGCGCAGAAAACATTGTGGGTTTCGAGGTCGAACACCAAATCTTGCAAGTGCTGCACGGCACACATGTGCCACGCTTTGTGGCCGCAGGCGATTTGGTGAACCTGCCCTATTTGGTGATGGAGCATGTGCCAGGGCAGACCTTGCAGCAAGTGCTGGATGCGCACACGCACCACCGCACGCGCGCAGAAGTGAGTGACATCACACGCCTCGGCGCAGCCATCGCACGCGCCGCACACAGCCTGCACCAACAAAACACCTGCCACCTCGACATCAAGCCCGCCAACGTGCTGATGCACCCAAACGGCCACGCCGTGTTGCTGGACTTTGGTTTGTCATCCCACGCGCACTACCCCGACTTGCTGGCCGAAGAGCTGCGCAAGGCCGTGGGATCACCCGCGTGGATTGCCCCCGAACAAGTGGTGGGCGTGCGCGGGGACCCGCGCAGCGACATCTTTGCCATTGGTGTGATGCTGTACGAATTGGCCACCGGCGAATTGCCTTTTGGCAATCCGCAAACCGATGGCGGCATGCGCCAACGTTTGTGGATGGACCCGACCCCGCCACGCCGCTTGCGCGACGACTTGCCCGAGTGGTTGCAAGAGGTGGTGTTGCGCTGCCTAGAGCCCGAGGCGGTCAAGCGCTACCCATCGGCCGCGCATTTGGCATTTGACTTGGAACACCCTGAGCAGGTGAAAGTCACCAAGCGCGGCAAACAACTGGAAGGCACGCCGTTCTTCACCCACTTCAAACGCTGGCTCAAGGCGGCAGGCATGCACTACCAGCCCAGCCCATTGCCTTCGCAGCAAATTGACGAAGTGCCCATCCTGATGGTGGCCGTGCCGCACCATGAGGCCAGTGATGCCACCTTGTATTCACTGCGCCAAGCCGTGGCACGTTCGCTGGGCATTCGCCCAGGTGCTCGGCTGGCAGTGGTGACGGTGATTTCGCCCAACCAAACCAGCGCATCTGAAAGTGACAAGAGCGAGACCTCGGTGCATCGCCAATACCTCACGATGCTGCACCAATGGGCCCAACCTTTGGACATGGGCACACACCAAACCTCGTTCCATGTGCTCGAAGCCAGCGATGTGGCCAACGCCCTCGTGCGCTATGCAGAAGGCAACAACGTGAGCATGATCGTCATGGGTGCGGCCACGCATGGTTTGCAAATGCAACGTTTTGTGGCCACGGTGCCCATCAAGGTGGCGATGGAAGCGCCGTGCACGGTGATTTTGGTGAAGCAAGCATTGCCGTTTGAACACCTCAACGCCTGATAAATGCCCATGAAAAAAGCCACCCGAGGGTGGCTTTTCATTTGATCAAAACCTAGCGGCTTTGATCAGTCAGCGTACACGCCAGCGGCCTGGATGACAGGACCCCACTTGGCGATTTCAGCAGCCACAAACTTCTTGTGTTCAGCAGCGTCAGCGCGCTTGTCGCTCACGACCACAGCACCCAAGGCTTGTTGCTTCTTGATGAACTCTGGATCTTTCAAAGCAACCTTGAGGGCTTTGTTGATTTGAGTCGTGATGTCAGCAGGTGTGCCTTTAGGGGCGTACAAACCGTGCCAAATGGTGACTTCAAAACCTTTGAGGCCAGACTCTTGCAGGGTAGGCAAGTCTTTCAGTGCAGGCGTTGTCAAGCGCTTTGCAGTTGTCACCGCAAAAGCCTTGACGGTTTTGCCTTCGATTTGACCTGTGGTGTTGGTGGTTTGGTCACACAACAAATCGATTTGGCCGCCCATGAGGTCGTTCATAGCAGGCGCAGTACCTTTGTAAGGCACAGTGGTCATGTCCACTTTCAAAGCGCTTTGGAACATCAAGCCACACAGGTGTGAGGCGGCGCCCAAACCAGCGTTGCCCAAATTGATCTTGCCTTTGTTTTGCTCGATCCAAGTGGCCAATTCTTTGTAGTTGTTGGCTGGCAAAGTGGGGCGACCGATCAAGGTCATAGGCACGTCGTTGACCATGCCCAAGTATTCGAAATCTTCGAGCGTGTTGTAAGGCAGTTTGCGATACAGGGCTGGCGAAGTGGCCATGCCGATGTGGTGCAAGAAGATGGTGTGGCCATCTTGTGGGGCCTTGGCAACTTTGTTGGCGCCAATCGTGCCGCCAGCGCCTGCCACGTTCTCGACCACCACGGTGGTGCCCAAAGGCTTGCGCATGGCTTCAGCCAAATCGCGTGCCACACGGTCAGTTGGACCACCCGCAGCGAACGGCACCACGATGGTGACGGGCTTGTCTTTGATGGGGAAATCTGCGGCGTTTGCGCCTGTCAATGTGACCAACGCTAACACGCTCAAAGCGAACAATTTTTTCATGAAGTCTCCTTAATAACGGAACCTGTATTAGAGCCGATCAAGGGTCATTTTCATGACGGAAATTACTTATTTCCCCATCCCTCAAAGGCTTTTATTAGTGCGTACTTATTGATACGTTCGCGCGTCTTCAATCACCTTGCCATCGTTGGGCAAACTGCCCATGGCCACCAGCGTCACATCGGCACGTAGCTTGGTGATGTCGCGCACGGCATCGCCAATTTTTGCAGCCAAACCATCCACGTCTTGCGCTTCCACCCTGAGGCTCATTTGGTCGTTGGCCATCTCGCCCGTCACCACCAAACGCGCGCGTTTGATTTCGGGGAAACGCTTGACCACCTCAGCCACTTGGCCTGGGTGCACGAACATGCCACGCACCTTGGTGGTTTGGTCGGCACGTCCCATCCAGCCTTTGATGCGCACGTTGGTGCGACCTGTGGGGCATTGGCCTGGCAGCACAGCGGACAAGTCGCCTGTGCCAAAACGAATCAGTGGGTAATCGGGGTTGAGTGAGGTCACCACCAACTCACCCACTTCACCTTCGGGCACAGGATCACCGGTGCCTGGGCGAACGATTTCAACAATCACGCCTTCGTCAAGCACCAAGCCTTCGCGGGCTTCAGTTTCATACGCAATCAAACCGAGGTCGGCAGTGGCGTAGCACTGATAACCGGCAACACCACGCTCAGCCAACCAGTCACGCAAGCTAGGCGGGAACGCTTCGCCAGACACCAAGGCTTTGGTGACGCTGGGCAACTTCACGCCCATCTCGGCGGCTTTTTCCACAATGATTTTCAAGAAGCTGGGCGTGCCGATGTAGCCCGCAGGCTTTAGCTCGGCCATCGCATCCACTTGCTGTTCGGTCTGTCCCGTGCCGCCCGCAAACACAGTGCAACCAATGGCGTGTGCGCCGGTTTCCATCATCGAACCCGCAGGCGTGAAGTGGTAACTGAAGCAGTTGTGCGCGAGTTCGCCTTGACGGAAACCTGCGGCGTAAATGGCACGGGCCATGCGCCAGTAATCAGCACGTGCGCCTTCAGGCTCATAAATAGTGCCGGGACTGGCAAACACGCGCGGCATGGCCTTGCCAAAACCAATGGCAGCAAAGCCACCAAACACATTGGTGGCGCGCTGCTCTTGCTGTTGGGCCAACAACTCGTATTTACGAATCACGGGCAATTTGGCCAACGCTTCGCGGGTGGTCACGCTGGCAGCGTTCACACCTGCCAAAGATTTGGCAAATGCAGGTGAATGTTTTTGTGCGTGCGCGATTTGCGCAGGCAACGCAGCCATGAGCGCCGCTTCGCGCTCGACAGGGTTGCGGGTTTCGAGCGCGTCGTAGTGCTTGGACATGTGCGCGCCCCTTATGCCAACCAACGCTTGCGGCGCTTGTAGCTCTTGGCGTCTTTGAAGCTCTTGCGCTCACCTCCGCCCATACCGAGGTAGAACTCTTTCACGTCTTCGTTGTTGGCCAGATCAGATGCAGCACCGTCCATCACAATGCGGCCCGACTCCATGATGTAGCCGTAGTCGGCGTACTTCAAAGCCATGTTGGTGTTTTGCTCAGCGATGAGAAAAGTGACTTTTTCTTTCTCGTTCAAATCTTTCACGATATTGAACACCTCTTCCACGATTTGCGGGGCCAAGCCCATAGAAGGTTCGTCGAGCAACACCATGCTGGGGTTGGCCATGATGGCGCGTCCAATCGCGCACATTTGCTGCTCGCCACCCGAGGTGTAGGCAGCTTGTGATGTGCGGCGTGTTTTCAAGCGAGGAAAGTAGTTGTAGACCTTCTCCAAGTTGGCTTCAATCTCACCTTTGCTGCTGCGCGTGTAGCTGCCAGTCAGCAAGTTCTCTTCGATGGTCAAGTGGGCAAAGCAGTGACGGCCTTCCATCACCTGCACCACGCCACGCTTGACCAAGTCAGCGGGGGTCAGGTTTTCGATGCGTTCGCCGCGCAACTCAATGCTGCCTTTGGTGACCGCCCCGCGCTCGCCTTGCAGCAAGTTGGAAATGGCCCGCAAGGTGGTGGTTTTGCCAGCGCCGTTACCGCCCAGCAAAGACACGATGCTGCCTTCTGGCACATTGAGCGAGACGCCCTTGAGCACCAAGATGACGTGGTTGTAAATGACTTCAATGCCATTGACGTTGAGAACGATGTTGTTGGCGCTCATAACTTACCTTGCTAAAAAAACGTTGTTGGACTGGACCAAACCTCAAAGCAAACGGGAGGTTTACCTCTGAGGTTTGGCGGCTCGTGAGAGCCGCCAAATCATCAGCCCATCGGGCTGATGTGCGTCACATTAAGACTGGCAATCTGCAGCTGTACGACGTGTGAGTTTTTTCTCAGTGGCGTACTTGTCTGCGAACTGCTTGACCAATGGCTTGATGATGGATTCATCGGCCTCGATCCAGTCAGAGGTGAAGTTCCACTTCTTACCGTCCCATGTGTGAACACGTGCAGAACGTGAACCTTCGTGGTCTAAGCACGAAGTGCTGAGTGGTTTCATGACCGTGCCCAAGCCGAGCTTGTCGAGTGCTTTTTGGTCGAGCGTCAAGTTCTCCAAGCCCCAACGGATTTGTTCACCCGTCATGACCTTGCCTTTGCCAAAACGCGTTTGGGCTTGGCGAACACCTTCCACAGCCAAAGCTGCGCTGACCATGCCACGGTTGTAGAGGGTTGAACCCACTTCTTCCACGGGGCCTGTGCCTGTCTTTTTGCCATGCACGTGTGTCTTGATGTCAGCAATGATCTTGCCGCCTTCACCTGTGACCACCAAGCCGTTGTAGCCTTTGGCAGCTTCGCCCACGTCTTTGACGTCTGGCTCAGCAGCTGACCACCACACGCCGTACATTTTTTCGCGTGGGTAGCCTGTGGCCACAGCTTCTTTCAAAGCAGCTGAGTTCATCACGCCCCAGCCCCACAGCAAGACGTAGTCAGGACGGGCTTGACGCACTTGCAACCAAGTGGCTTTTTGCTCAACACCAGGTGCTGTCACGGGCAAAAGTTGCAGGTCGAAACCTTGCATCTTGGCGCGCTCTTGCAAGAGTGGGATTGGCTCTTTGCCGTATGGGCTGTCGTGGTAGACCAAAGCGATCTTCTTGCCCTTGATGTTGCCACCTTCTTTTTTGGTGATGTGCTGCATGATGATGTCAGCGCCAGACCAATAGGTGCCCATCAATGGGAAGTTCCACTTGAACACTTGACCATCGCTGGACTCTGAACGGCCATAGCCGCCAGTGATGAGCGAGTTTTTGTCGTTCGGTGCTTTCTCAGTCAAAGCGAAGGTGATGCCAGTCGACAAAGGCTGGAAGATCGCGCCTTGTGATTTGCCTTTCAAGCGCTCGTAGCATTCCACGCCACGGTCTGTGGCATAGGCGGTGTCGCACTCTTCAAAAGAGATCTTCACGCCGTTGATGCCGCCATCGCGTGCGTTGATGACTTTCAAATAGTCGGCATAGCCGTTGGCCCATGGCACACCGTTGGGTGCATAAGCGCCAGTGCGGTAAGGCAACACTGGGAAGAACTGCTCTTTGGCTTGCGCTTGAGCGGATGTGGTGACCACAGCGCTGGTCAAGCCAGTTGCTGCAACGGCCACGGCCATCATGAGGGAACGAATTTTCATTGAAGTCTCCTTAGAAAAATTATGCGAACACCAGAAAACCAACTCAGTGAGGGAAAGGCCACAGACGCAGCTTTTGTTTGCCCACACTCCACAACTTGGCCAAGCCGTGAGGCTCGACGATCAAGAACCAAACAATCAAAGCACCGAAGATCATTTGTTCAGCATGTGTCAAAGCGGCAGTGCTGACCTCGACCCCCACCACGGCACCCAGCGATGGCAAGACCAAGTTGATGATGATCGGCAGCACCACGATGAACGCAGCGCCAAAGAAGCTACCCATGATGGAGCCCATGCCACCCAAGATGACCATGAACAGCAATTGGAATGAACGGTCGACCGAGAAAGCCGCAGGCTCCCAAGAACCCAAGTAAACGAAGGCCCACAAAGCGCCCGCTACACCCACAATGAACGAACTCACGGCAAATGCACTGAGCTTGGCGTACATGGGGCGAATGCCAATCACGGCAGCGGCCACGTCCATGTCGCGGATGGCCATCCACTCACGGCCAATGGCACTGCGCACCAAGTTTTTAGCGAGCAAACCAAACACCACCAAAAAGGCCAGACAGAAGGTGTACTTCTCAAAAGGTGTGTTGATGGGCATGCCAAACACTTGTAAATCGGCCACAGAGGCTGTGCCAGATGCTGAGTCGTTGGTGAACCATTTGATGCGCAAGAACGCCCAGTCACAGAAGAACTGCGCAGCCAATGTGGCGACGGCCAAGTACAGGCCCTTCACACGCAAGCTAGGAATGCCAAAGAACATACCCACCAGCGTGGCGAAGAAGCCTCCCATCAGCACAGCCAAGATGAGTGGCATGCCATCGATACGCACAAAGAAGTTGTAAGCGGCATACGCGCCCACAGCCATGAAAGCGCCTGACCCCAAAGAGATCTGACCGCAGTAACCCACCAAGATGTTCACGCCCAAAGCGGCGAGCGACAAGATGAGGAAGGGAATCAAAATCGCACGCAACATGTATTCGTCAGCGAGCATGGGCACGCCGATGAATGCAAAGGCAATGAGCAGCAACACACCAATGCGGTCTTGCGTGATCGGGAAGATTTGCTGGTCTTCCTTGTAAGTCGTTTTGAATTGACCGTTTTCTCTGTAAAACATGATTCTTTTCCTTACACGCGGTCGATGATCTTCTCGCCAAACAGACCTTGTGGACGAACCAGCAAGAAGCCCAAGGCCAAGACGTACGCAAACCAAATTTCAATACCGCCGCCCACATAGGGGCCGAGGAACACTTCAGACAATTTCTCGCCAACACCGATGATCAAGCCGCCGATGATGGCGCCAGGCACAGAGGTCAGGCCACCCAAAATCACCACAGGCAAAGCACGCAAAGCCACGGTGGAAAGTGAGAACTGCACGCCCAACTTAGAGCCCCAAATCATGCCGGCCACCAAGGCCACCACACCGGCCACGCACCAAACGATGACCCAAATACGGTTGAGTGGAATACCAATGGATTGCGCCGCTTGATGGTCATCCGCCACAGCGCGCAAGGCTCGACCAGTGGTGGTTTTTTGGAAGAACACGCTGAGCAACGCCACCAAGGCTGCTGCGATGAACGCAGCCACCAAGTCTTCTTGGTTGATCATGATGCCGCCGTCAAAGGTGGATTCCATCAACATCAACGGCTCTTTGGGCATGCCCACATCGATCTTGTAGATGTCGCTGCCAAAGATGGATTGCCCCAAACCGTCGAGGAAATAAGTGATACCCAAAGTGGCCATCAACAAAGTGGTGCCTTCTTGGTTCACCAAGTGACGCAACACCAAGAACTCAATCACCCAAGCCACCACAAACATCACAGCAGCAGCGCCAGCGAAGGCGAGCAAGTTGACGAGAACGAAGTTGTCGATGCCTGTGAGCGCGGGAATCCATTCGCCAAAGCGGGCCATGGCCAGCGCAGCAAACAACACCATCGCACCTTGCGCAAAGTTAAACACGCCAGAGGCTTTGTAAATCAGCACGAAGCCGAGGGCCACCAACGAATACAGCATGCCTGCCATGAGGCCGCCGAAAAGGGTTTCAAGAAAAAATGCCATGTTCTTGTCCTTAGTGTGAAGTGCCGAGGTAAGCGCTGATGACTTCCTCGTTGTTGCGCACCTCATCGGGGGTGCCGTCGCCGATCTTCTTGCCGTAGTCGAGCACGACCACGCGATCAGAAATATCCATCACCACGCCCATGTCGTGTTCGATCAACACGATGGTGGTGCCAAATTCGTCGTTCACGTCCAAGATGAAGCGACACATGTCTTGCTTCTCTTCCACGTTCATACCGGCCATCGGCTCATCGAGCAACAACACTTGGGGCTCAAGGGCCAGCGCACGACCTAAGTCGACGCGCTTTTGCAAGCCATAAGGCAACTGGCCCACAGGCGTTTTACGGAAGGCTTGAATTTCCAAAAAGTCGATGATGCGCTCGACTTTTTCGCGGTGCATCATTTCTTCGTTTTCGGCCGGGCCAATGCGCAAGGCTTGCATGAGGATGTTGCTCTTCATGCGCAGGTTACGGCCGGTCATGATGTTGTCGAGCACGCTCATGCCTTTGAACAAGGCCAAGTTTTGGAAGGTGCGCGCAATGCCCATGGTGGCCACTTGGTGGCTGTCCATGTGGTCAAAGGTTTGACCGCGAAAAGTGATGGAGCCTTCTTGCGGTGCGTACACACCGTTGATGCAGTTGAGCATAGAGCTCTTGCCAGCGCCGTTGGGGCCAATGATGGCGCGCACTTCGTGCTCTTTGACGTTGAACGAAATGTCGGTCAGCGCCTTGACGCCACCGAAACGCAAACTGATGTTTTTGACGTCAAGGATAACGTCGCCGATTTTCTTGCTCATGCTGCTTTCCCCACAGGCGTGAAGGTTTTGGCATCAGACAGCTTGAGCGTGGCGCTCACGCTGCCAGTGCGACCGTCTTCAAACTTCACCACGGTTTCAATGAATTGCTCGGTGGCACCGTTGTACAAGGCACCCACTAAGGCGTCGTATTTTTCAGCGATGAAACCGCGACGCACTTTGTTGGTACGTGTCAGTTCGCCGTCGTCAGCATCCAACTCTTTATGCAAGACGAGGAAGCGGCTCACTTGGCTGCCGGCTAAAAGTTCGTCAGCCGCCAAATCTGCGTTGACTTTCTCAACGCATTCTTTGATCAACTGATACACCTCCGGCTTTTGCGCCAAATCGGTATAGCCGGCGTAAGGCAAGTTGTGACGCTCAGCCCAGTTGCCCACGGCTTCCATGTCGATGTTGATCATCACGCACACTTTTTCGCGCTGGTCGCCATAGGCCACCACTTCTTTGATGTGCGGGAAGAACTTGAGTTTGTTCTCCACATACTTGGGTGCAAACATGGCGCCGTCGTTTGAACCACCTTTGATGCGGCCCACGTCTTTGACGCGGTCAATGATCTTCAGGTGGCCATGCGCATCCAAGAAACCGGCGTCGCTGGTGTGGTACCAGCCATCGGCCGTCAGTACTTCAGCCGTGGCAGCATCGTTCTTGTAATAGCCTTTGAGCAGGCCGGGTGACTTGACCAAGATTTCGCCGTTGTCAGCCACTTTGATTTCCACGCCAGCGCAAGGCACACCCACGGTGTCGGCACGTGCTTCGTGGTCAGGCTGCAAGCAAACAAACACAGCGGTTTCGGTAGAACCGTAGAGCTGCTTCAAGTTCACACCAATGGCGCGGTAGAAGCTGAACAAATCTGGGCCAATCGCTTCACCTGCGGTATAGGCCACACGCACGCGGCTCATGCCGAGGTTGTTACGCAAAGGGCCGTACACAAAGAAGTTACCCAAGGTGTAGAGCAAGCCGCCCACCAAACCAATCGACTTGCCATCCATCTTGGTGGGGCCGTATTTGCGGGCCACATCCATGAAGTAATGGAACATGCCACGCTTGATCGCGCCTGCATCTTCCATGCGAATCATCACACTGGTGAGCAAGCCTTCAAACACGCGGGGAGGTGCGAAGTAGTAAGTGGGGCCGACTTCTTTCAAGTCGATGGTGACGGTGGCAGCCGACTCAGGACAGTTCACCACATAGCCGCAATACAACCACTGGGCGTAGCTGAAAATGTTTTGGCCAATCCAAGCCGGTGGCAAATAGGCCAACACGTCTTCATGCGAGGTGAGCTTGTCAAACAGCGCGCCCGCTTCGGCACGGTTGATGAGCGAGTTGTGCGTGTGCACCACACCTTTGGGGTTGCCCGTGGTGCCGGAGGTGAAGAACATCGCGCCCACATCGTCCGTGTGAGCTTTTTCAACTTCGTCTTTGTAAAACTCAGGATGTTGCTTGGCAAACACGGCACCAGCAGCGAGCAACTCTTCGAGTGAGGCCAAGCCGGGCTCGTCGTACTTGCGCAGACCGCGAGGATCGTCAAAAAAGATGTGTGCGATTTGCGGGCATTGCTCACGGATCTCCAACAGCTTGTCGACTTGCTCTTGGTCTTCGACCACACAGAAGCGCACTTCGGCGTTGTTCAATGGAAATACGCACTCAGGGCCTGCGGCGTCTTGGTACAAGGGGATCGGAATCGCGCCCAACGATTGGGCGGCCAACATGGTGGCGTACAGGCGGGGACGGTTGGAGCCAATCACCACCAAATGCTCGTTGCGTGTCAAACCGGCTTGGTGCAAGCCGCACGCCATGTGCTCCACCATCTGAGCCATGTCGGCCCAAGACGTGGTTTGCCAAATGCCGTATTCCTTCTCGCGCATGGCGGGGGCGCCTGGGCGCTCGCTGGCATGCTTGAGTAACAGTCGTGGGAACGTGGTCTGCATTCCTAATCCTTGCTTTGTGTGTCGACAAAAAATCGTGACGCGCATGTGACGCGTTTCTCACGTTGGGTGCGATCGTAGGCTCCGGTTTGACGCCAAGTTGTCGTTTCGACGACAATTTAGGGTAGACACTGAGCAGTGATTACCCGAATAAAACTTTTCTATTGATCAGAATCATGGCGCAAACACCCACCGTTTACCAGCGACGACGCTCTCTCACGGAGCAAGAGCTCAAGCTCATCCCGTGGTTTGGCTTGCTCAAAGAAAACGAGCGCAACCGCATCGAATCGCAGCTGGTGGTGAGCGACCCCATGCCTGGTGACTACGTGTGCCGCATGGGGCGCCAAGCCACGTATTGGTTTGGCGTGGTGGAAGGTCTGTTGAAGATGAGCACGGACAGCGCCAGCGGGCGCACCATCACCTTCACGGGTGTGCCGCCCGGTGGTTGGTTTGGTGAGGGCACGGCCATCAAGCGCGAGACCTACCGCTACAACATCATGGCCCTTCGCCGCAGCGTGGTGGCGGGGCTGCCAATTGACACGTTTCATTGGTTGCTGGACAACTCGATTGGGTTCAACCGCTTTGTGATGAACCAACTCAACGAACGCTTAGCGCAATTCATTGAGGCTCGCGAGATTGACCGCTCCAGCGATCCAGATGTGCGCGTGGCACGCAACTTGGCAGCGCTGTTCAACCCCACTTTGTTTCCGGGCGTGGGCGAGATTTTGCGCATCACGCAGCAAGAGCTGGCCTACCTGGTGGGCCTGTCGCGCCAACGTGTGAACGTGGCACTGAATCGATTGGAAGAACAAGGCGCGATTCGCATTGAATACGGCGGCATGCGCGTGCTGAACCTTGCCGCGCTGCGCGCCAGCGGCACTTAGAATTTGCCCCTTATGTCAGACACCCCCACAGAACTCACACGCCTCAACAAACGCATGGCCGAACTTGGCCTTTGCTCACGCCGCGAGGCCGACGCGTGGATAGATCAAGGCTGGGTGTTGGTCAACGGCCGTCCCGCCGAAATGGGCGTGAAAGTGGGCCCCAATGACCGTGTGGAGGTGGACCCACGCGCCAAGGGGCACCAAGACACACAAGTCACGATCCTCCTGCACAAGCCCATGGGCTACGTGAGCGGGCAAGCCGAAGACGGGCATGAGCCCGCGATCATGTTGATCAACCCTCGCACGCATTGGGCGGGCGACTCATCCAAGCGACGCTTCACGCCCACACAGTTGCGCAGCCTCGCCCCATCGGGCCGACTCGACATCGACTCCACAGGCTTGTTGGTGTTGACGCAAGACGGCCGCGTCGCACGTCAACTGATCGGCGAAGACTCGGAGATGGAAAAAGAATATTTGGTGCGCGTGACCTACACCGGTCAAGAAAACATTGCCGCAGCCACCGCTGCATCCGCCACCTATGGCGGCAGAGCCAACCAACTCAGCGCCATTGGCGACCACGATCGCGTGACCAACAATGTCCAGTCGGTATTTCCAAAGGCTCAACTCGAACGCTTACGCCACGGCTTGAGCTTGGACGGCAAGCCCCTCAAACGTGCCCAGGTGGAATGGCAAAACCCAGAGCAACTTCGGTTTGTGCTGACCGAAGGCAAGAAGCGCCAAATTCGCCGCATGTGCGAACAAGTCGGCCTTCAGGTCGTGGGCCTCAAGCGCATTCGCATCGGGCACGTCCAACTGGGGCAACTGCCTGCTGGGCAATGGCGCTACCTGGGTGCCCACGAGCGCTTTTGAGTTGCGCGAATTCCCTGCGTTTTATCCCTCTTGAAATTTAGGCCAACGCCCCACACCTTGGGGCGTTGTTTTTTGTAATTTAGTTTTTAAAGACCATGACCAAACAAACCCATTCCTTCCAAGCCGAAGTCTCACAACTGCTGCACCTCGTCACGCATTCGCTGTATTCGAACAAAGAAATCTTCTTGCGCGAACTGGTGTCCAACGCCTCTGATGCCTGCGACAAGCTGCGCTACGAAGGCCTGAACAACGATGCCTTGTTTGAAGGCAACGCCGACCTTGAAGTGCGCGTGAGTTTTGACAAAGACGCTCGCACCCTGACCATTGCCGACAACGGCATTGGCATGAGTCAAGAAGAAGCCATTGCCCACCTCGGAACGATTGCCAAGAGCGGCACGCGCGAATTCATGGGCAAACTCAGCGGCGACCAGAAGACCGATGCCAAAGACCAAGGCGCTTTGATTGGCCAGTTTGGTGTGGGTTTTTACTCGGGTTACATCGTGGCCGACCGCATCACGGTGGAATCTCGCCGCGCAGGCCTGAAGGCAGAGGAAGGCGTGCGCTGGAGCAGCACCGGCACGGGCGACTTTGAGGTGGAGACCATCACCCAAGCAGAGCGCGGCACAAAAATCATTCTCCACCTGCGTGACGATGCCGAGGAATACCTGAGCGCGTGGAAGCTCAAGTCGGTCATCAACAAATACTCTGACCACATTTCTTTGCCCATCCGCATGCGCAAAGAAGAATGGAAAGAGGGCGAGAACGACCAACCCGGCGAAATGGTGCTGACCGACGAGTGGGAAACCGTCAACCAAGCCAACGCGCTTTGGGCACGCCCCAAGAAGGATGTGAGCGACGAGCAGCACGCCGAGTTCTACAAGCACATCAGCCACGATTTTGAGCCACCTTTGGCTTGGAGCCACAACCGGGTGGAAGGCAGCACCGAATACACACAGCTGTTGTACATCCCAGGCAAGGCGCCGATGGACTTGTTCAACCGCGAAAAGAAAGCAGGCTTGAAGTTGTATGTGAAGCGCGTGTTCATCATGGACGACGCCGAAGCGCTGATGCCCTCTTACCTGCGCTTCATCAAAGGCGTGGTGGACTCGGCCGATTTGCCACTGAACGTGAGCCGCGAATTGCTGCAAGAAAGCCGTGACGTCAAAGCCATTCGCGAAGGCAACACCCGCCGTGTGTTGGCCGTGCTGGAAGACTTAGCCAAGTACGACAAAGCACCTGTTGCGGGCGACGATGGCGTGGCTGATGTGTTGAGTGACGAAGACAAAGCCAAAGAAGGCAAGTACAGCCAGTTCTATGCAGAATTTGGCGCGGTGCTGAAAGAAGGCTTGGGCGAAGACTTTGCCAACAAAGACAAGCTCGCCAAACTGCTGCGTTTTGCCAGCACTTCAACGGACACCGTAAGCGTGTCCTTCGCAGACTACAAGGCACGTATGAAAGAAGGCCAAGAGGCCATTTACTACATCACCGCTGACACATTGGCTGCCGCCAAGAACAGCCCGCAACTGGAAGTGTTCCGCAAAAAAGGCATCGAGGTTTTGCTGATGACCGACCGCGTGGACGAGTGGGCCTTGAACTTTGTGCAAGAGTTTGATGGCACGCCCATGCAATCTGTCGCCAAAGGTGCGGTGGACTTGGGCTCGCTGCAAGATGAAGC
Organism: Limnohabitans sp. TEGF004; assembly: GCF_027924965.1. Taxonomy (NCBI): domain Bacteria; kingdom Pseudomonadati; phylum Pseudomonadota; class Betaproteobacteria; order Burkholderiales; family Comamonadaceae; genus Limnohabitans; species Limnohabitans sp. TEGF004. The sequence goes on along the minus strand of NZ_AP027056.1, from coordinate 195,189 downwards.
TGAGAAGAAAGCTGCGGAAGATGCTGCTGAAAACTTCAAGCCTGTATTGGCCAAGCTCAAAGAAGCTTTGAAAGACAAAGCCGACGATGTGCGCGTGACCACGCGCTTGGTCGACTCACCTGCTTGCTTGGTAGTCAAAGACCACGGCATGTCCATGCAATTGGCTCGCATGCTCAAACAAGCTGGGCAACAAGCGCCTGAGATGAAACCCATCTTGGAAGTCAATGCTGAACACGCTTTGGTCAAGAAACTCAGCGGTGACGCCAACCCCAACTTCAACGACTTGGCGCACATTTTGTTTGACCAAGCTTTGTTGGCTGAAGGTGGTTTGCCAGATGATCCTGCCGCCTATGTGAAACGGGTGAACGCACTCTTGGTGTAAAACACGGTCCATGACACACATGGACACACCTAACCCCGCGTCTCTAGACGACTTGAAGGCCAACACGCATGTGTTGGCCTTTGACATTTTTGGCACTGTGGTCGATTGGCACGGCAGTATCGTGCGCGAAATGCAAGCGCTTTACCCTTCTTTGGATGCCAACGCTTTTGCATTGGCTTGGCGTGCTGGTTATCAACCTGCGATGGCGCGTGTTCGCTCGGGCGAACTGGGCTGGACGCGCATTGATGAGCTGCATCGGTTGGTCTTGGAAGACTTGCTGCCTACGTTCGGCTTGTCGCATTTGACTGAAGCTGAGCGCGTGCACCTCAACCGCGTATGGCACCGCTTAGATGCATGGCCCGACAGTGTCGCTGGCTTGCAGCGACTTAAAAGCAAATTCACCATTTGCACACTTTCTAACGGCAACATCGGATTGCTCACCAACATGGCAAAGCATGCAGGTTTGCCGTGGGACTGCGTTTTGTCTGCCGAGGTGTTTCGTGCGTATAAGCCTGACCCTGCCACCTATCTAGGCGTCGCATCAACATTTGACTTACAGCCTCAACAAGTGATGCTTTGCGCCACTCATCATGATGACTTAGAGGCAGCGCGGGCTTGTGGTTTACGCACGGCCTACATCGAACGGCCTTTGGAGTTCGGCGCATCGCAGCCTAAAGATGTGTCACCACAAGCCGGCAACGATTTGCATGCGCGCGACATACATGCGCTGGCCGATTTACTCGGCTGTTAAGCGTACAACGGCTCTTCTTGCATGGCTTCGCATTGCTCCACCAGCATGTGCGTTTGCCCTCCCCAATAGTCACTGCTACCAAACCATGAGAAATGCTGCACAAAAGCGGGATCGTCTTTACGTCTTGCTAGCCAAGCGCTGTAGTGAATCAAACGCAGGGTGCGCAAAGGCTCGATCAACGCGAGTTCGCTGCGGTTGAGTTCACGCATTTGTTCATAGCCATCCAGCAACATCGATAGCTGCTGTGTGCGCTGCGCACGCTCACCGCTGAGCAACATCCATAAGTCTTGAACCGCAGGCCCCATGCGGGCATCGTCCAAGTCCACAAAGTGTGGGCCGCCATTGGGCAGGTCTATGGGTGTCCACAAAATATTGCCGGGGTGGCAGTCACCGTGCAAGCGAATCTGCTTCGCAGGATGCGCTGCAAATTTCTCTTGCGCCATGTCAATGGCTTGGTTGCAGACCGCCAGCCATTCAGTTTGCTGGTCCATGGGAATGATGCCGTTTTCCATCAGCCAGTCACGTGACTCAGTGGCAAACGTGCTCACATTCAAAGTGGGGCGCGTGACAAAGCTATGTTGCGCGCCCACGTTGTGAATGCGCGCGATGAAGCGCCCTATCCACTCCAACACCTCAGCGTCGTCCAGCTCAGGCATGCGTCCACCACGACGAGGGCTGACGCTGAATGCAAAACCGTGTGCATGGTGCAAGGTTTTGTCGTGCAGCATGAGTGGCCCCACCAATGGCACTTCGTCGGCCATCAGCTCTGCAGCAAAGCTGTGTTCTTCCAAGATTTGAGCATCGCTCCAACGCTCCGGCCTGTAAAACTTAGCGACCACCGAGCTGTTGTTATCCAACATAGCTTGGTACACGCGGTTTTCATACGAGCTCAAGGCGGTGAGCCGACCATCGACTTCAAGCCCTAAATCAGAGAGCGCATCCAGCACCACATCGGGCGTGAGTGCTTCATAGGCATGATGCTTGGGCGTGTCATCAAACACCCCAAACCACCTCTTTGTCTTCGGCGTGTGCGCGACGCAGCATGTCAATGAAGGGGACGACGCGTTGCTTCAAGCTGATGGCGCGAGGGCCATCTACTGCGGGGGCTGCGCCCGTCTCCTGCACGTTGCCGTTCTGCGCGGCCTCTTTGGCTGCTTGATGTGCCAACTCTTCTTGTGCGACAGCCGCATTCAAGGACTCAATGGCCGTCAACATCTCGCGGGGCAAGATGATGCCTTGGGCTCCTGGCTCTTTGCCAATGAGTTTGAGGATGTGTTTGCCTTGGGGCTCCAACATGATGAGGTCGCCCGTGGCTTTTGATTTGAATTTGTACAGCATGGTTTCATTGTGCGCGCTTGAGACGCGACGTCAAGTTGGCTGATGCTTCAGCGGCTTAGTAGTGGGGCCACCGCTGCATGAAATGCGTCTGGTTTTTCAAACATGACCCAGTGGCCGGCATCGGGAACCACCGTGAATGAGGCCATCGAAGACAACACCTGTGGGACTTGAGCCAACGTGCCTTGGTAAAGCGCGTCACACACGCCCCACACGCCATGCACGGGACATGTCCAGTGTGTTTGCGCTTGTGCCAGTACATCCGTGCGGGCAACGCGTCTGCGTCGCAAGCGGTCACGTGCAACGTTGGCTTGCTGCAAGTCAATCACGTCATCGGTCACGCTGTCTGGATGCACAAACATCATGGCATTCAGGTTGTGGCGATGCACCTTGCGCTGCGACTCTTCATCCATGTCAGGCGTCATGCCTCGCATTGGCAACTCTTTGCTAAATAAGCCTAAGCCAGGCGCGCCGACCAAAATCAATTGCCGGATGAGGTTGGGATATTCAGCGGCTACCAAACCCGCCGTCATGGCGCCGAAAGAAAAGCCCATGACATCCACGCCATCACCTCTAAAAGAGTTCGCGAGTATTTCAGCCACGTAAGGAACTAAGCCATCGGCATCGCTCACACCGCTGGGCAAGTCGGAGTCACCAAACCCAGGAATGTCTAATGCCCAAATTGTTCGGATCTTCGCCAAGTGCTCGACATTGCGCAGCCAATGCGTCCAGCTGCCAGAACCACCATGTAGCAGCACAAGAGGCTGCTTTGAGGCATTGCTTCTGGTATCGGCGACTTGGCCTTCTAGGCCCTGCTCAGCGGCCTGACCAGCACCCCAAACGTGCCATACAGCGTTACCCCATGCATAGGGTTGCACGATGCGTTGTGACAAGGCTTCGACGCGACTGATTTCCATGTGTGGACTTCCCAAGAAAAACGCCCACTGAATAAATTCAGCGGGCGTTTTAAAGTGGTTGCGCGAGTAGGATTTGAACCTACGACCTTTGGGTTATGAGCCCAACGAGCTACCAGGCTGCTCCATCGCGCGTCAAGAGGATTAGTATAACCTATTAAGCGGCTGTTTCGGTAGAAGAAGCCTCAGAAACTTCTGCGCGGTCTACCAATTCAACATAAGCCATTGGTGCGTTGTCGCCCACGCGGAAACCCATTTTCAAAATACGGGTGTAACCACCTGGACGTGTCTTGAAACGTGGGCCCAATTCGTTGAACAACTTCACAACGCTGTCGCGATCGCGCAAGCGGTCAAATGCCAAGCGGCGGTTTGCAACGGTAGGCTCTTTGGCCAAAGTGATCATCGGTTCGATGACGCGACGCAATTCTTTGGCTTTAGGCAATGTGGTTTTAATGGCTTCGTGCTCGATGAGCGAATTCATCATGTTGCGCAACATAGCCAAACGATGTGAGCTAGTGCGGTTGAGTTTGCGAAGTCCGTGTCCGTGGCGCATTTTGATTTCCTTTGATGTTTTACCGGCCGCCGTATCAGGTACGGCCAGGGGACTTTAAAAGTCAGTGATTCTAAATTAACGACGCTCTAAACCGGCAGGTGGCCAGCTTTCGAGTTTCATGCCCAAAGTCAAGCCGCGTGAAGCGAGCACTTCTTTGATTTCGTTGAGTGACTTGCGACCCAAGTTAGGGGTCTTGAGCAACTCATTCTCAGTGCGCTGAATCAGATCACCGATGTAATAGATGTTTTCTGCTTTCAAGCAGTTGGCAGAACGAACGGTCAATTCCAACTCGTCGACAGGGCGCAACAAGATCGGATCGAACTGTTGGCCGCCACGTGGAGCAGCAGCTTCCATGATGCCGTTGATGGCGTCGCCTTCCAACTGTGCGAACACAGCCAGTTGCTCAACCAAGATCTTTGACGAAGCGCGCACAGCGTCTTCAGCAGAGATGGCACCGTTGGTTTCGATTTCCATGACCAAGCGGTCGAGGTCCGTACGTTGTTCCACACGTGCGTTTTCAACGCTGTAGCTCACGCGACTGACGGGAGAGAAAGCGGCATCCAACACGATGCGTCCGATGGACTTGCTTGGCTCTTCGCCGTAACGACGCACAGTACCTGGCACATAGCCACGACCTGTTTCAACTTTGAGTTGGATGTCGATCTTGCCGCCGTGCGACAAGTTCGCAATCACGTGCTCAGGGTTGATGATTTCAACATCGTGAGGCACTTGGATGTCTGCAGCAGTCACAGCGCCTTCGCCGTCTTTGCGCAAGCTCAGAGTCACTTCATCGCGGTTGTGCATTTTGAACACAACGCCTTTGAGGTTCAACAAGATGTTGACCACATCTTCTTGCACGCCATCGATAGACGAGTACTCGTGCACAACGCCAGCGATGGTGACTTCAGTCACTGCATAGCCAACCATAGAAGACAACAAAACGCGACGCAGAGCATTGCCCAACGTGTGGCCATAGCCACGCTCAAACGGCTCCAAGGTAACCTTGGCGCGGTTGTGACCCAATTGCTCGACGTGAATATTTTTTGGTTTCAGCAAGTTTGTTTGCATTCAGATTTCCTTCAATACCCCCGGTTCGTTACACCGGTAAGGCTGGGTGTCTGGACCACGCTGCGCGAGCAGGCAGCGTGGGGTGCGTTAGGTTGAAAACTTCAACCAGGATTAACGCGAGTAAAGTTCGACGATCAAAGATTCGTTGATGTCCGCAGCGAATTCGTCACGGTCTGGCGTCTTCTTGAAGACACCTTCAGCTTTTTCAAGGTTGACTTCAACCCAAGCAGGCATACCCACTTGTTTTGCCAACTCGAGGGCTTCCAACACGCGGCCTTGTTTCTTAGACTTTTCGCGCACAGCAACCACGTCACCGGCTTTCACCAAGTAAGAAGCGATGTTGACTTGATGGCCGTTCACGGTGATGGCTTTGTGTGACACCAGCTGACGTGCTTCAGCACGTGTAGAGCCGAAGCCCATGCGGTACACAACGTTGTCCAAACGTGTTTCCAAAATGGTCAACAGGTTTGCACCGGTGTTACCTTTTTGGCGATCGGCAGCTGCGAAGTAACGGCGGAACTGACGTTCTAACACACCGTACATGCGTTTGACTTTTTGTTTTTCGCGCAATTGCAAACCGAAGTCAGACGTACGTTGACCTGATGTGCGGCCGTGTTGGCCTGGTTTGCTGTCGAATTTGCACTTGTCGCTGATAGAGCGGCGTGCGCTCTTCAAGAACAAGTCGGTGCCTTCACGGCGTGAGAGTTTGGCCTTGGGGCCTAGGTAACGTGCCACTTGAATTTCCTTATCTGATCAGCTGCTCGCAAGAAGCGAGGAGCCGCTGGGGGTTAGCCAGCGGCGGTGGGCTTGTGGTTAACAGTAAAAAGCGAAGAACGCTTAGATACGACGACGCTTTTGTGGACGGCAGCCGTTGTGCGGCACTGGAGTCACGTCAGCAATCGAGTTGATGCGAATGCCCAATGCGGCCAAAGCGCGCACTGAAGATTCACGGCCAGGGCCTGGGCCTTTGATCTCGACATCAAGGTTCTTGATGCCTTGATCAACGGCAGCGCGACCAGCAACTTCCGAAGCCACTTGAGCTGCGAAAGGTGTGGACTTGCGTGAGCCCTTGAAACCTTGACCACCTGACGAAGCCCATGACAAAGCATTGCCTTGGCGGTCAGTGATGGTGATGATGGTGTTGTTGAACGACGCGTGCACGTGCGCGATGCCGTCAGCAATGTTCTTACGAACCTTTTTACGTACGCGTGAAGCTGCGCCGCTTGGAGATTTAGCCATTGTTCAGTCCTATTATTTCTTCAACGACTGGGCTGCTTTACGCGGACCCTTGCGTGTACGAGCGTTGGTACGCGTACGTTGACCACGCATAGGCAGACCACGACGGTGACGGAAGCCGCGGTAGCAACCGATGTCCATCAAACGCTTGATGTTCATTGTTGTTTCGCGACGCAAGTCACCTTCAATCGTGAATTCAGCGATCTGGTCACGGATCTTTTCGAGGTCCGAGTCAGTCAGATCTTTGATCTTCTTTGCGTAATCAATGCCACATGCTTCGCAAATTTTGCGAGCGCGTGTGCGACCAATACCGAAAATCGATGTCAAACCGATTTCAGCGTGTTTGTGCGGCGGAATGTTAATGCCAGCGATACGTGCCATGTGCGTCCTCTTTAAACCAGTTCAATCAACCTTGACGCTGTTTGTGGCGTGGATCTGTACAGATCACACGAACCACGCCCTTGCGGCGGATGATTTTGCAGTTGCGGCAAATTTTTTTGACCGAAGCCGAAACTCTCATTTCATTCTCCTAAAACTCATTTCATTTCACACCCTCATTGGCATGAAACACGACTTTTTACTTGGCCCGTTAGAGCGTTGTTTTGAAACTTGCTTTCTTCAACAGCGAGTCATATTGTTGGCTCATCATGTAGTTTTGCACTTGGGCCATAAAGTCCATGGTGACAACCACAATAATCAGCAACGATGTACCACCGAAGTAGAAAGGCACGTTGTATTTCAAGATCATGAACTCAGGTAACAAACACACAAAGGTGATGTACACGGCGCCTGCGAGCGTGAGTCGAACCAAAATTTTGTCGATGTATTTGGCAGTGTGGTCGCCGGGACGAATACCCGGGACAAAAGCACCACTCTTCTTCAGATTATCCGCTGTTTCTCGGCTGTTAAAGACCAAGGCAGTGTAAAAGAAGCAAAAGAAAACAATTGCAGCTGCATACAACATCACGTAGACAGGCTGTCCAGGTGCAAGTGCTGCAGAAATATCTTTTAGCCAAAGCATGCTATCGCCTGAGCTGAACCAGCTCACGATAGTTGCAGGCAACAGAATGATGGACGAAGCGAAGATAGGAGGAATCACACCCGCCATGTTCAACTTGAGGGGCAAGTGAGACGATTGACCGCCATACACTTTGTTACCCACTTGGCGACGTGCATAGTTCACCAAGATTTTGCGCTGACCGCGCTCAACAAACACCACGAAGTAAGTGACCAGAGCCACAACAACAACAATGATGATGGCAGCCAAGATGCTCATAGCACCTGTGCGCACCAGCTCGAGTAAGCCACCGATTGAACCGGGCAGGCCTGCTGCGATACCAGCAAAAATCAAGATAGAGATACCGTTACCCAAACCACGCTCAGTGATTTGTTCACCCAACCACATCAAGAACATGGTGCCTGCGGTCAAGCTGACCATGGCTGTCATGCGGAAACCAAAGCCTGGCACGTTGACCAAACCGGCTGATGCTTCCAACGCCATGGCAATACCCATGGACTGGAACAAAGCCAAGCCCAAAGTACCAAAACGTGTGTACTGAGTGATCTTGCGACGACCTGCTTCGCCTTCTTTTTTAAGCTGCTCCAAAGAGGGCAACACATAAGTCAGCAACTGCATGATGATCGATGCAGAGATGTAAGGCATGATGCCCAACGCGAACACGGTAAAGCGCGACAAAGCGCCACCCGAGAACATGTTGAACAGGCTCAAAATGCCGCCCTGCTGACCCTTGAACAATTGTTGCAATTGGTCAGGGTTGATGCCGGGCACAGGAATATGGGCGCCCACGCGGTAAACCACCAAGGCGAGCAGCAAGAAGACCAGTCGGCGACGGAGGTCGCCGAACTTGTCGTTGTTACCGATCGATGGAGAGGTAGTAGCCACGGAGCGCTGTTCCTGTTTTCTAACGATTAAGCGACGGAGCCGCCAGCGGCTTCGATCGCAGCTTTGGCACCAGCAGTAGCACCGATACCATTGAGCTTGACAGCAGTCGTCAATTCGCCAGTCTTCACAACCTTGACGACACGAGCGATAGATGCCACGAGGCCAGCGGCCTTCAATGTCAACATATCAACTTCAGCAGCGCCGAGTTGTTGCAAGTCAGCCAATGTCACTTCGTCGTTGTACTTCAAAGTGGTGGACTTGAAGCCGCGCTTAGGCAAACGACGCTGCAAAGGCATTTGACCGCCTTCGAAACCAACCTTGTGGTAGCCGCCTGAACGAGACTTTTGACCTTTGTGACCACGACCAGCAGTCTTGCCGAGGCCAGAGCCGATACCGCGACCAACGCGACGCTTGGCGTGTTTTGCGCCAGGTGCGTGGGTGATGTTATTGAGTTCCATCTTCAACCTTTTACAGCACTTTGACCAGATAGCTGATCTTGTTAATCATGCCGCGCACTGCTGGCGTGTCTTGCAACTCGCTCACAGAATTCAGTTTGCGCAAGCCCAAGCCACGAACGGTGGCGCGGTGCGATTCTTTGGTGCCAATTGGGCTACGCACCAATTGGATCTTCACAGTTTGAGGGGTAGTCATTGAATGCTCCGAGATTAAGCGAAGATTTCTTCGATGTTTTTGCCACGCTTAGCCGCCACTTCTGAAGGCGTCGTGGAATTGTTCAAAGCATCCAAGGTTGCACGAACCATGTTGTATGGGTTTGATGTACCGTGGCTTTTTGCCACGATGTCAGTAATACCCATCACTTCGAACACAGCGCGCATTGGACCGCCTGCGATGATGCCGGTACCCTTAGGTGCGGGGATCATCATGACGTTTGCAGCACCGTGACGACCGTGCACCTTGTGGTGAATCGTGCCGTTTTTCAAAGTGACTTTGGTCATGTTGCGACGGGCTTCTTCCATCGCTTTTTGGACAGCAGCTGGCACTTCTTTCGATTTACCTTTGCCCATGCCCACGCGGCCATCGCCGTCACCAACCACAGTCAAAGCTGCGAAACCGAGAATACGGCCGCCCTTAACCACTTTGGTGACGCGGTTGACCGCGATCATTTTTTCGCGGAGTCCGTCTTCTGGACCGTCACCCTGCGCTTTAGCTTGAAATTTAGCCATGTGTAATTTCCAATCCGATTAGAACTGCAAGCCAGCTTCGCGGGCTGCGTCGGCCAAAGCCTTGACGCGACCGTGGTAAGCAAAACCTGAACGGTCAAACGCCACTTTTTCGACGCCAGCTTTTTTCGCTTTTTCAGCGATCAGCTTGCCAATCACTTGCGCTGCATTGACGTTGCCGCCTTTGCCTGTTGCGCCCAGTTGCTTGCGCACATCGGCTTCTGCTGAGGATGCTGTCGCCACGACTTTCGTGCCGCAAGCGGAAACAACTGTCGCATAGATGTGCAAGTTGGTGCGGTTCACCATCAAACGTGCAACGCCTTGGTTGGCGATGCGAATACGTGTTTGACGTGCCCGGCGGAGTCGCTGCTCTTTTTTGGTCAACATTTTGCAGCTCCTTATTTCTTCTTGGTCTCTTTGATCGTGATCTTCTCATCCGAATAACGGATGCCCTTGCCTTTGTAAGGCTCAGGGGGACGAACAGCACGAATCTCAGCAGCCACTTGACCGACGCGTTGACGGTCAGCACCTTTGATCAGGATTTCAGTTGGGGCTGGCGTCTCAACCTTGATACCTTCAGGCATATCGATATTGACTGGGTGAGAGTAGCCCACTGCCAAGTTCAATTTAGAACCTTGCGCAGCAGCTTTGTAACCCACACCTACCAAAGTCAGCTTTTTCTCGAAGCCTTTGGTCACACCAGTCACCATGTTGTTGACCAATTGACGCAAAGTACCGCTCATGGCGTTCGCTTCACGAGAATCATCAGCAGGCGCGAATGTCACTTGGCCAGCTTCGTTGACAACCTTCACCAATGCATTAGCAGCGATCGACAGCGTACCGCCTGCGCCCTTCACACTGATTTGGGTATTGTTAATAGACACATCCACACCTTGGGGGACGGTCACAGGCATTTTTCCTACTCGGGACATTTCAGTCTTTCCTTTAGGCTGCGGTTAAGCGACGTAGCACAACACTTCGCCACCGACACCGGTAGCGCGTGCTTTGCGGTCAGTCATCACACCTTGAGGTGTTGTGACAATTGCCACACCCATGCCATTCATGACTTGGGGGATAGCGCCGCAGCCTTTGTAAACGCGCAGGCCGGGACGGCTCACGCGCTCAATGCGTTCGATCACTGGACGACCTGCGTAGTACTTGAGAGTGATCTCAAGCTCAGTCTTACCAGCGTCTTTTTTAATTTGAAAACCGTCGATGTAGCCTTCGTCTTTCAGCACTTGCGCAATGGCGATCTTCACTTTAGAAGAAGGCACCATCACGGTGGGTTTAGCCACCATTTGCGCGTTGCGGATGCGAGTCAGCAAGTCGGCGATTGGATCACTCATGCTCATATTGAATCTCCTGCCTATTACCAGCTGGCTTTGGTGATGCCGGGAATGTTGCCTTGGAAGGCTAATTCACGGATCTTGGCGCGGCCAAGGCCGAATTGGCGGAACGTGCCACGTGGACGACCGGTGATTGCGCAACGGTTACGTTGACGTGTTGGGTTCGCGTTGCGTGGCAGCTTTTGCAGACCCAAACGGGCCATTGCGCGCTCTTCATCGCTACGCTTGAAGTCGTTGGCGATAGCCTTCAACTCTGCGTGCTTAGCAGCATACTTTGCAACCAAACGGTCACGCTTGAGCTCGCGCTCGATCAATGCTTGTTTAGCCACGTGCCACCTCTGTCTTGAATGGGAAACGGAAACCAGCGAGAAGCGCCTTGCACTCTTCGTCAGTCTTAGCCGTCGTGGTGATGCTGATGTTCAAACCGCGCAAAGCGTCAACTTTGTCGTATTCGATCTCAGGGAAAATGATTTGCTCTTTAACGCCAATGTTGTAGTTACCACGGCCATCGAAAGCGCGAACAGAGATACCACGGAAGTCACGAACGCGAGGCAAAGCCACGGTCACGAAACGATCCAGGAATTCATACATCTGAACGCCGCGCAAAGTCACCATGCAACCGATAGGCTGGCCTTCACGGATTTTGAAACCCGCAATCGCCTTTTTAGCCTTGGTCACCACAGGCTTTTGGCCTGCAATTTTGGTCAAGTCGCTGACTGCGTTGTCCATGACTTTCTTATCAGCCACAGCTTCGCTCACACCCATGTTCAACGTGATTTTGGTCAAACGTGGAACTTGCATGGGCGACTTGTAACCAAACTTTTCAGTCAGCTCAGCAGCCACTTTTTCACGGTAGTGTTGTTGGAGTCGTGCCATATTTATGCCGCCTTGATTTCTTCGCCGCTGGACTTGAAGACACGCACTTTGCTGCCGTCTGCCAGGACTTTGATGCCAACACGATCAGCCTTACCTGTAGCAGCATTGAAGATAGCTACGTTGGACTGATGGATGGGCATTGTTTTATCAACGATGCCACCTTGCGTGCCAGCCATTGGGTTTGGCTTGGTGTGTTTTTTCACCAAGTTAATGCCGTCGACCACCAAGTGGCTGTCATCTTTACGCAGCGACACAACGCCACGTTTACCTTTGTCGCGTCCAGTAAGGACGATGACTTGGTCGCCTTTGCGAATCTTGTTCATTGTTTAGTCCTTACAGAACTTCAGGAGCCAATGACACGATCTTCATGAACTTCTCAGTGCGCAACTCGCGCGTCACTGGGCCGAAGATACGGGTGCCGATAGGCTCCAACTTTGCATTGAGCAACACAGCTGCGTTGCCATCGAATTTGACGAGCGAACCGTCGCCACGGCGGATGCCTTTGGCAGTACGGACCACAACAGCGCTATACACCTCGCCTTTTTTGACGCGGCCACGCGGAGCGGCTTCTTTAATGCTCACCTTGATGATGTCGCCCACGCTTGCATAGCGACGCTTAGAACCGCCGAGCACTTTAATGCACAAAACGGACTTCGCACCGGTGTTGTCAGCGACATCTAACCGTGTTTCAGTTTGGATCATTTCAATATTCCCAACTTGCATCAGTCTTCACACAACTTACGTTATGCACCGGACCGATCAGTCTTGGGCCCGTCATCCACATCGCGAACCACTCGCAACGCTTCAACTTGGGGCAGATAAACCCCGCTTTTTTTAGCGGAGCCGCAAATTATGCCATAACTTTTTGGCCCGCGTCAAACTTTTTTCACGATTCTTTTTAGTTTGCCCGACAATTCTTCTATGTCTACACCTTCTACCACCTCTCAAACCCTTGCATTCATTGGCGGCGGCAACATGGCCAGCGCCATCATTGGTGGCCTCATCAAGCAAGGCACGCCCGCCAATCACATCTTGGTTGTCGAGCCTTTTGAAGAAGCGCGCCAGCGCCTGCTGGCCCAATTTGGCGTGCGCGTTTTAGCCGCAGCCGATGCCACATTAGCCGAAGCAGGCTTGGTGATTTGGGCTGTAAAACCACAAACCTTCAAAGAAGCTGCTCAACAAACACGCGATTTCTGCGCCCACTCGCTGCACCTGAGTGTGGCTGCTGGCATTCGCAGCGACAGCATAGCCAATTGGCTAGGTACTGAACGCGTGGTGCGCGCCATGCCCAACACGCCCGCTTTGGTTGGCCTCGGTCAGACGGGTCTTTTTGCTCGCGCCGCCGTAACAGACACAGACAAAGCATGGATCGAACAAGTCATTGCAACCACCGGCGCTCTGCTGTGGGTCAAGGACGAGCCCTTGCTGGATGCGGTCACCGCCATCTCGGGTTCTGGCCCTGCTTATGTGTTCTTCTTCATCGAAGCCATGGTGGAAGCCGGCGTGAAGATGGGCCTAACCGCTGAACAAGCGACACAGCTGGCCATCGGTACCTTTGAGGGCGCATCACAACTGGCGAAAACCGCCAGCGAACCCCCTTCTGTGCTGCGCGAGCGCGTCACATCCAAGGGCGGCACAACTTACGCAGCGCTCACCTCCATGCAAAACGCCCATGTGAGCGATCTATTTCAAGCGGCGCTCAAAGTCGCAGAACTACGCGCCCACGAGCTCGGCGACGAGTTTGGGGCTTAAATCCCTACAAGTAATGAGACAATGCGCCATTGTTTTTTAATCCTCTGTCTCCATGAACAAACTCCTTCTTTCTCTTTTATCCGTTGCCGCTTTAGGTATGCCATTGGCATCTGAAGCACAAGCGCCCGCCATGCCTACGGCACCTGTCGCTCAACCCGACCAAGCTGCGCCTAGCAACACCAATGCCGCACCAGCAGCTCCTGCTAAAGCGGACAAAAAAGCCAAAAAGGCCAAGAAAAAGAAATTGAAAAAGAAGAAGTCTAAAAAGGCAAAAGCTCACTAAGCCAACCGCTTAATACTTGCAAACAAAAAGCGCTTGAGGCATCTGCCACAAGCGCTTTTTTCATATTTAAGTCTCAGCGATTCAACGCATGGCATAACCCAAAGCCACACCAGCAAATACGGTTGCACCCAACCAGTGGTTCAACCGAAACGCTCTAAAGCAACCATCTCGTGAACGATCCAAGATCAGCAAAAAGTGCCACAGCGCTTGCAGGCTCGCCAAGATCAAAGCAAACGTCCAAGCGCTGCCTAACTTCTCTGACTCAAGCAAGCCATACCAGCCGCACAGATAGACCGCATAAAACGCCATGATGGCCGATATGTCGTGACGACCCAAAGTGATGGCCGAGGTCTTCATACCAATGCGAATGTCGTCGTCACGATCCACCATGGCGTACTCAGTGTCGTAGGCCAACACCCAAAACAAATTGAACAACATCAAACCCCAAGCCTGCATGGGTACAGCGTCGCTCAAGGTTTGCAGGTTGATGTCTTGCCACGCCAAGTCGGCACTGCCAACCGCTACAAACGCCAAAGGAATGCCAAAGCTAAACGCCACGCCCAACACCGCTTGCGGCATCGACACATAGCGTTTGGCGTAGGGGTAAATCAAGGTCACAGCCAAGCCTGCAAACGACCACGCGATGGTGGTAGGGTTGGTAGTGAGTACAAAACCAAAAGCAGCAAGCGCCAGCACAGCGCCCACTAGCAAGGCCTCGCGCACAGACACTGCCCCTCGCGTGACGGGCCGCTCTGCCGTGCGTTTGACGTGACGGTCAAAATCACGGTCGGCCACATCGTTGATGCAGCAGCCCGCACTACGCATCAGGATCGTGCCCAACACAAACACCGCCACCAAATGCCAACCGGGCCAGCCATCGGCCGCCACCCACAAGGCAGAGAGAGAAGGCCACAGCAGCAGTAACCAGCCCGCTGGGCGGTTCCAACGAATCAAATCTAAATAGAGGCTCAGGCGTTCACGCATGCACACACCTATTACGACAAGCGGTTCACGCCTGGCAGTTCGCAGGCATAGATGGCATTGCGCAAAGCGGCAATCGCCTCGTAACGCGTGAAGCTGCGACGCCACGCCAACACCACACGGCGCGTGGGCGGCTTGCCCCCCTTATCGTCGGTAATGGGCAAGTAGCGCACATACGTCTCTTCGCTTTTTTTACGCTTGGCTTGTGTGTTCAGTGCCTCTTTCGGCACGCTCAAACGCGGCACCAGTGTCACACCCATACCAGCGGCCACCATGTGCTTGATGGTCTCCAACGACGAGCCTTCGAAACTCTTTTGAATACCCTCAGCATTGCTAGAGAAACGCGCAAATTCTGGGCACACCTCCAGCACATGGTCGCGAAAGCAATGACCATTGCCCAACAGCAACATGGTTTCGTTCTTCAACTCATCCGCACTGACATGCTTCAAGGTCGCCAGCGGATGATTGCTGGGAACGGCGGCCATGAAGGGCTCGTCGTACAAGGGCGCGGTAGCCAAGCCCGTGTCTGGGAACGGCTCTGCCAAGATGGCGCAATCAATCTCGCCTGTTCGCAACATCTCCATCAACTTGACAGTGAAATTTTCTTGCAGCATCAGCGGCATTTGCGGTGTTTTAGAAATGGCTTGTCGCACCAAGCTTGGCAGCAAGTACGGACCAATCGTGTAAATCACACCCAGCTTCAACGGGCCGGCCAATGGGTCTTTGCCGCGCTTGGCAATTTCTTTGATGTTGGCGGCCTGCTCCAACACACTTTGCGCTTGGCGGATGATTTCTTCGCCCAAGGGCGTGACGGTCACTTCGTTGGCGCTGCGTTCAAACAGCTTCACATCCAACTCTTCTTCGAGTTTTTTGATGGCCACCGACAGCGTGGGTTGCGACACAAAGCAGGCCTCGGCTGCTCGACCAAAGTGCTTTTCGCGGGCAACGGCCACGATGTATTTGAGTTCGGTCAGGGTCATGTGCGTTTCTAAAGTTAAGCCTTCAAGAAATCCGATTTTCCACCCAACCAGCGGCTCACGTGTCGCTCGGCCAACTCGGAGTACATGTCCAGCATCAGCGGGGCCAACTCTCTGGCCCATTGCAACAGCTCACCGTCTTCTGCCAAGTCTGCAAAACGCAGCAATGCGGCACCCGATTGGCGTGCGCCCAAGAACTCGCCGGGGCCACGAATTTCTAAATCGCGTCGTGCAATTTCAAACCCATCCGAGGTTTCCACCATTGCACGCAGCCGCTCGCGCGCCGTCTCGCTCACGCGCCCACTCTCGCCCGTGGCATACATCAGCACGCAGGCAGAAGCAGCCGCGCCGCGCCCTACACGCCCACGCAACTGGTGCAACTGACTGAGGCCAAAACGCTCGGCGTGCTCAATCACCATCAGCGAGGCATTGGGCACATCCACGCCCACTTCAATCACGGTGGTGCTGACCAGCACGCCCATGGCGCCACTTTCAAACTGCGCCATCACCGCCTTTTTGTCAGCAGGTGGCATGCGCGAATGCAGCAGCCCCACCAACACCGGCTTTGTGCCAGGGTAGTTGAGCGCATCCATCAACAAGGCATGCGTTTCGGTGGCATTGGTCAAATCGAGCGCTTCGCTTTCTTCAATCAACGGGCACACCCAATACACCTGACGGCCTTCATCGAGCTGGTGGCGAATGCGTTCAATCAACTCATCACGTCGTGACTCTGATACCAGCTTGGTCACCACCGGCGTGCGGCCTGGTGGCAATTCGTCTAACGTCGACACATCGAGGTCGGCGTAATAGCTCATCGCCAAGGTGCGCGGAATGGGCGTGGCACTCATCATCAGCATGTGCGGCTCTTGCTGTGGCATGCCGTCGTGTGTGAGCATCTTCTCGCGCAGCGCCAAGCGCTGTGCCACACCAAAGCGGTGTTGTTCGTCGATGATGGCCAGTGCCAAGTTTTTAAAGACGACCTGCTCTTGAATCACCGCATGCGTGCCCACCACCAAAGCAGCTTCGCCACTGGCGATGAGCCCCAACATTTCGGTGCGTTCTTTCTTCTTTTGGCTCCCCGTGAGCCATGCTACGCGCTTGCCCAACGGCGTGAGCAAAGGCTCTAGCCAACCAATCAGTTTGCGAAAGTGTTGCTCGGCCAAAATTTCAGTTGGAGCCATCAGCGCACATTGCCAACCGCCATCCATCGCCACCGCTGCAGCCAATGCCGCCACCACAGTTTTGCCCGAACCCACATCGCCTTGCAGCAAACGGTGCATGGGCACTTGGCGCATCAAGTCTTGCGCAATTTCTTCACCCACGCGGCGTTGCGCGCCGGTCAAACCAAATGGCAACACACCCAACAACTGCTCGTGCAAACCGCCTTTTTTCAGCACTAAGGCCGGCGCATGCAGTTCGTCACGCGCACGTTTGGACTGCAGTTGCGACAGCTGCTGCGCCAACAACTCTTCGGCTTTCAGCCGCTGCCACGCAGGGTGTGTGCGGTCTTCCAGCTGCGCCAGCGACACATCGGGCGTGGGGTGGTGCAAAAAGTGCAAGGCCTGCTCAAGGCTCCACGCCTTCGCGCCAGCACTCATGGCCGAGCGCGGCATGTGCTCGGGCGGAATCGTCTCGACAAACGCACCGTGTCGCGCCGCATGCACCAGCCCGCTGTGTACTGCCTTACGCAAATACACCTGCGGCAAACCTGCCGACGTGGGGTACACGGGCGTCAGCGCATTGGGCAGCTCGCCACCCGCCATACTGAAGCCGGGGTGCATCATCGTGCGCCCCATAAAGCCACCCTTCACCTCGCCGCGCAAACGCAAGCGATTACCCACGGCCAACGCCTTTTGTTGTGAAGGGTAGAAGCTGAAGAAGCGCAGCGTGCAAGTGTCTGAGCCATCGTCCACCACCACAAGCAATTGGCGGCGCGGTTTGTAGGCGATGTCACACGACACCACCGTAGCTTCGATTTGCGCCATGTCACCCTCGCGCGTGTCAGCCAGACGCACGATGCGCGTTTCGTCTTCGTAGCGCAGCGGCAGGTGCAGGGCCAAATC
The DNA here is from genome assembly GCF_027924965.1 of Limnohabitans sp. TEGF004. Classification (NCBI taxonomy): domain Bacteria; kingdom Pseudomonadati; phylum Pseudomonadota; class Betaproteobacteria; order Burkholderiales; family Comamonadaceae; genus Limnohabitans; species Limnohabitans sp. TEGF004. Next base: position 177,588 of record NZ_AP027056.1, on the reverse strand, counting down.
AATGTCGCGGTCCAGCCCGAGCTTGCGCAGCGCTTTTTGCGGTGCGGAGAGGGGTTTGGTCGAGGCTTTTTCTGCGGGCGGCATGGGCATTGATTGTGCCCGCCGCCAAGCGGTTTTTAAAACTGGTAGCCGAGGCGCATACCTAAGCCGTTGGCATGCATCGCTTTGTCATACCCGTAATAAGAGCTCGTGTCGACCAAACTGCTGCGCGTGAGCTGAACTGCGGTGAATAAGCCTTCGGGCCAATCATGTCGCCACGCCACAGAAAAACTTCGCTGTGTGTAATCTGAAAAATCTGGATACACCGTGTAGCCTGAATAGGGATAGTTGGTTCTAGTCAAAGCGTTGTGCATCAAAAACTTGGAGGCAGCAAATGCAAACACGTTCTGCGCATCCTGTTGGTAATTGAACTCCATCACATACGAGCGCCGTAACAGCACGTTGCCCCGGACGGTGTGCGGATAGCTAGAACCGGGCTCCACCACATTCTTGTTGGACATCGCGTGACGCAGTGTTTGCATGCGCACATTGAGCTTGGGCATCGCGTAAAAACTCACGCCTGCAAACGTGATGTCATACACCTGGTCCACCCGAAAGTCTGGCGCATTCCAGCCGCCATGGACTGCCTGCTCTTGCTGTGTGGCCAAGTATCCGAATCGAAACTCCGTCGCGGTATCCAAATTTAAGGCATTGATTGAGAAGCCTTGCTTGTTGTTCTTCTCGACGCGACTGTTTGAATACGTGAGGTTTGAAAATTCGGTCTTGTTATAGCCGAACCACAAAGGGCTGTAGACGCCAGCAATTCCCTGCAAACGATAAGCACCTACTTGCATATTCGTATACAGCTGCGCACCGGGCGCACCTCCGCTAGGGCCGCTGACATCCACCACCGTGCAAAACGGGTCGTTCTCACGCACCCAAGGCGAGTCAATGTCATATGTGCGGCACCAGCTGGTTTTGTAGTCCACCACGCCAAGCTTCACACCTAGACGCGGGGAAATTGCCCAATCTGCACTGAGCTCATCGACATGAGACCCCATCTCTTGGTTGCTGCGCGCCTTAAATGCCAACGTGGCCCTCGGGGAAACCATCAAGCGGCCATCAAAAGTACCCCACGGTGAAACAGGTCGGTAATGCCATTGCGCGTTGGTCGACATCATCAACAAAGGGTCGGGGCGGCCATTTGAAAACTGCCACGCATCCACGCCCAGCTGAGCGTTGTAACGCCCAAGCGGGTAATCCACTGCCTCATCGTGACCAGCTTGCATGACCTGTGCCGAAGCAAGCCCGCTCAAACAGAGCCCTACCAGCAACACCTGCATTCTTTGAACACGCATAGACAGCCTTTTCAGCACCACGATTGAGGATGAACTCGTCAAATCGCCAACTAGAAGTTAACTAGAAATAACCAGCAATGCAACAATTGTGATTCAATAACTTGTATTTAAGAATACAAAAATACAATGAAACATGAAGTCTTAACAAGTGTCTTAGTCTTGGCGCTCTCGCTCACAGCGTGCGGCGGTGGTGCTGGCAACGACGACTGGGCCAGCTCAGACCCCAGTGCGCGCGCCATTTCGGCCAGCAGCTTTGACATTCAAGATGCCTGGACGAACCTCAACAATGCACCGTACGCATCGCAACTCAAAGCCCACGGTCCATGTCCAGGCACATACATCTTGTCCAACAGCACGGCCAACATCGCAGGCGTTCAAGTTATGGCAAATGTCGTGTCAACCAATATTGCTTATGGCGCTGCAAGCCCTTGTGACTCGCCCTACGAAAACAAATCGGCAGCAAACATCACCAACATCTACTACTACTACGCTGTCGTCAACAGCCAATACAAAAACTACTACGCCTATGACAACTTATATGTTTATGTGTGGCGAGCAGTGGCTGCTTTTCCGACCTCAGCAAAAGTGGGGGATACGGGCGTCATTGGGGTTGTAGACAAATACACAAGTAGCAACTCTGCCAAAGTTGGCATACAAGTGTGGTCTTACGCTATCGAAGAAGACACGGCCTACTCTGTCATCTTTAATCTCATAGTCAAACACTACGATACGACCACCACCAGCTACGCCTCAGCGCCACTTGGCAAAACAGAACAGTTCCGTTACTTGGTAAATTTGAGCAACGGGGTCAATCAACTTCAACTGATTCAATATGACCGTCTTGACGCCGATGGCTTCACGGTTCAGGGCCGCTTGAACTAAGGCTTACCAGCCTGCGCCTGCTCCCGCACGCGCTCAAACAACTCAAACACCGTCAGCCCCAGCCCCACCGCGATGACCTCCATCGCATTGAGCGTGGGGTTCGCTTGGCCGTTCTCAATGCGGCTGAGGTAGGTCTGGTAGAACCCGCACTTTTCGCTGAACTCGACCTGCGTCATGCCATGTGCTTGCCGCAAGAAGCGGACACATTGGCCAAACGAACGAGAAAGGGGTTGCTGCACACTGAGGAGCATCCCAATTTATGCCTAATTCACATACACACTAATTCGTATATGAGGTGGATTAGGGGGTCTGCGCTATTAGCCTTGGTTGTCTTTACCAATTTAAGAAGCATTCCATGACAACCTTGAAACTCTTTTTTATTTCGGCCTTGCTTCTTTTGATTTCTGCGTGTGGAGGTGGCGGAGGTGGCGGCGGCTCAAGCGGACCAGTTTCATCAACAAACACTTTTGACATCCGTGCGGGGTATGCAAGACTCACTGCTAGCGGTTTTTCAACGACGCTCACGGTTAGCGGAACTTGCTCGGGAACTTTTGCGTTAACAAGTGGCCCTGCAACGACGAACACAGTATTTGAAGGATCGGCTGCGTTATCCAGAAGCTCTGTAGCCAGCCTAACAGTTTCTAACTGCACCCCAGCCTCTAACGTTGGAACAACCACAAGCTATTTCGACTCAAACTATGCACCTCTCGGATTCGCCATCGTGGGAGGGGATTACGGCGTTTGGACATCGCCACCATCCTTACCGAACAACGCACGAGTCGGAGATGTTGCCGTTGTAGGCACTATCAACAAATACACAAACAGCACAAAATCAACACCTTCAGGGACTCAGCAAAACAGTTACGTGATTGAGGCAGACACAGCCACTACCGCCATAGCAAACCTGATTTCAAAAACATACAACGCTTCTAACGTACTCACATCTACCGAACAAGATAGGTATCGAATCGCTGCCGACGGAAGTCTCACACTCATCTCTATTGATATCCAATACGCCAACGGTTCAACCACCCATCTCGTGATGAACTAAACCTAGTTAACGAGACACCTTAAACAGCCGTGCGAAAATCACGGCTGTTTTTACTTGGAACGGGCCCGTCCGGCCCTCAAGCACATGTCACACACTTACACGCTCAGCGATTTCGATTTCGAACTGCCTGAGTCCCTGATTGCCCAGCACCCCACCACCGAACGCAGCGCCTCGCGCTTGTTAGATGGTCGCAGCGATGAGCTGGCCAACCGCACTTTCAAAGACATTCCCTCTCTGTTGCAGCCCGGCGATTTGCTGGTGTTCAACGACACCCAAGTGGTGAAAGCGCGTCTATTTGGCGAAAAGGCCACGGGCGGCAAACTGGAGCTTTTGATTGAGCGCGTGCTCACCGGCCACGAGGTGGTGGCCCACATGAAGGTCAGCAAAAAGCCGCAGGTTGGTGCCGTGATGTACATGGCGGGTGGTTTGCATAACGGCGGCTTCACAGCCACGCTCTTGGGCCGCTGGCCCAATGAAGACGGCCAACTGTTTCGCTTCAAGTTCAGCGACGAGCCGCACACACTGATGCAAGCGCACGGCCACATGCCGCTGCCGCCCTACATTGCGCGCCACCAAAACACCGCTGACGCGCAGCACCAAACCGAGGAAGACAAAGCCGAGGACGAGCGCCGTTACCAAACTGTGTTCGCCAAGCACCCGGGTGCTGCGGCTGCACCCACAGCGGCGCTGCACTTTGACGAAGGTGTGTTACAGGGGTTAGAGGCCCAAGGCGTGTCACGCGCCAGCGTCACGCTGCATGTGGGCGCGGGCACGTTTCAGCCGGTGAAGACCGAGAACTTGGCAGAGCACAGGATGCACAGCGAGTGGTACAACATTCCGACCGAAACGGTGCAGGCCATTGCCGACTGCCGCGCACGCGGTGGCCGCGTGGTGGCTGTAGGCACGACGAGTGTGCGCACGCTGGAAAGCTGGGCGCAAAGTGGACTGACGAGTGGTGACACGCAAATCTTCATCACACCCGGCTTTGACTTCAAAGTGGTGGATGTGCTCATCACCAACTTTCACTTGCCCAAGAGCACGCTGCTCATGTTGGTCAGCGCGTTTGCAGGCTTTGACCACATGCACGCGCTGTACCGCCACGCCATTGCCCACCAATACCGATTCTTCAGCTACGGCGACGCCATGCTGCTAGAGAAAACCACCGCATCAAGAACCGCTTGAAAGACCGACCATGTTGAAGTTTGACGTTCTCAAAAAAGACACCCCTGCCGCAGACGGCAGCTACGCGGGCAGCCATGCTCGCCGCGGCACGCTCACGCTCAACCACGGCGTGGTGCAAACACCCATCTTCATGCCCGTGGGCACCTACGGCACGGTCAAAGGCGTGATGCCACGTAGCCTCGAAGAAATGGGCGCGCAAATTATTTTGGGCAACACCTTCCACCTGTGGATGCGCCCCGGCCTCGATGTGATGCAAAGCTTTGGCGGCCTGCACGAGTTTGAGCGTTGGAACAAACCCATCCTCACCGACAGCGGCGGTTTTCAAGTGTGGTCGCTGGGCGCGATGCGCAAGATCACCGAAGAAGGGGTGACGTTTGCCTCACCCGTGAACGGCGACAAGCTGTTCATGTCGCCCGAGGTGAGCATGCAAATTCAAACCACGCTCAACAGCGACATCGTGATGCAGCTCGACGAGTGCACACCCTATGAAACCAAAGGCCACCTCACCACGGAAGCAGAAGCCCGCAAGTCGATGGAGATGAGCCGTCGCTGGGCCGTGCGCAGCAAAGACGAATTTGCGCGCTTAGAAAACCCCAATGCCTTGTTTGGCATCGTGCAAGGTGGCATGTTCACCAACCTGCGTCAAGAGTCACTCGACGCGTTGGTGGAGATGAACTTCCCCGGCTACGCCGTGGGCGGCGTGAGCGTGGGTGAGCCCAAAGACCAAATGCTCGAAATCATGGCGCACACGCCCCACCGCTTGCCTGAGCACAAACCCCGCTACCTGATGGGCGTGGGCACCCCCGAAGACTTGGTACAAGGCGTGGCCGATGGCGTGGACATGTTTGACTGCGTCATGCCCACACGCAATGCGCGCAACGGCACGCTGTTCACCCGCTTTGGCGATTTAAAAATTCGCAACGCCCGCCACAAGGCAGACCACGGCCCGCTCGACAGCACCTGCACCTGCTACACCTGCGCAGGCCACACACGCCCCGACGGCACAACGAGCGGCGGCTTCAGCCGTGCGTACTTGCACCACCTCGACCGTTGCGGCGAAATGCTCGGCCCCATGCTGACCACCGTGCACAACCTGCACTACTACCTCAACCTCATGCGCGAAGTGCGTGAGTCATTAGAGGCTGGAGAGTTCGGCGCATTCCGTGCCAAGTTCAAAGAAGACCGCGCGCGCGGCGTTTGAACCACGCCACGAGGCTGCTGCGCCATCAAGCCTCGGAGGTGAACACCGTCAACACGCCGGTGTAACCATGCAGCTCTTGGTGGGCAATTTCGCCACCGGCAAAGAAACCCACCAACGGCACATCACCCAACGCGCGACGGATGATGTGCAACTCTGCACTGGGGGCGCCAAAGTGAGGGCCGCCTCGGCCCGCACAGCTCACGTAAATCGCGCCAGCCATACGACGCACAGGATGCGGGTTGATGTTGGTGTCGGCACTGAGTGCCCCAGCCAAATCAGCCGTCATTTCTTCGGGCTCTAGGGCCTCGCGAATTTCGGCGCAAATGCGCGTGAGGTCTGCGCGTGCCGCAGCGGCATTGCGTTCGCAAAACGTCAGGCGCATGCCCACCTCCACCGGCTGCGCCACGGCCACCGCTTCGCGTGCTGGGTCGATGCCGACGATGTGACGAACCAACACCGCATCGTCAAACTCACCCGTGCGTTTGATGGTGGCATCGTGTTCAGCCGACAAGCCCACCAGCGTGGCGCGCACTTTGGCAATGGCCGGTTGTTTGTCGGTCAAGCTGATTTTCAAATCGCGCTCCAACACATGAAGCGCTGGCTCGTTGTCTAAGGTGAGCACCACATGGTTGTCCGCGCTGGTGATGGTGTGGGTTGGAGCCACAGGCAAACAGCCTTGCGTGACACGCGACACCATAGCCACCTCAGCATCAAACGCCACACCGCTCAAGCCACCATGAAACACCCCTGAGGCTTTGCCTTGGCCTGCCATGTTGCCGTCACCGTTCAACGCGAACTGCACCACGTCTGTTCGGCTGGCCGACAAGCCACCAAACACGTAGCCGCTGGCCGTGCGTTGCGCCAGCTCGGCAATCAACTCGGGCACATCGGGCGTGTGTGCATCGGCATGCAACAAGGCCGTGTGCGGCACAAAGCTGCTGCCATGTTTGGCGCCCATGCCCGCTTGCGCCAACGGAGCCACACCGCTGAACACGCGGTAGTGCTCAGGCGAAATATCACACAACATCACACTGAGTGCAGGCTCGTCAAAGTACTCCACGTTGTTGGCGGCAATGCCCACGCCCACGGTGCCCGCCCAATCGGTCACCTCCGGCAGTTCAGCACTCAAATGCGACAAGATGTCTTGTGCGTGCGTGGCGTAATGGTCGGTGATGTACACCAAGCCGAGGTGCGGCGCACTGGCGTACTCGGGCAAGGCCATGTGCGCGCGCAACTGCGCCAGCACCAAGCCTGCGGCCATTTCCCACTGCGGGTGGGTGGCGTGACCGTAGGGAAAGAGTTTCATCGCTTGGATTTGGTTGCGGTTTTGCGCGCGGGTGTTTTGCGTGCAGCAGGTTTGCGCGCTGCTGTTTTGGCGGCCGTTTTTTTAGCAGCAGGCTTGGCAGCACCAGTGGTGGCGTGTGCTTGTGCACGATGCGCCATGTCATTCATGGCATGCGTAGCGATGTGCTGAAACTGGTCCGTCAAAGCACCCCACCAATGAGAAGGGTCCACACCAACAGCCGCTGCTTTTTTGCTACGTGACTTGCTGGCTTTGGCTGCAGCCTTGGGGGCCTCTTGCGCGGACGCTGCTTGCTCAGGGGCGGCTTGGGTGAATGAATATTTGGGTTGCGCAGGCTCTGCGGCTTCTTGCGGTTTGACCTTGAGTGACTCAGCCAAGTCGTTGAAGCTCATGTTCATGCCCTTCAATGTGTTGAGCGTCATGCGCTGCACTTCGAGGGCCTGGATGGTGGCGCCCACCGCCTTGCTGTTTTGCTCCAACCAAAATTGAACCGTCTTGAGTTCTTGAATGCGCTTCTCAAGCTCTTCAGGGTCTAGCGTTGGAGCCACCCAGCCAGGCGCAGCGGTGGTGGCAGATGCACCGCCTCCGGGCGTGAGGTTCTTTAAAAAGTCAAAGCCCGGAACGAACTTGGTGAAATCAAAACCGGCTGGGTTGGTCATGTCTGTCTCCTGTGTGTATAGGTCGCATTAAACCAAAACCCAGCCCACGCTTGGCTGACAGCTCAGTGCTTGTGGTCAGCGTGGTTGTGTTCCATCTGTTTTTGATGTTGCATCATGGGCGCTTGCATACCCACTTGCACTTTCAGCTCCACGTTGGACTTCACGCCTTTGGCGTCTTGAAACGTCAGCGTCACAGGCACGGTGGTGTCTTTGGCCAAGGGTGCTTTCAAGTCCATCAACATCACGTGGTAGCCGCCGGGCTTGAGCTCGACCGCTTTGCCAGCGAGCAAGTCTAGGCCGTTGGGCAAGGCGTTCATACGCATCACGTCTTTGTCCATCTTCATTTCGTGAATCTCAGCCACGCCTGCCACAGGGCTGCTCACACCCACCAATTTGGCGTTGTCTTTGGCGGTTATTTTCATGAATGCGCCGGTGGCCTTTTGGCCTTGCACGGTGGCGCGTGCCCATGCGTCGGTGATGGTCACGTTTTGGGCATACGCGTTGACCGCGCACACAGTGGCGAATGCGGCGGCGATGAGGTGTTTCGTAAATTTCATAAAAGCTCCTTTGAATTAATGGTGGTGTTCGTGTTTGGGTGCAGCTTGCACGTCTAGCAAAGCAGCAGGTGATTTGAGGCCGCGTGTCGAGGTGCCTTGGGTTGGAATGTCTGACCAATCATTTTGACTGTTCTCGCACACCTGCAACACCTTCACCCATAAAGGTCCTGCTTGGTTGGGCAAACGTCCCATGAAGGCGAATTCATCAAACTGGTCATCGGGCAGGGCATTGTCTTTGTGTGTCGCCGTCCAGCGCAACTCCACCACATCGTCGGTCACGGTTTTGCCATGGCTGATGTACGGCTTGTTCAGTTGGGCTTTACGGGTGGTGATGGTCCAGCCTACTTTGGGTTGCGGCTTGGCCCCTTCAAAGCCAGCGGGCACTTGCACGACCAGGCCATGGGTTGCCGCACCGTTGCAGCCATGCCCCACACGTAACGTAGCTTTGTAATAACTGCCAGCCACCGCTTGCGGTTCTGTCAAGACGATGTGGGCGTGTGCCTGCAGCGCCGTAGCCGCCAAGCAAGCCCAGATGCACTGGGCGAGTGTTTTGAAAAATTGATTCATCTTGTTTCCTTCTGTTTGAACTTGCGTCAATTGCATCTGACCTGTGTGCGAACGCGCAGCACAAAGCCAGCACACCAAGCGGCGGCACAAGGCCGCGCGCCCGTTTAAAACTCAGAGGAAAAGTTCAGGCGGCCCACGCGAAGGCAGCGGGGGCGCAGCGAGGGCCGCCATGTGCGCTGCAGCGATGGGCTGCATGACATAGGCCAGTGGGGAAGGTTGGGTCAACGCAGTGTTCAACGCAGGAGGTGGTGCGCTGATGGAGGCACACAAAGGGCAGTCCAGCGTGTGGCTGGATGCGGCAGCTTCATCGTCACCTTGCACCACCAGCTTCATGCTGCCCGTGCTGGTACAGACCAAGTCCATGCCCTGCGGGTTGACGATGGGCGATGCAATGGCCACGCCAACAGACAACGCAAACCACACCAGCACAAGGCGGGTGAGTTGGATGGCGTGACGCAAGCGTTGCATGTTTGAAATTATGTCTGACGCATTGGACATATTCGCAACGTCTGCCCTGCCTAGGTGAAAACGAGGATTCATTGACATCCATCAAGGAATGAAGCGCATGATGGGCGCAACATCAAACCATAAATAGAGGAGCTTCCATGGACGCACAACACGCCACAGCCTTCAAGCAAAAGCTTGAAACCCAACGCGCCGACTTGCTTGCACAAATTGCACAGCAACGCGGTGGCAAAGCCAGCCGCGCAGAAGTGGCGGCCGAGCACTTCGCGCACAACGAAGACTCAGACGCACAGGTCAACACCGCACGCGATTTGGAGTTCGCCATCAACGAACACGAAACCGCCGAGCTGGCTGCGATTGACGACGCCTTGGCTCGCTTAAGTGCTGGCACGTATGGCCATTGCGTCGATTGCGATGCCACGATTTCCGAAGCACGCCTGAACGCAGCACCCGAAGCAGCGCTCTGCATTGGCTGCCAAGAAAAATCTGAACACAACCACCACTAAGAAAGAAAACACATGACCACTTTTCACGCCGTTGTTTGGATGGACCACCAAGAAGCCCACGTGCTGATGTTCGACCGTGAGCACGTGGAGAGCCAACGCGTCAAATCACGCAGCCATCACAAACACCAAGGCAAGCCCAACGAAGTTGCGCATTTGTATGCCGACATTGCAAAGGCCCTTGAAGGCACGCACGAGGTATTGGTGACCGGCCCAGGCTTGGCACGCGACGAATTCCGTGACTGGTGCAAACAACACCACGCCCATGTGAACGTGGTGGACAGCATCGCCAGCGACCACCCCACCGACGCACAAGTGGTGGCCATGGCGCGTCAGTACTTCAAGAAGCTTGATAACTTAGGTGCAGACCCAGCGTTGATCAAGTAATCTTGGTTGGCGTTCGCGCCACCCACAAAAAAGCCCGCTTGGACTCAAGCGGGCTTTTTCTTTTGCACTGAACCTTTTTTAAGCGCTGAGTGGCGACAGCTCTTGCTCAATCGCACCAAACACGCTTTGCCCATCTTTGCCTTTCGCATCGATGCGCACAGTGTCGGCAAACTTCATGTACTCGGTGGTGGCCTTGCCATCGAGCGCGGTTTCCATGGCGCGTTTTTCGGCGATGCAGCTATAGCCTTTGGGCCACTCAGTTTTGCCGTTTTTCTCAAAGCCCGCATTGCTGACTGTGCCGCTGTTGACCACGGTGCCTGCGCGCAGTGCGCGGGTTTTGCTGGCGTGGGCCACGAGTTGGCCGAAGTGATGCGTCATGTCGGTGCCTGCGTCGCACATGCCGACCTTGCGGCCGTTCCATGCCACTTGCACGGTCAGGTGCACGCTGCCGTTGTCCCACGCGTCGCCCAGCTCATCCAGCGTCACGGCCACAGGGCTGAATGACACAGCGGGGTGGCTTTGCACGTTGTGTGTGACGTTGCGCAGGGTGATGGCGTTGGACAGCATAACCAAGCGGATGCTTTCAAGCGCATCGTCAGCCGATGCACCCACGGGCACGTCACCTGTGATGACGGCGATTTCAGCAGAAAAATCCACGCCTAAGTTTTCATTGGCACACACCACATGGTCGTTTGCGCCCATCAGTGCATCGCTGGCGGCTTGGTGCATCACCAAATCGCCCTCACCCTCGCCTAACAAGGCGGCGTGATTGGCGTAGGCATTGCCCGTCAAGCGCTGGTAGGCGCGGGGCAGCGGGGCCATGCAAAGTGCAGGGTCAAACGGGAAGGCGTGGCGCGCTTTGCCGTTGTTGAGAGTCTCATACAAGTCTTGCAGTTGGGGGGCGATGAAGCCCCAGTCGTCCAGCGCTTGCTGCATGCGGGTGGCGATGCCCGTCGCATAATGCGCGGTGCTCAAGTCGCGCGACACGACCACCAGTTGTCCATCGCGTGTACCGTCTTTGTATGTGGCTAATTTCATGCCACGATTCTATGAAAGAACACGCGCCCGCCATGCAGGTAGCCGCCCACGTCAACAACGCACCTGTTAGCCATCCGCATTTGCAGCGCAAACACGCGGTGCTGCTGGTGTCTGGCGTGTTGTTGATGCACCTCTGGCTGCTGGCAGGTGGCCCTATGTGGTTCACGCCAGAGCCGGGCCAGCCTTTGCATCCCCAAGCCATGGTGACGCGCCAAATCGAGGTCGCTGCACCACGCGCACCGCAAGTGCCAAAGCCTGTGCAGCCGGCCCGCACCCAACCCAAGCCAACTGATGCTGCGGATACAAATGCCAACGCAAGCGCTGTCGACGCATCGACATCCAAAACAAAACCATTGAACTTCGACGATTTCGGTGTCGACCTGGCTGCGCCTGTCGCCCTGCCGCCTCCTCAGGCCTCTGGCCTTGACTTGCCGCCTCACAACCGCACCGGCAGCGATGGACTCACCCAAGCCACCGCGTTCAAAGCCCCCGAATCGGCTCTGCTGAAATACAAAGTGCAAGGCCAAGCCAAAGGTTTGAATTACTGGGCCTCGGCCGAACTCGCGTGGCAACAAGACGGCCAAAACTACGATTCGCGTTTGACCGTCAGCGCATTTTTGCTTGGCTCGCGCACCCAAGTCAGCAAGGGCACGTTAGGGCCCGAAGGCCTCATGCCCACACGCTTTGGCGACAAGGGTCGCAGCGAACTGGCTGCGCACTTTCAGCGCGACAAAGGCATCATCAGCTTCAGCGCCAATTCGCCCGATGCGCCGCTGCTCAAAGGCGCGCAAGACCGCTTGAGCGTGGTGATTCAAATCAGCACCCTATTGGCGGGCGACGCCACGCGTTTCCCGCTGGGCACGATGCTGTCGTTCCAAACTGTGTCGCAGCGCGAGGCGGAGGTCTGGCACTTCTTGGTGGAAAAAGAAGAATTGCTGCAATTGCCCTTTGGCGAGATCAACGCCATCAAGCTCAACCGCAAGCCACGTCGCGAGTTTGACCAGCACATTGAGCTTTGGTTTGCCCCCACATTGGGCTATTTGCCTGTGCGTTTGCGCATCACCAACGCCAACGGCGACTTTGTGGACCAACTTTTAAACACCGCCGAAAAACCCAGCCCTTGAATTTGGGCTTTTGAATCCGATATGCTTAGATGCAATTCGTTTTCAGCCGAAAGATTCCCATGGACATGCTCTACAACTCCGACACGTATTCCGTGATGCACCTGCACGTGCAAGACGACGCGTTGGTGCCTGTCCGCCCCGACGTGCCTGCCTTGGCCCGTCATGGCTTTGAGATCGTGGACAAACGTTCTGGCAAAGAGATTTACCTCGAAGGCTCGTGGGCCGAGCAATTTCAGGTGCATTTGCGTGCGTGGCAAGAAAACGCCCCCACCCAAGAAGAGGTGGAAGACACCTTGGCCGGCTACGCCGTGCTGGCCCAAAACCCAGTTGTGGTGCACTGAGCCTGCACACGCACGACACCTAGGGCGCTTCGGCGCCCTTTTTCATGTCCAGTCCTACCTACAATTGCGCACATGACTGCATACATCCTTAATTTGTCTTGCCCTGATCGCCAGGGCATCGTGCACGCCGTGTCTGGCTTTTTGCTGGAGCGCAAAGGCAACATCGAAGAGGCCGCTCAGTACAACGACCCCGACACGGGCTTGTTCTTCATGCGCGTGCAATTCGCCTGCGATGCCGTGGGCCAAGACGACTTGCGTGCACAGCTCGCCACCTTTGCTGACACCTTCGGCATGAAGTGGACGCTGCACGACACCACCCAACCTATGCGCACGGTGTTGATGGTCAGCAAAGAAGGCCATTGCCTGAACGACTTGTTGTTCCGCGTCAAAAGCGGCCTGCTGCCTTTGGACATTCGCGCCATCATCAGCAACCACCGCGAGTTCTACCAACTGGCGGCCAGCTACAACGTGCCGTTCCACCACATTCCCGTCACCGCAGCGACCAAGGCACAAGCCGAAGCCAAAGCATACGAAGTGATTGAAGCTGAAGGCGCAGAGCTGGTGGTGCTGGCCCGCTACATGCAAATTTTGAGCGACGACTTGTGCAAGAAATTGTCTGGTCGCGCCATCAACATTCACCACAGCTTCTTGCCCAGCTTCAAGGGTGCCAAGCCGTATTACCAAGCCCACGACCGTGGCGTCAAGCTCATTGGCGCTACCGCCCACTACGTGACCGCCGATTTGGACGAAGGCCCCATCATTGAGCAAGACGTGGCCCGCGTGGACCACAGCAAAACCGTGGAAGATTTCACCGCCCAAGGCCGTGACACAGAAAGCCAAGTGTTGGCCCGCGCTGTGAAATGGCACAGCGAACACCGCGTGCTGTTGAACGGCCACAAGACCGTCATCTTCAAATAAAGCGCCCGCTGCTTCATGAGCGCCAGCCGCATCCCGCCCATTCAGTGCTTGCTCACGTTTGAGGCGTTGGCGCGGTTGCGCTCGGTCACGCAAGCTGCTGAAGAGCAATGCGTGACACCCAGCGCGGTGAGCCACCGCGTGAAGCAGCTTGAGCAGTTGCTGGGCGTCAAGCTCTTCGGCCGCGCCGACTTTTCGCTCACCACCGAAGGCAGCGAGTACCTCGCCCATGTGCGCGAGGGCTTGGCGATTTTGGAACGCTTCCCCGGCAAAGACGGCAGCGCCACGCCTGGTAAACGCAAACTGCGCTTGGCCGTGACGCCCACCTTTGCCCGCTCCATCCTGATGCCGCGCCTGCGACAGTTTGCCGATGCCTACCCCGAGATCGACATCACCCTGCAAGTGAGCATCCCGCTGTTGGACGTGGTGGCCGAAGACGCCGACCTGACCATCCGCTTTGGCACTGGCCGTTATGCAGACGTAGAGCATGTGTGCATCATGAAAGACGATGTGACGCCCTTGGCCTCGCCCGCCTACATCCGCGAACACGGCCCGTTTGAGAACGCAGAGGACTTGGCCGATGCCACCTTGTTGCGCAGCCCCTTGGAGCCTTGGCGGACGTGGTTTGCCGCGCATGACCAAGACTGGCCTGAGCCGATTGATGGCAGCAGCTTCAACGACATTGGCCTGATGTGCGATGCCGCAGCTCAGGGCCTAGGCGTTGGCTTGGTTCGCTTGAAACTGGGCGCGCCTTGGCTTGAAAACGGCACGCTGGTGCGCATCTTCCCGCGCCAAGTGCCTAGCCCGCATGGGCATTACCTGTGTTGGCGCACGGGCGCGATGGACCGCTGGGAGTGCGCGGCCTTTGCGGATTGGCTGAAAAAAGCCGTCCCTTAAATTGGCTTCACGCGCGGGTGTAACTTTCTTCACACGTCTTTCTTGCGTTTTGCCTTAAAGTGAGGCGCATGAACGCACCACTCACCTCCGACCAGCAAAACACCCTTGCCCGCGCCGAGCGCCAAGCGCAAGTCGTGCAAGCCCTGCTGCAAGTGCTGCCACAGCACGCCCTGCTCTACACCCTTGAGGACACCGTGCCTTACGAGTGCGACGGCCTCACTGCTTACCGCGCCCGCCCCATGTGCGTGGCCTTGCCCGAGACAGTAGACCAAGTGCAAGCCGTGCTCAAGGCCTGTTACGCACTGGATGTGCCCGTTGTGGCCCGCGGAGCAGGTACAGGCCTGTCGGGCGGCGCGATGCCGCACACCATGGGTGTGACGCTGTCACTGGCCAAGTTCAACCAAATTCTCAACATTGACCCCATCGCTCGAACTGCAGTCGTGCAGTGCGGCGTGCGCAACCTCGCCATCAGCGAAGCGGTGTCGCAATACGGTCTGTACTACGCGCCCGATCCGTCGAGCCAAATTGCTTGCACCATCGGCGGCAACGTGGCCGAGAACTCGGGTGGCGTGCACTGTTTGAAATACGGACTCACCGTGCACAACGTGCTCAAGGTGAAGGGCTTCACCATTGAAGGCGAGCCGATTGAGTTTGGCAGCGATGCGCTCGACACACCGGGCCTCGACCTGTTGCCCGTGGTGGTAGGCAGCGAAGGTATGTTGGCGGTGACCACAGAAGTGACCGTCAAGCTCGTGCCCAAACCACAACTGGCTCGCTGCATCATGGCCAGCTTTGACGATGTGCGCAAAGCGGGCGACGCGGTGGCTGCAGTGATTGCCGCAGGCATCATCCCCGCAGGTTTAGAGATGATGGACGGCCCCATGACCGCCGCCGTGGAAGACTTTGTGCACGCCGACTACGACCTGAGCGCTGCGGCGATTTTGCTGTGCGAGAGCGATGGCACACCGGAAGAAGTGGAAGAAGAAATTGGCCGCATGAGCGAAGTGCTGCGCGGCTGTGGCGCAACCGCCATCACCGTGAGCCGTGACGAAGCGCAACGCATGAAGTTTTGGAGCGGCCGCAAAAACGCGTTCCCCGCCTCGGGTCGTATCAGCCCCGACTACATGTGCATGGACAGCACCATCCCGCGTAAGCGTTTGGCAGACATCCTGCAAGCCATTCAAGAGATGGAAAAGAAATACCAGCTGCGCTGCTTGAACGTGTTCCATGCCGGTGACGGCAACTTGCACCCGCTGATTCTGTTTGATGCAAACGACCCCGACCAAATGCACCGTTGTGAACAATTTGGCGCCGACATTTTGGAAACCAGTGTGGCCATGGGCGGCACGGTGACGGGCGAGCACGGCGTGGGCATCGAGAAGGTGAACAGCATGTGCGTGCAGTTCAGCGCCGAAGAAAACGAACAGATGTTTGGCGTGAAGCGCGCCTTTGACAGCAAGGGTTTACTCAACCCCGGCAAGGTCATCCCTACTCTGCACCGCTGTGCCGAATACGGCAAGATGTTGGTGCGTGCGGGGCAGATTAAGCATCCGGATTTGCCGCGCTTCTAAACTTAGCCAACTTGGCCTGCAAGTTGTTTTTCACTGCAGGCCATTCATTCGCGATGATGGAATAAACCACCGTGTCGCGAACTGAACCGTCCTTTAAGATTTGATGGCTTCTTAAGATGCCGTCTTGCTTGGCACCCAACCGCTCAATCGCACGGCGTGAGGCTTCGTTGAAAAAATGCGTGCGAAACTCCACCGCATTGGCCTGTTGCACTTCAAACCAATATTGCATCAGCAGGTACTTAGCTTCTGTGTTGATCGCCGTGCCTTGCTCGGATTTGGCATACCAGGTGTAGCCAATCAGTCCACGCTTGTGCGCTGGTTCTACATTGTAAAAACGCGTTGTACCAACGATCTGCTGAGTCTTTAGGTTTCGCACCGCAAAGGGCATGTCGCCATTGATCGAGGTCTTAATTGCCGTGTCAACGTATCTCGCCATTTCATCGGGCGACGGGACCGAGGCATACCAAAGTTGCCAAAGCTCACCATCTCGCACCGCGCTTTGGAGCGCATCGACATGAGAATGCATCAAGGGTTCTAACGCTACATAAGCCCCCTTAAGGCATGTTTCTGAAACTGTCATGCGCCCTCCTTGTTTAGAAGCCTCAAGCGTAAGTTCGCCCACCAAATATCGCCGTCCCCACCCGCACCATCGTGCTGCCCGCCTGCACGGCAGCTTCTAGGTCGCCCGTCATGCCCATCGACAAGGTGTCGAACTGGGGCAGGTTCAAAGCGGCTTTCACCTCGTCAAACAAGGCGCGTGCTTTGGCGTGCACAGCTACTTGCGCATCAAAGCCTTCCACGGGGTCTGGAATGGTCATAAGGCCACGCAACTCCAAGCGGGGCAGCTTGGCCACTTCGGCGGCCAGCGCCAGCACGTCGGCGGGGGCGATGCCTGATTTGGTTTCGCCACCGTCGATGTTGACTTGCAGGCACACGTTGAGCGGAGGTAAATGTGGGGGGCGTTGGTCTCTCAAACGCTGCGCAATTTTGAAGCGGTCTACCGTGTGCGCCCAGTCAAAGTGTTCAGCCACCAGTTTGGTTTTGTTGCTTTGAATGGGGCCAATGCAGTGCCACACCAAAGGGGGTGCGACACCTTGCAAAGCGGTGATTTTGTCTACCCCTTCTTGGATGTAGTTTTCCCCAAAATCGCGCTGACCACAGGCCGCCACTTGGCGCACATCGTCAGCGCTGAATGTTTTGGAAACTGCCAATAGTTGCACCGCATTCGCAGGACGGTTGCTCGCGACACAGGCCGCTGCAATGCGGGCTTGCACCGCTTGGAGTTTGTCGTGTAGCACGTGGTCTGGCGTATTCATCTTGGGTGCAACTTTAACAAGGAGAGCGGCATGCCTCACATAGCTCTGACTTTGAACCAACTCCTCGCCCAAGCGGTGGCGCTGCAAGCCTCTGATTTGCACTTGTCTGCGGGGCGTGCTCCGATGGTGCGTCAGCACGGTGTGTTGGTCACACTCGATGCGGCTACGCCAACACCCCATGCGCTAACCCACGATGCGCTGCGCATGATGCTGGCACCGTTGATGGACGAAGCCCAACACGCGCAATTCAACCAAGGCCATGAGGTAGATTTTGCGTTTGCCGTGCCAGAGCTGGGACGTTTTCGAGCCAACGCCTTCATGCAGCAGCACGGCTGCGGCGCGGTGATGCGGCACATCCCCAGCAGCACACCTACATTTGCTGCGCTGCACGTACCGCCCGCCATTCCTGAGCTACTCACACGCGTGGGCTTGCTACTGGTGACAGGGCCAACTGGCTCTGGCAAATCCACCACCTTGGCGGCCATGGTGCAACACCTGAACACGCACACCCAACAACACATCGTGACACTAGAAGATCCGATCGAGTTTGTACACACCAGCGACCAATGCCTGATTACCCAGCGCGAAATGGGCACACACAGCCAAAGCTTTGCGCACGCATTGCGCGCAGCCTTGCGCGAAGACCCCGATGTAATTTTGGTGGGCGAGCTGCGCGACCTAGAAACCATTCGCCTCGCCCTCACCGCCGCCGAAACCGGGCACTTGGTGTTGGCCAGCCTGCACACGCGCAGCGCTTGCGCAACGGTCGAGCGCATGGTGGATGTGTTTGACGCCCACGAGAAAGCATTGGTACGCACCCAACTCAGCGATGCCCTGGTTGGGGTAGTGTCGCAAACGCTATGCCCCACGCCAAGCGGCGATGGCCGCGTTGCGATATTTGAAACGATGGTCGCCACGCCCGCGATTCGCCATCTCATTCGCGAGGGCAAAACTGCGCAAATGCAAAGCGTGTTGCAAACAGGTGCCGCGCAAGGCATGCAAACCATGGCGCAAGCCATACAAGACGCACGCCGCCAAGGTCGAATTGCTTAGGCCCTCCCAGCGGTTCCCTGCGTGACACACCGAGCCGCGCCTAGCCCCTATGATTCAGCGCAGTTCAACCCTTTTCTGGAATAACCATGTCTAGCATCAACGCCAAAACTTACGAATCCGCCCCCTCTGCTCACGTTGCCTTCATCGGCATGGGTGTGATGGGCTACCCCATGGCTGGCCACTTGGCCACAGCAGGTCACGCGGTCACGGTGTACAACCGCTCGCCCGCCAAGGCCGAGGCTTGGGTCAATGAATTTGCAGCCAGCAAAGCACCTAAGAGCGCACTGACCCCACGCGAAGCCGCCAAAGGCGCCAGCATCGTGTTTTGCTGCGTGGGCAATGACGACGATTTGCGCTCGGTGGTGTTTGGCGCTGACGGCATGTTGGCGGGTATGGAGCCGGGCGCCGTATTGGTGGACCACACCACAGCCTCTGCTGACGTGGCACGCGAGATTTACATCGCCGCCAAGAATCTAGGCATTCACTTCATCGATGCACCTGTGTCCGGCGGCCAAGGCGGTGCGCAAAACGGTTTGCTGACCGTCATGTGTGGTGGCGATGCGCCTGTGTTTGAAAAGGTCAAGCCTGTGGCCATGGCCTTCTCTCGTGCGTTCACCCTGATGGGCGAGCCGGGCGCGGGCCAACTGACCAAGATGGTGAACCAAATCTGTATCGCAGGTTTAGTGCAAGGCTTGAGCGAAGCGATTGCCTTTGGCCAAAAAGCCGGCCTCGACATGAACCTCGTGCTCGACGTGATTGGCAAAGGCGCGGCGCAAAGCTGGCAACTGGACAACCGTGGCAAGACCATGGTGGCCGACAAATTTGATTTCGGCTTTGCCGTGGATTGGATGCGCAAAGATTTGGGGCTGGTGTTTGACGAAGCCAAGCGCAACGGCGCTGTGTTGCCAGTGACGCAGATGGTCGACCAGTTCTACGGCGACGTGCAAAAAATGGGTGGTAACCGTTGGGACACATCCAGCTTGATCAAGCGTTTGCGCTAAACCCGAGCGCCCACAAAAAAGCCCCGCATGCGGGGCTTTTTAATTTGCTGTGCGCAATTACTTGATTGGCGTCACAACCGGTTGCTGCGAAGCGTTGGATCTCGGTGCGTTCAGATCCACAGACTGCGAGTCACTGCGCTTGGGTTGCATGGCGCGCAATTCGTCTTCTGTGATGTACTCAAACACGCGCACCACACGTTTCACGCCACTGACGCCACGCACCACATCAGTCGCACGCTTGGCTTCGCGCTGGGTCACACGGCCCATCAAATAGATAGTGCCGCGCTCGCCCACCACTTTGTAGACGTTGGCAAACACGTCTTCGGTGTCCACCATGGAGGCCTTGACCTTCGCCACCAGCACAGCGTCGCTGGCGCGGTCACTCGTGCTGGAGGCAGGACCTACAACCAACTCATTCACAACCGAACGGACGTTCTCCACGCGGCCAATCAAGGATTCCACTTGGCGGCGCACCGTGTCTGTGGTCACTTCGCCGGTGATCAGCACTTGACGGTTGTAACTGGTGATGTTGATGTGCTCTTTGCTGCCAAAGTTTTCACGAATCGCTGTAGAGCTGCGTTGCTCGATGGTCTCGTCTTCTACTTGAATACCGGTGGTACGACGGTCGCTTGCCACCATGGCACCACCAATGACGCCACCAAACATCAAAGGTGCAGCACAAGAAGCGAGCCCCAGACACATCACCAATGTAGACAGCAACGAAGCTGTGGATTTGTTCAAAATTTTCATTCTTTACCTTCTGTGTCACCAAGCAATTGCGCGTCCACACCATCGCAAATGCAATGGATGGCCAGCAAGTGCACTTCTTGAATACGGGCGGTGCGGTCATGGGGCACACAAATGTGCACATCGGTTTCGCGCAAGGCTTGGCTCATCTTGCCGCCGCCTTTGCCGGTGAGTGCCACCACGGTCATATCGCGCTCATGCGCAGCTTGAATGGCTGCCAACACGTTGGGCGAGCTGCCGCTGGTGGTGATGGCCAACAACACGTCGCCCGACTGACCGAGGGCGCGCACTTGTTTAGAAAAGATTTGTTCGTAGCTGTAATCGTTGGCAATCGCCGTGATGATGGAGCTGTCGGTGGTCAGCGCAATCGCGCCCAGTTCTGGGCGCTCGCGCTCAAAACGGCCCACAAACTCGGCCGCAAAATGCTGCGCATCGGCGGCTGAGCCACCATTGCCACATGCCAGCACTTTGCCACCACTGGTGACACTGGCTAATACGGCGGACACTGCTGCTGCAATGGGTTTAGACAAGACTTGCGCGGCCTGATATTTCAGGTCGGCAGAGTCGATGAAGTGTTGTTCGATACGTTGCTCAAGCATGAGGGCAATGATACCTTTAAGCGTCAAAAGCAGCTTTGAACCACTGCAAGTCGTCGCCCTCGACGGCGATCACATCAAACCGACATGGGGGTGTCTGTCGCAGTTTCAACAGATAGTGACGCGCAGCAAACACAATGCGCCGCTGTTTGACAAAGGTGATGCTGGCCAAAGCCCCGCCATGTTGGGCGTTGCCGCGTTTTCGTACCTCGACAAAGACCAAGGTGCCATCGCTCTCCCGCATGACCAAATCTATTTCGCCACCACCCCGCCCGGGCGTTCGATAATTGCGTTGCATCAGTTGCAGCCCTTGGGTTTGTAAATGCTGCAACGCGCGGTCTTCGGCTGCATCTCCTTTTTGCTTGGTGGTTGGTTGCAGGGGCTTTTGTTCTTGCGCTTGGCCATTGGGTTTGTTCACAGCACCTCCTTGATGAACGTCAACTTCGATTCCGCCTTGACGGCCGCACACGCTGCCGCAGCCGCCCAAAACCACCCCACATGCACGCTGTATGTGGTGGCCACGCCCATTGGTAATTTGGCCGACATCAGCTTGCGTGCGTTGCATGTGCTGAGTCTTTGCGACACGTTGGCTTGTGAGGACACGCGCCACTCACAAACTTTGCTGCGCGCCTACGGCATCGACAAATCGTCCTCGCATTGGCTGGCCGTACATCAGCACAACGAAGCCGAAGCCGCTGAAGAAGTGATTCGGCGTTTGCAGGCTGGGCAGCGCGTGGCCTACGTGAGCGATGCGGGCACCCCAGCTGTGAGCGACCCCGGTGCGCGCTTGGCTTGGCAGGTGCAAAGTGCGGGCTTGCGTGTGATGCCATTGCCCGGCGCCAGCAGCGTGACCGCCTTACTGAGCGCTTGCGGCACGCCTGCACATGACTCGTCTGGTTTTGTGTTTGTGGGCTTCTTGCCATCCAAAGCCACCGAGCGCGGGCATGCCGTTGAGGTGCTGGCCGAAGAGCCTCGCACGCAAGTGCTGCTAGAAGCGCCGCATCGCATCGAAGCATTGGCCACTGCACTGGCGGTTTTGGGCGATCGCCCAGTGACTGTGGGTCGAGAGCTGACCAAGCAGTTTGAAGAGATTGCCACTGTGGCAGCACAAGATTTAGCGGCATGGCTGCAAGGCAACCCACAACGCACGCGTGGCGAATTTGCTTTGGTAGTGCATGCCCAAGCGCAAGAACGCTCAGCGGGCTCGGACAACGACCGGCTTCTGAAAATCTTGATGGAAGAGCTCCCCCTGAAAACAGCCGTGAAAGTAGCGGCAGAAATCAGCGGTGAAGCCAAAAACGCTTTGTATGACCGAGCGTTGGCGTTGAAACAGGCTTCGTCTGAGTAAAAGCTGGTGCGGCTGGCGGGGATCGAACCCACGACCCTTGGCTTCGGAGGCCAATACTCTATCCACTGAGCTACAGCCGCGCTTTTGTGACTTGGCATTGTAGGCGCCCCGCTATAATCTCTGTCAATTCTAGAGCCCCTCTTACAGGATTTAAAAATGAGCAACCAACACCACGAAGAAGACCACACAGGTCCTATCAAAACTCCTAAGCAGCTTTTGTTGGCTGTCTTGTATTCTTTTGTGCTGCCTGTGTTCATCATCATTGGCTTGGTGGCCTATGTGACTTCTGGCAACAAGCCACAAGCTGGCTCTTCCAACGAGCCAGAGGCAGTTGCAGCTCGTATTCAAAAAGTGGGCGCAGTTGAGATCAAAGATGCCAACCGCGCAGCGCGCAGTGGTGAGGACGTGTTCAAAGCCCAGTGCTCGGCTTGCCACGCTACGGGCGCAGCAGGTGCACCTAAGTTTGGCGACGCTGGTGCATGGGGTGCTCGCATCGGCAAAGGCTATGACGCCTTGTTGACTTCTGCGCTCAAGGGCAAGGGCGCTATGGGCCCTCAAGGCGGCGGTGATTTTGAAGATTTCGAAATTGGCCGTGGCGTGGTTTACATGGCCAATGCAGCTGGTGCGAAGTTCACAGAACCTAAGAAGCCCGAAGGCAAATAAGCTTTCGCTTCTTGTAAAAAACCGGCTCAAGTAAGCCGGTTTTTTTACGTCTTAACTTGGGCTACCGCACTTTGCTGTGGACTGCGTACATAGCCAAAGCGTTTGGGCAGTTCACGAGCCGGCACTGCCTGAGGCACCCATAAGCCAGCCTCGACTAAGTCGGCAGCTTGCACCACGTCTTGGGTGTGCAGCAAGCCAAAGCCTTGCTCGGTGTCAAGGTACACACGTCCATGTTCGTCCATGATGCAGCGCTGCATCCGCACAGGCATGCCCGTGTGCGCATGAATCGTACCGTCTGGCTGTAGACGCCAGACCCAAGGCGTGGCCTCTAGTTCTACATACACGCGCTGTGGGCCGTTTTGAAAATACCAATGCCCTTGCTTATCGCTAGCGTAGTTTCGGGCAATGAATGCGATGAGCTTTTCATGTTGCAGGCGCGAACCTTTGCTTTGGGTAAAGGTGCCTAAAGCTTGCGTTTGGTCATCGCGCATGTACCAGTCGCCGCGTGCATCTAGCCCCAACCAACCGTAGCAGTCTGGAACATTGGGCCATTTGGCCATGGCTTGTTGAACGAGGTCATCCATGCTGTGTCATCCATTCCGTCACGGCCCAAGGCATTTCTTTCAAATCACCGGGGAATTTACCTGAAGCAAAGCCGACATGCCCCCCAGCCTCTGGCTGCCAAAGGGTGACTTGATCGCTGACGTGACCCTGGGTGGGCAAGCAACTGGCTGGAATGAAGGGGTCGTTGCGAGCATTCAGCACCAACGCAGGAACTCGAACCCGTGTCAGCCCAGGTTTGGCACTGGCTCGGTCCCAATAGTCATCAGTGCCTCTGAACCCGTGCAGCGGCGCCGTGAACACATCGTCAAATGCGTAAAGGGTGTTTGCCGCCATTAACATTTGCGGATCAAACAGGCCAGGGAATTGTTCTAGTTTTTGCATGGCACGCGGCTTCATGGTGGCTAGAAACATGCGCGCATAAACAGCTTTGTTAAATCCAGTGTCAATGGCATGACCGCTTGCACATAAGTCGATGGGTGAGCACACGGACGCTATGCCATTCACAACCTGCGTTGCCGTGTGGCCCATTTCCCCCGCCCAGCGCATGAGCGCATTGCCGCCCAGAGAAATACCAACCGCAAAAATCGGACCTCGGTGGTGTTGGTGAAAGCGCTGAAGCATCCAGCCTATTTCTTCAAAATCACCGGAGTGGTAGGCACGCGGCGTCCAATTGATTTCACCACTGCATCCCCTGAAGTGCGGAACGGCCATGTGCCATCCTCGCGCCTGCGCTTCTTGCGCGAAAGCCTGGGCATAGTGGCTGCTCGATGAACCTTCTAGACCGTGAAAAAGCACCAGCAGTGGGGCATGTTCTGCCAGCACAGCGTCATCGCTGCGCCAGTCCACATCAACAAAGTCGCCGTCTGGCGTGTCCCATCGTTCACGCGCCCAGCACGGTTTTGCGCCTGTGTAACGACGCGCAAACTTGGCGGAATAAATCGTTTGTAGGTTTCCGCCAGGCAGCCACCAAGGCGCGTGGTAATCCCAAATCAATGTAAGACCTGTGGCGCTTCGTGTGCTTCTGCGTGTGTGGGCGCAGTGCCTGGGCTGGCGTGATGCGCCACCATGCGCCATCCCTGTGCCGTTCGCTGATACACGTTGGTCGCGACCACAACGGCCTCTTGTGTGCCATCTGTGGTGAGCAAGGCCACGCGCTCAATCACGTTGTGCATGGCACTGGTGAGCGACTCAACTTTGCAAATATGCTCAGGTCGTGCTGCAATGGTGCCGTTGGCAAACATGGCTTCAAACGCGGCACGGATGCTAGCGCTGCCAATCAAGCGTGGCCCGCCTGGGTGGACGCACACGATGTCGTCTTCGTCAGCCCAACAGCCCATGAGCTTTTCTATGTCACCTGTTTGCAAGGCTTCATAAAACTGGTTTTCGATGGCGTCTGCTGTGCCACCCACAGTGGCAGCTCGGAGTTTGGCTTTAGGCATGGTTCAAATTGTCCATGTTTTTAGAACAGGCAATAAAAAAGCCCCGACCGTGCGGCAGGGGCTTTTGGACGCTGACGCGCACAGCAATTACTTGTGAGCGCGGTAGCGGCGCAAGGCCGACAATTCAGCAGCCAGGATGGTCAGCTCTGAGCGAGCACGGGCCATATCAACATCTGATTTTGCGTTCTTAACGGCTTCTTCAGCTGCGAGTTTGGCTGCGTTTGCTTTTTCTTCGTCCATATCTTTGCCGCGCACAGCGGTGTCAGACATGACGGTGACGCAGTCAGGTTGCACTTCAAGAATGCCACCTGCTACGAAAACAAACTCTTCACCACCATCAGCTGTGTGAATGCGCACCGAACCGGGACGGATGCGTGAAATCAGCGGCGTGTGGCGCGGATAAATACCGAGCTCGCCCGCCTCGCCTGGCAAAGCCACAAAAGTGGCTTCGCCGGAGAAGATCAACTCTTCTGCGCTGACGACATCTACGTGGATGGTACTCATAGGATCTCTCAGATCTTTTTAGCTTTTTCGAACGCTTCGTCGATGGTACCGACCATGTAGAAGGCTTGCTCTGGCAAGTGGTCGCACTCGCCGTTCACAATCATCTTGAAACCACGGATGGTTTCGGCCAAGGTCACGTATTTACCGGGCGAACCAGTGAACACTTCAGCAACGTGGAAAGGCTGAGACAGGAAACGTTGGATCTTACGAGCGCGGGCCACAGCCAGCTTGTCGTCCGGAGCCAATTCGTCCATACCCAAAATCGCGATGATGTCACGCAACTCTTTGTAACGTTGCAAAGTGCCCTGCACAGCGCGCGCTGTTGAGTAGTGCTCTTCGCCCACAACCAATGGGTCCAATTGACGGCTGGTGGAGTCCAATGGATCCACAGCTGGGTAGATACCGAGCGAAGCGATGTCACGAGACAACACAACGGTGGAGTCCAAGTGAGCAAACGTTGTTGCTGGAGATGGGTCGGTCAAGTCATCGGCAGGCACGTAAACGGCTTGGATGGAAGTGATAGAACCCACTTTGGTAGAGGTAATACGCTCTTGCAAACGGCCCATTTCTTCGGCCAATGTAGGTTGGTAACCCACAGCAGAAGGCATACGACCCAACAAGGCGGACACTTCTGTACCGGCTAATGTGTAGCGATAGATGTTGTCTACGAAGAACAACACATCTTTGCCTTCGTCACGGAATGATTCCGCGATGGTCAAACCTGTCAACGCAACGCGCAAACGGTTGCCTGGAGGCTCGTTCATCTGACCGTAAACCATGGCAACTTTGGACTCGTTCAAGTCTTTCAAGTTCACCACGCCTGAGTCGGCCATCTCGTGATAGAAGTCGTTACCTTCACGGGTACGCTCACCCACACCAGCGAACACGGACAAGCCGCTGTGCGCTTTAGCGATGTTGTTGATGAGTTCCATCATGTTCACGGTTTTACCCACACCCGCGCCACCGAACAAGCCGACCTTACCGCCCTTGGCGAAAGGACAGACCAAGTCGATCACCTTGATGCCGGTCTCGAGCAATTCTTGCGAAGGGCTGAGTTCGTCATAGGCAGGAGCCTTGCGGTGAATAGTGGCGGTTTGTGTTTGGTCAACAGGACCACGTTCGTCGATGGGGTTACCCAACACGTCCATGATGCGGCCGAGAGTGGCTTTACCCACTGGCACGGTAATACCGGCGCCAGTGTTAGTCACCATCAAACCACGGCGCAGACCGTCTGAAGTTCCCAACGCGATGGTACGGACGATGCCGTCACCGAGCTGTTGCTGAACTTCCAGAGTCAGTGCTGTGCCTTCGAGCTTGAGCGCGTCGTAGACCTTGGGCATTTGGTCGCGTGGGAACTCGACGTCCACCACCGCGCCAATACATTGAACAATCTTGCCTTGGGCTTGAGCCATTTTTTGCTCCAAAAATTAAAATCAGACAGCAGCCGCACCTGCAACGATTTCCGAAAGTTCTTTCGTAATCGCCGCTTGACGCGTCTTGTTGTAAACCAGTTTGAGTTCGTTGATCACGTTCCCAGCGTTGTCGGTCGCAGACTTCATCGCAACCATACGGGCCGATTGCTCGGACGCCATACTTTCAGCCACGGCTTGATACACCATAGCTTCTACGTAGCGTAGCAACAATTCGTCGATGACGGTTTGTGCGTCAGGTTCGTAGATGTAGTCCCAAGTGCTGTGCACTTCGTGCGTTTTCAGCACTTCGGCCGACAAGGGCAGAAGTTGCTCAACCACAGACTCTTGCTTCATGGTGTTGATGAAACGTGTGTAGCACAGCTGGACCGAATTGATCTCGCCGTTGACATACGCATCCAACAACACCTTGACGGGGCCAATGAGTTTGTCGAGGTGAGGGGTGTCACCCAGCTGCGTCGCGTGCGACACAACTTTGACACCCGAACGACCCAAAAAGCCCAGACCCTTATTACCGATGGCCACGGCTTGCGCTTTGTGACCTTCGGTTTGCAAATCTTTCAGCTTGTTCGACAACATACGCAACACGTTGGTGTTGAGACCGCCGCACAAGCCTTTGTCTGTGGTCACCACGATAAAGCCCACGTCCTTAGCGTGGTTCACTTCCATGAAGGGGTGAACGTACTCAGGGTTGGCCTTGCCGAGGTTAGCCGCGACGTGACGAATCTTCTCGCTGTAAGGGCGAGCCGCACGCATGCGCTCTTGCGCCTTACGCATCTTAGACGCGGCGACCATTTCCATGGCTTTGGTGATCTTCTTGGTGTTTTCCACCGATTTGATCTTGCCGCGAATTTCCTTACCTGCTGCCATTTGAGGCTCCTTGTGTCAGGTAGGAATTAAGCGAAGGTTTTCTTGAACGCGTTCAAAGCTTCGGTCATTTCGGCTTCAGCCTCTTTGTCCATGGCTTTGTCGGCTTCAAGTTTGGCCAACAACTTAGCGTGCTTGTCTTTGAGGTAAGCATGCATTTCGTATTCAAAGTGCAGGACTTGCTTGACTTCGATGTCGTCCATGTAGCCTTTGTTCACAGCAAACAGGGTTGCACCCATGATGCTGATGGACTGTGGGCTGTACTGAGCTTGCTTGAGCAATTCAGTCACGCGAGCACCGCGGTCGAGCTGTTTACGTGTGGCTTCGTCGAGGTCAGAAGCGAACTGGGCAAACGCTGCCAATTCACGGTACTGAGCCAAGTCGGTACGGATACCACCGGACAAGTTCTTGATCAATTTCGTTTGCGCTGCACCACCCACGCGAGACACTGAAATACCAGCATTAATCGCAGGACGGATACCAGCGTTGAACAACGAGGTTTCCAAGAAGATTTGACCGTCAGTGATCGAAATCACGTTGGTTGGCACGAAAGCAGACACGTCACCGGCTTGGGTTTCAATGATTGGCAATGCAGTCAATGAACCAGTTTTGCCTTTGACAGCGCCTTTGGTGAAGGCTTCGACGTAGTCGGCATTCACGCGGGCAGCGCGCTCGAGCAAACGGCTGTGGAGATAGAACACGTCGCCAGGGTAAGCTTCGCGGCCTGGTGGGCGACGCAACAGCAAAGACACTTGACGGTAAGCCACAGCTTGCTTAGACAAATCGTCATACACGATCAAGGCGTCTTCGCCACGGTCGCGGAAGTATTCGCCCATCGTGCAACCTGAGTAGGCTGACACGTATTGCATCGCTGCAGATTCAGAAGCAGAAGCGGCCACAACGATGGTGTACTCCATCGCGCCAGCTTGCTCCAAAGCGCGAACCACGTTTTTGATCGACGAGGCTTTTTGGCCAATCGCGACGTAAACGCAGGTCATGTTTTGACCCTTTTGGTTGATGATGGCGTCGATCGCGACAGCCGTCTTACCAGTTTGGCGGTCACCAATGATCAATTCACGTTGACCACGGCCAACTGGCACCATGGAGTCAACAGACTTGAGACCGGTTTGCATCGGTTGGCTCACAGATTCGCGAGCGATAACGCCAGGTGCAACCTTTTCGATCACGTCGGTCATCTTGGCGTTGATTGGGCCTTTGCCGTCGATAGGCTGACCCAAAGCGTTCACCACGCGGCCAATGAGTTCAGGGCCGACTGGCACTTCCAAAATGCGACCTGTACATTTGACAACGTCACCTTCAGAGATGTGCTCGTACTCACCCAAGATCACGGCGCCGACCGAGTCGCGCTCGAGGTTCAGGGCCAGACCGAATGTATTGTTGGGGAATTCCAACATTTCGCCTTGCATCGCGTCTGACAGACCGTGCACGCGAACGATACCGTCAGTCACCGACAAAACGGTGCCTTGATTACGAACGTTGGCATCAGTGCCCAAACCTTCGATACGGCTCTTAATCAGCTCAGAGATTTCTGCTGGATTGAGTTGCATGACTCTTTCCTTCTTTCTTGTTAGGGCTAACAGGCATTAAGCCGTCAGCGCAACTTTCATTTGATCTAAACGGGCTTTGACAGAAGTGTCCAACACTTCGTCGCCCACCACCACGCGAATACCGCCAATCAGCTCAGGCTGCAAGGCCACAGAGACGTTGAGTTTGCGGCCAAAACGCTTTTCGAGAGCAGTCTTCACGTCAGCCAAAGCTGCTGCGTCGATGTCGAAAGCGCTGTACACAACAGCGTCTGCCGTACCGCTTTGCGCGTTGACATGGGCACGGAATTGCGTTGCCACTTCAGGCAATGCGCTCAAGCGACCGTTGTCAATCACGGCGCGCAAAAAGTTTTGCGCAGCAGTTGGCAATTTGGATTTGGCAACACCAACGATCAAGTCAAACACTTGGTTTGAAGTGACTTTGGGGCCTTCTGCAAATTGCAGCAATTGGGCGTTCCCAGCGATCGCTGCAAGCTCATCGAGCCATGCAGTGGTACCGCTCAGGTCTGCGGCCGAAGCCTTGAACAAAGCTTCTGCGTAAGGGCGGGCAATGGTGGCGAGTTCGGCCATGTTGTCCTCTTACAGCTCAGTCTTTAGACGACCCAACAAGTCGGCGTGAACGCTGGCATTGACTTCCTTGCGGAGAATCTGCTCGGCGCCTTTGACAGCCAATGCAGCCACTTGCTCGCGCAGGTGCTCACGGGCTTTCACGACTTCTTGCGCTGCTTCAGCGTGAGCAGCAGCCACAATCTTTTTCGCTTCATCCGAGGCGTGAGCCTTGGCTTCATCGATCAAGTGTTGGGCACGACGCTCTGCATCAGCCAACAAAGCGGTAGATTCGTTGCGGGTTTCAGCCAGCTTCAATTCCACTTCTTTGTGCGCGTTGGACAGTTCAATCTTGGCATGTTCGGCAGCAGCCAAACCATGGGCAATTTTTTCTGAACGTTCGTCGAGGGCGATTGCGATGGGTGGCCACACGAATTTCATCGTGAACCACACCAAGACCGCAAATACGATCATCTGGACGAACAGGGTTGCGTTGATACTCACGGCAACACCTTTCTTTTGGTAGTTGCTAGATTACTTCAGGACGAAGGGGTTCGCGAAAGCGAACATCATGGCGATACCAACGCCGATCAAGAAAGCAGCGTCGATCAGACCAGCCAACAAGAACATTTTGGTCTGCAATTCGTTCATCAATTCAGGCTGACGAGCAGCTGCTTCGAGGTATTTGCTACCCATGATGCCGATACCGATACAAGCACCGATAGCGCCCAAACCAATGATGAGGCCAGCTGCGAGTGCTACATAACCGAGGACGTGTTCCATTTTGTTGCTCCTAAAGAATGGATGAGAGAAAAGTTAAGAAAAAACCGAAAACGAGTGCGCTTTAGTGGGCATCATGCGCTTGACCCACATACACCAGCGTCAACATCATGAAGATGAAGGCTTGCAATGTGATGATCATGATGTGAAAGATGGCCCAGATTGAACCAGCAATGATGTGACCGATGGGCAGCAAGATGCCTGGTAATGTGGCAGCAGCGGCGCCACCCATCAAGGCGATCAACATGAACACCAATTCGCCTGCGTACATGTTACCGAACAGTCGCATGCCATGCGACACGGTCTTGGCCGCGAACTCGATCATTTGCATGATGAAGTTGACGGGCCACAAAAGAGGATGAGCACCGAAGGGAGCGCAGAACAACTCATGCACCCAGCCGCCGATACCTTTGATCTTGATGTTGTAGAACACACAGACCAACAAAACAGAAGTCGACAAGCCTAAAGTGGTGGACAAATCAGCCGAAGGCACGACACGCATGTAGGCATGGTGCGCATCGCCACCGTTCGCGCCGTAGATGATTTCCCAAATCTTGGGGAACAAATCAACAGGAAACAAGTCCATGGCGTTCATCAAGAAGATCCAGACAAACACCGTTAAAGCCAAAGGAGCCACCAACTTGCGACTCTCGGCACTGTGGATGATGCCCTTGGCTTGGCTATCCACCATCTCAACCAAGATTTCAACAGCCGCCTGAAAGCGGCCAGGTGCGTGAGCAGTAGCACCACGGGCGGCACGCCACAAGAAGAAGCTAGCAACCACACCCAACAACACAGACCAAAAAATTGAGTCAATGTTGTAAACGGAGAAGTCAATGACACCAGCCATCGGCTTGTTTTGCAGATGCGTCAGGTGGTGAACGATGTATTCACCAGCGGTCGGACCATGTTCAACAGACATTCGTTCGCTCTTCTTTAAGTTGGATCGACTGGATAAAACACTTTGCGAAAGCCAAGCGCTACCCAATACACCTTCATTGTCACGATCAGACCTGCCAACATGGCAGGCCAGCTCAAATCATTCACCAAACGCGGCGCCGCAAAAAGCATTGCCACCGTCAGGCCTATTTTGACCATCTCCCATAGGAAGAAGCCAAACACCGCAGCACTCACATTCACAGAAGCGATCCGACTGGTCAAGCCTCGTGCAAATAACGACGCGGGGACAATCACCGCCAAGGCACCATAAACCGCCGAATAAACCGCAGCCATCCGCCCCGACACAAACCATACAAGCACCGCCACCAGAAGCCCCAGCACAGCCTGGACTCCAACCACCCGCCATACCGACAGAAGGGGCTGTTGTTTGCGCAACTCGGCAGCTTGTTCAGCTGTCAACGGCTCAAACGTGTCTTGTACGTTTTCTTGATCTTCGGCTTGTATTCTGGTCATGTTTGTTTACGCCCAGGTTACATCCGCTTGCCCATATAGAACCACTAATTGTACGTGATAACACATACGCTTTCAGGCCTATCGCACCAAGAAGAGGATAATTTCGCTCATGACAAGTCCCAGCACACCCCAAGAAAACCCTCGCACAGACTCGCTGATTGAGTATCCAAGCCTATTTCCCATCAAAGTGATGGGCACCAAAGTCGACGGCTTCGTTCATGCTGTGACTTACATTGCAGAGCAATTTGACCCCACGTTTGACGCTAGCACCGTTGAGTTGCGTGAAAGCAAAGGGGGTAATTATTTAGGCGTCACCATCACCGTAACGGCGACCAGCCGTGAGCAACTCGATGAGTTGTACCGCACCCTCACCTCTCACCCGTTGGTGAAAGTGGTGCTGTGATCCAACAACTCGGCTTGGTGCCGTACCTGCCCACCTATCAGGCGATGCAGGACTTTACGGCAGCACGCACACCCGAGACACCCGACGAACTGTGGGTTTGCGAGCACCCACCCGTGTTCACGCAAGGCCTGGCCGGACATGAAGACCATTTGCTCGCACCGGGCGACATCCCTGTGGTGCCCACCAACCGCGGTGGTCAAGTGACATTTCACGGCCCGGGCCAAGTGGTGGCTTACCCGTTGATTGACCTCAAGCGCACGGGCTACTACGTCAAAGAATATGTGTACCGCATCGAAGAGGCTGTCATTCGCACATTGGCCCACTTCGGCGTGACGGGCCACCGCGTGTCTGGCGCTCCTGGCATTTATGTGCGCTTAGACGATCCACACAGCCACACCATGTTGGCACAGCGCACACAGAAAGACGCAAGCAAAGACCCAGACTTTGCAGGTCTTGGAAAAATTGCAGCACTGGGCATCAAGGTGAGCCGACATTGCACGTACCACGGCGTGGCATTGAATGTGGCCATGGATCTAAGTCCCTACCAACGCATCAACCCCTGCGGCTATCAAGGCTTGCAGACCGTCGACCTTTCTACAATCGGCGTATCGGTCAGCTGGCAAGAAGTCGCTGATGTTTTGAGCCAAAAGCTCGTTACCTATTTAGCGCCCTGAACCCAGGGCCTCCAACACAGGCTTGATTGCTATGTCCACCCCTGACAACAATGTCGTGCGCGAAGCGCAAACCGTCGAAAACTACAACGCATCAGCCAAGCAAAAAGCGGCCGCCAAACTCTCACGTATTCCCGTGAAAGTGGAACAAAGCGAAGTACTGAAAAAGCCCGATTGGATTCGCGTCAAAGCAGGCTCGCCCTCCACACGTTTTTATGAAATCAAAGACGTGCTGCGCGCCAACAAATTGGTGACCGTGTGCGAAGAAGCCAGCTGCCCCAACATCGGCGAATGCTTTGGCAAAGGCACAGCAACGTTCATGATCATGGGCGACAAGTGCACTCGTCGCTGCCCCTTCTGCGATGTGGGCCACGGCCGCCCTGACCCGCTCGACGTGAACGAGCCAGAGAACTTGGCCAAAACCATCGCCGACCTCAAACTGAAATACGTCGTCATCACCAGCGTGGACCGCGATGACTTGCGCGACGGCGGCAGCCAACACTTTGTGGACTGCATTCGCCGCACACGCGAGCTGTCACCGCAAACACAAATTGAAATCTTGGTGCCCGACTTCCGTGGCCGTGACGACCGCGCTTTGGAAATCCTCAAAGCCGCACCGCCAGACGTGATGAACCACAACATGGAAACCGTGCCACGCCTCTACAAAGAAGCGCGCCCCGGCAGCGACTACGCCTTCAGCTTGAACTTGCTCAAAAAATTCAAAGACTTGTTCCCCAACGTGCCCACCAAGAGTGGCTTGATGGTTGGCTTGGGCGAAACAGACGAAGAGATTTTGCAGGTGATGCAAGACATGCGCGACCACAACATCGACATGCTCACCATCGGCCAATACTTAGCGCCCAGCACCAGCCACATCCCCGTGCGCCGCTATGTGCACCCAGACACGTTCAAGATGTTTGAGCAGAAGGCTTACGAGATGGGCTTCAGCCATGCAGCCATCGGCGCGATGGTGCGTAGTAGCTATCACGCAGACCAGCAGGCCCACGCAGCCTCTGAAGCTGCTAAGGCTTAAAGCCCCATCAACTCGGCCGGTTCATCGCTGGCCAACACCTCTTGCGCCCACGCCTCTAAGCGTGAGGCATCCGCGCGAATCACTTCTTGTTTGACGGCCAAGATTTGCGTCGGGTGCATGGAGAAACTGCGCAACCCCAAGCCCAACAGCAGGCGTGTCATGGCAGGGTCGCCTGCCATTTCGCCGCACACACTCACGCCTTTACCTTGTGAACGGCTTTCGGCAATCGTATCGGCCAACAAGCGCAACACGGCAGGATGCAGCGGGTCATACAAATGCGCCACTAACTCGTCTGCGCGATCAATGGCCAAGGTGTATTGAATCAAGTCGTTGGTGCCAATCGACAAGTAGTCGAAATGGCGCAAGAACATCTTCACGCTCAGCGCCGCCGCAGGCACTTCAATCATGGCGCCCACTTTCACAGGGCCAAACACCTCACCCCGTGCGTCGAGTTGCTTGCGCGCTTTGTCGAGCAGCGCCAATGTTTGTTTGATCTCTCGCGCATGCGCCAGCATGGGAATGAGTAAGTGCACTTGGCCGTGCGCCGCTGCACGCAAGATGGCACGCAGTTGCGTCAAGAACATGGCAGGGTCAGCCAAGCTCCAACGAATCGCACGCAATCCCAAAGCTGGGTTGAGGTGCGTTTCATCTTTGATGGTGCGATCCAAAGGTTTGTCCGCGCCAATGTCCACCGTGCGAATGGTGACGGGCAAACCCTTCATGCCATCCACCGCACGTTTGTATGCTTGGTATTGCTCTTCTTCATCGGGCAGCGCACCTGCGCGACCCATGAACAAAAACTCGCTGCGGAACAAGCCCACGCCGACAGCACCCACATCCAATGCGGCGGGCGAATCTTCTGGCATCTCAATGTTGGCCAACAAGTCCACGCGCTGGCCATCAAGTGTGACAGCGGGCGTGTGACGCAAACGCAAAAGACGTTCACGCTCTAGGTCGGCTTGACGCTGCTTGAATCCGTACTCGGCCAAGATGATGGGCGAAGGATTGACGATGACCACGCCGGCATCACCGTCGATGATGATCCAGTCATCTTGACGCACCAACTGACTGGCCGTGCGCGCACCAACCACCGCAGGAATATCCAAGCTGCGAGCCACGATGGCCGTGTGTGATGTCTTGCCACCCACATCCGTGACAAAGCCCGTGAACACGCTCTGCTTGAACTGCAACATGTCAGCGGGCGACAAATCGTGCGCCACCAACACAAGGGGCACATCCATCTCATCATCGAGTTGCAGGTCTTGTTGGCGGGGCTGATTGCTGCGTTTGGTGGATGGGTGCGGCATGACATGTGTCACGCCTTTCATGTGGCGCAGCATGCGCTCGACCACTTGCTCTAAATCACCTTTGCGCTCGCGCAAATAGGCGTCATCCATTTCGTCAAATTGACGCGCCACCACATCCAGCTGCGAGGTCAACGCCCACTCGGCGTTGTACAAACGCTCTTTGATCCACCCCGTCACACCATCGGCCAGCATGGTGTCTTGCAACAACATCAAGTGCACTTCCAAGATGGCGGACAACTCTGGCGGCGAATCTTTTGGCAGGTTGTCATGCAAGCTTTGCAGCTCGGCAGACACCGCCTCGCGTGCTTGCGTCAAACGCTGGAGCTCCGAGCTCACTTGCTCTTGCTCAATGAAGTAATGCGCGACATCCACACGACTAGACGCCACCAACACAGCACGCCCAATGGCAATGCCGCGTGCGACTGCAAGACCGTGGATTGAAAACGTCATCGTGCGTTACTCGCCTTCACCAAATTTATCGGCAATCAAGGCCAACAAGCCATCCATGGCTTCTTGCTCTTGTGTGCCATCGGTTTCAAGTTCAACGTCGCTGCCAATGCCTGCCGCCAACATCATGACACCCATGATGCTTTTGGCATTCACACGGCGATCGCCTTTGCTGATCCACACCTCACATGGGAAGCTGCCGGCGAGCTTGGTGAGCTTGGCAGACGCACGTGCGTGCAGGCCTAATTTATTGCTGATGGTCGTTGTAGTTTTGATCATGGATTCGACGGTTTTGATTTTGAGGAGCGGTGATGGCAACTTGCATCACACCTTGCGTGCCGCCTGTCAGGGCGCGCGCCACCAGCGCATCAAGCGACTCATGGCGATAACACACCGATCTAAAGAGCATGGGTAAATTCACACCCGCAATGAGTTTGGCATTGCTGCCCAGCACTAGCTTTTGCGCCACATTGGCAGGCGTTGCACCAAAGATATCGGTCAACACCAACAAGCCGCTGTCCAAAGCAGAACCTGCCGCGTCTAAGGCCTGAGCCAAGGTGTCTTCTGGTTGCGCATGTGGCAAGACATCGAGAGCGATGACATCCGCTGAACACTCGGAATACACATGCATGGCACAGTCACGCAAGGCGCTGGCCAGCGGCGCATGGGCAATGATGAGGATGCGGTTATTCATAGAAAGGAAAAGTGCGTTGCGCAGATTATCAGCTGTCAGATTTGTGTTTTAAAAAATAGCCATAAGACGCAAGACAGCAGACAAAAAAGACGGCCATGGCCAACTGAAACGATTGCAGCTCTTGCCAGCCAGCGGCCTTGAAACCGTCAATCATCAGCCCCATGCCCCACTGCACCACAAATACACCTAAGAACAGCACCAAGTTGTAGGCTGACAACGCACGCCCCGCCAACGCGGAAGGGAACGCCATACCGACCGCAGGTTGTGCCAACGACACGAATGAGCTACTGATGCAAAACAGCGCCCAATGCAGGGCCCCAGCATCCGAACCTGCCAACACGATGTAGATCTGCACGCAAAAATTCAGCGGCACACCGTAGGTCATCAATTTGTTGGCATTCAAGCCGCGTGCGTACAACATGGGCGTGACCAAACCCCAGAGCCAAAATGTGACCAACATACACACGTTGATCCAGAACAAGCCCGTCGCCGCCTCAAGCGACGAATAACCCGCCACTTTGATCATCCAAGGTCCAGCCCACAGAGTTTGCATGGCAATCAAGCCACCGTAGTTGAAGAAGCCCATTGGTGTGAGGCTTCGAAAGTAGGGGTGTGCCCACACTTGCGCGTAGCTGGCCAAAATACCCACAGGTTTAGCTTGTGTCGGGAGTGAATCGGGCTGCTTTGCCACACGCCATTTGGGCACTTGCCACATCATCAGCCCCATGGAAAGAACGATCAACAAGGCCAGTCCAACAAACATCCAGCGCCAACCGATGACCGGCAGCAACCACTGAACGGGCAAGGTAGACGCCAACATGCCGAATGCACCTGTCATCAACATCCATGAATTAGCCCGCTGCTGTTTCTCCATCACCAACCAGCGGCGATAACCCGTGAGAGGCGCCATCAAACAAGCACTCACGCCCACACCAATGAGCACGCGCGCCAACAATAGCCCGCCAAAGTCAGTTGCCCACGAGAACGCCAAACACCCCAAGACAGCCACACCTAAAAAACTCAGCACGACTTTTTTGGGGCCATGTTGATCTAGCCAGTGGCCCATCGGCAATTGCGTGAGTGCGAAACCAAAAAAATAACCTCCAGCTAAAAGCCCAAGGTCACGCGCTTGCAAACCAAACTCGAGGGTCAAGGTCGGAGACAGCGTCGCCGTGATCGCCCGCAGCAAAGCAGACAGAAAGTAGGCCGATGCAAAAGCAACAAACACCCACACCGCCGCTCGGCGCGACAACACATCGTGGTTCATGGCAACTTGATTCCTGAAAAATATGTTTCTGCAGCCTCTGGCAAACCTTTGTCTTTGGTTTTGCCATACACCGCAGCTTGGTAAATTTTGTTGCCATAGGCAAACCAAACCCACTGCACTTGGTGCGCATCCGTCAGAACGTGCGTGCGTGCAGACAATCCATGATCACTCACCCCTTTGATCGCCCAGTTTTGTGATGTGGCGTCGCCAGGCTTGGCATTGGCTGCTGCCAAGCCCGCCAAACGCCAGGCTCGTATGGACTCTTCTGCACTCAAACCTTGCTGCGCGTTCATATGCCCAAAGGTGAATTGCATTTGGCTTGCTTCACATCCATACAAGGACAAGCTAGTTTCTACATCGTGATTGACAACTCGCAGAGCAACAGTTCGCGTGGCTTGGTCGGGCTTGCAAGGCATCAACACCATGACGTCGGATGCGTCCACACTGACTTGTCGCCAATTCAAGGCAGGCGAACAAGCGACTAGCGTCAGCGCCAGAATGAACCAAATGATTGAACGCATCACATACCGTTTCATACTCGCATTATCCAATCAAGCAAACGGGGCATGACGTCTAGTCCAAGCCCCGCTCAAATCAGCATAGATCTCTGGGACCTACTGACTATTAATTGCTTGGTTTATTTCGCTCTGAAGTCATCGTGACAGGCTTTGCATGTGCCGGCTGTTGCAGAGAAGGCTGTTTTAAATGCATCTTCTTTGCCAGTTTTAGCAGCGGCGGCTAATTTCGTAGATTCAGCTTGAAACTTTTCTGCGGCTTCTTTGAACTTGGCCGTTTGTTTCCAGATTTCAGGCTTTGCTTTGGTTTCACCCACGTCGGTGCCATCACCGAAAGCAGCCCAAGGCAACTTCGACATGCTGGCAACGATCTCAGCGTTTTCTGCTGCGGATTTTGCGTCGAACGGTACCTTACCTTGCGCCATGGCACCCAAGCGACTGAAATGGGCGGCTGTCACCGTCAGTGCGGCCTTTCGGTATTTCACAGCATCTTCTGGTTTTGCAAACTGTGCGGCGGCAGAGAAACTGATGCATGCGGCGCTGATGGCCAATAAGGTCAGAATTGTTTTTTTCATGGCAGTGTCCTTTAAGGTTGAGAATACGCTTTTCGCGGCTTGCAGTTTACGAACATTCAGCCAGCTTGTCTTTTGCTTCTTCGATTGGTCTATGTATGCCCAACACCGCCTCCCTTTACCGCGTTCGCGTTTGGGATTTACCCACACGGGTTTTTCATATTTTGTTAGCCGTATGTGTCTTGGGCTTGGTGGTCAGCGGTGAGGTAGGCGGTGACGCGATGCAGCTGCACTTCAAACTAGGCTATGCCGCGCTGACGCTGGTCTTATTTCGCTTTGTATGGGGGTTTGTAGGCGGCCATTGGTCTAGGTTTTTAAATTTTGTGCCCAGCTTGCCAAAGCTCTTGGCTTATGTGAATGCTTTGCGCTTAAAACAAGTTCCACACAGTACTGGTCACAACCCACTTGGCGCGCTGTCGGTGGTAGCCATGCTGGTTGCTTTACTCATCCAAGTGCTGAGCGGCTTCATGAGTGACGATGAAATTTCTAACTCAGGGCCATGGGCTGCCGTTGTGTCGTCGGACTGGGTCTCTCTTGCGACCGAATACCACAGTGATATCGGCAAGGTTCTCGTCATCCTTTTGGTGATCTTGCACGTAGGGACCGTGCTTTTTTACAAAAAACTCAAAAGGGAAGACTTGATCACGCCGATGCTGACCGGCGACAAAGTGTTAGCGACTGAAATTCATCCTTCGCGCGACACATGGACCTCGCGCCTTTTTGCTCTCAGCATTTTTGTGGGATGCCTGTATGTGGTCTATCGGTTGGTGAGCTTTGGTTAATTTATTG
Organism: Limnohabitans sp. TEGF004; assembly: GCF_027924965.1. Lineage (NCBI taxonomy): Bacteria > Pseudomonadati > Pseudomonadota > Betaproteobacteria > Burkholderiales > Comamonadaceae > Limnohabitans > Limnohabitans sp. TEGF004. The sequence continues at coordinate 138,078 of NZ_AP027056.1, read as the reverse complement.
TGCAGCCCACAAAAAAGCCGCGCTGCTGCGCGGCTTTTTGATTACTCAAACGATTACGCCTTGGCTTGAGCCAACAAGGTAGCGGCATCACTCACTTCAAATTTACCTGGGCCTTCAACGTTCAAGCTCACCACTTTGCCGTCTTTCACGAGCATGGAATAACGATTGCTGCGTAAGCCCATACCTCGCGCCGTTAGGTCGAGTGTCAAACCGGTGGCTTGCGCGAAATCGGCGCTGCCGTCACCCAACATGCGGACTTTGCCGTCGGTGTGTTGGTCACGCGCCCAAGCGCCCATCACAAAAGCATCGTTCACACTGAGACACCAAATTTCGTCGACACCAGCAGCTTTGAACTGCTCATAGTGCTCAACATAGCCAGGTACATGCTTAGCAGAGCAAGTGGGTGTAAATGCGCCAGGCAAAGCAAATAATGCAATGGTCTTGCCTGCAGTAGCCTTAGCCACATCAACGGCGTTCGGGCCAATGCTGCAGCCTTCACCTTCAACCTCTGAATATTCCATCAGGGTGGTGTGTGGCAGGTCGTCTCCAACTTTAATCATGGTATCTCCAATATATTGACGTACAAAAACAAAAACGACCCACATTGTGGGTCGTTTTCTTTAGCCTTGCAGAGCCGAAGCCCTTTGGTATTTAAACCGCAGCAGCTTTCTCAACCAAACGGGTCGCCACCCAGTTTTTGGTTTTCGAAATTGGCTTGCTTTCAGTGATCTCGATCATGTCGCCCAAGTGGTATTCACCTGTTTCGTCATGCGCGTGATACTTGCTCGATTTAGCAACAATTTTGCCGTAGAGTGCGTGCTTCACACGACGCTCCACGAGCACTGTCACTGTTTTAGCGCGCTTGTCGCTAACCACCTTGCCAATCAAGGTGCGTTTGAGGGATTTCTTAGCGTCCGTCATGTTCACTCCTTACTTGGCGGCTTGCTTTTCAGCAAGAATGGTTTTTGCACGTGCAATGCTGCGACGTGTAGAACGCAGTTGTGACGTGTTGTTGAGTTGTTGCGTACCTTTTTGCATGCGCAAGCCAAAGTGAGCTTTTTGCAACTCTTTGACTTCAGCTTCGAGGCCGGCAACGTCTTTTTGGCGCAGTTCAGCAGCTTTCATTTCTTATTTCTCCTGAATTACTGGCCGATCATGCGAGCCACAAAAGTGGTACGCAAGGGCAACTTTGCAGCGGCCAGACGGAATGCTTCACGGGCCAACTCTTCAGGAACGCCTACGATTTCGTAGAGGACCTTGCCGGGTTGGATCTCTGCCACGTAGTACTCGGGGTTACCTTTACCGTTACCCATACGCACTTCAGCAGGCTTTTGGGAGATCGGCTTGTCAGGGAACACACGAATCCAGATACGGCCGCCACGTTTGACGTGACGGGAAATCGCACGACGTGCGGCTTCGATCTGGCGGGCCGTCAGACGGCCGCGATCGGTGGATTTCAGACCGAAGTCACCGAATGCAACGGTGTTACCACGTGTTGCGATGCCGGTGTTGCGGCCTTTTTGCTCTTTGCGGTATTTACGGCGTGCTGGTTGCAGCATGCTTATTCTCCTGTTCCGTCCGCAGCCGTGCCAGTGGATGCGGGCGCGGCAACCTTGCGGACGCGCTTGACGGCAGTTGTAGGGGCATCAGCGGCTTCAGCGGGTTTATCGCTGCCATCCGTTGGTGCGGCATTGGTACCTGCAGGGCGACGAGCGCCGCTGCGTGCGGGACGATCACCGGTAGGGCGAGCATCACGACGGGGACCGCGAGGACGACGCTCTTCTTCGCGTGGCTCAACGGCGGCCGGCAGGTCGTTACGACCCAAGGTATCGCCTTTGTAAACCCACACTTTGACACCGATGATGCCGTAAGTGGTTTTAGCTTCAGAAGTTGCGTAATCGATGTCTGCACGCAGAGTGTGAAGTGGCACGCGACCTTCACGGTACCACTCGGTACGTGCGATTTCGATGCCGTTCAAACGACCTGCCGACATGATCTTGATGCCTTGAGCACCCAGACGCATGGCGTTTTGCATGGCGCGCTTCATAGCGCGACGGAACATGATGCGTTTTTCGAGCTGTTGAGTGATGCTGTCAGCGATCAATTGAGCATCGATTTCAGGCTTGCGCACTTCTTCGATATTGACTGCGACTGGCACGCCCAAACGAGCTGCGAGTTCTTTCTTCAAGTTCTCGATGTCTTCGCCTTTTTTGCCGATCACCACGCCTGGACGAGCCGAGAAAATGGTGATGCGTGCGCTTTTAGCGGGACGCTCGATCAGAACGCGAGAAACAGAAGCGTTTTTCAGCTTGGCCTTGAGGTATTCGCGAACTTTGATGTCTTCAGCCAGCATGCCAGCGAAGTCTTTGTTGCTTGCGTACCAACGGCTAGCCCAGTTGCGGCTCACTGCAAGGCGAAAGCCTGTGGGGTGGATTTTTTGTCCCATATCTTCCTATACCTTTCAGTTACCGACTGTCACGTAAACGTGACAGGTAGGCTTGCTGATACTGTTACCGCGGCCTTTGGCGCGGGCAGTGAAACGCTTAAGCGTGGCGCCTTTTTCAACGTAGATGGTTTTCACCTTCAACTCGTCGATGTCTGCACCGTCGTTGTGTTCAGCGTTAGCAATCGCAGATTCCAAAACTTTCTTGACGATACCTGCAGCTTTTTTCTGCGTGAATGTCAGGATGTTCAGAGCCTGGTCAACTTTTTTGCCGCGGATCATGTCCGCGACCAAACGGCCTTTGTCGACCGACAAACGGACGCCCCTAAGGACTGCACGTGTTTCCATGGTCTTTCCTTATTTCTTCTGGACTTTTTTGTCCGCGGGGTGACCTTTGAAGGTACGAGTCAGAGCAAATTCGCCCAACTTGTGACCCACCATTTGGTCAGTGACGTACACGGGCACGTGTTGTTTGCCGTTGTGCACAGCGATGGTCAAGCCGATGAAATCGGGCAAGATCATGGAACGACGTGACCAAGTTTTCACTGGCTTTTTATCTTTAGTTGCGATGGCCTTGTCGACCTTGGCAACCAAATGATGGTCAACAAACGGACCCTTTTTGAGAGAGCGAGTCATTTGTTACCCCTTACTTTTTACGACGCGACACAATCATGACTTGTGTGCGTTTGTTGTTACGGGTACGGTAGCCTTTTGTCAGGTTACCCCATGGGTCAACTGCATGACGGCCTTCACCGGTGCGACCCTCGCCACCACCATGTGGGTGATCCACTGGGTTCATAGCGACGCCACGCACGGTTGGGCGAATACCCATCCAGCGCTTGACACCAGCTTTACCCAATTGACGGAGGCTGTGTTCTTCGTTTGCAACTTCACCAATGGTGGCGCGGCATTCGATATGGATCTTGCGAACTTCACCAGAGCGCATACGCACTTGAGCGTAAGTGCCTTCACGAGCCAACAAAGTGGCTGATGTGCCAGCTGAACGCGCGATTTGTGCACCAGCACCTGGCTTCAACTCGATACAGTGAATGGTTGAACCCACTGGAATGTTGCGAATTGGCAAGGTGTTACCTGCACGGATCGGGGCTTCCGAACCGCTGAGCAACGATGCGCCAACTTCCAAGCCACGTGGTGCAATGATGTAGCGACGCTCGCCGTCTGCGTAACACACCAAAGCGATGTGTGCCGTACGGTTTGGATCGTATTCAATGCGTTCCACTTTCGCTGGGATAGCGTCTTTGTTACGCTTGAAATCTACAACGCGGTAGTGATGCTTGTGACCACCACCCTTATGACGGGTAGTGATGTGACCGTTGTTGTTACGGCCCGATTTTTGGTGCTGGGGTTCCAGCAACGGGGCGTAAGGTTCACCTTTGTGGAGGTGATCACGGGTAACTTTAACGACGCCACGTTGACCGGGCGACGTTGGTTTCATCTTGATGACTGCCATGATTAAGCGGCCTCCCCAGAGATGTTCAGTTCTTGACCTGGCTTCAGAGTCACATAAGCCTTGCGAACGTTGTCGCGACGACCCATAGACTTGCCAAAGCGCTTGGCCTTACCTTTTGTGTTAACCACGTTCACGCTTTGAACTTCAACCTTGAACATCAATTCCACAGCGGCTTTGATCTCAGGCTTTTCAGCGTTTTGCAGCACTTTGAAGGTGACGACGTTATGCTTTTCTGCAACCATGGTGGCCTTTTCGGACACGACGGGAGAGACCAACAATTGCATCAAACGACCTTCGTCGAATTTGGTTTGTTTGTGTCCGTGGCTCATGCGAACATCTCCTTGAGTTGGTCCATGGCACCCTTGGTCACGAGGACTTTACGGTAGTGCACCAATGACAATGGATCTGCGTAGCGAGGCTCAACCACCAACACGTTTGGCAAGTTGCGTGAAGCCAAGTACAAGTTGTCATCAACTTCCTCAGAGATCACTAACACTGATTCAAGGTTCATCGCCTTGAATTTAGCTGCCAACAATTTGGTTTTTGGAGCATCAACCTTCAAAGACTCAACCACAGCCAAACGACCTTCGCGGGCCAACTGGGACAAGATCGAAGCCATACCAGCGCGGTACATCTTCTTGTTGATCTTCTGTGTGAAGTTCTCGTTAGGCATGTTCGGAAAAATGCGACCGCCGCCACGCCACAGAGGCGAAGACGTCATACCAGCGCGAGCGCGGCCGGTGCCTTTTTGCTTGAACGGCTTCTTAGTCGAGTGCTTAACTTGCTCACGGTCTTTTTGGGCACGAGTGCCTTGACGCGCGTTAGCTTGGTAAGCCACCACGATCTGGTGAACCAGATCTTCGTTGTATTCACGACCGAACACGGTTTCTGGTGCGTCGTACTTAGACGCAGCTTGACCTTGGTCATTCAGGAGTTCGACTTGCATCAGTTCGCTCCTTTAGCTTTGACGGCGGGATGCACAGTCACGAAGCCACCGGCTGAACCAGGCACTGCGCCACGGATCAACAACAGTTGGCGAGCTTCGTCGATGCGAATCACGTCGAGGTTTTGAGTTGTCACGATGTCAGCGCCCAAATGGCCAGACATGCGCTTACCGGGGAACACGCGACCTGGGTCTTGTGCCATACCGATAGAGCCAGGCACGTTGTGCGAACGGCTGTTACCGTGCGACGCGCGCTGTGACTTGAAGTGGTGACGCTTGATGGTGCCAGCAAAGCCTTTACCGATGGTTGTGCCTTGCACGTCCACCTTTTGGCCCACTGCAAACACATCAGTCACAGGCACAGTAGCGCCAGCGGCGTACTTAGCTGCGACATCAGCAGTCACGTGGAATTCTTTGATGATTTCACCGGCTTCGACGCCTGCTTTCGCAAGGTGTCCAGCCATTGGCTTGGTCACGCGCGATGCTTTGCGCGAACCGAATGTGACCTGCAAGGCCACATAGCCGTCGTTTTCCTGGGTTTTCACTTGGGTCACGCGGTTGTTGGACACATCCAACACCGTGACAGGGATCGAATCCCCATCATCAGTGAACAGACGCATCATGCCCACCTTGCGACCCAGCAATCCCAAACGGATGCTTTGACTCATTGTTTTCTCCAAAACTCTCACCGCAACCACTTCAATTGGCAGTTACGTTTTTGCGTGAAAGACGGTTGATAAATCCTCATGCAAATTGCACGAAGCCCGCGAGTATATCGCGAAAACCGCGCCAAGAGCAACTACTCGTTGGCGCGGGGGCTGGGATGGGCTTTTGACCCATCCCAAAGTCACATTACTGCAACTTAATTTCGACGTCCACGCCCGCTGGCAGGTCGAGTTTCATCAAGGCGTCAACTGTTTTATCAGTTGGGTCCACGATGTCCATCAAACGCTGGTGGGTACGGATTTCGAGCTGGTCACGGCTGGTCTTGTTGACGTGCGGTGAACGCAAGATGTCAAAACGCTTCATGCGTGTTGGCAAAGGCACTGGGCCTTTAACAATCGCGCCGGTACGCTTGGCAGTGTCAACGATCTCAGCAGCAGACTGGTCGATCAATTTGTAGTCAAACGCCTTCAGGCGGATGCGAATCTTTTGCTTGGCGGACATTTAAATTCCTAGCTTAGGCAATGATCTTAGCAACCACACCAGCGCCAACAGTCTTACCGCCTTCGCGGATGGCGAAGCGCAAGCCTTCTTCCATCGCAATGGGGTGGATCAACTTCACAGTGATCGACACGTTGTCACCTGGCATCACCATCTCTTTGCCTTCTGGCAACTCGATAGCACCTGTCACGTCAGTCGTACGGAAATAGAACTGGGGACGGTAGTTATTGAAGAATGGTGTGTGGCGGCCGCCTTCGTCTTTAGACAACACATAGATCTCAGCTGTGAAGTGCGTGTGTGGCTTGACTGAACCTGGCTTGCACAGCACTTGGCCGCGCTGCACGTCTTCGCGCTTTGTACCGCGCAACAAGATACCCACGTTGTCGCCAGCTTGACCTTGGTCCAGCAACTTGCGGAACATTTCCACGCCGGTACAAGTGGTCTTGACTGTGTCAACGATACCCACGATTTCGATTTCTTCGCCGACTTTGATGATGCCGCGCTCGATACGACCGGTCACCACAGTGCCGCGGCCAGAGATCGAGAACACGTCTTCCACTGGCATCAAGAAAGCACCGTCCACTGCGCGCTCAGGCGTAGGGATGTAGCTGTCCAAAGCAGCAGCCAATTTCAGGATAGCTTCTTCGCCCAATGGGCCTTTGTCGCCTTCGAGGGCCAGCTTGGCTGAACCCTGAATGATTGGGGTGTCGTCGCCTGGGAAGTCGTATTTTTCGAGAAGTTCGCGAACTTCCATTTCGACCAATTCCAACAACTCAGCGTCGTCCACCATGTCGCACTTGTTCAAGAACACGATGATGTAAGGCACGCCCACCTGACGAGCCAACAAGATGTGCTCGCGAGTTTGTGGCATTGGGCCGTCAGCAGCTGAACACACCAAAATAGCGCCGTCCATTTGAGCAGCGCCAGTGATCATGTTTTTCACATAGTCGGCGTGACCAGGGCAGTCCACGTGTGCGTAGTGACGTGTTTCAGTCTCGTACTCAACGTGAGCGGTGTTGATCGTGATACCGCGAGCTTTTTCTTCTGGAGCCGCGTCAATTTGGTCGTAAGCCTTCGCTTCGCCGCCAAACTTCAAAGACAGGATCGTGGTGATCGCAGCTGTCAAAGTTGTTTTGCCGTGGTCAACGTGACCAATGGTGCCCACGTTCACGTGCGGCTTGGTACGTTCAAATTTTCCTTTTGCCATTTCTTTTCTCCAAAGAGCAGTGCCCGTGTACAGGTTTTATGTCTGCACGATACTGCTGATTCGCCCCGCACGGGTGACAGGGCGGCGCATCGTCGCAGACAGGGGCCGCTTGACGCAGCCCCATGGGTTTTGTTTACTTAGCGCGTGAAGCAACAATGGCTTCAGCAACGTTGCGAGGGGCTTCAGCGTAGTGCTTGAATTCCATCGTGTAAGTTGCGCGGCCTTGTGACATCGAACGCAGGGTGGTTGAGTAGCCGAACATCTCAGACAACGGCACTTCAGCTTTAATCGCTTTACCACCACCGACCATGTCGTCCATACCTTGCACCATGCCGCGACGTGAGGACAAGTCGCCCATCACGCTACCAGCATAGTCTTCAGGTGTCTCAACTTCCACAGCCATCATGGGCTCCAGAATGACGGGCTGAGCTTTGCGGCAACCTTCTTTGAAACCAAAGATGGCAGCCATCTTGAAAGCCATTTCGTTCGAGTCCACATCGTGGTACGAACCGAAGTGCAAAGTCACCTTGACGTCAACAACTGGGTAACCAGCCAACACACCTTGGCTCAAAGCTTCGATCACGCCTTTTTCCACCGCGGGGATGTATTCGCGAGGAACCACACCACCCTTGATCGCGTCAACGAATTCAAAGCCTTTGCCAGCTTCTTGAGGCTCAACCTTGAGCACCACGTGACCGTATTGACCCTTACCACCGGATTGACGAACGAACTTGCCCTCGGCTTCTTCGACAGTCTTACGGATGGTTTCGCGGTAAGCCACTTGAGGCTTGCCCACGTTGGCCTCAACGCCGAATTCACGCTTCATGCGGTCGACAATAATTTCCAAGTGCAATTCACCCTGGCCACCAATGATGGTCTGGCCCGACTCTTCGTCGGTTTGCACGCGGAAAGAAGGATCTTCTGCAGCCAAACGTGACAAAGCCATACCCATTTTTTCTTGGTCAGCTTTGGTCTTTGGCTCAACAGCTTGGCGAATCACGGAGTCAGGGAACACCATGCGCTCCAAGGTGATCACAGCTGCTGGATCGCACAAGGTTTCGCCTGTGGTCACATCTTTCAAACCCACGCAAGCAGCGATGTCGCCCGCACGGATTTCATCAACTTCTTCACGGTTGTTGGCGTGCATTTGCACGATACGACCGATACGTTCTTTCTTGCCGCGCACGGGGTTGTACACGGTGTCACCCTTTTTCAGGACGCCCGAGTAAACGCGCACGAATGTCAACTGACCCACAAATGGATCGGTCATCAATTTAAATGCCAAGGCGGAGAACTTCTCGTTGTCATCCGCTTTACGGATCACTTCTTTTTCGTCTTCGTCAAAACCCTTGATGGCTTTCACGTCCAACGGAGAAGGCATCAATTCAAGTACTGCATCCAACATGCGTTGAACGCCTTTGTTCTTGAACGCTGTACCGCACAACATGGGTTGAATTTCGCTGTTGATGGTACGCACACGCAAGCCGTGTGTGATTTCTTCTTCAGTCAAGTCACCTTCTTCAAGGTACTTGTTCATCAACTCTTCAGAGGCTTCAGCAGCAGCTTCCACCATCTTCTCGCGCCACTCTTTGGCCAACTCCACCAAGTTGGCTGGGATCTCTTCAAAAGTGAACTTCATACCTTGAGACGCTTCGTCCCAAATGATGGCTTTCATTTTGCGGAGATCAACCACGCCGGTGAAGTTGTCTTCAGCGCCGATTGGGATCACGATTGGCACAGGATTGGCCTTCAAGCGCAATTTCATCTGGTCCACGACCTTGAAGAAGTTGGCACCCGTACGGTCCATCTTGTTTACAAAGGCCAAACGTGGCACTTTGTACTTGTTAGCCTGACGCCACACAGTTTCGGATTGGGGCTGAACGCCACCCACCGCGCAGTAAACCATGCAAGCACCGTCGAGCACGCGCATGGAACGCTCAACTTCAATCGTGAAGTCAACGTGACCAGGGGTGTCAATGATGTTGATGCGGTGATCTGGGAAAGAGCCATCCATGCCCTTCCAGAAACAAGTGGTGGCAGCAGAAGTGATCGTGATACCACGCTCTTGCTCTTGCTCCATCCAGTCCATAGTGGCGGCGCCATCATGGACTTCACCAATCTTGTGGTTCACACCGGTGTAATAAAGAATACGCTCTGTCGTGGTGGTTTTACCAGCGTCAATGTGCGCTGAAATACCAATGTTGCGATAGCGCTCAATGGGGGTATTGCGAGCCATGTTTTACCTTTGAATTTAGAAGCGGAAGTGGCTGAACGCCTTGTTGGCTTCGGCCATGCGGTGAACTTCGTCACGCTTTTTCATAGCACCGCCACGACCTTCAGACGCTTCCAACAACTCGTTGGCCAAGCGCAAAGCCATGGATTTTTCACCGCGCTTGCGAGCGGCCTCTTTCAACCAACGCATGGACAAAGCCAAGCGACGGACTGGACGAACTTCAACGGGCACTTGGTAGTTAGCACCACCCACGCGGCGGGATTTAACTTCCACCATGGGCTTGACGTTGTTGATGGCCACATTGAACAACTCGAGCGGATCTTTGCCCGACTTTTGTTCGATTTGCTCCAAGGCACCGTAAATGATGCGCTCGGCAACAGCTTTCTTGCCGCCTTCCATGATCACGTTCATGAATTTAGACAGCTCAACATTGCCGTACTTTGGATCCGGCAAGATTTCACGTTTAGGGACTTCGCGACGACGTGGCATATTTCACCTCTTAATTGCTTCAGTTGGCATCTTTTCAGACACCGCAAAAACCATCTTGGTTTTCACTTACTCGACCCACAGCGGGTCACTACGCTGATTCACCGCGCCACGCGGGAAACAGCACCTGTTTGATCAAAAGATCAGTGCTTACTTAGCCTTTGGCTTTTTAGCGCCGTACTTAGAACGCGATTGCTTACGGTCTTTGACGCCTTGCAAGTCGAGCGAACCGCGCACGATGTGGTAACGCACACCTGGCAAGTCTTTGACACGACCGCCGCGCACGAGCACAACGCTATGTTCTTGCAAGTTGTGGCCTTCACCACCGATGTACGAAATAACTTCGAAACCGTTGGTCAAGCGAACTTTGGCAACTTTACGCAGCGCAGAGTTTGGCTTCTTAGGCGTCGTGGTGTACACACGGGTGCACACGCCACGGCGTTGTGGAGAGTTTTGCATCGCAGGGCTTTTGGACTTGATCGTTTCGACCTCGCGCCCCTGACGCACCAATTGATTGATGGTTGGCATTGTTTGTAACGTCCCTAAACGTTGAAATAAAAAGAAAACGTGAATCCCTTCGGAATTTCCGAAAAGCCTTCTAGTGTATCAGCATCGAGAGAGGGAGGCAAATCTAGCCCGAAATGCCTCAAATAACGTTTACTTGACCCACAAACGCACTGTGTCCCATGCGCGGCCCACAAAGCCCGCTTGCTCCACGGTCTCGAGCACCAACAAAGGCACATCAACCAATGGTTTTTGGTCTAAGGTGACCTTCAAGGCCCCCACTGCTTGACCGCGGTTGAGCGGCGCCACCAAGGGCTCAGGGCGAGCCACTTGGGTTTGGATGCGGCCAGCAGCGCCTGCGGGCACAGCCACCACGATAGGGGCGAAGCGGCCCAGTTTGACTTGGCTGCCGCGGCCCTTCCAAACATTGGGCGTGACCACGGCTTGGTTGGCATCAAACAATTTGATGGCATCAAACGCGGTGTAACCCCAATTCAACAGCTTTTGTGACTCGGTGGCACGGGCGTTCTCGCTAGAAGCTCCCAACACAATCGACAGCAATCGGCGCTGGCCCACACCCGGCGCCTCACGCTTGGCAGTGGCGATCAAGCAAAAACCTGCGGCGTCGGTGTGGCCTGTTTTCAGGCCATCCACGCTGGGGTCACGAAATAGCAGCAAATTGCGGTTGTTTTCGTTGGCTGCAGGCGTGCCTGGGTAGCGGTATTTTTTGATCGCGTAGTAGCCCACGTAATCAGGAAAGTCTTGCATCAAGCGACCCGCCAAGATGCTCAGATCGCGCGCCGTGGTGGTATGGCCTGGCTCGGTCAAACCTTCTGGATTCTTGTAACCCGTGGACTTCATGCCCAGCACCTTGGCCTGGGCATTCATCATTTGCACAAAGTGCTCTGCCGTGCCGCCCACACCTTCGGCCAGCGCCATGGTGGCGTCGTTGCCAGACTGAACAATCATGCCTTTGATGAGGTCTTCCACTGGCACTTTCATCTTAGGGTCAATGAACATGCGAGAACCCGGCATTTTCCAAGCGCGCTCACTCACGCCAAAGGTTTGATGCAAGCTGATTTTTTTAGCCTTGAGTGCATCAAACACGATGTAAGCCGTCATCAACTTGGTCAACGACGCTTGCTCAATAGGCTTATCAGCATCCAGCTCCGCCAAGGTTTGCTGCGCGGTCAAATCCACCAACAAATACGCACGCGCTGCAATTTCAGGCGGCTGTGGCACTTGGGCTTGCGCATGAAAGACGCAAGTCAAACCCATCAAAAAACCAATGAAAGTGGTGCTCAGAAGTCGTGTCATGGTTGTCTTCAAAAAATAAGTCAAAGAATTGGGCGCGCTTCAAAGGGAAACGCCCGTCGACACTGACAAGGCTTAGCCCTGCAAATGGCGCACCACTAAATTCTTGAGAAGAGGCAATTGTCCATGAAAGAAATGGCCGCCACCTGGTACCACCGTCACAGGCAGGCTTTGTGGGCGCGCCCAGTCCATCACCGAGGCCAGCGACACCGTGTCGTCTTGCTCGCCATGCACGACCAACGTTTTGTCATGCAGCTCAGACGCAATCGGCGCCACCGTGAAACGCTGTGCTGCCGTGCCAACAAACACCACCTTCTCAATCGCACGATGCGTGTGCAGCTCGGCCAAAGCATGGCTGGCCACAAAAGAGCCAAACGAAAAGCCTGCAATCACCAACAGACCACTGGGCGCTACTTGTTCAACCACGCGCAAAAAGTCACGCGCTTCGCCAGCGCCTGTATCGTGCTCGCCCGCCGACGCGCCGACGCCGCGAAAATTAAAACGTACCACCGTCCAGCCGCATTGCACAAAGGCACGCGCCAGTGTTTGCACCACTTTGTTGTCCATGGTGCCGCCAAACAAAGGGTGCGGGTGCGCCACGATGGCCACACCACGCGACACGCCCTCGGGCTCGTCACGCAAAGCTTCAATGACGCCCGCTTCGCCTTCAAGGGTGATTTTTTGGGTTTGTGAATTCATGACTGCCTCAACGCCCCACGTGGGCGGGTACCACCAAGCGCTCAACCACTTGGCCGTTTTTCAAGTGGCTTTCCACAATCTCGTTCACATCGCTCTTATCCATCACCGTGTACCAAACGCCTTCGGGATACACCACCGCCACGGGGCCGCCTGCGCAGCGGTCTAAGCAGCCCGCCTTGTTCACCCGCACGCCGCCCGCGCCTGCGAGGCCTGCCGCTTTGACTTGGGCTTTGCAATGGTCAAACGTTTCTTGTGCGCCGTGGTTGGCACAGCAATCTTGGCCGTTCTCGCGCTGATTCAGGCAGAAAAAAATGTGATGTTTGTAGTACGAGTTTTGAGTCATGAAGAGATTTTAGTTTTGCGTGCTGCGCTCACGTGACAAACGCCCCAGCGCCAGCATCAACACGGCATAGGGCCACAGCCAGCCCAACCATTGCACCAGGCCATGAAAGCGAATGAATCGGCCCTGCTCCCAAGTTTGCAAGGTCTGTGCAAAGTACGCACTCTCGGGTGACTGGTTCAACACGCTTTGTTGCACCAACACCGCGAGCAACAAAAACGCCCAAGCAGTGCGGGCCGACAGCGGCAAGAACAACAAAGCCACCACACAACCAAAAACCAAGCCCAGCACCACAGGCAAGTCCAGCCAAGTCCACGCGTGCGCGGGGCCGTAGCTGAGTGCGGCTGACAAGGCACTCACGCCCAACGCCATGCCCAACACCACCAACACATACACCAAGCGCTGCCCCGCTTGGCGAATCACACCAAAGCCCAACAAGCACGGCACAAGCAAGCCCAACATCACGCACAACAGCTCAGCGCCTGGCAGCAAAGGCTCCAGCTCAAAGGCACGCAGCGGAATCCAATCTTCAAACGGCGTGGCTTCAAAAGCGCTGGTCAACGCATCTTCCACACGCTCCCAAACCTGCCCCAAACCCAGGGGCACAGCCACCGGAAACAACAAAGCGGCAGGCCACACCGCCATCAACACCAAGGCCATGTAGGCGTCACGCACAAACCAACGTTCGCGAAACTGGCTCCAGCGGCGCAGCAGTCCTAAATGCTCGAGCGAATTGGCCAACACCGCACCCATGAAAGCGCCCAAGGTGTTGAGCAAAAAATCTGGCAACGATGGCACGCGCGCTGGCAAGTAGCTTTGTAGGCCTTCCATCGTGAGCGACAGCACCGCAGCCGCCAACGTGGAGAGCAACACCTCGCGGGTTTGCCAGCCCATGCGCATGGCGCTCAAAGTTAAGAAAAAGCCCAGCGGGGCGTAACCCAAGACGTTGGCCACCACATCAAACCCCAACCAATACTTGGGCCAAGGTGCGGTGAGAAATGACCACGTCCAAATGCCTTGGTCACGCCAATGGTCAAACGGATACAGACTGGCGTAGACGATCAACGCCACGCAAATTTGCGACAGGGGCCAAGCGGACGTTTTACGCATGGGCCAGCGCGTGTTTTAGAAAGGTTTGACGACCACCAAGATCACGGCAATGGTCAGCAAGACCACCGGAATCTCGTTGAACCAGCGATACCAAACGTGGCCACGCGTGTTGGTGCGCGCTTCGAACTTGCGCAACAAGCGGCCGCAGCCGTGGTGGTAGCCCAATGCCAGCAACACGATGGTGAGCTTGGCATGCATCCAACCATTGCCCACGCCAACCAAGCCAATGCCGTAATACAGCCACAGCACCAAGCCTAAGGCCACCGCAGGCACCATCAACAAAGTCGTGAAGCGCATCAGCTTGCGCGCCATCAGTAGCAAGCGGGCTTCTTCAGCGTCGGACCCTTCAGGCACGGACGCCAAATTCACGAAGATGCGCGGCAGGTAAAACAAGCCCGCAAACCAGCTGGCCACGAAGATGATGTGAAAAGATTTGATCCAAAGCATGCAGCCAGTTTAGCCGCGCTCAAAAAAAGCCCGACACAAGGTCGGGCCAAATCGTCTAAGCGCTGTGACACGCCAGACGCCCGCCTAGGGAGGTAAAGCGGGGAGCAGCAAGCTGCCCGAAAGCAATCTAACAAACGCTTGGTTTGTCCTCAATGGGGCTACTACTGCCTCGTGCACCTAAGCGACATCTGCAAACAGGCACAATTTCACCCATGCAACACCCCTTCGCCTCTTTCCCAGCCAACCGCCCTCGCCGTTTGCGCCGTGACGATTTCACCCGCCGCTTGGTGCGCGAACACGCCTTGAGCGTGAACGACCTGATTTACCCCGTCTTTGTGCTCGAAGGCGAAAACCGCCGCGAAGCTGTGGGCTCTATGCCAGGCGTCGAGCGCTTGAGCTTGGACTTGCTGCTGCCCGTGGCCGAGCAATGCGTGAAGCTGGGCATTCCCGTGATGGCACTGTTCCCCGTTATCAGTGCACACCTCAAAACACCCGATGGCGTTGAGGCCACAAACCCCGACGGCCTTGTGCCGCATGTGGTGCGCGAGCTGAAAAAGAATTTCCCAGAATTGGGCGTAATGACCGACGTGGCGCTCGACCCCTTCACCAGCCATGGCCAGGACGGCTTACTGGATGACACCGGCTACATCTTGAACGACGTCACCACGGAGATGCTGGTCAAGCAGGCTCTGGCCCAAGCTGACGCAGGCGTAGACATCGTGGCGCCCAGCGACATGATGGACGGCAGGATTGGTGCAATTCGCCAAGCCCTCGAAGCACGCGGTCACATCCACACCCGCATCATGGCCTACAGCGCCAAATACGCCAGCGCGTTTTACGGCCCTTTCCGCGATGCTGTGGGCTCTGCCTCTAATTTGGGCAAGGCCGACAAAAAGGTCTACCAAATGGACCCCGGCAACACCGACGAAGCCCTGCGCGAAGTGGCGCTGGACATCGCCGAAGGCGCGGACATGGTGATGGTCAAACCCGGCATGCCCTACCTCGACGTAGTGCGCCGCGTCAAAGACGAATTCAAGGTTCCGACTTTCGCTTACCAAGTGAGTGGCGAATACGCCATGCTCAAGGCGGCAGCCATCAACGGCTGGCTCGACCACGATGCGGTGATGATGGAAAGCTTGTTGGCCTTCAAGCGCGCAGGCGCAGATGGTGTGCTCACCTACTTTGCCATTGATGCCGCGAAAAAACTGCACGGGTTGTCTTGATGCACTTGCCTGAAGTTCGCTGGTCGCACATTGCCATCGCGGTGATTTCGGGCATTTTGTTTAGCCTGTCATTTAGGCTGAACCAGTTTTTTGACGCACAGTTTGTTTACTCGGCTGGCATCAGTTTGTTGTTTCTGCCAGCAGGCGTGAAGCTCTTGGCAGTGCTGGTGGGGCGCTTGCCTGCCATCGTAGGGCTCTTGGTGGTTGGCATTTATCTAGGTGCAGGAATTTGGCCTGACAAACCCATGTCTTCCGTCGTTTATTTTGCCGTGGTGAGCCTGATGACCTACCCCATTGCCGCCTTTGGGTTGATGCGTTTACTTCACATTCAAGACGACCTAACCAATCTGCGCTACCACCACATCGTGTGGCTGTCACTCACGGCCAGCGTGCTCAACGGCGTGGTGCACAACCTGCTGTACCTCACCCAAGACGTGACCGCCAGAGAAGAGCTGTGGCGCAAAAGCGCAGCCATGGCGTTGGGTGATTTCATGGGCTGCTTTGTGATGGTGGCCTTGTTTCACACCACCATGGGCGTGCTGCGCAGCGCACGCAGCCACACACCAACGAACTGAACTTAGCCCACGTGCTTGGCAAAAAACGCCAAGGTTCGCGACAGCGCCAGTTTGGCTGAGGCCTCTTGGTACGCGCCCCGATGGTCACAGTTAAAACCGTGATTGGCGGGGTACACATGCACCTCCACCTCAGGGTGCGCACGGCTGAACTTCTCCACCGTGTCTAGCTGAATCCAATGGTCTTCTTCGGCATAGTGCGCCAAGACGGGGCAATTGGGATGACGCGCAATTTCTTCGTCTGTGGTGGAGCCGCCGCCGTAATAAGGCACAGCAGCGCTCAGGCCCTTCACCAAAGCGGCCGCGCGCCATGACAACAAACCGCCCCAGCAATAACCCACGATGCCCACTTTGCCGCCGCTGGTCTTGGCCGCGTAATCCACCGCCGCTTGAATGTCGGCCATGACACCGGGCGATGGCAAAGCTTCGATCGCGGTCTTCAATGCCATGCCAGCTTGCATGTCGTCAGGCGTGTAGCCCAACTCCACACCATGCTTGGCACGGTGGAAGGTGGCAGGCGCAACTGCCAAATAGCCTTGAGCTGCATAACCATCCGCCACTTCCCGGATGTGCGCGTTGACACCAAAAATCTCTTGCACCACCACGATGGCACCTTTCGGTGCGCCTTTGGGCTGGGCCACATAAGCAGGAAATTCAAAACCATCTGCGGCGTGAAGTCGAACGGTCATAGCAAGCACCTCTTAAATTTTTCAAAAGTCAGTATCAAACAGGTTACTCGTTTTTCAAACACTTCGATGTATCGTGCCGCTCATCCGTTCGTCAAACACGCACACAGGAGACAGACATGAAACCCGTCCTCTTAATCACTGGCGCCAGCCGAGGCATTGGCGCCGCCACTGCCGTTTTAGCAGCGCAGCAAGGCTGGGCCGTGGCCGTGAATTACGCCACTAACGCTGCGGCTGCCGAACGCGTGGTGAAACAGATTCAAGACGCAGGCGGCAGCGCCATCGCGGTGCAGGCCGATGTGGGCGACGAAGCGCACATCTTGCGCATGTTTGCCGAAGTCGATGCCAAGCTGGGTCGCATCTCAGGCCTCGTCAACAACGCGGGCGTGGTGGATGTGACCGCCAAAGTGCAAGACCAAAGCTGGGCGCGGTGGGAACGCATGATGCGCATCAACGTGCTGGGCTCGTTCGCCTGCGCGCGCGAAGCTGTCAAGCGCATGAGCACGGCACACGGTGGCTCGGGCGGCAGCATCGTCAACGTGTCAAGCGCCGCCGCACGCTTGGGTGCGCCCGGCCAATACGTGGACTACGCCGCGGCCAAAAGCGCCATTGACGCTTTCACCATCGGCCTTGCCAAAGAAGTGGCGACTGAAGGCATTCGTGTCAATGCGGTGCGCCCCGGCCTGATTGACACCGACATCCACGCCTCGGGCGGTTTGCCCAACCGCGTGCGCGACTTGGCACACTTGGTACCCATGCAGCGCGGCGGAACGTCCGAAGAAGTGGCACAAGCGATTGTGTGGCTGCTCAGCGATGCGGCGAGTTACACCACCATGAGCTTGATGGAAATTTCGGGTGGGCGTTAAGCCAAAAAACACACGTTGAGCTTGGGCGAGTGCCGTCACGCACGTTGGTTTAAGCCGCAAAACCTCCGGCCAAGGCCTTTCGCAAATAATCCACAAACGCCGTCACCGCTCTCGGCACATGGGGTGAATACGGGCGAATGGCGTACAGCTGCTCGGCAAACGCGCCCACGGGTTGCCAGTCTGGCAACACCTGCACCAGCTTGCCTTGCTGCAAAGCAGCTTGCGCGCTGAAGTCGGGCAGCAACGCAATGCCCAACCCCGTCAACGCAGCCTCCCTTAAAGCTTCGCTGTTATTCGCAGCCAGCTGCCCCGTCACCGGTACGGTGATGCGTTCATCATTCGCTTTGTCTTTTGCTTTGGGCTTCACACGCGCCAACGTCCACGTGGGCGTGTCTTGCGCGCGCAGGTAATGCAAGCAGTTGTGCGCTTGCAAATCAGCTGGCGTTTGCGGTGTGCCCGCACGGCGCAAATACGTTTTACTGGCCACCAACACTGAATGCGTGCTGCACAAGGTCCACGCCACGTGGGTATCCGGCGGACGGGCCGTATGACGAATGGCCAAGTCAAAACCTTCGGTAGCCAAGCTGCTGAGTCGGTCAGACATGTCTAGCTCGATGCGCACCTCTGGATATTCGCGTAAAAAGTCTGCCAAACGCGGGGCTAACTGTTGACGCGCAAAAGCCACAGGGGCGGTGACGCGCAACAGGCCGCTGGGCACACCCGCCAAGTCGCGCACTTGGGCAAAGCTGTGTTCGATTTGTTCAAACGAGGCTCGCGTGTCGTCCACCAATCGCTGCCCGGCTTCCGTCAAACGCACGCTGCGGGTGGTGCGCTGCACCAGCGGCACACGCGCTGCACGTTCGAGTTCAGCAATGCGCTGGCTCATGGCGGCCTTACTCACGCCTAGGCGTGCAGCCGCAGCGGTGTAGCTGCCTTGTTGAGCCAGCACACTCAGCCAATGCAGGTGGTGCCAGAGTTCGCTGATTTTTTGATCGTTCATGGTTTGATTGTTCACTATTTTGAACAATCAATTCAGGGTTTGATGCTTGTTTCATGCATTCGCCCTGCCTACACTGCGTCATCTTTTTCACACCACGAGAGACACCATGACACAAGCCCACATCGCGCATTACATCAACGGCGCCGTTGCTAACGGCAGCGGTACACGCACCCAACCCGTGTACAACCCAGCCACAGGCGCCGTCACAGGCAATGTGAGCTTGGCCAATGTAGCCGATGTCAACGCGGCTGTGGCCGCCGCCCAAAAGGCCTTCCCCGCTTGGGCCGACACGCCGCCCCTGCGCCGTGCCCGCGTGATGTTCAAGTTCTTGGAGCTGCTCAATGCCAACAAAGACAAGCTGGCCCACATGATCACCGCCGAGCACGGCAAAGTGTTCACCGACGCCCAAGGCGAAGTCAGCCGCGGCATCGACATCGTCGAGTTCGCCACCGGCATTCCTCAATTGCTCAAGGGCGACTTCACTGAGCAAGTGTCCACAGGCATCGACAACTGGACCATGCGCCAACCCCTCGGCGTGGTGGCAGGCGTGACGCCCTTCAACTTCCCCGTCATGGTGCCCGCATGGATGTTCCCTGTGGCCATTGCTGCTGGCAACACGTTTGTGTTGAAGCCCAGCCCGATTGACCCAACACCCGCCCTCTTCATGGCTGAGTTGCTCAAACAAGCTGGCTTGCCAGACGGCGTGTTCAACGTGGTGCAAGGCGACAAAGAAGCGGTTGATGCGTTGTTGGTGCACCCCGATGTGAAAGCGGTGAGCTTTGTGGGCTCGACCCCCATCGCCAACTACATCTACGAAACCGGTGCACACCACGGCAAGCGCGTGCAAGCCTTGGGCGGCGCGAAGAACCACATGGTGGTCATGCCCGACGCCGACATTGACCAAGCGGTAGACGCCTTGATTGGCGCGGCTTACGGCTCAGCCGGTGAGCGCTGCATGGCCATCAGCGTGGCCGTATTGGTCGGCGATGTGGCAGACCGTTTGATGCCCAAGCTGATTGAACGCACCAAGGCTTTGAAAGTGCTCAACGGCGAAAACCTCGCCGCCGAAATGGGCCCCATCGTCACCGACGTGGCGCACAAGCGCATCACCGGCTACATCGAGCAAGGCGTGAAAGAAGGCGCACGCTTGTTGGTCGACGGTCGCAACTTTGACAGCGCCGCTGCTGGCGATGGTTGCAAAAACGGTTTCTGGATGGGCGGCACCTTGTTTGACAACGTCACACCCGACATGCGCATCTACAAAGAAGAAATCTTTGGCCCAGTGCTCAGCTGCATGCGCGTCGCCGACTTGGCCCAAGCTGTGGATTTGATCAACGCCCATGAGTTTGGCAACGGCGTGAGCTGCTTCACCCGCGACGGGAACGTGGCCCGCGAATTTGCACGCCACATCCAAGTGGGCATGGTCGGCATCAACGTGCCAATCCCCGTGCCCATGGCGTGGCACGGTTTTGGCGGCTGGAAGAAGAGCTTGTTTGGCGACATGCACGCCTACGGTGAAGAGGGCGTGCGTTTCTACACCAAGCAAAAGAGCGTCATGCAACGTTGGCCTGAGAGCATTGGTAAGGGCGCTGAGTTCGTCATGCCTACATCGAAGTAACTTTGTTGCTCTTTGCGGAGGTTGGCGCCCGCGCGCGTGCATGGGCGCTGTGACGCACACAAGCAAGCTACCATCCGTGCACACAACAACAAAGAGTTGAGACATCTGCATGAGTGATTCCCAGTTTGACTACATCATCGTCGGCGCCGGCACCGCAGGCTGCTTGCTCGCCAACCGCCTGAGCGCCAATGCCAGCAAACGCGTCCTGCTCATCGAAGCAGGCCGCAAAGACGATTACCACTGGATTCACATCCCTGTCGGCTACCTGCACTGCATTGGCAACCCACGCACCGATTGGCTCTACAACACAGCACCTGACGCAGGCCTGAATGGCCGTAGCTTGCGCTACCCGCGCGGCAAGGTGTTGGGCGGCTGCTCCAGCATCAACGGCATGATTTACATGCGCGGCCAAGCACGCGACTACGACCAATGGGCCGACATCACGGGTGATGCGCGCTGGCGCTGGGACAACGCGCTGCCCTATTTCAAACTCCACGAAGACCACCACGCAGGCGCGAATGCATCGCACGGCGCTAAGGGCAACAAAAGCGAAGTGCTGCTGGCAGACAACACCGTGTACGGCGAAACCTTGCGCCATCACATTGCAGGTGGCGAATGGCGCGTGGAAAAACAACGCTTGCGCTGGGACGTGCTCGACGCATTTGCACAAGCCGCCGTCGAAGCCGGCATTCCCGCCACCGACGACTTCAACCGTGGCAGCAATGAAGGCGTGGGTTACTTTGAGGTCAATCAGAAAAGCGGCTGGCGCTGGAACACAGCCAAGGCCTTCATTCGCCCCACATGCTACGCACGTCCTAACTTTGAACTGTGGTCATCCGCCCAAGTGTCAAGGCTGGTCATGAGCACCGATGCCGATGGCACACAACGTTGCACCGGTGTTGACGTGTGGACAGGGCAAGACTACGTGACTGTCACTGCCAAGCAGTCTGTTGTCTTGAGCGCAGGCGCCATTGGCACGCCGCAAATTTTGCAGCTCTCTGGCCTAGGTCCTGCCGAGCTGCTCAAGCAACACGGTATTGAACCCGTCATTGACCTGCCAGGCGTAGGTGCCAACTTGCAAGACCATTTGCAAATTCGCTCGGTCTTCAAAGTGCAAGGCGTGGACACCCTCAACACCTTGGCCAGCAGTTGGTGGGGCAAAGCCAAGATTGGTTTGGAATACGCCTTCAAGCGCAGCGGCCCCATGAGCATGGCCCCGTCGCAGCTCGGCGCATTCACACGCAGCAGCCCAGACCAACCCTACCCCAACATCGAATACCACGTGCAACCGCTCAGCTTGGATGCGTTTGGCGAGCCGCTGCACAGCTTCCCCGCCTTCACTGCCAGCGTGTGCAACTTGAACCCCACCAGCCGCGGCTCCGTGAACATCACCAGCGCTAGCTTTGCCGATGCGCCCAAGATTGCACCCAACTACCTGAGCACCGAAGCCGACCGCAAAGTAGCGGCCGATTCCCTGCGCGTGACACGCCGCATCGCTGCCCAACCGGCCCTCGCGAAATACAAGCCAGAGGAATACAAACCCGGCGTGCAATACCAAACCGACGAAGACCTGGCGCGTTTAGCTGGCGACATTGCCACCACCATCTTTCACCCAGTGGGTACCGCGCGCATGGGCCGCATCGACGACCCGCTGGCCGTGGTGGACCCCGAGTTGCGCGTGCGCGATGGGCGCGGCGGCGTGGTGCGTGGCTTGCGCGTGGTGGATGCGAGCGTGATGCCCACCATCACCAGCGGCAACACCAACAGCCCCACCTTGATGATGGCTGAAAAGGCCGCGCAATGGCTGGCGCACGAGGCCGAACAAGCCTGATCCTCATACGCCTCGGGTTAGCCCGCAAGGGAAAATCCTAGGCAAAACAAGACCAAGTGGCGCTTACAGTTACTGCACTCGAAACAGCGTAAGCGCTGTATCACGAGGGTCTGAGGAGACAAACACAACAGACGCTTCCTAAGGGGCGTCACTCTGAAAAGGCACCGGTCACCCCGGTGCCTTTTGCTTTTTTAAGGGTTGGTATTTCAGACCACAATCCCTGCATGGAACTTTTCTTCACCACCTTCGCCTCCGCTTTGGCTGGCTTTGTGGACTCGATCGTGGGCGGCGGCGGCCTCATCTTGCTGCCAGCCTTGTTTGCTGTTTACCCCAACACCGCACCCGCCACGCTGTTTGGCACCAACAAAAGCGCCTCGGTCTGGGGCACAGCCTTTGCCACTTGGCAGTACAGCCGCCGCGTGCAGGTGCGTTGGTTGGCATTGCTGCCTGCCGCAGCTGTCACCATGTTGGCGGCGTTTTTAGGCGCTTGGTTGGTCACGCTGGTGTCAGCTGAATTTTTGCGGCGCTTGCTGCCCGCCGTCTTGTTGGTCGTGCTCATCTACACCTTGATGCGCAAAGACATGGGGCGTCACCATTCGCCTCGCTTTCATGGCAGGGCGGAGTTGCTGGCCACCTCCACCATCGGTTTGACGATCGGGTTTTACGACGGATTTTTTGGCCCTGGCACCGGCAGCTTCTTTGTGTTTTTGTTGGTGCGCTGGTTGGGCTATGACTTTTTGAATGCGTCTGTCGCCGCCAAACTCTTGAACCTTTCTAGCAATATCGCGGCCTTGGTGTTGTTCACTTACAAAGGCCATGTGTGGTGGCACATGGCACTGCCGTTGGCCATGGCCAATGTGGCCGGCAGTTTGTTGGGCACACGTATGGCGTTACAACACGGCGCAGGATTTGTACGCGGCATGTTCATCGTGGTGGTAAGTGCGCTGATTTGTAAAACTAGCTACGACGCGTTTTTGCGCTAATCAGCCACAGCGCTAGACAGCGCCTGACGCAGGATCAGCGTGCGCCGCTGGCCGCTGGTTTTTGAGCCACGACAGGCGCGGCAGCGGAAGCAGGCTTGCCCGCAGCAGAGGCGGCTTTGGCTGCCGCAGATGCGGCTTTTGCCGCTGCGGAGGCCGCC
This sequence comes from Limnohabitans sp. TEGF004, assembly GCF_027924965.1. Classification (NCBI taxonomy): domain Bacteria; kingdom Pseudomonadati; phylum Pseudomonadota; class Betaproteobacteria; order Burkholderiales; family Comamonadaceae; genus Limnohabitans; species Limnohabitans sp. TEGF004. The sequence goes on along the minus strand of NZ_AP027056.1, from coordinate 114,780 downwards.
ATCACAGGCTCTTCCACAGCCAGTTCAGCTGCTTTCGGCGGCCAAGGCACGCTGGCCACTGGGCGCGACTTGCCAATCGGACGTGTGGCTTGGCCCTTTTGCACTGCCTCAATGTCCTCTTGCGAGGGGTACTGCCCCATGATGACAAAGTCAAACACACGGCGCGCAATCGGTGCGGCGTTTTGTGCGCCAAAGCCCGCGTTTTCCACCACCATGGCCAACGCCACTTTGGGATCATCCGCAGGCGCAAATGCGACGAACAAAGCGTGGTCACGCATGCGCTCATCAATCGTGGCTGCGTTGTATTTTTCGTTTTGCTTGACCGTGAACACCTGCGCGGTGCCGGTCTTGCCTGCACTCACATACTGCGCGCCCACAAAGCTGGTGGCTGATGTGCCTTCGACGTTCACGCCAATCATGCCTTTTTTGATGACTTCCAAATTCTCGGGCAGCAAAGCAAGCTGGCCCACCGGCTCTTTGGCCACCAAGGTGGAAGATTTGGTTTCCACGTCCACCACTTCGCGCACCAAATGCGGCTTCATCTTCAAGCCGTTATTAGCCACCGTGCCCATCGCATGCGCAATTTGCAACATGGTGAAGTTGTTGTAACCCTGACCAATGCCCAAAGAAATGGTTTCGCCTGAATACCAACGTTGCTGCTCTGGCTTCTTGTAGGTGTTGCGCTTCCACTCGGTCGAGGGCAACACGCCACGCGACTCACCCAAGATGTCGATGCCCGTGATCTGACCGAAACCCAAGGGCTTCATTTGGTCGTGCATCAAGTCCACGCCCATGTCACGCGCCAGTGTGTAGTAGTAGGTGTCGCACGACTCGACGATGGACTTGTACATGTCCACCGCACCATGGCCACCTTCTTTGTCGTCCCGGAAACGGTGGTTACCAAACATGAAATAGCCGGGGTCGGAAATCAGTGTCTTCTCCGCACGCTTGCCGGTTTGCAACGCGGCCAAAGCCATGAAGGGCTTGTAGGTAGAGCCAGGCGGGTAGGTGCCGCGCAAGGCGCGATTCAACAAAGGCTTGTCGATGGACTCATTGAGCGCAGCCCAGTTTTCAGAGTCAATGCCGTCCACAAACAAGTTGGGATCGAACGTAGGTTTGCTGACAAACGCCAACACTTCGCCCGTCTTCGGGTCAAGTGCCACCAAGGCGCCACGACGTTTGCCGTACAGGTCTTCCACCAGCTTTTGCAGCTTGATGTCGATGGACAACACCACGCTGTTGCCAGGCACCGCTTGGCTGCTGTTGAGGCGGCGCACTGCGCGTCCCCCGGCCGATGTTTCCATCTCCTGCACGCCGGTTGTGCCGTGTAATTGCGTTTCGTAACTTTGCTCAACGCCGAGCTTGCCGATGTAGTCGGTGCCACGGTAATTGCCCGCGTCGTCTGACTCTTCAATCTTGCCTTTTTCCGCTGGATTGATACGACCGATGTAGCCAATCACATGGCTGGCCAGTTGGTTGTACGGGTAGTTGCGGAACAGACGCGCGCGAATTTCAACACCCGGAAAGCGGTAGCGCTGCGCGGCAAAACGCGCCACTTCTTCGTCGCTCAAGCGGTTGCGAATCGGGACCGACTCAAAGCTCTTCGATTCACCCAATTGCTTTTTGAAACGACGTTTGTCGCGGGCCTGAATGTCAATCACACCAGAGAGCTGCTCAATCACATCTTCCAACGGGGCAATCACTTTGGAGGCCGTGATTTCTAAGGTGTAGGCCGAGTAGTTGGTGGCCAACACAATGCCGTTGCGATCCATGATGACGCCACGGTTGGGCACGATGGGGACGATGGCTGTGCGGTTGTTTTCCGCTTGTGCGTTGAGCTCGTCGTAGCGCACCACTTGCAAATAAAACAAGCGAATCGACAGGAAGCCAAACAAAATCAAAATCGCGCCCGTCACCACCACCATGCGCGACCTGAAGCGTCGCAGGTCGGACTCGATGTCGCGAATCACCCTCATAGCGGTCGGTTCAGGTCAGGGTTGGGTGCGCGGCGCTGAGGTGCTAACAAGAACACGCTGACCACAGGCCACAACAGGGCCTCTAGCAGCGGCGCCAAAAAGATGGTCCAGCCAGGAAACAAGGCACCCGACATCATGCGCACCATCAGCTCTAGGGCATGCGCCACGACAAAGATGGGCAACACTTGCATGGCCTGTGACGGCACTGTGAACCACAGCAAACGGCGATGAATCAAGATGGCCATGAAGCCCAATGCGGTGTAAGTCAAAGCATGCTGACCCAACAAGGCCGATTGATGCACATCTGTGGCCACACCAAAAAAGAAAGCCACGCCAATCCCTACCAAGCGCGATTGGTGCACACACCAAAACACCAACACCAAAGCCAAGAAATCAGGCATCCACGCGGCGTTGCCAACGAGGCTGATGTTCACCACCATGTTGGCAAACAAAGCCATCAACAGCGTGAACAAAATAAACATGGGGTTGGCTGGCAACAACAACTGTTGGCCACGAGGCATGATCATCGGCGACCTCCTCTTTGCGCAGCAACTGGCAATTGTTTTTCAATTTGCGGGCGAGGTGGCAGTTGGTCGCTCAAAGGCTCCAAGACCATCACATGACGCGCCCCCTGCACGCGGCCCACAGGCTCGCACAAGATGCGCGCAAACGCGGTTTCAGCACGGCGCTCAACCTTGGTCACTTTGCCCACCAACACACCGGCTGGGTAGATGCCATCCACACCGCTGGTGGACAACATATCGCCCACTTCAATGTCAGCGTTGGTCGCCATGAAGCGCAGCTCTAACAAAGGTGCGCCGCCCGATTCACCATAAGCCACACCGCGCGCACCCGTGCGGGTGTTGAGCACAGGAATGGAATGCTCGCGGTCGGTGACCAGGGTCACTTCACTGACCAGTGGCAACACATGCGTGACCTGCCCCAAAATGCCGTGCTCATCCATCACGGGTGAGCTGGCCTTGATGCCATTGAGCAAGCCTTTGTCGATGATGAGTTTGCGCGTGTAGGGGTCAGCGGCGTCGTACAGCACCTCGGCTGCAATGCCTTTGGTTTCCAAGCGTTTGCTCAGACTCAAGAGTTCGCGCAGTTGTTTGTTTTCCAGCGCCAGCTGTTCCACTTGGCCCGAGCGTCGGGCTTGCACCAACAGTTGTTGACGCGCGTCGCGCTCTGAGGCCTGCGCCACATCGCGGGCTTCGAAATAGTCAGACGAGTATTCGGCCAAAACCTGCGGGCGCATGGCCAACCACTGCACGGGGTACAGCATCACAGACAACGTGGCACGCAAAGGCTGGGTCACACCAAACCGCACGTCAGCCACCATCAACAGCACCGACAAGGCGCTGAAGAAAAGTAATTTGGAGACGGCGGACGGGCCTTGCTTGAAGAAGGCCGGGGGGGAGCGGTCCAGGGTGCCCAGTGGCACTTAATTATTCGCTCGTGAAGATGGAGCCCAAACGCTCCATGCGCTCAAGGGCCAAACCGCAACCACGCACCACGCAGGTGAGGGGGTCTTCAGCCACCAAGACTGGCAAGCCAGTCTCTTCGGCCAACAAGCGGTCCAAGTCACGCAACAACGCGCCACCGCCGGTGAGCATCATGCCGCGCTCGGCAATGTCTGCGCCCAACTCGGGTGGTGTTTGCTCCAACGCGTTTTTCACGGCGGAGACGATGTTGTTCAGTGGATCGGTCAATGCTTCCAAGATTTCGTTGGACGAAATGGTGAAAGAACGTGGCACGCCTTCTGACAGGTTACGGCCTTTGACTTCCATTTCCTTGACTTCAGAGCCAGGGAAGGCAGAACCGATTTGTTTCTTGATGGCTTCAGCCGTTGGCTCGCCAATCAACATGCCGTAGTTACGACGGATGTAGTTGATGATGGCTTCGTCAAACTTGTCGCCACCCACGCGCACGCTGCCCTTGTAGACCATGCCGCCCAAAGAGATCACACCCACTTCGGTGGTACCGCCACCGATGTCGACCACCATGGAGCCAGAAGCCTCAGACACAGGCAAGCCTGCGCCGATAGCGGCTGCCATGGGTTCTTCAATCAGGTACACCTCTGAGGCGCCAGCGCCCAAAGCAGATTCGCGAATCGCGCGACGCTCGACTTGGGTAGAACCGCAAGGCACGCAAATGATGATGCGTGGGCTGGGCTTCAACACCGAGCGTGGGTGCACCATCTTGATGAACTGCTTGAGCATTTGCTCAGTCACGGTGAAGTCAGCAATCACGCCGTCTTTCATCGGACGAATGGCTTCGATGTTGCCGGGCACTTTGCCCAACATGGCCTTGGCTTCGTGGCCAACGGCTTGAATTGTCTTCTTGCCTTGGGGGCCGCCTTCGTGGCGAATCGACACAACGGAAGGCTCGTCCAACACGATGCCTTTGTCGCGCACATAAATCAGGGTGTTGGCGGTACCGAGGTCAATCGCCAAATCGGTGGAGAAATACCGACGAAAAGATCCAAACATGTCTGTCCTCAAAGCTTGCCCGCGGGCGCGGACACAAAGGCGAGATAATACCGCATCGCCCGTAAACCGCGGGTTTTTCCCTCATATATGTATGTCCCTGAATGACCAAGACATCAGCCGCATCGCCAACCTGGCCCGGCTAGAGCTGCAGCCTGACGAACAGGCCCGTATGCGCCACAAAATCAATGACTTTTTCGACATCGTCGAACAAATCCGCGCGGTGGACACCACCGGCGTGGTGCCCATGGCCCATCCTGTGGACGCCATGCAAGGCGCCCACATCGAACTGCGCCTGCGCCCCGACGTGGCCAGCGAACCCAACCAACGCGACCTGAACCAACGCAGCGCCCCCGCCGTGGAGCGTGGTTTGTTCTTGGTTCCCAAAGTGATTGAGTGAGGCCAACACCATGACCCAATCTGCTACCCAATTGCATGACATGACCGTGGCCCAACTGGCCCAAACACTCCAAACCAAGCAAGCCAGCGCCGTCGAAGTGGCCACGGCCTTTTTGGCCCGCGCGGGAGGCAACCCGCACAACGCGTTTTTGGACATCAACAGCGAAGTCACGCTGGCCCAAGCCCAAGCCAGCGACGCCCGCATTGCCGCTGGCACCGCAGGTGCATTGGAAGGCGTGCCGATTGCGCACAAAGACGTATTTGTGACCCGCGATTTCGCCACCACCGCTGGCTCCAAAATTTTGAGCGGCTACCGCTCGCCGTTTGACGCCACCGTGGTGCAAAAGCTAGGCACCTTTGCCGATGGCGCTGTGGGCGCGGGCATGGTGACTTTAGGCAAAGTCAACTGCGACGAGTTCGCGATGGGGTCTGCCAACGAAAACTCCGCCTACGGCGCAGTGACCAATCCGTGGGACACCTCGCGCGTTCCCGGCGGCTCATCCGGCGGCAGCGCTGCGGCTGTGGCCGCACGTTTGGCGCCCGCTGCCACAGGCACAGACACGGGCGGCTCGATTCGCCAACCCGCTAGCTTTTGCGGCATCACCGGCATCAAGCCCACCTATGGCCGCGCCAGCCGCTACGGCATGATTGCCTACGCATCCAGCCTCGACCAAGCTGGCCCCATGGCCCGCACAGCCGAAGACTGTGCGTTGTTGCTGTCAGCCATGTGCGGTTCTGATTTAGACCGTGACTCCACGTCGCTCGATGTGTCAGCTGAAAACTTCTCCGCCAAGTTGAACGACAGCCTGCAAGGCCTGCGCATCGGCATTCCCAAAGAGTTTTTTGGTGACGGCCTTGCCGCTGATGTGCGCGCTGCGATTGATGCCGCACTCAAAACCTTGGAAGCCCAAGGCGCCAAGCTCGTGCCCATCACGCTGCCTCGCACCGAACTGGCCATTCCTGTGTACTACATCATCGCGCCCGCCGAGGCCAGCTCGAACCTGAGTCGCTTTGACGGCGTGAAGTTTGGCCACCGCGCCAAAGACTACACAGACCTGGTGAGCATGTACAAAAAGACCCGCGCCGAAGGCTTTGGCGAAGAGGTCAAACGCCGCATCATGACCGGCGCGTATGTGTTGAGCCACGGCTACTACGACGCGTACTACCTGCAAGCGCAAAAAATTCGTCGCATGATTGCGGACGATTTCCAACGCGCATTTGCTGAGTGCGATGTGATCGCCGGCCCCGTCGCCCCCACCGTCGCATGGAAGCTTGGCAACAACGCCAGCGACCCGCTGGCCGACTACCTGGCCGACATCTTCACGCTGCCAGCCTCGCTCGCTGGTTTGCCCGGCATGAGCATTCCTGTGGGCTTTGGCGAAGGCCATATGCCAGTGGGCATGCAACTCATAGGCAACTATTTGCAAGAAGCACGTTTGCTCAACGTAGCGCACCAGTACCAACTGGCCACTGACCATCACCTCCAAAAACCGGAGGGCATCTGACATGACTGCACCCAAATTAGTTCAAGGCTACGAAGTCGTCATCGGCTTTGAAACACACGCACAGCTCTCCACCAAGAGCAAAATTTTCAGCCGTGCCTCAGTGGCGTTCGGCGCAGAGCCCAACACGCAAGCTTGCGCGGTGGACATGGCCCTGCCCGGCACTTTGCCCGTGATGAACATCGGCGCAGTCGAACGCGCCATTGAGTTTGGTTTGGGTGTCAATGCACACATTGCCGAGCGCAGCATCTTTGCGCGCAAAAACTACTTCTACCCCGACCTGCCCAAGGGCTACCAAATCAGCCAGTTTGAAATTCCGGTGGTACAAGGCGGCGAAGTCTCGTTCTTCTTGGAAGTTGGCAAAGAAACCGTGCACAAAACTGTGCGTTTGGAACGTGCCCACCTCGAAGAAGATGCAGGCAAATCGCTGCATGAAGATTTCATTGGTCAGAGTGGCATCGACTTGAACCGAGCTGGCACACCGCTGCTAGAAATCGTGACACAGCCCGACATGCGCAGCAGCGAAGAAGCCGTGGCCTATGCCAAAGAGCTGCACAAAATCGTCACGTGGATTGGCATTTGCGACGGCAACATGCAAGAAGGCTCGTTCCGCTGCGACGCCAACGTGTCGGTGCGCAAACCCGGCGCACCTTTGGGCACCCGCCGTGAAATCAAAAACTTGAACAGCTTCAAGTTCATGCAACAAGCCATCGACTACGAAGTGCGCTGGCAAATCGACCAAATCGAAGACGGCCATGACATCGAACAAGCCACCGTGTTGTTCGACCCAGACACTGGCGAAACCCGCGCCATGCGCACCAAAGAAGACGCCGCCGACTACCGCTACTTCCCCGACCCAGACCTGCCACCCTTGGTGATTGGTCGCGATTGGGTGGAGCGTGTGAGAAGCGAAATGGCCGAGCTGCCACGTGTCATGGCCGAGCGTTTTGTGCGCGACTACGCGCTGCCCGAATACGATGCGACGCAGCTGACCCAAAGCAAGGCCACAGCCGCCTACTTTGAAGCCACGGCGAAAGCCTGCGGTCAAGCCAAACTGGCCAGCAACTGGATCATGGGCGAAGTGTCACGCCGCTTGAACAGCGGCGAGGTGACGTTTGACAACATCCCCGTCAGCGCGGCGCAACTGGGCGCGTTGATCAGCCGCATCAGCGACAACACCATCAGCAACAGCGCTGCGCGTCAGGTGTTTGACGGTCTGTGGAATAAAGAAGGCCCCTCCGGTAGCGAAGGCGATGTCGACGCCATCATCGAAGCCAAAGGCCTCAAACAAATCAACGACACGGGCGCGTTGGAAGCCATCATTGACGAAGTACTGGCCGCCAACCCCAAGAACGTGGAAGAGTTCAAAGCGGGCAATGCCAAAGCCTTGAACGGTTTGGTCGGCCCCATCATGAAGGCCAGCAAAGGCAAAGCCAACCCCGCACAAGTCAACGAGCTGTTGATGAAGAAACTGGGGTAAGCGATGCCCCACAGCGCGTTGGAAGACACACAAGGCCTGTTGACTGGCGCCTTGTTTGTCGCGCTCGGCGTGTGCATGTTTCGCGAAGCGGCTTTGTTTACAGGCGGCACCACGGGCGTTGCATTCTTGGTGCACTACTTTGCAGGGTGGCCGTTAGGCGCCGTGTTGTTTGTGATCAACCTGCCGTTCTACGTGTTTGGCTGGCAAAAGCTCGGCCACACCTTCACCTTCAAAACATTTGCGGCGGTGGGTTTGCTGTCAGCCTACGTCGAGTTGCTGCCTCAGTGGATCGCGTTTTCACACCTCGACCCCGTCTTCGCCGCACTGATGGCGGGCTTGTTGGTGGGCACGGGTATTTTGATTTTGATTCGTCACGGCGCCAGCTTGGGCGGCGTGACGATCATGGCGGTTTATTTGCAAAAGACCCGTGGCTGGCGCGCTGGCCACGTGCAAATGGCCATCGATGCTTGCATCTTGATGACCGCCTTTGCGCTCACCGATGCGCACAAGGCCTTGCTGTCATTGCTCGGTGCATTTGCGTTGAATTTGGTGATTGCCGTCAACCACCGCGCCGACCGTTACTACGGCGCCTAAAGCTCACGGCTTAAACGCCGTAATGCTCGCGATAAGCCTGAGTACGAGCCAAATGCTCACCCATGGTGTTGTCAGGTTGCTTGCCCAAATAGGCCAACAAGTCTTCCAGCTTGGCGATGGTGCACACGCTCATGCCCAGTTGCTCACGCACGTATTGCACGGCGCTGTAGGGCACATCTTTGGTCGAGCCATCGGCTTGTTTTTCGGTGGCCATTTCTTGGCGGTCCAACGCAATCGCCACGGCGTGCGGTGTGGCACCTGCTGCTTTGATGAGGGCGATCGATTCACGTGCAGCCGTGCCCGCGCTCATCACATCGTCCACGATCAACACGCGACCTTTGAGCGGGGCGCCCACCAAGCTGCCGCCTTCGCCGTGGTCTTTGGCTTCTTTGCGGTTGTAGGCAAACGGCACGTTGCGTCCTAAGCGTGCCAACTCAATCGACACGGCTGCGCCCAAGGGAATGCCTTTGTAGGCGGGGCCAAAAATCATGTCGAACTCGATGCCGCTGTTGACAATGCACTGCGCATAAAAACTGGCCAACTTGCCCAACTTGGCGCCATCGTCGAACAAACCGGCGTTGAAAAAGTAAGGGCTCATGCGGCCCGCTTTGGTTTTGAACTCCCCAAATTTCAACACGCCACAATCCAGCGAAAATTGCACAAATTCTTGCGCCAACGCATCGTTGGCAGACACACTCTGACTCATGGGGAAATTCCTTGTTCAAACTAACCAGCCTCAACCTCAACGGCATTCGTTCGGCCGCCCGCAAGGGCGTGGAAGCTTGGCTCGAAAAAGCCAGCCCTGATTGTATTTGCGTCCAAGAAATCAAAGCCCAGGCCCCCGATGTCGAAGGCAGCTTCGACACCTTGGCAGGTTTGAAAGGCCACTTTCACTATGCAGAGAAAAAAGGCTACTCGGGCGTGGGCGTGTACACCAAGCACGAGCCCAGCGACGTGATCATTGGGTTTGATGGCGGCGAATTCGATGCCGAAGGCCGCTACGTCGAGCTGCGTTTTGACACACCCACACAAAAGCTGTCGATCATCAGCAGCTACTTTCCCAGTGGCTCGTCTGGCCCTGAGCGCCAAGACGCCAAGTTTCGTTTCTTGGCCGCGATGTATCCGCACCTCAACGCCTTGAAACAAGAGCGCGAGTTTGTGCTGTGCGGCGACATCAACATCGCGCACAACGAAGCCGACTTGAAAAACTGGAAGGGCAACAAAAAGAACAGCGGCTTCTTGCCCGAAGAGCGTGCGTGGATGACACAGCTCACCACCGAAGGCGGCATTGTTGATGTATATCGCCAGCTACAACCCGACACCACCGATGCTTGCTACACGTGGTGGAGCAACCGCGGTCAAGCCTATGCCAACAACGTGGGTTGGCGTTTGGACTACCACCTGGCCACACCAGCGATCGCAGCCAAGGCCCGCACCGAAGCGATCTACAAGGGCGAAAAATTTTCAGACCATGCGCCCATCACCATCGCGTATGAAGGTTTGATTTAAACCAACATCCCCTTGGTCTCGATGAACTTGACCACGTCTTGCAAACCATCCAAGGTACGCAAGTTGGTCATGACAAAAGGCTTCAAGCCACTTGCGTTGGTACGCATGCGAATGGTGTCAGCTTCCATCACATCCAAGTTGGCGCCGACATAAGGTGCCAGGTCCGTTTTATTGATCACAAACAAATCGCTCTTGGTGATGCCGGGGCCACCTTTGCGTGGAATTTTTTCACCAGCCGCCACGTCGATCACATAGATCGTCAAGTCACTCAGCTCGGGGCTGAATGTGGCAGCCAAGTTGTCGCCACCACTCTCAATGAACACCATATCGGCATCTGGAAAATCGACCAACATGCGGTCGATCGCTTCAAGGTTGATGGATGCGTCTTCGCGGATGGCCGTGTGTGGGCAACCGCCCGTTTCCACACCCATGATGCGCTCTGCGGGCAATGCACCACTGATGGTGAGCAAGCGTTGGTCTTCTTTGGTGTAAATGTCGTTGGTGATGGCGACGAGGTCGTACTTGTCGCGCATGGCTTTGCAGAGCATTTCCAGCAGGGTCGTTTTGCCAGAGCCCACAGGCCCGCCGATGCCCACGCGCAGAGGTGGTAATTTTTTGGTGCGATTGGCGATGGCGTGTAAGTGCTTCATGATCTGAACAGTCGTGAGTATTGGGTTTCGTGTTGGGCCGAAAGAATGGCCAGCATGGGAGAAAAAGCTTGGCGCGTGTCGTCGTTCACTTGCATGGCATGGCTGACGGCGGGGGCGATGTGTTGAGCGAGCTTCGTCAAGATGCGTTGTCCTGAGTTTTGCCCGAGAGGCACTGACTTGATGGCGGCTTGCACCATGTTTTCAGCCCACCCAAAGGCATAGGCTTGCAAGCATTGCTCCAGCGACGCGCCGGTGCGCGACAAAGCCAAGGCAAACATCAACGGGTAGGTGGGTATCCAGCGGTTACACATCGCAATGGTGTCTGCATCGATGGCGTCTTGGTTGCGCAGCCACTCCAACATGGAGCGGCCCATTTGTTCACTCTGCAAACGCAACTCAGCGCTCTCGCGGGTGGCATGCACCCACTGACTCAAGGCCTCTAGGCGCGCGTCATCGCGAGCTTGCCATGCCGTGATCATTTGACCGAGCACCGCCATATCGCCACGCGACTGCGTGAGGTGGAGTTGGTCCACCAACCACTCAGCGGCGCTGTGTTCGTCATGCACCAAGCCATGATCAATGGCTGCTTCTAAACCTTCGGAGTACGAGAAGCCACCAATGGGCAACGCGGGTGACGCGAGCCAAATGAGTTGAAGCAGTGCGGGTGTCGCTGCAGACGAATTCATAGGCTCAGCCAACGCTAGCGATGCGACATCAGTGGTCATGTTTGCAATTAGGACCATGCACATGGTCGTGTGCATGGTGATCGTGGGAATGGGCGTGCGTGCCATGCGCCTCTGAACCGTGGCTATGCGCGATGTGGCCATGACCTTGTGCGTGCCCATGGCTGCTGTACGCACCGCCTTCGGGTTCAAAGGCTTCATGCACAGTCACCACCGTCATGTGCATGGCGCGCAGCATGTCAGCGAGTACGTGGTCGGGCTCAATTTTCAAATGGTCGGCTTGCAGCTCAATCGGTACATGGCGGTTACCCAAGTGATAGGCAGCACGTGTCAAGTCAAACGCTGAGCCGTGTTGCGTACACGCGGTGATGCGCAACACTTCTTGTGGCGCCGCTTGCACGCACACGAGAGAACCGTCTTCGAGCACCAGCACATCACCGCCGCGCACCAAGGTGCCGCGAGATAAGAAAACGCCAAAAGCGCGACCTGTGGAATCGGTCGCATCAAAGCGGCTTTTTTGGCGTACGTCCCAGTCCAGCTCCACCGTGGCGGCGCGTTTGACCAGGGCGGCGGCCAAACCTTGGCCGCCAGCGATTAATTTAGAACAAGTGAGCATCAGAAAAAATCAGAACAAGAAATAGCGTTGGGTCATGGGCAAGCTCACCGCGGGTTCGCAGGTGAGCAAATGGCCATCGGCGCGCACCGCGTAGGTTTGGGCATCCACTTCCATGCGCGGCGCGTAGTCGTTGTGAATCATGTCACGTTTGCCAACGCTGCGAATGTGCTTCACAGCACTGAGGGTTTTGTGCAAACCAAACTTTTGTCCAATGCCTGCGGCCATGCCAGCTTGCGACACAAAGGTGAGCGAGCCACGGTGCAGCGCCCCACCATACGCACCAAACATGGGGCGGTAGTGCACGGGCTGCGGGGTGGGGATGGACGCATTGGGATCGCCCATCGCGGCCATGGCGATGAAGCCGCCTTTCAAAATGATGCTGGGTTTGATGCCAAAGAACGCAGGCTTCCACACCACAAGGTCGGCCCACTTGCCCACTTCCACGCTGCCCACTTCGTGGCTGATGCCGTGTGCGATGGAAGGGTTGATGGTGTACTTGGCGATGTAGCGTTTGACGCGGAAGTTATCGTGTCGGTCGGTGTCACCAGGCAACAAGCCGCGCTGCGCTTTCATCTTGTGTGCGGTTTGCCAGGTGCGAATAATCACTTCACCCACACGACCCATGGCTTGGCTGTCGCTGCTCATCATGCTGATGGCGCCTAGGTCGTGCAAGATGTCTTCGGCGGCAATGGTCTCGCGGCGAATGCGGCTTTCGGCAAACGCCAAGTCTTCAGCAATCGCGGGGTGGAGGTGGTGGCACACCATGAGCATATCCACATGCTCGTCGAGCGTGTTCACCGTGTACGGACGTGTCGGGTTGGTCGAGCTGGGCAACACATTGGCCTCGCCCACCACTTTCAAAATATCGGGCGCGTGGCCACCACCCGCACCTTCTGTGTGGAAGGTGTGGATGGTGCGGCCTTTAAACGCGGCCACCGTGTCTTCCACAAAGCCGCTCTCATTGAGCGTGTCGGTGTGGATGGCCACTTGTGTGTCGGTGGCTTCCGCCACATTCAAACAGTTGTCGATGGCCGCAGGCGTCGTGCCCCAATCTTCGTGCAGCTTCAAACCAATCGCGCCGGCGTTGATTTGCTCGTGCAGCGAATCGGGCAATGCGGCATTGCCTTTACCCAAGAAACCAAGGTTCATGGGGAAGGCATCGGCCGCTTGCAACATGCGTTCGATGTTCCAAGCGCCGGGTGTGCAGGTGGTGGCAAACGTGCCCGTGGCTGGGCCTGTGCCGCCGCCAAGCATGGTGGTCACACCGCTCGTCAAGGCTTCTTCAATTTGCTGGGGCGCGATGAAGTGGATGTGCGTGTCCACACCACCTGCGGTGACGATGTTGCCTTCGCAGCTGATGACCTCTGTGCCAGGGCCAATGACGATGTCCACACCCGGTTGTGTGTCGGGGTTGCCCGCTTTGCCAATGGCCACGATGCGGCCACCTTTCAAACCAATGTCGGCTTTGACGATGCCCCAGTGGTCGATGATGAGAGCGTTGGTCATCACGGTGTCTACCGCGCCACCCGCTTGCGGGCCAGTGCCTACACCGTCGCGCGTGCGCTGCGATTGCGCCATGCCGTCACGAATGGTTTTGCCGCCGCCGAACTTCACCTCTTCGCCATAGCCACCGGCTTGTAGCGTGAAATCTTTCTCGACCTCAATGACCAAGTTGGTGTCTGCCAAACGAAGGCGGTCGCCGACGGTGGGGCCAAACATTTCTGCGTAGGCGCGTTTGCCGATGGTTGCCATCAGATGTTTCCTTTGTTTGGCACGTCCACCGCACCATTCACTAAGCCACGAAAACCAAACACTTGGCGATCGCCGCTCAGGTCCACCAACTCGACCGTACGTTGTTGGCCAGGCTCAAAACGTACCGCTGTACCTGATGCAATGTTCAAGCGCATGCCGTGTGCGGCTTCACGATCAAAGCTCAAGCCGCCGTTGGTTTCAGCAAAGTGGTAGTGCGAGCCCACTTGGATGGGGCGGTCGCTGGCGTTTTGCACGACCAGCGTGTGCGTGCGTCGGCCTGGGTTGAGGGTGTGTTCACCCTCGTCAATCAACAGTTCACCGGGTGTCATGTGCGCCCCGCTTTATTTGTCGCGACCAGTGAACCACCACACCACCGCAGCCGCGACAGCGATGGACACAAAGCCCCACACATCGGTGGCGTGGTAGTGCGAAGCGCCTTCTATGCCGTGGCCCTCGTGGGCCAAAACAAGCGTGGGCAACAAAACAAAAAGAGAGAGAAGTTTTTTCATAGCGTTTCAAACAATGGGTTGATGCACAGTGACGAGCTTGGTGCCGTCGGGGAAAGTGGCTTCGACTTGGATGTCAGGAATCATTTCGGCCACGCCGTCCATCACGTCGGCACGGGTCAGCACGTTGCGGCCTGCGCTCATGAGTTGCGCCACGGTTTGACCGTCGCGTGCGCCTTCCATCACGGCAGCGCTGATGAGGGCCACGGCCTCGGGGTAGTTGAGCTTCAAGCCACGGGCTTGTCGACGTTCGGCCAACAAGGCGGCAGTGAAGATCAAGAGCTTGTCTTTTTCGCGGGGGGTGAGTTCCATAGTGGTTTTGACTATGCAACTTGCGTGCCCTCTTTTGCGCTGAGCCACACGCACCAAGTGCATGCTTTGGTGCACGAAACCCGTCTTGGTGCACGCATAAGCGCACCGCAAGTCGCGCCACCTTGGTGCATTGCCCTTGAATTGAACTGTCTTGGTGCATGGACGCCATGCTTGAAATGTTTCTTATAGCGAAGACATTTTTCGCCTAGGAGAAACGCACGTTGGCACAGGCTTTGCGATGGTTGTTGTGAAGCGCACCGTTACCGCGAGCGCCGAACCAACCCTTAATTTTTGGAGTGAACCCCCATGATGAATCGTCGAGGAAACCTGAAGGCTTTGGCCGCTGCTGCGGCACTGTCCGTTGGCTCATTTGTGATTGCGCCACAAGCGCTGGCCGCTGACACCATCAAAGTGGGCGTGCTGCACAGCTTGTCCGGCACCATGGCCATTTCCGAAACTGTGTTGAAAGACACCGTGCTCATGGCCATCGACGAAATCAACGCCAAGGGCGGCGTGTTGGGCAAGAAGCTCGAACCCGTCGTGGTGGACCCCGCTTCGAACTGGCCCTTGTTCGCAGAGAAAACCAAGCAGCTGATCGGCCAAGACAAAGTGTCTGTCATCTTCGGTTGCTGGACATCTGTGTCTCGCAAATCGGTGTTGCCTGTTGTGGAAGAAATGAATGGCTTGCTGTTCTACCCCGTGCAATACGAAGGTGAAGAGCTCAGCAAAAACGTGTTCTACACCGGTGCTGCGCCCAACCAACAAGCCATCCCCGCTGTGGACTACTTGATGAGCAAAGACGGTGGTGCTGCCAAGCGTTGGGTCTTGTTGGGCACCGACTATGTGTACCCGCGCACCACCAACAAAATTTTGCGCGCCTACCTCAAGAGCAAAGGCGTGGCAGACAAAGACATCGACGAGAAGTACACCCCGTTTGGTCACAGCGATTACCAAACCATCGTGGCTGACATCAAGAAGTTTGCTGCTGGCGGCAAAACCGCTGTGGTGTCCACCATCAACGGCGACTCCAACGTGCCGTTCTACAAAGAACTCGGCAACGCGGGCTTGAAAGCTAAAGACGTGCCTGTGGTCGCCTTCTCAGTGGGTGAAGAAGAACTGCGCGGCGTGGACACCAAGCCTTTGGTCGGTCACTTGGCGGCATGGAACTACTTCATGAGCATCAAGACCCCAGCCAACGACGAGTTCATCAAGAAGTGGTCTGCCTACGCCAAGGCCAAGAACATCGCAGGTCACAAAGACAAGCCTTTGACCAACGATCCGATGGAAGCCACCTACATCGGCATCAACATGTGGAAGCAAGCGGTTGAAAAAGCCAAGTCCACCGACACCGACAAAGTGATTGCAGCGATGGCCGGCCAAACCTTCAAGGCACCCAGCGGCATCGTCAGCAAGATGGATGAGAAGAACCACCACTTGCACAAGTCGGTGTTCATCGGCGAGATCAAGGCCGACGGCCAGTTCAACGTAGTTTGGAAAACACCAGGCCCTGTGAAAGCCAAGCCATGGAGCCCCTTCATCGAAGGCAATGCATCCAAGCCCGATGAGCCCGTGAAGAAGTAAACCTTTCTCCGAGGGATCGACTTGGGGGAGGGCACTGCCCTCCCCTTTTTTATGGGAATTTGGATGACTTGTTTTTCTATTTCGACGCGCATGCCCACGCTGCAACAGCGCAGCGCAGCATGTCGCGGTCTCGTTGTGCGCATCACTTGCGGATTGGCCATTGCCTTCCTCGGTCAATCCAGCGCATGGGCGCTGACCGCGGATCAAACACGCGCACTCACGCTGGGCGACACCGATGCACGCGTGAGCGCTCTGCAAAAAGCACTGGCTTCACCCGACGCACAAACCGCCGCCTTCTTACAAGCCATGGCCGATGACGCCGTGAAAGTGAATGGCACACAGGTACTGGTGGTGCGCGATGGCAAAGCCACCGACCCTGTGAGCGGTGACGCCACCGCCCTGCCCGGCACCGCAGAAGACGTGATCAACAACAACCGCATGCGCGGCGAAATTGACGCCGCTTTGTCTGCCTTGCAATTACTCAGCCCAGACGCAGCGTTGCGTGTGCAAGCGGCCAAGTCGGTGCTGAAAGAACCTGACCCAACCAAATTGGTCATGCTTGAAAAAGCGCTCGCGAGTGAATCCGACGAAGGCGTGAGAAAACAAATGCTGTTGGCACGCGCTGCGATTTTGTTAAACAGCGACAAGGCTGACGAACGCATGGCTTCGGCCAAAACTTTGGCCGACAGCCAAACCCCCGATACCCAACTTTTGCTCAATCAACGACTAAGCCAAGAAGAAGACAAGCAAGTGCGTGCGCAGTTGCAAACCTCACTGCTCACCATTCAGGCCGCGTTGAACTGGGGTGAAAAACTCGGCGCTTTATTTACAGGCATTAGCCTCGGATCTATCTTGTTGCTCGTGGCATTGGGTTTAGCCATCACCTACGGTTTGATGGGTGTCATCAACATGGCTCATGGCGAGCTGATGATGATTGGCGCTTACGCCACCTACGTGGTGCAAGGTTTGTTCCGCCAGTATTTACCGGGCATGTTTGACGCGTATTTGTTGGTCGCCGTACCTGTCTCGTTTCTTGCTGCAGCGCTCGTGGGCGCGGTGTTGGAGCGATTGGTGTTGCGCCACTTGTATGGCCGGCCGCTCGAAACATTGCTAGCCACTTGGGGCATCAGCTTGGTGTTGATGCAAGGCGTGCGCAGTATTTTTGGTGCGCAAAACGTCGGTGTTGAAAACCCCTCATGGATGAGCGGTGGCGTGCAACTGCTGGCCAACCTCTCGCTGCCCTACAACCGTTTGATCATCATTGGCTTTGCGGTGTTTGTGTTGGTGGGCATGACGCTGTTGATCAGCAAAACACGCTTGGGTTTGTTTGTGCGCGGTGTGACACAAAACCGTCCCATGGCGTCGGCTTTGGGCGTGAACACGGCACGCATTGACACCTATGCGTTCTCACTTGGTTGCGGCATTGCTGGCTTGGCCGGTTGTGCGCTGAGCCAAATTGGCAACGTGGGGCCAGACCTCGGTCAAAGCTACATCGTCGACGCCTTCATGGTGGTGGTGCTGGGTGGCGTGGGCCAACTGGCCGGCACGGTGTACGCAGCGGTGGGTTTGGGCTTGATGAACAAATTGCTCGAAGGCGTGGCCGGTGCCGTACTAGCCAAGATTGCGGTGTTGGTGTTCATCATTGTGTTTATCCAAAAACGTCCGCAGGGCATCTTTGCCATGAAAGGCCGCAGTGCGGAGGCATGACATGACACACAACACTTCTACTTTGCAACTACCCGAAGCACCGGCCCTGTTGGGCACCAAAGGCTGGATACTTTTCTTGGCAGCCTTCATCACCGTCTGCGCCGTGGTGCCCGTACTCAACCTGTGGGTGCCCGCAGACAGCGTGTTCCACATGAGCGACTACGCTGTGGCCTTGGTGGGCAAGATCATGTGCTACGCCATCTGTGCGCTCGCGATGGATTTGATTTGGGGTTACACCGGCATCTTGTCGCTCGGTCACGGTTTATTCTTTGCGCTGGGTGGCTACGTGATGGGCATGTACCTGATGCGACAAATTGGCACCGATGGCAACTACAAAAGCAACTTGCCTGACTTCATGGTGTTCCTTGATTGGAAAACTTTGCCTTGGCATTGGACCTTCAGCGACAGCTTTGTTGCCACGCTGCTGATGGTGGTGCTGGTGCCCGGTGTGTTGGCCTTTGTGTTTGGCTACTTCGCGTTTCGCTCGCGCATCAAAGGGGTGTACTTCTCCATCATCACGCAGGCTATGACGTTTGCGGCCATGCTGCTGTTCTTCCGCAACGAAACTGGCTTTGGTGGCAACAACGGCTTCACCGATTTCAAACGCATCTTGGACTTGCCCATTGCCACACCGGCCATGCGCATGACCTTGTTTGTACTGACCGGCTGGGCGTTGTTGATGAGCTATTTGTTTGCGCGCTGGTTGGTGCAAAGCAAGTTTGGCCGAGTGCTGCAAGCCATTCGCGATGCCGAAAGCCGCGTGATGTTTTCGGGCTACTCGCCCCTGCCCTACAAACTCACCATCTGGGTCATCTCTGCGGTGATGTGCGGCATTGCGGGTGCTTTGTATGTGCCGCAAGTGGGCATCATCAATCCCAGCGAAATGAGCACCGCCAACTCCATCGAAATCGCGGTGTGGGCCGCCGTGGGTGGCCGTGCGTCGCTGATTGGCCCCATCGTGGGTGCGTTTTTGGTCAACGGCATGAAGAGCTGGTTGACCGTGACGGCGCCTGAATTTTGGTTGTACTTCTTGGGCGCGTTGTTCATCGGCGTGACGCTGTACATGCCGCAAGGCGTGGTGGGCCTGATACAAAAACTCAGCGCCAAAACAAAAGCAGAGGAGCGCGTATGACCCCCGATCTGTTTGACGAAGGCACGAAGCGCTTGGCCACACACCAAGCGCGTGCGGTGAGCGATGTCACCTCTGGTGACCGCAGCGCAGGCTACGGCCGCGTGCACGAACCCGGCAGCTTGGACCTGACGCATGGCCGCATCTTGTATTTGGAAGATGTGCATGTGAGCTTTGATGGTTTCAAAGCCATCAACGGTTTGTCGCTCGACATTGCGCCGGGTGAGCTACGCTGCATCATCGGCCCCAACGGCGCGGGCAAGACCACGATGATGGACATCATCACCGGCAAAACAAAACCCGACTCGGGTCAAGTGTTCTTTGGCAGCACCATCGACTTGCTGCGCCACAACGAACCCGAAATTGCACAGCTGGGCATTGGCCGCAAGTTTCAAAAGCCCACAGTGTTTGAACATCTGAGCGTGTTTGAAAATTTAGAACTAGCGTTAAAAACCCACAAGGGTGTCGCAGCCTCCATGTTCTTCAAACTCAACGGCACGCAACGCGACCGCCTGAGCGAAGTACTGCACACCATTCACCTAGAAGACAGCGTCAACGACCAAGCCGGCAACCTGAGCCATGGCCAGAAACAATGGCTGGAGATTGGCATGCTACTGATGCAAGACCCCAAACTCTTGCTGCTCGACGAGCCCGTGGCTGGCATGACCGACTTTGAAACCGAGCGCACCGCAGAACTTTTCTTGACCCTCAAAGGCAAGCACTCGCTGATGGTGGTGGAGCACGACATGAGCTTCATCAACACCATCTCCGACATCGTCACCGTGCTGTGCGACGGCTCGGTGTTGGCACAAGGCACGTTGGCACAAGTGCAAGCCGACGAGCGCGTGATTGAGGTGTACCTAGGCCGCTAACTCTGATGTTGACTATGCAAACACACGACACACCTATTCTTCAAGCCACCCACATCAACCAGTTCTACGGCGGCTCACACATCCTGCGCGATGTGAGCTTTGAGGCCAACCTAGGCCGCATCACTGTGCTGTTGGGTCGCAACGGCGTGGGCAAAACCACACTGCTCAAATCACTGATGGGCGCCGTGCCCATTCGTGATGGCAGCATCACCTTCAACGGTCAATCCATCGAGCGTGCCGCGCCTTACGAACGTGCACGCGCAGGCATTGGCTATGTGCCACAAGGCCGCGAAATTTTTGCGCGCCTGACCGTCGAAGACAACTTGCGCATGGGCCTCGCCACGCAACCCGCAGGTACAGACATTCCGGCTGAGTTGTTTGAACTGTTCCCTGTGCTGAAACAAATGCTGCACCGCCGCGGCGGTGATTTATCGGGCGGTCAACAGCAGCAACTGGCCATTGCAAGGGCATTGGCTTCAGGGCCTAAGTTGTTGGTGTTGGATGAGCCGACAGAAGGTATTCAGCCAAGCATCATCAAAGACATTGGCCGCGTCATTCGCATGTTGGCCAGTCGTGGCGACATGGCCATTTTGCTGTGCGAACAGTATTACGACTTTGCTGAAGAGCTGGCTGATGACTACTTGGTGATGGAACGCGGCGAGGTGATTGCGCGCGGATTGGGTTCGGATATGCATCGGGATAACGTGCGTCAGTTGGTTGCTATCTAAAAACCTACATAGACCAAATACGCGGCGGCACATCCGACATGCCCCACATGCCGCGTCGCCACGAAGCCCAAACCCCACGCAACAAATTCTGCGCAGGCTCCACCAACGGCGACAAGGTACGCAACACCACCACACGCGGATGCGGCGATGTGACACCCGCCACCAAGCCCGCAGGTGCAACTTCGGTCAGTTCACGCGCCAAGGTCAGCGCGAAATCACGCCGGTCACGCGGCAAATCGGCCCCACACGCAAACACCAAAGTGGCCATACATCGCTGCTTGGCCAAACCCAAAGGGCCATCCATCAAACGTGCGTCTTGCGCGTCAAGCAAACCGCGCTCTAGCCACACACCCGACACCTCCATGTGCTGCTGCAACTGACCATGCTCGAACGGTAAGTTGGCATTGGGCAATCCGAGTGCTGTGATGTCCCACGCCATCATCTCGGCCGTGGGCGCTAAATCAAACACCGAGTGGTTCAAACCGTGGCAGCCGTTGTAGGCAATGGTTTCGAGCGGCAGCCACTCTAAGCGTGCGCCATCGCCCACATGGGCTTTGACTTGTTGCGTGGCCAAGCCTTGTTCGCTTCTGTAAAACCGTGTGGCCCCAGGTGTGGTGAGCAACGCGTGCGTGTTGGCACCCAAGCTCAACTGAATGTCCAACACGTCACCGCCCACCAAACCACTGGGCGGGTGCACCAGCACGTTGTGGCATACCGCATCGCCTTCGGGGTAGAGGCTTTGCAACACACGCAGCGGGCCCTCGTGTTCGAACTTGGCCACCGTGCGCTCCGCGCTGAGTGTGTAGTCGAGTTTGAGATGTGCGTGCCAACCAGTCATGCGTTGATTTTCGCTCACGATGCAGGGTATTCGCCGCCTACACTTAGGGTGTGACTACAAATACAAACCAAAAAATCGCCGTCATTGGCGCAGGCCCCGCCGGCCTGATGGCCGCTGAAATGCTTAGCGCCGCAGGCATTTCTGTGCATGTGTATGACGCCATGCCTTCGGTGGGCCGCAAGTTTTTACTGGCAGGCTTGGGTGGGCTCAACCTCACGCATGCTGAGCCTTTTGACATTTTCACCACGCGCTATGCCGAACGCAGCGAAGCTTGCGCAACATGGCTCAAAGCATTTGATGCAGCCGCCATTTGCGAATGGGTCAAAGGCTTAGGCCTTGACACGTTTGTGGGCAGCTCGCAGCGCATCTTCCCCACCGACATGAAAGCTGCGCCGCTGCTGCGCGCGTGGCTGCATCGTTTGCGTCACCCCACACAGGGCGTGCCCGTGACCTTTCATATGCGCCACCGTTGGAACGGTGCGTTGCAACACGCGGACAAAAAATTCACATTGAGCTTTGACACGCCGCAAGGGGCACAGACGGCGCAGGCCGATGCCGTGCTGTTGGCACTGGGCGGTGGCAGTTGGGCCAAGCTCGGCTCAGATGGCGCATGGCAACCGTGGGTGAGTGCCTTGGGCATTGACGTATCGCCACTGCGCCCCAGCAACTGCGGCTTTGATGTGCAAGGCCGCGATGGCCACATCGGCTGGAGCAGCCACTTGTCAGGCCAGTTTGCGGGCACACCGCTTAAGTCGGTGGCTTTGTCGTTCACCGATAGCGCAGGTCAAAGCTTTAGCCGTCGCGGCGAGTTTGTGGTGACGGCCACGGGCGTAGAAGGCAACTTGGTTTACGCCGCCTCTGCGTTGTTGCGCGACGAAATAGCACGCAGCGGCACAGCCACCTTGCACTTGGATCTCAAACCCGACTTCACGCCAGAGCGCGTGTTGGCCGAGGTGTCGCACCCGCGTGGCACGCGCTCGCTCAGCAGCCATTTGAAAAGCCGTCTCAATCTCACGGCCTTGCACTTGGCGCTGCTGCACGAAGTGCTGAGCAAAGACGCCATGCACAACCCTGCGCAATTGGCAGCGGCCATCAAGCATCTGCCCATCACGCTGGCGGCCACCCGCCCCATGGACGAAGCGATCAGCAGCGCAGGCGGTGTGCGCCTAGAAGCACTGGACGCGCACCTGATGGCCAGCGCCCTGCCCGGCCTGTTTGTAGCCGGTGAAATGCTGGACTGGGAAGCCCCAACGGGCGGCTACCTACTGAGCGCATGTTTAGCCAGTGGCCGCGTGGCGGGCTTAGGTGCAGCGCGGCTCTTGGGCCATTGCGCTTTATGATTAGGGCATTGCTTAGTTTTTAAATCGTTCTCACCATGTTCCGCACCCTCCTCAAATCGAAGATCCACCGCGTTGCCACAACGCAATGCGAATTGCACTACGAAGGCTCCTGCGCCATCGACGAAAACCTGCTGGACGCCGCCAACATTTGTGAGAACGAACAAGTCCACATCTGGAACATCAACAACGGCGAACGCTTCATCACCTACGCCATCAAAGGCGAGCGTGGCTCAGGCATGATTTCGGTCAACGGCTCTGCCGCACGTCGCGCCAGCGTGGGTGACTTGTTGATCATTGCCTCATTCGCACAGGTGCATGAAGACCAAGTGGCCAAGCATGAGCCGCAACTGGTGTTTGTGGATGAACACAACCAGCAAGTGGGCTTGCGCCACCATGTGCCGACTCAGGCTGCGCCGGGGCATGGGACGGATGAGTGTTGAGCTGAATTAACCCTCTCCCCTCCAAATAAAAACGCACGATCTCAACATCGTGCGTTTTGCTTTGTGGGGGTAAATAGTCTTGGTGCCTAAATAATTTTCAACGCGTGGCACCCCAAGCCAACTTAGCCGCTAACGCCATCAGCACCACGCCCACCGCGCGGTCTAGCCACACCAGCTTGCCCTTGATCCATGCCAGCACACGGGTGGATGAAAACACCAGCGCCACCAGGCCAAACCACAGCAGAGATTCGCACACCAGCAGCAGCCAAATGGTGGCTGTGTCTGTGGTGCTGAGCTCTGACGTGAGCACTTGTGACAACACCGAGCTGAAATACAGCATGGCTTTGGGATTGAGCAAGTTGGTGAGCAAACCTGTGACGAACGATTTCGCACGGGGCGCTGTTTGCGTCGCTTCTGGCAGTGCGCCCGTCGAACGCAAGCATTGAATGCCCAACCACGCTAAATATGCGGCACCCACAAAGGTCAGCACGTGCGACAAATGAGGCAACGCCGTGATGACGAGTGACAAGCCAAACGCGCACACCAGCACGTAAATACCAATCGAGGCAGCCACGCCCGCTGCCGCCCACAAACCCGCGCGTCGACCTGAAACAAGCGACATGCGGGTGACCACAGCAAAGTCAGGGCCGGGTGAAATCAAGGCCACCGCATGGATGGCCAACACCATGGCCAATGATTCCAACGTCATGCACATCTCCTAAATGAAGAGATGCACTGTGCCAGAAAATAGTTACTGAGCCATGGCTTCAATAGCGATGTCGATGCGCACGTCGTCACCCACATAAGGTGCGAACTTGCCAGCGTTGAATTCGCTGCGCTTGATCACGGTGAACGCGTTGGCGCCCAAGGCTGGCTTTTTCATCATGGGGTGAGGCATGGCTTGGAAGCTGGTGACGGTCAATGTCACAGGCTTGGTCACGCCTTTGATGGTGAGCTGGCCTTCGATGAGTTGCGGCTTGTCGCCTTCAAAGATCACCTTGGTGGATTTGAAGGTGGCTTGTGGAAACTTAGCGGTGTCCAAGAAGTCTTCGCCTTGGATGTGTTCGTTGAAATCAGCAAAGCCAGTGCTGACCGATTTCATGTCGATGACGATGTCCACCGAGCCTTTTTTGGCTTCTGCATCAAACACCACTTTGCCAGTGGTTTTGCTGAAGCTGCTCAACTGTGTGGAGTAGCCAAAGTGTGAGTACGAGAAACGTGGGAAGGTGTGTGTGCCGTCCACGCCGTAAGTCACAGGTGCGGCCACGGCAGATGCCAATGCGCCAGTGAATGCCAAAGCGGCGGCGATGCGTTTGATTGATTTCATTTGAAAGTTCCTTTTGAAAAGTTATTTGCCAGAAATGGCGGAGAGTTGAAAATTAACTTGGATGTCGTTGGCCACCACATCAAACTTGGCCCACATGCCTTCGCCAATGGCGAAGTCTGCGCGGCGCATGACAAAGCCACCACTGAACACCGCTGCGTTGTCTTGTGCAACCAGCTTGAGCGGAAATTTGATGTCTTGGCTTTTGCCTTTGATGGTGAGCACACCTGTCACGTCAAACTGATTCGAGCCGTTGGCTTTGATTTGTTTGGCAACAAATGTGGCCTTCGGAAATGCTTTGACGTTGAACCAAGTCTTGCCCACCACTTCGTCATCCGCGTCGCTTGAGCCCGCGTCGATGCTGGCGAGGTCAATCTCGATGTCTGCCTTGGCGGCAGCAGGCTTGGCAGGATCGAAGTTGAGCTGAGCGGCAAACTTCTTGAAGCGACCATCCATGGCCACGCCCATTTGTTTGTATTGAAACGTGACTTTGCTTTTCTCGGGCTGGATGGTTTTGTATTCCACGGCGCTGGCGGTCATTGCCACGCCCATGGTCAACACGGTGCTGAGTAAAAAGGTCGAGAGGTGTTTCATGTGTTGTCCTTCGGTGTGCTGCGTGTGGGCAGCATGCGTTTCAAAATATCGTCTTTGTCTATCCAGTGGTGTTTCAGGGCTGCGGCCACATGGCCCGCCAACAAGAACAGCAGCACAAAGTTCAGCGCCTCGTGCACTTCACGCAGCAAGTGGCCCAGCTCTTTGTCTTTCTCTAACAAGTCGGGCAAGGGCAGCACGCCAAACCAAACGGTGGGCACGCCTTTGGCAGAACTCATCAACCAGCCCGACACGGGAATGACGATCATCAAACCGTACAAAGCGGCATGGCCCAGATGCACCACGGCTTTGACCAGCGGCGACATGGTGCTGGGGTAAGCAGGAGGCGGGTTGAGCACGCGCCACACCAAGCGCAACCACACGAGCACGAACACGCTCACACCGGCCCATTTGTGCCAAGAGTAGTACTGCAACTTTTCTGGCGACAAAGGCATGTCGGTCATCACAAAGCCCAAAGCGATGAGGCCTGCAAAAACAAGTGCCATGCTCCAATGGAACAGTTTGGCGGTGGTGGTGTAAGTCGTGTTCATGTGCGGTTCCTCAATTCACAAAGGCATAGCCGTCCATGGCGATGACGTAGTCACTCACACCACGGTAAAAGGCTTGGGGCGTAGCGCCAACACCTGCGGCACCCAGCGCCACGTACAGCGGCAACAAATGGTCTTCACTCGGATGGGCTTGTCGGCCTTCGGCGGACAGTTGGCGGTAGTTGAGCAAAGCGCTCACATCATGGGCGCTTAATTTCTCAGCCACCCAATCGGCAAACTGGTGCACATAGGCAGGGGTTTGGCCGTGGGTCGATGCGGCCACATGCCAGTCGCGCAAGTTGTGCGTGATGTTGCCGGAGGCAATCACCCAAATGTTTTTCGCAGCCAACCCTGACAGGGCTTGGCCCACGCGAAACGCGTGCTCGGGTCCTGCATGGGTTTGCATGGACAAGGGCACGATGGGCACATCGGCATCGGGGAACATTTGGCGCAAGGGTTGCCACGCGCCGTGGTCCAAGCCGTGCTGGCTGCTGTCGTCCACGTCCATGCCTGCGTTGCGCAAGGCAGTGGCGACTTCTTTGGCCACTTCTGGGCAGCCCGTGGCTGGGTATTGAATTTTGTACAACGCTTCGGGGAAGCCATGAAAGTCGTGGATGGTTTCCAGCTGCGTGGCCACGCTGACGGTGGGGATGCGGGTGTCCCAATGCGGGCTCACCACCACGATGGCACGCGGGGTGGGCAGCTTTTGCACCATCTCCGACATGGCTGCGCCCGCAGCACCTGGGTTCAGGGCAAAGGTGGGAGCGCCGTGCGGCACAAAGAGGACATTGCGAAAGGTCTGCATACGAGTGATTGGGTTTGGAGCACGTAATGTAGAAATGATTCGTGAATAGAAAAAGCACCCAATCCTCAATTATTTGTTGCAAAATTAGCAACAATGGACAAACTCAATGCAATGCAACTTTTTGTGCGGGTGGCAGAAACCGGCAGCTTCACCGCCGTGGCGGACCAACTGGATGTGGCGCGCTCGGTCGTGACCCGACAAATCTCGGCGCTCGAAAAACAACTGGGCATCAAGCTGATGACGCGCAGCACGCGCAGCCTCACGCTCACCACCGCTGGTTCGGCCTACCTTGAAAAATGCCGCGTCATCTTGAACATGGTGGACGCAGCCGAGTCGAGCTTGCTCGAAGAAAAAACCGAGCCGCGTGGTCGCATCCGTTTGGGCTTGCCGTTGAGTTTTGGTTTGCAGCGCCTCATGCCTGCACTGCTGGAGTTTGCGCAAACGCATTCGCACATTGAATTGGTGATGGATTTTTCAGACCGGCGCAGCAAGCTGATTGAAGAAGGCATTGATGTGTCGATTCGCATCACCAGCCGTTTAGAGCCAGGCGACATCGTGCGCAAGCTCGGTGAGTCACGTTTGCTCACCGTGGCCTCGCCACAATACTTGGCAGAACACAGCCGCCCCAAACACCCACGCGATTTGACGCAGCACGCGTGCTTGGTGTATTCGCAAGACTTTCAATCGACCTCGTGGGGCTACCGCTCAAAAGACGGCGATGTGAATGTGCCCATTCGCCCTCGCCTAGCAGCCAACAACGGCGAAGCTTTGCTGCAAGCCGCGGCGCAAGGCCTGGGCATCACACGTCCACCTGACTTCATGGCGCAACCCTATTTAGACAACGGCAGTGTGGTCGCGGTGTTAACAAAGTTTGAGCCTGTACCACTGGGCATTTATGCCGTGCTGCCCAGCAACCGGTACATCCCACACCGTGTGTCGGTGTTGATTGATTTCCTCGCGCACGCCTTGCGTTCAAATTAAACTGCCGCCACTTTCTCTGGACCACACCGCATGCCAAGCACTTTGCATCTTGACCATCGTTCGCACCATTTGGCTGAACAGCGCCACCGTTTGTTGGCGGACTATGCCAACGATGTGATTTGGACCATGAGCCTAGACGGTGCCATCACTTACATCAGCCCTGCGGTATTTCAGCTGCGTGGGCTCACGCCTGAAGAGGCCATGGTGCAGCCTTTGGACCAAACCTTGACACCTTCATCGCAAGCCGTGTCTGGTCAATATTTTGTTGATTTACTGACGGCGGCACAAAAGGGCGAAACGTTGCCCAACTTCAAAGGCAACATGGAGTACTACCGCAAAGATGGTTCGACGTTTTGGACCGAAGTGCTGGCGTTTCCACTGACAGAGGCCGATGGCACGTTGATTGAAATTTTGGGTGTCACACGCGACATCAGCGCGCGCAAGCTGTATGAAGACGAACTCAAAGCTGCACTTGAGACTGCAGAAAAAGCCAACCAAGCAAAAAGTGAATTTGTGGCACACATCAGCCATGAGGTGCGCACCCCCATGACGGCCTTGTTGACATACATGGAACAGGCCATACAGAGTGCCGATCGCACCGAACAACGCGAGCTGCTAGAAAAAGCACGCACATCGGGTGACCTGTTGCTGCACCTCATCAACGACATTCTGGATTTTTCAAAAATTGAATCAGGCAAGCTGAGCATCAAAACCGATGCGTTTGTGCTGAGCGAAGTCACCCAAGCAGTGACCGACCTTGTGGCACCCACGGCACAAACCAAAGGCTTGAATTATTCGGTGGTGTTTGAGCTCGATGCACAAACACGGTGGCTGGGCGATGCGCCACGACTGACACAAGCTCTGCTGAACTTAGCCAGCAATGCGGTGAAGTTCACAGACCAAGGGTTTGTGCGTCTTCATGTGGCAGAAGTCGCAAGCAGCGCCACCGAAGTGACCTTGAAATTTTCTGTGCAGGACTCGGGACCAGGCTTGAGCCCTGAAATGTGTGAGCGTGTGTTTGAGCGTTTTGTGCAAGGCGAACACAGCAAGACATCGCACACGAACGGCACCGGCTTGGGTCTACCGATTTGTAGGCAATTGGCGCAATTGATGCATGGCGACGCAGGGGTCACGTCAGCGCCTGGAGAGGGTTCAACGTTTTGGTTCACCGCTGTCGTGTCAAAGCAGGTGGGCACCTCTGTGCAGCACGCACCTGCTGATACATACGCAACCCGCCGCGACCTCACCAGCCTTCGCGTGTTGATCGTGGATGACGACGATGCCGTACGCGATGCCATGTACCGCTTGCTCAAGAGCAATGGCATGCAAGTAGACTTCGCCACCGATGGGCACACGGCGCTGAACAAACTCAATGCCCAGCATTACGACCTGTTGCTGGCCGATGTGCGCATGCCCGACATGGATGGCATTGAGCTGACGCAAGTGCTGCGCCAAGTCGCCAAATCACCCATCAAAATCATTGGCGTTTCGGCGGGGGCTTTGGACGAAGATCGTCAAGCCTGCCTCGACGCCGGCATGAATGACCACTTGTCAAAACCGTTCAAGGCAAACGACTTGTTGAACAAAATTCAATTTCATGCCTTTGTGAAAAATTAACCTGAAGAAATTAAATACGCCCTATTTTTTAAAAAATAGGAACGTTTTTAATGCCTATTTTCAAACGTGATTTCAACTGTGCCTAGGGCATACACCCGCAGGCGTATTCACACTGAAGCACGCGCCAATTAGCATCCACGCCCCACGTAGATAAGTTGAAGCATGACCGCTGTTCAATCGCTACTCGACAGGGTGCGCCTAAACGAGAAGCAACAATTAGATGAGCTCTGCAAATGGCTGCTAGAGCATCTGCACGACCGCATTGGCTGGGGCGTGTTGGTTCAACGCTCCAAAATGTCGAATGAAGAATTGCATCGCGTTTTCATGTTGCATCACAACATGAGTCCGATGCAATGGATCAGCCTGCAACGCGAACACCTCGTGAAATCCATGAGCTCTAACAAAGTCATTAGCATCGATTCCAGGAGCCATCATGGCTGAATTCAAAATTCTCATCACCAGTCAAAAAGGTGGCGTGGGCAAAAGCACCGTATCCGCCAACTTGGCGGCCTATCTTTGCCGGCAGGGGCGTAAAGTGGCCCTGCTCGATTTCGACTTGCATGGCTCATCCAGCAAATGGCTAGAGGGTGCACCGCCCATTGGCATTGACATTCACCACGAGCCTTTGCCACTTGAAATTGGTGGCACACGCCCCGTCCATGAGGCCAAGCTAAAGCTGCGCAGGTTGTGTTACTCGAATGACATCGTGATTTCAGATTTGACATGGAGTGACTCCATGACTGCTGAACTTTTATTTGAATACGACTTGGTGATTGTGCCGACCTCGGTCTCTGAAATTGAGTTGAATGCCACCTCCGATTTTTTAGAGCGATTTCGCTGGGTGTTTGAATCCACCATTCACACGCCACCCAAGCTCTTACTCAGCCCCACACGTGTTCATAACGACCAAATGTCGGACACGGCGTTGTTCAAGCAGCACTTTCCGTTTCGCTTGATCTTGGCACCTGCTATTTTGGAAGGCCAGTCTGCACGTCAGATGTACAAGCGTGGCTACTTGTGCGACTTGACCGACGCCTGTGGCACTTCTTTCAACGAGTTTGGCAGCGCTGTTTTAGAGGCGATTGAACTCATCACCCAAGACAAAGCCAAGCTAGCAAACGACAGCAACAGTCGCATGAAGGCCTTGCTCAAGCTGGCTGCGCAATATGAGGCTTCATTGAAGTCTGTTTTTAAATCGCCGCAGATTTAACCGCTACCATTTGCGGCATGCTGCAGTACGAAACCGTTCCCGTCACCCCCTTCCAACAAAACTGTTCCATCGTCTGGTGCGATGAAAGCATGAAAGCCGCCATCATCGACCCCGGTGGTGATCTGCCTGTGTTGGAAGCCGCCTGCAAAGAGCTGGGCGTGACCCTCGAACAAATTTGGATCACTCACGCGCACATCGATCACGCCGGCGGCACCGCCGACTTGGCCGAGAAACTGAATCTGCCCATCATCGGCCCACACGAAGGCGATCAGTTTTGGATTGATGGTTTGGCACAAGCGGCTGCCAACTATCACTTTCCTCCTTCTCGCCCTTTCACACCCACGCGTTGGTTGCATGATGGCGATACGGTGGCACTGGGCAAACACACTTTGCAAGTGCGCCATTGCCCCGGCCATACGCCCGGGCACGTGGTGTTTTACTCACCCGAGATCAAGCGTGCGTTTGTGGGTGACGTGTTATTTGCGGGCAGCATTGGTCGCACAGATTTTCCACAGGGCAACCACGACGACTTGATCAACAGCATCACGCAGCGTCTGTGGCCCATGGGGGATGACACGGTGTTCATTCCTGGACACGGGCCTGAAAGCACGTTTGGTCGTGAGCGCAAAACAAACCCTTATGTGGGCGGCACCTAAGTCGAACACCTATGCACCTTGATACACAAACCACGATCTTCATGATCTGCTTCGTGTACTTGATGCTGCACGGCGCTATTTGGCTCGCGCTGCTGGAGTACAGAAGCTTTCAGGTCAAGCTGTGGTGTGCGTCCGGCATGATCAGCGGCGTGGCCGTGGTGTTGCTGGCGATACGTGACACCGTGCCAGATGTGGTGTTTTTTTACGTCGCTCAACTCTTGATGCTGATTGGCAACTGGGGGCGCATGGTGGCTTTGCGCATGTACCTGCTGCCGACGCCACAACAAAGCGCCCATCGCGTTTATGTGGTGGCGAACACGGCTTACTTTGCTGTCTTTTGTTATTTGATTTATTTTCACCAAGCCGAGTGGGAAGCCTTGATGCTGTTCAATGGTTTTTATGCCTTGCTGTGCTTTGACTACTTTCGGATTGGGAAAAAACTCAGCACACAACGCACGTCATTCGGTGCGCAGCTGTTGATGTGGGCAGGCTTGACGCTGTCCACCACCTTGGCCATCCGTACTTTCGGTGTCGCCGTGCTTGGCGACATTCATGACATTTATGCGCCCACATGGGACCAAGCCATCATGGTGGCAGGTCAATTCACAGCCATCACTTTGAGCAACGTCGCGTTTTTGCGGATTTTTTTAGAGATCGCAGAACGAAAAAAAATGGCCATGACACATGAGCTGGCCGTCACCAACGAGCGCGCAGATGGCATGCGCAAAACCAGCCTAGAGCTGAAGCAGCTGCTGCAAGAGCGTGAAGAAATCATTCGGCAATTGGCGCTGTTCAACAAAACGGCAGGCATGGGTGCCTTGGTTGCCAGCTTGGCACACGAGCTCAACCAACCATTGACGGCCATTCAGCTCAATGCCGAAGTGATTGATTCCGCATTGATTGACGACGGCACCAACAGCGGCGTTACTGCCAAAGAAGCGATGCGTGATTTGATGCACGACAACCAACGCGCCGCCACCATCATCAAGACGTTACGCAACATGTTTGGTAGCGGCCGTAAATCTATTACGCCATTTAATTTGAATGAGCTGGTCAATGAGGTGCTGCTGATTTGCAAAGCCAAAATCTCCAGCAACCACATCGCTCTCCAACTGATGTTGCACCCGAGGGAGCTCACCATCGCTGGCGACAAGTCTCAGCTGCAACAGGTATTACTCAACCTCATCAACAACGCGATTGATGCATTTACCAACTGCGGCATACAACAAAAGAACATCACGGTTTGCACACGCTTGCAAGGTGAGGCAGCAGAACTGACCGTGACAGACAACGGATCGGGCATTGCACCCGACATTGCGGCATCGGTTTTTGAACTGCTGCGCACCAACAAAGACGACGGCATGGGCATTGGTCTGTGGCTGAGTCGCACGATTGTGGAATCACATCAAGGCACGATCAGTTTTGAAACCAGCGCCACCGCAGGCACGACGTTCCGAGTGATGCTACCGATCACCACCGATGACTTGATTTATTAATGACTGCTGGCAGAGCAGTCGCTCACGGTTGACTTAGAGATACAGCCAAAGTCTTGCGTGATTTTTCCAGGGCGCGTGCTGGCAAACAGCGGGCGGATGATGGTCACCGCAACATACAAAGCGACCAGTGCACCCAACACAATGGCCACGTAATTGAGACGCTCAGCACGCAACTGATGCGTATGAAGGCGGTCAAGACGCGGACCCGTAGGTTCGGTAGACCGTGTTGGCGATGGCGTACGTTGGGTGGAAAGTTTGGAAATCACGGCGGCTGCAAAGTAAAAAACTGCAGCGATGGTAATTTTTATAGTTCGAAAAATCTATACGCCCACAGGCGTAGTCCCGCAGGTGTATCACGCCCCTGCGACTCCTTAAAAAAGAAACAGCGCTGCCACGCTAAAACCCGTGACAGAGATGACGTTGGAACGCAATCTGTCGCGAGAAATACGCAGCGTGGTGGTGTCATCCAACGCGTGCTCATAGCCAATGCTGTATAGCATGGCGCGGTCTTTGGCCTGTTCTAAATCTGCGTCGTCGCGATCCAATTTGACATAGGCGGCCTTGCCATACACACCGCTGTAGGTGAACTTGTAGCCAAAGCTCATCAATGTGGTTTCCACATTTTGGGAGCCCAACTGCCCCGTGCTGCTGCTGATGGGTCCTGTGTACTCCACGCTGTGTTTGACGTCTGCCGCCAAAGGCCACTCATAGCCAACCACCACATTGATTTGGCTGGTGCTGTACGCCTGGGCGCTACGCGTGCCAGACAGACGCTGGTATTCAGCACCCATATAGGGGTCGGCATAGGCTTGGGTAGCCAGAAACAACAAGCCTGTCACAAGCCCGCGATGGTTGAGGTGTTTCATCTGAGCTCCTTATTTGCTGCGCTCATAAAGCGGCATCACCTTGGGCAAGTTGGCCTGAATTTCTTCAATGCGCGTATTGCCTGAGGGGTGGGTGCTGAGCCACTGGGGTGGTGCACCTTTGTTGGCCGCGCTCATTTTTTGCCACAAGGTCACGCCCGCGCGAGGGTCATAGCCTGCACGTGCGGCGATTTCCATGCCCACCAAATCGGCCTCGGTTTCATCATCGCGGCTGAATTTGAGGTTGAGCAGGTTCGCGCCCTGCTTGGCCACCAAGTCGGTGAGCTGTGGACTCACACCAAAAAATACCGAAGCTACCGTGCTGCCAATGGTGGCAACACCATTGGTGGCTGCGGCTTTGCCCATACGCTCACGCGCGTGCTCACGCAAAGCGTGGGCAATTTCATGGCCCATGACCATGGCCACTTCGTCGTCGGTGAGTTGCAGTTGTGTGAGGATGCCGCTGTAAAAAGCAATCTTGCCGCCGGGCATGCAAAACGCGTTGATTTGGTTGGAGCCAACAAGGTTGACTTCCCACTTCCACTCTTTGGCGCGAGGGTTCCATTCAAAGCTGTGTGGGATCAACTCTTTGGCGATGCGACGCAAACGCATCACTTGTGGGTGGTTGTCAGGCCCGAGCGCGTTCTTGCTGGCGGCTTCTTTCATCATGTCGGCGTATTGCTTATGCGCCGACTGCTCAACCTCTGCTGCAGGCACAAGGCCAGCAAACACAGAGGATTCTCTGCTGACTTCCACGCCATCACGCGCCAGCAGCACACCGCTGCCAAGGCCGCAAGCGCAGCCAACACAACCGTAAAGAAAAGCGCGTTTGGTGAGCATGAAAAAGTCTCTTTGCGAAAGCCTGAAAATAGAGGTATGAACGATACAACAAGTCCAGCCACGACACCTGCCACACACGTTAAAAACCTGGGTTGGTTGGCCGCGTTT
Source organism: Limnohabitans sp. TEGF004 (assembly GCF_027924965.1). NCBI lineage: Bacteria > Pseudomonadati > Pseudomonadota > Betaproteobacteria > Burkholderiales > Comamonadaceae > Limnohabitans > Limnohabitans sp. TEGF004. Next base: position 80,638 of record NZ_AP027056.1, on the reverse strand, counting down.
CGCGTCTACCTTGAGCCCGCCTCTTGGCGCATGCTGTGCTTGGGGTTTTCGGCGGGCTTGCCACTGCTGCTGGTGTTGGGCACGCTGAGCTTTCGCTTGCGCGAAGCGGGCATTGACCGCAGCACGATTGGCTTTTTGAGCTGGGTGGGATTGGCCTATGGCTTCAAGTGGGTGTGGTCGCCACTGGTGGACCGCATGCCTGTGCCACTGCTGACGCGCTGGTTGGGGCGTCGCCGCAGCTGGCTGCTGTTGGCGCAAGCCACGGTGGTGGCAGGCTTGGTGGGCATGGCCTTGCTCGACCCACAAGTGGCGCTTGAGCCTGTGGTGTGGTGCGCCTTGGTGGTGGCGTTTGGTTCGGCCACGCAAGACATCGCGCTGGATGCGTTTCGCATTGAATCTGCCGACGCACAACACCAAGCTGCCTTGGCGGCCACCTATCAAACGGGCTATCGCCTCGCCATGATTTGGGCGGGTGCGGGCGTGCTGTGGGTGGCAGCACGCGTGGCAGGGGCTGACGAAACGACCTACCTCCACGCCGCGTGGCAAACGGCCTACCTTGTGATGGCGGCGTCGATGAGCCTCGGCGTGTTGACCGTCATGCTATCGCCCGAACCTGCACCACGTGACATGCCACCCGCGCGCAACGCGGCCGAGTGGTTGCGCGGCGCATTGATTGAGCCCTTTGCCGAATTCATTCGCCGCTACCGCTGGCAAGCTGCGCTGATTCTGGGTTTGATTGCGGTGTACCGCATCAGCGATGTGGTGATGGGCATCATGGCCAATCCGTTTTATGTGGACATGGGTTACACCAAAGACGAAGTGGCAGCGGTCACCAAAGTGTTTGGCGTCATCATGACTTTGCTGGGCGCCTTCATCGGTGGCGTGCTATCCATGCGTTTGGGTGTGATGCGCATCCTCATGTTGGGAGCCGTGCTGAGTGCATTCACCAATTTATTGTTTGCGTGGCTGGCCACACGCGGCCACGACCTGACCGCCTTGGTGTGGGTGATTTCAGCGGACAACTTGGCCAGCGGCATTGCGTCTGCCGCGTTCATTGCGTATTTGTCTAGCATGACGAACGTGAATTACTCGGCCACGCAATACGCGCTGTTCAGTTCCATGATGTTGCTCGCACCCAAGTGGCTGGCTGGCTTCTCGGGCGTGTATGTGGATGCGCATGGGTACGAGGCCTTCTTCCATGGCACCGCTTGGTTGGGAGTCCCCGTGCTGCTGCTGGTGTGGCTGGCTTCGCGCGTCTTGCCTGTGAAACCATGATTTACCTCGTCTTTACCGTTTCTTTAGACAAGCACACACTTGGCAAGGCATGATGAACACACCATGAATACCTTGCTTTTGATTGAAGACGACCACCGCCTCGCCCACATGGTGAGCGAGTACCTTGAACAATCTGGCTTCTCGGTGCAGCACGCGGCCAATGGCTTGAATGGCCTCAAGACCCTGCAAGACATCGCCCCCGACATGGTGCTGCTCGATTTGATGCTGCCCGACATCGATGGCCTGGAGGTATGCAAACGCATACGCGCCCTGCCAGGTGCTTTGGCACAAACCCCTGTGCTCATGCTCACCGCCAAAGGTGACCCGATGGACCGCATCGTGGGCTTAGAGCTAGGCGCCGACGACTACTTGCCCAAACCTTTTGAACCGCGTGAATTGCTGGCCCGCATTCGCGCAGTGTTACGCCGTCATTCCCCCGGTGAAGCTACGACCGACACACACCAGACCTTGAAGTTCGGTTCACTAGAACTAGACCGCGATGCCCGCACCGTCAGCGTGCGCCACCAAGTGTGCGACCTCACCTCTTACCAATTTGACCTGCTGTGGGTGTTGGCTGAACGCGCGGGCCGCGTGCTGTCGCGCGACCAAATCATGGAAGCCGTGCGCGGCAAAGAACTCGAAGCCTTTGACCGCTCTATCGACGTGCACATGGGCCGCATTCGTGCCGCCATCGAAGACGATGCCAAAGCCCCCAAACGTATCCTCACTGTGCGCGGTGTGGGTTATGTGTTTGCCAAACAACAAGACTGAGCGCCATGCCCTCGACACGTTCCTTTCATCTGCCTTTGTATGTGCGTATTTGGTTGGCGGTGGTGTTGGCCGTGGCTGTACTGACACTGCTCACCGGCTGGGTCATGCGCATGACGGCGGAGCCGCCATTGCGCGAAGTGCTGGTGCGCAATGCCGAGGGTGAACTGGTCGGTCAAGGCCGTGCGCGCTTGCGCCCACCAGATGGTTTGCCCATCGAGGCCCGTCCACTCATGGGGCCCGACATGCGCCACCCACCGGGTCACTTTGGCTCGGGCCCTGAATTCATGGTGCGCATGCACAACGGCGAGTTGATGCATGTGCATCTGCCACGCCCACCGCACAGCTTCTGGTCACGCCCTCCGTTTGGATTTGCATGGACCTTGGGTCTCGTGGCGCTGGCCGTTGCACTGGGCACCTACCCCATCGTGCGCCGTCTGACACGTCGTTTAGAAAATTTGCAAAAGGGCGTGGAGCAATGGGGCACCGGTAACTTGTCGGCCCGCGTGGCCGAGCAAGGCAATGACGAAGTGGCTTATCTCGCGCAACGCTTTAACCACGCCGCCGAACACATCGAACAACTCGTCACGTCTCACAAGTCGTTGTTGGCCAATGCTTCGCATGAGCTGCGTTCGCCGCTCACGCGCATTCGCATGGGGCTGGAGCTGATGGGCGATTCACCCTCGCCGGCTATGAAGGCCGAGATTTCACGCAGCGTGGGTGAGCTTGACCAACTGATTGACGAAATCTTGTTGGCCAGCCGACTCGATGCCAAAGAAGCCGACCTAGGCACTGTGGAAGCCGTAGATTTGACCGGCCTTGCCAGCGAAGAATGCGCCCGTGTCGATGCCCACTTAGAACTGGGCTTTGAACCGCACAGCATCGTGGTACCGGGCGTGGCCAAACTGCTGCGCCGCCTCTTGCGCAACTTGCTAGAGAATGCGCGGCGCTATGGCACTTCAGACATTAAGGTGCAACTGTCTAGCTTGACTAAGAACAGCCGCCACTGGGTGCGCCTGTGCGTGTGCGACCGTGGCCCAGGTGTGCCCCCCGATTTACGCGAACGCATCTTCGAGCCCTTCTACCGCTTGCCCGGCGCAAGTGAGCGCGAAGGCGGTGTGGGCCTGGGTTTGTCGCTGGTGCGCGCCATCGTGCAGCGCCATGGTGGCCACGTGCAGTGTCAAGACCGCGAGGGCGGTGGCGCGCAGTTTGTGGTGATGCTGCCGGCTGACTAATCGCGTCACAATATTGGGCATGACACATGCCGCCCTGAACACCCGATTCACCCAACGTTTTCAACTGAGCACCCCAATTGCTTTAGCGCCTATGGCGCTCGCCACGGGCGGCGCATTGGCCGCCGCTTGTGCGCAAGCAGGTGCGCTGGGTTTGGTGGGCGGCGGCTATGGCGACCTCGCATGGACACAACGCGAATACATGCTCGCGCAAGAACTTCTTAAAAATGACACGGCTAGCCACGCACGTTTGGGCTGCGGCTTCATCACTTGGAAGTTGGATGAAAACGCCGAAGCACTTGACTGGGTGCTGACCCAAAAGCCGTGCGCCATCATGCTGTCGTTTGGTGACCCTCGCCCTTACGCGGCGCGTATTGCTGAAGCGGGTGTTCAGCTGATTTGCCAAGTGCAGCGCTTAGAGCAAGTTGCACAGGCTATTGAAGCAGGTGCTGCAGTCATCGTGGCACAAGGCGGTGAAGCAGGTGGTCACGGCGCGAATGCACGCGAAGGCCGTAGCACCTTCACTTTAGTGCCTGAGATTGCCGACTACTTGGCCACGCACTCGCCCAACACCTTGCTACTTGCCGCAGGCGGCGTGGCGGATGGTCGAGGTTTAGCTGCCGCATTGATGCTGGGTGCAGATGGTGCGTTGGTGGGTTCACGTTTGTGGGCCACGACTGAGAGTTTGGCCGCAACCGGTGCAAAAACCCAAGCCACACACACCAGTGGCGACGGCACCGCGCGTAGCGAGGTGTTTGACATATTGCGCCGCAAAAATTGGCCCGCACCCTATGACTTCCGCGCCATTCGTAATGACTTGCACCGCGCACTTGAAAACGACATCGCCAGCTTAAAAGCCAACCCAGATACAGCTCGCACCGCCTATGACGCCGGCGTGAAAGCGGGTGACTTCACACGTGCACACGCCACGGTGGGCGAAGGCGTGGGACTGATTCGCGACATCCCAACTGCAGAAACTTTAATTCGCAAAATCACGGATCAAGCGGGCAGTTTGTTGCCATCTCGTTAAAAAACGATTTCTCCATTCACAACACGCTGATAAAGTTTGAAGTAGTTTTCTGCACAAACTTGAGATGAAAAATTAGCCAAGGCCCACGCACGGCAATCCTCTGGCTTGCATGCTGAGGCATGTGCTAACGCTGCAGCAAAGTCTTCATCTCGATCAAAGAGCGCACCTACTTTGTCATTGACCAGTTCGGGAACTGATCCGCGCGGCGTTGCTATCACCGGCGTACCTGACATCAGCGCCTCAATCATCACCAAGCCAAATGGCTCTTCCCAATCTATCGGGAACAACAAAGCCTTCGCATCCGCAAAACAAGCAGCCTTATCTGCACCACCGATTTCACCCACAAAGTGAACGCCTGGGCGCAAGCTATCGATCAAGCCTCCGACCTTCAGTAAATCCAAACGATAGCCACCCGCCACAACCAGTGACTGCTCTTGCTGCTTTGCCAATTTCAGGGCACGGCGCGCACCTTTGACGCGCCGACGTACCTTCGAGAAAAACAACAAATGATCTTTTTTGTTTTCTTGAAAAACAAACTCATTTGGATCAATGCCGTTATAAACAAAAACTTCACGACCATGGCGTTTTGCATGATTTGCACTGATACAGACCGTATTTTTCGGCAGCGTTTCAGGCGTTGTGCTGTTGCCGTGCAAGGTATAAATCCACGGTTTCCGAAACGTGTGTTGTGGCTCCCATGCATGGAAATGAACAATATCCACACTGTCTGGAATTGCCTGCTGAGCTTCTTGCGCATTCGTTGCAGCAATACAAGTCACACCAGGCAAATCGCAACCAGGCAAACCAACCAGCGTCACCTGATGATTGGCCTTCACAAATTCGTTCGCTAGCCATTGAACAATTCGCTCAGTTCCACCATATTTATGGACTGGAATTTTTGCGTTAATCACCAAGCAAATATGCATAACCGTTCTCTCTATATGCTCTGAGTCTACGTTTTAGGCATCAGAACTCTGACTTTTGGATCTCAAAGCAAGCGGTACACGCGTTCAGCCGACACGTCTTCTAAACAACGCATATGGCCCAAGGGGCACGTGCGCTCGTAGCAAGGCGCACACGCCAGTGGCGGTTGGTAGTTTTTATCCACACGCAACCACACCACGCGTGCACGCTCGTTCAAGGGTGGTGTGTGTTCAGGACTGGATGAGCCAAACACCGCCACTTGTGGCACGCCAAAAGCTGCGGCCACATGCATCATTCCTGAATCGTTGCTCACCACACGGTGTGCATAGGCAATCAATGCGAAGGCTTGCATCAGGTTGGTTTGACCGGCCAAGTTAAAACAGTGGCCGGGTTTGGCGGCGTTGGCAGTCGTCGCAATTTCTTGGCAGATATCGAACTCTTTACCCGAGCCCAACAAAAACACGGGCCGATCAATCTTGCTCGCCAACTCGGCAAAGTGTTTGGCAGGCCAACGCTTGGCAGGGCCGTATTCAGCACCCGGTGCAAACACCACATAGCTGTGTTTGGCGAGGGTGGGGAGCGTGGGCATGTTGGTGGCCAGCTCTTCTAGCGCTTCATCTAACAAACCCACGCCCGCTTTGAGCACGGGGCGCAAATCGCCCACGAGCTTCATGGGGCCGGTGCGGGTTTGGCCCACCAGGCTCAAAGCCGCATACCACTCCACCATGGGCGGGCGTTCTTCGGTATCAGGGTTGTCTAAGCGGTCGGTCAACAAACCGAAACGCATTTCGCCGGTGTAGCCCACGCGCTTGGCAATGCCTGCCATCCAGGGCAGCAAAGCGCTCTTGAGGGAGTTGGGACACACATAGGCCACGTCAAACTTGCCACGCAACTGATTAGCGAGTTTGATGCGCCCCATCAGCTGCAAGCCGCCGTGTTTGAACGGCATCTCAATCACTTCGGCCACGCCTGGCATCACGCGGTAAACAGGTGCAATCCAAGGCAAGGCAGCGACGGTGAGGCGCTCGCCGCGCGCAGCCAAGCGGCGCAGCAAGGGTTCGGTCATCACCGCATCCCCAATCCATTGAGGCGCAATGATGAGCGCGTTTTTAGTGGCCGTGGCCAACGTGCTCGCCGGCTTTGAGTTTGTACTCGGTGCCGCAGTAAGGGCACTTGGCAACGCCCGTGCTGGCCACATCCAAGTAAACCTTGGGGTGGCTGTTCCAGAGTTTCATGTCGGCCTTGGCGCTGGGGCAGTACACGCCGCCGTTGCCATTGAGGTCTTTGGCCAAGAGTTCAACTGGGTTACTCATTTTCTTAAACCTTTGTCAACCAATGTGCGTACTTGGGATTGCGGCCGTTGACGATGTCAAAGAACGCCGTTTGGATTTTTTCAGTGATGGGGCCTCGGCTGCCCTCGCCCAATTGGATGCGGTCGAGTTCGCGAATGGGTGTGACTTCAGCGGCCGTACCTGTGAAGAACGCCTCGTCGGCGATGTACACCTCGTCACGCGTGATGCGCTTTTGCACAATCTCAAGGCCCAAATCTTTGGCGATGTGGAACACGGTGTTACGCGTGATGCCGTTCAAAGCGCCAGCCGACAAGTCGGGGGTGTAGATCACGCCGTCTTTGACGACGAAGATGTTTTCGCCAGCGCCTTCAGACACAAAGCCTGAGGTGTCGAGCAACAGGGCTTCGTCGTAACCTTCGTCGGTCACTTCCATGTTGGCCAAGATGGAGTTGGTGTAGTTGCTCACCGCTTTGGCTTGTGTCATGGTGATGTTGACGTGATGGCGTGTGTAGCTAGAGGTCTTCACGCGGATGCCACGCTTCATACCTTCTTCGCCGAGGTACGCACCCCAAGTCCAAGCCGCGACCATCAAGTGGATGGTGTTGCCTTTCGGGCTCACGCCCAATTTCTTATCGCCAATCCAAGTCAGAGGGCGCAGGTAACCGCTTTCCAAGTTGTTTTCACGCACCACGTCGCGTTGGGCTTGGTTCACTTGATCTTTGGTGAACGGGATGTTCATACGCAAGATCTTGGCGCTGTTGAACAGGCGGTCGGTGTGCTCTTGCAAACGGAAGATGGCGGTGCCTTGCACGGTTTTGTAAGCGCGGACGCCTTCAAAAGCGCCGCAACCGTAGTGCAAGGTGTGGCTCAACACATGGATCTTGGCGTCGCGCCAATCGACCATCTGGCCGTCCATCCAGATTTTGCCGTCACGGTCAGACATGGATGATGGGATCACGACGCTCATGGGATTTCCTTTGGACTGATGATGTTGTTGTCGCCTGTTTTGGCGTATTGGCTCATTTTAGCGGGCCTGAAGACCGCTCATTCGGCGGTTAGTCGTTGGCTGCGTGGCTCACGGGCTCGACGTCCGTGGCTTGAAACGGGCGGTCCAAGGTCCAGCTTTGCAGCTTGCCTTGCACAAACACGCAACGCACCACCGATTGGCTGCCATCGCGCCAGCTGAACACCTCGGGCTGGGCGCCCTTTTCAGTTTCAAGTTGTCCCAAAGCGCGGGTCATGGCAATGACGTGCATCAAGCTGACGCCTGCTTTGAGCTTGGCGTTGAGCATGACGGCGCTGTCCACAAAGCCAATTGGGCGGTTGCTCGCACGCTTCATGATTTGCACCAAGCGCGTGAAATACAGCAGCAGCCACATGACGCCGCCGGTCACCACCATGGCAATGCCCATCCAGCCCCAGCTTTGCCAGGCCCACGCGGTAAAGCCCACTGTGCCGATAGGCACCAAATATCTTTGAAAGTTCATGCGCCTATTGTCTCAGGCTCGGCGCTAAGTTTTTAGGCGTGCGGGTAACGCAGGGTGACTTGCAAACCACCCAGGTCTGCCGACTTGCCCACCTGCACATCGACGTGCTGCAAGCTGGCGATGTGACGCACGATCGACCAGCCCAAGCCGCTGCCCGTGGCCGAATTGCCCAACACGCGAAAGAAGCGCTCGCCCAAACGGGCCATGTCCGCGCTTGCCAGGCCTGGGCCGGTGTCTTGCACGGTCACTTGCACATGGCGTGGGTCCAAGCGCTGTGCCTCGATGCGTACCACCGACCCATCGGGGCTGTAGCGCAAAGCGTTGTCAATCAGGTTGCGCAGCAGAATTTGCCACAGCGTGCTTTGGCCATAGATCTCAATGGCCTCAGGCGCCAGCAGTTCAAGCGTTTGGCCACGTCGCAGGGCGTCGGGCGTGAGATCGGCCATGACTTGTTGCGCCAGTTGGTCTAGACGGAAAGGCTCAGAAACCACATCTTGCGGGCCTTCCACACGGGCCAAGGTGAGCAACTGCTCGACCACACGCGACGCACGATCGCAACCCATCAAGGTGTCTTGCAAGGCGTGTTGGCGCACTTGGTCGTCGGTAGCGGACGTAAGCGCCACTTGTGCTTGGGCACGAATCGCGGCAATGGGTGTGCGCAGCTCGTGGGCCGCATCGGCCGTAAAGCGTCGCTCGGTTTCCATGCGCTGGGCTAGGCGTTGCAGCAAATCGTTGAGCGCATCCAGCATGGGTTGCACCTCTTGCGGCGTCTCAGGCAAGTTGACGGGCGTGAGGGTTTGGGTGTCGCGTTTCAACAGCGCTTGGCGCAGGCGTTGCAAAGGCTGCAAACCCGATCGCACGTTCCACCACAAACCGATCAGCAGCAAAGGCAAGGCAATGGTGAGCGGCGGCAAAAAGCCCATCATCACGGCGCGCAAAATTTCATCACGGCTGTCTACCCGCTCGGCCACATAAATTTGCACATCGCGGTCACGACCTGGGGCAGCAAAGATGCGCCACGATTTGCCATCGGCCAAGGTCAGCGTTTGATAGCCTTGTTTGTGCTGGGCCATGGGCGTGTGCGCCACATTGGGCGAATGCATGACCAAACGGTCTTCGTCAAACACTTGGTAGGCCACGCGGTGTGCGTATTTGTGCAAGGTGGGCGCATCCAGCAAGGGCTCATCGTCTTCTGGCGTGGCGTTTTGTTGCACCACCAACAAAGCGGCCGATTGGGCTAAGTGGGCATCCAGCAGTTCATCCACTTCGTGCTGCGCTTCAAACCACACAAACGCAGCTGTGGCAAACCACACCACCAACACCGCGCCTAAAGTGCGAGTGAGTAAGCGCTGTTGCAAAGAAAATTTCTGAGACATGGTGCGAGTCCGCGTATCAAGGCATGACGATGTAACCCACACCGCGCACGGTGTCGATCAGACCCGCGCCCATCTTGCGACGCAGGTGGTGAATGTGAACTTCAATGGTGTTGCTCTCCACCTCGTGGCCCCAGCGGTACAGGTGCTGCTCCAACTGCTCACGCGACAACACGCGCCCTGCATTGAGCAACAGGGCTTGCAGCAAATCAAACTCACGCGTAGACAGACTGATAGCCTCGCCGCTTCGGCTGACTTGACGTGCGCTGGGGTCCATCACCACGTCACGTACTTGCAACAGCGTTTGTGTTTTGCCGTGCGCACGGCGCACCAAAGCATGCAGGCGAGCGGCCAGCTCATCCAAATCCACAGGTTTGACCACATAGTCGTCAGCGCCCAGGTTGAGCCCCTCAATGCGTTGGGCCACCGCGTCGCGCGCTGTCAGCACCAGCACGGGGGTGTCAACGCCACGCGCACGCACGGCCTTCAACACAGCCAAGCCGTCTTGGCGCGGCAAGCCAATGTCCAGCACGGCGGCTTGGTGTTGTGCACCCAACAGCTCACGCTCAGCGGCCACACCATCGCGCACCCAGTCCACCTGGAACCCGCGCTGGTCTAGGCCCGCACGCAAGCCGCTGCCTAGCAGCTCATCATCCTCGGCCAGAAGTATTCGCATAGCCTCGCCACATCGGTCGCAGAGCTTGTGGGCCGCGCCACACGCGCAACATCACCACCAACCCCACATGCACACACACCACAGCCATGGCCGCGTTGCCCAAACCTTCGTGCAGTTCTTGCAGGGCATCGTTCAACCAACCATCGCCTAAAAGTTCATTGTAGGTAGCCCACCCGCTGGCGATGGCCACCGTGCTGAAGGCATAAATACCCAGCACCGCAGCGCTGAGCACCCAGCTGCTGGCACCCACCCAAAAGTTGCGTGTGAGCCATTCGCCTTGCTTGATCTTGGTAGCCCATACACGCCACATGGCTACGCGGCGCAGCAACAAGCCCCACCGTGCTGAAGCAGGCCCAACCCAACCCCACACCAATCGAAACGCCAACACCGCAGCCAAGCTGTAGCCGCTGTACACATGAACCAAGCGCCAATACTCAGACTCTGAGGTGACATAAGAAATAAGAAATGCTAAAGCCATGCTGGCGTGGGCCATGCGTGTACCTAAATCAACCACGGGCTTGCGCTGTGTGGGTACAGGCGTGGCAGTTGTTGCCATCACTTGGGCGGGGTTTGAAACGGTGTGGTTCATTTGGGGATCCTCACGCGGTCATCTTCAAAGTCACCTTGTGCCGCATCACGGTGGCACGCCGTGCAATTGGCTGGGCTTTTGATGGATGCACGTTTGAAGGTGGCCGCGCTCACCTCGCGGTGCTTGCGCTCAAACCAAGCCGAGCGGGTGATGCGGTCTTGTGGCGGCTCTTCACGTGCACGCTTGCCTTGACCGCCATAGGTTTGTAGCCAGGTGTCGATTTGCTTCTGTGCAGCAGCGTCTAACGAAGCGTCGCTGCCATAGTGTTTGTCGAGGCCATTCATCACGCGCTGCCAAGACGCCTTGGGCAACAAGTTGGGCGGAAATGCCAAATGACAGCTGCCGCACTCTTGGGTGTACACCGCAGGCGGTGTGGGGCCCTTGTAGCTGTCAGCCCATGCGCTGGTACTTGCTAACCAAACTGCCATGAGTAAAGCGCGACCTGAATTTGAAAAAGTTGAATTCATTGCGATCTCCAATCAACGCACACTGATAAGCCAGGCCAATACATCGGCTTTTTCGGCTGCCGTGCATTCACGTGCCAGCACATCTTTGCAATTGCGACGAAACCACTTTTCGGCTTTGGCACTGTCGGTAAAACGCTTGGCGTTGGCCGCTGGTGCGAGTGGCTCAATGGCTTTGTCGGTGCTGGCATGACGCCCACCCATCATGGGTGATTTGCCGTGGCAGCTGGTGCATTGCCACTCTTGGCCGTGACTGGCTTTGAAAAATGTTTCACCGCGGGCTGCATTGGCAGGTTGACCTGCTTGCGCGGTATAGCCAGACAACAACTCAGCAGGCGTGATCGCCGCTGCCTGAAGCGAGGTGAACAACAACATTGAGAACACTATGTGACGCATGGTTTTGAGCCTTTCAATACCGATGCTAGTGGTCGCGTCTTAGGGTTTTCTTAAGGCGCATGCTGTTCTTCTTAAGGTTGTCTTAATCTGAAACTCGCACACTTTCGCTATCGTTTACGAATGGAGTTGGTATGACACATACAGTTTTTAAACCCAAGTTACTTGCGCTGCTGCTGACAGCATCAGGCTTGTTGTCCGCATGTGGGGGCGGGGGTGGATCGGCTAGCGCCATCCCCACGACGAACGTTGTCAGCTCAGGGACCATCAGCGGCTTAGGCTCCATCATCGTGAACGGTATTCGTTATGAAACCGTTGGCGCGAATGTGTTGGATGCAGACGATGGCAGCACAGCCATCACCACGCCGCTGCGCATTGGTATGACCGTGAGCGTTGAACAAAACGGCACCGACCCCATCACCTTGCGCCCCATCGCCGGAAAAATTCTGGTGCAAAGCGGCATCCATGGCGTAGCCAGTTATGCAGGCAACAGCCTCACCGTGGCTGGACTACCGGTGACCACCGACACCTCCACCATCTTGCTAGATGCGAACGGGGTTGTGACGAGCTTGGCTGCACTGAACAACCTCAACGTGGAGGTCTACGGTTTACCGCAAGCTGACGGTTCATTTTTGGCTACCTTGATAGAAGCCGAGGTCGGACCCCACGCTGTGCAAGTGGTCGGGACCGTGCAAAGCATCAACACGGGTACCCAAACTTTGGTGCTTGGCACCTCTGCCACACCCATCACGATTGACTACACCAGCATCACGCCCCCGACCGGACTGGTGGCAGGCGCGGTGGTGGTCGTGAAGTCGTCGGCCACCACGACGGCCAACACCTATGCCGCAAACAGCCTGCAAATTCGCAGCGCCACCGCCAGCACCTACACAAGTTATGCCAGCAACTACAGCGGCACCACGCGTGTGGCTAGCGAGCGCAACGAGTTGTATGGCGCGGTCTCCGACAAAGCATCAACTTCTAGCGGTGGCAATGTGACGGGTTGCACTTTTAGGATTCAGGGCATTCAAGTACAAGCCAGCAGTGCAGCTTTGTGCAGCAGCATTGCCAACGGCACGTATGTGGAAGCCAAAGGTACGTTGAGCAACGGTGTATTGAATGCCACCAAAATTGAGTTTGAAGGCAGCACCTCCAACGGCTACTCAGATGACTGGAATGATTCGGACTCGGATGGTTTGCATCACCGCAGCTTGTCCACCCTCAACACGGCCAGCGAGCTTCAAGCCAACCGCAGCTTTGAGATCTACGGTGAACTAAGTTGCTCAGCACTCAATGTGGGCTGCACACTGACACGCGGCGCTGTGATCTACACAGCCGACATGTCAACAGCGCGCTGGGACGACTATCAATCCATTGTCAATGGCTATGTCGAAGCCAAAGGCTATTTGACAGGCAACACCTTCAAGGTCATCAAGATCGAAGCGAAAGACCGTCGCTATGGCAGCGGTCACGGCGACGACGATTGACGCATTAGCCCAGCTCACGCACCAAGCTCATCGCCTCATCCACCCGTTCCACCGCATGCACGGTCATGCCTGGGATGGGCTTTTTAGGTGCGTTGGCTTTCGGAATGACGGCCACGGTAAAGCCCAACTTAGCCGCTTCTTTCAAACGCTCTTGACCGCGCGGTGCAGGGCGCACCTCACCCGCCAATCCCACTTCGCCAAAAGCGATGAAGCCTTGTGGCAATGGCTTGCCGCGCAAGCTGCTTTGGATGGACAACAACACGGCCAAGTCAGCCGCAGGCTCGCTGATGCGCACACCTCCTACAGCGTTGACAAACACATCTTGGTCCATGCATGCCACGCCTGCATGGCGATGCAACACAGCCAGCAACATGGCCAAACGGTCGCGGTCCAAGCCCACGCTCAAGCGGCGCGGTGATGGGCCGCCGCTGTCCACCAAGGCTTGAATCTCCACCAGCATGGGGCGCGTGCCCTCAAGCGTCACCAGCACACAACTGCCGGGCACCGGCTCGGAGTGTTGGCTCAAGAAAATGGCACTGGGGTTGCTCACGCCCTTCAAGCCTTTTTCGGTCATGGCGAAGACGCCAATTTCGTTCACCGCGCCAAAGCGGTTTTTGATGGCACGCACAAGTCGGTACGTCGAATGTGTGTCGCCTTCAAAGTACAGCACCGTGTCCACCATGTGCTCCAGCACACGAGGGCCAGCCAATGCACCCTCTTTGGTGACGTGGCCCACCAACACCACTGCCGTGCCTGTGGACTTGGCCATGCGTGTGAGGTGTGACGCACATTCGCGCACCTGCGCCACAGAACCTGGGGCGCTGGTGAGCTGGTCGGAGTACACGGTTTGGATGGAGTCCATCACCACCACAGCGGGTTGCAGTTTGTCGACGGTAGCTAATATTTTTTCAAGCTGCGTTTCGGCCACCACTTGCACTTGGCTGTGGTCCAGCCCCAAACGGCGCGAGCGCAAAGCCACTTGCGAGGCAGATTCTTCGCCCGTCACATACAAGGTGCTCATGCCGCTGCGTTGCAAGCCATCCATCGCTTGCAAGATCAAGGTGGATTTGCCAATGCCAGGGTCGCCGCCAATCAGCACCACACCGCCTTCCACCATGCCGCCGCCCAACACGCGGTCAAGTTCTTCTTGGCCAGTGGGCGTGCGCGCCACGTCTTGGGCTTCGATGTCGGAGAGGATGGCCACTTCGGACGCAGGTGCCAGAGCAGCCATGCCTGCATAGCGGTTTTTGGCAGGACCGCTACTGTCGACCGCGGTTTCAATCAGCGTGTTCCACGCGTTGCAGCTTGGGCATTTGCCCAACCACTTGGCGGTGATGCCGCCGCAGTCGGTGCAGTTGTATTGGGTTTTTTCTTTGGCCATGCGCCAATATTACTGGATAAATAGCCAGTGGTCGTAAAACCCAAAATTCAATCCATCTCTAACGAAAACTTGGCTTGCGCGAGCACGCGCTCCATTTCAGTTTTGAGCGAGTCCATAGACAGCGGCTTGGACACATAGCCGTCCATGCCCGCCTCAAAATACCGCTCACGATCGCCTTTGAGCGCATTCGCCGTCACCGCAATGATGGGGGTGCGTTTCAACTGTCGCAGCTGCTCTTGTTCACGCATCAATTGGGTGGCTTCAATGCCCCCCATTTCTGGCATTTGAATGTCCATCAAGATCAAATCGAACGCTTGCGTGTTGAACGCTTCTAAGCCTTCTAGGCCATTGTTCGCCAGCGTCACTTCATAACCCATGCGGTTGAGCAAAATGGACTGCAAGGTTTGGTTGATCGGTGTGTCCTCCACCAGCAACACTTGCCGTGTAGCAGTCAGCGCAGCCGCGTCTCGTGGTGCGCGAACCGGTTCATCGTGCACGACATTCACCGCAGACACACGGTTCAGCGATGCCACCAATTCATAAGAATCGATGGGCTTGACCAAGAAGCCTTGGATATCAAACTGGTCCAACTGCTCTTGGCTGATTTGCTCACTCAAGGTGCCCATCATGAGGATGGGCAGTTGTGCGGCTGTTTTGATTTGACGCAGCTGCTTGACCAAGTCGTACCCATCAATGTCGGGCATGTTCACATCCACCAATGCCAGGGCGGCCTGCGTCAATTGGGGGGAATGCAATGCATGTGCAGCGCTGTCTGTGGCGACGACATGCAAACCAGCACACGTCAAACGCTTGGTCATCATATGGCGGTTGCTGGCCGTGTCATCGACCACCAGTACCGTCTGACCTTGCAGACTGGGCGAAATTTGGTTTGCCGTCATGTGGGAGGACTGTGCGCGTTGCAGCTGTACGGTGAAGCTGAAGGTGCTGCCCTTGCCAACCTCGCTGCTCACATCAATCTCGCCGCCCATCATTTGGACCAAATTGCGGCTGATGGCCAAGCCCAAACCTGATCCGCCAAAGCGGCGTGCGGTGCTGGAATCTGCTTGCGTGAACACATCAAAAATCAAGGCTTGCTTGTCGTGTGAAATGCCAATTCCTGTGTCTTTGACCTGAAAAAACAAACCAATACTTTCTGGCGTTGAGGCGTTTTGTCGACACGCCACTGTCAACACAATTTCACCTTGCGCAGTGAACTTGATGGCGTTCCCCAACAAGTTACTGATCACCTGCTGCAGGCGCAAGGGATCGCCCACCACCATGTCTGGCACATCGACGGCCACATCGCACACGAGTTCCAGTTCTTTTTCGGATGCACGCAACGACAGGGTTCGCGAGGCCTGACGAATCAGCGCATGCAGTGAAAATTCATGCGGATCCAAGTAGAGTTTTTGTGCCTCGATTTTGGAAAAGTCCAAGATATCGTTGATGACGACCAACAAGGAGTTGGCTGAAGCCGACACCATCTCCAAATAACTGCGTTGCTCCGTGGTCATGCGTGTTTGCAAGCACAGCTCCGTCATGCCCAAGATGCCATTCATCGGTGTGCGGATTTCATGGCTCATGTTTGCCAAAAAATTGCTCTTGGATTCATTGGCCGACTGCGCGGCATCGCGCGCGAGTGAGAGCTCATTTTCAGCGCGCTGCCTCGCTTCCATGAACGCATTGAAGGCGAGCACCACCGTCTTAATTTCTTGCCCACCCATTTCTGCAATCGGCGTTACCTGCAAGCCCTTGCGCATTTGCTCTGCCTTGTCATGCATCGCATAGGCCAGTTGACCTAAGGGCTGCACCAATTTGGCAACAAACCCCCACAACAGCGGGACCATCGTCAGCATCAACAGCGCCGTCACGATGAGCATGCGTTGGTACAACGCCTCAATCGGGGCAAAAGCTTCTTCGGATGGAATCACCGATGCCACGATCCAATCTGTGGCTTGCAAGCGTTTAAACGTGAACAAACCTTTCAAACCACGCGTGGTGTAGCCCTCCTGCGTGCCTTCAAATCCTTTGATCGCATTTTCAAAAGGAATATTGCCGCTACCCTCTGGCACGGGTTTAAAAATCAAGCTCGCATCAGGATGCGCAATACGCATGCGGTCTTTGGTGACCAAGTAGTAGTAACCCGTTTCACCATTTTTCTGGGTCGCGATTGAGCCCAGCAAATTGGGTTTGTACAAATTGAGTACCCCACCCAAAATGCCCACCAATCGGTTTTGTTTGTCCAAGATCGGCGCGGCCACCACCACGATGGGTTGCTTGGTCGCTTTACCAAGGATGGGCTTGGAGATGACAGGCACACGGGTCTGAATCACCCCTTGGATGTAGTCACGCGCAGACATATCCAAAGAACGGCGCCCGGGTTTGACAGGCCAATCTACTTGCAAAATGCCGTTGGCATCAAAGATGTAGAGGTCGTCATAGACATTCAACAAGGCATGCTCGCGTTGCAGAAATCGCTCTAACTTAGGCAGATCGCCGATCTGCTCCGCAGGCACATTCAGGCCAACGCTCGCGAGCATGGCCACACTGTCTTGCAACCGCTCATCCAAATTATTGGCAAAGTCGCTTAGCTGGCGAAATTCATTTTTCTCAATGCGTTGAACGATGTCTGCGCGTAGCACATAAAACTGAAGCCCCAGCTGCGCCAATAAAAGGATAAAGCCCACGGCGATGGCACTCAACGACAGTTGCAGTTTGATGCTGAGATTTTTCATAACAACGTACAGGCACAGACATGAATTTTTAATATTGCATTTTAGTATTTAAGTTCTATTATTTTTAAAAGCTCACACGACGTAAAAGCTGCGAGACACTTGGCACATGCCCCACCTCATCATTCAATACACCCCGCAACTCGATGCCGAAACCAACATGGCTGAGCTTTGCCAAACTTTGAGCAACACCATGTTGTCAGCCAAACATCCGGATGGCAAAGCCGTGTTCCCCATCGGCGCTACGCGCGTGTTGGCATTTGCAACAACGCACGCAGTCATTGCCGATGGCAGCGGCGACTATGCCTATGTGTATTTGAACTTTCGCATCGCCAAAGGCCGCACACCCGAGATGATTGAACAGGTTGGTCAATCACTGTTAGCCGCGACCCAAGCCCATTTCGCAGACGTGTTTGCCGAACGCCCCATTGGGATCACCTTGCAAATTGATGAAGGGCATGAGGTGTTCAATGCCGTTCACAACAATTTGCACCCGTTGTTCAACAAGCCCTGAGAGCCGCTTCAGTCCTGCGTGAATCCCACGCGGCCCGACACCGCGCACATCAGCTCGTAGCCCACCGTGCCTGCGGCTTGGGCCACGTCGTCAATTGGCAACAACACGCCGTTGCTGGCCTTCCCCCACAGCGTGACTTCGCTGCCAAAACCCGCCGCATGGCCTGCGGCATCGCAAGGGGTCAGGTCCACCGCAATCATGTCCATGCTCACGCGGCCCAAGGTGCGTGTGCGCACACCATCGACCAACACCGGCGTGCCTGTGGGGCAGTGGCGCGGGTAACCATCGGCATACCCGCAGGCCACGATGCCGATGCGCATCGCAGTATCTGCGGTGAAAGATGAGCCATAGCCCACGGCGTCGCCCGCTTGCAAGTCTTGTGTGCCAATGATGCGGCTGCGCAAACTCATGGTGGGTTGCAAATCCCATTGCGCGATGTTGCGCTCGGGGAAGTCGGGCGCACTGCCATAGAGCGCAATACCGGGACGCACCCAATCAGCGGCCACCGTTGCGTCATGCGCGTGACGCAACAAGCCTGCGCTGTTGCAGGTGCTGCGCTCACCGGGTAAGTCTTCGGTGGTTTTGTTGAATGCCGCGATTTGCTCGGCAATGCCTTTGGCACCATCGGCATCGCTGAAGTGGGTGATGAGAGAAATTTCATCCACCTGCGGCAATTGGTTCAGGCGTGTCCATGCCGAGCGAAAACGCGTTGGCGTGAAACCCAAGCGGTTCATACCGCTGTTCATTTTGAGGAATATTCGGTGCGGCACTTGCGTCTTGTGACGACTGAGCATGTCTATTTGTTCATCGCAATGCACGGTGTGCCACAGGTCTAAGCGTGAGCACAGCTCTAGGTCGCGCATCTCAAACACGCCTTCTAGCAACAGCACCGGACCGCGCCAGCCCAAGCTGCGCAAGCGCTGCGCTTCATCGAGGTCTAACAAGGCGAAGCCATCGGCGCCACGCAAACCTTCAAACACCCGCTCAATGCCATGGCCATACGCGTTGGCTTTGACCACGGCCCACACACGGGCGTCGGGTGCTGCGGCACGCATGCGTGTCAAGTTATGACGCAAAGCGTCGGTGTGAACAAAGGCTTGAATCGGGCGGGGCATGGTCAATATTGTGGCACCCGCGTGATATAACCTCGGGTAGTTAAAAAAGAAAGAAGAATCAACAGGCCTGCAGCCCTCTGCACGTCTGTCAGACCTATCCATGAAGCGCGGTTTTTATACGATCATGTCGGCCCAATTTTTCAGTTCGTTGGCCGACAACGCACTGTTTGTGACAGCCGTCGAATTGCTGAAGTCAGATGGCGCCGCCGAATGGCAGCGCGCCGCTCTGGTGCCTATGTTTGCTCTGTTCTACGTGGTGCTCGCGCCGTTTGTCGGCGCGTTTGCCGACTCACGACCGAAGGGCGAAGTCATGCTGATGAGCAACACCATCAAAGTAGTGGGCTGTTTGATGATGTTGTTTGGCGTGCACCCCTTGCTTGCTTATGCGGTAGTGGGTTTGGGCGCTGCAGCCTACTCACCCGCGAAGTACGGCATCTTGACTGAGCTGCTGCCCGCGTCGCAATTGGTCAAAGCCAATGGTTGGATTGAAGGCTTGACTATTGCGTCGATCATTTTGGGCGTGTTGCTGGGCGGCCAACTCGTTGGCCCGAATCTGTCGGCTTGGTTGTTGTCGTTTGATCTGCCCTTCATCACAACAGGCATCGACTCTTCCGCTGAAGCTGCCATTTGTTTGTTGATTCCCTTGTATGCCTTGGCCGCTTGGTTCAACAAACGCATTCCGTACACAGGTGCCGCGCTCATTCCGATGCGCCTCGACCCTGAGAAAACCATGGCGCGCAATTTGTTCGCACTGGTGCCCGACTTCTGGCATTGCAACCAACGCTTGTGGCAAGACAAGCTGGGCCAAATTTCTTTGGCCACCACCACCTTGTTCTGGGGTGTGAGCGGCAACTTGCGCTACATCGTGCTCGCTTGGAGTGCGGCTGCTTTGGGCTACACCACCACACAGGCGTCCAGTTTGGTCGGCGTGGTCGCCATCGGCACCGCCGTGGGCGCGGTAGTGGCATCGATGAAGATGCGACTCGACCACGCCACACGCCTCATGCCTTTGGGGATTGCCATGGGCTGCTTTGTGGTGGCGATGAACTTCATCGACAACCTCTGGCTGGCTGTGCCCTTCCTCATTGTGCTGGGCGGCTTGGGCGGCTTCTTGGTCGTGCCCATGAACGCGTTGCTGCAACACCGCGGTCACAACCTCATGGGTGCGGGCCGCTCGATTGCCGTGCAAAACCTCAACGAACAGCTGTGCATTTTGGGTCTGGGCTTTTTGTACACCTTCAGCACAGGCATGGGCCTGAGCGCGTTTGGCGCCATCACCGCGTTTGGTGCGTTGGTGGGTTATGTGATGTGGCTCATCAAACTCTGGCATGAGCACAACCACAAACACCACCGCGAAGAACTCGCGCGCTTGATGCACATTGCTCGCAACGACGACTTGCACGGTTAACTTTTGACCACACGTCCCATGCTGGCCGTGTTGGCTTTGGCCCTCAACGCTTTGGTGTGGGGCTTGTCTTGGTGGCCATTGCGCCAGCTTGATGCCGCTGGCTTGCACCCCTTATGGGCCACCGCAGCGGTCTTCACACTCGCCACCCTCGTGCTGACGTTCATCAGCCCACAAGGCTGGCGACACTTCCATCAACATCCCCAACTTTGGTGGCTCATGGCCGCATCTGGCCTCACCAACATTGGCTTTAACTGGGCCGTCACCACAGGCGATGTGGTGCGCGTGGTGTTGCTGTTTTATCTCATGCCCACGTGGTCGTTGCTGCTGGCGTGGTGGATGCTGGGTGAGCGTCCCACACGCGGTGCGTTGATGCGTTTGTCGCTGGCTCTTGTGGGCGTGTTGTTGGTGCTCAAAACGCCGGAATCGCCTTGGCCGCTGCCGCAAGATTTACCTGACGTGTTGGCTTTACTTGCTGGCTTTTGTTTTGCGCTCACCAACATTTGGTTGCTACGTTTGCAGCACACGCCTGAGTCATCGCGCATGGTGGCCATGTTTGGTGGTGGTGCATTGATGGCAGTGGTCTGCGCCATTCTGGCCACGTGGGCGGGTGTGATTCCCGCGTTGTCTATGCTGGCGACAAACGACATTGGCGCTTGGGCACCTTATGTGCTGGGTCTGAGTGCAGCCTTCTTGGTATCGAACTTCACCTTGCAATACGGCGCTGCGCGTTTGAGCGCACACACCACGGCCATGGTGATGATGTCAGAGGTGGTGTTTGCCAGTGTGTCCTCGGTGGCACTAGGGGCATCCGCGCTCACGTGGCGCGTGGGCCTAGGTGGCGGCATGATTGTGTTGGCTGCGTTGTTGGCATCACAAGCGCACACTGACAAAACACACGCTTAATGCAACACACGCGTTGCTGCTCTGCATAGAAAGGCTCATCACATGACAGCTCTCAAAGACTTCACCGCCAACCGCATTGACGGCACACCGTTGTCATTCGCAGACCTCCAAGGCCAAGTGCTGCTGGTCGTCAACACGGCCAGCGCTTGTGGTTTCACACCGCAATTTGAAGGCTTAGAAGCGCTGCACAAAATCTATGGCGAAAAAGGCTTAGCCGTCATCGGTTTTCCGTGCAACCAATTTGGCGCGCAAGACGCGGGCAGTAACGAAGAGATTGGCACGTTTTGCCAACGCAACTACGGCGTGAGCTTTGCGATGATGGAAAAAGTCGATGTGAATGGCGACCACGCACACCCGTTGTTCAAGTGGCTCAAAGCAGAAGCGCCCGGCGTGTTGGGCAGCGAAGCCATCAAATGGAACTTCACCAAGTTCTTGGTGGGCAAAGACGGCCGTGTGCTCAAGCGCTATGCATCGATGGATGCGCCAGCGAAGTTGTCAAAGGACATCGAAGCCGCCCTCGCCGCCTAAACCGCAAAGCAAGCCAACGCAAGTTAGCTTGCCGCTTAGGTTTAGTTCAACGCCTCATCCAACACTTCCACCCAATGCTTCACGGGCACGTCCGTGCCGCTTTGCAAATGGGTGATGCAACCCACGTTGGCGCTCAGAATGGCTTTGGGTTTCAGTGCATCTAAGTGGCCCAACTTGCGGTCACGCAAGGTGGTGCTGATTTCGGGATTGAGTACGCTGTAAGTCCCTGCTGAGCCGCAGCACAAATGCGCTTCAGTGTTGGCCACTTGAATGGCAAAGCCCAGCTCAGCCAAGTGCTTTTCAACACCGCCTTTGAGCTGCTGGCCGTGCTGCAATGTGCACGGCGGGTGGAACGCTTGCATGCCCGCGTTGGCCAACACATGGGCTTTCAACTTGGGCTTGAGCACGGGCACCAACTCGGGCAACAACTCACTCAAGTCTTGCGTGAGTTCGCTGATGCGTTTGGCTTTGGTGGCGTAAACGACATCGTCTTTCAGTACGTGGCCGTAGTCCTTCACCATCACGCCGCAGCCCGAGGCGTTCATCACGATGGCTTCCACGCCTTGTTCGACGAACGGCCACCATGCGTCGATGTTGGCGCGAATTTGCACCAGGCTACCGTCTTGGTCGTTCAAGTGGAATTTCACTGCACCACAGCAACCGGCCTTAGGCGCGACGATGGTTTGAATACCAGCCGCATCCAACACACGCGCGGTGGCGGTGTTGATGTTGGGCAGCATGGCGGGTTGCACACAGCCAGCGAGCATCAGCACTTTGCGTGCATGCGTTTGGGTGGGCCACACCACACCGTTGCGCTCAGCCGTTTGAGGCGCAGGCACTTTGGCTTTGAGCTTGGCGGGCAGAATGCCGCGCACCGCTTGGCCCAATTTCATGGCGGGTGCAAAGAGGGGCGAAGGCAAGCCTTCTTTCAAAGCCCAACGCATGATGCGCTCACCCATGGGGCGCTGCACTTGCGCATCCACCACTTTGCGGCCCACGTCCACCAAGTGGCCGTATTGCACGCCACTGGGGCAAGTGCTTTCGCAGTTGCGGCAGGTCAAGCAGCGGTCCAAGTGCTGCTGGGTTTTGCGCGTGGGCTTGGCACCCTCGAACACTTGCTTCATCAAATAGATGCGGCCACGCGGGCCGTCTAGCTCGTCGCCCAGCAGTTGATACGTGGGGCACGTCGCTGTGCAAAAACCGCAGTGCACGCACTTGCGCAAAATGGCTTCGGCTTGTTCGCCTTCGGGCGTGCCGACGTATTGGGGGGCCAGGTTGGTTTGCATGTGTGGGCCTGAGTCTGTGTATTAAGCGCGACCGGGGTTCAAGACACCCGCTGGATCAAACTGTTTTTTGAGTTCGTTTTGAATGCGTTGTTGCACTGCGTTGAGTGGGGTGTACACGCCGGCTTGCTTGTCCACATCGCCCAAAGTTTGTTGACTGGCAGCACTGGTGCGGAACAAGGTGGCGTGGCCACCTGCCTTCACCGCCGCTTCGCGCACTTGAGTCGCCGCCGAGGCGGGGGCCCACAGCCAGCGCTGTGCGCCGTGCCATTCAACGTATTGCGCGCACGCAGCGCCATTGACGCGCACGTCCAACTCGGGCGCGGTTTGCGGCACGCTGAGGCGCCACAAGCAATCTTGCTCGGTGGGCGCTTTGAAGAAATCTAGAGTTTGTTCGCCACTGGCTTGCCAGTCGGCTGCAGCTTGCGCTTGGTCCAAGATGCTCACGTGTGCGCCAAGTGCTTTCACCTCCGCACTCATCTTGACGATGGCTGCGTCTACCGCGGCCACTGCGCCGCGCAGGCGGACAAAGAAATAGTCTTGCGCGGGCGATGCCGTGGTGTCGTGCACCCATGCGCTCGCGTTCAAGGGCAGCGGCTGGCCGCCCCATTGGTTGATGAGTTTCAAAGCTTGTGCTTGCGACACACCCGCACACACCAACGTGGCTTCGCCTGGGGCGACAGGCAAGACTTTCAAAGACACTTCAGTGATCAGGCCCAGCTGACCCCAGCTACCGGCCAACAAACGTGACACGTCGTAGCCGGCCACGTTCTTCATCACTTGGCCGCCAAAGGTCAGGTGCTCGCCTTTACCGTTGATGACGCGTGCGCCCAGCACAAAGTCACGGACTGTGCCCACACTGGCTCGGGCGGGGCCGCTCAAACCTGCGGCCACCATGCCGCCAATCGTCGCGCCCGCGCCGAAGTGCGGCGGCTCAAAAGGAAAGCACTGTCCTTTTTGCGCCAAGGCGGCTTCTACGTCGGCCAACGGTGTACCGCAGCGCACGGTGATGACCAGCTCGCTCGGCTCATAGCTCAAGATGCCGCTGTAGGCCGTGGTGTCCAGCACCTCGCCTTGCAAGGATTGACCTAAAAAGTCTTTGGTGCCGCCGCCACGCAAGCGCAAAGGCTGGCCAGTTTTGGTCGCCTCAAGAATGCGGTCGGTGAAATGCTGAAGGGTGTGTTGCAAGGTATCTGGCATGGCTGTCATGGTAGCCGCTGGGCCTGACAGGGGTTTTGAATTTTTTGCACAGCCCCGTTTAAAAATAAAAAAGCCCGCCCTGATTTCTCAGGTGCGGGCTGTGAAGTCCAAGGAAAACTTGAAGTACTTGAAAAATTAACGGTGGTAGGCAGTTTCGCCGTGTGAGCTGATGTCGAGGCCTTCGCGCTCTTCTTCTTCCGTCACACGCAGACCCAGAACCATGTCAACCAGTTTGAAGGCGATGAATGAAACCACGCCAGACCAAACAATGGTGGTCACCACAGCTTCGAGCTGGATCAACACTTGACCGCCGATTGAGTAGTCAGCGCTTGCAGCGTTGGCCACGTAATCAAAGATGCCTGTGCCGCCCAATGAAGGAGCTGCAAACACGCCGGTCAACAACGCACCCACAATACCGCCCACGCCGTGCACACCAAACACATCGAGTGAGTCGTCAGCGCCCAACAGGCGTTTCAGACCGTTCACACCCCACAAGCAGAGGAAGCCGCCTGCAGCACCGATCACGATGGCACCCATAGGGCCCACGAAACCGCACGCTGGGGTAATCGCCACCAAGCCAGCCACTGCACCAGAGGCTGCGCCCAACATCGAGGCCTTGCCTTTGGCCAATGCTTCACCAGCAATCCAAGCCAGAGTCGCAGCAGCAGTCGCCACCAAAGTGTTCACGAAAGCGAGTGCAGCCACACCGTTGGCTTCGAGGTTAGAGCCGGCGTTGAAACCGAACCAACCCACCCACAACAAAGATGCGCCAACCATGGTCAATGTCAAGCTGTGAGGCGCCATTGACTCTTTGCCGTAGCCCGTACGCTTGCCGATCACATATGCGCCAACCAAACCAGCCACCGCAGCGTTGATGTGCACCACAGTACCACCAGCGAAGTCCAGAGCACCCTTGGCCCACAACCAGCCAGCAGCGGCAGTCACAGTTTCCAAAGTTGCAGCGTCGGTGATCGCGTCAGGGCCGTCCCAGTACCAAACCATGTGGGCCACTGGCAAGTAGCTGAACGTGAACCAAATGGCAGAGAACAACAACACGGCAGAGAAGCGCACACGCTCAGCAAACGCACCCACGATCAAGGCGCAAGTGATGGCCGCGAAGGTGGCTTGGAAAGCAGCGAAAGTGAACTCAGGAATCACAACGCCTTTGCTGAAGGTCGCGCCCACAGAGTCAGGTGTGATGCCTTGGAAGAACAACTTATCGAAGCCACCAAAGAATGGAGAGCCACCTGTGAATGCCACCGAGTAACCGTAGATGACCCACAACACATAAATGAGTGAGCTGACCACGAAGACTTGCATCAACACAGACAACATGTTTTTGCTACGCACCAAACCGCCGTAGAACAAAGCCAAACCTGGAATGGTCATCAAGATAACCAACACAGTCGCAATCGTCATAAAGGCGGTATCGCCTTTGTTAGGAACTGGCACAACCGCATCAGCGGCCATTGCCACAGCACCGCAGAGCAAAAGCCCCAACCCGAGTGTGAGAGAACTTAGGAATTTTTTCATGATGGTCTTCTTTCTTAAAGCGCTTCTGGACCGGTCTCGCCGGTGCGGATGCGGACGACTTGTTCGAGGTCGTAAACAAAAATCTTGCCGTCGCCGATTTTTCCGGTGCGTGCAGAACCTTCGATGGCTTCGATCGCGCGCTCGACGTGTTCAGCGTCAACCGCAGCTTCGATCTTGACCTTTGGCAAGAAGTCAACCACGTACTCAGCACCGCGATACAACTCGGTATGGCCTTTTTGACGGCCGAAGCCTTTGACTTCAGTGACAGTGATACCTTGCACCCCGATTTGGGAAAGGGCCTCGCGGACCTCGTCCAACTTAAAGGGTTTGATGATGGCGGTGATGAGTTTCATGGTTGCTCCTAGAGAAGACAGTGCGTTGGGTTAGAACGCGTACTTGACGCCAACAACGACAGCATCTTTGGCTACGTCGTAGCCAGAACCGTACGAGGCGAAGTCGTTTTTACCTTTGACGTTTGTGCTGATCGCTGAAAGACTAGCGGTGAGGCCATCACCCAAATCTTTGTTCAAAGTCAAAGAAACATCTGAGTAGCTAGTTGTGTTGTTCACAACTTTCTGATGTCCAGCATGGGGCACGAGTGAATAGCCGTTACCCAAATCAAAAGCAGCGCTCAGATCCCAATATGTGCTGCCCTTTGAGTTGTTAAAACCAAACAAATCTGAAAGTGCGTATGAGTATTTCAATGTTGCTACGCCGTAGGTTGCAGCACCATAAACTTCATCTGTATTGGCATTAACAAAGGTTGCGGCCGTGCTGTTCTTCAGTGTGTTGCCTTGGTACTGGTAACGCAAGTAACCAACATCAAACCCAACGCCCGCTGCTTCGAACTTGTAGCCACCATAGATGTCCAACTCAACTGGACCC
This sequence comes from Limnohabitans sp. TEGF004, assembly GCF_027924965.1. NCBI lineage: Bacteria > Pseudomonadati > Pseudomonadota > Betaproteobacteria > Burkholderiales > Comamonadaceae > Limnohabitans > Limnohabitans sp. TEGF004. The sequence continues at coordinate 54,166 of NZ_AP027056.1, read as the reverse complement.
TTTGTTTCGTTAGCGCCTGCAGTTGTCGAGTCTTTGATCCACTTGATGGTCGAACCCCAAGCACCCAAATAAAAGCCATTTGCATTGGCGTAATCCACACCACCTTGTAGGGCGGGATCACCCTTGGTTTGCGCAAGGCCGCGGTAACGGTATTCGCTCACCACGCCCACGTTGTAAGTCACTTCAGGCGCTACAGGTGCAGTTTGTGCAAACGCTGCAGAAGATGTGGCCAAGAGGGCCAACACGATTTTGGACTTGAGGTTCATAGTTTTCTCCGTTGAAAAATAAAGAGGGATACACCTACTTAGCAGGGTCCGTGCCAGCGTTGAAATCCACAAAAGTGATCCCTTTACTAGAACTAAGACCCAAAGTGATGCAGTAGTCTGGCTACCGAACCATTTTCACGCACACAGTTGGTGCATCACTTTGCCTTACACGCCCTGCAATGGGGCTAATCACTCAAAAAGAGAAGATTTATGACGCTTTCGTTAATTCACAGCCGCGCACTTTTGGGTTTGCAAGCACCCGCGGTGACCGTTGAGGTGCATTTAGCAAACGGTTTACCCAGTTTCACCTTGGTGGGCTTGGCAGATACCGAAGTCAAAGAAGCGCGCGAACGTGTGCGATGCGCCATTCAAAACGCAGGCCTAGACTTCCCTAGCAATAAGAGGATCACGGTCAACCTCGCGCCTGCCGATTTACCCAAAGACTCGGGCCGCTTTGATTTGCCCATTGCGCTGGGCATCTTGGCAGCCCATGGGCAATTGGATGAAGCAGCATTGGCGTCATACGAATTTGCAGGTGAGTTGTCGCTGTCTGGCGAGCTACGCCCCGTGCGTGGTGCGTTGGCCATGGGGCTGGCTTTGCGTGGTGCAGGGGTGCGCACACGTTTGGTGTTGCCGCCGGGCAGTGCCGAAGAAGCTGCGCTTGTCCCCACAGCCGAGGTCTACCGCGCCCAACACCTGAGCGATGTGGTCGCGCACTTTGCCAAACCCGAGTTGAAAGGCTCGCTGCCCGTACACACCACCGACGGCTGGTGTCGCATTGAAGCACCGGTGCTGAGTGCACCAGCCATCCCACACGGCCCTGACTTGGTCGATGTCAAAGGTCAAGCCGGCCCACGTCGGGCCCTAGAGATTGCAGCTGCTGGCGGACACTCTCTCTTATTAGTCGGCCCACCCGGCACAGGCAAGTCCATGTTGGCGCAACGCTTTGCGGCCTTGCTGCCCGACATGACACTGGACGACGCACTGGAGAGCGCCGCCGTCGCTAGCTTGGCGGGGCGCTTTGAATTGAACCAATGGATGCAGCGGCCCACGCGCAGCCCGCATCACACAGCAACGTCTGTGGCATTGGTGGGCGGTGGCACGCCACCGCGTCCAGGTGAGATTTCTTTGGCGCACAACGGTGTTCTGTTTCTGGACGAGCTTGCTGAAGTCAAGCGCAGCGCGCTGGAAGCTTTACGCGAGCCTTTGGAGAACGGTCACATCACCATCTCGCGTGCGGCTACTCAGGCCAAGTTTCCTGCGCGTTTTCAATTGATTGCAGCGATGAACCCCTGCCCCTGCGGCTACTTGGGTTTCAGCATGAAAGCTTGTCGTTGCACACCCGACCAAGTGTCGCGTTACCAAGGCAAGCTCAGCGGCCCTTTACTAGACCGCATCGACTTGCAAGTGGAAGTGCCCACACTGGCTACCGAGGTGTTGATGCACAGCGTGTCGGGTGAATCCACCGCCACCGTGCGTGCACGCTGCTTGGCGGCGTATGCCAAAGCACTCGCGCGACAAGGCACACCCAACCAAGGTTTGCAGGGCCAAGCTTTGGAAGCTCACCTGCAGCTCGATGCAGCAGCGGCCACGTTTTTACAAAACGCAGCGACCAAGCTGGGTTGGTCAAGCCGCAGCACACACCGCGCGCTGCGCGTGGCACGCACCATTGCAGACTTGGCCGACAGCACCTCGGTGCAAGTGGCGCATGTGGCCGAAGCGTTGCAATACCGGCGTGTGTTGGTCAGTCACTGACCACGCCTCACACGCGAGCACCCAACACAATGCCTTCGCGTTGCAGCTGCGCCATCACTTCTGCACCTTCACGCACAAAGGCTTCAGGTTCGGGGTGCGACAACCACATGGCCAACACCATGAAGGCTTGTTCACCGCTTTGCCCATCACGCAATAAGTCAATCAGCTGACCACGAAAGACGCTGCTTTCCAACACGTGCAGCGTGTCGTCCTTGTCGCGCAACATGGACACGTAGGTGCTTTGCATGTCATCTGGCTGGTGATCGGTGTCAATGCTGTGAACAGGCCACTCATACGCCGCCTCCACATGGGTGGGATTGAGCACCACGGCGTGGTGCATCACATTCGCATCGACGTCACACGCGGGCCAGCTTACTGGCGTGGTGTTGACGGCGTTTTGTAACCATTCGAAGTGTGCCAAGTCTTGCAGCCACGCGGGCAAGCGTTGCATGTCTGGGCTTTCACACACGTGGTCCACAAAAGCCCGCTGAGTGGTGCTAGCCCAAGGCGTATGCGGTTGTGCGTCTTTGAGGAAGAGGCGCACGGCATGCTCCCACATCTCATCACCCAACAACGCGCACGTCACGGGAAACGCAGGCGCCAAGACCTCGCTCACATGCGTCACCATGTCTTGCGTGCAGGCCGCTGCATCGGCAAAAGACACACCAGCAGGAGCCGATACGCCTAGGGGGTCGCGCAAATGGCGCGCCAGTGCGAATTGAAATTGTCGGAAATCGTTCAACATGTCAGGGCCTCTAAGTTCAGTTGCATCACATCGTCTACACAGCGCGCCACGCGCCGGTGGGTGCGCGCCAGCACATCACCCAGCAAGGGGTATTCGCGGCCCACACGCACATAGTCGATGTGGCTCAGTGGCAGGGCTTGCAAAAACGCATGCGGGTCAAAGCCAAAGTGCAACGCATTTGCAGCAAGCGCATGCAAGTCCAAATGCAAGCTGCAACCCGACGCTGACACCACAGCCGAAATGAACTCAGCCTCGTTCATGTCCACGTGTGCCGGCGTCATGCGATGCACCACGTTGCGAATGCCAATGCGCAAACCGAGTGCGTCTTGCACTTGGGCAATGCGCGCGGCCGTCCAAGCCACAGCAGCACGTGTGCTGGGAATGGGCAGGTTGATGAACAAGGGCGCATCGTCTGCGCTCCAAGCCAAGGCTTCGGAAAAAACCTGAACGCCGTGCTCGGCAATGAAGCTGCGCAAATCGCGCAACACATGTTTGTCTAACGCGCCGGGCCCGCCCAATGACAAGCTTTGGCTCAAACACACGCAAGGGTAGTGCTGGGTGAGTTGCTGCAAGTCTTTACAGATACGCGCCGACACGCCGATCCAATCGGGTGGGGTGAGTTCTAAAAATTGCAAATTGTCTGGCGCACGATTTTTCAGCGGCGCTAACAATGCGGGGCGCAGGGCCAAGCCCGTCCCATGCAAGGTGTGATGTTTCATAAAGTAAGCGTCCTATCAACGGGCCAACGCTTGGCCCTAGGCGACTACTTCGACACCTGCGCACAGAACATGATGAAACGAATTTGCAAATTAAAGTCTTTTTGATAGTTACCCCAAGACCTCACAAATCACGTAGGCGTCTCTCGATAAATTTCAGTCTTCGCATCATTGGCCACTGCTGTGTCTGCCAGCCTTGGTGTGCTGCAAGTGGTGGGCAACAGCATGCTCAGCTGACACAACGGCGACGCAACACGTCGTCCAGCGACAGTCGACCGGGGCCCATCCACAGCAGGGTCCACAACATGCCCATCAGCACCACGGGATACTTGAAGTTGCCAAAGCCTTTGTCGGTGAACACATAGCCTTGGGCCAACTCGCCCCATGTGTGCCACGCCTCTGGCCAGTGCACGCTGGCAATGGCGACCACACTCAGCACCAACAATGACACCGAGAAAAAGCGCGTGCCAAGCCCGATGACCAAAGCGATACCGCCGAGCAGCTCAAACCACGTGGCCATTTGCCAGCTGATGTTGGGAGGCACGAGGATGAAAGGAAACGGGAACTGGTCTTGAATATCTGCAAACCAGTTTTCGCCGTTGAATTTTTCTAATCCTGATTCAAAGAAATCCCAACCCAGAATCAAGCGCAGGCTGAACAGACCTACCCACAAACCCAACGCGTCGAACGTGCCTAGGCATTGATTGAGGCGTGTTTTCATGCACACGTGATGGATGTTTTGGCTCATGGTTGTGTTCCCAAAATAATGTCTTGTTCTTGTAGTTGCTTGAGCAAGGTGACCCCAAATGCCATCAGCAGTTCGGGCTGCGGATGTCGCATTTGTTCAGCGATGTGTTGCATCGCTTGCGTACCGCTCATGGGCTGCGCGTCTAGCAGCGCCAGCACATGTGCGGTGGCGGCATTCACCTCGGTGAAGTGCACCGCATCGTCTGCATCGCGGTACACCACCAGATGCGTCTCCAAAGATTTGCGTGGTTTGTGTTGCTCACCAATCCGATGCACGGCCCAGTCGTAGTGCAAGTCCATGCGTGCGGGGTTGAGCACCACGATCTCTGCCATCAGGTCGCCTTGTGCGTTGACCACTGGACGCATCACGTCCATCACATCTACCGCCAGCTCGGCCCATTCGTAATGCGTCAAGTCAGGTAGCCACCGTGGCAAAGGCTGCTTAGGTTGGCCCTCTTGGAGATAGCGCACAAACTCGCGCGGAATGTCGCGAAACCAAGGCGTGTGCAAAGGCCAGTCACGGTAGAAAGTGCGGCACAAACGTCGCCATGCGGTGTCACCCAGCAATTTACGGCTTAGCGGCATGCAGGTGTCGATGAAGCCGCACACGTTGTTAAACAGCATCTCGTTGTACACCGCCATGCGCCGTGCGGGCACGCCTGCGGGGCGCATGGTGTGATGCGGGTCGCGCAAGTGGCACGCCATGTCTTGCTGAAAGCTTCTGCGCAAAGTCGTCATCACGCCACTTTCTTCATGCGTGGCGCTTGCGCCTGCAACCGTGCAATTTGCATGACTTCAACCGTCAGCTCGCTCAAGCTGGGCAAATTGAAATCGCGCTCTAAGCAGGTGGGCACATCGCCACCCATGCGCTCATACGCGGCCAGCAACAAATGCCATACAGGATCGATCACCTCAGCGCCGTGTGTGTCGATCAGCAGGCCATCGGGCTCTACATAATGACCGGCCACATGCACATAGCACGTGCGCTCTAGCGGCAAGGTGTTGAGATAGTCCAAGGCGTCAAAGCCGAAGTTTTTGCTGTTGACGTAAATATTGTTCACATCCAAATGCAACAGGCAATCTGCCTCTTTGACCACCGCCGCCACAAATTCGGCTTCGCTCATTTCTGCGCCAGGTGGGGCAATGTAGGTGGATGCGTTTTCAATGCCAATGCGCATTTCCAAAATGTCTTGCGCTTGCTTGATGCGCTTGGCTGTCCACATCACCGCCTCTTGGGTACAGGGGATGGGCAGCAAGTCGTACAGGTGCGATTCATCAGAACACCAAGACAAATGCTCGGTGAACAGCTGCATGCCATGCGCCTTCATGAAGGCTTTGGTTTTGTGTAGCAGTTGTGTGTCCAACGGTGCAGGCCCACCCAATGAGAGGGACAAGCCGTGGCACACAAACGGGTAGCGTTCGGTGAAGTGACGCAAGTCTTTGGCCGACCGGCCTCCCAAGCCAGCCCAGTTTTCGGGCGCAACTTCAAAGAAGTCGATGACGTTTGGCACGCTGTGTTTCAGCGGCTCTATCAATTCGCGGCGAAAGCCAAGGCCTGCGCCTGAGAGGGGTCGGTTCATGATGGCGTCACTCCACGCAAGGTTGCTGAATTACTTCTTACCGCCGCAAGACGCATCTTTCTTTTTGTCGCCACCGCATGAGGCCTCTTTTTTCTTGTCAGCACCGCACTTGGCTTCGCCGCATTTGCCGTCTTTTTGCTTCATGTCGGCTTGGGCCAATTGGTAGCCGCTATCGAGCTTGCTTGCTTCAAATGGGTTGGCTGCGATAGCGGGGCTGATAGCGGCCACAGCGAATGCAGAGCCCAAAGCCAAAGAGAGAAGTTGTTGTTTTTTCATGATGAGAGTCCTTTGAAAGGTGAGTTGATAATCATGACCAGCGGTCTTTGGGTAATTCGCCGCCGCAAACAAATTGGTTACAAACATTTATAAAAAGTTTTCTGTAACTTTTTCTCCCCCGCCGACGAACTGATGTGACCGTGGATTTACAAACCTTAGAAACCTCACTGCACGCCACCTGGATGCAAGCGTTAGCCGGACACGCGCCCAGCTACGAAAAAGCGCTGTCAGCCATCAGTGGGCATTTGCGAGCGTTTTTGAAACGACGTTTGTATTCACGACCCCAAGACGTCGAGGACCTCGTGCAAGAAACCTTGTTTGCCATTCATCAAAAGCGACACACCTACCAAAGCGATCAACCGCTAACGGCTTGGGTGTATGCGATTGCACGCTACAAATTGATTGACCACTTGCGCGCCCATTCGCGCCGCGAAAGCAAGCACGACGACATCGACGACTGGGCAGAACAACTGTGGGTCGACAACGACAACGAGGCTCGCGATGCCTCGCGCGATGTGCACCAGCTGTTGTCTGAACTGCCCGACAAACAACGCCTGCCCATCGAGCACACCAAGCTGCAAGGCCTGTCGATTACTGAGTCTGCTCAGCTCACGGGGCAGAGCGAAGCCGCAGTCAAAGTCAACATCCACCGTGGGCTCAAAGCCTTGGCCCAAAAGTTTGGAGTCACACCATGAAAACCAACGATCTCATTGCCATGCTGGCGACTGAAGCTAGCGCCACACCCACTGTCTCGCCCTTGCGCCGCTGCGCAAAAGCCACCGCTGCTGGCGTAGCCATCAGCTTGGCACTGGTGCTGACACTGTGGGGCTTGAACCCCGAGCTGAATGCCCTCGCCCACACCCAAGCGTTTTGGGTGAAGGTGATGTGGCTGCTGCTCACCTGCACATTCGCAGTGCCTGTGGTGATGCACTTGGCTCGACCAGGCATTGCCGCTGGCCTAGGCGTGTGGGGCGTCGCTGCCGCACTGGTGGGCATGGCCCTGCTGGCCTTGATGCAAGTGGCGTCTGTGGATGCAGACACGGGTATGCAACTCATGCTGGGCAGCTCTTGGCAAGTGTGCAGCGCCAGCATTGCAGCGCTGTCCGTGCCGTTATTGGCGGCTTTGTTGTGGATGCTGCGCGGCATGGCCCCTACGCGCCCAGCATTGGCGGGCGCAAGTGCTGGCTTGATGGCGGGCGCGATCGCGGGCTTGGTGTACTCACTGCACTGCCCCGAAACTGCTTACGCGTTTTTGGCGGTTTGGTATGTGGCGGGTATGGCCGTGATGGCGGGTGTTGGCGCTTTGCTGGGCTTACGCTTGTTGCGCTGGTAAGGCGTGCGCTGAAGTGCCTCGCTAACCATTTGCGCACACGCTGCAACTTCACAAGCAACGCAAACAAAAAAGGCTCAGTGTCAACGGAGCCTTTTTACTTTTACAAGTTAGGCGCCAGCAAACGCTCTAAATCTTTCACCGCCACACCTTGGCGTTGCGCCAAGTCGTGCACTTGGTCTTCACCAATGCGGCCTACGTTGAAGTAGGTTGCCTCGGGATGGGCCAAGTAAAAACCACTCACGCTGGCTGCGGGAGTCATGGCCAAGCTGCTGGTCAGGCCCATGTCGATGTCGTCGCACTGCAGCAATGCAAACATGTCTTGCTTGGCGCTGTGGTCGGGGCAAGCTGGGTAGCCGGGCGCGGGGCGAATGCCTTGGTATTTTTCTTTGATCAAGTCTTCGTTACTTAGCGCTTCGTCTGCGACATAGCCCCACAAGTCGGTGCGCACGCGGTGGTGCATGCACTCGGCAAAGGCTTCGGCCAAGCGGTCGGCCAAGGCTTTGAACAAGATGGCGGAGTAGTCGTCATGCGCGGCTATGAAACGCTTTTCTTGCTTCTCTGCGCCTAGGCCTGCGGTCACCGCAAACAAGCCCACGTAGTCAGCGGCTTGGGTTTGGTCAGCCACAAAGTCGGCCAAGCAGCGGTTGGGGTTGCGCACATCATCGCGGGTGGGCTTTTCGGTTTGTTGGCGCAAGCCGTGCCACGTCATCACCTGTTGTTGGCGGGTTTCGTCGGCGTACAAAACAATGTCGTCACCCACGCGCTGCGCGGGGTACAAACCCACCACCGCGTTGGCAGTGAGCCAGCGGTTGGCAATGATTTTTTTCAGCATCGCTTGGCCATCGGCGTAGACCTTCTTGGCTTCCACGCCCACCACTGCGTCGTCGAGGATGGCGGGGAAGGGGCCAGCCAAATCCCACGTTTGGAAGAACGGGGCCCAGTCGATGTATTTTTCTAGCTCGGCGAGGTCAAAGTTTTTAAACACGCGGCGGCCAATGAACTTTGGCTTGGCGGGTTTGTAGTTCTCAAAGCTCACAGGCGTGGCGTTGGCACGCGCTTGCGCCAAGGTGACTAAGGGCGTTTGTTTTTTGTTGGCGTGCTGCTCGCGCACCTTGGCGTAGTCAGCATTCAACTCGGCAATGTATTTGGCGGCTTGGTCTGACAACAAACCTTGCGCCACGCTCACGCTGCGCGAGGCATCGGGCACGTAGACCACGGGGCCGCTGTAGTTGGGGGCGATCTTCACAGCGGTGTGCACGCGGCTGCAGGTGGCGCCACCAATCAGCAAAGGCATTTGACGGTCACGGAAATACGGGTCTTTTTCCATCTCGCTGGCCACGTATTGCATTTCTTCCAGCGACGGTGTGATGAGGCCCGACAAGCCAATGATGTCTGCGTTTTCTTCTTTGGCCTTGGCCAAAATTTCATGGCAAGGCACCATCACACCCATGTTGACCACTTCGTAGTTGTTGCACTGCAAGACCACGGTGACGATGTTTTTGCCAATGTCGTGCACGTCGCCCTTGACCGTGGCGATGACCATCTTGCCTTTGGCTTTGACGTCTTCTCCAGCGGCTTCTTGCGCCAATTTTTCGGCTTCGATATAGGGCAACAAATGCGCCACGGCTTGCTTCATCACGCGGGCGCTTTTAACCACCTGCGGCAAGAACATCTTGCCTTGGCCAAACAAATCACCCACCACGTTCATGCCGTCCATCAACGGGCCTTCAATGACGTGCAACGGGCGGCCCGCTTTGGCCAAAATCTCGCGGTAGGCCTCTTCGGTGTCGTCGTTGATGAAGTCGGTGATGCCGTGCACCAGCGAATGGCTCAAGCGCTGCGCCACGCTCACAGGCGCGTCAGGTGTGCCACGCCATGCCAGCTTTTGGCTGTCGTCTTTGGCTGCGCCCTTGGCGGTTTCGGCCACTTCAATCAGGCGCTCACCTGGGGTCAGGTGCGCTTCGCCTTCTTTGTATTTGGGAATTCGGTTGAGCACCACGTCTTCCACGCGCTCGCGCAGAACGGGCTCGAGGTCGTCATACACGCCGACCATGCCCGCGTTGACGATGCCCATGTCCATGCCAGCTTTGATGGCGTGGTACAGAAACACGGTGTGAATGGCTTCGCGCACAGGGTCGTTGCCGCGGAAACTAAACGACACGTTCGACACGCCGCCGCTCACCTTCGCGCCGGGCAGGTTTTGTTTGATCCAACGCGTGGCTTCGATGAAGTCCACCGCGTAGTTGTCGTGCTCTTCAATGCCGGTGGCAATGGCGAAGATGTTGGGGTCGAAGATGATGTCTTCGGGTGGGAAGCCCACCTCGTCCACCAACACGCGGTAGGCCCGTTCGCAAATTTCAATCTTGCGTGCGTAGGTGTCGGCTTGGCCTTTCTCGTCAAACGCCATCACCACCGCAGCTGCGCCATAGCGCTTGACCAAGGTGGCTTGACGCTTGAACTCGTCCAAGCCTTCTTTCATGCTGATCGAATTCACGATGCCCTTACCCTGAATGCAACGCAAGCCCGCTTCGATGACCGACCACTTGGACGAGTCCACCATCACCGGCACACGTGCAATGTCGGGCTCGCCCGCCATCAGATTGAGGAAGCGAACCATCGCGGCTTGGCTGTCGAGCATGGCTTCGTCCATATTGACGTCAATCACCTGCGCACCGTTTTCCACCTGCTGACGCGCCACAGCCAAAGCTTGCTCGTACTCGCCGTTCAAAATCATGCGCGCAAAGGCTTTGGAGCCAGTGACGTTGGTGCGCTCGCCAACGTTGACGAACAAACTGCCCTCGCCAATAGACACTGGCTCAAGGCCAGACAGCTTCATGGGGGGAACTGCAGTGGAATTCATGGGGGTACTCACCTGGGGGCTATCAATACAGGTGAGCGTCGTTGCAAAAGATTCGGCCCCAAGCCTGACTTCACGCGCGAGTCCTAGAGGACGGGTGAAGCTGCAACGCTCCTTGGGGAAGTCGATATTTTAACGGTAGTCCGACTGGCTACGCCTTGAAGGAAAAACTCACCTTCAAGTCGTTCAACCAACGCTGGTCTAGCAGTTGATCATGCTGCATACGTCCCACCACGATGCCCGGGTGTACGCCAATGTCGTTGGCAAAGTTTGCGACTGCAATTTTTGTCTTCGGCAATGTCTCTAACTGGGCTGCATCTTCGGGGGAAATCAAAAAATCTCGTGCCCAGGCATTGGCTTCTTTTTCTTCTTTCGATGATGCATCCGCTTTTGTTGGATCATCCAAAAAAACAGATTTCTTTTGCTTGCTATGCAACAAGATGTGTGCTGCTTCATGAAAAAAGCTGAACCAAAAACGGTCGTTTTGTTTGCCATAAAGAGAAAGCTGAATCAGGGGCCGATGTGCATTGAGCCACCGTGCCACGCCCGACACATGCGTGCGCGGCAAAGCGGGCACCACCACAAATGCCACACCAGCCTCGTGCAAGAGCTGACGCATGCGTGGTTCAAACGTTTGCGGAGCTTGGCAAGTAAGTGCCTTAATTTCTGTCAACACAGTTTTAAACTTGGCTTCGTTAAATGCAGGGCCATCCATCTTTTCAGCCGTGCGCTCGCCCATGCGCAACCATGTGGAGATAGCGGCAACGTCTGCTTGGTCTTCTCGGCTGCGTCGAAACGCCAATTCCATACAGCCGTATTCGCTTTGCCATTGGTCTGGTGCTGCAACACCAAAGAAGCTCAATAACTCACCCACCATAGTGGGCTTTGATTTCGCATCCACACGGCGCTTGGTTAGCACCCCCACATCCATCATGTCTTTGATGGGGAAGCGCTCTAGCCAAGGCACCATTGCTGCTTGCTGTTGCGCGGCTTCGGCAATGGCAAGACGTTCGCGGTATTGCGCCTCACGTGTGAGCCAAAAACCCACAGAAGCGCCCAGCACGTTTTGCAAACGCACAGCCGCGTCTTCTGTCAAAGGCACTTTGGCTTTGATCAGCTGGTTCACATGCTTCGGCGTGTAGCCCAAACGGTCGGCCAACTGCTGCTGCGTCCAGTCGCGCTCTTCCAACAGATCGAGAATCGTGTCGCCCGGAGGTGACACCCAATCTGGTGTGAACGGTGCATCTGTTTTGTGCGTTGCCATGTCAGTCATGGTAGTCCCCGATGTATTCAATACTCACGATGGTCACTGCCGACCAATCGATAGAAGCGTCATCCCGACGCGGCACAGGGTCGTTGGCAGGTGCGAACACCAATCGCCAGCCCCCTGTTAAGTTGAGGGCAAATTGCCCCTGCAGATCCCCACTGAGGGGGTGCGGGTTACCCGCCACCAAATCGGACACCCTAGAAGCTGCGGCCAAATCGGCCAAGCGTGTACGTAACTTGTGCGCGCAAGCGCTACCCAGCTTCTTGACAGCTACTTGCTGCTTTTCACAAAGCGTTTGTAGCTTTTTGTCCTTGAACTTAATTTCCAAGAACGGCTCCTTGGGTGAATTTGAATTCTATATTATCTTTACCTGATAGGTAAATAATTTAATTTCAACTTAAGCATTTTTTTGCTGAGATCAACTTTATTCATTCCAATGCAGGAACACAGTCTTCAACCTGTCCACCGTATGCCGCCATTTGGCTGCGCGAGGCTGGCAAACGGTATGTTGCAAGCCAAATAATCCGACTTCGTTGAAAGCGTGGGCTGCGTCCACGGTATCTAACCAATTCACACGAACAAAGTATTCGGCTTGCTCTGGATCGTCGGCAGTTTTGGCGAAAGCCGCAGCGTTCTCCAGCGCCTCTAAGGCTGGGCGGCTTCCATTGGGAGTGGGCACAGTGAAGTCTTTTATTGATTGCATGACCTCGGTCACTTCGCCCACACCCACATAGCCGGTTTGCGGAATACGGACCCATACACGGTCGCCGGGCGACAAAAGTTTGAGCGTCTGGCTATACCAAGTGCCACCGCCGCCGCTGATGAAGCCATATTTACGAGCATCCGCCCAGCTTCGATCAGCGCCATAAGAAACATAAAACTCACCATTCCAAGGCTCTTTGCCTTTGCTAGGTGTGGTATTCGCGAAAGATCTGGTCGTGAATGTTCCAGCCAGCGCGCGCTATGGCGGGGCTGATGAACTTTTCACAGATGTCGATTTCGGAGAGTTGTTTCTTATCCAAACGGGGTTCTCGCTGACTTATAGGCGGCAGTAGGCAACCGTTGTATTTTTAATCATTTTGTGCGCCTTTTTAGTTTGGCTTGCGTTATGTTCACTTGCCCCCTTTTAAAACGCTATTTATGTTGCCCCGCTTACTTCTCACCTCGTTGCTCTTCATCTCCGCCCAAGCACACGCCGGCATCTGCACCCGCGAATACGCGCCTGTTTGCGGGCAGTTGCCGCAAAAAACCCAAACGTTTTCCAACCGCTGCATGATGAAAGATGCAGGGGCAAGCTGGGTGTCTGACGGCGAATGTCCATCCCAACAAAACAACGCGCTCGCCAAAAACATCACCCTCACCGTGGCGGCGCACGATGTGGCGTGCATGGGGGTTGCGCCCATGCGCTGCTTGCAAGTGAAAGAGGGGAAGGCGCTGAAGTGGTCTAACTTTTACAGCCCGGTTGAGGGCTTCACATTCACGCCGGGTGTGCAATACAAGCTGCTGGTGCGCGCGACACCGATGGTCAATGCACCCGCTGATGCGGGCGACACGCACTACGCGCTGGTGCGTGTGTTGTGGCGCAAGCCTGCTCAGTGAACCTTGAACTTGCTGTGTGCTTTGTAGCCGTTTTTGAAGTTGTCCCACTCCAGCACGGGCGCGTGGGCGCTTAAGAACTCACGCAACAATTGACTGGACTGCAGCTTGCTCAACTCCAATTTTTCAGAGATGAGCGAACGGTTCACATGGCCGTGCTCTTTGTAGATGGCCATGACGGCATCCACGCGGCTTTTGAGGTGGCGGCCCGCAGGGGTTTGGATGAACGAGGTTTCAGGCATGACGTAACATTTCTATCAATTACGTCAATTTTCATAATTTCAGCCCGCGCTGTAAATCCGCCTGTTGGCGTATGCCGCCAGCCTGCCACTCACATTTCTTGTGAGTGGCAATTCAAAATCAATCAGGCAGCTTCGCGATAAAAAGGTCCCGCGCTCAATGCACGCGCCTTTTGGTCGGCCACCGCTTGGCCAATCGCCGCGATGTGGTCTGGCGTGGTGCCGCAGCAGCCACCCACGATGTTGACCAGACCTTCGGCCGCGAATTCGTGCAACAAACGGCTGGTCACATCCGGTGTTTCGTCAAAGCCGGTGTCGCTCATGGGGTTGGGCAAGCCAGCGTTGGGGTAGCAGCTGATAAAGGTGTCGCCCGCGACTTTGTTGAGCTCTTGGATGTAGGGGCGCATCAGCGTCGCACCCAAAGCGCAGTTCAAACCAATGGCCAGCGGCTGCGAGTGGCGCACGCTGTGCCAGAACGCAGTCACGGTTTGGCCGCTCAAGATGCGCCCCGAAGCATCGGTCACCGTGCCGCTGATGATGATGGGCAAACGCTCGCCAGAAGCTTCGAAGAATTCTTCAATCGCAAACAGCGCGGCCTTGGCGTTGAGTGTGTCAAAAATGGTTTCGACCAACAACACGTCTGAGCCACCTTCGACCAAGGCTTTGACTTGGTCGTAATAGGCGGCACGCAGTTCTTCAAAGTTCACGTTGCGCGCACCCGCGTCGTTCACATCGGGGCTGATACTGGCGGTTTTAGGTGTGGGGCCAACCGCGCCCGCCACAAAGCGGGGTTTGTCAGGTGTGCTGTATTTGTCGCAGGCTTCGCGGGCGATGCGGGCTGAGGCCAAGTTCATCTCGTAGGCCAAGTCGGCCATGTCGTAGTCGGCCTGCGCAATGGTGGTCGCGCCAAAGGTGTTGGTCTCGATCAGGTCAGCGCCAGCAGCCAAATAACGCTCGTGGATGTCGCGAATCACGTCAGGGCGGGTGAGGCTGAGCAACTCGTTGTTGCCTTTCACATCTTTATGAAAGTCTTTGAAGCGCTCGCCACGATATTGCTCTTCATTCAGCTTGAAACGCTGAATCATGGTGCCCATCGCGCCGTCGAGGATGGCGATGCGTTTGGCCAAGATGGCGGGTAATTCTTTTGCACGTGTGTAGGCTTGAGTCATCCTGCCATTGTAAGAAGCAGAGACAATAGCTGGCTCATGCACTCGTTCACACCCCTTTATCCACACGCCAGCTATGTCTGCGCAAGCCGGAAGCTGCTGTGCAAACACCTGTGAACCCGCAAGACATCCTGCGCGAAGTCTTTGGCTACAACGCGTTTCGCGGCCCCCAAGAAGCCATCGTCAACCACGTGTGCGGTGGCGGCGATGCGCTGGTGCTCATGCCCACGGGCGGCGGCAAATCGCTGTGTTACCAAATTCCAGCCATTGCCCGCCAGCGTGCGGGCCACGGCATCACCATCGTGGTGTCGCCGCTCATCGCGCTCATGCACGACCAAGTGGGCGCGCTGCACGAGGCGGGGGTTGAAGCCGCATTTTTAAACTCCAGCCTCAGCGGCGAAGAAGCCAACGCGGTAGAACAACGCCTGCGCCGTGGCGACATCACCCTGCTGTACGCCGCGCCCGAACGCATCACCACGCCGCGCTTTTTGGCGCAGCTCGACATGCTGCACGAGCAAGGCCAACTCAGCCTATTTGCCATTGACGAAGCGCATTGCGTGAGCCAGTGGGGCCACGACTTCCGCCCCGAATACCGCGCCCTCACCGTGCTGCACGAGCGCTACGCGGGCGTGCCGCGCATGGCGCTCACCGCCACGGCTGACGCTCTGACGCGCGCCGACATCGTCGAGCGCTTGCAGCTCGAAGACGCACAACAGTTTGTCAGCAGCTTTGACCGCCCCAACATCCGCTACACCATCGTCGAGAAAAAAGACGCCTCGCTGCAACTGCTTCGTTTCATCCAACGCGAGCACACGGGGCCAGACTGGCAAGACAGCGGTATCGTGTATTGCCAATCGCGCAAGCGTGTGGAAGAAGTGGCCAAGAACTTGTGCGATGCAGGCATTGCCGCGCTGCCGTATCACGCGGGGCTAGACAGCGCCATTCGCCAAAAGCACCAGAACCGCTTTTTGCGTGAAGAAGGTTTGGTGATGGTTGCCACCATCGCGTTTGGCATGGGTATCGACAAACCCGATGTGCGCTTTGTGGCGCACTTGGACATGCCTAAAAACATCGAAGGTTATTACCAAGAAACCGGCCGTGGCGGGCGCGATGGCCAAGCCGCCCACGCGTGGATGGCCTACGGCCTGAACGACGTGGTGAACCAACGCCGCATGATTGACGAAAGCCCGGCCGCCGAAGACTTCAAACAAGCCATGCGCGGCAAGTTGGATGCACTGCTGGCTTTGGCCGAGGCGACCGACTGCCGGCGCGTGCGGTTGCTGGGGTATTTCGATGAGACCTACAAATCCGCCGAAGACGGACAGGTAAGACTCACCTGTGGCAACTGCGACAACTGCCTGCAACCCCCAGACATTTGGGACGGCACAGAAGCCGCCCGCATGTTGCTGTCCACCATTTATCGCGTGAAGCAGCAAAGCGGCATGTCGTTTGGCGCGGGCCACATGATGGACATCTTGCGTGGCAAAGCCACCGAAAAAGTGAGCCAATACGGCCACGAGAAACTCAGCACCTTTGGCATTGGCGCACATTTCAGCGAAGTACAACTGCGCGGCGTACTGCGCCAGCTCATCGCGCTGGGCGCGTTGGGTGTGGACGCGCAAGCCTTCAACACTTTGTATTTGACCGAGGCCTCGCGGGCTGTGCTCAAGGGCGACGTCACGGTGCGCCTGCGCGCCTCGGTGTCGACGCCCGCCGACCGCAAAGCCAAACGAACCGCCAGCGGTGCCTCCAAGCCAGCACCCATCGCGCTGGACGATGCGGGCCAGCAACGCTACGACGCGCTCAAGGCTTGGCGTGCCGAAGTGGCGCGTTCGCACAACCTGCCCGCTTACGTCATCTTCCATGACGCCACGTTGGCCGCCATTGCGCAGGCAGAGCCGCACGATTTAGAAGCCCTGCAGGGCATTGCCGGCATCGGCGCCAAAAAGCTTGAAGCCTATGGCGATGAGGTCTTGCGCGTGGTGGCCCTGCCGGCTTAACCCAGCTGTAGAGACGGGTTTACCCTGTCTCTGCCAAGACAGCCCGATGGCATTCGTCCCCTAAAATTTCTGCAAGTAATTTTTATATTCAGGAGTCAAGACATGTCCGAACACCACCACGCACACGGCACCGAGCAAGACGTTGTTGAATCCATCGTGCCCATGATGCCGATCGTTTTGCCACTGGCGGGCGGTGTACTCATGTTTTTGATGATCTTCATCGCCATGTTCATGGCTTAACCGCTGGGACATTCACTCGGCTCAGCCGTTTGTGTCATTTTGAAAAAGCGCCTATCGGGCGCTTTTTTGCTTTTACGGCTTGTAACTTCCCCCTAGGGCCTTACCCTAAAAATTACATAAAAAGGGTTGGAAAGTAATACTTTCTACTGTTTTCTGGTAACTCATAAGGGTTTTGCAAGCTGCGAGAAGGGCAGAGTTTCATAAAATAGGCATCGCTTTGGCATAGGCCAACGGCAATGGATTGAGGTCAGAGCCTCGCGCAAAAGGCGGCAAGGCTCTGACCTCAATTTTTTGACTTAGGAGCTTTCCATGACTATCAACGCACCTGCGTATGTGAAGAACCCCAAGCTGATCGCTTGGGTTGGCGAAATGGCCGCTTTGTGCAAGCCAGACACCGTGTACTGGTGTGACGGCAGCGACGAAGAATACAACCGCCTCTGCCAACAACTGGTGGATGCCGGCACTTTCAAAAAGCTCAACCCCGCGAAGCGCCCCAACTCTTTTCTAGCCTGCTCTGACCCCTCAGACGTGGCCCGCGTGGAAGACCGCACCTACATCTGCTCCGAGAAAAAAGAAAACGCCGGCCCCACCAACAACTGGATGGCCCCCGCCGAGATGCGCGCCACCTTGAACCCTTTGTTCGACGGCTGCATGAAAGGCCGCACCATGTATGTGGTGCCGTTCAGCATGGGCCCCATGGGTTCGCACATTGCGCACGTGGGCATTGAGTTGTCTGACAGCGCCTACGTGGCAGTGAACCAAAAAATCATGACCCGCATGGGCAAAGCCGTGTACGACGTGATCGGTACCGACGGCCCCTTCGTGCCTTGCGTGCACACCGTGGGTGCACCTTTGGCAGCCGGTCAAGCCGACGTGAAGTGGCCTTGCAGCAAAACCAAGTACATCGTGCATTTCCCAGAGACCCGCGAAATTTGGTCTTACGGCTCGGGCTACGGCGGCAACGCTTTGCTGGGCAAGAAGTGCTTTGCCTTGCGCATTGCTTCCAACATGGGCCGTGACCAAGGATGGCTCGCCGAACACATGCTCATCTTGGGCGTGACCAACCCACAAGGCAAGAAATACCATGTGGCAGCCGCGTTCCCCAGCGCTTGTGGCAAAACCAACTTCTCCATGCTCGTGCCACCCGAAGGTTTCGACGGCTGGAAAGTCACCACCATCGGTGACGACATCGCTTGGATCAAGCCGCACTCAGACGGCAAGTTGTACGCCATCAACCCAGAGGCTGGCTACTTTGGCGTGGCCCCCGGCACCAACTTCCACACCAACCCCAACTGCATGGCCAGCTTGGACAAGAACGTCATCTTCACCAACGTGGCGCTGACCGACGATGGCGATGTGTGGTGGGAAGGCATGGAAAAAGACACCGGCAGCATGCCCGACCACTTGATCGACTGGCAAGGCAAAGACTGGACACCAGCCATCGCTAAAGAGACTGGCGCCAAAGCCGCTCACCCCAACGCCCGCTTCACTGTGGCAGCCACCAACAACCCCGCCTTGGACCACCAATGGGACGACGCCGATGGCGTAGCCATTGACGCGTTCATCTTCGGCGGCCGCCGCTCCACCACCGTGCCTTTGGTCACCGAAGCACGCAACTGGACAGAAGGCGTTTACATGGCTGCGACCATGGGCTCTGAGACCACCGCTGCGGCCGCTGGCCAACAAGGCGTGGTGCGCCGCGACCCCTTCGCCATGTTGCCGTTCATGGGCTACAACATGAGCGACTACTTTCAGCACTGGCTCAACATGGGCGACAAGCTCAAGGCCAGTGGCGCCAAAGTGCCATCCATTTACTGCGTCAACTGGTTCCGCAAGGGCGACGACGGCAAATTTGTGTGGCCTGGCTACGGCGAAAACATGCGCGTTTTGAAGTGGATGATTGACCGCATCGAAGGCCAAGTCAAAGGCAAAGAAAACGTGTTCGGCGTGAGCCCCACATATGAAGAAATCAACTGGACTGGTTTGAACTTCACCGCTGACCAATTCAAAACTGTCACCAGCATCGACAAAGCTGCTTGGGTGGACGAGTTGAAACTGCATGAGGAATTGTTCACCCAGTTGGCTTACCACTTGCCCGCTGAAATGACCGCGACCAAGGCCGCTTTGGCTGCGCGTTTGGAGGCCTAACAGCCCCATCAGCATGCCACGCTTGGGCCATGTGCCGAACACGTTGGCGGCTCAATCCAAGAGCCCCGCAAGCTGCGAAGTTTGCGGGGCTTTTTGATGCAGTTCGTATGCAAAGGGCTTTGCCTTTTACAAGACAATCCAGTCTTCACTGTTTTTCACGCTGGCTCTCAAAGCCCGCGACCGCTTTCAAAGGCCACTTTCGTGAACACCACTCTTTGCTCCGCCCTGCGCACCGCAGCCCTCGCCTTGAGCGTTGCCGCATTACCTGCCTACGCCCAAAACGTCATCAAGATTGGCGAGATCAACAGCTACAAAGCCCAGCCGGCTTTTCTCGACCCCTATAAAAAGGGCATGGAATTGGCGGTGGAAGAAATCAACGCCGCCGGTGGCGTGAACGGCAAGCAGCTGCAACTCATCACCCGTGACGACAACGCTTCGCCCGGCGACGCTGTGCGTGCCGCCGAAGAACTGCTGAGCCGCGAGAAGGTAGATGTGCTGTCTGGTGCTTTCCTGTCGCACATTGGTTTGGCATTGGGCGACTTTGCCAAGCAACGTAAAGTGTTCTTCCTCGCGGGCGAGCCGCTGACCGACAAAATGGTTTGGCAAAACGGCAACCGCTACACCTACCGCCTGCGCGCGAGCACCTACATGCAAGTGGCCATGCTCGTACCCGAAGCCGCCAAGCTCAAGAAAAAGCGCTGGGCCGTGGTGTACCCCAACTACGAATACGGCCAGTCGGCTGCTGCCACCTTCAAACAATTGCTGAAGGCTGCACAGCCTGATGTGGAGTTTGTCGCCGAGCAAGCACCTGCGCTGGGCAAGATCGACGCAGGCTCTGTGACGCAAGCGATTGCAGATGCCAAACCCGATGCCATCTTCAACGTGTTGTTTGCCACCGACCTGGCCAAGTTTGTGCGCGAAGGCAACACACGCGGTGTGTTCCAAGGCCGTGAGGTGGTGAGCCTCTTGACCGGCGAGCCTGAGTATTTAGAGCCGCTCAAAGACGAAACACCCAATGGCTGGATCGTCACGGGCTACCCTTGGTACGGCGTGCAAACGCCTGAGCACAAAGCCTTCTACTTGGCCTACCACCGCAAGTTCAACGACCATCCCCGCTTGGGCTCGGTCGTGGGCTACAGCATGATTCACGCTTTGGCCGCAGGCATCAGCAAGGCCAAAAGCACCGACAGCGAGAAGCTGGTCACGGCGTTCAGTGGTTTGAAATTCAGCACGCCTTATGGCCCCGTGATGTTCCGCAAGCAAGACAACCAGTCCACCATGGGCGCGTTCTTGGGTCGCACCAAAAACGACAATGGCAAAGGCGTGTTGGTAGACTACCGCTACATCGACGGAGCCAGCGTGCAACCCAGCGATGACGTTGTGAAAAAACTCAGACCGAGCAACTAAACGCCACTCGAACCCAAACACAACGCCCGCCTCTTGCGGGCGTTTTAATTTCAAAGCCACACACCTTGATAGACGCCGCCAGCCTCTTCGTACAAGCCCTCAACGGGCTGGCCGCTGCCTCGTCTTTGTTCTTGGTGGCGGCGGGTTTGTCGCTCATCTTTGGCGTGACGCGCATTGTTAACTTTGCGCATGGCTCGTTCTTCATGCTGGGTGTGTATGTGGCGTACTCACTCGTGTCGCATGCTGCGCCGTCTGTGTCAGCCGCTTTGAGCGTGGTGCTGGGTGACGCTGCCAGCCAAACCGCCGCGTACTTTTTGTTGTTGCTGTGCGCAGCGCTCGTCACCGGCGTGTTGGGTGCGTTGGTAGAAGTGCTGTTGCTGCGCCGCATTTACAAAGCGCCTGAGTTGTTTCAGTTACTCGCCACCTTTGCCTTGGTGCTGGTCATTCAAGACGGCACGCTGTGGCTGTGGGGCGCTGAAGATTTGCTGGGGCCGCGCGCACCGGGCCTGAGCGGCGCAGTTGATATTTTGGGCCGCCGCTTTCCCACCTATGACTTGTTTTTGATCGCCATTGGCCCACTGGTGTTGGCCGTGTTGTGGTGGTGCTTGCAACGCACACGCTTTGGTGTGTTGGTACGCGCAGCCACGCAAGACCGCGAAATGTTGGGTGCTTTGGGTGTGAACCCACGCCACTTGTTCACTGCTGTGTTTGCGCTGGGTTGCGCATTGGCTGGCTTGGGCGGCGCACTCCAACTGCCTCGCGAGCCAGCGCACTTGGGGCTAGACATGGCCACCATTGGCGATGCGTTTGTGGTCGTCGTCGTGGGCGGCATGGGTTCTATCCCCGGCGCATTTGTGGCGGCTTTGTTGATTGCTGAAATCAAAGCGCTGTGCATCGCTGTGGGCACGGTAGATATTTTGGGCGTGTCGTTTGCGTTTTCCAAACTCACGCTCGTGGCCGAATTTTTGGTGATGGCTGCGGTGTTGATGGTGAGGCCTTGGGGCTTGCTGGGCAAGCCACAGAGTGCGCCGCGCATCAGCACCGAGCAAGAAGCGCCGTTTGTATTGGGCAATGTTCGCTCGCAGTGGGTGTGGCTGTGCATGGGCGCTGCGCTACTTGCACTGCCGTTGTTCACCACTGAATCTCCCTACACCTTGGTGTTGGGCATTGATTTGTTAAGCGCCGCATTGTTTGCAGCCAGCTTGCACTTCATCATGGGGCCTGCGGGCATGCATTCGTTTGGTCATGCGGCTTACTTTGGCGTGGGTGCGTATGCAGCCGCGCTGCTGGTGTTGCGTGCGGGTATGTCTAGCGAAGCGGCGTTGTTGTTGGCCCCACTCGTCAGCGCCTTGGTGGCTGCGCCTATTGCTTGGTTTGCGGTGCGCTTGTCGGGCGTGTACTTGGCCATGCTCACGTTGGCGTTTGCACAAATTGTGTGGTCCATCTGTTTTCAGTGGGACGACTTCACGGGTGGCAGCAACGGCATCACGGGTGTGTGGCCTAGCGATTGGTTGCAAGACAAATCTTCTTACTACTGGCTCACGCTTGCGCTCGTCGCATTCAGCGTGATGGCGTTGCGTCGCGTGTTGATGTCGCCCCTCGGCTACGCACTGCGTGCCAGCCGCGACTCGGTGGGCCGTGCTGAAGCCATGGGCCTGAACGTGGCGCGTGTGCAATGGCTGGGCTTTGTGCTGGCCGCTGGCTTTGCGGGTTTGGCGGGGGCGTTGTTTGCATTCTCTAAAGGCAGCATCTCACCCGATGTGTTGGGCGTGAGCAAGTCGGTCGATGGTTTGGTCATGGTCATGCTGGGTGGTGTGCACACGCTCGTCGGGCCACTGGTGGGCGCAGTCACGTTTACGGCACTGCAAGACAGTTTGGCCCGCAGCACAGACTATTGGCGTGCAGTGCTGGGTGCGAGCATGTTGCTGTTGGTGCTGGTGTTTCCGCAGGGCATTGCGGGGTCGGTGCAGGCGCTGTGGCTGCGTGTGCGCACATCTCATGTGAGAGGTGAGGCATGAGCACACACACGCATCAGGCAAACGCAGAGGCAACAGCACACCCCATCACACAAAGTGGTAGCGCATTGCTAGACGTTCAACACTTGCACAAAGCCTTCGGCGGCAACCAAGCTGTGAACGATGTGTCGTTCAATTTGCAAGCCGGCGAACTGCTGGCCCTCATCGGCCCCAACGGTGCAGGCAAATCCACTACCTTCAATTTGGTCAACGGCCAGCTCGCACCTGACAGCGGCAGCATCACCTTAGATGGTGTGTCGCTGCTGGGGCGCAAGCCACACGCGTTGTGGCGCATGGGCGTGAGCCGCACATTTCAAATGGCACAAACTTTTGGCTCGCTCACCGTGGCTGAGAACGTGCAAATGGCTTTGCTATCTGCTGATGGAAAATCTCTCTCGCCTTGGCAACGCGCCACACACTATCGCCGTGCAGATGCGCTGCAACTTCTTGAGCAAGTGCAGCTAGACACACAGGCCGACCGCCCATGCAGCGCACTCGCCTACGGTGATGTGAAGCGCCTTGAGCTGGCCATGGCTTTGGCCAACGAACCGCGTTTGCTGCTGATGGACGAACCCACGGCAGGCATGGCCCCCGATGAACGACACGCCTTGATGGCACTCACGCGTAGCTTGGTCAACCAACGCGGCGTGGCCGTGCTGTTTACCGAGCACAGCATGGACGTGGTGTTTGAACACGCCGATCGTGTGCTGGTGATGGCGCGTGGCGCGCTCATCGCACAAGGCACGCCTGAGCAGGTGCAAACAGACGCACAGGTGCAGTCGGTGTACTTTGGCAGTGGCAAGACGTTTGGTACTTCGCGCACCGCGCAGGCAATGCCAGCAGACACACCCATTCACGCCACTGCGAATGATGGTTCATCAACACCCCTGACTACTAACGGCGCGACAGCTCTGCTTTCAGTGCAAGGCTTGAACGCTTGGTACGGTGCAGCACAAGTGGTGTTCAATGCGGATTTACATGTGCAACGCGGCGAAGTTGTAGCGCTCATTGGGCGCAACGGTGCTGGCAAATCGAGCACGCTCAAAGCCATCATGGGACTCATGCCTCAACGCACGGGCAGCGTGGTGTTTGCGGGCCACGACATTTCGCATGCTGAGCCCTACCAAGCCGCACGCTTAGGTCTAGGCTATGTGCCCGAAGACCGTCGCATTTTCACTGACCTGACCGTGCTGGAAAATTTGCAACTGGGCGTACAAGCGGCTCGCCATTTGCCAAGTCAATCGACCCTCATGTCGGCTGATGCTGCGCATCAACAGCAGATGCCGCA
This sequence comes from Limnohabitans sp. TEGF004, assembly GCF_027924965.1. Classification (NCBI taxonomy): domain Bacteria; kingdom Pseudomonadati; phylum Pseudomonadota; class Betaproteobacteria; order Burkholderiales; family Comamonadaceae; genus Limnohabitans; species Limnohabitans sp. TEGF004. The sequence goes on along the minus strand of NZ_AP027056.1, from coordinate 30,525 downwards.
GTCATGGTCTCTCGAACAAATATTTGCACTGTTCCCCAACCTGGCCGACATGCAGCAACGCCCCGCCAGCCACATGAGTGGGGGTGAGCAACAAATGCTCACCGTCGCGCGCACCCTCATGGGCAACCCGTTGATGGTGTTGCTGGATGAACCATCCGAGGGCGTAGCCCCCGTCATCGTGGAACAAATGGGCGAGATGATTTTGGCGCTCAAACGCCAAGGTATGAGCGTCTTGCTGTCTGAGCAAAACACGCACTTCGCACAGTGGGTGAGTGACCGCAGTTACACACTGGACCGTGGTGTGCTCACAGCTTAAACATCAAATCGCTTGCGGCCCCGCCTTGCCGTTTTTCACCACATATGTCGCCTGCGTTTTCAACCCCGCTTCGCTGCCTGCCGGAAACTTGGTGGTCCTGAAATCGCAGCGCACTTCTTGGGGCGTGACAGTGATCAAGCTGTAACCGCGCTCGTCTGAGCGGTAGTGCAACAAGTCGACGTTGCTGTCGCGAATCAGCGCAGCAGGTTTGTCGCCCAAGCCACGCGAGGTGATGGAGGTGGTCACAAACTCGCTGGCCACGATAGGTGACTGAGGGTTGTTGGGGTCGAGTCGCAAGTTGGCAGCTACGTTGCAATGCACATCGCCACCAAGGGTGACCACGTTGCTGAGCTTGGCGTCCACTACTGTTTGCAACAAACGCTTGCGTGCTTCGGGGTAACCATCCCATGCGTCGTTCCAATAGCTGCGGCCTACTGGCGTAGGCACGCTGGTGGAGCTGATTTGCGTAGCCTGTGCCACCAATTTCCATTGGCGTTTGGAGTGGCTTAAACCTTCGGTGAACCAACGCGCTTGCTCGGCCCCCAACATGCTGCGTGCGGGGTCTGCCAGCTCATCACACTGCACCACCATGCGGCCGCCGCCTCGCACAGGGTCACGACAAGCTTGTGCGCTGCGGTATTGGCGGCAATCAAGCGTCCACACATCAGCCAATTTGCCCCAGCTGAGGTGGTCGTACAAACGCATGTTGGCGGGATTGTCTTTGTCTGGTCCCAACAACACAGGTTGATGCTCAAAGTACGCTTGGTACGCCGCTGCACGACGCAGCAACACTTGCTTGGGGTCTGTGTGCTGGCGGTCTTGGTCGTTGGCGTAATCGTTGACCACCTCGTGGTCATCCCACATCAACACCCATGGGTGGGCTGCGTGCGCGGCTTGCAACATAGGGTCACGTTTGTATTGCTCGTAACGCTCGCGGTATTGCGCCAGTGTTTTAGGCTCTTCGCCGTTGTGTTTGCGAATGGCGTATTGCGGGTTGCTGCTCTCGTAGATGTAGTCACCCATGAACAGCACAAAGTCGAGTTTTTCTTTGGCAATCTCGGCATGCGCAATGTATTGGCCTTGCTCGTAGTGTTGGCACGATGACAGCGCCACGCGTAATTCGCGCACATCCGCATTCAATGCAGGTGCGGTGCGTGTGTGGCCCACGGTGCTGTATGCATTGCCTTGGGTGAAGCGATACCAGTAGTCTGTGCTGGGTTGCAAGTTTTGCAAATGCACATGCACGCTGTGCGCGCGTGCTTCGTTGGTCACCACCTCGGCTTTTTGCACGCGACGTTTGAGTGCGGCATCGGCAAACACTTCCACAGTCACGCGCAGCGCATCTGCGCCTGCAGCGGGGTCTTCGTCGCTGAACAACAAACGCGTCCACAACACCATCGAATCTGCACGTGGTCGACCACTGGCCACACCCAACGCAAATGGGTTGGTGTGCCAAACGCGAGGTTTGTCTGCGGGTGCAGCAACAGCGCTCAGCCAAGGTGCCAGCGCCATAGCAATGGCGCTGCGTTGCAGGTGTTGGTTGAATTCGCGTCGTTGCATGTGTCGGCTCTGTGAGTGAGCCGCCATGTTAAAGCGTTTAACGTTCGCGCAAAGCTTGCGACACGTTTTGCAAAGGACGGAACAGGTATTCAAGCACCGTCTTTTGGCCTGTGCGAATTTCCACACTGGCGGTCATGCCGGGCGTGGGCTCGAGCTTCATGCCCTTGCGTACCAAGTTGGCATCTTTGATGCGCACCAAGATGCGGTAGTAGCCCTCTTCCATGTCGGCTGGTGTGCCGCCTGGCTTGCGTTGTTGGCGCTCGTCCTTCATGGTATCGGGGCTCAGGTGCTCCAACTCGCCATCTAAACCGCCATACTTGTTGAAGTCATACGAGGTGAGCTTGACCACCGCTTTTTGACCCACTTTCAAGAAAGCAACTTCTGATGGTTTGACATAGGCCTCAACCATCATTTCATCTTCAGTAGGGACGATTTCCAAAATCGGTTGGCCCGCCTGAATCACACCACCCACGGTGGTGACTTGCACGTTTTTCACCACGCCCTTCATGGGCGATTTGATGGTGGTGTGCAAGTAGGCGTCTTCACGTGCCGACGCGTTTTCTTTGGTTTGCGACAGGTCAGATGACACGCGTGTCAACTCATTGTTCGCATCGGTGAGGTAGCGGTTTTTACGCTCTGCGCGTTGGCCCATGAGGTCGGCTTGTTGACGTTTCAAACGTAGCAACTCCACCTCCGACATCACCCCACCTTTGACCAAAGGCTCTGTCAACGTGATTTCTCGGGTGATGGCGGACAACGATGCATCCACCGCTTGCAGCGATTCCATCAACGCTTGCTTGCGCGCTTTGTAGGCTTGTGTTTCTTGCATCACCAAAGCTTGTTCATCTTTGAGCTCGGGTGGAAACACCAGAGCTGTGTTGTTGGCCTCGGCACGCAAACGCGCAGCAATGGCTAACAAAGACAAATATTTTTCATTCGCTTCACGGTAGCCTGCGCCAGAACGCGCATCGTCCATTTGCAACAGCACTTGGTCTTTTTCAACCATGTCACCTTCGCGCACCAACATTTCGCGCAGCACGCCCGAGTCCAAACTTTGAATCACCTGTTCGCGGCTGGAAGGAATGATTTTTCCTTGACCACGTGTGATTTCGTCCAAGCTGAAAAATCCGGCCCATAGCAAACCCATCAACAACGTGCCTGCGGTGACCCACACCAACAAACGGCTGGCCTCACGCTCGTCATCTTCCACGGTGCGAATGCCAAAGCCTGCGGCTTGTTTGTCGTCTTGCCACAGCTCTTTGAGCTTGGCCCACAGAGTTTGCACTTGCGCCCAATGCGCCATTAATTTTTCTTTCATGCCGATGCTCCTGCCGCTTTCACGTCAATGCCACGCGACAGCTTTTCAATCATTTCTTGTTTGGGCCCCACCATCACGCACTGACCACCTTCGATGACAGCCACCACATCGGCCCACTCCAAGAGTTGAGGGCGATGTGTGGACATCAACAAGGTGCGACCTTTGAGCCACGCCTTGAGCACCGTAATCACATGTGCTTCGGTGTTGCCATCCATGTTGGCTGTGGGCTCAGGAATTTATAGGGCTTGAATTGGCTTTGTAAAAATTTCAATAGCTCTAGAACCCTAGTCACGCTTGGCCTATACCTGAGGTTCGCCAGTTTGATTTTTCGTTGATTCGCAGGAAAGCGTCTGGTTTTGTTGTCTGTATGTGGTAATTATTTTTCGACAACAAGGCTTCAAAATGCGTAAATCAACTCACTGGCGGACCCTAAACAATCTAACGTCACCGACGCGCTATTCCATTCCCGAAATGCGTGGTTTACATCTTTGGGTACGCGCGGACGTTAAAAAATATTGGATATTTCGCTTCACATATTCAGGAAAGCGCTTCGATATGAGTCTAGGCAGTTTTCCAGCTGTCAGCCTGTCCGATGCTAAGTCTAGGACCCTGAAACTTCGTGGAATGCTTTTCAATGGTGAAAATCCTGCTTTAGCGCGGCGATTAGAAAAAGCTGAGAACTTAGCGTCTTCTAAAAGCATAAGTTTCAAGCAATTCGCAGAAGACTACATCCGTCGGATGTCTCCTAAATGGACCTCTGCAAAAAACGAATACCACTGGCTAACGACAGTTAACAATTTTGCAAGTCCTGTTATCGGGCACCTAGATTTTGAATCAGTTACAACAAAGCATATCCTTGAAATACTTAATCCCATCTGGACTTCAAAGTATGTAACAGCGTCACGGCTTAGAGGGCGACTCGAAAAAATCTTTTCAGCTGCGATTACTTCTGGCTACAGGTCATCGCCTAATCCAGCCATTTGGAAAGGGCACTTAGAAAATCTCTTACCTAACTTGAACGTTCAACCTACACATCTTGAAGCGCTACCTTATCAGGATGTTCCAGAATTCTTCGCCCACCTAGAAAGTCTCGACACACTTGTTTCTCTTGCTCTTAGATTTACTATCTTGAATGCATGTCGAGCCGGTGAAGTTGTCCAAGCTGAAAAATCTCAAATTAAAGAAGAAATCTGGACTATTCCCGCAGAACGTATGAAGGCACGTCGTGAGCATCAAATTCCTTTGACAAAAAAGTCACTATGGATTGTTGAACGAGCATCTGAGTTCACGGCAGAATCACCCCTTATTTTTTGTGCCGTTGGTAAAAGTTTTCACTCTGTGTATATGCTTAATCTGGCTAATAAGATTAGGACCGGCATCACCACGCATGGATTTAGGAGCGCATTTAGGGATTGGGTTTCAGAAGAAACGAATCACAGCCCAGAAGTCGCTGAAATGGCACTTGCTCATGCAATCACGAATAAAGTGGAAGCGGCGTATCGCAGAGGTAAATTGCTTGAAAGACGAAAAATCCTTATGACCGACTGGGAAAACTATTGTTTATCTGTAGTTAGACAACAAAACCAGACGCTTTCCTGCGAATCAACGAAAAATCAAACTGGCGAACCTCAGGTATAGGCCAAGCGTGACTAGGGTTCTAGAGCTATTGAAATTTTTACAAAGCCAATTCAAGCCCTATAAATTCCTGAGCCTACCGATGAACCCACAGCGCACTAGCAGTAAGCTCCAAGGGATAGATGTGAATTGTCTGTACATCTTGAGTGATTTTACCGTTTTAATTCCCACGAGCAAACACTGCTGATAGCCACTACCTCTATTAACAACCGCGTCTTTTACTGACTTCCAAAGGGTTTCAGCGTTGGTTCCCACATCAGTTACCACACTGGTATCGGCTTCATGGACTCATTTCAAATGTTTCTTAGTCTGACTTAGGTTGGTTCTGTGTTTTTTTTGGTTTGTACTTCCCACAGCACAGACTAACAGTTCACAGCGACCTAACTAATTACCTAAGGTGCATAGTCAACTGCATTACAGCCGCTTCTAGGTGCCCTACAACAGCCACAAAGCCACCGAACTAGGAGAGCGGTACAGCTGGCATTGATATTTTGAAATCTTGCACATACAGGCTCAGCTGGTATCACAGGCTCTCAAGCACATAAGACACACAGACCAGCTAGGACCATAGTTACAGACGTATCTGCTGGCGCTTTAAACGGCCCATAGAGCACATCAATTGTTAGTGGTGGTCTTGGCACCAAAACCTATGTTGAAACGTTCTGTGAGGTTTTCGACGCTGGTTACTCTATGTTGGTTTCAGCACATCAAATCAATCAAATAATTCTTTAACAATCCGCTTTATGTCCGTACTAACCACCGTCTGGCTGAAGTGCCCTTAGGCGACGTAGGACAGACACATACCTTCATAAATAACTATGTTTAGTACTATCAGTAGGTACTTTTTGACTTGATTACTTAATCGATTTAATTTGATAGCTCTAAATACAAAAATAGTATCAAAGTGCTATTACTATTCATTCAAACGGTTCAGCTGGTCATATTTGTTAGTTTTAGGGTCTAGCTAACAGGCTTACTGCTGTATGAAATAATCAAACGAACGAATAAAATGAATCTTTTACTCCTCGTTTATGGTGCTAATTTGGAGTAAATTAATACCAAACCCAATACTGGCGCGGGTTTCCAGAGTAGTGCCTTATAAGTAATAGACGTAGATATCCAGCGTCGAAAACTACATAAATGAATTAATAGTGTTTCAGAAAATCATCCAGTAAAGCTCTGGTGTCCGCTGGAATGATGCACAAGTTCATGGGTTGCTTCTCTCTGATGCTTCCTCGGTAGATGAACTGCAACAGGTTGTTGAGCTTGAACGTTGCATTAATTTTCTTTGCACTAATTCCAGATGTTTTCACCAACAGATTGAGCACTAACGGTGGAGGATTCAGACTGAAGGCATACAAGCAGTTGGTGATGTGTCCAAAGTCATTCCTAGCTTTGATGTTGCAAGGTAACCAAGAGCTATGAGTTTTGCCTTTTTCTTCGTCCGATTCAGCAATATCGTCGTCTTCAATGAAATCCTCGTTGACATCAGCAATTTCGAGAGGTTTTTGGAGTGTTACTTTGCCTCTTAGCTTTGGAACAAGCCTCTCTACTTCTGTTCTATGCCCCTTAGGACATGTCCAGAAAATGTTGGAGGTGTCAGCACACAGTTTTTCCTTCACTATGTGGTTAAGTGAAGCTTTAAGGTCCTCGATTTCTTTGCTGTCGACAAGTAGGTCCCAGTGACTCTTAGTGAAACTTTCATAATTACGAGTTTCAGCCAAATCATTTAGCTTCTTTGTTAGCTCAATGAGCTTGAGATTTGATTTCAATTCCTGTTTAAGCGTAACTTCAGGCACAAGACCAAGTTTTTCATTGTCAATGTAATGGTGTTCTACCTTGTGAATCTTTAACCAGCAATGCATGAAGCTGTTCTCGAAGCCATGTGTCATGACAATCACCCGCTTGGCTTTTGTTAGAAGCTCAATAGGCAACATACAGAACCATTTGCCTTTGCTGTACCTGTAAAGTTGATTGTGTGCTGCTATCTGACACAGCTTGAACATGAAGTCCTTCTTAGGAGATTTAGATTTACTGGTTGTGCTTACTGTCTCGAAAAACTGCTTGTCGACTTTGTGAAGTTCATCAAACCAGTCTTGGTCGTTCAGTTGATAGTGCTTGCTATCTTCAGAAAATCCACCACGTCCAAGAAGCATGTATTCGGTGTAGAGACCGACATCATCAAGTTGTCTAATTACATCAAGCGTCTCATCGATGACGAGTGTGTAGTGTCCAAGTTGGTCAAAGGATTCTGAGGTTAAGCGTGTAAATGCTGAGTGAGTGCACGTGATTCTGTGAAGCTGATTACCTGAGGATTTATCACCCTCAGCCATTAGTTCTTTGAGCTGTGTAACTTTGCCACCCTTACCTGAACGAGGGTGTACATAGTGCAAGCCTTTTAGCTTTCGCTTCGGTAGCTCCTGCTCAACTTCAGACTTGAACGGTGATACAAAAATCACATGGTTGAGCTCAGTTTTTCTCAAGTAATCTGTGATGGCTGTGGTCTTACCCGAACCAGGCATTGAGTCCAACACCGCAATCTTTCCCTTGGTCCATGCATCTTCGATTGCTTGATAGTTGTAGCTGCGTGCTTGTGTTGGTGCGGTCATAGTTATTAGGTGCAGTAAGGGGTGGCTAGAGCGTCAGATATCAAGCAACCAGCTACCAAGTTAAACAGTCATGACGCTTAATGGTTAGCTATTCAACGTGCTTGTTTGGATGTGATTGTTTATGCCATTATTACCAAGCACAGACACCACAGAACGTTTCAACATAGGTTTTGGTGCCAAGACCACCACTAACAATTGATGTGCTCTATGGGCCGTTTAAAGCGCCAGCAGATACGTCTGTAACTATGGTCCTAGCTGGTCTGTGTGTCTTATGTGCTTGAGAGCCTGTGATACCAGCTGAGCCTGTATGTGCAAGATTTCAAAATATCAATGCCAGCTGTACCGCTCTCCTAGTTCGGTGGCTTTGTGGCTGTTGTAGGGCACCTAGAAGCGGCTGTAATGCAGTTGACTATGCACCTTAGGTAATTAGTTAGGTCGCTGTGAACTGTTAGTCTGTGCTGTGGGAAGTACAAACCAAAAAAAACACAGAACCAACCTAAGTCAGACTAAGAAACATTTGAAATGAGTCCATGAAGCCGATACCAGTGTGGTAACTGATGTGGGAACCAACGCTGAAACCCTTTGGAAGTCAGTAAAAGACGCGGTTGTTAATAGAGGTAGTGGCCGTTGACTTCGAGGTGGGCCACGCCTGGCGCAAAGCCTTGGGCTGGACGGTACAGGGTGACGCGGGCGAGTTTTGGGTTGAGTTTTTGTGGCGCCACATAGCCTTCGCCCTGAGGCTCGGTGACGCTGCCTGCGGTTTCAGGGTCAGCGTAGGCGCTGGTGGGGGCGACTTGTGCGTGAGCCGCACACACGCCCAACAGCGCAAAGGCTGCTGCAAGGGCGGCAGCGCGGCAGCTGCTGAATAAGCGGGCAATAATCGAATTCATAAGTACTCTTTTGAAGTTGCTGTTGCAAAAATATGAGGCTATTTTGCACTACATTTTTTTGCTAATTACGGAAATGGGTTAACAGTTCCGGTATTTTTGCAACTTAATGAGACTCAAAGTATTAAATCTTGTTAATGAATGTCGACTGCCACTTCAACTTCGACGCGGCGAGGAGAGAGCCCAAAGAGCTGGGCTTTTTGCTTGTCGTCGGAGCCACGGCCCTCAAAAGTGAGGGCCGTCGTGCGCAGGCCTTGGGCCTTAAAGAAGGCGCGGACGGTTTTGGCGCGGTCTTGTGAAATGCGGCGGTTGAGGGTTTCGTCAGACTCGTCATCGGCAAATCCCACGACGTGCACTTTGACATCAGCAAAGGTTTTGTACTTGACGTTGATTTTTTGAATGATGTTTTTGAGCTCTTGTCGGCCTTCTACGCTGATGGCGTGAATTTCAGTTTTCTTGAGGTCAAAGATGGCGTCAGAGCCAAAGGTGATGACGTTGGGATCAAACACGATGCGGGTGTCTTCGGCTTCGCGGCAGGGCTGCACGCCGGGCACGCGGCTGAGGGTGTGCATTTGTTGTTTGGCATTGGCCAGCTCAGCAGCGGCGGTTTGAGGGGTGACGACGTCGATGCGGCTTTTTTGACCGGCCATTTCCGCCACGCGCAAGTACACGGACTGGCCGCCTTTCATGGCCACGGTGTGACGGGTGTCAAGCTCAGGGTTGATGTCGGCTGTGACGTCAGGCAGAAAGCGGGTGCGGACCTCGGCCTTTTTACCGACGAGGCAAACCACGGAGAAGGCTTCTTTTTGCAAAGAGGCGTGGTAGCGGTCGTTCAGGTACACCGAGACAACGCCCACTTGGTCGGCGGGTTTGTCTGTGGCTTTGCGGGTGTCTAAGGGGGCGCGGTAGAGAACGAGGCGGGTTTGTTCGCCAGCAACGCTGTTGACAGCGGCGTAGGTTTCGCCCAAGGGTTTGTTAACGCCGTATTTGGGTTTGCTGGGCGCTTTGTCTTTGTCGGTTTGCGCGTGGGCTTGCAGGCACACCGCCGCTGTTGCAAACGCCAAAATTACCAAGTGCCAACTCACAGGGCGTTGGTTGAGAATTGAAACCATCGAAAACCACCAAAATTGAATTCGGCAGTTGCGCTTACCACAAGCGTAAAAACCGGAAGAACCACAGAAACTGGCGCTTAAACGCCAAAATAGACAAAAATGATTGTCTGGGGTTTTCCCGATTTCGTACATACGCCAATTGGCGTATTAAGCCTGATTTAATTGGGGTTTTTGGAGGTTTTGACCGGTGCTTTCAATGAAAGTGAGTGCGACTTTTTAAGCGTCGTTGCGCTTCATTCGTTCGCTTTTCCAATACACGTCGTCACCGCCATTCATGCGGTTGAGCACGCGGGCCAAAACAAACATGAGATCGCTCAAGCGGTTGAGGTATTGGCGAGGAGCTTCGCGAATGGCTTCTTCGTTGCCGAGGGCCACGACCGCACGCTCGGCACGACGTGCCACGGTGCGACACACATGGGCCAATGAGGCGCCGCGTGTGCCTGCGGGCAAGATGAATTCTTCGAGCTTGGGGAGTTTGGCGTTGTAGGTTTCGAGCGCGGTGTCCAGGGCCTGCACGGCTTCTTCTTTGAGCAACTCAAAACCAGGAATGGACAGCTCGCCACCGAGGTTGAACAGCTGGTGCTGGATCTCAACCAGCACGTGGCGCACGTCTTGCGGCATGTCTTCACACAACAAAACGCCGATGTTGGAATTGAGTTCATCCACCTCGCCCATGGCGTGCACGCGCAAGCTGTTTTTAGAGACGCGTTGGTTGTTGCCCAGGCCGGTGGTGCCAGCGTCGCCAGTGCGGGTGGCGATTTGTGAGAGTCGGTTGCCCATGTGGTTTGCCTCTGTTGTTTGGTTTTTGGCTTATTTTGCCTGTCACACGGGTGCTCTGGCTGACAGGAACATCATTCTTAGAATGAGGCATTGCTTAGGAGACACCTCATGAACGCCCCCATCGACCACCAACACCTCACGCCCGCCGTGGCACAACGCGAGGTGCCCGCTGAAATGATTGCCGCTTTGCAGGCGCGTTTCGGGGCGAACTGCTCAACCGCGTTGGTGGTGCGTGAGCAGCACGGGCGCGATGAGTCGCCCTTCACGCACGTGCCGCCGCCTGCTGCGGTGGTGTTTGCCGAAAGCACGCAAGATGTGGCCGACGCGGTGAAGATAGCTGCGCAATACAAAGTGCCAGTGATTCCGTTTGGTGTGGGCTCGTCGCTGGAAGGCCATTTGCTGGCGGTGCAAGGCGGCATCAGCGTGGATGTGAGCCGCATGAACCAGGTGCTGAGCATCAACGCCGAAGACCTGACGGTGACGGTGCAACCGGGCGTGACGCGCAAGCAGTTGAACGAAGAAATCAAGAGCACAGGTTTGTTCTTTCCGATCGACCCCGGTGCGGATGCGTCGATTGGCGGCATGTGCGCCACGCGTGCGAGCGGGACGAACGCTGTGCGCTACGGCACGATGCGCGAGAACGTGTTGACACTGGAAGTCGTGACCGCCAGTGGCGAGGTGATTCGCACAGGCACGCGCGCCAAGAAGTCGGCCGCGGGCTACGACTTGACGCGCTTGTTTGTGGGCAGCGAAGGCACGCTGGGTGTGATGACCGAAATGACGCTACGCATTTACCCACTGCCCGAGGCGGTGTCGGCGGCGGTGTGCTCGTTCCCCAGCATTGAGGCTGCCGTGCACACGACGATCACCACCATTCAAATGGGTGTGCCCATCGCGCGTGTGGAGTTGTTAGATGGTGGTTCTGTGAAGATCGTGAACCAGTACGCCAAGTTGAATTTGGCTGAGACACCGTTGTTGCTGATGGAGTTTCACGGCTCACCCGCCGGTGTGAAAGAGCAAGCCGAGACGGTGCAAGAGATTGCTGCCGAACATGGCGGTGTGGCGTTTGAATGGGCCACCACGCCCGAAGAGCGCACGCGCTTGTGGACGGCGCGACACAACGCCTACTTTGCTGCAATTCAAAGCCGCCCTGGTTGCCGCGCGGTGACCACCGACACGTGTGTGCCGATCAGCCGCTTGGCCGATGCCATGTTGGATTCGTTGGCCGAGGCCGATGCGTCCGGCCTGCCCTACTTCTTGGTGGGCCACGTGGGCGATGGCAACTTCCATGTGGGGTATTTGATTGACCCGAACAACCCCGATGAACACGCGCTGGCAGAAAGCCTGAACCACAAGTTGGTGGCGCGCGCGTTGAGCTTGGGCGGCACTTGCACCGGGGAACACGGCATTGGCTTGCACAAGATGGATTTCTTGCGTGCCGAAACAGGCGAAGGCGCGGTGGACATGATGCGCACCATCAAGCGGGCCTTAGACCCAGACAACATCATGAACCCAGGGAAGATTTTTTCTCTGTGAGCATCTGCGCCACTTGGGCGCAGACTTTGACGGCATCGAAGGGTTTGAGCACCACGGCGTTCACGCCCGCCGCAGAAAAGCGCTCTAGGTCTTGTGGGTTGACGTTGGCGGTGAGGCCCAAGACGGGGGTGTCGCACGCAGGCGCGCTCAAGGTTTGACGCAAGGCCGTGGTGGCTTCGATGCCATCCATCTCAGGCATGACCATGTCCATGAGGACCACATCGAAGGGGTGTTGACGCAGCGCTTCTAGTGCTTTGAGGCCGTTGTCGGCTTCAACAATCTCACAGTTTTTCCAATTGTTTTTGAGAATTTGGCGCACAAGCAAGCGGTTAATCGGATGGTCGTCGACCACTAAAAACCGCTGCGCTGCTTCGCTAGACGTGGCAGGGGTTTTGACCTTGGGCACTTCGACCTGTGGCGCAGCCACCTCGACCAACGGCAAGGTAAACCAAAACAAAGAGCCCGCACTCGGTTTGCTTTCAAAGCCGATGTGGCCCCCCATCAACTCGACCAAGCGTTGGGTGATGGACAAGCCCAAACCGTTGCCACCATAGCGCGACTGAATGTCGTCTTCAGCCTGCACAAAGCGTTGGAAAATTTTGGGCTGCTGCGCTTCAGGAATGCCAATGCCACTGTCGCGCACCGAGAAGCGCACACACAAAGGCTCTTGGCGCACGTGCAAGGTGACGTGACCTTGGTGGGTGAACTTGATGGCGTTGCCCAAGAGGTTGACCAAAATTTGCATCAAGCGATGGCGATCGGCGCGCACCCAGTGCGGCACGTTGGCGTCGATGGTGCAGGTGTATTGCAGGTGCATGCTCTCGACGCGTTGGGCAAACAAATCAAACGCGGTGTGCACGGTGTCGCGCAGCGCAAAGGTTTCGTATTGCACGTTGATCTTGCCCGCTTGCAGCTGCGAGTAGTCGAGCACGTCGTTGATGACGGTGAGCAAGTGGTCAGCAGACTGGCGTGTGTGGTTCAAAATTTTGAGCGCTTGCGGGTTGCCAGACACGCGGGCGAGCAGCATGTTGTTGAAGCCCAAAATCGCGTTCATGGGTGTGCGCAATTCGTGGCTGACGGTGGCGATGAACTGCTCGCGCAAGGCAGCGGTGCGCAGCAGCTCTTTGCGCTTTTCTTCAAGTTCCAAATTGCGCTGCAAGCTGGCCGCGTAGGCGCGACGAAACAAGCTGTCATACAAAAATGGAACGGTGATGACGATCAGCGTGACCACGGTGTACGTGGCGAACGAGGACATGACTTGCGCAATGCCCAGCGTGGGGTTGTCGGGCAACCATGCTTGCCAGGTGACGTAGGTCATGGCCGCTTCATCAAGCAACACAATGATCAACCACACCAACCCCGAGAAACGGCTGACGGCGTAGAACGGCACCAACGGAATGGCGGTCATCCACGCCATGCGCGGCGAGAAGATGCCCCCTGACATCCACGCGGCATAGCTGACTTGCAACAAAGCAGCAAGTAGGCCGATGTTGACCGCCCATTGCAAAGGTAGACCCACGGTGAATAAAACCACCAACACAAACACCACCGCCGCAAACACAAGGGGCACAGGCACGCCATTGGGATAGGGGGTGATGATGGCCAAGATGACCATGACAAAGATCAACAACCAAGCGACAAAGAAGAGGTACGGCAAGCGCCCTTCCCGAAAGCGCTGGGGCAAACGCGGAACAGCCCATGCGGTGAATTGATCGAACATGCTGGGCTTCATGTGAGCGCTCTCGCGGCATGCACAGCCAATGCGTTTGAAATTTTAGAAATCAGCTGCTGCTCATCCAAAGGTTTGTGCAACACATCGTTCATCCCAGAAGCGAGGCAACGGTCTTGATCGACGGGGTTGGCACTGGCGGTGAGGGCCAGGACTGGCATGTGGCACACCGGCGCAGGGAAGTTATGGCGCAAGGCTTGGGTGGCTTGCATGCCATCCATGTCGGGCATGACCATGTCCATCAAGACCAGATCAAAGGATTGGGTGCGTAGTTTTTCGAGTGCGATGGGGCCGCTGCTAGCTTCCACAATGTCGGCTTTGGGAAAACATTTTTTCAGCATCATGCGCGCGACCAACAGGTTCACCGCGTTGTCATCGACGAGCAAAATTTGCAACGCTTTGTCGACCAGCATGCGGGCCATTTCTGCGGCCGCTTTGGCCTCCCGAACTGCCACGCTACGCAAGGGCAGCTGAAACCAAAAACGTGCGCCCTGCCCTTGCACGCTGCTCACGCCAATGGTGCCGCCTTGCAAGCTGACTAAGCGTTCACAGATGGACAAGCCCAAACCTGTGCCGCCGTATTGGCGGTTGGTTTGCACGTCGGCGTGTTCAAAGCCGTTGAAGATTTGTTTTTGTCGATCGGCGGCAATGCCAATGCCCGAGTCTTGCACCTCAAACAACACGCCACCACCCACGCCCTGGGCGCGCACATGGATGTCTCCCGTGGATGTGAACTTGAAGGCGTTGTCGAGCAAGTAGCGCAGCACCTGAATCAGGCGACGACGGTCACCCTTGACCCACATGTTGTGCACGGCACTGGCCTCTAACTTCAGCGTCAGACCTTTGACTTGTGCTTTGGCCTCGTAAGAGACCAGTAGCTCGGCCAAGGTTTCGCGCAAACCAAACTCTTCTTCGTGCAAGGCCAGTCGACCGGCTTGGAGTTGTGAAAAATCCAAAATGTCGTTGACGACTTGCAGCAGTTGCTCGGTGGAGCGGCGAATGTGGTCCACCACTTCAGCGTCTTCCGTGCGCGCCGCCAACTCGGTACGCAAGATGCCGTTGAGACCCAAAATGGCATTCATGGGGGTGCGCAATTCGTGGCCCACAGAGGCAATGAATTCATCTTTGTGCGCTTGGGCGCGGAGGAGGGCTTGGTGTGTTTGCTCTAGCTCGGCATTGCTTTGGTCCATGTCGGCCACTTGGCTTCGGTGCATGCGGTCGGTGACAAACACCACAAACATCGCTAAGCCCAAGACCAAAAATTTGCTGGCCACCGTCCAAGCCATGACGTCGTTGGCCATGTTGATGTCGCTGTTGACCACGCCATGCTGGCTGATGAGCAACAACAACAAATTGGCAACAAAAACGCTGACGACCCAAAACAAAGCGGCCGTTCGGTCAAGCAACAAAATGGCGGGCAACACAGCAGCCGTCATCCACACCATGACTGGCGAGTTGATGCCGCCGGTCATGGCCGCGAGATAGGCCACATAACCGATAGACCACAACAAGGTGCCGTGGGCGATCCACAAATAAGGCAAGCCCACCAAGAGCAACGCCAGCAAACCCCAGTAACCAACCGTGCCCACCAAGTTGGCGACATGGTCGTAATCGGGTTGGTAAATGAAGTAAAACGGCAGTGAGCAAGCGCCCACCAAGAGCAACATATACGTCAACAAGCTGCGACGGCGTTCGAGCGGAGAGCCTTTTAAAAAGGCTTTTGGCAAGAAGAGGTTGTGCAGCGTTTGAAGCATCCGTTTTAAGGTTTGCGAAGTTTGTCGATGAGGCCGTTGAGTTCGTCGATGGAGCCGAATTGAATTGCCAACTCACCCATTTCTTCCACTCTGCCATGACGCTTGACGCGTTTTTTGACGCGCACTTCAACTTGTGCGGTGAGCAGATCAGAAAGTTCTTCTTCGACGCGTTTGATGTCGCGTGATTTTTCACTCTTGGGTTTTTGCGGCACGAGGTTGAATTCGGCACTGAGTTTTTTGACCAAGCTTTCGGCTTCGCGCACCGACATTTTTTTGGCGCTGATTTGATTGGCCGCGGTGATTTGCGTGCCACGGTCCAAGGCCAACAACGCACGGGCGTGACCCATATCGATGTCGCCCGCCATGAGCATGGACTGCACGGGCTCGGCCAAGTTGAGTAAGCGCAACAAGTTGCTGGCGGCGCTGCGTGAGCGGCCCACCGCTTGCGCTGCCAGTTCGTGCGTGAGGCCAAACTCTTTGATGAGGCGTTGCAAGCCTTGTGCTTCTTCGAGCGGGTTGAGGTCTTCGCGCTGGATGTTTTCGATCAGCGCCATGGCGGCGGCAGCTTCGTTGGGCACGTTGCGCACGAGCACGGGCACGGTGTCTAGGCCTGCTAACTTGGCCGCACGGCTGCGGCGTTCACCCGCGATGATTTCGTATTTGCCTGCGTTGGGACCATCGTTCAACTGCCGCACAAGGATGGGCTGCATGATGCCTTGAGCTTTGATGCTTTCAGCCAGCTCATACAAAGCGCCCTCGTCCATGCGCGTGCGTGGCTGGTACATGCCGGGCACCATTTGGCTCAAGGGCAAGGTATTGGGCAAGCCGTCGGCGGCGGCGATTTGTGCGGCAACGCTGTCGTCGACTTTGGGGCCGAGCAAGGCTTCGAGGCCGCGGCCTAAGCCTTTGGTTTTTTTAGTGACCATGGGGTACTTCTTCTTTCAGTAAATCTTGCAACAGGGCAAAGCCTTCGGGCCAATCGCCCAGGTTAGATTCGGCATTGATGTGACCGCTCATGCCGCAATCGACCAAACGCGAACCCCACGCATGGGCCAAGGCACTGGCGCGCATGAAGCTGCAATACGGGTCGTTGCGACTGGTCGCCACGACCGATGGAAACGGCATGCGCTCGCGCACGATGGGGCTCCAACTGTGCAGCATTTGTTGCATCTCGGGACGCTCAGTATCAGCGGGCGCAACCAACAACGCGCCTTTGACTTGGTGGGCAATCAACGAGTGTGACGCCCACGCCGCCACCAACACGCAGCCCAGGCTGTGGGCCACCAACACGGCGTTGGGGTTGGCCAGCACGGCTTCTTCGAGCTGAATCATCCAGTCGCCACGCAAGGGCCAATCCCAGCTGTGTTGTTCGACACGGATGTAGCCGTGCGCGTTTTGCCACAGACTTTGCCAATGGCTAGGGCCGCTGTTGTGCCAGCCGGGCAGGATGAGTACGGGGGTTGTCACGCGGGGCTTAAAACGATTTGACGCGTTCGACCATCTCTTGCGCAAAGTCGACAAACGCGTGGCTGCCTTTGGCCGACGGGTCAAACACCACGCCAGGCAAACCGTAACTGGGCGCCTCGGCCAAGCGCACATTGCGCGGGATGACGGCGCTGAACACTTTGTCACCAAAGTGGTCTTTGAGTTGGTCACTCACCTGCTGTTGCAAGGTGATGCGTGGGTCAAACATGACGCGCAAGAGGCCAATGATTTTGAGGTCGCGGTTGAGGTTGGCGTGCACCTGTTTGATGGTGTTGACCAAGTCGGTCAGCCCTTCCAGAGCGAAGTATTCGCACTGCATGGGCACGATGACACCGTGCGCAGAGCACAAGCCATTGAGTGTCAGCATGGACAACGAGGGCGGGCAGTCGATAAGAATAAAGTCGTATTCAGAATCCACAGCGGCCAAGGCTTGTTTGAGGCGGTTCTCGCGACGCTCCAACGACACCAGCTCAACTTCGGCACCCGCCAAGTCACGGTTAGCGCCCAGGACATCGTAGGTTGGGATTTTGCTGCGCACGCCATCGGTGCCCCAGTTGCTGCGAATGCGGGCTTCGGCCACGCTGGCTTCTTCCAACAACACGTCGTACACCGACAACTCCATCTCCCGCTTATCCACGCCGGAGCTCATGGTGGCATTGCCCTGTGGGTCGAGGTCAACCATCAACACGCGCTGCCCGACGAATGCCAAGCCTGCCGCCAAATTGACGGTGGTGGTGGTCTTGCCAACGCCACCTTTTTGATTGGCAACGCAAAAGATTTTGGCCATACAGAGCTTTCGAAAGAGACAGAAAAATTATTGAAACAACGCCAGCTTCAGGCCAAAAGCCATGAGCAAAGTACCCGCCACTTTGTTGAGCATCACACTCACCATCGGATTGGCGCGCACGCGCTCAGCCAAATGATGGGCCAACAAGACAACCACCAAGCCATACAAGAAAGTCAGCGCAGCAATCGTGACAGCCATGAAGCCAAAGGTCAGCAAACCTTGATGGACCGCAGGGTCCACGAACAACGGAAAGAAGGCCATGTAAAACACAATCGCTTTGGGGTTGAGCACGGTGATGAACAGCCCTTGGCGAAAGTAGTGATCGGACTTCATATTCAGCACCGGCGCATCACCCGGCTTGCTGTTGAACAAGGAATAACCCAAGCCCAACAAGTAAGCAGCACCCGCCCATTTGACCGAGCTGTACAAGCCTGGGTAATTGATGAGCACCGCTGACAAACCCGCCACCGCCAGCCACAGCAACACCTGGTCACCCGCGATCACGCCCAGCGTGGCAGCCAAACCCGAACGCACCCCGCCCTTGCCAGTTGCGGTGAGCAAAGCCAAGTTACCGGGGCCGGGAATGGCTAAAAAGACAATGATGGCCACGACAAAAGCGCCGTAGTCCGCGATACCGAACATAGAAGACTCAGGTTTAAAACTGAGAGAAGTTTAACCGCGCATCCAGATGATGCAGCGCTCGGCATCCAGACCGGGAACTTGGAGCTGTTCCACGTGAAACACTTTGACGCTTTCTGGCAACACGGCCAGCTCTTGGTCAGGGTGTTTGCCCTTCATGGCCATCCACACGCCATGGCTGGCCAAGGCTGACTTGGACCAAGCGGTGAAGTCCACCAACGAGGCAAAGGCACGGGAGCAAACCACGTCATAGGGCCGAGTCAAGCTTTCGACACGGGCGTGCAGACCTTTGAGGTTGGGCAATTTCAGAGTGGCCGCCACCTGCTGGATGAAGGCAGCTTTTTTGGCCACCGTATCCACGCAGGTCACCAAGATTTCAGGGCACGTGATGGCGATGACGATGCCGGGCAAACCAGCGCCCGCCCCCACATCCAACAAACTGAGCTGGGTTTGACCTTCTGGCAAAACCAGCTTGGCCAATTCGCGACGCAGAGGCGCAACCACCGCCAAGCTATCCAGCAAATGATGCGTGAGCATTTCGTTGGCATCACGCACAGCCGTCAGGTTGTAAACCTTGGTCCATTTGCCAATCAAATCCATGTAGGCCAAGAGTTGGGCTTGTTGCGCACCGGACAAAGACAAGCTCAATTCATCAAGGCCTTTTTGCAGGGCTGGCGACAAAGGATGCATCAGTTCACCTCGCTCGCATCGGCCGCCGACGCTTGGGCAAAGCCTTTGACGCGCGAGCGCTTCAAGTGAATGAGTAACAACGAAATGGCCGCAGGCGTGATGCCCGACATGCGCGAGGCTTGGCCCAAAGTTTCTGGGCGCTGGCGGCTCAGGCGCTGACGCACCTCGATCGATAAAGCGGTGACTTGGTTGTAGTCCAAGTCTTCGGGCAATTTGAGGTTTTCGTAATGGGCAGCACGACCCACCTCTTCGCGCTGTCGGTCGATATAGCCCGAGTATTTGGCTGCGATTTCAATCTGCTCGATGATGGCTCGGGTGGATTCACGTGAAACATCGTCGCCGGCAAAGCCATCGGTGATGTCTTGGTTTTGGTACTTGGCGCTATCCAAAGACATCAAGCCCTGGTAGCTCACATCGGGGCGACGGAGCAAATCGGCCAAGTTGTATTCGCGGTCAATGGCCTTGCCCATGACGCGCTCGGCCTCGGTAGCGGGCAAGTTGCGGGGGTTCACCCAAATGGATTTGAGGCGTTCTGTTTCACGTGAAACAGCTTCTTGTTTGCGACTGAAGGCTTCCCAGCGTGCGTCATCGACCAGGCCCATTTGTCGGCCGACTTCGGTCAGGCGCACATCGGCGTTGTCTTCGCGCAGCTGCAGACGAAACTCAGCGCGGCTGGTGAACATGCGGTAGGGCTCGGTGACGCCCTTGGTGGTGAGGTCATCGACCAATACACCCAAGTAGGCCTGGTCACGACCAGGCGTCCATGCGCCGCCGAAGTCATTGGGCGCGCCGGCCAAGCTACGGCATTGCAAGGCGGCATTGATACCAGCGAACAAACCTTGGGCTGCCGCTTCTTCGTAACCGGTGGTGCCATTGATTTGTCCGGCAAAGAACAAACCGCCAATGGCGCGGGTTTCGAAACTGCGCTTGAGCTGGCGCGGGTCAAAGTAGTCGTACTCGATGGCGTAACCGGGGCGAATGATGTGGGCGTTTTCTAAACCCTTCATGGAGCGGACCAAGTCATACTGGATGTCAAACGGCAAGCTGGTGCTGATGCCGTTGGGGTAGTACTCGTGGGTGGTCAGGCCTTCGGGCTCTAAGAAAATTTGGTGACTGTCTTTGTCGGCGAAGCGGTTGATCTTGTCTTCCACGCTCGGGCAATAGCGCGGACCGACGCCCTCAATCTTGCCCGTGAACATAGGGCTGCGATCAAAGCCAGATCGGATGATGTCGTGGGTACGCTGGTTGGTATGGGTAATCCAGCACGGCATGTGTTGCGGGTGCATAGACGCACGGCCCATGAAACTGAACACAGGTACTTCACCCAACACGCCCGCGGAGCGTGCGCCGTTTTCGGTTTGGTTGGCCACGCCATCGCCGGGTTGCTCGATGCATTGGCTGAAGTCAATCGTGCGACCATCAATGCGCGGGGGGGTGCCAGTTTTCAAACGACCCTGCGGCAACTTGAGTTCTTTGAGTCGGGCTGACAAGCTGAGTGCAGGCGGGTCACCGGCACGGCCACCTGCGTAGTTGTTCAGGCCAACGTGAATCTTGCCATCCAAGAAAGTGCCAGCGGTCAACACCACAGTGCGGCTACGGAATCGAATGCCCGCTTGGGTGCAGGCGCCCACCACGCGATCGCCCTCCACCATCAGGTCGTCCACCGCTTGTTGGAACAGCCACAAATTGGGCTGGTTTTCCAACATGCGGCGAATGGCGGCTTTGTACAAAATGCGGTCAGCTTGCGCGCGGGTGGCACGCACGGCAGGACCTTTGGAGCTGTTGAGAATACGGAACTGAATGCCTGACTCGTCGGTGGCCAAGGCCATGGCACCGCCCAAAGCATCCACCTCTTTGACCAAGTGACCTTTGCCAATGCCACCAATGGACGGGTTGCAACTCATCTGGCCCAAGGTTTCGATGTTGTGACTTAAGAGTAAAGTTTTAGCCCCCATGCGTGCCGCGGCCAACGCGGCCTCGGTGCCGGCGTGTCCACCGCCAACCACGATGACATCAAACTCTTGGGGGTACAACATAAAACCAACCTTTGGGTGTGCACAGGCACAGATGCGCAGGGGCTGTGCGCCGCCCTGCTTAGCAGCGGGCGATTTTACTAGGCTGTGTTGGCCGACAGAGAATGTATGGTCTCTACGCGAAAACCAAAGCGCATACCAACAAGCAAAGCCGCGTCCGAAAGCGAATCAAGGCTTCCAGCGCTTGAGCAACAAGGCGTTGGTCATCACGCTCACCGAGCTCAGCGCCATGGCCGCACCCGCCACGACGGGGCTTAAGTAACCCATGGCGGCGAGCGGAATGCCTGCCGCGTTGTAGGCAAATGCCCAAAACAAGTTTTGGCGAATCTTGGCCACGGTGCGGGCCGAGATATCCAACGCACCCGCCACCAACGCCACATCCCCACGCATGAGCGTGATGCCAGCGGCTTGCATGGCGACATCGGTACCTCCGCGTTGACCATCGGCATTGAGGTTAGCCATGGCAAGGCCCACATCGGCGGCGGCCAAGGCCGGTGCGTCGTTGATGCCGTCACCCACAAATGCCACCACATGGGCTGCACCGTTGGAGTTGTGTTGCAAGCTTTTCACCAAAGCAGCTTTGTCGCCGGGCATGACCTCGGCATGCACTTCGTCTGCACGCAAACCCAAACGCGCGGCCATGGCTTGGGCGGCACCCACGTTGTCGCCCGAAATCATGACCAAACGCAAACCGCGTGCGCGTAACTTGGCCAACGCACCTTGCACGCCCGGCTTAGGCTCATCCCCAAAAGCCAACACGGCGAGCGCAACGACCCCTTGCGGCGTGCGTTCAGCCAAGACCGACACCGTGGCACCCTGCGCTTGCAAAGCGGCTGCACGGGCTTGCCATTCACCAGCGGGCACAGACAAAGCATCCATCCATCGCAAACTGCCCAACAGCAAGTGGCGCCCTTGCACCACGCCTTCGCTGCCAAAGCCAGCGACCGCCTTCACGCCTTCGGGCGTGGCATAGCTCAAGCCATTTGTTTTGGCTGCTTGCACCACCGCATGGGCCAAAGGATGCTCGCTGCCGCTTTGCAAACAAGCCGCCAGCGCGAGCAAGGTTTGTGCGTGAGCCGTCATTTGTGCGGGAGCATCTGGTGAATCGACAGCATCGACGTCTTGCAGCGCCAACAAAGACAGCAAGCGTGGTTGCCCAACGGTGAGCGTGCCTGTTTTATCAAACGCCACCGTATCCGCTTTGTGCGCCACTTCTAATGCTTGCGCATCTTTGATGAGGATGCCGTGCTTCGCCGCCACACCCGTGCCCGCCATGATGGCTGCGGGCGTCGCCAACCCGAGCGCACACGGGCAAGCAATGACCAATACCGCCACGCAATGGATGAGCGACACCTCCAGGCTGTGGCCTGTGAACCACCAAACCAACAACGTGACCAACGCCAGCACTAAGACCACAGGCACAAACACCGCAGACACTTGGTCCACCAGGCGTTGAATTGGCGCTTTGGCCGCTTGCGCGTCTTCCACCAAACGGATGATGTTGGCCAACACAGTGGTGGTACCTGTGGCGCTGACGCGCACTACCACGCGACCTTCGCCGTTGATGCTGCCTCCGGTCACGCGTGAATCGATGGCTTTGTGCACAGGCAAAGGCTCACCCGTGAGCATGGCTTCATCCACTTGGGTTTGGCCTTCAAGCACCACACCATCAGCCGCAAAACGTTCACCGGGCAAGACGACCAAGCTGTCGCCCACCAACAATTCTTCGATGGGAATTTCCACCTCGCCATCCAAGGTGATGACGCGCGCGCGCGCAGGGCGCAAGGCATGCAAGGCGCGAATGGCATCGGTGGTTTGGCGCTTGGCACGCGCCTCTAACCACTTGCCCAACAACACCAAAGAGATGACCACCGCCGAACCTTCGAAGTACAAATGCACCATCGCACCCGCAGGCGCTGTAAGCCACAGCCACACCGACAAGGCCCAACCCGCCGTGGTGCCCAAAGCCACCAACAAATCCATGTTGCCGCTGCCCGCCAACAAGGCATGCCAACCCGCTTTGTAAAAACGTGCGCCCAGCACGAACTGCACAGGCGTCGCCAACACAAACTGCCACAACGCCGACAACATCCAGTGCTGACCCAAGGCATCGCCCACCATCGGTAAGACCAACGGCGCACTGAGCAACAAACCCATGGCGACGGGCATGAAACCTGTCCACGCACCTTCTGGTGCTTGTTCCAAATGTTCGGCCGCCAAAGGCTCGTAACCCGCATCACGCACCGCGCGTCGCAGGCGAGCTTGTTGGGTTTGCTCGTCTTCTGAGGCTTGGGAAGCGGCCCAATTGACCCTCGCCGATTCGGTCGCCAAGTTGACGCTGACCGATTCAACACCAGGCAATTTGGCAATCGTGCGCTCCACACGGGCCACGCACGATGCACAGGTCATTCCACCAATACCAATATCGCAGGACAATTCAGACATAGGTTAAGGTTACATCTTTATAAGGAGCCCATGATGGATAACACGTTTCAAGTCCAAGGCATGACCTGTGGCCATTGCGAAATGGCCGTTAAAAAAGCGATTGCACGCCTAGACCCAGACGCCAAGGTGGAGATTGACCGCAGCACCGGCAAAGTCGATGTGCACAGCAGCAAGCCACGCGAGGACATTGCGCACGCCATTGCTGACGAAGGCTACCAAGTCGCATGAGCACCGTGCGTGAAGCTCGTGGCGTCGAGCGCTTGGTGCAAGGCCAAGACACCCAAGACGGCGCAGGTGTACGTCTGACACGCGTGCTGAGCCATGACTTGCAAGAGCGTCTTGACCCGTTCTTAATGCTCGATGCGTTTGGCAGCGACAACCCCGGTGACTACATTGCGGGCTTTCCCAACCACCCACACCGAGGTTTCGAAACGGTGACCTACATGATTGCCGGTCGCATGCGCCACAAAGACAGCGGTGGACACAAAGGTTTGCTGCAAAACGGCGGCGTGCAATGGATGACCGCCGGTCGCGGTCTGACGCACAGCGAAATGCCAGAGCAAGAAGAGGGTGTGATGGAAGGCTTTCAGCTGTGGCTGAATCTGCCCGCTAAAAACAAACTCTGCGAGCCTTGGTACCGTGACATTCAAAGCGAAGAAATTCCTGAAGTCACCACGGCTGAAGGTGTGTTGGTACGCGTGATTGCTGGGCAATCACACGGCGCAGAGGGGGCCATAAAACGCGAATACACCGAACCTTTGTATTTGGACCTACACTTCCCTGCCACTGACGGCACGGTGTTCGAGCAACCCTTGCCCGCCACACACAATGCGTTTGTGTATGTGTACCGTGGTGGACTAGACGTGGTGCAAGGCGACCAAGCCACCGCTGTGCCTATCAAACGCATGGCCGTGCTAGCCAACGGCGGTGATGGCATGGTGCTGCGTGCCCAAGCCAACACACGCGCCATTGTCATTGCCGGCAGACCGTTGAACGAACCCATCGCGCAATACGGCCCGTTTGTGATGAACACCCGCGAGGAGCTGGTGCAAGCCGTGGACGACTTTCGTGCAGGCTTAATGGGATAGGGCCAGCTACAAAACTTTACGTAACTTGTGCTGCAGCGCACAGACGCGTTACACAGACGGTTCACAGTACGAACTTGACAGAGGCATCTCGCCTCTGACTTCAAGGAACTTCTATGACACGTTTGAACAGCACACGTTTTGCACTCTCTGTTTTGTTAGCGGGCTCTGCGATTGCCGCTATCGTCCCTGCACACGCCCAACCCATGATGGGTGAAATGGGTGTGCATCACGACGAGGGTCGTATGCACGAGCGCATGACCAAGCATTGGGACAAGCGTCAAACCGAATTAAAAGCCAAGCTTCATTTGGCCCCCTCGCAAGAGCCTGCATGGAACACTTTTGTGCAAGGCATGAAAGTCCCTGCAAAGCCATTGGCTCAATCAGTAGACCGTGATGCCTTGGCCAAGTTGAATACACCTGAGCGCATGGAAAAGATGAATGCTGCACATGAAGCCAATTTGGCCGCCATGCAAGCCCACATCAAACAACGCACAGAAACAACGCGTACGTTCTATAACCAATTGAGCGTGGAACAGCAAAAAGTATTTGACGCGGAAACCCTCCCAGAGCATTCACGCTGGAAGGGCAAGCGCGATTAAATATCGATGTTGGCAGCGCGCAGTGCGTTATTTTCGATGAAGTTGCGGCGAGGCTCAACCTCGTCGCCCATCAACATAGTGAACACACGATCGGCTTCGATGGCATCGTCAATTTGCACGCGCAGCAAGCGGCGCACTGTGGGGTCCATCGTAGTTTCCCAGAGCTGCGCTGGGTTCATTTCGCCCAAGCCCTTGTAACGTTGACGGGCTGTGGCGTTTTCGGCTTGGCCAATCAACCACTTCATGGCTTGACGGAAGTCAGAAACTTTTTCTTCTTTAGCTTTCTCGCCTTCGCCGCGGTGCACCTTCGAGCCCTCACACACTAAGTCGCGGAAGGTTTGTGCGGCTTCAGCCAAAGCGCCGTAATCAGCACCGTGCACGAAGTCTTGGGTAATCACGCTGCTCTTGACGTTGCCGTGGTGGCGACGGCTAATACGCAAGATAGGTTTGTCGGTACGCACATCGAACTCGCCCGAAGCTTCTGAGCCGCTGCCGAGTTCGCGCAATTTTTCTTGCATGGCCACAGCCGATTTTTCAGCATCGGCCACAGTGTCGAGGTTGATAGACACACCATCCGCAATTGCGCGCAAGGCTTCAGCGTCCATAAAGCCACTCAAGCGAGCAATGACAGATTCAGCCACTTGGTGTTTACGCGCCAATTCGCCCAAGGTGTCGCCACTCAAAACTTGAGAGTTGGCACCGCCTGTGGTGATGCTTGCGTCTTTCAACGCAATACGCAGCAAGAAACCATCCAAAGCAGAGGCGTCTTTAAGGTACAGCTCTTCTTTGCCCGCCTTCACTTTGTACAGAGGTGGTTGTGCAATGTAGATGTGGCCACGCTCGACGAGCTCTGGCATTTGACGGTAGAAGAAGGTCAACAACAGCGTACGAATGTGCGCACCGTCCACGTCAGCGTCAGTCATGATGATGATGCGGTGGTAACGCAGCTTGTCGACATTGAAGTCATCCGTGGCCGACTTGCCAGACTCAGCACTGGCTTTACCAATACCGGTGCCCAATGCCGTGATGAGCGTCAAGATTTCATTGCTGGTCAGCAGCTTTTCGTAACGTGCTTTTTCAACGTTCAAAATCTTGCCGCGCAAAGGCAGAATGGCTTGGAATTTACGGTCACGACCCTGTTTGGCTGAACCTCCAGCGGAGTCACCCTCCACGATGTAGATTTCGCACAGCGATGGGTCTTTTTCTTGGCAATCGGCCAACTTGCCTGGCAAGCCCATACCGTCCAACACACCTTTGCGGCGTGTCATCTCGCGCGCTTTGCGGGCAGCTTCGCGTGCACGGGCGGCTTCCACAATCTTGCCGCAAATGATTTTGGCGTCGTTGGGGCGCTCTTGCAAATAGTCTGTCAGTGTTTTGGCGACGATGTCTTCCACAGGCGCACGCACTTCGCTAGACACAAGTTTGTCTTTGGTTTGGCTGCTGAACTTCGGCTCAGGGACTTTGACAGACAGCACACAGCACAAGCCTTCGCGCATGTCGTCACCCGTCACTTCAACTTTGGCCTTCTTGGCAAATTCGTTTTCTTCGATGTACTTGTTGATGACGCGAGTCATCGCAGCGCGTAAACCCGTCAGGTGGGTACCGCCATCGCGTTGTGGAATGTTGTTGGTGAAACACAAAACGTTTTCGTTATAACCATCGTTCCACTGCATGGACACTTCCACACCAATGTTGGTACCTGGAATGCCACCATAGGTCTCGGCGGGACGATCACCTTCAGCGTAAAACGCATTGGGGTGCAATACCTTCTTGCCTGAGTTGATGAAGTCCACAAAGCCCTTCACACCACCTGCACCAGAAAAGTCGTCTTCTTTGCCCGTACGTTCGTCCAACAAGCGGATACGCACACCATTGTTCAAAAAGCTGAGTTCGCGCAAACGCTTGCTCAAAATCTCGTAATGAAAGTCAGTGTTTTGCGTGAAGATTTCTGTGTCAGGCAAGAAGTGAACTTCTGTTCCGCGCTTTTCGGTATCACCGGTGATGCGCATGGGGGACACTTCAACACCATTCACCACTTCAATCAAACGGTTTTGCACGAAACCTTTGGAAAACTCTAAGGTGTGAACCTTACCTTCGCGACGGACCACCAAACGCAACGATTTGGACAGCGCGTTCACACAAGACACACCCACGCCGTGCAAACCACCCGATACCTTGTAGCTGTTTTGGTTGAACTTACCTCCGGCATGCAATTCGGTCAAAGCGATTTCAGCGGCACTGCGCTTAGGCTCGTGCTTGTCATCCATCTTCACACCGGTAGGAATACCACGGCCGTTGTCTGTGACGCTGATGGAGTTATCGCTATGAATGGTGACCACGATGTCATCACAATGACCCGCTAACGCTTCGTCAATTGAGTTGTCAACCACCTCAAACACCAAGTGGTGCAAGCCTGAACCATCAGATGTATCACCGATGTACATGCCAGGACGCTTACGAACCGCCTCAAGGCCTTCCAAAATTTGAATTGACCCCTCACCATAGCCTTCACCGGCTGGAGGCGTCACTGGGGTTTCAGGAGTTTGAGTGGGTTCGGTCATAGCAAGTCTTCGTGCGTGAGGCACAAGCACCTCACGGGTTCAATCGTAAAAAGGAAAACAACGATGCGTTAGATACGCATTGGCATCACCACATATTTAAAGGTGGTGTTTTCAGGAATGGTGATAAGTGCTGAGCTGTTGGAATCAGCCAAATCAACCTGCACCATGTCTTGGTCCATATTGGTCAAAGCATCGATCAAGTACGTGACGTTGAAGCCAATTTCAATGGCGTCGCCGTTGTAATCAATTTCAAGTTCGTCCACTGCTTCTTCTTGCTCAGCGTTACTAGATGCCACGCGCAACACACCTGGCTCCAAGTTCAAGCGAACGCCTTTGAACTTCTCGCTGGTCAGGATTGCTGTGCGTTGCAAAGTAGCCAACAAAGCTGTACGACCCATGGTGATGGTGTTCTTGTGATTCTTTGGAATCACGCGGTTGTAATCTGGAAACTTGCCTTCCACCAGCTTGGTCACAAATTCCATGCCGTCGAATGTGAACTTGGCTTGGTTACCAGCAAATTGCATTTCGATGGCACCTTCTTTGTCGCTCAACAAGCGCTGCATTTCGAGAACTGTTTTACGAGGCAAGATGACTTCTTGGCGTGGTACTTCCACATCCAAAGTTGCAGAAGAGAAAGCCAAGCGATGACCATCTGTGGCAACCAAGCTAAGTTGTTTACCTTCCGCCACAAACAAAATGCCGTTCAAATAATAACGGATGTCATGCACAGCCATGGCGAATGACACTTGGTGCAACAACTCTTTGAGTGTCTTTTGTGGCACGCTGAAAGAAGGACCAAAGTTGGCAGCTTCTTGCACCAATGGGAAATCTTCAGCAGGCAAGCTTTGCAAAGTAAAGCGGCTTTTACCACCTTTCAAAATCAATTTGTTTTGATTTGATTCCAAACTGACGGTTTGGTCAGAAGGCATGGTGCGCAAGATGTCAATCAACTTGCGTGCACCAACGGTAGTCGTAAAGTTACCTGCATCACCATCAAGTTCTGCAGTGGTGCGAATTTGAATTTCTAAATCGCTGGTGGTCAGTTGTAGCGAACTACCTGTTTTGCGAATCAACACATTTGCCAAGATTGGCAATGTGTGACGACGTTCAACGATACCTGCAACAGATTGCAGAACAGCTAAAACCTTGTCTTGTGTTGCTTTCAGTACGATCATCTCTTCCTCTTGTTTTCTTTATTTAAATTAGTAGTAGTAGATAAGCAAAGCATCTTTCTGTGGACAACAGCATTTTCCTCTTTTTTTTCAAGCACTTGGACACAGCGTGAAGGTGTTGGCAAGCTTGCTTTTCTGCTGTCGTTCAAAAGGGGATAACTTTTAAATTCCTACTTTTCTGTGGATAACTCTGGTGTTGTCCAGAAACTATCCACAAGGTTGTTGTTCTAGCTGTTTAGCCCTTGAGTGTTTGTTCGAGAACATGCAGCTGTTGATTTAAATCAGCCATTTGCTGCCGTTCTGCAGTGATTTTGCGTACTGCATGCAGCACAGTGGTGTGATCACGTCCGCCAAACAGCTCACCAATCTCAGGAAGGCTTTTTTGCGTGAGCTCTTTCGCTAGATACATCGCTATCTGGCGTGGCCTTGCAATTGATGCAGGGCGCTTCTTAGAGTACATGTCAGCCACTTTGATCTTGTAATAGTCGGCAACTGTTTTTTGGATGTTCTCTACGGAAATCTGGCGGTTCTGAATAGAAAGTAAATCGCGCAGGGCATCGCGTGCCAGCTGAATCGAAATTTCTTTCTGATTGAAACGTGAATAAGCCAAGATTTTGCGCAGTGCGCCTTCAAGCTCACGCACGTTAGAACGCACGTTTTTGGCCACGAAGAAGGCTACTTCCTCAGGCATTTCAGAGCCTTCAACGCGTGACTTACTGATCAGAATTGCAACACGCATTTCTAATTCGGGCGGCTCGATAGCAACAGTTAAGCCCGCATCAAAGCGCGACACCAAGCGCTCGTGAATGTCTGTCAAGCCTTTTGGATATGTGTCACTCGTCATAATGATGTGAGACTTCTTGGCCAGCAGAGCTTCAAATGCGTTGAAAAATTCTTCTTGGGTACGTTCTTTGTTGGCAAAAAACTGCACATCGTCGATCAAAAGCAAATCTAGCGAGTGATAACGCTCTTTGAATTCATCAAAAGTTTTGCGCTGATAGGCTTTAACCACATCCGAAACAAACTGTTCTGCATGGATGTAGAGAACTTTGGCATCTGGGCGCTCAGACAGCAGCTTGTTACCTACCGCGTGCATCAAATGTGTCTTGCCCAAACCTACCCCACCGTAAATGAACAAGGGGTTATATAACTGACCGGGCATGGTTGCCACATGCATGGCAGCAGCACGGGCCATGCGGTTGGCTGTACCCTCGACCAAGGTATCAAAGGTCAGCGCTGTGTTGAGGCGTGTGCGTGGCCCGCTGGGAACACCTTCTTCCAGTCCTACAAAGCTTTCAGGAAGCGACTCAAGCTCTTGAGAGAATGAAACAGGTTTAATCCTGACAGGGGTTTCTTTGGGAGTGATCGCTAACTCAACTTGAATGGGCTGACCGTACATTTGTTGCAACAAACCAGCAATTCGGTTGGCATATTGGGCACGAATCCAGTCTAATTTGAAGCGGTTACCCACCAAAATAACCACTTTGCTAAAGTCTTCAGCGACGTTGGCAACCAATGGTTTGATCCACGTATTGAACTGTTGTTCTGGTAGTTCTTGCGCCAGTTGATCGACGCAGGCCTGCCACAAACCTTCACCAGATCCTGGTGGTAGGCCATCGGCGGCAGAAGATAGAAGACCTGAGTTCATGAGATATTTTTCTGTGGACAGCTGCCCTAAAAAGGCAGGCAACCAAGCACTTTATCAAAAAATTATCCACAGGGTGAGTAAATCTGAAAGACTTTAAAAAAGCAAAGCTAAAAAGAGTGTGGATAAAATTCTGCAAATGCCC